>NZ_JAWLHG010000009.1:0-184229 GCF_041690465.1 Falsiroseomonas sp. | reverse complement strand
GAGCCGATCCAGCACCGCCAAGGCCGCCCCCATCGCACAGAACAGCCTTGAATCATGCCTCAATCAAATGGGGAATCCTGAGAGTCCACAGGACCTAGGCCATCCGGCGGGGAAGTCGCCGACCCGCCAGCGTCCGCCTGGCCGCAGACACTATCCCTCGCCAGCTCCGTCGAGCGCGTCCATGACGTGGAAAGAATAGGTCAGCGCCGCACCGGCGTTCAGCGCCACCGCCACGCCGAGCGCCTCGGCGATCTCCGCCTTGGTGGCTCCTGCTGCCTTGGCCTTGCGCGCATGGGCATCGATGCAGCCCTGGCATTTGGTCGTCACCGCCACGGCCAGGGCGATGAATTCGCGGGTCTTGGCGTCGAGATGCCTGGTCGTCGCAGCGCCGCGGCTGAGCGCGCCGAAACCCTTGATGAGCTCGGGGTGCAGCGCCGAGAACTCCTTGCCGCGCTCGCGTAGCGCGCCGTTGTACTCGTCCCAGTCCTCGATCCGCGTATCGGTCGTCATCCCCATCCCCCTTCACACGCGAAAGGCGCCGCCCGCACCGGGCGACGCCTCCGTAACATGGACAGTGCAGCCGGCAGAGACCTACTCGGCGGTTTCCGGCTCGCGCTCCGGCTGGTCGCCTTCGCCCTCCTCTGGCTTGGGCAGCGCCGGCGGTGCCGCTTCGATGTAGTCGAAGGACAGCGCGCCGTCCTTCAACCCGACCTTCACCGCACCACCCTTCGCCAAGCGGCCGAACAGCAACTCCTCCGCGAGCGGCTTCTTGATGTACTCCTGGATCACGCGGGCCAGCGGACGCGCGCCGTAGAGCGGGTCGTACCCCTTCTCCGCCAGCCATTCCCGCGCTGCGCTGGACAGCTCGATCGTCACGTTGCGGTCGGCGAGCTGCGCCTCCAGCTGCATGACGAACTTGTCCACGACCCGGGCGACGATCTCCGCGCCAAGGCCGGCGAAGGCGATAACGGCGTCGAGCCGATTGCGGAATTCCGGCGTGAACATCCGCTGGATCGCCTCCTGATCCTCGCCGACGCGGACCGAGGCACCGAAGCCGATCGCCGGCTTGGCCATGTCGGCTGCGCCCGCATTGGTCGTCATGATCAGGATGACGTTGCGGAAATCCACCGTCTTTCCGTTATGGTCGGTGAGCTTCCCGTGGTCCATCACCTGCAGCAGGATGTTGTAGAGATCCTGGTGCGCCTTCTCGATCTCGTCGAGCAGCAGCACGCAATGCGGATGCTGGTCGATGCTGTCGGTCAGCAGGCCGCCCTGGTCGAAGCCGACATAGCCGGGCGGCGCGCCGATCAGCCGGCTGACGCTGTGGCGCTCCATGTATTCGCTCATGTCGAAGCGCACCAGCTCGATGCCGAGGGTCTTGGAAAGCTGTTTCGCCACCTCGGTCTTGCCGACGCCTGTCGGGCCGGAGAACAGGTAGTTGCCGATCGGCTTCTCCGGATCCCGCAGGCCCGCACGGGACAGCTTGATCGCGGCCGACAGCGCCTCGATCGCCTTGTCCTGGCCGAACACCATAGCCTTCAGGTCGCGCTCCAGATTCTTCAGCACCTCCTTGTCGTCGGCACTGACGCTCTTGGGGGGAATGCGTGCGATCTTCGCAACGATCTCCTCCACATCCTTCAGCGTGACGGTCTTCCGGCGCTTGTTCTCCGGCAGCAGCATGCGCGAGGCGCCGACCTCGTCGATCACGTCGATCGCCTTGTCCGGCAGCTTGCGGTCATGGATGTACTTGGCACTGAGCTCCACCGCCGCCTTGATGGCTTCCGGCGTATAGCGGACCTTGTGGTGCTTCTCGTAGTTGGTCTTGAGCCCCTGCAGGATCTTCACCGCGTCCTCGACCGTCGGCTCGTTGACGTCGATCTTCTGGAAACGGCGGACCAGTGCGCGGTCCTTCTCGAAGTAGTTGCGGTATTCCTTGTAGGTGGTCGAGCCGATGCACCGCAGCGTGCCCTGCGCCAGCGCCGGCTTCAGCAGGTTCGACGCATCCATCGCCCCGCCGCTGGTCGCGCCCGCACCGATGACGGTATGGATCTCGTCGATGAAGAGGATGGAGCCGGGCTGGTTCTCCAGCTCGTTCACCACCGCCTTCAGCCGCTCCTCGAAATCGCCGCGATAGCGGGTGCCGGCGAGCAGGCTGCCCATGTCGAGCGCGAAGATGGTGGACTTGAGCAGGACCTCGGGCACGTCGCCCTCGACGATGCGCTTGGCCAGACCCTCAGCGATGGCGGTCTTGCCCACGCCGGGATCGCCCACGTAGAGCGGGTTGTTCTTGGTGCGGCGGCAGAGGATCTGGATGGTCCGCTCGATCTCGCTGTCGCGACCGATCAGCGGATCGATCTTGCCCTGCTGCGCCTTCTTGTTGAGGTTGACGCAGTAGTTGGAGAGCGCGTCCTGCCCGCGCTGCCCGCGCTGCGGCTTCTCCTCCTTCTCCGGCTGCTCCTCGGAGCTGGACGTGGGCGTGCCCTGCACGGGCCGCGCCGCGCTGCGGCCGGGCGCCTTGGCGATGCCATGGCTGATGAAGTTCACCGCATCCAGCCGGGTCATGTCCTGCAACTGCAGGAAATAGACCGCGTGGCTCTCCCGTTCCGAGAACAGGGCGACCAGCACGTTCGCACCGGTCACCTCGTCGCGGCCCGAGGACTGGACATGGATGGCGGCGCGCTGGACCACGCGCTGGAAGCCGGCGGTCGGCTTGGCGTCGCCGGCGCGGTCGGAGACCAGGCCGGCCAGGTCCTTGTCGAGGAACTCGGACAGGTCGCGCTTCAGCTTCTCGGCATCCACCCCGCAGGCACGCAGCACGGTGGCTGCGTCCACGTCGTCAGCGAGGGCGAGAAGAAGATGCTCCAGGGTGGCATACTCGTGCCGACGCTCGTTCGCGAGGCCGAGGGCGCGGTGGAGCGTCTGCTCGAGGTTACGGGACAGCATTGGCTTGACGCTCCCTATCGGGTGGCAAGGCGCTCAACGGGGCGTCCCTGCTGCGGTTGCCCTCAATGTGGTCACTCCCCCCCCCTTGCGACAGAGGTGCCGCCCTTCATGAAGGTGGGGCGGTCGACGGCCCGGGATGAGAGGGCCGTCATTCCTTTTCGATGGTGCATTGGAGCGGATGTTGGTTCTGCCGCGCCAGGTCCATCACCTGGGTCACCTTGTGCTCGGCGACCTCGTACGTATAGACGCCGCACACGCCCACGCCCCGGCGGTGGACGTGCAGCATAATGCGCGTCGCCTCCTCGCGGCTCTTGCTGAAGAACCGCTCGAGGACATGCACGACGAACTCCATCGGCGTGTAGTCATCGTTCAGCATCAGGACCTTGTACATGGACGGCTTGCGGGTACGCGGCCGGGCCTTCACCACCACGCCGGTGTTGGGGCCCTCCGTCCCGTTGCCGGAGCCGCTGCCCTGGCCGTTCCGCTTGTCGCTGTCGCTCATGCCTGCCTTGGTCGCGCGCCTTGATCGCCTGTTCTGGAAGCCGGATTGCGCCGGCCGGCCCGATGGCCCGGTCAGCGCCGTGCTGTTATCCCCGTCCGCCGCGGCGGGGCTCGGCACAAGATATCGGAGCGCCGGGGCCTGAGTGAAGGGCTTGACGCGATGATCCGCAAGTAAGGTGACCGGAAGCTTGCCAAAAGGGCCGTCCGGTCCCGTAATCCGGTTGCAATCACGCAACGGATAAGGGGCCCGTCCGGGCCGCCCGATCCGCACCAGGCGGAAAGGACGGGCGGGCGGGCCCCCTCGCGAGGGTCGCCGGGACCGCATGGGTGCCCGGCGACCGGATTTCTGCCGCCGGAGCGGCGGTGGTCAGGCCGCGAGCGGCTTGCCGAGCTTCTCGACCGCCAGCGTCATGCGGGCGGTGAGCGGCGCGTAGGCCGTCTCGGCGAGGCGGAAGGTCGCCTCCTGCAGCTTCGCGGCCTCGCTCATCGAGCGCTCCATGGAAGCCTTGGCGAAGGCGGCCTGGATGTCGGCGGCTTCCTTCAGGCTCTTCACGGAGGCCATTGCCTTGGCGCTCTCGAGCGCGTGGTCGGTCAGCGCCTGGCTCACGGCGAAGACCTGCTTGCCGATGTCCTGGAAGCCGACGGCGAACAGCTGAGCCGTCTTCGTCATCGCTTCCATGTTGCCGCGGCTGAATTCCGCTGCTTCCTCGGCCGCCTTGAAGAAACCCTCGGCCGTCTTCGTCACCTGTTCCATGCCCTGCTCCATCGCCGCACGCGCCTGGGTGGCGCCGTCTTCCACAAACTTCTTCGCCTGAGCGCCCTGGGCGGTCGCCGTGGTCTCGACCAGCGTGACCGCCCGCTTGCTTTCCTTCGTCTCCGAGGCCATCCGAGTGCTCCTTCAACTGCCGTGACGGCGCGCCCCGAAGGGCCACCGGGAGCCGAAGACCCGGCCCCTTGGACTTTTGCTGCACCGCAGCACGCGAGGCTTCTAGCCTTGTCCGCGTTGCCATCGCAAGTGTTTTTTTGCAGCGCAGCATAAGCAGATTCTCACTATCCCGCGCGCTTCCGTGGCCGGGAAGCTGCCCCGGACAGCGAGGCGGCGGGCTGCGTGCGACGGTGTTTGAGCAGTGCGCCGCAAGCCTCTGCCTTTACATATTGTTCCAGCACTGTTCTCTCGACAAAGGGGGCCTGTATTCAATAGGTTTGAGGTGGCTGGCGCGGCACCGGGGGGTGTCGCCCGGGGGGGATGATTGCCGATGCGGTTCGGGCTCGCCACGCGTGCAGGGCTGGTTGCCTGTGTCACGCTCGCAACTGCGTTGCTCGGGCTGGCTGGCCAGGCACGTGCCCAGATCGGCAGTGAACGCTACGCCGCCATCGTGCTGGACCACGGCAGCGGCCGCGTGCTGGTCGCCGCCAATGCGGACGACACGCGGCACCCGGCGTCGCTGACCAAGATGATGACCCTCTACATGGTGTTCGAGGCGCTGCGGGATGGGCGCCTGACGCTGAACTCCCGCGTGCCGATCTCGGCCGAGGCGGCCTCCCGCCCCCCCTCCAAGCTGGGCGTGCCGGCGGGACAGTCCATTTCGGTCGAGCAGGCGATCCTGGCCCTGGTCACCCGCTCGGCGAATGACGTCGCGACCGCGGTCGGCGAGCGCCTCGGCGGGTCGGAGGCCCGCTTCGCGCAGATGATGACGCTGCGCGCCCGCGGGCTCGGGATGGCCCGAACCACCTTCCGCAACGCATCCGGCCTGCCGGATGCCGAGCAGATCACCACCGCGCGCGACATGGCCACCCTCGGCCTGCGCCTGTTCCAGGATTTCCCGGACCGCTACCATTATTTCGGCATCACCCATGCCCAGTTCGGCGGCGTCCGCATCCGCAACCACAACCGGATGCTGGAATCCTACGAGGGCGTGGACGGGATCAAGACCGGCTACATCAATGCCAGCGGCTTCAACATCGTGACGAGCGCCAGCCGCGGCGGGCAGCGCCTGGTTGGCGCGGTGTTCGGCGGCAGCTCCTGGTCGGAGCGGGACGGCCACATGGCGACCCTGCTCGACCGCGGCTTCAACCAGCTCGGCGTCACCCATACCGCCGCCGCCCGGCCGATCCTGGTGCGTAGCGCGGCGGCGGCGGCGCTGCCGCGCGCCGCGGCCGCCAGCCCCACCAGCCGGGCGACCCGCTCAGCCCGGCAGACACCGCGGCGGGCGGCCCAGACGCGGCAACAGGTCACCTCGCGGCCGGCTGCCACGACGCAGAGGGCACGGCGCCCGGCCGCCCAACCGGCGCGCGCCACCGCGTCCCGCCGCGCGGCATCGGCGCGCACGACGACGGCGCGGTCCCGCAGCGCCGCCACGCGCCGGACTGCGCCGGCACGCACCACGCGGAGCACGGCCACGCGCAACACGCCGGCTCGCCCGGCCACCGCACGCCGGGCGCCCGCGGCCCCGACGCGCAGCGCACTCGCGGCCGGACGTGGCCAAGGGTCGGGAGGCCCCCTGCCCGCGCCGGTGCCCCGCGCGACCACACCGGTTCGGGCGGCCACGCTGAACTGACGCCGCCGCGCGGCGCAGGCCTGCTCAGGCCATGCCGCCGCGCGCCGCGATCGGCCAGAGGCACTCCACCCGCCCCTTCCGGACACCGACATACCAGTCGTAGCGGTCCACGGTCGGGTCGCAGTGGCCGGGGATGAGCCGCACCTTCTCGCCGAGTCGCGGCAGCCCCTCGCCTTTCAGCGTGCCATGCTCATCCGAGGCGCCGGTGTAGAGGGTGCCGGGGAAGCCGTGGACCAGCGGCAGGCCGGAATCCACCGCGACCGCCTTGTGCCCGGCATCCACCACCGCGATGCCCGGCCGCGGCGCGCTCATCACCTGCGCCAGCACGAAGAGCGCGTGCCGGAAGGGCGGCGGATCCTGGTTGCGGCCGTAGTCGGCATCCATGAAGGCATAGGAGCCCGCCTGGATCTCGGTCCAGACGCCGCTCGCAGCCTCCAGCGCGAAGGTGCCGGTGCCGGCACCGCCGACGATGGCGCATTCGAGGCCGCGCTGGCGACACTGCTCCACCGTGCGCCGCGTGCCCTCGGCGGCGAAGGCGATGGCGGCGTGGCGTTCCTCGGGCGTGCGGCGGTGCTGCGCGCTGCCGTGATAGGCCTGCAGCCCACCGAAGATCAGGTGCGGGCTGGCGGCGATGCGCTCGGCGAGCGCGACAGCGGGCGGGCCCGGCTCCACGCCGCAGCGGCCGCCGCCGATGTCGATCTCGACCAGCGTGGTCATGCGGATGCCGGCGGCCTCGGCGGCCTGTTCGACCGCGGCGATGCCGGCGGCGTCGTCCACGCAGACCGCGACCTTCGCGATGCTGGACAGCGCCGCGAGCCGGGCCAGCTTGCGCGGCGCGATCACCTCGTTGCTGACCAGGATGTCCGGCACGCCGCCCCAGGCGAGTGCCTCGGCCTCCGCCACCTTCTGCACGCATTGCCCAACCGCGCCGCGGCGCATCTGGGCGAGGGCAACGACCGCCGATTTATGGGTCTTGGCGTGCGCCCGCAGCTTCGTGCCGGTCGGCGCCAGGAGCGCGGCCATGGTGTCGAGGTTGTGCTCGAAGGCGTCGAGGTCGAGCACCAGCGCGGGGGTGTCGATCTCCTCCTCGCGCATGCCGGGTTCGGCGGGCGGGTGCTGCAGCATCGGATGGTCCCTCAGAGGCTGGCGCGCAACGCATCCATGATGCGGTCGAGCTCTGCCATGTCGTTGTAGCCGTGGAAACTGAAGCGCACCCGGCCACGGCCGTTCCAGGCGAGCACGCCGCGTGATGCCATGGCCTCCACGATGGCGGCGGCGCGCTCATGCGCGATGCAGACATTCGCGCCGTGCCGCGCAGCGTCGTGCGGCGTGGTGGAGGCGATGCCGGCGGCGGCGAGCCGGTCCAGCAGAGCGACGGTCAGCCCCTGCACGTGCCGCTGCACCGCGCCACGCGGGTAGGCTTCCAGGACATCCATCGCGGCGTGCATGGCATAGACGCCGGCATGGCACGGATTGCCGCGGGTGAAGCGCCTGGCGTCCGGGCGCAACGCGAGCGGCTGCGCGTAGTCCGGCCGCCCCGCCATGACGACGGAATACCACCCCGCCGTCGCCGGCGCCCAGGCCGGCTGGCGCGCACGGTTCCAGTAGGCCACCGCGATCCCGGTTATCCCGAGCATCCATTTGTAGCAGGCGGAGAAGGCGAAATCTGTGACGGCGGCCTCGATCGGCAGCCACCCGCTGGCCTGGGTGAAATCCACCACCAGCATCGCGCCCGCACCATCGGCCACTCCGCGCAGCGCCGGCAGGTCGTGGCGCCTGCCGTCCACCATCGAGACGGCGCTGACGGCGATCATCCGCGTCCGCGCATCCACGGCCGCCGCCACCGCGGCCGGGTCCATCATGTCAGCGAAGCGCAGCGCCACGCCGCGCCGCAGCGCCAGCGGGGCGACGACCGAGGGGTACTCGTCGCCGGCGAGCACGACATTGTCGCCCGGCTTCCAGTCCAGGCTCTCAACGAGGATGGACATGCCCTCGGCGACCGAGGAGACGAGGCCGATCTCCTCTGCCCCTACCGACCAGAAGGCGGCGAGCCGGGCGCGCAGCCGATCGGCCTCGTCGTCCAGGCGCGGGCGGCTGGCCGGGCCAATGGACTTGTCCTCGGCGTGGCGTTCGAGCGCCGCGGCCTGGGTGCGCAGCACCGGCGTCTCGCCGCCGGCGCAGACATGCACGGCGCCGGGCGGTATGCGGAAGGCGGCAGGGTCGAACAGCGGCACGGCGTGTCTCGCGGGGTTGCGTTCGGCCGCCAGACTGGCACGGTCGGGGCAGAGGAAACAGGCGGGCATGGATTTTCGCGAAACCGACACCCAGTGTTCCGTGCGGGAGGCGATCGAACGGCTCTGCGCCCGCTTCGGCGATGCCTATTGGCTGGAGGCGGACAAGGGGCACCGCTTCCCGCACGAATTCCACCAGGCGATGGCGGCGGAAGGCTGGCTCGGCATCTGCATGCCGGAGGAAGTGGGCGGCGCCGGGCTCGGCGTGGCCGAGGCGGCGGTGATGATGCAGGCGATCGCCGAATCCGGCGCCGGGATGACCGGCGCCTCCGCCGTGCACATGAACATCTTCGGCCCGATGCCGGTGGTGGTGTTCGGCACGCCCGAGCAGAAGGCTCGCATGCTTCCCCCCCTGATCGCAGGGCGGGAGAAAGCGTGCTTCGCGGTGACGGAGCCGAACACCGGCCTCGACACCACCCAGCTGCGCACCTTCGCCGAGCGTCGGAACGACCGCTACGTGGTGCATGGGCAGAAGGTGTGGATCAGCACCGCGCAGGTGGCCGACCGCGTGCTGCTGCTGGCGCGCACCACCCCGATCGAGCAGGTGCGCAAGCGCTCCGAAGGGCTGAGCCTGTTCTACACCGCGCTGGACCGGACGAAGGTCGAGGTGCGGGAGATCCCCAAGATGGGCCGCCACGGCGTCGATTCGAACCAGCTCTTCATCGACGGGCTGGAGATCCCGCTGGAGGACCGGATCGGCGAGGAGGGCAAGGGCTTCGACTACATTCTGCACGGGCTGAACCCGGAGCGGATCCTGGTCGCCGCCGAGGCGGTCGGCATTGGCCACGCCGCCATCGCGCGCGCCGCGGGATACGCGAAGGAGCGCGTGGTGTTCGGCCGCCCGATCGGCCAGAACCAGGGCGTGCAGCACCCGCTCGCGGCGTGCTGGATGAAGCTGGAGGCGGCGCGGCTGATGACCATGCAGGCTGCCTGGCGCTACGACAGCGGCCTGCCCTGCGGCGCCGAGGCGAACGCCGCGAAATGGCTGGCGGGCGAGGCCGGGTTCGAGGCCGCGCATACCGCGGTGATGACCCTCGGCGGCTATGGCTACGCGCAGGAATTCCACCTGGAGCGGCTTCTGCGCGAGAGCTTCATCCCGCGCATCGCGCCGGTCAGCCCGCAACTGGTCCTGTGCTACATCGCCGAGCGCGTCCTCGGTCTGCCGAAGAGCTACTGATGCAGATCCTCGACGAGTTGGACCGCGCGGCGACGCGCATCGAGACGCCCTGCGGCGACGGCATCATGGTTTGGCGGGTGTGGAATGCCGGCGCCGGCAGCCCGCTGGTGCTGCTGCACGGCGGCAGCGGATCCTGGCGGCACTGGGTGAAGCAGATTGCGCATCACGCGCCGCGGCGCTGCGTCATCGCGCCCGACCTGCCCGGCCTCGGCGACAGCGCCATGCCGCCCGAGCCGCACGATCCGCCACACAGCGCGCGCATTGCCGCCGCGGGCCTGCGCCAGGTGCTCGGCGAGCAGCGCGCGGAGCTGGTCGGCTTCTCCTTCGGCGCCAATGTCGCCGGCCATGTGGCGGCGGAGCTCGGCGACGCCATCCGCAGCCTCATGCTGGTGGGCGCGGGCTCGCTCGGCATGCCGCGCAATGCCGTGCCGCTCGAGAAAGTGCGCGACAAGGCGGGCGAGGCGCGGCTCGCCGCGCACCGCTTCAACCTGCACTCCCTGATGATCGCCGACCCGGCGCGCATCGACGACCTGGCTCTGGCGATCCAGGAGCGGAACACCGTCCTCGCGCGGTTCCGCAGCCGCGGCTTTGCCAACGCCACGATGCTGAAGCAGGCGTTGGCGCGCACTTCCATGCCGCTCTGCGCGCTGTGGGGCGAGCGCGACCAGGTGGCTTTCGGCCACATTCCCGAACGCATCGCCGCGGTGCGCGAGGTTCGCCCCGATGCGATGGCAGAGGTGGTGCCGAACGCCGGACACTGGACGATGTACGAAGCACCGGAGGCCTTCGGCGCAGTGATGGATCGCTTCCTGCGCAGCGGCGGCCAGGCCGTGCCGGCCTGACGCCCTTCAGGCCGGGTCCGGCACTTCGAGTTCCACCAGCGGCGCGTGCTGCTGGCCGCCATAGGCATCGCCGTCGTCGAGATCGCACTGCACATAGGGGCGCGGGATGGAAATCTTGATTGCGCGCGCCGCATCGTGCTCGAAGAACATCACCTTCTCCTCCGGCACGCCGTAGATCGCGGCGAAACGCGCGCGCGTGAGCACGCGGGAGGCGACGACGTGGCGATAGGTCGCCTCGTCGTCGAACATCACGTCGAAGGTGAGCGTGAAGGGCCCTGCATTCTTCGAGCGGATCAGCTTGGCAAGGTCGCCCAGGATCGGCATGGCGTCAGACCTCCAGCAACTCGGTGCGGAACATCTCCTGCGGGTCGTCGGGGACCACGATGTGGTTCAGCGTGAAGCGGTAGACCGGCCCCTTGTCCATCTCGGATGGCGTGAAGGGGAAAGCGAGCCCGCTGATCAGCCCGCCCCATTCGGGGATCGGGAAGTGCAGCGCGAAATGCGCGAAGGATTTCGCGATGGCCTTGGCCGTCTTCTGGTCCGCCGCCGTCACGGTGATCAGCAGGCAGACCTCATGTCCGAGCTCCGCCGCGCGCGGCTCCAGCTTGCCCATCACGCCGTCACGGCCATAGATGCGCACGCGGATCGCGTAGTCGCCCGGCGCGACGCGGCCGCGGAACACCTCCTGCACACGGTCGGCGAAGCGCGACTGCATGGCCGCCAGCCAGCTGTCGAGCTGGCGCAGGATGAAGGGCTCCCGCACGCCGGCGACGATCACGCTCTGGTAGCCCGCGAGTTCCGCGCCTTCCAGCTTGATGGTGGTGCGGTTCGCCTTGTTGAAGGCGCTGCCGGTGACGCGCACGGTGCGGTCGTCCAGCGCCTCGTAGCGGGCCCGGGTGGTGTCGATGGTGCCGGATGGCTCGGTGATCAGGAAGGGATCGGCGTTCTCATACAGCGTATGCGCCGCGATGCTCTGCGGCGTGCAGCGGCTATCGGGATCGAGCGGCGCGATATCGAAATGGTCGTCGCGCACCCACGCGAAGATGCTGTCCGGGCGCTTGCGGAAGGCGGTGGCGGCGGTGCCGCATTCCAGCGTCTTTGCGGCGTGCCAGGCCGGCCCCTCCCCCGCGCCGCGCATCACCGGCACGGCCGCGAAGAGCGAGGTGTCGGTGGCGCGACCGCACAGCACCACCTGCGCGCCGGCCTCGATGGCGGCCGCGATCGGCTCATGGCCCATGGCCCCGACGATATGCGCGCTGCGCTCGATCACGCCCTCGTCCAGGTCGGGCGCCGGATCGAGCGGCAGGATGCGGCCTTCCGCCAGGCGGCGCTTGAGGTAGCCCTTGTCCTGCTCGCTGTGGATCAGGGCGGCGCGAAACCGCATGCCTTCCTCGCGCGCGATGTCGAGCACGATGTCGCGCACGCCTTCCAGCCCGGCATCGCCGCCGCCAAAGCCGCAGGAGCCGATCACCATCGGCACGCCGAGCTGCAGCGCGCCGCGCAGCATCAGCCGCAGGTCACGCCCCACCGCCTCCGGCGAAAAGAATGGCATTCCGGCGCCGAGATAGGCTGGGCCGCCATCGGTGGAGCCGGCATCGCAAGCGATGACTTGCGGTTGCAGCGCCACCCCGCGGGCGAAGGAGGATTCGAGGAAGCCCGAGCCGAGCATCCCGGTTGCAGCCAGCACCCTGACCTCGGTCATGCCTTTCCTCCGTCGATGGCGGCAGCATGATGCGCCGTGGCGGCGCTGACCGCCAGCCGCCTGCCATGCGGCCATGGACAGCACCACCGGCGCGGTGGATCGTCCTGCCGGCGGCGCGGCGCCGCGCCCTGCCAAGAAGGAGTTGCGCATGACCGATCCCCTGCGCCGAGTGCTGATGGGCGTGGTCGCGCCCGCCACCAACATCACGGTACAACCGGAGATGGAGGCACTGCGGCCGGCGGGCGTCATCAACGCCCATGCGCGCATCCCGAACCGCGACCAGGCCGTGGCCTCGGACGCCGACACGCTGGCGGTACGCGCGGCGATGGTGGCGGGGCTGATGGACGCGCTCGATACGCTCGTGCCCTGCCATCCGGATCACTGCGCCATCGGGGTGATGGTGGAGAACTTCGCCGGCGGTGGCGAGGCCGGCGCGAAGCTGCTGCGAGATGCAGAGGAACGCCTCGGCTGCCCGGTAACCGACGTCTCCTCCTCGCTGCTGGCGGCGCTGCAGGCACTGTTTGGGCGGCCGGCGCGCATCGCGGTGCTCACACCGTTCATGCCGGTGGGCGATGCCGCCGCGCGGCGGCTGTTCGAGGAGGCGGGGCACGAGGTGGTGCGCCTGGTCGGGCTGCGCGCACCGAGCCCGGCCGCCATCGCGCTGCTGCCGGAGCAGCGGCTGCGCGACGCCTTGCGCGAACTCGAAGGCCCGGAGGTGGAAGCCATCGTGCAGGTCGGCACCAACCTGCCGTTCGCGGTACTTGCGCAGGCGGCGGAGACGCTGTTCGGCAAGCCGGTGCTGGCGAGCAACCCGACCACCTACTGGCACGCCTTGCGCCGTGCCGGCGTGACGCAGCCCTTGCCGGTGCCGGGCCGGCTGGCGGAGTTGTAGCGCCTCAGGTGCCGCAGAAGGTCGCCAGCACGCGTTCCTCAGGCTGCGGCGGCGTGGCGTAGCGCTCCCGGCCGGGCTGGTCGTCGAAGGGGCGCGACAACACGGTGAGAAGTTCCTCGAAGGGGCCGAGGTCGTCCCGCTCCATCGCTGCGGACAGGGCCTGCTCGACCAGGTGGTTGCGGGGGATGAAAGCGGGGCTCACCGCGCGCATCGCATCGCGGCGCTGCGCGGGCGTCGTCGCCTCCTCCGCGAGCCGCGCGCGCCAGCCTTCCGCCCAGGAATCGTAGGCCGACGGGTCGCGGAACTGCGCGCGCACGGCCGCATCATCGTCCGCCGCCGCATCGGCCAGGTGGCGGAAGGTGAGCGTGAAATCGGCCTCGTTCTCCTGCATGCGCGTCAGCAGGTCCTGCGCGAGTTCGGCGTCGCTCTCACGAGGCGCCGCGATGCCGAGCTTGCGCAGCAGGCCGCCGAGCCACGCGGCCTCGAAGCGCGGCGCGAAGCGACCCAGCGCTTCCTGCGCGCCCGGGATCGCCTCCTCCTCGGTGCCGGCCAGCAGGGGCAGCAGAGTCTCGGCGAAGCGGGTCAGGTTCCACATCGCGATGCGCGGCTGGTTGCCCCAGGCATAGCGGCCGCCGTGGTCGATCGAGCTGAACACGGTACCGGGGTGGAAGGCATCCATGAAGGCGCAGGGGCCGTAGTCGATCGTCTCGCCGGAGATCGTGCAGTTGTCGGTGTTCATCACGCCATGGATGAAGCCCACCAGCATCCAGCGCGCGATGAGCTCGGCCTGCGCGGCGATCACCGCATCGAGGAAGGCAGCATACGGCGCCTCGGCCTCGGCGGCCGCCGGGTAGTGGCGCGCGATGGCGTGGTCGGCGAGCACCCGCACGCCCTCCACATCCTGCCGCACGGCGAAGAACTGGAAGGTGCCGACGCGGATGTGGCTGGCCGCGACGCGCGCCAGCACCGCGCCAGGCAGCGCCGTCTCGCGCCGCACCACCTCCCCCGTCGCGACCGCGCCGAGGGTGCGCGTGGTCGGGATGCCGAGGGCGGCCATCGCCTCGCTGACTAGATACTCTCGCAGAACCGGCCCAACCGCCGCGCGGCCGTCGCCGCCGCGTGAGAAGGGCGTGCGGCCGGAGCCCTTCAGCTGAATGTCGCGTCGCCTGCCATCGGCGCCCACCACCTCGCCAAGCAGGATCGCCCTGCCGTCGCCGAGCTGCGGCACGAAGCCGCCGAACTGGTGGCCGGCATAGGCCTGCGCGAGCGGCTCGGCGCCTTCCGGCACGCGATTCCCGGCGAGCACCTCCACGCCCTCCGGCCCGGCGAGCCAGTCGGGATCGATGCCGAGGGTGCGGGCGAGCGTGGCGTTCACCTTCAGCAGCCGAGGCGCCCCGACCGGCGTCGGGTCGAGGCGCGCGAAGAAGCGCTCCGGCAGGCGCGCATAGGTGTTGTCGAAAGGGATCTGCATGGTCCGCAGATCGGGTGCCGGATGCCCGGGGGCAAGGCGTCACGGCATCAGGCAGGGCACCCCGGCGCGCTCGGCCACGCCGCGCAGCTGGGCGGCCAGCGTCGGCGAGACGGGGATGCCCTCGCGCAGGCGGCGCTCGCGCGAGTCCGCCTCGGGGTCGCCGGCGACCAGCACGGGCAGCGCCGGATCGGCGGGCGGTGTCGCGTGCAGCACGTCGATGGCGTCGTCGAGGTCGGATTCGAATGCCCCTTCCTCCCGGAACGCCGTGGGATCGAGCGCCATGAAGAAGTGGCCGATATTGTCGGGATCCTGCGGCCGCTGCGTGCGCACGCGGATCGGCGAGAAGGAGGCGCCGGAGAGCACGCCGCCCAGGATGTGCGCCATCATGCCGAGGCCGTAGCCCTTGTGGCTCGACATCTCCGCCGTGCCGCCGACTGGCGTCAGGCCGCCTTCCGGCTGCTCCTTGATGACCTCCCAGGCCGCGTCGGCATCGGTGATCGGGCGGCCCTGCCCATCCAGCACCCAGCCGGCCGGCAACGTCTTGCCCTGCAGGCCATAGACGCGGACCTTGTTGGCCGCGACGGTGCTGGTTGCCATGTCGAGCCGGAACGGACGGTTGCGCGCCGCCGGCGCGGCGAAGGCGATCGGGTTGGTGCCGAGCACCGGGACCGCCGCGCGCGTCGGCACCACGCCGATCGTGCGCGTGGCCGAGGTGACGAGGCCGAGCAGGCCGTGCTTCGGCGCCATCGCCGCATAATGCCCGGCGGCACCGAAATGGTGCGAGTTGCGCACCGCCACGACGCCGACGCCGGTTGCCTTGGCCTTGAGGATGGCGAGATCCATCGCCATCACCGAGGCCGGATGGCCGAGGCCCGCATCGGCATCCACCAGCGCCGTGACCAGGCTTTCGCGCACCACCCGCGGCCGCGCCTTCAGGTTCAGCCGCCCTTTGCGGCGGCTCCCGTCATAGTCCATCAGCATGGAGATGCCGTGGCTGTCCACGCCGGCCAGGTCGGTCTCGACCATCACCTCGGCGGTGACCTGCACCGTTGCAGGGTCCATGCCCCAGGCGCTCAGCACGGAGACGATCTGCGCGTGGCAGGTCTCGGCGGGAACCAGATGAATCTCGGACATCGTCGCCCTACGCCTCCAGCGCCTTGCGCAGCCCGGCGGTCCATTGCCCGGCCGCAGCGGCGAGAAAGGCGGTGTCCGCCTGGGTGGTGACGAAGCGCACACCGCGCTTCACCGAAGCAGCCTGGCGGGCTACGTCGCGGTTGCCGCCGCAGCCGGCGAAGCCCCCATGCCGCGCCGTGGCGGCGATGGCACGGTCCATCGCCTCCACCAGGATGGGATCGTCGAACTGGCCTGGCTTGCCGAGCGAGGTCAGCAGGTCGTTGGCGCCGATATGCACCACGTCCACGCCCGGCACCGCGGCGATGGCCTCCAGGCTGTCGAGGCCCTGCGCCGTCTCCACCATGCAGCAGACCAGCGTCGCCGCGTTGAGCGCCGCGCTGGCCTGCGCGACCGGCACGCCGCGGAAGTCGAAATGCGGATAGCCGCCGGCTACCGAGCGCCGCCCCTTGGGCCGGAACAGGCAGCGGTCCACCGCACGCTCCGCCTCCGCCGGCGTGTTGACGTCGGGGAAGACGATACCGCCGGCACCGTTGTCGAGCAGCAGCGCAACATCGGGGTCGTCAATGCTGCGCACCCGCACGAGCGGCACCACGCCGAGCGCCGCCGCGGCCTGGCAGAGGGTGGCGATGGTCTCCGGGTTGAAGACCGCGTGCTGTGCATCGATGAAGAGGAAATGGTGGCCCGAAGCGCGCGCCACGCGGGCGATGTCAGGCGAGCGGGAAAGGCGGACGCTCATGCCGAACACCGGCTCGCCCGCGCGCATGGCGGCGCGCAACGGGTTCTCCGGCAGGGCCTGTGCGGTGCTCATGGGCGGGCGTCTCCAGGGTTCTCGACGTGGAGACTGCGACGGGATGCCGCGCCCTCCAAGGGGGCGTGGCGGGAAAGCAGCTAGGCGCTGCCGTGCGGCCTGCTACAACCCAGGGCGGCGCGCCGGCTACGGCGCTGCACTCGCGAAGAGACTTGGGGAGAGGACGATGAATCGCAGGCAGGTACTGCTCGGCGCAGCGGGGCTTTCGGGCCTGGGTGCGTGCATGCCGGCGCTGGCGCAGCCGCATCAGGGCGCCTGGCCGGTCCGCCAGGTGCGCATCGTCATTCCCTTCGCCGCCGGCGGGCCGCAAGACATCCCGGCCCGGATCATCGCCGACCGGCTGGGCCAGCGCCTCGACGCCAGCTTCGTGGTGGAGAACCGCCCCGGCGCAGGCGGAGGGCTCGGCTCGCAGCATGTGGCGCGCTCGGCGCCGGATGGCGCCACGCTGCTGTTCATCTCGGCCTCCATCTCGATCCTTCCCGTGCTGCGGCCATCCCTGAACTTCGATCCGGTTCGCGACCTCGACCCGCTCAGCATCGTGGTGGACCTGCCCGCGGGGCTGATGGTGCGGCTGGACTCGCCGCATCGCTCGCTGGACGACCTGCTGGCCTTCGCCCGCGCCAATCCGGAGAAGTTGAACTACGGGTCTGGCGGGGTCGGCTCGGCCAACCACCTGACCACCGAGCTGTTCGCCTCGATGGCCGACATCAAGCTGACCCATATTCCCTACCGCGGAATTTCGCAGGCGGTGAATGCGATCTACGCCGGTGAAATCGACCTCATCTTCGGCAGTTCCATCGAAGTGCTGCAGCATGTCCGCCAGGGTCGCGCGCGGCTGCTGGGCGTAACCACCGAGCAGCGCGTCGCCGTGGTGCCGGACGTGCCCGCCATCGCCGAAAAGGTGCCGGGCTACGCCGCCCCCAACTTCTTCTCGATGTTCGCCCCGAAGGGTTTCCCGGCGCCGCTGCGCGACCGCCTGGTGGCCGAACTCGCGCTGCTGCGCGAAGATGCCCAGCTGAAGGACCGCATGGACGCTGCCGCCGGCGTGATCCGCCTCGACGGCCCCGGCCCTCTTGCGGCCAGACTGCCGGACGAGATCGGCAAATGGCGCCGTGTCGTCGCGCAGACCGGCATCCGCCCCGAGTGATCCAGGAGGGAGCCTCCCCATGACCATCGTCAACCCGCTCGACATCGCCCCGATCCAGGGCTCGGTCAGCGAGGCCGAGTGGCAGGCGCGCGTGGACCTCGCGGCCTGCTATCGGCTCTGCGACCGCTACGGCATGTCCGACATGATCTACACCCACATCACCACCCGGGTGCCGGATGCGCCGGACCAGTTCCTCATCAATCCGAACGGCATGCTGTTCAGCGAGATTACCGCCAGCTCGTTGCTGAAGGTGAATATCGAGGGCGAGGTCCTCTACCGGCCACAGACGCCCTACGGGCTGCATCCGGCGGGCTTCACCATCCACAGCAGCATCTACCGGGCGCGGCCGGATGCGAAGGCAGTGATGCACACCCACACCGTCGCCGGCATGGCCGTCTCCGCGCTGAAATGCGGGCTGCTGCCGCTGACGCAGACCGCAACGCGCTTCTACGGCCGCATCGCCTATCACGACTTCCGCGGCCCCGAGCGTGACCCGGCGGAGCGCGAGAGCCTCGCGCGCAGCATCGGCGCCCGCAACTACTGCATCCTGAAGAACCACGGCCTGTTGACCATCGGCGACAGCGTCGCGGAGGCGTTCATCGCCATGTGGGGGATGGAGCGCGCCTGCCAGGCGCAGCTGCAGGCAATGGCGTGCAACACCGAGCTGGAGATGCCGTCCGACGAGGTGGTGGCGAAGTCCTGCGCAATGTACGATCCGCCCAACTCGCGCCGCTACGGACCGCTGGAATGGCCCGGCCTGCTGCGCCAGGTGGACCGCACGGATCCCGACTTCCGGAACTGAGCCTACAGGGGCAGGCGGCGCACGATCACGCCGCCTGTTCCAGCGTCGGCCGCGAATCCTTGATCGTCACGCGGCGCACGTCGCGCGGATGCCGTCGATCCTCGAAAGGCCGCGCGCGGTGCATGGTGCAGCGGTTGTCCCACATCACAAGATCATGCTGCCGCCAGACATGGCGATGGACGAACTCGCGCTGGGTCGCGTGCTCCGTCAGGTCACGGATCAGCGCCAGTGCCTCCGGCACCAGCCAGCCGCGAATGCGGCCAATATGCGAGGAGAGATAGAGCGAGAGCCGCCCGGAGCCTTCGTGCCGCCGCACCAGGCGCTGCGGCACGGGAGCGAACTTCACGCGCTCCTCCTCGGTGAACTCGGTGAAGCCGAGTACGGCGCGCGAGAACAGCAGCGAATGCTCGCAGACCAGGTCACGCAGCTTCGCCTGCATGGCGGCAGGCAGCGCGTCCCAGGCGGCACGCATGTCGGCGAACTCGGTGTCGCCGCCTTCGGGCGGGATCACGCGGGCATGCAGCAGCGAGTATTTCGCCGGCGTCGGCTTGAAGCTGCTGTCGCTGTGCCAGAGCTGGTTGCCCAGGTTGAACATCCGCCGGCGGTCATCGGCCTGCAGCAGCCGGCCGTGCTCGTCGAGATTCGAGATGTCGTTCATCTGCGCGTGCTTGAGGCGCTGCTTGTGGGTGTCCACCGCAGCCGGCTGCTCCTCCATCGGGCCGAAGTTCAGGCCGAAGGCCATCTGCTGGTCGTCGTCGAGATCCTGGCCGGGGAAAACCAGCACCGCATGGCGATCCAATGCCGCCTCGATCTCGGCGGCCAGGGCCGCCGTCAGCGGCGCACGGAGGTCCACGCCCTCCACCCTGGCGAAGAACAGCGGATGCAAGGGAGTGACGGTCAGCCCCATGGTCATGTCTCCTCCTTCGATGCCCGCAGCGCCCGCCACACCCGTTCCGCCGTGAGCGGCAGGTCCAGCTGCGTCGCGTCCGCGCCGGCGAGCGCATCGGCCACTGCATTCGCCACTGCCGCCGGCGCGCCGTTGGTCGGCAACTCGCCAACGCCCTTGATGCCGAGCGGGTTGTTCGGCGAGGGCACCGGCACATCCACGAGTTCGAAGCGCGGCAGCGTGTCGGCGCGCGGCATGGCATAATCCATCAGCGTTGCGGCCAACAATTGCCCGTCCGCGTCGTAGCGCGCGTCCTCGCACAAGGCTTGGCCGATGCCGGCCGCGAAGCCGCCATGCAGCTGGCCGGCAAGCAGCATCGGGTTCACGACGGTGCCGGCATCCACGGCGGCGGCGAAGCGGTCCAGCCACACCTCGCCGGTCTCCGGATCGAGCTCGACCTCGCAGAGCGCGATGCCGGCCGGCCACGTCTCCACCGTATCGGCAAAGTCGGCGCTGCCCTGCAAGCCGCCAAGGCGCGCGACCACCTCGAACAAGCCGACGCGGCGGTCCGTACCGACGATCCGGTAGGCGCCATCCTGCCATTCGACATCCGCCGGCGCCGCTTCGAGCAGATCGGCAGCCGCGTCGCGGCCGCCCTCGATCGCGGCTTCCGCGGCACGCGCAAGAGTGGTGGTGGAAACGATGGTGGACGAGGAGCCGCCCGTGCCGCCGCCGCGCGGGATGGTCGCGCTGTCGCCCTGCAGGATGCGCACGCGCGCCGGCTCCACGCCAAGTGCCGCCGCCAGCACCTGCGCATAGGCGGTGGCGTGGCCCTGGCCCTGGCTTTGCGTGCCAGTGCGCGCCAGCACGCTGCCATCCGGCAGCAACTCGACGAGGGACGTCTCGTCGCCCCAGCCGCCGGAGCCGTGCAGATGGCAGGAGACGCCGCGCCCCCGACGAAGCCCGCGCGCCTCCGAATCGGTGCGCCGCGCCGCGTAGCCGGCGGCATCACCCACATCGAGCGCCGCATCCAGCAGCGCATGGTAGTCGCCGCTGTCGTAGCGGTAGCCGAGTGCGGTGCGCCAAGGAAAGGCCTCGCGCGGCACCAGGTTCAGGCGGCGCAGTTCAACAGGGTCGCGCCCGGTCTGGCGCGCGGCAAGGTCCACCAGGCATTCCAGCAGCACCAGCGCCTCCGGCTTGCCGGCGCCGCGCACCGCATCCACCGGCGCGGTGTTGCTGAAGGCGCAGCGCATCGCGATGTGCGCGGCGGGAATCGCGTAGAGGCCGGTCAGTACCTTCGCCATGCCGCCGGTCGGAATGGTGGGCGCGACGGTCGAGACATAGGCGCCGAAATTCGCCACCGCCTGCACGTCGATCGCCAGGAACCGGCCCTCCGCGTCCAGCGCCAGCGTGGCATCGGCGACCAGATCGCGGGCGTGGGTGTCGGCGAGGTGATGCTCGGTGCGGTCCTGCACCCAGAGCACATCGCGCTTCAGCCGCATGGCGGCGAAGCAGGCGAGCGCTTGTTCGGGATAGGGCGGTAGCTTCGGGCCGAAGCCACCGCCGACATCCTCGGTCACCACGCGCAGCCGCTCGCGCGGCAACTTCAGGATGTGGTCGCAAAGAATGCGTTGCAGGACATGCACGCCCTGTGAAGGCGTGGTCAGCGTGATGCGTTGCGCGGCCTCGTTCCACTCGGCGAGCGCGGCACGGGTCTCCATGTAGCCGGCCAGGATGCGCGGCGAGCGGTGGCGCAGCCGCGCGACATGCGCGGCGCGCGCCAGGGCGTCCCGCACAGCCGCCTCGTCGCCCTTGCGCCAGTCGCAGACCAGGTTGCCGGGCGCTCCCTCGTGCAGCTGCGGCGCGTCCGGCAGCAGCGCGGCCTCGCCCGACACGACGGCGGGCAGCGACTTGTACTCCACCGCCACGGCCTCGGCGCCGCTGCGCGCGGCATGCGCGGTTTCGGCCACCACCATCGCGACGATCTCGCCGACATGGCGCACGCGATCTGGGCAGATGGGCAGGCGCGGCGGCTCGACGTGGCGGCGCCCGGAAGCATCGCGGATCTCGGTGACGGCGGGGCTGTGCCCGAGGCCGGTCGCGAGCGTGTCCGCGGCGGTGAACACGGCGACGACGCCCGGCATCGCGAGCGCATCCTGCGTCGCCACCTCGCGCACCAGCGCATGCGCGTGCGGCGAGCGGACGAAGGCGGCGTGCAGCGCCCCGGGCGACGCGCGGTTCGCGGTGAAGCGGCCGCCACCCGTCAGCAGGCGTGGATCCTCGATGCGCCGCAGCGGCTGGCCGAGCCCGGGAAGCACGTCGAACGCCATCGTTCCTCCCCCGGATCAGCAGGCGCCGCGGCGAAGCGCGGCCTCAGCTCGCCGCCTGGCCGATACGCGCAAGACGGTCCATCACCTCCTGGCCGACCAGCGGCACGCCGAGCCTGGCCCAGGTCGGGCGCATCGCCTCGCGCCACTCCGCCCGCTGCTCCGGCGTGAGCGTGTGGATGGTGGCGCCGAGCTCCGCGATTCGCCGATAGGCGTCTTCGTTCACCTTCTCGGTGGACTCCCAGTTCCATTCGGTGGCGCGGCGCAGGCTGGTGCGCACCGCCTCCTTCTGCGCCGCCGGAAGCCGGTCCCACCACGCCTTGTTGGTGCAGACGATGTAGAAGTCGAGGATGTAGCCGATGCGCGTGATCTGGTTCGCCACCTCATAGAGCCGGCTGGCGAGCCAGGCATTCGCCACGGGTTCGACTGCATCGATCACGCCTTGCGAAAGCGCGGTCGGCACCTCAGCCCAGTTGATCGTGACGACATTCGCATCGAGCACGCGGAACGCCTCGACGTAGTTCGCACCGGGCGGGACGCGGATCTTCACGCCGCGCATGTCGCCCGGCCGCAGGATCGGCGTGCCGCGCCGGCCGACATCGCGCGGGCCGTTCAGCCAGAAGGCCACTGGCTCCATGGCCTTGGCGCGCAGTTCCCCGAACAGTGCGTTGGAGATCTGCTCGTCGTCGATCACCGCCTGCAGAGCGCGCGGCGTGGGCAACAGATAGGGTAGCCCGAGCACCGCGATCTTCGGCGCCGTCGCTGCATAGACGCCGATCGCCGGTGAAATGAACTGGATGGCGCCGAGCTGCAGCGCCTGCACTTGGCCACGCTGGTCATAGAGCGTCCCGGAATGATGCAGATCCACCCGCACGCGGTCGCCGAGCGCCTGCTCCATCTCACGCTTGAACAGCTCCCAGGTCTGGCCCTTCAGCGTCGGGCCCTGGGTGTCGTTGTTGACGATGATGCGGAGCGGGGATTGCGCCTGCGTGGGCGTGGTGCCCGGCACCGCAAAGGCCGCGCCGAGCGCGCCGGCGGCTACCGTTCGCCTGGTGAAGGCTGCCATCTCGTTATCCTCCCACGGTTTCGGCCCGTCGGGCCATGATCAGAACAGGATGCCCGGCAGCCAGGTGGACAGGAAGGGCAAATAGGTTACCAGCCCCAGCATGACCGCCACCACCGCCACCCAGGGCAGGCAGGCGACCACGACCTGGTGGATCGGGACATTGGCGATGCTGGACGCGACATAGAGATTGATGCCGACCGGCGGCGAGATCAGGGCAAGCTCGATGTTGACCACCACGATGATGCACAGATGCAGCGGGTCCACCCCGAGCGAGGTGGCGGCCGGAAAGATCATGGGCATGAACAGCAGGATCATCGGCACGCCATCCATGAAGATGCCGGCGACGATCAGCACCAGGTTGACCAGCAGCAGGAACAGCCATTGCGGCATCTCCATCGCCACCAGCCACGCCGACAGCGCGGC
The DNA here is from genome assembly GCF_041690465.1 of Falsiroseomonas sp. Lineage (GTDB taxonomy): Bacteria > Pseudomonadota > Alphaproteobacteria > Acetobacterales > Acetobacteraceae > Falsiroseomonas. The sequence goes on along the minus strand of NZ_JAWLHG010000009.1, from coordinate 161,259 downwards.
CGGCACGCCTTCCTGCGTCAGCATGAAGGAGAACAGGATCGCCATGGTGGTGATCCAGAAGATCATTCCGATCCGCGGGGTCACGTCGAGGATGACGCGGAACAGGCCCGGCAGACTGGTCTCGCGGTAAGCCAGAGTACCGATCAGCGCAGCCAGTGCCGCGCAGACCACCGCCGCCTCGGTGGGTGTGAAGATCGCCCCTCCCTGGTAGCGCACCCCGCCGAGATCGAAGGCGGGGAAGCCGTAGATGCCGATCAGCAGGAAGACCGGCAGGCTGAGCGCCGGCAGCGCATCCACCAATGCGTGGCGCCGCTCCGCCCAGGATTGGCGCGGGATGGATGGCACGCCCTCGCGGATCGCCAGATGGCGCGCGAGCAGCATCAGCATCACGCCGAGCAGCAGGCCCGGCAGGATGCCGGCGACGAAGAGCCGGGGAATCGAGGTCTCCGTCAGGAAGCCGTAGAGAACCATCGGGATCGAGGGCGGCAGCAGGATGCCGAGCGACCCCGCGGTGGTCATCGATCCGACCGCGTAGCGCTTGGAGTAGCCGTGGCGGAGCATCGCCGGGATCATGATGCCGCCAACAGCCGCGACCGTCGCGCCGGACGAGCCCGAGATCGCGGCGAAGAACATGCAGGCCAGCACGCCGGTCATCCCGATGCCGCCACGCAGGTGCCCGACCAGCGCGGTGGCGAGCGCCACCAGGCGGCGAACGATGCCGCCCGATTCCATGAAGGCGGCCGCGAGGAAGAAGAAAGGCACGGCCATCAGTGTCGTGCTGTCCACGTTGGACAGGACCTTCTGGCCGATCAGCGGCAGCGGGATGGGGTCGAACAGCATCAGCGCGACCAGCGTCGCGGCGCCGAGCGTCACCGCGATGGGCAGGCCCAGCACGACGAGCACGAGGAACAGGATGACCGCGGTGGCCGTTGCCATGGCGCCGCTTACCTCAATGCGCCGGCGGCCGTGGCATGCCGGGCTCGGTGCCCGCCGCCGCATGCCAGGGATCGCCCGAGGGCGAGCGGATCGTCACCGGCAGCAGCGCGAGGTAGCGCACGCACATCAGGGCCAGGAACAACGGCGTGACGAGATAGGTCACCCATTCCGGCACGCCGCTGTCCACGTTGCGGGTGCCGACCATGATCAGGAAGTCGGTGTAGCCGATCGCGGCATAGAGCAGGACGGCACAGAAGACGAGGTTGACGAGCAGGCCGAAGATCTCGAGCGGTCGGCGCCAGCGCGCACCAAGGCTGTTCACCAGCACATCCACGCGCACATGCAGACCATCGCGCACCGCACGCGAGGCACCGATCAGCGCAGCCCAGATGGTGAAGTATACGAAGGCCTGCTCCGACCACACCACGCCGGTGTTGAAGCCATAGCGTGCGACCACCTGCGCAGTGCCGACCACCAGCGCGGCGGAGAAGAAGAAGACCATGCCGAAGGTCTCGATGCGGTCGATCAGCCGCAACAGCACGGACATGCGCCGCTCAGCCCAGATGCCAGCGGCTGATGAAGCCCTTGCCGCCCTGCGGCACGAGAACGGCATCGCTGTCGGCGTAATCGGCATAGAAGACGTAGGCGCCCTCCACCGTCACGCTGCGCACCGCGCTCTGATGCGTGTGGGTGTTGACCACATGTGCGATCTCGAGCGGCAGGGCATGCGCGAAGACCTTGTGGGTGGCATAGACGGCGTGCTGGATCAGCTTGCCCATCGCGCTCTTGCGGCCGGGCAGCACCGGCCCGCCGGAAGGCGCGCCCTCGGGATCGGGTTCGCACTCCATCGGCTTGCTGACGTCGTGCAGCAGGCACATGGCGATCAGCTTGTCGCGGTCGTAGTCGGTGCCGCTATGCGCCTTGCCGGTCTCGGCCAGGGCCAGCGCCATGCGCGTGACGCCGCGGACGTGGTCGATGAGGCGCCGGTGCTTCTCCGCTTCCAGGTTCTTCGGGATATCCTCCAGCCGGTCCCAGGGGCATTCGGCGGCGATCTCAAGCCAGATCGCGATAACGCCGCGGCGCAGCGTCGGGTCCTGGATCTCCGCGATCTCGGGAAAGATCGCGGCAAGCCCGGCCTCATCGATGTTGATCGGCATCTCAGCGCTCCACCGTCTCGGCCTCAATGCGGTAGAAATCCTCCAGGCCGATGATGTCTTCCACTGCTTGGCGCGCGGTGCGGAAGGCGCCCTCGTCCATGGCCGTATAGGTGCCGGTCGCGCGCAGTTCCTTCAGCATGGTGCGGTTCGCCTCGAACGCCGTCAGCAGCATGATCTGCGCATCGATACAGGCGACATAGCCCATGTCCTTCAACTCCTGGATCGTGAAGATGGGCCGTCCGTCACGGTTGCCGCGGCTCATGACATAGACCAGCGGCAGCCGGCACTCGCGCGCCGCGCGCTCCGCCTCGGCCGGGTTGCGCGGGAAGAGCAGGCCGAGATCGGCGCCTTCGTCCGCGGCGCGGTTCAGCCGCGGCACCGCTTCCTCCAGGCCCAATTCCCGGCAGGTATCGGTGCGCGCGATGATGACGAAGTCCCGGTCCACCTCGTCGCGCGCGCGGCAGGCGTAGCGGATCTTCAGCGCGAACTCCTCCGGTGGGCAGGCGTGCACCTGGTACTTGTGGTAGTGCGCCCGCTTTGGGAAAAGCTGGTCCTCGATATGGATTCCGGCGATGCCCGCGCGTGCGAATTCGCGCACGGTGCGCATGGTGTGCAGCGGCTCCCCGAAGCCCGCGCCGGCATCGGCGACGAAGGGGATCTCCACCGCCGCCGCGGCCTGGCCGGCGATCTCCACCTGCTCCGTCATGGTCAGCAGCGGCTCGCTCACCGCCCGGGAAGCGCCGCTGACATACCCGCCGACATAGGCGGCTTCGAAGCCGGACGCGGCCACCAGCCGTGCGCCGAGCGGGTCGTACACCGCGGGCATGTGCAGGAACGTCCGTGCCGCAATGAGACTGCGCAACATGGCGGTCTTGCTTCCCATGGCGTCCTCCCGCGCAGGCGGCTTCCTGGCTGCGCCGCAAGAGGCTGCGGCGGACGCCGCAACCTGTCAACGCGGACCCGGTGGCAATTGACGGACCCGCGTGCGATGCGGCCTTATCGCGGCGGCGCCGCGACGGCGTCTGACGGCTGGAGGACAGCAGCATGGCAGAGCGCAGCGTCCTCGTCATCGGCGCCGGGATCGTTGGGCTGGCCATCGCATGGCAGCTGCGCCGGCAGGGCGCGCAGGTCACAGTCGTGGACCCCGAACCGCCTGGCGAAGGCGGCGCGAGCTTCGGCAATGCCGGCGCAATCAGCTCCAGCTCCGTTGCACCGCTGGCGATGCCAGGTTTGCTGAAGCAGGTGCCGCGCATGCTGCTCGACCCGGCCGCACCGCTCCACGTGCCGGCGAGCTACTGGCTGCGCGCGGCGCCCTGGCTGCTGAGGTTCGTCGCCGCCGCGCGCCCCTCCGTCGTCGCCCGCGCAGCCGCAGCACTGGATGCGCTGCAGCGCCTTGCCACCGAGCAGCACCTGGAGCTGGCACGCGAGGTCGGCGCGCCGGAGCTGATCCACGCCAACGGCCATCTCTATCTCTATCGCGACGCGGAGAAGCTGGCGAAGGATCAGGCTGGGTGGGACCTGCGGCGTGCCCATGGTGCGCGCGTGGACATCCTGGACCGCGCCGGCATCGAGGCGCTGGAGCCGGAGGTCGCCCCGGCCTACCGGATCGGCGTCTTCCTGCCCGACCATGCCTGGTGCGCCTCGCCTCACCGCTATGCGCAGGCGGTGGCAGCGGCGTTCGTTGCAGCCGGTGGCGAGATCCGGCGTGACCGCATCCGCACGCTCACCGTCGAAGACGGGCGCGTCACCGGTGCGCTGGGCGAGGCTCGCTCGCACCGGGCGGACGATATCGTCGTGGCGGCGGGCGCCTGGTCGGCGCGGCTGCTCGCGCCGCTCGGCTACCGCATCCCGCTGGAGACGCAGCGCGGCTACCACGTGAACCTGCAGGATGCCGGCATCAGCATCAGCCGCCCCGTCGTGCCGGCGGATCGGAAGGTGTTCATCACGCCGATGGAAGGCGGGTTGCGCGTCGCCGGCACGGTGGAATTCGGCGGCCTCGACCGCGCACCGAACGAGGCGCGCGCGCGCCTGCTCTATGACGACCTGGCGGCGGTGTTCCCGCAGGCGCGCTTCGCCGGCACGGAGGGCTTCTGGATGGGCCACCGCCCCTGCCTTCCCGATTCCGTGCCGGTGATCGGTCCCGCGCAACGCCTGCGCGGGCTATGGTTCGCCTTCGGCCACGGCCATCTCGGCTTGACCGGCTCCGCGCCCACGGCGCGGATGCTGGCGCCGGCGATCCTCGGACGTCCGACCAACGTGGACTTCGCACCCTTCGCTGCGGAGCGCTTCGCCTGACGCAACACGCGTCGGGATGACAGTCAGCGCGCATCCGCGCAATGTGGCGAGGCAGGATGAGAGGCAAGGCAGGTTGGAGAAGGCGATGCGACGCTATGCGACAGGACGGCCGACGGTCAGCGGCACGCGCCATGCCATCAGCGCCGGCCACTACCTGGCCGCCGCTGCCGGCTACGCCATCCTGGAAGCCGGCGGCAATGCGGTGGATGCGGGCTGCGCGGCAGGGCTCGCACTCGGCGTGCTGCAGCCTGACCTGGTTTCCGTTGCGGGCGTCGCGCCGATCCTGATCCGGCTGGCCGACGGACGGACGGAGACGATCGCCGGCCTGGGCCACTGGCCCGCCAGCCTGCCGCCCGACGTCTTCATGCGCGAGCACGGCGGCGAGATGCCCTCCGGCGTGCGGCGCATGGTGGTGCCGGCCGCACCCGATGCCTGGATCCAGGCACTGGAGCGACATGGCACGATGAGCTTCGGTGACATCGCCGCCGCCGCGATCCGCTTCGCCGAGGAGGGCTTCGCCACATACGACCTGCTCGCCGAGAGCATCGGCGCGCACGAGGCGGAGTATCGCCGCTGGCCGCAGAACGCGGCGATCTTCCTGCCCGGTGGCCGTGCGCCACGGCTCGGCGAGAAGTTCGTCCAGGCCGATCTCGCACGCAGCCTGCGCCACATGGTGGAACAGGAGCGCGCGGCCGCGTCGGGCGGCCGTGCCGCCGGCCTCGCCGCCGCGCACGCCGCCTTCTACCGCGGCGACCTGGCGCGCGAGATCACGCGCTTCATCGCGCAGGAAGGCGGGTTTCTCTCGATGGAAGACCTCGCCGGCTTCCGCTCGCGCATCGAGGCGGTGGTGGCGCGGCGCTGGCGCGGGCACGAAGTGATGGTCTGCGGCCCCTGGTGCCAGGGACCTGCTCTGCTCGAGGCGTTGCTGATTGTCGAGCGCCTTGGCCTTGACGGGTTGGAGCACAATTCGGCCGACTACCTGCACGTGATCACCGAGGCGCTGAAGGGCGCACTGGCGGATCGCGAGTATCACTTCACCGACCCGGCGCTGGGCCATGTGCCGCTCGATGAGCTCCTGTCGGAGGCGCATGTGGCGGCACGCGCGGCCGCGGTGGATCGCGCACGCGCCCATCCCGGGCTCCCGGGGCCGCTACTCGCCGGTGGCACTGCGCTGCCGCCGGCAACCGGCGAGGCGCTGCCGAAAGTCGAGGCCGATACCTCCTACGTGGCGGTGGTGGACCGCTGGGGGAACGCCTTCAGCGCCACGCCATCCGACGGCTCGTGGAACGTGCCGGTCGTGCCGGGGACCGGTCTCGTCGTCTCCGGCCGCGGCTCGCAGAACCGGCCCGACCCGGCGCATCCGGCAGGGGTGGCGCCGGGAAAGCGGCCGCGGCTCACGCCCAACCCCGCATTGGTGGTGACGCGCGACGGCGGGTTGATGCCGTTCGGCACGCCGGGCGGCGACGTGCAGATCCAGGCGATGCTACAGGTGCTGCTCAACGTGCTGCATTTCGGCATGGAGGTGCAGGAGGCGATCGAGGCGCCGCGCGTTGCGAGCTATTCCTTCCCCTCGTCCTTCGCTCCTTACGAGTTCTTTCCCGGCCGCCTCGCGGTGGAGGCACGCATTCCGGCCGAGGTGCGCGATGCGCTGGCCGCCCGCGGCCACGAGGTTCGCCTCTGGCCGGATACGACCTGGCTGGCCGGCAGCGTGGAAGCCGTACTCAGCGATCCCACCACGGGCCTTCTGCACGCCGGTGCCGACCCGCGTCGCCCGGCCTACGCGATCGCCGGTTGAGGGCGACTGCGGATCGTCAGGCGGGCAACGCGGGTGTTCGCCGATGCAGGTCGCGCAATGCGCGCATGCCCAGGCGCTGCACGCCGGCCCTGGCGATCACCGCATCGCAATGTCCGTTGCCGAACAGGCGCAACTCGTCCGTCCGCCAATGCGGTTGGGCGCGCGGGTGGTGGCGCTGGATATCGCCAATATCCTCGGCTCCGTTCGGATGCAGCGCCACATAGGTGAGGCCAGGCGCGGTGGGCGCGAGGAGGGCGGCATAGGCCGCCTCGGACTCGTTGGATGGCACGCCGGGCGTCATCGCGAAGCGGTCGAGCACCGGCAGGCCGGCTGCGTCGAATTCGGCCACCGCCTGCGCGTATGGGCCAGCGTCCACATTGCCGAGGCGCAGGACGGAGAGATAGCTGTCGAGTTCGCGCGGCAGCAGCAGCGGAAGGCGAAATTCGCGCGCGATGCGCAGCGTGGCGGGCAGCAGTTCCGGCAGAAGCGCCGCGCCCATGTGGGTGTCCAGGTGCGTCACGTCGACGCCAGCCGCGAGTGCCCGTTCGAGCTGTGCACGCATCTCCTCCTCGGCCGCCGCGGGGCTCACGGCGCGACGCAGTGCGAGGCAGTCACGCCAGAAATATCCGTCCGGATCGAGCAGCCCCGATGCGTCGCTTCGCACCGCAACGGGGCCCCAGCGGTAGCCGTACCATTCGCTGGTCAAGGTGAGGTGCACACCGAGATCGAGCGACGGATCGGCCGCAGCCTCGCGCGCGATCTCCGGAAACCAGGGACAGGGGACCATGATGCTGCCGCAGTCGATGCGGCCGGCGCGGGACAGTTCCAGGAAGGCGCGGTTGGCACCATGACACATGCCTACATCATCGGCATGCAGCACGACGATTCGCGTGTCGGCCGGCAGGCCGAGCAGGTGAAGCGTCGGGCTCATGTGCGATCCAGCATCCAGCGCAGCACCAGCGGTATCTGTGCAGCCATCATCGAGTAGCCGTGGTCGGCCAGGGCGCCCTTCGCGCGCGCCGCAACCAGCAACGGCGTGTCCGGGCGGTTGACGATGTCATAGACGAATGCGGGAATCAGCGACCGGTCGCAGGGGAGCCGGCTGTCATTGCCCATGCCCAGCGGCGAGCAGTTCACCAGCACCTCGCTCGGTCCGAGGTCGGGGATGACCGGCAGCCCCGGGAATTCCGCGAGCAGAACCTCGGCAAGCGCGGCCGCGCGCGCCGTATCGGGATCGTGGATCGCAAGCGAAGCGGGGCGCTGCGCAGCGATTGCCATCGCCACGGCCCGCCCTGCCCCGCCGGCTCCCAGCAGCTGCACGCGCCGCCCGGCGAGCGGGATGCCTGCCGACTGCGCCGCCGCCAGGAAGCCGGCGCCGTCCACCATGGAGGCTTCCCACCCGCCCTGCCCGTCCGGACGCAGGAGGTTGGCGCTGCCGGAGCGGCGCGCGGCCTCGTCGCACCGGCCGATCCGGGCTGCGTCCTGCTTGTGCGGAATGGTGCAGACGACGCCGCCTAGGTTGCGCAGATGCGTCACCCCGGCGAGGAAGCGTGACAGCGTGCCCGACGGTACGTGCGCCGGCAGATAGGCGCAATCGTGCCCTGCAGAGGCGATCGCCTCCGCATACTCGGCATAGCCCTTGGTATGGCCAATCGGGTCGCCGGCGAGGAGGATGAGCCGCGTACGCCCAGAGATCATGGTTCCACCACCAGGGGAGAAGGGAGATCCGCGTCCTGCGCGCGGAACAGTAGCCGCAGGGTGACGCGATCGGACCTGGCGCCATCCGGAGCCTCGGCCTGCAGTTGTACGGCGTGGCTGGCGTTGCCCTCGAAGCGGAAGCGTCCGCGCGGATCGCTCGTCGTGCGCTGCTTCTCCGTGTTGACCACGAAGGACCGCTCGAACAGCAGCACCGTCGCGCCCGCGACCGGCTGCCCTGCGGAATCTACGACCCGGCCGCGCACCACCCCGGTGGCGTTCGCGGCAACGTGGATGTTCCAGCCGAGCACGAGCAAAAGCAGCGTGCCCGGCACGACGACCCAACGCGACAGCAGCCACCGTGGTGCCCTGCTCATCCCTTCGTCGCCCCCTGCGTCAGCCCGCGGATGAAGGCGGATTGCGCCATCAGGAAGACCAGGATGCCGGGCGCAAGCACCAGGCAGACGAAGGCGTAGAGCGCGCCGGTCGTGTCCTCCATGTAGGAGAGGAAGCGCGCCAGGCCGAGCGGCAGCGTCTGCATGTCGGCATCGCGCGTCACGATCAGCGGCCACATGAAGCTGTTCCACGACCAGATAAAGGCGAGGATGACGTTCGTCGCGATCGCCGGGCGCGACAGCGGCAGCAGCACATGGGCGATGATGCGCCACTCCGACAGCCCATCCATCCGCGCCGCCTCCACTAGGCTCCGCGGCACGGCTTCGAAGGCGGATTTGTAGATGAAGATGCAGATGATGGTGGAGAGCAGCGGCAGCGCGAGGCCGAGATAGCTGTTCAGCAACCCGATCCGGGCGGTGATGAGATAGGCGGGGATGATGGTCGCCTGGAACGGGATGAGCATGCAGGAGAGCAGCAGCAACACGACCAGCTTCTTCGCCCGGAAGTTCTGCGTCAGCGCATAGGCTGCCATCGCGTTCAGCACCACGTTGCCGACCACGGCGAGCACCGAGACGATGATGCTGTTCAGCAGGTAGCGCGGAAAGGGAATGAGGTACCAGACGTCCACGAAATTGTAGGGATGCGGGTCCAACGGCAGCAGGCGGGGCGGGTAGGTGTAGATATTCTCGTTGGTGATCGCGGTCTTGAGTACCCAGTAGAAGGGCAGGAGCATGATGGCAGACACCACCAGTAGAACGGCATGCCTCACCCAGGGGATGCGGCGCCGCATCATTCCTTCTCCACGGCGCCAGCGTTCCCGCCTGCCAGCCGGTTCGCCGCGAAGGTCAGCACAAGAAGCAGCAGGAACTGCACCACGGTCACGGCCGCCGCGTAGTCGAACTTCGTCTGCCCGAAGCCGAGCTTATAGATGTAGGTGATCAGCAGCTCCGTGGCGTGGCCAGGTCCGCCATTGGTCATCACATAGACCAGGTCGAAGCTGGTGAAGCTGTTGAGCAGCCCGATCACGGCGCAAAGGAACAGCGACGGTCGCAGCATCGGCAAGGTGACATGCAGGAACACCGCATGCCGCGGTACGCCATCCACGCGTGCCGCTTCATAGAGGTGCTGCGGGATCTGCTGCAGCCCAGTGAGCAGGATGATCATGTAGAAGCCGATCACCTGCCAGATGTCGGTGAGGATCACGCTCGCCATCGCAAGGTCGAAGGACTGCAGGAAGCCGAGCGGGCGATCGATAAGTCCGGCGCTGCGCAGGGCCCAGTTGATGAATCCGCCGCGCTCGTCGTACATCCAGCGCCAGATGATCCCGACCGCCACCGTCATCAGCGGGTAGGAGAGGAACACGATGGTCCGATAGACCGGCGCGGCCTTGAGATCGGAGTTGACCAGCAGCGCGATGCCAAGCGCGAGCACGATCGCCACGGGCGCGGCAGCGATCCAGACCAGCGTGTTCCACAGCGCGACCCAGAAGATGTCGTCGTAGAACAGCATCTCCTCGTAATGCTCGAAGCCGACCCATTGCGCGGGGCGCATCGGCGACCACGACTGGAACGAGAGCACCGCGTTCCAGCCCAGTGGGATCACGCGGTACAACAGGAAGATCGCCAGCGAGGGCAGCAGGAAGCAGAAGACGAGCAGACCCTGCCGCGTCCGCTTCCTGCCCCACCAGCCGGCGGCCGCCGCACTCACCCGCGAGACAGCTCCCGACCCACCCGGCGCTCGGCGTCGGCCAGGGCACGGGCGGCGGTCTTGCGGCCGAGCAGGGCGCTTTGCAGCTCGGGCCAGAAGGCATCCTTCACCCGTGCATCCTGCGGCATCGGCCAATTGCCCACCATCTTGTCGGTGTGCTCCAGCTGCGTCGTCAGCACGGCATGCACCAACGGGTCCGAGCTGCGCAGGGAAGTCAGCAGCGCCTGGTCCACCTGCGTATTGCCGGTCAGGATCCGCCGCTGCGTCGCCAGTTGCCCGGCCTGTTCGTTCGCCGTGACATGCTTCACGAATTCCCAGGCGAGGTCCGGGTTGCGGGAGCCGCGCGAGACGCCGAGGCCGTGGCTGTTCGGTGTGGAGAAGCCGCCCGGCGCATGCGCGACGCCGAGCGTCTCGCCATTGACCCAGCTGCCCTGGCCGCGGATGAAGAAATAGGCGGGGCTGTGCGCGTGCAGCATGCCCACATTGCCGGCGGCGAACGCACCATTCGGCTCCACCCAGCGTCCGGTCCAGGAGATCTTGTTGATCGCACCTCTGTCCGAAGCACGGGCCAGCTTCTCCAGCACCTCGACCGCCTTCGGCGTGTTGAAAGCGGGGCGCTTCAGGTCGGGCGTCAGCAGCTGCACGCCGTTCATGGCAAAGAGCGGCCAGTAGAGCCAATCGAAGTTCAAGGTCAGGAAGCCGGTGTTCTCAGCCTGCGCCATGCGGCTGGCAAAGGTCAGGATATCGTCGAAGCTCTGCGGCGGGCCGGAGAGGCCGGCGCGCTGGAACATGGCCTTGTTGTAGAACAGCAAGGTCTTGGTGATGTAGAAGGGCAGCATGTAGTTCTTGCCGCCTAGCGTCCAGTTCGCCAGGTAGCCGGCGTTGAATCGGCTGCGCACCTCCGGCTCGGCGGCCAGGCGCGGTGTCATGTCCATCAGCGCACCGCTCGCGGCGTATTCCAGCCACAGCGCGCCCTGGGTGTTGATCACGTCGGGCGGTGTGCCGGCGGCGAGCTGCGTCTGGTAGAAGGGCGGCAGCTCGGGTCCCTTCTTGTCCAGCCACTCCACCTCGGCGCCCGGATTGGCGCGCTGGAAACTGGTGATCCAGCCGCGGATCAGAGGCTCCTGGTCGATGATGTTCCATGTAAGGAAGCTGATGCGGCGCGTGGTCTGCCCGATTGCCGGAGCGGCGAGCACCGCCGGCGTGAGGGCGGTAGCCTTCAGAAGCGTACGCCGTGACAGCATGACCGTCTCCTCCTGTCTTATCCCCTGCCGGGGGGTCGTTGCGGTGAAGCCTAGGCCGAGACGGCCTCCTCGTTCCATGGAATCTCGCGCCCCTCGCGGGCGGAGCGCTCGGCCAGGATGCAGCAGCGCACGGCGTCGCGGGCGGCTTCAGGTGGCACCAGGGCATGCCCGGCGCGGAAGCCCTGGATGGCCTGCTCCGCCTGGGTGACGAGTTCGTAGACCTCCCCCGTCTCGGTCAGCGGCACGGCCTCCGCGGCCTCGCCCGGCTGTGCCCGACCGCGGAACAGGTGCAGGCTGGCAGTCGGCGCGAAGCTGCGGTCCATCGCGGCGGACCAGAGGCTGCGAATCGCGCCGGCATCGCCCAGGACGTGCAGCGCGACATGGTGTTCGAAGCCTGCGACCACGGTGTTCAGCGTGGCGAATTCACCGCCGGCGAAGCGTAGCGTCACCGCCAGCGCGTGCGGCATTGCCGGGTCGCCCTGCGCCACCGCACGCAGCGCGACCGGGCTGCCCCAGGAGGTGCCGTACCACAGCAGCAGGTCGAAGAAATGCACGGGCTCCTCGAGGACCCAGGAGCCGACCGTCGCGCGGTCGTAGCGCCAGCCGCCAGAGCCTGTGCGGTAGGGGAACCGGAACAGCGAAAGGCTTGCATGCCGCGCCGCGCCGATGGCGCCTTCCTCGATCAGCGCCTTGATGCGCCCCCATTGCGTGGAGACGCGCAACTCATGGCCGATGGTCAGCACACGGCCCGATGCCTTCGCGGCGGTGACCAGCTTGTCGCAATCGGCAAGCGTCAGTGCCATCGGCTTCTCCAGCAGCACATGCTTGCCCGCGCCCAAGGCCATGAGGGCCAATGGCGCGTGCTGCGCATTCGGCGTCGCGATCACCACCGCCTCGATCGCGGGATCCGCCAGCACCGGCGCGATGTCACGGTGAACCGCCACCCGCGGCCGTTCCTCGCGCGCCGCCGCGGCGCTCGCCTCGCCGTGGGCGACGATGGCGGCCAGCGCGGCGGAGGGCGCGGCTTCCAGCGCGCGTGCGTGGTGCCGGCCCCAGGCGCCATAGCCGATCAGTGCCACCTGCATCATGCGAGCACGGCACCAGGCATGCGCGTCACCTCCTCGGTCGCGGTGATCGTGCAGTCCGGATGGCGCTGCGCATAGCTTGCCGGCACGGCAGGCGTGACCGGCCCGTGCAGCAGCTTGCGGAGGGCCGCGGTCTGCCAGGGTCGGTTCATGAACAGCCGCAGCTTGCGTGCACCGAGGATCTCCCGCATGCCGACCGTCACGGCATGCTCGGGGATCAGGTCGATGGCACCGCGTGTCGCCGTCACCGCATTGATCGTCCGCGTCTCGCGCGTGAGGCGCAGCACGCGGGTCGGGCGCTGCGCAAACTCCTCTATGTCCATCGGCTCGCCGGGTTCGGGCGGCTCGTTGAAGGCGATGTGGCCGGCGATGCCGACGCCGCCGAAGCAGACGTCCACGCCACCATGCGCGGCGATCAGGCCCGGCACCTCGTCAAGCCGCTGCGGATCCGGGAAGACGATGCGGGGTGCGTTGCCGGGCGACATCGCATCCGTCATGTGCCGGCGCATGTGTCCGCGGAAGGAGAGCGGATCATCCTCGGGGATCCATGCGCCCGCTGGCGTCAGGTACTCGTCCATGCCGAGCAGCAGCAGGTCGGCCAGCGAGATGCCCCGCGCGCGGCAGAGTTCCGCGAGCACGCCGTATTGCCCGACCGGCCCGACCGGCACGATGAACACCACCGTTGCGCGGCCTGCCTGCCGGGCCGCGAGGTACTCCGTCAGCAACGCCTCCGCGAAGGCTGCCGTGAGCGCAGCCGCATCCGGCACCACCGCCAGCCGGATGGACGTGCCACGCGCCAGCGCGTCGGCCGGAATGCGCAGCGGATCGGTCATATCCGCGCTCCCTCGGGCGAGAACAGGTGGATATCGTCGGGTGCGAGCGCGAGCCGCACCGCCTCTCCGGCGCGCCGCACGCTGCGCGGCGGCACGCGCACATGCAGGTCGGTGCCGCCGATGTCGAGCGTCACCAGCGTCTCGCTGCCAAGCGGCTCGACGACGATGGCCGGACCGGTGATGGCGGCTGGCGCCTCGCTGCCGGGCGGCAGCCAGATCAGCCGCTCCGGCCGGATGCCGATTGTGGCGCCGCCCTCGGGCGCGGCGCGCGCGATGGGGAGTGTCGTTCCGTCCGGAAGCACCGCCCGCCCGTCCGCGACGCGGCCGGCGAGCAGGTTCATCGCCGGCGCGCCCATGAAGGCGGCGACAAAGGTGGTGGCGGGATGATCGTAGATCTCCTCCGGCGTGCCGACCTGCTGCACCAGCCCGCCCTGCATCACGACAATGCGGTCGGCGAGCGTCATCGCCTCCACCTGGTCGTGGGTGACATAGATTGTGGTGGCGCGCAGGCGGTCGCGCAGCCGCTTGATCTCGGTGCGCATCTGCACGCGCAGCTTGGCGTCCAGGTTGGAGAGCGGCTCGTCGAACAGGAACACCTTGGGGTCGCGCACGATGGCGCGACCCATCGCGACGCGCTGCCGCTGGCCGCCGGACAGCTCGCGCGGACGACGCTCCAGGAGATGCGCGATGTCCAGCACCCCGGCCGCCGCCTCGACGCGACGCGCGATCTCGGCCCGCGAGGCGCCGCGCCAGCGGAGCGAGAAGCCCATGTTCTCGGCCACCGACATGTGCGGGTAGAGCGCGTAGTCCTGGAACACCATGGCGACGTCGCGGTCCTTGGGGTCGCGTTCGTTCACCACTGCGCCGTCGATGAGAATGCGCCCATCCGAGGCCTCCTCGAGGCCCGCCACCATGCGGAGGATGGTGGACTTTCCGCAGCCGGACGGGCCGACGAGCACGACGAACTCGCCATCGCCGATGGCGAGGTCCACGCCATGAACCACCTGGACGTCGCCAAAGCGCTTGCGAACGCCACGGAGCTCGACCGTCGCCACGCCAACTCCGTTTCCATCCCCGCCGGATGCTAGTCATGGGCCGTGGGGCAAGGCAAGCGCCGCGGCGGGTAGGCCGCGGCGCGCAGGTTCAGGCTGGCGCGCCGTGCATGATGAGTGCGGCGAGGTCCGCAGGCGTCAGGCCCCGCACCGGCCTGTCGGCCACCTTGCGCCCCGCCTTGAGGATCACGACACGGTCGGCAACCGCGACAACATCCGGCATCGCGTGGCTGACCAGGACGACGGTGCGGCGCTCGGCATGGAGGCGGCGGATCAGGTCCAGCACCTGCGCCGTCTCCTTCACGCCGAGCGCGGCGGTGGGTTCGTCCATGATGACGATGCGGGCGTCCCACCGCAGCGCACGGCAGATCGCGACCGCCTGCCGCTGGCCGCCGGAAAGGCGCTCCACCGGGGTGTCCAGATCATCGATCGTGATGGCGAGCCGTTCGAGGAAGCCGCGGCTCATCTCCGCCATGCGGCGCTTGTCGAGCAGGCCGAAGGGCGGCCGCGTCAGCTCCGAGCCGAGGAAGACGTTCTGCCAGATGGAAAGCCGGGGCGCGACGGCGAGGTCCTGGTAGATGGTCGCAATGCCGCGCGCGAGCGCATCCTGCGGGCTGCGCAGCGTGACCGCCTGGCCATCCAGCGTCACAAGCCCCGCGCTCGGCGCCTGTGCGCCGGCCAGGATCTTCACCAGGCTGGATTTGCCCGCGCCATTGTCGCCGCAGAGCGCCAGGACCTCGCCCGCCGCGACATCGAGATCCACCTCCCGCAGCGCTGTCACGGCGCCGTAGGACATGCCGATGCCGCGGAGGGAAAGCAGGCTGGTCACGAGCGCGAGCTAGAGGAACCGGCGGACGTTGTTGGCATCCACCAGGAAGGCATCCATGAACAGGTAGGGGCCGGAGGTGATCGCGCCCTTCGGCTCGTTCTTCAGGACGATGCGTTCCACCGCCTCCACCGCACGCGTGCCCATCTCCTCGAAGGGGATGGTGACGGTCGCCATCAGCGTGCTGTCCGGATCGGCGATGCGACGATAGGTTTCGGCGCCGCCATCGATCGAGACGAGCTTGATGCGGCCCTTCTGAACGCCGCGCGCCTTCAGCAGATCGTCGATCACGAAGGCCTGGCCGTCGAAGCTGGCCCAGATGCCCTGGGTCTGCGCGCCGTGGCGCAGCAGCAGCGCCTGGAAGCCCTGGCGCACATCGTCGCGCCAGGAGGCGGTGCGCGCCATGGTGTGCGTCCCGAGCACGCGCACGCCGGTATTCTCGCTCAGCACGACGTCCAGCACCTTGCCGCGGATGCGCGTGCCGACATTGCCCTCGAAGCGCTGCGTCAGGATGTTGCCCTGGTAGCCGAGCTCGCCGAGGAGCCACAGCGCCGCCTCGGCGCCCACCTTGTATTCGTTGACCTGGATATCGAACAGCGTGTGCGTCGAGGCGCCGGACATGATCGTCACCACCGGCACGCCGGCTTCCTTGGCGCGTTGGAACTGCGCCTCCGCCTCCACCGGCTTGCCCATGCAGACGATGATGGCCTTCGGCCGGCGGCCGATCAGCGTGTCGAGCTGCTCGGCATGGCGCGGCAGCGCCCCCTCGCTGTTCAGCACCGTCGCATCCCAGCCCTTGGCGCGTGCGGCGGCCGCGGCGGCGTTGGCGGCGCGCGCATGCGTCTCGCTGCTCATCTGGAAGCCGATGATTGCCACATCGGTCGCCTGCGCCCGAGCGACCACCGGCGCAGCCAGGGTGGCGGCCAGAGCGGCCCCGCCCAGCATCACGTCGCGACGCTTCGTCTCCGTCATGGGTCGTGTCTCCTCACCTGCGAAAATTGAGCTTCTTCACGAAGGGTGCCTTGCCGGTTCCACTGGCGGACAGCGCCACCGAAACCAGGATGATCGTGCCGAGCACGATGTCCTGCCAATAGTATTCGGCACCGAGCAACACGAGCCCGTTGCCGAGCACCTTCAGCGTGAAGGCGGCGAAGAGCGTGCCCGGGATGTTGGGCCGCCCCGGCTCGAACATGCTCATCCCCAGCAGCACGGCGGCGATGGCATAGAGGAAATGGTCGTTCGCCATCGCCGGCGCCGCGGAGGAGAGCGAGGACGCCAGCAACACCGCCGTCAGCCCGGCGCAGGCTCCGGCCAGCGTCAGCGAGAGGCGCTTCATCCCAAGCGTGTTGATGCCGGCAAGCCGCGCCGCTTCCTCCGCCTCCCCTGTGGCGACGAGGTGCGCGCCGGTGCGCGTCCACTTCACCAGCAGCCACGCGGCCAGCGATGTCGCGCCCAGCAGCCAGACGAGGTTCGGCACGCCGGCCAGCGTGCCGCGCGCGATGCCGGTGAAGGAGGAGGGCCACCGACCGACGAAGGCGACGCCCTGCGTCAGCATGAAGGAGAGCCCCTTCGCGATCGCCGCGACGCCGAGCGTCGCGATCAGCGACGGCACCTTCAGCACGGTGACCGCGACGCCGTTCGCCACGCCGCAGACACTCCCCACCGCCAGCCCGGCGGCCACGGCCAGCCAGGGTGCCGTGCCGGCATGCACCAGGGCGCCGGTGACCACCGCCGCGAGCGAAGCGACCTCCGCGACGGAAAGGTCGATCTCGGCGGTCACCAGCGCCAGGGTGAAGCCGATGGCGAGGATGCCGAGGAAGGCGGTCTCCTTCAGGATCAGGGCGAGGTTGTCCATCGTCAGGAAGACCGGCGCCGTGGCCGCGAAGGCCAGGAAGAGCACCACGCCGGCAAGCGCCGTCCCATAGCGTGTCAGCACGCCGCGCATGCATCCCCCGGCCGTTGTCGCGCCAGCATCGCGCCGGGCCGCCGCCGCTTCAAGCCGGCCCCGCCAGGGCACGCGAGATTGGCGCGACGGCGGCCTCGGCCTGGCGGAACAGCGCATGCAGCCGGAGTGCCGCGGCGTGGCGCACCGGGTCCGGCTCGAACCGCGCGGCGGGTCGCACGAGCTCGTCCTGCAGCTTGGCGAGCGGCGCGCCCTCCAAGGCGGCGAAAGCGGTGATGGCACAGCCGAGCAGGCCGGGCTCGGGGCAGCCGGTCAGCACCACCGGGCGGCCGAGCACATCGGCGCGGATCCTCGCCCAACCCGGCGTGCCGCCACCGCCGCCGAGCCGCAACTCCCCGGCGTGTCGGCCGGTCGCGGCCTCCGCGCGCTGCAGCACCGTCAGGTTGTTCAGGGCAATCCCCTGCATGACGGCGCGCACCAGATCCGCCGTGCCGTGCGTGCGCGAGAGGCCCAGGAAGGCGCCACGCAGCGCGGGATCCCAATGCGGCACGCGCTCACCGGCCAGGCTCGGCAGGAACAGGATCGGCACGGGGTCGCCCGATGGCGGGTCCGCCGTGGCAACGCCCAGCCCGCGCAGCCAGGCCAGCGCATCGGCGCCAAGCTGGCTCGGGCCGCCGAGCTGCCACAGCCCGTCCCAGTCCACGGTGAGCAGCCCCTCCGCCCGCGCCGGCGCATCATGCAGCAGGCCGAGCACTTCCGTGGTGCCGGAGATGCAGTAGGCAAGGCCAGCGCGCATCGCGCCGAGCCCCGTCACCGCCGCCCAGGTGTCGTTCGCCATCGCGAGCACCGGCACGCCGGCCAATGCGCCGAGCGCACCCGGCAGGCCTGCGCTCACCGGGCCGACCACCTCGACGGGTCGCCGCAGCGGCGGCAGCAGCGGTGGCAGGCCGAGGGGCCGCAGCAGATCGGCGGCGGCTGCGAGGCGGGCGGAAGATATGCGATCGGACGCGACCACGCCCGTCAGCCTGCGGTTGAGTTCGTCCTTCGGCTCGATCGCGGCGAAGGCGCGCACCATCACCGCGGGCTCCGTCTGCGCCAGCCAGAACAGCCTTGCAAGTGGATGGAAGGCATTAATCTCGGCGGCTTCCGCATGCGTCGCGGGCATCAGCGCGCGCAGGGCGGGCAGCGCCGCCTCGGCCCGCGTGTCGCTCCAGAGGATGGCGGGACGCAGGACGTTTCCGGTTGCGTCCAGCAAGACCAGGCTGCGTGTGAAGGCTGAGATTGCGATGGCGCGCACGGCTGCGAAGCCCTCGGCGTCCTCGCGCCGCAGCACCGCCGCACCGGCCAGCAGGCCCTGCCACCAGGTCTCGGGATCCGCCTCCTCAGCACTGCGATGCGGCGCGGCGTGCAGGGCGCGTAGTTTGCCGGAGCGGTCCACCAGCGCGCAGCGCAGGCTCGAACCGCCGAGATCCACGGCCAGTACCGTTGCCTGCATCGTCATGGTTCAGCGCTCACCCGGCACGACCACGCCGAAGCCTCCTGCCGACCGCAGAAGCAGGCTCCACGCAGCCCGCGGCGGATGGCGCCAGACGTGCCGCCGTCGACCTCCCACCGGTGGCGCCGGGATGGCGAGCAGGCGCGCGCGGCGCACACTGTGCCGCGCGCGGCCCGATCACCCGGCGCGGATGCCGGTGGCGCGCACCACCTCGCCCCACACGCGCAATTCCTCCGCAATGAAGGCGGTATACTGCGCCGCTGTCATGTCCGGCGCATCCGCGGTGAGTGTCACATAGCGCTCGCGGATGGCGGGTTGCTGCAGGATGGCCCGGATCTCCCCGTTCAGGCGATCCACGACCGGCGCGGCCATGCCCTTCGGGCCGGAAACACCGAACCAGGAATAGGAGGTCATGCCCGGCAGGCCGCTTTCGACCAGGGTCGGGACCTGCGGCAGGTGACGGTTGCGTTCGGCGTCGGCGACCGCGATCGCCTTCACCGCGCCGTCGCGGATGTGACGGATCGAGGAAGGCAGCCCGTCCACCATCAGCCCGACATTGCCGGCCATGACATCGAGCAGCGCCGGCCCTGCGCCGCGGTAGGGGATCGGGTTCATCCTGATCCCGGTCGCCAGGCCGATACGCATGCCGAGCAGGTGCGTCGTCGTGCCGTGGCCGGAGATTGCGAAATCCAGCCCATCCGGCTTGGATCGGCCGAGACGGATCAGATCCGCCACCGTCTGCGCCTCGTAGCGCGGATGCACGATCACAGCCGAGGAGGTGGTGGCGGCGATGGCAATATGGGTGAAGTCGGCCAGCGGATCGTAGCGCACATTGGTGAACATGCTCGGCGAGATGCCGTGGGAGGCGCTGTTCGAGATCAGCAGCGTGTAGCCATCCGGCGCCGACTGCTCCGCAACCTGGCCGGAGGCGAGCGTGGCGCCGGCACCCGGGCGGTTGTCCACCACCACAGGCTGGCCGAGACGCGACTGCATCTGCTCGGCCAGGATGCGCGCGACGATGTCCGTCGTACCGCCCGGCGCGAAGGGCACCACCAGACGGATGGAGCGCGACGGCCAGGGCGACTGCGCCAGCGCCGGCAACGGCAGCAGCGCCGCGGCGGACAGCAGCGCACGGCGTTGAATGGCATGGGTCATGTTCCGTCTCCTCATTGTCGTTGGGCGAACCCTATGGCGAAGGCAGCGGCGCGTCCAGGAAGCGCAAGCGGGTGCCGCGATCTCAGGCCGCGCCAGCAGCGTGACGCGCGGCGAGCCAGCCGAAGGTGAGCCCGCGCATCAGCGAGATGCCGGCCTGGTAGCCGGCGCCGGATTCCGTCGGCGCCGCGGCGTTGCCACAGGCGTAGAGTCCCGGGATCGGCCGGCCACGGACATGCTGCACCCGCGCATCCGGATCGGTCAGCAAGCCCGCGGCCGAGATGCCGCCAAGCTTGATCCGAACGGCGCAGAAGGGCGGCTCCGCCAGCGTGCCGAGATTCGGATGCGCGGCATGCGGATCGCCGGCGGTGGAGCGCGCAAAGGCGGAGGAACCGCGGCCATGCTCCGGATCCTCGCCGCGCGCGGCGCCTTCGTTGAAGCGCGCGATGCTGGCGGCCAGCGCCGCTGGCTCCAGTCCCAGCATGCCGGCGAGTTCCTCGACGCTGTTCGCGCGCATCACCCACTCCGGCACCGGCGCACCGGGCGGGCGGCGGGCGAAGCTGTAGCGGCGGAGATACTGCGCGTCGAACAGCATCCAGGCCGGCAGGTTGGGATGCCGGTGCAGGCCGAGGTCGAAGCGCGTCAGCCCGGCGACGACATGCTGGAACTGGCTCTCATCGCAGAACCGGCGCGCCTGGTCGTTCACCACCATGCTGTGCGGGTAGGAGAGGCCGCGCAGGCCGGCGCTGAAGAACACCTGCTCGCCGGGCTCCTCCGGCGAGGGGATCGCATATCCGACCAGCATCGCCAGGTTGTTCGGCACCCGCCATACGGCGGCGCCGAGCTCGCTGCCCATCAGCATCCCGTCGCCCTCGATGGATTTCGGGAAGATGTTCATCCAGTCCGGCAAGCCTTCGAAGCGGTTGACCAGCTCGGGGCTGCCCTCGTAGCCGCCGGTGGCGAGGACCACGCCGCGGCTTGCGCGGATGCGCAGCGCCGAGCCGCGCCGCGAGCCTTCCAGCCCGACGACACGGCCATCCTCGACCAGCAGCCGGTCGGCGCGGAAACCGGCCATGATGGGCGTGCCCGCTGCCATCAGCCGGGTCACGAACTGGCCGACCAGTGCCGGGCCGGCGGCGAGCAGGCGCCGCTGGCGGCGGGCCTCCAGCTCCTCCTCGGGCCAGCGCTGACGGGCGCCGAGGCCGCCCCAGGCGATCGCATCGCCCCAGCTCACGCCGGCCTCGTTGTAGACGCCCTCCTCCAGCCGCTCGCCCCATTCGCCGAGCGCGTCACGGGTGATCGGCTCGGCCTCCACCAGGCGGCCATCGGCCACCGAGCCCTCGGCCTGCGGGTAGTAGTGGTCGGGCAGGCCGCGCAGCAACCGGAACGGCACGCCAGCCGCCGCGAAGTCGTGCAGCGCGATCCGCGAATGGTGCAGGTACGCCTCCGTCATCGGCGCCAGCGCGTAGCCCCCGGAGAGGAACTGCATGTAGCGCCGCGCCGCATCAAGGCTGTCGGGCATGCCGGCTGCAGCGGCCAGGTGGTTCTCCGGCACCCAGAGCCCGCCGAGCGACGAGGCGGTGGCACCGCCCAAGCGCTCCGACTTCTCGACCAGCGCGACGCGCAACCCGCGGGCCGCGCCGGCCAAGGCCGCGCCGCAGCCGGCGGCACCGGTGCCCACCACCACCAGATCGACTTCCAGCTCCGCCACGCCGAACGCTCCGCGCCGTTACCCCCGGGTCAGGTGAAGTCTTGACGCGCAGCGGCGCGCTGGCAAGGCTCGCCCCGTCCAGGAAGAGCAATGCGATGCCCGAAGCGCCCGTCCCCCGCTACCCCACCTTGTTCAGCCCGATCCGCCTGGGGCCCAAGACGGCGCGCAACCGCAGCTGGATGAGCGCGCATGCGACGCTGCTGGTGAAGGACCACGTGTTCACCGACGAGCATGTCGCCTACTACGCCGAGCGCGCGAAGCATGGCGTCGCGGTGATCACGATGGAATGCATGGCGGTGCACGAGACCTCCCTGCCCTATCGTGGCAAGGCGCTCTCCTTCGATCCGCGCATGGTGCCGCAATATGCGAAGATCGCCGAGGCGGTGCACGCGCATGGCGCGCTTCTGCTGGCACAGCCCTGGCATCGCGGGCGGGAGACCAATTCGGTCGCCTCGGGTGCGCCGGTCTGGGCGCCTTCCGCGGTGCCCTGCGCCGTCTATCGCGAGATGCCGCATGTGATGACGGTGGCGGATATCGACGCCATCCGCGAGGGCTACCGGCTGACGGCGCGGCATGCGCGCAGTGGCGGGCTCGATGGCGTGGAGGTGCACTCCATGGCGCATGGCTACCTTCTGAACCAGTTTCTCTCGCCCGCTACCAACCATCGCAACGACGCCTTCGGCGGCAACCTGGAAAACCGGCTGCGGCTGGTGATGGAGATCATCCAGGCCACCCGCGAGGAATGCGGGCCGGACATGGTCGTCGGTGTGCGCATCAACTCCGATGACGGGCACGAGGGCGGGCTGCGGCCGGACGACTGGGCGGAGATCGCCGCGGGCATGACCGCCTCCGGACTGATCGACTACGTCTCCTGCAGTCATGGCACCTATCTGAACCGGATGCTGATCTACCCGACCTCGCCAGAGAGCCATGGCTACCAGATGGCGGCGACGCGCAAGGTGAAGCAGGCGGTGGACAGGCCGGTGGTCGGCGTCGGACGCATCGTCAGCCCTTCGGAAGCGGAGAAGCACCTGGCCGCCGGGGATTGCGACTTCGTCGCCATGGCGCGCGCGCTGATCGCCGATCCGGAATGGGTGGCCAAGGCGGCGCGCCACGAAGGCGAGGAGATCCGGCCCTGCGTCGGCGCCAACTGGTGCATGACCTCGATCTTCGCCCAGGCCCCGATCGCCTGCATCCACAACCCCGCCGCCGGCAACGAGAAGCAGCTCGGCAGCGGCACGCTGAAGAGCGCGGCGCGGAAGAAGAAGGTGGCGGTCGTGGGTGGCGGCCCCGGCGGGCTGCGCGCTGCGCTGACTGCGGCACAGCGCGGCCATGCCGTCACGCTGTTCGAGCGCGGGCATGAACTTGGCGGTCAGATCCGCCTGTGGTCGCGAGCCCCCTCGCGTAGCGAGCTGCTCGGCATCGCCGACTGGCTGGAACGACAGGTCGTGAAGGCGAAGGTGGATATCCGGCTGCAGACCATCGCGACGGAGGAGATGCTGGTCGCGGATGGCTACGAGGCGATCGTCGTCGCGACCGGATCACGCGGGCTGCGCCATGGCTGGACACCGCTGCGTCCGGAGAAGTGGAAGGGCGCGGCAGTGCCCGGCACCGACCAGCCCAACGTGCTCTCCTATATGGAAGCCCTGCAGGAGCGTACTGCGCCGGGCCGACGTGCGCTGGTCTACGATGGGCTTGGCGGAAGGCAGGCTGTGGTAGCGGCGGAGTACCTTGCGACGCAGGGTGCCGAGGTGGAGTTCGTCACCTGGCTCGGCCAGACCGCACCGGACCTCGCCGGCAGCCGCGATTGGGGCAAGACCTACGGCATGCTCAAGCGCATGGGCATGCGCTTCGCATGCGATCTGGAACTGGTCGCGATCGAGGGCACGACCGTACGCCTGCGCGACATCTACACGAGTGCCGAAGTGGTGAGGGAAGGCATCGACACGGTGGTGCTGGCGCTTGGCGCGGAGGCGCAGGATAGCCTGTTCCACGCGCTGGCGCCACGCCGCACGCAGGGGCTCGACCTGCATCTGATCGGCGATGCGCTGGCGCCGCGCCGCGCCGATGCGGCGATCCGCGAGGCGGAGATTGCCGCGCGGCGCATCTGACGTTACGCGCCGCGCTCCAGCAGCAGCGTGCCGGAGGCGTGCATCCGTGCACGCCAACCGGGCGGCACCAGCGTGGTCGCATCGAACTGCATCACGATGGCAGGCCCCGCCAGGGTATCGCCAGCACCGAGCGAACCGCGGTCGTGGAGCGCCGCCTCGCACGGCCCGTCCGGCAGATGCATGACGTGCGTGCCGACCGGCTGCGCGCCCCGCCCGGCGGTCAGCTCTACGGGCGGCGGGTCGGGCAGCCGGCCGCGCGCCTCGGTACGCAGCGTGACGAGCTCGGGCCTGCCCTCCGGCAGGTCGAAGCCATAGAGTGCGCGATGCGCGGCCGCGAAATCGGCCTCGGCCGCCGTGGCGCTGCCGCGCCACGGCACCGGCAGTTCGGAGCCCTGCCCCGCATAGCGCATCAGCACCACCGGCGTGATGCTGCGCGCCGCCTCTGGCACGGCCTCCTCGGCGAACCACTGCAGCGCCGCCGCTTCGAGTTCGTCGAAGGCCTGCGCCACTGCCTGGTCGGACTCCGCCTGGCCGTGCCGCAGGCTGCGGGTGAACTCCGCACCCAGATCGGCGGCCAACAGCCCCTGCGCGCAAAGCACGCCGGGATAGCGCGGCACCAGCACCGTGCGGATGCCGAGCAGGTCCGCCAGCGCTGCACCATGCAGCGGCCCGGCGCCGCCGAAGGCGACCAGCGCGAAGTCGCGCGGATCATGCCCGCGCTCCACCGAGACCACGCGCACCGCGCCGACCATGGCATTGTCCACGATGGCGAGCATCCCGCGCGCTGCCGCCTCCACCGACATGCCGAGCGGTTCGGCGACGTGCCTGCGCACCGCATCGCGCGCGCGCATCGCGTCCAGCTGCATGCGGCCGCCGAGCAGGCGTGGCGGAAGGTGGCCGAGCGCGACATGCGCATCGGTGACCGTCGGCCGCTCACCGCCGCGCCCGTAACACGCGGGCCCCGGATCCGCGCCGGCGCTCTCCGGCCCGACCGTCAGCGCCCCCGAGCCTGCGATGCGCGCCAGCGAACCGCCACCGGCGCCGATCGTCACCATGTCGAGCATCGGCAACGGCAGCGGCCAGCCGCCGACATGCCCACGCTGCGTCAACCCGATCTGCCCACCCTTGATGAGCGAGATGTCGGCCGAGGTGCCGCCGATATCCACCGTGATCAGATCCGGGAAACCGGCGGCCGCCGCTTCGGCGCGCGCACCGACCACGCCGGCCGCGGGCCCCGAAAGCGCCGTCGTGGCCGGTGCGCGGCGGATCACCGCGGCTCCGGCGACGCCGCCATTCGACTGCATCAGCAGCAGCGGCGCATGGATGCCGGCATCCTCGAGCCGTTTCTCGATGCGGCCGACATAGGTCGACACCGCGGGCATCACCTGCGCGTTCAGCACAACCGCGAGGCTGCGCTCGTACTCCCGGATCACCGGCAGCACCTCGGTCGAGGCTGAGACGGCCACATCGGGCGGAAGTTCGGCGCGAAGAATCGCGGCGACACGGCGCTCATGGTCGGGGTTCGCATAGGCGTGCAGGAGGCAAACCGCGACGGCGTGCATACCGAGCGCGCGGCACTTCGCGGCGGCGCGACGCACCGCCGCCTCGTCGAGCTTCTGCAATTCGGTTCCATCGGCGGCGATGCGGCCCGGCACCTCCAGCACACGCGAGGGCGGCACCGGACGCCGCGGCTTGACCCAGGCGAACAGATTCGCAGCGCGCGGGATGTCCTGCCGGCCGATCTCCAGCACATGCCGGAATCCCTCGGTCGTGATCAGCGCAGCCGGCGACGCCTTGCCTTCCAGGATCAGATTGGTCGCCACCGTCGTACCATGCAGCACGCGGCCCACCTCCGCCGTGTCGCGCCCGGCCGCCTCGACAGCCAGACGCAGACCGGTGAGGAAAGCCTGCGACGGGTCCTGCGGCGTGCTGGGCGTCTTCGCCGTCCAGGCCTCGCCGGTGGCGAGATCCTGCAGCGCGACATCGGTGAAGGTGCCGCCGATGTCGATGGCGACAACCAGGAGGCGAGAGGTGTCAGCCGAGGACATCGGCATACTCCCCGCGATGGAACGCCTTCGCCGGGGGGCGGTCCGCGCGCCGTCGTCCGGTCGCCGCCGCGTCCACAGCGCCGTCGCGCAGCATCACGCCATAGTCACGCTCGGCGGACGGTTCGCTGACGAAGCCGCTCTCGACGTCGGCGAGCACGTCCTCCGCCGGCCGGTCGAAGGGATGACCATGGCCACCGCCGCCGCCGGTCTCGACCAGCAGGATATCGCCGCGCACGAGCCGGTTGCCGTCGGAGAGCGGCGCCAGCACGCGCTCACGGTCGGTGCCCGAGTTCACCACGGCACGACCGGGCCGGCCCGACTGCCCGCCGGCAACGCCCCAGGGCGGGCAGACGACGCCGTCGATCCGCACGGCGAGCACGGCCTCCTCGGCCAGGATCTCGTATTCCCGCACGATGCCGCAGCCGCCACGGAAGCGCCCCGGCCCGCCGCTGTCACAATGGATGCCGTAGCGCAGCAGCCGCGCCGGATACTCGGCCTCGAGGAACTCGACGGGGTAGTTCTCCTGCGCGACGAAATAGACGGCGTCGGTGCCGTCTGCGAAGGCGCGCGCGCCATAGCCGACGCCGATACCATCGCTCATCAGGAAGGGCTTGCCATCGGCCAGCCCGCGCAGCAGCAGGATGACATAGGCTGCATGCGCCGCCGGCGCCTGGCTGCCGGCGGCGGCGGCCAGGCCGTTCAGCGCGGCGAGCATGCGCATCATGGTGAGGCCGCGCATGCCGAGCGCCGCAGGCCAGCGTGGCCGCAGCAGCGAGCCCTCGCGCAGCTTCACCTCGTCGATCGCGCGCGGGCCGCCGGCATTGGTCACCTGCGTCGGATCACCGCCGAGCAGGAAGAGGCCGAGCGCCATGCCGGGCACATCGGGATTCATCAGGTAGTTGACCGGGCCGGGCGACTGGTCGTCGGTCTCGGTCGCGTCGAGGATGAAGCGGCCATCGGGTGCGTGCGTCAGCGCGAAGCGCAACGCCAAAGGCCCGCTACCCCTGCCATCGCCGTCGATGCGGTCGGTGAAGCGGTGCGTGCCGACCGGGAATATCTCCCGCAGCCTTGTGCGCACCTGCTGCTCGGTACGAGCAAGCAGTTGGCGCAGCGCGTCGTCCAGGATGTCGCCGCCGAAGCGCGCGGCGATCTCCGCCATTCGTGTCCGCCCGAGCCCGACACTCGCGAGCAACGCGCGCAGGTCGGCCTGCGCCGCCGACGGCCAGCGGGAGTTGCGGAAGAAGATGCGCAGCGCCGCCTCGTTGACGCGCCCCTCATCAACCAGCTTGGTCGGCGGGACGATGATCCCCTCGTGGAAGATCTCGGTGGCATCGGGCGAGATGGAGCCAGGGCGCAGCCCGCCAATGTCGGCGAAATGCGCCCAGGCCATCACCAGCGCGACCCGCCTGCCGCCGTGGAAGGCCGGCGCAAGCAGAACCTGGTCGTTGGAGTGGCTGACGGCGCCGTCCGAGCCGTAGCAGTCGTTATACCAGTAGACATCGCCAGGCCGCATGCTCTCGGCAGGAAAGTCGCGAAAGACCGGCCCGCAGACGTCGCCGAACACCGGCACGTTGGAGCCGACGCACATCACGCCGTGGGCATCGAACAGCGCGGTGTAGAAGTCCTTCTTCTCGCGGATGAAGGGGGACATGGCCGTGCGCTCGATCAGCGCCTCCATCTCCGCCTGGGCGGCGCGGATGGCGCCGCGGATCACCTCGAGGGCGACGGCATCGCAGCTTCGGTCCATGCGGTCTCCGGTGGCGGGATGGTGGCGCGAGGCTAGCACGCGCGCGTCGCCTGCCAAGCCGCATTGCACGCCGCACGCCGCGCCGGTAGCGTTCCATCATCAGGCGCGGGGTTGGCGATGGACGGCGCGACGAAGGAGCAGGTGGGGGCCGAGCCGCGGCAGGCGCCGGATGCGGTGACGGTCGAGATCATCAAGGGGGCGCTGCGCTCGGCGCAGGCGGAGTGCGAGGCGCTGCTGGAACGCACCGCCATGTCGCCGGTGATCCGCGAGAAGCAGGATTACTTCATCGGCTTCTACTGCGCCGACGGCCGACTGATGACCGGCACCAAGCTGCCGCTGTTCGGCGACGTGCTGCGACCCATTCTGAAGCGCTTCCCGGCCGAGGAGATCCGGCCTGGCGACATCTTCTGGTACAATGACTGCTATTTCTCGCGCGGCGGCGTCTCCCACACTTCGGACCAGGTCTTCGCCACGCCGGTCTTCGTGGACGGCCAATTGGTCGCCTTCGCACAGAGCTGGGCGCATTTCCGCGACATCGGCGGCGCCTGGCCGGGATCGAACACGCCGGGCACGGAGAGCATCTTCCAGGAAGGCATTATCGTGCCGCCGGTGCGGCTCTACCGGGAAGGCGTGCTGAACACCGACCTGTTCGAGACCTTCGTCCGCAACTCCCGCTTCCCCGAACATGCGCGCGGCGACACGCGGGCGCTGACGGCGGCGGTGCGGCTGGGCGAGAAGCGGCTGCTGGAGCTGTTCGCGCGCTTCGGCACAAGCAAGCTGCTCGGTGCGGTGGATGCGATGATCGACCAGTCCTCCCGCCTGCTGCGCCGGCGGCTGAAGGAGCTGTTCCCACCCGGCGGCACCTGGCGCTTCGCCGATCGGGTGGATGCGGATGGCAAGGGCGGCGGCCCTTTCACGGTTCGCTTCAAGCTGGAATCGCGCGAGGATGGCATCACGCTCGACGCCACCGAATCCGATCCGCAGGCGAAGGGCCCCATCAATTTCCTGATGAACCCGACGGTGCCGAACACCGTCTTCGGCCTCTACCTGCTGACCGACGAGCCGGGCCTGATGATGAATGAGGGCCTGCTGACCGCGATCGAGGATGTGCGCACGAAGGAGGGCACGATCATCCAGCCCGCTTGGCCGGCGCCGCTGGGGCAGCGCTCGAATTCGCTGGCGCGCGTGGTGTCCGGCTGCCTCGGGCTGGTGGCGCAGGCACGCGGCGGCGACAGCCCGGCGGCAAGCTCGATCTACACCATCTACACGCTGACCGGCCGGCAGCCGCGTGACGGCTCGCTGTTCTACAAGTCGGGCGGGCACGGCACCGGCCAGGGCGCGCGGCCCTTCGCCGATGGGCTCGACGTGATCTACTATGTCGCGCAGCAGAACTACCCGATCGAGTTCCTCGAATCCGACATGCCGGTGCGCATCCGCACCTATGCCATTCGCTGCGATTCGGGTGGGCCGGGCCGCTGGCGCGGTGGCTGCGGCATGGTGCGCGAGATGGAGGTGCTGGTGGATGGCGCCACGCTCAACACGCGCATGGACAACGTCGACAATCCGCCCTGGGGCGTGAAGGGCGGCCAGAGCGGGCGGCCAGGGCGCTTCATCATGAACCCCGGCACGTCGGAAGAACGCGAGCTGCCGCGGCTGGCGCAGGGCATCCCGACGAAGAAGGGCGATGTCGTCCGGATGGAAAGCACCGGCGGCGGCGGCTGGGGGCACCCGCACGACCGCGAGCCGTGGCGCGTGCGGCAGGATGTGCTGGGCGGGTTCGTCTCGGTGGAGGCTGCACGCGACGACTACGGCGTGGCGCTGCGCGAGGGAAAGGAGCGCGAGGTGGACGAGGAGGCGACGGCCGCACTACGGGCACAGCGCCCGAGGGTGGACGGCCTGTTCAACAGGCACGGCGTCTATCGCGACGCGGATGCGTGGTGGGAGGCAATGGCGAGCTGATATTCCTTGCTCCCCGCCCACAGGGGAGCGTGGGGCCCGCCGCTACGGTGCCGGCACCTCCACCACGAGGTTGCCGAACGCATCCGTCGTCGCCACGTCGCCCGGGTGCAACCAGGTCGTCGCGTCCATCTGCACCACGATCCCAGGGCCGCGCAGCACGGCGCCCGCGCCGAGATCCTCCCGTCGCCAGATCGGAACGCTGGACGCACCGTCCTCGAACTGCACCAGCGCCTCATCCGCTGGTCCGAAGTGACCGGCAGGTGCGATCTGCTCCGCCGCAGGGCCAGGCAGACGACCAAGCGCGGTGACCTCCAGCGTCACGATCTCCACCGCCGTGTCACGCTGGGCGAAGGTGTAAAGGCGCTCATGCTCGTCGTGGAAGCGCTCGATGGCGGCGGCGAGCGTCGCAGGATCGGCGCTGCGGCCGGGCCAGTCCACGAACAGCTCGAAGCCCTGGTGGACGTAGCGCATGCCGGCACGCCAGCGGATCTCCCGAGCTGCTTCCGACACGGATTCGCCCGCCAGCCAGGTGGCCGCCTCCGTATCCAGCGCGGCGAAGGCGCGCGCAAGCGGTGCGGGGTGGGCGACCGGCGCGCGCAGCATGACGGTGCGCGCGAACTCGTTGCGCAGCGGCGCGGCGAGCAGCCCCTCGGCGGAGAGCACGCCGGGCCGCCCCGGCACCAGGATGCGCCGCATGCCGAGCAGCCGCGCAATCGCGCCCGCCTGCAGGGGACCCGCGCCGCCGAAGGGCAGCAGGGCGAATTCAACAGGGTCGTGGCCGCGCTGTACGGACACTACGCGGATCGCACCGGCCATGGCGTTGTCCGCTACCGCGACGATGCCGCGCGCGGCATCGTACAGGGAGATGCCGAGCGGCCGCGCGACCCTATTCTCGATGGCGCGCGCCGCCGCATACACATCCAGCCGGATCGCGCCGCCGAGCAGCGCGGGCGGCAGGCGGCCGAGCACCAGATTGGCATCCGTCAGCGTCGGTTCTTCGCCGCCGCGGCCATAGGCGACCGGGCCGGGATCGGCACCCGCGCTTGCGGGGCCCACCAGCAGCGCGCCCTCCGGCGAGACGCGCGCGATGGACCCGCCGCCGGCGCCGATCGTATGGATGTCGATCATCGGCAGCGTCAGGGGCCAGTCGCCGACCTTGCCTTCCGTCGTCAGGCGCGGCTCGCCGTCGATCAGCGAGATGTCGGCCGAGGTGCCGCCCACATCCAGCGTAATCAGCTTCGGATGCCCTGACAGCAGCCCGACCGCGCGCGAGCCGACCACGCCGCCCGCCGGACCGGAGAGCGCGGTCTGCACAGGCTGCTTCGCCGCGCCTTGGCCGCGGATCACGCCGCCGGAGGACTTCATCAGCAACAGCGGCGCGGCGATGCCGCCCTCCCGCAGCCGATCCTCGATCCGGCGGACATAGGTGGAGACGGCGGGCATGACATAGGCGTTCAGCGCGGTCGCCATGCTGCGTTCGTATTCGCGGAAGACGGGCAGCACCTCGGTGGACAGCGTCACCGGCACGCCTGGCAGTTCCTCCGCCAGGATGGCGCCGGCGCGGCGTTCATGCTCCGGGTTGGCGTAGGCGTGCAGGAAGCACACCGCGACGGCCTGCACGCCGAGCCGGCGAAACTCCGCTGCCGCTTCGCGTACGTCCGCCTCGTCCAGCGGCGTCACCACGGCGCCGTCGGCGTCCAGGCGCTCGCGCGCCTCCATCACATGCTCGGGCGGGATCGGGCGGCGGCGCTTCACCCAGGCGTAGAGATCCTCGTGGCGCGGAATGTCGTGGCGACCGATCTCCAGCACGTGCCGCAGACCGGCAGTGGTCAGCAGCCCTGCGCGTGCGCCCTTCTGCTCGAGAATGGCGTTGGTGGCGACCGTGGTGCCGTGCAGCACATGCGTCACCTCGCCCGGCGCACGACCGGCCAGCGCCAGCACCTGTGCGATACCCTCTGCGAAGGCGCGCGAGCGATCATCCGGCGTGGATGGGACCTTGGCTTCCCAGCGGCGCCCGCTGCCGCGATCCACCAGCACGATGTCGGTGAAGGTGCCCCCGGCATCCACCGCGACCGAGAGCGGCCCGCGCCCCTCGCGTTCCGCGTTCCCAACCTGCTCCGCCATGGCAGCCCCGCCCATTCCGGTGCGATGCTAGGAGGCATGGCGCGGCATCGTCAAACCGGGTGCGGCGGCGTTCACCAAGCCTCAGCGGCGATCTCCACCACGACCTTGCCGGCCGGGCCCGCCTCCTGCGCCGCATGCGCCTCCGCGGTGCGCTCAAGGGGGAAGAGACCGGCCACGGGCAGGTGCATCCAGCCTTCGGCCACCGCGCGGCAGGTTACCTCCACGGCCGCGTCACGTGCCGCGCCGTCCAGCAGCATGGCCTGCACGAAGCGCAAGGTGACCGCCTTCTTCGCGAACACATAGTAGTCCAGCACGGGCCGCGGAGCGCGCGTGGAGGAATAGGCGGCGATGACGCCATGCGGCGCGATGACCGCGCCGTCGAGCGCCTGGTTGGCACCGAAATCCACCTCGATGATCCGGTCCACGCCGCGGCCGCCAGTGAGGTCCAGGATGCGCGCCGCCGCCCGCGGGTCGCGGTAGTCCAGCGCCTCCGCCGCGCCGGCCTCATGAGCGGCACGGCGCTTGGCCTCGGTGCTGCCGGTGGCGATCACGCGTGCGCCGGCCTGCGCCGCGAAGCGAACGGCTGCCATGCCGACCGCACCGGCACCGCCCTGCACCAGCACCGCCTGTCCCGCGATGGGACCATCCGAGAACAGCGCGAGATGTGCCGTGAGGCAGGGAACGCCGAGGCATGCCCCCTGCGTCATGGTGACGCCTTCCGGCAGCTTGGCGGCCTGGTTCCCCGGCAGCGCAACAAGCTCAGCGCAGGTGCCGCGGCCATGCCGCGCGCCGAAGGCCCAGACGCGCTGGCCGATGCGCGAAGCCGGCACGCCCTCGCCCACCGCGATGACGACGCCGGCGCCGTCGCTGTGCGGGATCACCGGTGCGCCCTGGTGCAGCACGCCGCGCCAGCCGGCACGCGCCTTGGTGTCGTGCGGGTTCACGCCGGAGGCATGCACGCGCACCAGCACCTCGCCCACGGCGGGCTGCGGATCGGGCAGGTCCACCAGTTCCAGCACCTCGCCCGGCGGGCCGTTCCGTCGCCACTGGATCGCGCGCATCGCACCCCCCGCCTTGCCGCGCGGCGCGCGGCCTGTTGTCATCGCCGCAGCCTATCGCGGGACGAGGGAAAGACCAGCATGGCCGAGTTCGAGACCGATGCGCTGCTGCAAGGCATCCGCGCCTGGGTAGAGCACGAGACGCCGACGGATGCGCCGGAGGCGATCTCCGCCCTGATGGCGAAGATCGCCCTGGAGGCCGAAGGCTTCGGCGCCCGGACGCAGCGGATCCCCGGCCGCGACGGCTTCGGCGACCACCTGGTAGTCCGCAGCCCCTGGGGCGCGGCGCACGAGGAAGGCATCCTGGTGATGTCGCATCTCGACACGGTGCACCCAATGGGCTCGCTAAAACGCATGCCGTTCCGCGTGGAGGACGGCGCCGCCCACGGCCCCGGCATCTACGACATGAAGGGCGGTGCCTTCCTCGCCTTCTCCGCGCTGCGGGCGCTGATCGAGGAAGGGCGGAACGTGGCGCTGCCCGTGACGCATCTCTTCACCTCGGACGAGGAAGTCGGCAGCCCGACCAGCGTGGCGCTGATACGCGAACTGGCCTCGCGTGCGAAATACGTGCTGGTGACGGAGCCGGCGCGGGAGGGCGGGAAGATCGTCACGGCGCGCAAGGGGGCCGCGCGATTCGAGGTTCATGTGAAGGGCCGCCCCGCTCATTCCGGCAGCCGCCACCAGGACGGACGCAGCGCGATCGAGGAGCTGGCGCGGCAGATTCTCGTGCTGCATTCCTTCACCGACTACAGCCGCGGCATCACCGTGAATGTCGGGAAGATCAGCGGCGGGACGCGCGCCAATGTGGTGGCGGAGGAGGCGCATGCGCTGGTGGACATGCGCGTGCCGAGCCCGGCCATCGCCGAGGAGATGGTGGCGAAGGTGCTGGGCCTGACGCCGGTCGGGCCGGACGTGACGATCACCGTCACCGGCGGCCTCAATCGCCCGCCCTATGAGAAGCTGCCGGGCATCGCCGCGCTGTTCGAGCATGCGAAGGGTGTGGCCGCCGAGATCGGCTTCGAGCTGCAGGACCTGAAGACCGGCGGGGGTAGCGACGGCAACTTCACCGCCGACCTCGCGCCGACGCTCGACGGGCTCGGCGTGGACGGCAAGGGCGGCCACACCGACTACGAGCAGCTCTACATCGCGTCGCTGGTGCCGCGTGCGAAGCTGCTGCGGCGGCTGATGGAGACGCTGGAGTAGCGCTCAGTCCAGCAGCCGCGTCGCTTCCCGCATCGCCGCCACGTAGCGGTTCTGTCCGCGCATCAGCTGCGTCTTCGCGAAGCCGAGCATCGCACCTTCGTAGCGCGACAGCTCCGCCGCCACGGCCAGGCCCGGCAGCGGCGGTGCGGTGAAGGCAGGGTCGTGCGCGAAGCGCGGCGTACGGGTGAAGTTGATCGGCACCAGGATGCGCGCCAGCTGCCTTGCCAGCTCGTTGGCGCGCGCAGCCGGCAATCGGCCGGCCGCCGCATCCGCCTGCATCCGCGCAATTGCGCCGCGGAAAGCGGCGGTCGCCTCGCGCGCCGGCGAAAGGTCGGCATGGTCGCCCGCGGCCCTGCCGTAGCGTTCGACCGTCGCCGCGAACTCGTCCGCCGTGGCCACCCAGTCAAAGGGCAGAAGTTCCGCATTCGCCACTCGCAGCAAGGAGAGCAGGTAGATACGGATATCGCGGAGGAGGTTGTCCTTGTCGGCAATTTCCAGCTGGTCGTTCTCGGTGTGCCAGGCGATGTTTCCGCCGCAGCCGGAGACGTCGTAGTAGCCCTTCTCCTTCCGGAGGTCGTCGGCCATGGTCGAGCTCAGCATGTAGAAGCTGCTGATGCCGATGTTGTTGAAGGAGTAGTCGCCGGCCTGGTTCGGCCGCTTGGTCCTGAATACCGCGTCCGGCACGATGTCCTTGATCGCGCCTTCCACAAGCTTCGCCGTCTCACTCATCGTCGTGGTGGCGTGGAAGGAATTGGCCCAGCGGCAGCCCGGGCTGTCGCAGTTCACCTGCGCCACGCAATGCTCGTCGAGCTCGAGCGCGAAGGCATCGGCGAACCAGGCGCTGCCGGCATAGCGGCCGGTGGAGTGGCCCGGCCACCAGGCGATGCGCACGCCGCGCTTCAATCCGGCGCGGTTCGCCCAAAGCACGCACGCGATCTCCAGCATTGTCGCGTCGCCGGTGGCGTTGTCGCCGACGCCGACATCCCAGCTGTCGTAGTGACCGTGCAGCAGCACGAAGTCCGGCTCCGCGCCAGGGATGTCCACCACCGGGATTTTCTGCGGGAAGAAGCCTTCCTGCATCTCGGTGCGGATCGTCGCCTCGCCGCCGCTGCGCGCCAGCGCCATCAGCGCCTCGCCAGTCGCCTTGTTCACCGCCACCACAGGGATCTTCGGCTTGCGCGGCAGGTCGTCGAGATCCGGCGTGCCCCAGATGGTGGTGCAGGTGCCCCAATGGATGTCCACGCCCGGGTTGCAGGCGATCAGCCCGGCACCGCCCCACTCCTCCACCAGCGAGCTCAATGCCGGGTTGCCGAACCCTTCGGTCACCACGATCCGGCCGGAGACCCTGGCGCGCGCCTCCTCCTCCGAGGCGATGGTACCGCCGAACAACTCCTGCACGTCCCGCGAGTAGGAGCGCAGCGCCTTCAGGTTTGCCGGCAGGTAGACAAGCGGCGCCGCGCGCCCGCCGGGCACGGAGAGCGACATCGATGGCGGCTTGGCGCGATGCACGACGCCGCCCGCCTCCACGGAGGCCGAGAGCGGGATGGAAAGATAGATCTCCGGCTGATGCACCGCCACCGGCACACCGAGGCGGCCGAGCCGCTCGACGATGGCATCCGCCCCGCGGTTCACATCCTCCGGTCGCCAGCGCGGCGTGCGGGAGAAATGCTCCACCAGCTCCCACGGCGCGTCCGGGGCCACGGCGTCGAGCAGGCGTCGTTCCTGATCGGTGATCACGGCAGGTCCCTCCCCCAGGGCGGTCGCAGGTCTGGCGCACAGGCTGTCATTCAACGGTCCGGACGAAAAGACGAAAAGTGCCGACGCTGCTAAAGCCGGTTGCATTCGCCAACACTTTCGCCAAACTGCACCGACAGGGAGAAAAGGCCGGCGTCTTGAGGCGAGGCCACGCGGCGCTGGCATCCATCTGGGCAGCGGGAGCGGAACCATGCATCGTCGTCAGTTGGTTCAGGCGGGCGCGGCGGCGGTGACCGCCACCGGCCTCGGGATTCGCGCCGCTGCGGCGCAGCAGGCGGGTGACCCAATCCGCAAGCTCGTCCTTCTCAGCCGACCGCAATCGAACAACCCGCAAGCGTATCAGGCGGCTGAAATCATGGTCCAGGAATGGCGGAAGCTCGGCCTGGAGATCGAGCTGCGCCCGCTGCCGCGCCAGCAGCAGTCGGAGGTGGTGTGGAACCGCCGGCAGGACTGGGACATGACCATGTGGCAGATGGTCGGCAGGCCGGAACGCAGCGACCCGGACGAGCTGGTCTTCAACCTGTTCCACTCCAGCACGGCTCCCACCGGCTTCAACTTCGTTGGCTGGACCGACCAGGAATACGACCGCATCGCCGAGGCGCAGCGCGCGGAAACCGACCGGGACCGTCGCCGTGCCCTGATCCACCAAGCGCAGGAGCGTGTGAACGCAGCCCAGCCCTACCTCTTCCTCGTCCACCCGCTGCAGGTGCATGCTTTCAACAAGACGCAGCTGAAGGAGGGCACGCTGGTCTCCCAGGCCGGCCTCGGTCTGAGGAATATCTGGACCTATCTCGGCGTGGAGCCGGTCGGCAACCGCCGTGACCTGGTTCTGAATGCCTCGGAGCCGCTGCAGGCGATCCACCCGCTATGGATCAGCGGCGCGACCGATTCCTGGGTGACCGAGCTGGTGTGGGATCGGCTGATGCGGATTGGCCCCGATGGCCTGCCGCGCCCCTGGGCGGCGGAGAGCGTCACCTATGCGAATCCCACCACCATCGACGTGACCATCCGCCAGGGCATGCAGTTCCACGACGGCGCCCCGGTCACCGTGGAGGACTGCATCTTCAGCCTGCAGGCACCGGCAACCGGCCGTGAAGCGCCGATGTATCGCCCCTTCGTCCTGAATATCGCCAATGTCGAGAAGACCGGCGAGCGCAGCTTCCGGGTCGCGCTCAACCGCGCCGATGCGGGCTTCCTCACCTCCTGCTTCGCCAAGCTCAACATCATCCCGAAGGCCTTCTGGGAGCCGGTGCTGCGCGACTATGAGAACCGCCCTGAGAATATCGAGCGCTTCGTGGTGGAACGCCCGATCGGCTCAGGTCCGTTCAAGGTCACGCGTGCCCGCCTGAACGAGGAGGTGGTGCTGGAGAAGAACGCCCAGCACTGGTCGCCGCCGAAGATCGATCGCTGGATCCTGCGCATCGTGCAGAATGTCGAGGCGACGCTCGGGATGCTGAACCGCGGCGAGATCAACTTTCTCGCTGACTACACCGGCGATGCCGACTTGGTGAAGCAGCTCACCCAGCGCAACCGAAACATCGTGATGTCCGAGGCAGTGGATGTCGGATTCCAGTTCCTCGGCTGGAACCATCGCCGCCCGCCCTTCAACGACCCAGCCTTCCGCCGCGCCCTGTCGGCCGCGGTGAACCGCGAGCTGATGGCCGGCGCCGCCTGGAACGGCTATGCGGAGCCCGCGAACAGCCACGTCTCCCCCGCGCTGCCCTTCTGGCACCGCGAGGGTATCGTCGAGATGCTGCCGACCGGCCTTGAGACTGCGCAACGGATCCTGCAGGAGGCCGGCTACCGCGTCGTGAACGGGCGGCTGCACTATCCCGCGGGCGTGCGCGAGCAGACGACGCCGAACTGAAGCGGCACGGCCAGGCGCGTGGGATATCTCGGGCAGCGGCTGGTCCAGGCGGCCTTCGTCCTCTGGGTGGTGGCGACGCTGTGCTTCCTGATGTTCCGGCTGATGCCGGGCGACCCCACGCTCAACTACATCGATACGTCGATGACAGAGGAGCAGCGGCAGTCCATGCTGGTCGCCTTCGGTCTCGACCAGCCGCTGCACGTGCAGTACCTGATCTACCTGCGCAACCTGCTGCAGGGTGAGCTGGGATCGAGCTTCCTGCAGGGCCGGCCGGTGCTGGAGCTGGTGCTTGAGGCGCTGCCCAACACGCTGGTCCTCACCCTGTCGGCCCTGCTCGTCGCCTACGCCTTCGGCGTGGTCGCCGGCGCCTTCCTGGCCTGGAAGCGCGGCAGCGTGGCGGAAGGCATCGCCATCCCGCTGGTGCTGGCCACGCGCGCCGCGCCGGAATTCTGGCTCGGCATGATCCTGCTGACGATCTTCGCCTTCGGCTATGGCTGGTTCCCCTCCGGCGGCGCAGCGAGCGCCGGCGCCGAATACGGCTCGGAGATCGAGCGTTTCCTCAGCCTCGACTTCCTGCATCACCTGGCGCTGCCGGCGATCGCGCTGGCCGTCTATCTGCAGGGCCTGCCGCTGCTGTTGATGCGTTCCACCATGCTGGAGGTGATGCAGGACGAGTTCGTCACCATGGCCCGCATGAAGGGCCTTTCGGAATGGACCATCGTGATCCGCCACGCGGCGCGTAACGCACTGTTGCCGGTGGCCACCGCCTTCGCGCTTGGCGTCGGCGGCTCGGTCGGCGGCAATGTGGTGATCGAGACGGTGTTCTCCTGGCCCGGGCTCGGGCGCACACTGGTCACGGCGGTGCAGGGGTCGGACTATCCGCTGGCGCAGGGCGCCTTCCTGATCATCGCCGCGGTGCTGGTGCTGATGAACCTGATCGCCGACCTGCTCTATGGCTGGCTCGATCCGCGGGTGTCGCATGGACGCAAGGGCTGACGAACGCATCGGCTTGCCAGTGGCGCCGACGCTCGGTTGGCGTGGCGCGCTGCGCCCTGTGGCACGCGTCGCCGGCATTGCCGCGCGCGACCGCTTCGCCCTGGTCGGCACGCTGATCTACCTGGCGCTGGTGCTGACCGCGATCTTCGCGGACCAGATCGCGACGCACGACCCGGGCGAGATCCTCTACACTGGCCGCTACCGCATCGCCCGCAACCTGCCGCCCTCCTGGGACCACCTGCTGGGCACGACGCATGGCGGCCGCGATATCTTCTCGCAGCTGGTCCATGGCACACGCAGCGCGGTCATCGTCGGACTCTCCGCCGCCGTCTGCGTTGCGGCGATCGGCACGCTGCTCGGCCTCGTCTCGGGCTACTTCCGGGGCTGGGTGGACACCATCGTCATGCGCCTTGCCGATGTGGTGCTCGGCCTGCCCTTCCTGCCCTTCGTCATCGTTCTCGCCGCACTGACCCGGCCCGGCACCGGCACCATCGTCTTCGCGGTCGCGGTGCTGCTCTGGCCGAACACCGCGCGCGTGATCCGCAGTCAGGTGCTGACGGTGCGTGAACGTAGCTTCGTCGAGGCCGCGCGCATCACCGGCTGCTCGACGGCACGCATCCTCTTCGTGCATGTCGCACCCTCAATCCTGCCGCTTTCCTTCCTCTACGGCTCGATCGCAGTGGGCTGGGCGATCCTGACAGAGGCCTCCGCCTCCTTCCTCGGCTTCGGCGATCCCACGGTGATCTCCTGGGGCGGCATGCTGCAGGATGCCTATGCCAACCAGGCGATGGGCCGCGGTGCCTACTACTGGTTCATCCCGCCCGGAATCTGCATTGTCCTGGTCGTGCTCGCCGGCTTCTTCATAAGCCGCGGCTACGAGGAGATCCTGTTCCCCCGGCTGCGGTCCTGAGCCATGGAGCCGCTGCTCGACATCCGTGATCTAACCGTGTCCTACCGCACGCCGCAGGGGCCGGTGCGCGCGGTGGATGCAGCCAGCTTCGCCGTGCCGCGCGGCGAGGTGGTCGGGCTGGTCGGCGAGTCCGGCTGCGGCAAGACCACCGTCGCGCGTGCCGTGATGGGCGTGGTGCCGCGCAGCGCGGAGATCCTCGGCGGCCCCGTGCTGTTCGAGGGCCGCGACCTGATCCGCCTTTCGGAGCGCGAGCGGCGCGCGTTGCGCTGGCGCGAGATGGCCTTCATCCCGCAGACGGCGATGAGCGCGCTCGATCCCGTCTATCGCGTTGGCCGCCAGATCGAGGAGGTGCTGGTGGAGCGCGGCGGCCGCAGCCGCACCGTGGCCCGCGCCCGCGCCGCGGAGCTCTTCGGGCTGGTCGGCATCGATGCGCGTCGGCTGGACGACTATCCGCACCAGTTCTCCGGCGGGATGAAGCAGCGCGCCTCCATTGCCATCGCGCTGGCGCTGGAGCCGAAGCTGGTGCTAGCCGACGAGCCAGTGACCGCGCTCGACGTCATCGTGCAGCGCCAGGTGCTCGACGTGCTGAAGGCGTTGCAGGCGCGGATGCACCTTTCCGTTGTGCTGGTTACGCACGACATCAGTGTCGTCGCCTATGCCTGCGACCGGGTGGTGGTGATGTATGCCGGCCGCGTCGTCGAGACCGGTCGCGTCGCCGAGGTGCTGGAGCGCCCGCGCCACCCCTACACGATGGGCCTCACCAACGCCTTCCCCGACCTCGAGAGCGCCGCTGGCGAGTTGGTGCCGATCGAAGGCAGCCCGCCCTCGCTGCTCGACCCGCCACGCGGCTGCCGGTTCGCCCCGCGCTGCCCCTTCGCGCAGCCGCGCTGCACCGCGTCGGAGCCGCCGCTGCTGACCGATGGAGAAGACCACGCCGCCGCCTGCTGGCGCGCGGAGGAGGCGCCGGCGCTGCGCATACAGGCTGCGGAGGCCGCGACATGGCGCCGCTAGACGGCACGGTCCTGGTCGAAGCGAGCAACCTCGCGCGACACTTCGCCGTGCCGCGCAGCCTGGCCGATGCGCTGGCCGGCCGCCGGCCGATGGTGCGCGCGGTGGACGGCGTCTCGCTACGCCTCGCGCCGCGCGAGACGGCGGCAATCGTCGGCGAGTCCGGCTGCGGCAAGACCACCACCGCCCGCCTGCTGCTGCGCCTGCTGGAGCCGAGCGCCGGCAGCATTACCTTCCGCGGCCAGGACATCGCGCAGCTCGATCGCGAGGGGATGCGCGGCTTCCGCCGCCAGGCGCAGCTGGTGTTCCAGAACCCCTTCGACGCCCTCAACCCGCGCCTGACCATCCGCGACAGCCTGGTGGAGCCGCTGCGCAATATGCGCATCCCGCGCGCCGA
The DNA here is from genome assembly GCF_041690465.1 of Falsiroseomonas sp. GTDB lineage: Bacteria > Pseudomonadota > Alphaproteobacteria > Acetobacterales > Acetobacteraceae > Falsiroseomonas. Next base: position 120,794 of record NZ_JAWLHG010000009.1, on the reverse strand, counting down.
GTGGGATGACCGCGTCGCGCTGGCGATGCGCCGGGTCCGGCTCGGCGCGGCCGAGGGCTACCTGCCGCGTTTCCCGCACGAGCTCTCGGGCGGGCAGCTGCAGCGCGTGGTGCTGGCCCGCGCGCTCATCCTGGAGCCGAGCTTCCTGGTCGCCGACGAGCCCGTCTCGATGCTGGATGTCTCGGTCCGGGCCGGCATCCTCAACCTGATGCGGGAGGCGCGCGAGACGCTCGGCGTCGCGGCGCTCTACATCAGCCACGACCTGGCGCTGGTGCGCTATGTCTGTGACCGCACGCTGGTGATGTATCTCGGCCGCATCGTGGAGGAGGGGCCAACAGAGGAGGTGGTGCGCCACCCGCGCCACCCCTACACGCGCGCGCTGGTCCGCGCCGTGCCGCTGCCGCGCGTGGATCAGCCGCGCGATCCGCTGCCGATCAAGGGCAATGTCCCGGATGCGCGCACGCCGCCTTCCGGCTGCCGCTTCCGGGACCGCTGCCCGGTCGCCGTGCCGCGCTGCGCCGAGGAGGATCCGCCGCTGCGGCCGGTCGGCGACGGTGTGCTGGCCGCCTGCCATCTGGCCTGAACGCCGTCAGGCTTCCTGCGCCGCCAGCGCGAAATGCCGACCGGGAACCGAGGCCAGCAATGCCTGCGTGTAGGCATGCTGCGGGCTGTTGAACACCGCGCCGATCGGGCCGTGCTCCACCACCTCGCCATCCTTCATCACCGCGACAAGATCGCAGACCTGTGCGGCGACGCGGAGATCGTGGGTGATGAACACAATGGACAGGCCGAGCCGCTCCCGCAGCTCCGCCAGTAGTCGCAGCACCTGCGCCTGCACCGAGACGTCGAGGGCAGACACCGGCTCATCCGCCACCAGCACCTCCGGCTCCAGCGCCAACGCGCGTGCCAGGCCGATGCGCTGGCGCTGCCCGCCACTGAATTCGTGCGGGAAGCGGTCGGTGGAGGCGGGGTCTAGGCCGACCAGCGCGAACAGCTCCTTCGCCCGCGCCATGGCGGCGGCCGGGTTCGCGCCGTGCACGATCGGCCCCTGCGCCACCAGCTCGCCCGCGCGGCGGCGCGGGTTGAGCGAGCCGAAGGGGTCCTGGAACACCATCTGCACCCGCCGCGCCGCCGCGCGCATCTCCCGCCGGCGCAGGCCGAGCAGGTCCTTCCCGCCCAGCCGGATGGCGCCGCCGTCGGGCTCGATCAGCCGCACGATGCAGCGCGCGAGCGTCGACTTCCCGGAGCCCGACTCCCCCACCACGCCGAGCGTCGCACCCCGCGGCAAGGTCAGCGAGACGCCGCGCACCGCATGCGTCACGCGGCTGCCACGGCCGAGGAAGCCGCCGGTGCGGTAGGTCTTGCGCACATCCTCCATCACGAGGATCGGCTCCGCCGCGATGGGACGTGGTGGCGGTGCGGCGAGTGGCGGCACCGCGGCGACGAGGGCGCGCGTGTAGGGATGCGCCGGCGCGTTCAGCACCTTCTCCGCCGGCCCCTGCTCCACCACCAGGCCATGCTGCATCACCGCCACGCGGTCCGCGATTTCCGCCACCACGCCGAAATCATGGGTGATGAACAGCACGGCGGTGCCCTTGCGGCGCTGGAGCTCACGGATCAGGTGCAGGATCTGCGCCTGGGTGGTCACGTCCAGCGCCGTCGTCGGCTCGTCGGCGATCAGCACCCTGGGATCGAGCGCCAGCGCCATGGCGATCATCGCGCGCTGGCGCTGGCCGCCGGACAGCTCGTGCGGATAGGCGCGCGCCGCCTGCGCCGGATCGGGAATCCGCACCTCTTCCAGCAGCGCGAGCGTGCGGGCGGCGACTTCCCGTGCGGGCACGCCGCCATGGATGCGGAACATCTCGCCGATCTGGTCGCCAACGGTGTGCAGCGGGTTCAGCGCCGTCATCGGCTCCTGGAACACCATGGCGATGCCGGCACCACGGATCGCCCGCATGGTGCGCTCATCAACCGTGGCGAGGTCACGACCCTCGAAGCGGATCGCGCCCCCCTCGATGCGCACGCCGTGCGGCAGCAGGCGCATGATGGCGCTGGCCGTCATGGACTTGCCGGAGCCCGATTCGCCGACCACGCAGAGGATCTCGTTGGCATTCAGGGTGAGCGAGACATCCTTCAGCGCATGCGGCCGGTCGGCGCCCTTCGGCAGCGCGACGGTCAGGCCCTCCAGCGTCAGCACCGCGCTCATCGGCCGCGCAGCCTGGGGTTCAGCGCGTCGTTCAGCCCCTGCCCGACCAGCGACACCGCCAGCACAGTGACGAGGATCGCGACACCCGGGATGGCGGAGACGTACCATTGCGCGCGCAGCACGTCGCGCCCCAGCCCGATCAGGTTGCCCCAGGAGGCGACGTTCGGATCGGACAGGCGCAGGAAGGCCAGCGCGCTCTCCAGCAGGATCGCCACCGCCATGACGACCGAGGCATAGACGATCACCGGCGGCAGCGCGTTGGGCAGCACCTCGCGGAAGATGATCCGCCCGTCGCCCATCCCCAGCGTGCGGCATGCCTGGACGAACTCCCTGTTGCGCAGGCTGAGGAATTCCGCCCGGGTCAGCCGCGCCGGCGCAGGCCAGGAGACGGCGCCGATGGCGACGGTGACGGTCATGATGTCGGAGCCGAAGACGGCGACGAAGACGAGCAGCAGCAGGAAATTGGGCAGCGTCTGGAAGGCCTCGGTGACACGCATCAGCACGTCGTCCACCCAGCCGCCATGATAGCCGGCCAGCGCGCCCACCACGATGCCGACCGCGATGGCGATGGAGGTGGCGACCACCCCGATCAGCAGCGAGATCCGCGCGCCGTGGAAGATCTGCGCCGCGATGTCGCGCCCGGAATTGTCGGTTCCCAGCGGAAAGCGCGGGCTTGCGCCTGGCCATTGCAGCGGCCGCCCGGCGAGCGAGAGCGGATCGCGCGGGAAGAACCAGTCGGCGGTCAAAGCCATGCCGATCACCGCCAGCAGCAGAAGCAGCCCGAGGATCGCAGAAGGGCTGCGCAGATAGGCGAAAAGGGTCCGCCTCACTGGCCCGCCCCGATCCGCGGATCCAGCCGCGCATAGAGCAGGTCCACCAGAAAGTTCACGCTGATCACCAGGATGGCGGAGACGAAGACGATGCCGAGCAGCGTGTTGAGATCCCGCTGCACCACGGATTCATAGGCAAGCCGCCCGAGCCCCGGCAGGGAGAAGACGCTCTCCACCACCACCGATCCGCCGAGCATGGTGCCGGCCTGCAGCCCGACCAGGGTCACCATCGGCAGCAGTGCGTTGCGCAGCACGTGACGCACCACCACCCGCGTCTCGTCCAGCCCCTTGGCGCGCGCGGTGCGCACGAAATCGAGGCTCAGCACCTCCAGCATGGAGGCACGCATGATGCGCAGGTAGATCGCCAGGAAGATCAGCCCGAGGGTCAGCGTCGGCAGCACAAGGTGCTTCGCGATGTCGAGCGCGCGGCGCAGACCCGTATAGCCGGCGCCGATCTCCTCGAAGCCGCCGGCCGGCAGCCATTCCAGGTGTACGGCAAACAGCACGATCGCCATCAGCCCGAACCAGAAGGAAGGTGTCGCATAGAAGACCAGGCCGAGCGTGGAGATCAGCGTGTCCGGCCAGCCATTCACCCGCCGCGCCGCCAGCACGCCCAGCACCAGCCCGACGAAGAAGGCGAAGGAAAGCGCCGCCGTCATCAGCAGCAGCGTCGCCGGCAGCCGTTCCAGGATCACCGTCGAAACCGGCTTGCCGTAGATCGACGAGAAGCCAAGGTCGAGCCGCACCAGGCGCCAGAGGTAATTGCCGAGCTGCGCCGGGACCGAGAGATCGAGCCCATAGAAGGCGCGCAGCTCCGCCGCGACGCGTGCATCGCCGCCGCCGCCCGTCTGCGCGATCAGCGCATCCACCGTGTCACCCGGCGCAAGCTGCAGCAGCAGGAACATGCCGACCAGGATGATCAGCAGCGTAGGTAGGGAGGCGGCTAGCCGCCTTCCTGCCAGCGCAAGAACCCGCATCGGATCACTCAGCGAGCCAGAGATCGTGCCAGGAGGACGACGCCCAGCGCGGGTTGTTGGCATAGTTGCGCAGTCGCTTGTTGAACACCGAGACGAAGATCTGCTCGATGGGCATCCACAGCGGCAGCTCGGTGTTCACGCGGCGAACGAAGTCTGCGTAGAGGGCCTTGCGCTTCGCGGGGTCGAGCTCGGTCTGCGCAGCATCGATGATCCGGTCGGTCTCCGGGTCCTCCCAGCCCCACTGGTTGGTCCAGGGCGCACCCTTCGGCTGGCCGGAGCGGTACCAGACGGTCGTCGAGACCGCGGGATCGCTGCGGTACTGGTGCCAGCCGGTCGCAAGGTCGAAGTTCCAGTCGTTGTAGACGGTGCGCAGGAAACCCGCTGCATCCAGCCGCACGACCTCCACGCGGATTCCGACCTCCTGCAGCGACTGCTGGATGAAGGTGGACCACAGCGCGATGTCCTCGCCCCAGGGTGCCGGGTGCAGGCGCAGGTTGAAGCGCACCCCGCCCGCCCCGCGGCGGTGGCCGGCCTCGTCCAGCAGCGCGTTCGCCTTGCGCCGGTCGAACGCATATTGCGGCATGTCGGCGCCTGGATAGTAGTCGGTCGAGACGGAGGGGATCGGGCCGGTACCGCGCTTGGCGAAGTCGCCGAGGAAGTTCTCGATGAAGAACGGCACGTCGATCGCGTGCGCTATGGCCCGGCGCACGCGGATGTCGGCCAGGAGCGGGTTGCGGAAGTTGAACTCCAGCGTGTTGGTGCGGGCATTCCCCTCGTTGCCGCGCGTCGTCACTTCGAAGCGGGGGTCGTCGCCCAGGCGCTGGAAATCCGCGATCGCCAGCGAGGAATAGGGCGCGAACAGGATCTGCCCCGCCTCCATCTGCGCCGCCGCCGCCGACCGGTCGCCCACGACGCGCCAGACGATGCGGTCGAGATAGGGGAAATTGTTGCGCCAGTAGTTCGGGTTGCGCTCGGCGATGATGAACTGCCCGCGCTCATACTGCATGAACTTGAAGGGACCCGTGCCGACCGGAGCGGTGTTCGCCGGGTTCTGCCGGATGTTGCTGCCTTCATAGACGTGCTTCGCCGAGACATAGCCGAGATCGGTCAGCGCACGCAGAAGCAGGTTCAGTGGCATCGGCCGCTCGTAGCGGAACACTGCCGTGTGCGGATCCGGCGTGTCCACCGCGGTCAGGAACAGCTGCAGCGCAGTGCCGTAGTTCTGGATCTTCTTCCACATCTCCATCGCCGTGAACTGCACGTCGGCGGAGGTGAAGGGCTTGCCGTCGTGCCAGGTCACGCCACGGCGCAGCCTGAAGGTGATGGCCTTGCCATCCGGCGAGCTCTCCCAGCTTTCGGCCAGGCACGGCGTCGGGTTGCCCGCTTCGTCCAGGTCCAGCATCGGCTCCTGGATCTTGCCGCCGACGATATAGACGCCGGTGGAGGCCTGCAGGCTGGGGTTGAGAATGCGTTGCTCGGTGGCGAAATGCACCGTCATCACGCCGCCACGGCGCGGCTGCTCTTGCGCGAAGGTGCGCTGCGGCATCAGCACGCTGGAAGCGAGCGCGGCGGAGGTGGCCAGGGCGGCACGGCGGGTGAGGGTCATGGCGGTGAAGCTCCAGGACGGCCTGTGTTGCGATGCAACATGATGTGCCGGGGGGCGCTCCGTCAACGCGCGCCCCGGAATAAGAAGAACCTGCTCACATGGGCAGGAAGCGGAGCATGATGCCGCTGGCGGCGGTCGCCGGCACGGCAAGCGTTGCGCCGGGCGCGACGCCGAGGCTGCGCGCCGTTGCCTCGGCATCGTGCGTGCCGAGCACCAGCGCAGCCGCACCTTCGGCCGGCAGGCCCTCCAGCGTCACGCCCGGATGGCGCGCGGCCAGCATGGTGCGGTCCAGAAAGACAATGTCGGCGCGTCCGCTGCCCGTCGGCACGCGCTGTGCGCCGTCCGATTCCTGCTCCGCCGCGCGGTCGAGCAGCATGGCCATGTGCGCGGAAGCCCCGGCAGGATCGGCCGTCAGCACCTCGAGCCGCAGGATGCGCGCAGCGCCGTTGGGGTGCGACTGCAGCGCAGGGATCCACACATTCTCGCGCGTCAGATGCTGGCAGGCGAAGATCCGCAGGCCGCCCGGCTTCTCCTCGACAGGCCACTGGAAGACGTTGAAGCGGGCCTCCGCCTGGCCTCCGTCGGGCAGCGTCACCGGCCGACCGAAATGGACCGGGCCGATCGCAGCGATGCCTCGTGCGCGCAGTTCCTCGGCCCCGGCCGCGGCGTCATCGGTGGTGAAGGCGGCGCGCTCCAGCCCTTCCCGTGTCTCCAGGAAGGCGCGCATCGGGGCATTGTGCGGTGTCGGTGTCAGCACGCCCAGGAGTTCGATGTAGTCCTCGCCGAACATCATCGTGTAGTTGCCCGAGCCCATATGCGCGCTGTGCGTGCCGCGCGGCGAGACGGTGAAACCGAGCTTCCGCCAGGCCGCCGCCGCGGCATCCAGATCCCGCACCGAGACGACCACATGGTCGAGCCCGATCACATGCCGCAATGCCATCGCCACCGCCTCCATCGCCTTGTCGGGATAGCAGCGCATGGCGGCGGCGCGCGCAACGTCTCTTGAGCCTCAGCCCGCCCTTGGCTTTGATGCAGTGAGCGAACGCAGCGAGGACGGAATCGCGATGACAAGCACGGGCGTCACCTGGCCGCCCTCCCTCTGGGCCGCGGTGACCCCGCCCGGGCCGGAGCTGCCGGTGCTGCACGGCCCGGAGCAGGCCGAGGTGGTGGTGATCGGCGCCGGCTTCACCGGCCTCTCCACCGCCATCCACCTGCGCGAGGCGGGCGTGCCGGTGATGGTGGTGGAAGCCGCGGAGCCCGGCTGGGGTGCCTCCGGGCGCAACAACGGCCAGGTGATCCCGACGCTCTCAAAGCACGACCCTTCCGCCATTGTCGCGCGGCATGGCGAGGCCGGCGAGCGCTTCGTAGCCGTGCTACGCGACAGCGCCTCGACGCTGTTCGACCTGGTTCGCCGGCACGCGATCCCGGCGGAGGCGGAGCAGACCGGCTGGGTGCAGCCCGTACACACGCCGGGGCGCATGAAGGTCGCGGAGAAGCGCGTCCGCGAATGGGGAGGCCGCGGCGCACCGGTCGAGCTGCTGGACCGCGCGCGGGTGCGCGACATGCTCGGCTCCGAGGCCTGGCATGGCGGCTGGTGGAACCGCAGCGGCGGCCATGTGAACCCGCTCGCGCTGGCCCGCGGCATGGCGCAGACCGCGCTCGCGCTCGGTGCCCGCATCTTCGCCCGCTCACCCGCAGAGCGGATCGAGCATCGCGACGGAAGCTGGGTGGTGACGACGGCCGGCGGCAGCGTGACCGCGCGCGCGCTCGTGCTGGCGACCAACGCCTATACCGGCGCGTTCAGCAGTGAACTCGCACCGGATGTCGCGCGCGAGATGGTGCCGACGCTCTCGTGGCAGCTGGCGACGCAGCCGATCTCGCACAACGTCGCGGCGACGATCATCCCCGGCCGCCAGGCGATGTCCGACACGCATGGCGAGCTGTACTTCTCCCGCTGGGATGCACGCGGCCGGCTCGTCACCGGCGGCGCTCTGGCGCTGCAGATGGACCAGGCGCGGCGCCTGCGGCCGCTCATCGCCGCACGCCTGCAACGGCTCTGGCCGCAGATCGGCGAGATACGCTTCGACCATGTCTGGAGCGGCAATCTCAGCATGACGCCCGACTACTTCCCGCGGCTGCATCGGCTGGGGCCGGACGGCTATGCCTGGGCCGGCTGCAACGGCCGCGCCGTGGCGCTCTCGGTCGCGCTCGGGCGCGAGTTCGCGCGCGCCGTGCAGGGGACGCCCGAGACCGAGCTCGGCCTTCCCTTCACCGAGCCGACGCCGATGCCGCTGCACGGCGTGGCGCGCCGCGTCGCACCGCTGATGCTGATGCTGTATCGCTGGCGTGATGCAAGGGAGGTGGCGTGATGGACGGCGAAAGAGGCGAGGTCCGGCTCGTCGGTCCGGAGGAGGGCGCAAGCTACTGGCAGCCCGTGCCAGCGAACGGCTTCGTACGCTGCATCCTCAGCGGGCGGGAGCTCGGCACCAACTTCTCCATGGGCACCCAGACCGTGGCGCCCGGCTGCATGGTCCGCGAGCACGCGCATGACCGGCACGAGGAGGTGATCCACGTCGTCTCCGGCCACGGTCTCGCACGGCTGGACGGCGAGGACCGCGCCATCGAGCCGGGCTCAACCCTTTACCTCGGCCGCAACCGGCGGCACGCCTTCATCAACCCGGGCCCGCAGCCGCTGACCTTCGTGTGGTTCCTGACCCCCGGCGGACTGGAAGATTTCTTCGCCGCCATCGGGCGCCCCCGCAGCCCAGGCGAGCCCGCACCAGAGGCCTTCCCGCGCCCGGCGGACGTCGCGGAGATCGAGCGCCGCACCGTGTTCGGCTGGGCGGAACAGACCCCGACGCGCTGAGGCCGATCACTCCGCGAAGTGGCAGGCGGCCTGCTGCTTCGGCCAGTCCGCGCGCAGCGGCGGGTCCTGCTCGGCGCACAGCGCCTGCGCACGAGGGCAGCGCGTGCGGAAGCGGCAGCCGGAGGGCATGTTGGTCGGGCTCGGCGGCTCGCCTTCGAGGGCGAAGGTGTCGGTCACGCGGGGGCCGCCGATCTTCGGGATCGCTGCCAGCAGCGACTGCGTATAGGGGTGCCGCGGGTTCTCGAACACCGCCTGCGTCTCGCCGATCTCCACGATGCGGCCGAGATACATGACCGCCACCCGGTCGCAGATCAGCCGCACCACCGACAGATCGTGCGAGATGAAGAGGTAGGTCAGGCCGAAGGCGCGCTGCAGGTCGAGGAACAGGTTCAGGATCGTCGCCTGCACCGAGACGTCCAGGCCCGAGGTCGGCTCGTCCAGGATCACGACGGAGGGCTTAAGCGTGAGAATGCGCGCCAGCCCGACGCGCCGCTGCTGGCCGCCGCTGATCTCGTGCGGATACAGATCGAGATGTGTCTCCGGCAGTCCGACCGCGCGCAGGATCTCGCGCACGCGCCGCTCGCGTTCGTCCTCGGGCAGGCTGGTGTGGACGATCAGCGGCTCATGGAGCGAATTGCGGATGGTCCAGCGCGGATCGAGCGAAGCGCCGGGATCCTGGTAGCAGTACTGCACATGCTCCCGGTATTTGCGGCTCTGATGCGGCTTGAGGCCGACGATGTCGTTGCCCTCGTACACGACGCGGCCGGCAGAGGCGGGATGGATGCCCATCAGCGTCTTGCCGAGCGTGGATTTCCCGCACCCCGATTCCCCGACAATGCCAAGGATCTCGCCGCGCCCGACCTCGAGCGAAACATCGTCCACTGCCCGAAGCCAGCCGATCCGGCGCTTCCACACATTGCGCACCGGGAAGTGCTTGCTGAGGTTCTCGATCCGCAGGATCGGCTCGGCGGGCCTCATACGGCGTTTCCCGTCGCCAGCAGAGGATGGTGGCATCGCACGCTGTGCGCCTCGTCCACCGCGGAAGGCGGCGGGCGCTGCGCCTGGCATGCCTCCGTTGCACGATCGCAGCGCGGATGGAAGCGACACCCGGAGGGTGGATCCACCAGCCGAGGTATCTCGCCGGCGATGCCGCGTATCCCGTTCTCGGATGACGGCAGGCTGTCGAGCAGCTTGCGCGTGTACGGATGCGAAGGCCGCTCGAAGAAGCTGGCGACCGGCGCTTCTTCCACTTCCTGCCCGGCATACATCACGGTGATGCGGTCGCAGATCTCGTAGGCGGTGCCGAGGTCGTGGGTGGTGAAGAGTACCGCCACGCCGCGCTCCCGTGCGAGCTGTTTCAGGATCTTCAGGATCTGCGCCTGCACGGTCACGTCGAGCGCCGTGGTCGGTTCGTCGGCGATCACGAGCTTCGGATCCGGCAGCAGCGCCATGGCAATCATCAAGCGCTGACGCTGGCCGCCGGAGACCTCGTGCGGGTATTTCCGCAGCACGCCCTCCGGATCCGGCAGTTGCACGAGGCGCAGCATTTCGACAACGCGCGCGCGGTCGGCACGCTGCCGCTCGCGGCGCGGCATCTCCGGCTGGGTGCGCAGCAGCGGCGACTTGAAGCGCATCAGGTCGTCGATCTGCGTGCCGATGGTGAAGACCGGATTGAACGCCGTGAAGGGATCCTGCGGAATGTAGGCGATCTCCCGCCCGCGCAGTTCCGTCGCAAGGCGATCCTCGCTCAGTTCGAGCAGATTGCGCCCCTCGAACAGGATCTCGCCACCATCTATGCGTGCGTTGTTGCCCGGCAGGATGCCAAGGATGGCGCGCGCGAGCGTCGTCTTGCCGCAGCCGGATTCGCCGACAAGGCCCATGATCTCACCGCGGCGGATGCCGAAATCCACGCCATCCAGCACGCGTGCGAGGCCGGCATCGGAGGCGAAGGAGACCCGCAACCCGCGAACGGCGATCAGCTCACTTGCCATGCCGGGCCGCCCGCCGAAGCCGTGGATCGAGCACGTCGCGCAGCCCGTCGCCGAGCAGGTTGAATCCCATCACCACCAGGAAGATCGCCAGCCCCGGGAACGCTGCGTACCACCAGGCCATCGGCAGGAATTCCCGCGATTCCGCGATGGTGCGCCCCCATTCCGGCGTCGGCGGTGGCGGGCCGAGGCCAAGGAAGCCGAGCGTCGCCGCCGTGAGGATGGTGCCGCCCATCCCGATCGTGGTGCGCACGATGATCGAGGAGGAGATCGAAGGCAGGATGTGCAGCACCATCACCCGCAGCGGCGAGCAGCCGAGTGCGATTGCCGCTTCCACAAAGGGCTCGTTCTTCATCGAGCGCGTCTCGGCATAGACCAGCCGCGCCCAGAACGGCCAGTAGGTCGCCGACAAGGCCAGGATGACGTTCTCGATGGAAGGACCGAGGGTCTGGGCGATCGCAATCGCCAGGACGATCTGCGGCACGGCGAGGAAGACGTCCGAGAGGCGCATCAGAAGATCGCTGCCGAGGCCCTCGTAATAGCCGGCGATCAGCCCGATCGGCACGCCGATGACGACCGCGACGGTGATCGCGGTAACCGCGATGGTGATGGTGATACGCGCGCCATAGAGCAGGCGCGAATAGATGTCGCTGCCCATCCGGTCGGTGCCGAGCCAGTTCTCCGGACCTGGCGGGCTGAGCCGCCTGGCGGTGTGGAACTCCGTCACATCACCGGGATGCGTCGAGAGAACTGGCGCCAGGATGGCCGCCAGCACCAGCAGCAGGATCAGCCCGAGGCCGACCAGTGCGGCGCGGTCCTCCGCCAGCTTGCGCAGGATGAAGAGCATCAGCGGGTTTCCCGCGGGTCGATCATGCCGTGCAGGATGTCCACCAGCAGGTTCACCACGATGAACATGGCGCCGGCGATCAGGGTGAACCCCATCACGGCGTTGTAGTCCGAGTTGAGGATGGAGTTGACGGCAAACATGCCGAGGCCGGGCCAGTCGAACACCGCCTCCACCACCACCGCGCCGGCGAGGAGGATGCCGAAGATCAGGCCGATCTGCGTCACAGTGCCGATCAGTGCGTTGCGCAGCACGTATTTCCACACCACCAGGCGCCGCGGATAGCCCATCGCCGTCTCATACAGCACGTAGTTCGATTGCAGCGCGTTCAGCACGCCCGCGCGGGTGAAGCGCACGATGGTCGCCGTTGCCGGCAGCGCAAGCGTTGCCACCGGCAGGATCATGTGGCGCAGCGCGTCGAACAGCACCTCCGTGTCCCGCAGGATCAGCGCATCGATGGTGTAGAAGCCGGTGATCTGCTCCGGCCCCCAGCCCTCGATCCGGCCGTGAAGTGGCGTGATGCCGAGGCGCATCGAGAAGAACAGCTGCAGCAGGATCGCGAACCAGAAGCTGGCGATGGCCAGCCCCGCGATCGTCACCACGCGCAGCCCGTGGTCGAGCATCGAGTTGCGGCGAAGTGCGCTGAGAACGCCAAGGGGCACGCCGATGATGCTCGCCACCACCACCGCGGCAAGCGCGAGTTCCAGCGTCGCCGGCAAGCGACTCAGAAGATCCTCGGCGACTGGCCGGCCGGTGTAGATGCTGCGCCCCATCTCCCCGGAGAATATGGATTGGATGTAGCGCCAGAACTGGATGTGCAGCGGCTGGTCGAGCCCGAGCCGCGCGCGGATCTCGGCGATCGTCGCCGGCGATGCGTTCTCCCCGGCGACGAAGGCCGCCGGATCGGCGGGGATGACGTGCGAGATGAAGAATACGATCGCCAGCAGCCCGAGCAGCGTCGGGATGAACCAGGCAAGCCGGTTGACGACCAGGACAAGCGTCTTCACGGGGCGGCGCTCTCCGCCGCCCCGCCTGCAGCCGCAGCCCTCACGTGATGCTGAGCCAGCGCATCTCCTGCCCGTCGCCGATCGGGCAGAACCGCACGCCTTGCACGTTCTTGCGGAACGGGCCGTACCATTTCGTGTTGTGGATGAAGAGCGCGGCCGCATCCTCGCTGGTGATCCGCGCAACCTGCTCGTAGAGCGGCTTGCGTTTCGCCTGGTCGGATTCGGCGAGCGCCCGGGCGAGCAGGCTGTCAACCTCGGGGTTGCTGTAGTAGCTGGCGTTGCCCCCGCGGTGGCGCTCGGTCGCGAGAAGCTCACCCGCCCAGTTGTGCGGGTCCGCGTAGTAGGTGCTGCGCCACAGGAACAGCATGTCGTACATCTGCTCCGGATCGCGCATCTTGTTGGACACCACCGGCCATGGCTCGTTCACCAGCCGGCTCTGGATGCCGGCCCGCGTCAGCCCATTCTGCAGCAGCGCCGCAGCCTGCATGGACTGCTCGTAGCCGATCATGCCGGCCACCGTGATCTCGCGCAGCGGCGCCTGCACCCGCCCAAGGTACCACTTGGCCTTGTCGATATCGAATGTGTAGCCCGCGACATCCGTCGGCGCCCCCCACATCGGATTGGGGATGACGTGCGTGTTGCGGACGACGGAGCCGCTGAGGATGTTGTTGATCCAGCCATCATAGTCGAAGCAGTGGCAGATGGCCTTGCGGAAGTTGATGTCGTTGAAGGGCGGCCGCTTGTGGTGCATCGTGGCATAGAAGAGGCGCGTGGATTCCGCCTCCATGACGTTCATGTTGGGGTCGCCCTGCAGGCGCGTGATCTGGTCCTGCGGCATGTAGGGATCAGTCCCCTGGAAATCGCCACGGATCAGGCCGAGCACACGGCTGTTTACCTCCGCCACGTAGCGGAAGTCGATTTCCTGCAGCCCGGCCGGCCCCTTGAAGTGGCCGTCGAAGCGCTGCGCGAGGAAGCCGCGCGCCGGGTCGAAGCGACGCAGGATGTAGGAGCCGGAGCCCGCGTCGTTGCGCGCGATCCAGCCCTGGCCCCAGTCCCCGTCGCGCTCGTTGCGCTTCAGCAGCGCACTGTTCACCACGTAGATGTCGTGCGTGGTCGCCGCAAAGATCGCCGAGGCCGCCTTAAGGTTGAATTCGACCGTGTGGCGGTCCCGCGCCTTGGTCGAGCCGGGGTCCACCAGGGTCGCGAAGAGCGGGTAGGCTCCCTTCTTCACGGCCAGGATACGCTCCATCGAATACACCACGTCCTCTGCGGTGAGGTCCGTGCCGTCGTGAAACTTGGCGCCCTGGCGCAACTTGAAAACGTACTGCTTGCCGTCTTCGGAGACTGTGAAGCTCTCCGCCAGCCAAGGCTCCAGCTGCGGCGGGTTGCCGAGCCAGCGCATCAGCCCATCATACAGGTTGAGCCGATAGGCCACACGGCCGACATCGAAGGTCGCATGCGGGTCCATGGTGTCGTAGGCGCTGCCGTTCGCGAAGGCGATGCGCCCGCGCGACTGCGCCATGGCGGCGCCCGGCATGCCGAGGGCACCCAGGGCGGCGCCCGCCACTCCCGCACGCAACAGGTTGCGCCGGCCAGCGCCGGCGGCGCTTGCCGCCCTCATTACGTCCTGCATCGCTTCCGCCTCCTTGCCTGCATGCGCCGGAGCGCCGACGCCGTCGTCTCCCGCGCCAATGCTGGCCACCAGCGGCGAGGCACGTCAAGCCGCCGTGTCCAGCCCGCGCATGTTGTCTCGCACGATCGCCTCGGCCGGGTGCCGCGCGGCCCGCTCAACCTATCGCCCGGCCAACTCGCCGGCTTGCGGAGCCGCGACTCGTCAGCGGCATGCGCCGAGCAGCGACCTTGCGGGCCCATGGTGTCGAACGCGCTGGCAGAGGCGATCCGGCCGCGCATAGCGGGGTGCCGACCGAGGATCGCCGGAGGTGGACATTGCCGCCCCTCGCCCGCCCGCCTAGCGTGGTGCCGCACCGTTCCCGGCTCTGGAGATCCGACCCGCATGGCCCACCGCGTCGGCGTTGACATCGGCGGCACCTTCGCTGATTTCTGCCTTCTGGACGAGGCGACCGGCGCGCTCTCGACTCTCAAGGTCCTCTCCACACCGGCCACGCCGGGCGCCGAGGTGATCGCCGGGCTGCAGGGCCTGGAGCAGCGCTTCGGCATCGGCCCCGACGCGATAACCTGGTTCACCCACGGCACCACGGTCGGCGTCAATGCGGTGATCCAGCGCAAGGGGATCCCGCTCGCACTGTTCGTGACGCGGCACTTCCGTGACGTGCTGGAGCTCGCACGCCTGAAGACGCCGGACCCCTACCACCTGCTTTCGCGCCGCCCGCCCCCCCTGGTGCCGCGGGAACGCGTGCTGGAGGTGGACGGCCGCCTGCTCGCCGATGGCAGCGAGGCGGAGCCGCTCGATGCCGCCAGCGTGGAAGCGGCGCTGGCCGCGGCGGAAGCGGCCGGCGCCGAGGGCATCGTCCTCGCGCTGCTGCATGCGTGGCGCAACCCGGCGCATGAGCACGCCGCCAGGGCGATCATCGCCGCGCGGCGCCCGGACCTGCCGGTGTTCTGCTCGGCCGAGGTCTGGCCGATCATCCGCGAATACGAGCGAACCGTCACCGCCTGCGTGCATGGCCATGTGCAGCCACGCGTGGCGCATTACCTCGGCTCGCTGCAGGCCGCGCTGAAGCGCGCCGGCGTGCAGGCGGAGGCGATGGTCACCAAATCCAATGGCGGCGTGATGCGCGCCGAGCTCGGCAAGACACGCTGCGTCGAGATGCTGCTCTCCGGCACCGCCGCCGGCGCGATCGGCGCCGGCTTCGTCGCGCGCCAGGCAGGCGTGGCGCGGGCGATGAGCCTCGACATCGGCGGCACCAGCGCCGATGTCGCGGTCATCCTGGAGGGCGCGCCGGGCTATGGCACGGGGGAGCGCGTGGGGGATTTCCCCGTCTACATTCCGACCGTGGCCGTTTCCTCCATCGGCGAGGGCGGCGGTTCGATCGCGGCGGTGGACGCGCTGGGTCGCCTGACCGTTGGGCCGGAGAGCGCCGGCTCCACGCCCGGCCCGGCCTGCTACGGCCGCGGCGGCACGCGGCCCACCATCACGGATGCGATGTGCGTGCTCGGCTGGATCGGGCATGGCGAGCTCGGCTATGGCAGCGTCACCGTTCGCCGCGACCTGGCGGAACAGGCGGTGGACAGCATCGCCGCGGCGCTCGGCCGCTCGCGCGAGGCGGCAGCGGAGGCCATCGTGCAGGTCGCGGTCAGCGGCATGTACAAGGAGGTCAGCAAGCTCGCCGCGCGGCAGGGCGTGGACGCGCGCGATTTCTGCCTGATGCCCTTCGGTGGCGCCGGCCCGATGCTCGGCGGATTGCTCGCGCGCGAACTCGGCATGCGCGAGGTGCTGGTACCGGCGACACCCGGCGTGCTCTCGGCGCTGGGCGGGCTGATCGCCGACATCCGCAACGATTTCCTCGAGACCGTCTATGCCGATCTCGACGCGCCCTCCCTGCCCGGTCTGCTGGCCAGCTTCTCACGGCTGGAGGCGCAGGCACTTCGATGGCTGCGCGAGGAACAGGGCTTCTCCGGCGAGGCCCAGCTGCTGCCAGCCGCAGAGATGCGCTACCGCGGCCAGTCCTTCGAGATCGAGGTGAAGCTCCGGCCCGAATGGCTCGCAGCCGGCGACCTGCCCGCCATGGCGGACGCCTTCCACCAGGCGCATGAGCAGCTCTACGGCCATGCCGACCGCGCTGCGCCGATCCAGGCGATCGCGTTGCGCATGGTGGCCGCCGGCGCAGTCCCCATCCCGCGCTTCCCGGAGCAGGAGCGCGTCTCCGGAACGCCGGAGCCGATCGGCGAGACCGCGGTTTTCCTCGACGGCGCCAGCCGCCGCGCGCCGCTCTATCGCCGCGAGGCGCTCCGCCACGGCCACCGCTTCGCCGGCCCCTGCATCGTGCTGCAGGAGGATTGCACCACCTGCATCCCGCCCGGCATGTCGGGCGAGGTGGATCGCTTCGGCAATCTGCGCCTGGGAACTGCCGCACCGCCTCCGACGACCAAAGCGCCGCAAGGTGCGCGGGTCTGAACCGGCCGCGCAGATGAGGGAACCGACTGTGAGCATCGATCCTGTCACGCTGCAGATCCTGGCCAACCACGCCCAGGCCGCGGCCGAGAGCATGGCCTTCACGCTGTTCCGCACCGCCCATTCCACCTTCGTGAAGGAAACGGAAGACTTCACCACCGGCCTCACCACGCCGAGCGGGCAGACCTTCGCCTCGCCGCGCGAGCTCGGCGCCACCTGGTTCGTCGGCCTCGATTACGGGCCGGTGATCCGTGCCATTGCGGAGTATCGCGAAGGCGATGTCTGCATGACGAACGACCCCTACAGCGGCTTCGTCTGCACCCACTCACCGGACATCCATCTGTGGAAGCCGGTGTTCTGGCAGGGTGAGCTGGTCTGCTTCGCGGTCGGCCACATCCACAACACCGATGTCGGCGGTGCGGTGCCTGCCTCGCTCTCGCGTGCGCTCACCGAGGTGCATCAGGAAGGCATCCGCTTCCCGCCGCGCAAGCTGGTGCGGGAGGGCGTGCTCGACGAAGGCCTGCTCGACATCATGCTCACCAACGTGCGCGCGCCGACACAGAACTGGGGCGACCTGAAGGCGCAGCTCGCCGCCATGAACACCGGCGAACGCAAGGTCCATGAGATGATCCGGCGCTTCGGCATCGAGACCTTCCGCACCGGCATCGCCGAGCTTCTCGACCTGGCGGAGCGCCAGGCGCGCCGCGTGCTCGCCACCATCCCGGACGGCGAATATGCATTCACCGACTACATGGACGAGGACAGCCCCGGCGGCCTTCCCTGCCGACTCAAGCTGACGCTGCGCATCCGCGGCGAGGCGGCGGAGCTGGACTTCACCGGCTCCGACCCGCAGCTCGCCGCATCGCTCAACATGCCGACGGGAGGTGATCCGCGGCACATCCTGCTCATGGTCGGCTGGAACTACGTTCTCTACACGCTCGACCCGACGGTGCTGCTGAACAGCGGGCTCACGCGCCCGGCGACCTGCATCGTGCCCGAGGGGACGGTTCTCAACCCGGTCTTCCCCGCCGCGGTCGGCATGCGGTCCATGACCTGCATGCGGCTGCAGGGCGTGGTCATGGGCGCCTTCCAGCGTGCCGTGCCGGAGCGGCTGCCCGCCGGCCCAGCGAGCGGCGGGCCGATGACCAACGTCAATACCACCGACAACCGCACCGGCCGCCGCGTGATGGCGGCGATCGACCCGATCACCGGCGGCGCCGGTGGCTCGCCCTTCGGCGATGGGATGGACGGCTCCGGCGCGAATAGCGGCTTCCTCAAGAACACGCCGGTCGAGATCAACGAGGCGGAGGTGCCGATACGCGTGCTGCGCTACGGCCTCTCGCCGGACTCCGGCGGGGCCGGGTTGCATCGCGGCGGGCTGGCGACGGTGCTGGAGTTCCGCGTGCAGGCGCCGGGCACGGTGGTGACGGCGCGCAACCGCGACCGCACGCATTTCCGCTCCTGGGGCGTGCTGGGCGGGCGTGCCGGTGCGCCTTCGGAGTTCTGGCGCAACCCGGGGACGCCGCGCGCCGAGAACCTGGGCAACACCGATGTCGTCGCGCTCGATCCCGGCGACGTGATCCGCATCGTCTGCTCCGGCGCGTCCGGCTGGGGCCCGCCCTGGCAGCGGCCTGTCGAGGCGGTGCTCGATGATGTCGCGGCCGGCAAGGTCAGCGCCGAAGCGGCGGCGCGCGACTATGGCGTGGTGCCCGGCGATCCCCTCGCCACCGAAGCCCGCCGCGCGGCGATGGCCGCCGCGCCGCAGCCCGCCTTCGACGCTGGCCCCGAACGCGCGGCTTTCGAGCTGGTCTGGACGGAAGCCAACTACGCCGTGCTGACCGAAGCGCTTGCTGGCCTGCCTGTGCATTGGCGCCACTATGCCAAGCGCCGGATCTTCGCCGCCGTCGCCGCGGATCCGAACCGGCGCGGCGACGGCACCGAGGTGCGGGCGGCCCGCGCCGCGCTGCATGCCGAGTTCCCGCAGATCGCCTGAAGGACCACGCCGATGCGCTACGAGAATCGCAAGGTCGTCATCACCGGTGCCGCCGGGGTCTATGGCCGTGCCCTGGCCGCCGCCTTCGCATCCGAAGGCGCCATGCTGCTGCTCTCGGACCGTGACCCCGCCGCGCTCGCCGCCGGTGCGCCGGACCTGCCGGCATCGCGCCTCGCGCTGCACGCCGCCGACCTGCGCGACGACGCGGCGCTCGACGGGCTGGTGGCGGCCGCGACCGCGGGCGGCGCGCCCGAGGTGTTGATCAACAATGCCGGCCTCTACCCCTTCATCCCGTTGATGGAGGTGACGCCTGCGGAATACGACCTGATCCTCGACGTCAACACCCGCGCGCCATTCCGGCTCATGCAGGGCATCGGCCGTGCGATGGCGGCGGCCGGGCGCGGCTCGATCGTCAACGTCACCTCTTCCGCCGCCGAGGTGATCCGCGGCAACGGCGTGCCGTACGGCGCCTCCAAATGCGCGCTGGAGTACCTGACGCGCGCCTTCGCCCTGGAACTCGGCCCCTCCGGCGTGCGGGTGAACTCCGCCCGGCCGGGGTTCGCCGAGGGCAGCGCCGAAGTGACCATGCCGGCGGGCTATGCCGATGCGATCCGTGCGCGCAACCTGCTCGGCCGTGCCAACCGTCCGGAGGATTTCGCGGGCGCGATCCTGTTCCTCTGCTCGGACGAGGCGGCCTTCATGACCGGATCAGTGCTCGATGTCGGCGCCGGCGGGCACATCAACCGTCGGGACGGCGCCTCCACCCGAGCGCGGAGTTGAGCGGGGCCGTCAGGCGCCGGCCAGGCGCACCAGCGTCTCCGCCGTACGGGTCAGATGGCGCTCGATGACGGACTGTGCGGCCGCGGCATCGCGCGCGGCCAGCGACTCCAGCAGCGCCCAATGCTCCTGCTGCTGTGCCTCGGTCCCGAGGTCGGCGGCGCCGGCCCGGACGTAGCGGTCCACATTCGTCCTCTGCACGCGGATCATCTCGATAAGGCGTGGCGAGCGAGAGGCCGCATGCACCGCGTCGTGGAACGAGGTGTTCAGCGTGGTCCATGACTGATCGCGCCCACGCGCGCGATCCATCCGCCGCAGGATCTTCCGCAGCCCTTCCAATTCCGCGAGCGAGACATTCGCGGCGGCCCGCGCCACCGCCAACCGCTCCAGCGCGATGCGGATGGAAAAGAGCTCCCGCAGATCCTCGCCGGAAAGTCGCGTCACCTCCACGCCGCGGTAAGGCAGGACCTGCACCAGGCCCTCACCCTCGAGTTGTTTCAGCGCGTCGCGGACCGGCGTGCGGCTGACGCCGTGCCGGGCGGCGATCTCGTCGATGTCCAGCCGCGATCCGGCGCTCGCGCGGCCACGCAGGATGTCGAGCCGCAAGGCCGCGGCCACGGTCTCCTGCCGGCTCGGGAAGACGATCGGCTGCGCTGCGGAGGCCCGCTTGCGCTGGCGTGGGTCGAGTGTCATGCTCAACTGATATATCACGTATGACGCTCGGGTAAGGCTGGGCATGCAAGGCGGCCAGCAGGCGATTCCAGTGCGCCGGCGCATCACGCTACGGTCTGCGCGACAAGACAGGGAGAACAGCACCATGCATGATCAGTCGAAGGCACCCGGCGGCGCCATCACGCGCCGCGGCGCGTTGCTCGGGCTCGGTAGCGCCGCACTCGCGGGCCCCGCCTGGGCGCAGGCGACCGACTGGCCGACACGGCCGGTCCGCATCCTTGTCGGCTATCCCGCCGGCGGCGCCAACGACCTGGTCGCACGTGCCGTCGCCGCGCCGCTCGCCGAGGCGCTGAAGCAGCCCTTCACGGTGGAGAACCGCACCGGTGCCGCCGGGACCATCGCCGCCGACACGGCGAAGCGCGCCGCGCCGGACGGCGAGACGCTCTACATGATGTCGAGCGCGCAGGTGCTGGCCCCCTTCGTGCGACGCGATGTGAGCTTCGACCCGGTCGCCGACTTCACGCCGATCGCCCTCTGCGCCTCCGCGCCCTACTTCCTCGTCGTGCATAGCAGCGTGCCGGCGCGCAACGTCGCGGAACTGGTGGCTCTGGCGAAATCGCGGCCTGGAGCGCTGAGCTACGCCTCCTCCGGCGTCGGCGCCGGCCCGCATCTCACCTCAAGCCTGTTCATGGCGGTGACGGGCATCGAGATGAACCACGTGCCCTATCGCGGCGACGCCGACGCGATGGTGGACCTCACCGCCGGCCGCGTGCAGGTCTCCTTCATCTCCGTGCCGCCCACCTGGCCGCACATCCAGGCCGGTACGCTGCGCGGCTTGGCCGTTTCCAGCGCCGAGCGCCTCGCCATGGCGCCCAACATCCCGACCGTCGCCGAGAGCGGCTATCCGGGCTTCGACATGGGCGCCTGGTGGGGTCTGGTCGGTCCGAAGGGGCTTCCGCGCGCGATCGTGGAGAAGGCGCATGGCGCGGTGCGGCCGATCCTCGACGGTGCAGCCTTCGGCGAACGCTTCGCGGCGCAAGGCATCACTCCGGGCAAGCTGGGCCCCGACGCCTTCGCGCAGCGCATCGCCGCCGACAAGGTGAAGTTCGCGGATATCGTGCGGCGGGCCGGCATCACGCCGACATGAGCGGCGCGGCCGCCCCGGGCCGCATCGCGCTGCTCGGCGGCGGCGCGGTCGGCAGCTTTGTCGCCGGCAGCCTCGCGGCTGCCGGCCACGAGGTGGTGCTGATCGACGCTTGGCCCGAGCATGTCGCCGCCATCCAGGCCAACGGCCTGCTGCTGAACAGCCCCGAAGGCGCGCAGCGCACCCATCCGGAGGCCTGGCATCTCGGCGAGGCGCATCGCTTGCGATCGCTGGACGCGGAGGTCGCCTTCCTCACCGTGAAGCTCTACGACACCGACTGGGCGGCCGCGCTGCTCGCCACGTGGCTTTCGCCCTCGGTGCCGGTGGTGACGCTGCAGAATGCACTGGTGGAGGAGCGGGTGGCACGTGCCCTCGGGTGGGGGCGCGTGCTGGGCGCCATCGGCAGCGGACTCGACGTGCTGCTCGCCGGCCCCGGCGAGATGCAGCGGTCGCGCAAGCGTGGTGCCGCCGGCGGGACGGTGTTCAAGGTGGGCGAGGTGCATGGCCGCCGCACGCCGCGCGCGGAGCGGATCGCGGCGTTGCTCTCTGCCGCCGATACCAGCGCGGTCACCACCGATCTCTGGACCGAGCGCTGGTCGAAGCTGACGGCCAACACGATGACCTCCGGTCTGTCCGGGCTGACCGGCCTCTCGCTGAAGCAGGTCTATTCGCGAGAGGACACCCGCCGCATCGCCATCCGCCTCGCCGCCGAGGCGATCGCTGTGGGCGAGGCGCTGGGCTTCCGACTCCAGAAGCTGTTCGGCGAACCGCCGGAAACCTGGCGACACGCCGCCCAGGGCGATCCGCAGGCAAAGACGGCGGCGCTCGCGGCCATGGCCGTGCAGGCGGCGAGCATGGCGGAGGGCGGCATGTCCGGCACGCTGCAGGACCTTTCCAAGGGCCGTCCCACGGAGGTCGCCTTCTTCAACGGCTACATCGCGCAGGAGGCCGCGCGCCTCGGCCTTCCCGCGCCTACCCATGCGCGCATCGCCGCGCTGATCGCCGAGGCCGAGCGCGGGCGCCTGCCCCTCGATCCCGGCAACATCGCCCGCATCGCCGGGCAGACGGAGAGCACCACCGCATGACGGAACGCCAGAGCTTCACGGCGAGCGACGGCCTGAAGATCGCCTACTACATCGATGACTTCACCGACCCCTGGACGTCGCCGCCGACGCTGGTGCTGCTGCATTCGGCGATGGGCGACTCGCAGCGCTTCTACTCCTGGGTGCCCGGCCTGGCACGGCACTTCCGCGTCGTGCGAATGGATCTTCGCGGCCACGGCGGATCAGAGGTTCCGAAGCCCGAAACACCACTCTCGATGGACCGCTTCGTGAAGGACGTCGAGGAGCTCATGGACACCGTGGGCGCGAAGCAGGCGCACATCGTCGCCAATTCCGCCGGCGGCTACCTGGCGCAGAAGCTGGCGATCACCCGGCCGGAGCGCGTGCTGGGACTCGCGGTCGTCGGCTCCACCCCCGGCCTCAGCCCCAGCGCGCTGGACTGGCTGCCGATGATCGAGAAGGAGGGCCTGACACCCTTCCTGACGCGCACCATCGCCATGCGCTTCGACCTGGAGAGCACCGATCCCGGCATGGTGCAGTGGTTCCTGAAGCAGACGGCGGAGAACGACCCCGCCTATGTCGTGCGCTTCATCGGCTACATGGCGACCCAGGAATGGAGCGAGGAGCT
This sequence comes from Falsiroseomonas sp., assembly GCF_041690465.1. Taxonomy (GTDB): domain Bacteria; phylum Pseudomonadota; class Alphaproteobacteria; order Acetobacterales; family Acetobacteraceae; genus Falsiroseomonas. The sequence continues at coordinate 98,102 of NZ_JAWLHG010000009.1, read as the reverse complement.
TCCGCGCATCAAGGCGCCGACCCTGGTGATCTATCCCGGCGGCGAGACCGTCGGCAGCGCCAACAGCTACGATACGATGCGCGAGCGCATCCCGGACGTGAAGATGATCGAGTATCCCCACATGCCGCACAACATCGCCGACATGATGGCCGATCGCTGCGTGAGCGACATCCTGGCCTTCCTCTCGGCGAAGTTCGGCCATCCGAAGGTCTGAGCCATGCCACGCCACATCGCCTGCCTCTCCTTCGACTTCGACACCTGGTCCGGCTTTGCCGCCCGCGGCATGACCACACCGACGCCCACCTCGCGCGGCGAGTTCGGCGTGGTCGGCGCCGCGCGCCTGCTGGACCTGCTTCACGCGCGCGGCATCAGGTCGAGCTGGTACATCCCCGGCGTGGTGATCGAGACCTATCCCGCCGCCTGCGAGCGCGTGGTGAAGGAAGGCCATGAAGTCGGCCATCACGGCTGGAGCCACGTACCGCCCGCCTGGCTGGAAGCCGAGCGGGAGGCCGACGAGTTCGGCCGAGCCGTGGAAACCATCGTGAAGCTCACCGGCCGCAAGCCCGTGGGCTACCGCTCGCCCTCCTGGGACATCAGCGACCGCACCATCGACCTGATCGCGCAGCACGGCCTACGCTACGACAGCAGCATGATGGGGCATGACTGCCAGCCCTATTTCGCGCGACGTGGCGATGTGGTGGCGGCCGACCAGCCGATGAAGTTCGGCGAGACCACGGATCTGGTGGAGATCCCCATCAGCTGGTCGCTAGACGACCACCCGCATTTCGAGTTCATCCGCGCCAAGACCGAGGTGCTGCCCGGCCTGTCCAACGCCAACGCCGTGCTGGAGAACTGGGTGGCCGACTTCGCCTACATGAAGCGCACCGAGGAATGGGGCGCGCTGGTCTACACCTTCCACCCCTATGTCGTCGGGCGCGGCCACCGCATGCTGATGCTCGAGAAGCTGATCGACACCCTGACCGCGGAGGGCGCCGTGTTCCTCACCCTGGACGAGTTGCAGCAGGAGTTCCGGGCCCGTGTGGCGGGAGGCCAGGCATGAGCGCCGACTGGACCGGCCCCGCCCGCGCCTGCAACCTGCCCGACCCGACGCCCGAGACGGCGCCCGAGACCGCCGGCGTCTTCGCGAAGGTGGCGGAAAGCCGGGGCTGGGTTTCCAACCTGCTCACCTCGCTCGGCCATGCGCCGGAAGCGCTGGCGCGCTTCTCCGCCGTCGGCCACTACGGCCGCTACGGCACGGAGCTGAACGAGCGCCAGCGCGAGCTGGTGATCTGCATCGTCGGCCGCAACATCCCCTATGCCTGGGCGCATCACTCGCCGCTGGCACTCGATGCCGGCGTCACCGAGGCGGAACTCGCGGCCATCAAGGCGGGCCGCACGCCGGACGGAATGAACGCCGCCGACACCGCGCTCTGCGACTTCACCTTCGCCGTCACCGGCTTCGGCGGCACGCCGGATGCGACCTGGCAGGCCGTGCAACGCAGCTTCACACCCCGCCAGGCGACGGACATCGCGGTGCTCGCCGCCTATTACATCGCCGCCGGTGCGCTGATCATGGGCCTCGGCGTGAAGGTCGAGCCGCCGGAGGTGCTGGCGATCGAGCGCGAATGGCAGAAGAAGCCGCGCGTCGGCGGCCGCGTCGTCGCCTGAGTCGCCCAGGCATGGAACGGGAAGGGGATCACGCATTATGCGCAGACGCAGCCTCGGCACCGCCACGGCGGCGCTCGCCCTCGGCACGCTCGCGCGGCCAGCGGTCGCACAGGCCTGGCCGAGCCGGCCGATCCGCGTGATCCTGCCAGTGCCGCCGGGCGGCGGCACAGACATCCTCGGCCGCATCGTCGCGCCGCATCTGCAGGAACGGCTCGGCCAGCCGGTGCTGATCGAGAACCGCGCCGGCGGCGGCATGACGATCGGCACCAACATGGTCGCGAAGGCTGAGCCCGACGGCCACACCATGCTGATGATCGATACCGCCATTGCGGTGAATCCCTGGCTCTATCGCAACCTGCCCTACGACACGCAGCGGGACCTGCGGCCGGTGGCGCTGGCGGCGACCGCGCCGGTGATCCTGGTGGCGGCGCCGACCTTCCCGCCGAGCACCGTGGCTGAGCTGCTGGCCTATGCGCGTGCCAATCCGGGCCGGGTGAACTTCGCTTCCGGCGGCAACGGCACCTCCACCCATCTATCGGGCGAGCTGCTGCGCCATGTCGGACGGATCGACATCGTGCACGTGCCTTTCCAGGGCACAGGCCCCGGCGTCACCGCCCTGCTCGGCGGGCAGACCCAGATCATGTTCGCCGGCATCAGCTCCACCCGCCAGCATGTGGAATCCGGCCGGCTGAAAGGCATTGCCGTCACCGGCGACGCCCGCTCGCCTTCCATGCCGGACATCCCGACCTTTGCCGAGGCTGGCCTGCCCGAGATGGATGCCGAGACGATGTGGGGCTTCTGGCTGCCCGCCGCCGCGCCCGCCGCGGCGGCTGAGCGCTTTGCGCGCGAATTGTCGGAGGTGCTGAAGGTGCCTGCGGTGAAGGAGCGCGTCGAATCCCTCGGCTTCGTCCCGCGCGGCAGCACGCCCGAGGAGTACCGCGCCCGCTTCGAGCGGGAGCTTGCGAAATGGGGCCCGATCATCCGTCAGGCCGGCATCCAGGCGGGTTGAACGCGGTGAACCCACGTCTCGACGGCAAGGTCGCCTTCATCTCCGGCGGCGGCGGCGGCATCGGCCACGCCGCCTGCCTCGCCTTCGCCGCGGCCGGCGCCAAGGTGGCGGTCTGCGAGCTCGATCCCGCGCGGGCGGAACGCAGCGCGGCGGCCGTGGTCGCCGCGGGCGGCGAAGCCATCGCGCTGCCCACCGACCTGCGCGAGGATGCGCAGGTCGCCGCTGCCGTCGCGGCCGCGGTGGCGCGCTTCGGACGGCTCGACATCCTCTACAACTGCGCCGGCGGCACCGATCCGCAGGACGGCAACATCACCGATGTGGGGCTCGACGTGTTCGACCGCACCATCGGCCTCGACCTGCGAGGCACCTTTCTCTGCTGCCGCCACGCCATCCCGCACATGATCCGCGCCGGGGGCGGCGCCATCGTCAACATGTCCTCCGGCGCCGCGCTGCGCGGGGCGAGCCCCTTCCACGTCTATACCGCCGCGAAGAGCGCCGTACTCGGCCTGACCCGCGCGCTGGCCGGCACCTATGCGAAGCAGGGCATCCGCGCCAACGTCATCGCCTCCGGCCGGGTGATAACCGACCGCATCAAACGCGACTGGGGCGAGCTGACGGAGCAGGACGCGCACCGCGACCCGCAGGATCCCGTCGGCCGCGCCAAGGAATACCCCTTCTGGGTCGGCGAGCCGGAGCATATCGCGGCGACCGCTGTCTTTCTGGCGTCGGATGCGGCGCGCATGATCACCGGTGCGACCATCGCCGCTGATGGCGGCCGTTCCGCCTATTGAGGACCAGCGCATGAGCGAGCCCGCGCGCTACCGCTTCCTGCTGATAAGCGCCTTCTCCCTGCCGGAGGGCGCGGGCTATCGCATGCGCGCCTTCCGCGGCCGCAAGGAAGACATGCTGCTGAACGGCGAGCGCCTGGCGCCGCTGCTGCAGGATGTGGAGTGGGACGTGCATCCCGGCGCGCCGGCGACGCATGGCCAGCACCCCGTCGAGATGCGCGAGGAATTCGCCATCACCGGCGTCAACCGCCTGCCGCTGGTGCGCGAGGCCTGCCAGAGCGGCAAGTGGAATGCCATCATCCTGCTCGGCGGCGGCGATCCCGGCTATGTCGAGGCGCGCGAGATCGGCCATCGCCATCGCGTCGTCGTCACCGCCTGCGCGCATGCCCAGATGCACGCGGCCTGCCTGCTTGGCACGCGCTTCACGGTCCTCGACATCTCGGAGAACCACAATCTGCGCATGGCGGACCTGGTCGTGCAGTACCGCATGACGGACCGCTGCGCCTCGATCCGCAACGTGGAATTCCCCCTGCCCCGCCCCGCCCATGCCGGCCGCCCCAACGTGCAGGAAGAAAGCGAGCGCCACGCCCGCGGCGAGCCCTCCGCCATGCTGGAATCCGCGGTGACGGAAGCCGTCGCCGCGATCGAGGAGGACGGCGCGGAGAGCATCATCCTCGGCTGTTCCGCCGCCTACTGGCTGCAGACGCCGCTGCGCGAGCGGCTGGCCGCGCTCGGCTGGGACGTGCCGGTGCTCGAGGGCTACAGCGCCGCGGTTGCGCAGGCGAAGATGCTGGTGGACCTTGGCGTGGATGCCAGCGGCCTGGCCTTCCCCGCCGATCCGCCGAAGCGCACGCGGCGGCGCAAGTTCGTTTGAGCGCTACCGCGACGCCCGCAGCAGCGACGGCGCCACCAGCAGCGTCACCACCGCGAGCTGTGCGGCGATCGCGATCATCGGCACCACCCAGCCGCCGCTGAGCGTCACGATCACGCCGTAAAGCGCCGGCCCGGCCACATAGCCGAGGAAGGTGAGCAGCGTGGACCCGGACGTCGCATCCGAAACGCGGTCGCGCGGCGAGAGCCGCGCCACCTCCGCCATGTAGACGCCGTTCCAGCTCGCCGCGACGAAGCCGGCGAGGCCCGAGAGCGTCGCCGCCAGTGCAAGGCTTGGCGCGGCCGGCATTGCGGCCAGCAGCAGCACGGCGCCCGAGGCCACCAGCCCCTGCACCAGCAGGTTCACGACCGGCCGCCCCGTGCGGTCCGCCAGCCAGCCGAGCACGATGCGCGCCACCACGCCCGAGCCCTGCATCGCCGCGAAGGCACTGCCCGCCTGCACCAGCGAGAGCCCGCGCGTCTCCACCAGCCAGGTGACGGTGAAGGTGAACAGGCAGCCCTGCACGATGGCGAACGAGATCGCCAGCCAGGTCAGCGGCAGGATCGCCGGCGCCACGCGCAACGCTGTGAAGGGTGCGGCCAGCGTGCCGCGGCTGAACACGCTCGCCAGCGAGACGGAGCGCGTGCGGTCGCGCTCCGCGTCCAACTCCTGTCGCAACCCCTGGATCGAGGCCGCCGCGACCAAGGCCGTCGCCGCGCAGACGATCAGCGCCGTCCCCCATCCGAAGGCGCTGGCGATCGGCGCGGTGATCAGCCCCGCCAGCACGCCGCCCAGCGGCGCGCCCGCCTGCTTCACCGAGAAGATCAGGCTCCGGTGCTGCGGTGGCGCCGTCGCCGCCAGGATGCGGCTGCCCGCCGGCGGGCTCGGCCCGTAGCCGATGCCCAGCAGCAGCGCCGCGAAGGCCAGGGCGGGCACCGTGCCGATGTCGAGCGCCAGCAGCCCCAGCGCCGACAGCGCCGCCCCCGCCTGCAGCATCCGCACCGGCCCCAGCCGCGCCAGGAACGGTCCGCCGAAGGCCAGGAACAGCACCGTGCCGAGCGCGTTCAGCGCCGAGAGATTGCCGATCGATTCCGCCGCCAGGTCCAGGCTTTCGGTCAGCAGCGGCGCCACCACCGGCAGGCTCTGCGCCATGAAGGAGGCGATGACCTGCATCAGCAGCGTCGCGCCAAGTGCCGCGATCCAGGGTGCCCTCATGCGGTCTCCGCCAGCAGGCCTGCGCGCCGCAGCAAGGCAATGCACTCCGACACGTCCCGCGGATCGGGCGGCGCCAGTGCCGGGCGCCAGCCCTCACCCACCTCCATGCCGAGCAGCCCCGCCAGGGTCTTGAACAGCGCGACGTGGTGGAAGCCCTGCGCGAAATAGCGGCTCTGCAGCCGGCTGGCGATGGCGCTGATCTCGCGCAGGTGGACCGCGGCCGCGGCAAAGTCGTCGCGCAGCGCGGCGTCCGCGAAGCGCCCGCAATGCGGCACCTCCAGCGTCTGGCATAGCACCGGGCGGGAAGACCCGATCATGAAGCGCGGCGCGCGCTCCGCGAAGGTCAGCCGGCCGAACAGGAAGTATTCCTCGAGCGAGGTGGAGACGCAGATGCGGTCGCCCACGCGCTCCATCATGCGCGCATAGCTGGCGAAGTTCAGCGTGGTGTCCTGCACCGCGCAGACATTCGGCAGATGCAGCAGCGCCTCAACCTGCTCCGGCGCCAGGTAGTAGCCGAGCTCGGAGAGCGTGGTGCTGTACACCACCATCCCGATGCCGATATGGGCCGCGACATGCTCGTAGAAGGCGCGCACCCCGGCGGCATCGCGCGGCCCGTAATAAGGCGGCCAGACCATGACCAGGTCCGCGCCCGAGGCCTCCGCATGCCGGGCCAGTTCCACCACATTCGCCGCCGCGGGATCGGAGCAGCCGATCACCACCGGCACGCGCCCGGCGGCTTCGTCCAGCACGATCTCCGTCACGCACTTCCGCTCGGCGAGCGTCAGCGCCCAGAACTCCTGGTGCAGGGAATGCACGGAAAGCCCGCCGACGCCCGGCAGCGCGATGGTGCGGCGGACATTGTGCCGCAGCCCTGCCTCATCCAGCGCGCCGTCGGCGTGGAAGGGCGTGTAGAGGATGGTGAGATAGCCGGAGAGGCTGGCCCGCACCCAGTCGCGCGCCTCTCCGGCTGCGTAGCGCATCCGTCAGTCGAGCTTCACATTGGCCCGGCGCACCACCTCGGCCCATTTCGCCGTCTCGGTGCGCAGGTTCTCGGCATAGGCGGAAGGCGGCCCGCCGATCGATTCGAAGCCCAGGCTGCGCAGGCGCTCCTGCACCGCCGCGTGCGTGACGCCGGCGCGGAACGCCTCAGCGATCCGGGTCACCGCCGCCTGCGGCGTGCCAGCCGGCGCCAACACGCCCCAGTAGGTGGAGGCCGCAACGCCCGCCAGCCCGGACTCGGCGAATGTCGGCACATTCGGCAGCGCGCCGGCGCGTCGCTCTCCGGTAACGGCCAGCGGCTTCAGCCTGCCGGCATCCACATGCGGCCGCGCGGCGCTGATGCCGTTGAACATCAGCGGCACATGGCCGGCCACCACATCGGTTGTCGCCGGGCCGGTGCCGCGATAGGGCACATGCACGAGGTCGATGCCGGCCACCATCTTCAGCAGCTCGCCCGCCAGATGCGTGGAGGCGCCGTTGCCGCCGGAGGCGTAGCTGAGCCGCCCCGGCTGCGCCTTCGCCATCGCCACCAGCTCCTGCACGGAGTTCACCGGCAGCGACGGATGCGCCAGCAGGATCACCGGCCCGGTCGCCAGCAGGCTGACCGGCACGAAATCCTTCGCCGGATCGAAGGGCAGGCTAGGGAACAGCGAGGGGTTGATGGCGAAGCTGCTGTCCACCACCAGCACCGTGTAGCCATCCGCCGGCGCGCGCGCGACGAGGTCGGTACCGATCGTGCCGCCCGCACCGGCGCGGTTCTCGATCACCAGCGCCTGGCCGAAGGCCTCGCGCACATGCGGCTCGATCACCCGCACCAGGTTGTCGGTGCCACCGCCCGGACCGAAGGGCACGACGACGCGCAGCGGGCGCTCGGGATAGCTCTGCGCCACGGCAGGGCGCACCAGGGGCAGCGCGGCAGCGGCGGCCAGCACATGACGACGATGGAGCATCTTCATCTCGTTCTCTCCCTTTCCTATCCGGCTGCCCCGATCGTAACCGCGGGGGCAGATTGCGCAATGGCGCCGGTCGCGTGACCATCGGCCCCGAGCATTCGCAACCGAGGCGGGACCCACTGATGCTGCAGCCGAACATGTCTTTCCTGACGGCCAGTGACGGCATCCGGCTCGCCTGGCGCGTGGACGACTTCACGCCGCCCTGGCGCACGCCGGAAACGCCGGTGCTGCTGCTGCATGCCGCCATGGGCGCCTATCGCCGCTGGTTCGGCTGGATCCCGGAGCTGGCGCGCCACTGGACCACGCTGAGCCTGGAGCTGCGCGGCCATGGCGCCTCGCAGATCCCGACGGAAGCGCAGCCGCTGACCGTGGAACGGCTGGTCACCGATGTGGTGGAGCTGCTGGACCACCTTGGCGTCGCGCGCGCGCATGTCGTCGGGCTCTCGGCGGGCGGCTATGTCGGGCAGCGTCTGGCGATGGCACATCCCGGCCGCGTCGCCACTCTGGCGCTGTTCGCTTCCACGCCGGGGCTCAAGAACAGCCAAGCCGGCACCTGGCCGGCCAAGGCCGCGGCGATGGGGCTCGAGGCCTTCATGCGCGCCGGCATCGCCGAACGCTTCCCGCCCGATGCCGATCCTGGCTTGGTGGACTGGTTCTGCCGCCAGACCGGCAGCAACGACCTGCCCTTCGTCGGCCGCTTCGTCGCCCACATGAGCAGCCGCGACTGGGAGGACGAGCTGCCGCGCATCGCGTGCCCGACGCTGATCGTCGCGCCGGGGCACGAGCCCATCGGCTCCAACGACCAGTACGAGCGCATGCAGGCGCTGATTCCCGATGCGCAGCTGGTCTCGCTGGAGGGCATGCCGCACAACATCGGCGACGCGGCGCCGGAGACCTGCACGCGGACCTTGCTGGATTTCCTGGCCAGGCGCGGCGGCTGAGACACGGGCGCAGCGCGCGCCCGATTGCACCACCCCATCGTTGATCGTATCAACCAATTGCGACGTCACGCGGAGGAAGGCGGATGCGGCTGACGGAAGCCGACGGCAAGGCCCTGCTGCGGCGCCACGGCATCGCCCTGCCGCGCGGCGTGGCTCTCGCGCCGGGGGAGGATGCGCCGCCATGGCTCGGCGCCCTGCCTGATCTGGTGGTCAAGGCCCAGGTCCTCGAAGGCGGGCGCGGCAAGCGCTGCCTGGTGCGCCGGACGACACCCGCCGAACTCGCCGCCGCGCGCGAGGCGATCGCCGCCATCGCCGGTCCCGTCGCCGTGCTGGTCGAGCAGGCCGTGCCGATCGAGCAGGAGCTGTACCTCGCGCTTCGGGTGGACGGCACGCGGCAGACGCAGGAATTGCTGTTCGCCGCCGAAGGCGGTGTCGAGATCGAGACCGCCGGCGACCTCCGCCGCGTCGCGCTGCACGCCGAAGCCCCCGATGCCGCGGAGCAGGTGTTCCCGGCGATCCGCGAGCGCCTGCCGGCGCAACTCGCGGCGCGCGTGGCGCGGCTGGCCGCCCGGCTGGCCCGCATCGCGCGGGACGAGGACCTCGCGCTGCTGGAGATCAATCCGCTCGCGGTCACGCGGGCGGGCCTTGTCGCCTGCGACGCCAAGCTGGTGCGCGATGCCGTCGCCGCCGGCCGCCACGATGCGGACGCCACAGCGATGAGCGCGGCGCTGGAGGACACGGCCCTGACGCCGCTCGAACGCCGCGCGCGCAATGCCGGCTTCGCGCTGGTGGAGATGCCCGGCGATGTCGCGCTGGTCTCGGCCGGCGCGGGCCTCGGCATGTTCCTGATGGACCTGATCGCCGACCACGGCCTGCGCGCCGCCTGCTTCATGGACAACCTGCATGGCGGCCCGATGGACACGACCGAGGCGCGCCTCACCGCCGCTTTCGAGATCGCGGCAAGACCGGAGGTGAAGGCCATCCTCTTCTACACCACGCTCGCCTCCCGCCCACTGAGCGACCGCATCGACGGCCTGCTGGCCTTCCTCGCGAAGCAGCCGGCGCCGAAGCCGCTCTTCGTCGGCTTCGCCGCCGCGCCTTCCGCGACGCGCGGCTTCGACGTGGCGTCGGCGACGCAGCGCCTGCGCGCCGCCGGAATCGCCGCGCTGGAGGAAGACCCGCTGGCCCTGGTGCGCCGGATGGCCGAGGACGTGGCATGACCCTCCCCTTCCTCGAGCGCTTCCCGCAACGCGTCGTGGTGTTCAACCCGACCGGCGGCTACGCCGCACGGCAGGTCACGGCGATGAAGGAGGCCGGCACGCAGCTGCTGGGCGGCATCGCGCTCGGCCGTGGCGGCGGCAGCCTCGATGGCCTGCCGCTGTTCGACAGCTTGGCGCAGCTGCCGGAACAGCCCGACGCCGCCGTGCTCTACACGCCGCCCGAGGGCACGGCGGATGCCATCCGGCAATGCGCGGCCGCAGGCATCCCGACCATCGTCGCCGCGGCGGAATACGTGCCGCTGCACGACTCGCTGCGCGCGGCGGAGGAAGCGCGGGCGGCCGGAAGCTGGCTGGTGGGGCCGAACACGCTCGGCCTCTGCGTGCCGGAAGAAGGTCTCCTCGGCTCCGTCGCCCCGGCCTTCTGCAGCCCGGGCGAGGTGGCGCTGATCGGCCGCAGCGGCACGCTGACGCTCACCGTCGCGCGGCTGCTGACGGCGGCCGGCATCGGCCAGCGCATCGCCATCCATGTCGGCGGCGACGCAGTGATCGGGCGCAACCCGGACGAGTATCTGGCTGCGCTGGCCGATGATCCGCGTACCCGCGCCGTGCTCTATTGCGGCGAGATCGGCGGCGACAAGGAATACGCGCTGGCCGAGGCGCTGGCGCGCTTCCCGCATCCCGTGGTGGCGACGCTGGTCGGACGCCACGCCCCGGCCGACCGCCAGATGGGCCATGCCGGCGCGCTGATCGGCAGCGAGCGCGAGAGTGCGGCAGCGAAGCTCGCCGCACTGCGCGAAGCCGGCGCGCACACCGCGAACACGCCCTACGAGGCCATCGCAATCCTGAAGAAGCTGCTGGCGCGCTGACGCGGATCAGCGTGCGAACAGCGCCACCGCGTGCTCGCGCAGCTTCGTCTTCTGCACCTTGCCGCTGGCGGTCATGCCGATCGCCTCGAAATCCGGCACGATCCGCAGGTGCCGGGGCATGCGGAAATTCGCCAGCCTGGGGCGCAGCCAATCCAGCAACTCGGCGTCCGTCAGGGCCGCACCGGCGCGCAGCGTGACAAAGGCCGCCGGCACCTCGCCAAGCCGCGCATCCGGCACGCCGACCACCTGCGCCATGGCGATGGCGGGATGGGCGAGCAGCACCTCCTCCACCTCCGCCGGCGCGACATTCTCGCCGCCAACGCGCAGCACGTCCTTCAGCCGACCTTCCATGCGAAGCCGGCCTTCTGCATCCAGCGCGCCCAGGTCGCCGGTGCGCAGCCAGCCATCCGGCGTGAAGGTCTTCGCCGTCGCATCCGCGTTGTTGTAGTAGCCGCGCATGATGCCCCAGCCGCGCACCTGGATCTCGCCGCGCGCCTCGGGCGGCAGGATGCGGCCCGTAGCGGGATCGGCGATGCGCACCTCCACGCCGGGGTGCGGGGCGGCGCGGCCGGAGATGCGCAGCTCCGCCGGGTCGCGATGGTCGCTCAGCACCACATTCGGCGAAGCTTCGGAAAGACCATAGGCCCAGCAGAGCTCCTTCGCCCCCATCTCCTCGATCACGCGGCGCATCGTGATGGGACCGGCTGCCGCCCAGCCGCCGCGCAGATGCAGGCGCTCGCGCCGGTACTCGGGATGCGCCATCAGCATCTGGAATATGCTGTCATTGCCGCTGGTCAGCGTGCAGCGCTCCTGCTCCAGCAGTCGCAGGGCGGCGCCCGCCTCGAAGGTCGGGGGCGTCACCATCGTCGCGCCGGTGACGAGGCAGACCAGCAGCGAGAGCGTCGAGCCGGCGACATGGAAGAACGGCCGGCAGTTCAGGTAGCGGTCATCGGGCCGCACGCCGAGCCGCTGCGACACGGCCCAGGCGTTGCGCAGCATGTTGGTATGCGTCAGCAGCACGCCCTTCGGATAGGCGGTGGTGCCGGAGGTGAACTGCACCAGCAGAGGGTCGTCCGGCGTGACTGCGGCGATGGCCTCCTCCAGTGCCGCTTCGCTCGCCTGGCGCGCGCGGAAGTCGGACCATGGGAGCGCACCGGCCGGCACCTCCTCGCCCATGACGACGGCCTGGCGCAGCAGCGGCAGGGCCTCGCCCGGCAGCCCGGTGGCGACGGCGGGCTCCGCCTCGGCCAGCGCCGCGGCGAAGTCGATCCTCAGGAAGCGGCCACGCACGAACACCGCGCGGCAATCCGCCTGGCGTAGCGCGAAGGCGATCTCCGGCGCCTTGAAGCGCGTGTTCACCGGCACCGTCACCGCGCCGATCAGCGCCGCGCCATAGAAGATGCGCACCCAGTCGGCGTCGTTGCCGGTCAGCACGCCGACATGCTCGCCACGCCTGATGCCCAGCGCCAGCAGCGAACGCGCGACGGCCCGCGCCTCCTCCCGCAGCGCGGCGTGGCTGAGGCGTTCCTTCTCGGTGACCAGCGCCTCGGCCGCGCCGCGCCCGGCGGCGTTTGCGTCCAGGAAGTCCGAGAGCCGGCGCCGAACCCAGTCGCTCACCGCCCGAAGCCCGCCATGGTGCGGCGCCATTCGGCGGCGGCCAGGCTCTCCTCGATGGCCATCAGTTCGGTTGCCAGCGCGCCGCGCGGGTCGCGCTCCACGCCTTCGTCAACGCAGCGCTTCGCCAGGGCGAGCGCCGAAGCCGGCGCCTTCACGATCGTCGCGGCCATGTCGGCGAGCGTGGTCTCCAGCGACTCCGGCGCCACCACGCGCGTCACCAGCCCGGCTTCGCGCGCCTCCTCGGCGGAGAGCGTGCGGCCGGTGAACATCATGTCCTTCGCCAGCCGCTTGCCGAGGACGCGCGGCAGGCGCTGCGTGGCGCCGACCGTGCCCCACAGCGCCTCCGGCGTGCGGAAGCTGGCAGCCGGCGTGGCGACGACGAAGTCGCAGGCGGCGGCGATCTCGCAGCCTGACCCGATCGCCGGCCCCTCCACCACGGCGATCGCCGGCATCGGCAGGCGCTCGATCGCGTTGTAGGCGGCAAAGGCCTTCACGCGGCGGGCGCGCACCTGGTCGTCGCTCATGCCCTGGCGTTCCTTGAGGTCGGCGCCGGCGCAGAACACCGTGCCGGCTGCGCGCAGCAGCACCAGCTTCGCGCCCTCCGCCACCGCGCGCTGCGCCGATTCCAGCAGCCCCAGGGCGAGCGCCGTGTTCAGGGCGTTGCGCGCGGCCGGGCGGTTCAGCCGGACCGTGGCCACGCCCTCTGCGGAGAGCTCGAACAGGATCGGATCATCGCTCATATCGCGCCTTCCTCCCGCAGCGCCGCAATGCGCACCGCATCGTAGCCGAGGCGCTGCGCCAGCACCTCCTCGGTGTGTTCGCCCAGCAGCGGCGGGCGCGCCACCGCCGGATCGTCCCACCCCTCGAAGCGGAACGGCACGCGCAGCGCCGGGAACTCCCCGAGCGCCGGATGCGCGAAGCGATGCACCATGCCGCGCGCCTGCACATGCGGGTCGGCCACCACCTCGTCCAGCGCCAGCACCGGGCCGTTCGGCACGTCGACGGCATCCAGCGCCGCCACCGCCTCCGCCCGCGTCAGCCGGGCCATCGCCGCATCCAACGCCTGCATCACCTCCGCGCGCCGCGCCAGCCGGCCGGCGTTGGTGGCGAGGCCCGCATCCGCCGCCAGCGCCTCCAGCCCCAATGCCTTGCACAGCGGCAGCCAGTGCTGGTCGCTGCAGGTGATGTGCAGGAAGCGCCCATCGGCACAGCGGAAGCTTGCGGTCGGCACGCGGCCGGGATGCTCGGTACCGAGCCGCGGCGGCACCTCGCCAAGCGCGAAGAGCCGTGCGGCGGCGATGGTCAGCAGCGCGACCTGCCCGTCCAGCATCGAGAAATCCACGAAGCCGCCCTGCCCCGTTGCATCCCGCCCGCGCAGCGCCGACAGGATCGCGATCGCCACCCACAGGCCGGAGGTCAGGTCCGCCACCGGCAGCCCCGGCTTCACCGGCCCGCCGCCGCGTTCGCCCGTCAGCGACATCAGCCCGCCCATCGCCTGGAACACCGTGTCGTAGCCCTTGCGCTTGGCGTATGGCCCGCTCTGCCCGAAGCCGGTGCAGGAGAGAAAGACCAGCCGCGGATTGACCTCGCGCAGCGAAGGCCAGTCCAGCTCGCGCCGCTTCAGCGTGCCGGGCGGGAAGTTCTCCACCAGCACATCCGCCTGCGCCGCCAGGCCGCGGATGATCGCGCGCCCTTCGGCATGGCGCATGTTCACGGTGATGGAGCGCTTGGATCGGTTGCAGGCCATGTAGTAGCCGCTGACGCGCTCGCCCTGCGGACCTTCGGCGAAGGGCTCGAAGCCTCGCGTCTCGTCGCCGCTGCCGGGCTGCTCCACCTTGATGACCTCAGCGCCGAGTTCCGCCAGCACCATGGAGGCGAAGGGGCAGGCCAGTACGCGCGAGAGGTCGAGGATGGTGATCCCCGCCAGCGGCTTCATGCCGCACCCGCCAAGCGCAGCCGCACCGCCTCGGCTTCCGCGGCCAGCCGCCGCACCAGCTCGCCGGCGGGCGGGATGTCGTCGATCAGGCCCGCGGTCTGGCCGGCTTCCACCTTGCCGAACTCCACATCGCCCTCCAGCGCCGCCTCGCGCAACGAGCGGCTCGCCTGCAGTGCAGCCAGTTCCTCCGCGGGCCGCCCGGCGCGCTCGGCGGCATCCACCTCGTCCGTGAACCGGTTGCGGAGCTGGCGGATCGGCAGGCGCCCGCGCCCGACCAGCCGCGTGTCGCTGATCCCCGCCGCCAGCACGCGCGCCTTGTAGTCGGGGTGCACCGTCGCCTCCTCCGTCATCAGGAAGCGCGTGCCGAGCTGCGCGCCCTCCGCACCCAGCGCGAACATCGCGGCGATGCCGGCGCCATCCGCGACGCCCCCTGCGCCGATCACGGGGATGGTCACCGCGCGCACCACCGCGCGCACCAGCACCATCGCGGAGACCTCGTCCGGCGCCGGATGGCCGCCAGCCTCCCCGCCCACCGCGATCACCGCGTCCACCCCCGCTTCCGCCGCCTTCGCGGCGTGCAGCGGCGAGGCAACGACGTGAACCCACTTCGTCCCGATCGCGCGGAAGCGCGGCAGCGCCTTCGGACCGCCCTGCGACGCGATGATGATCGGCACGCGCTCCGCCTCGACGATGTCGAGGAACTCCGCCGAGCGCTTGTTGTAGAGCGGCACGTTCACCGCGAAGGGCGCATCCGTGCCGGCGCGCAGCTCCCGGATCGCGGCCACCAGCGCCTCCGGCCGCATCGGCCCGGCCGCGATGGTGCCGAGCGCGCCGGCACGCGCCACTGCCAGTGGCAGCGCGGCCGAGGAGGACGCCCAGGACATGCCGCCCTGCACGATCGGCAGGCGGATGCCGAGCAGCGCCGGCAGGCGGCTCGGGAAACCCAGGCGCTCGACCATCCGCGAAATCTCACTCCTCCCGAACGCGACTCACAAACGCGACGGCATTTTCCGTTGACAATATCAACGGTCGGCGGCAATGGAGCAGTCTGTTGATGATGTCAACAATAAACCGAGGAGACGCCCGGATGCCCCGCGATCGCCAAATCCGCCCGGATCGACGCACGCTTCTCGCCGCCCTGCCGGCGCTCGCCCTGCCTGCATTGGCGCGGGCGCAGGTCGCCACCAGCGCCAGCTGGCCGAGCCGCAACGTCCGGTTCGTGGTGCCCTTCGCGCCTGGCGGCCCTGTCGAAGTGCCGGCGCGCTTCATCGCGGACCACCTCAGCCAGCGCTTCGGCAAGCCGGTGATCGTGGAGGCGCGGCCTGGCGCGGGCGGTGCGCTCGGCATCCAGGCGGTGCTCGCGGCGCGCGATGAGCACAGCTTCGTCTTCACGACCGGCTCCGTTGCGATCGTCCCGGCGCTTCGCAGCAATCCCGGCTACGACCCCCTAAATGATCTGGTCCCGGTGACGCTGGTTTCGGAAGTGCCGCTCGCGATTCTCGCCAGACTGGATGGTCGGGTGAAGAGCCTGCAGGACCTGCTGACCCACGCGAAGGCGGAGCCGGGCAAGATCACCTACGGCTCCTCCGGTGTCGGTGCCACCACGCACCTGGCGGGCGAGTTGCTGAAGGTGCGCGCGGGCATCGACCTTATGCACGTGCCCTATCGCGGCGTCGCGCAGGCCGTCAACGCGCTCTATGCGGGCGACACCGACCTCATGGTGACCGGGCTGATCGAAGGCGTCACCCATATCCGCGAGGGACGGTTGCTCGGCATCGGCGTGACCTCGCCGCAACGCAGCCCGGTTGTCCCAGATGTGCCCGCCATCGCCGAAGCCGTGCCCGGCTACAGCATGGTCATCTGGTACGCCATCCTCGCCCCTCGCGGCACGCCGCAGGAGGTGGTGGACCTGCTCGCGCGCGAGGTCGCGCCGCTCGCGCAGGGTTCGGTGCTGGCGCAGCGGCTGCGGGATTCCGGTGGGCGCCTCCTGCTGGACGGCCCCGCTCCCCTTGCGGCACGGCTGCGCGAGGAAGTGCCGATGTGGCGAGAGGTCGTGCAGCGGGCCGGCATCACGGCGAACTGATCCGGTCGGGATCAGCCGGTGGCCTTCTCGCCCATGCGCACCGTGCGCGCATAGAGCTGGCGGCCGAGCAGCGCCTCGGCCGCGCGGCCGGCTTCCCGCACGCGGTCGAGGTCGAGGCCCATCTCGACGCCCATCGCGGCGAACAGCGTCGCGAGATCCTCGGTGCAGACATTGCCGGTGAAGCCCTCGCCATAGGCGATGCCTGCGGGATGGCCGCCGGTGCCGCCGAGCGCCGTGTCGAAATGGCGCAGCCCCGCCTCCAGCGCGGCAACGCAATTGGCGATGCCGGTGCCGCGGCTGTCGTGGAAATGCGCGATGAACAGCGCGTCCGGCAAAGCCTCCCGCAGCAGGCGTACCAGCTCCTTGACGCGCGGCGGCGTGCCGCTGCCGATGGTATCGCCGATCGCGATGCGCCTGACGCCGAGCGAGGCGAAGCGCTGCGCATCGGCGATCACGCTGTCCGGCGGAACGGGTCCATCGAACGGACAGTCGAAGGCCACCGAGATGGTACCGACCAGCGTGAAGGCATCGCCGGCAAGGCGCGCCATCTCCGCCACATTCGCCCATTGCTCCTCCCGCGAGCGCCTCAGGTTCTTCCGCGTGTGGCCTTCCGAGGCGGAGACCAGGAAGCTCAGCTCCTCCGGCCCGCGCCCGCGCGCATGCGCGGCCAGCGCCCGGGTCACCGCCTGCGGGTTCGGACAGGTCGCCTTGAACAGCACGCCCGGCCGCGGCCGAACCGCCGCCAGCACGGCATCGGCATCGGCGAATTGCGGCACGTATTTCGGGTGCGCGAAGGAGGTGATCTCGATGCGGCGGAAGCCGCAATCGGCGATGCGTTCCAGCATCGCGGCTTTTGCTTCGACGGGAATCACCTTCGCCTCATGCTGCAGCCCGTCGCGGGCCAGGCACTCGCACAGATTAACCTCGGGACCGTTGGACATGGCGGCATCGGACCTTGCGACGAATTGGTTGAGGAAGTAAACTAACTCCGTCAAGCCGGTCAACATGGGAAGGGCCATGCCCCCCGCGATGCCTGCCACCATCCACATCCACGGCCCGCGCATCACCGCCGCGGAACTGCTGGACGATCGCATCGTGCTGCGCGCCGGGAGCGGGGAGAACGGCGCCTGTGCGCTGCCGCCCGATGCGGCAGCGGCAGCATTGCGGCTGGCGCGCGACCTGGTGAATACGCCAGCGCTGGCGCAGATGCCGGAAGGCGCGCTGCGGCATTGGTTGTCGCTGGATGGCGTGGAGCGTGCCGCCTTCGGCGCCGTCCTCGCCGCCCGCGGCGCCTTGCGGGACGCGCTCGGCGCGCCGCCGCTGCCCGGCGGGCCGATGGCGCCGCCGCCGCTGCTCGAGAACGACGAGCCGGCCACACAGGACCCGGTCGCCGCCTGCCTCGACCCCGCGCGCACGCTGCTCGTCGCCGATGCGCGGACCGGCGGGCCGGAAGGGTTGCGCGATCTCGCGGCACTGGCGCGCGCCTTCGACGTGCGGCTCGCACTGCGGCCCGATCCCGGCGAGGCCGGCGGCACCGCGCGCCTCGCCGCGCATATCGGCGCCGCCGTCGCCTCTCCCTTCCCGTCGCCCACCATCACCACGGGGAGCGATGCGCTGGCCGTGCGTGAGGTGCGACTGCACCGGATCGCCCTGCCGCTGCGCGATCTCTATGTCAGTTCGATGTACATCACCGACCGCCAGGCGCGCACGCTGGTGGAGTTGCGCACCGCCGGTGGCACCGTCGGCTGGGGCGAGACGCATGGCGCCATCGCGCCGCTGGTCGCGACCATGGCGCGCGGCTGGATCGGCCAGGACATCGGCAGCGGCCGCGCCGCCCTGCGCCGCCGCTTCGCGCGCATCGGCTTCGAGAACCGCCAGGGTCGCGACGGTATGGCCGCCTTCGCCGGCCTCGACCTCGCCGCCTGGGACGCCGCGGCGCGGCACGATGGCCTGTCGTTGCGCACCGCACTCGGCGATCACGTTGAAGGCGGCTCCGTCCCCATTGCCTGTCCGCTTCCCGCCGCCGTCCCCGGGCGCATGCTGAACCGGGCGGAACTCGCCGCGCACATGGCCGATGCCGGCAACGCCGCGCGGGTGGCCGATCTCGCCGGTGGCATCGCCGCGCGCTGGGGCGTCACCGCCTTCAAGTACAAGAGTGCCGGCAATGCCGCCTGGGACCTCGCCGCGCTCGCCGCACTGCGCGCCACGCTCGGGCCCGCGGCGCGGCTGCGCTTTGATCCGAACGCCGCCTATCCGGTGGAGGAGGCGCGGCGCCTCTGCATCTCCCTCGAGCCGCTAAGCCTCGAGTTCCTCGAAGACCCGACCGACGGGCTCGAGGGCATGGCGCGCCTCGCGCATCACGTCACGACGCCGCTCGCCACCAACATGTGCATCCTGTCGCCGGAGCATCTCGCCGCGGCGGCGCGGCGGCCGGGCCTCGGCATCGTGCTCAGCGACCTGTTCTACTGGGGCGGCGTCGCGGCGCTGCGCGACATGGTGGCGGTGGCGCGGCTTCTCGGGCTCACGCCGGCGCTGCACAGCTTCTACGAGACGGGCCTCTGCACCGCGGCCAATGCGCAGATGGCGCTGGCGCTGCGCCTCGATGATCCGCACCCTGTGGATTGCGGCTGGCCCCTGCTGGCGGAGGACATCGTCGCGCCGGATGCCTTCGCCATCGCCGACGGCCGTCTGACGCCGCCGACCGGCCCTGGCCTCGGCCTCACACCCGATCCCGCGCGCCTCGCCGCGCTGGCCACCGCCGAGCCGATCGTCGTGTGTTGAAGGAGATGCACCGCATGCCGGACGATCTGCCCGCCAATTGCTTCGACCCGCTGCGCGCAGAGGTGCAGCCCGCCGTGCCCATCGCCGGCTATCCCAACACGGTGCGCCGCAACCCGAACCGCGCGCCGTTCCGCCGCCCGCTCACGCGCACCGAGCTGACCGGGCCGCGCGACCTCGGCCCGCTGCTGCACCCCGGCGACAACGACCTCGCTCGCACTGCGCCCGGTCGCATCGCGATCGGCCAGCTCATCCATGTCGCCGGCCGCGTGCTGGACGAGGATGGCCGGCCGGTGCGCGGCGCCATCGTCGAGCTCTGGCAGGCCAACGCCGCCGGCCGCTACCTGAACCCGCTCGACACGCGGGACGCGCCGCTCGATCCGGACTTCATCGGCAATGGCCGCACGCGCACCGACGAGGAAGGCAGCTACGCCTTCTTCACCATCAAGCCCGGCGCCTATCCCGTGCCGGAGTCCGGGCGCTGGTGGCGGCCGCCGCACATCCACATGTCGGTGCTCGGCCCCTCCTGCCTCTCGCGGCTGGTGACGCAGATGTATTTCCCGGGCGATCCGTTGAACGCGCATGACCGGCTGCTCAACGCCGTGCCCGACGCGGCGGCGCGCGAGAGCCTGATGGCGCGCCAGCTTCCGCCGGCCGAGGTGCCCGGCGAGTGGCTCGGCTTCGTGCACGACCTGGTGCTGCGCGGCCGCCGCGCCACGCCCGCCCTGCCCTGAGGCGCGCCGCCATGACCCGCACGCCGACGCCCTGGCACACCATCGGCCCTTTCTTCCCGCAAAGCTTCTTTCGCGAAGGCGACAGCGATATGGCGCGCGGCGCCGCGCATGGCGAGCGCATCCTGCTGCGCGGCCGCGTGCTGGAGGAAGGCGGCCGCCCCTGCGTCAACGTCGTCCTGGAGGCGTGGCAGGCCGATGCCGCTGGCCGCTTCGCCCACCCGCTCGACGCCGCCGCTGGTGAAGCCGATCCAGGCTTCCTCGGCTGGGGCCGCGCCTGGACGGATGCGGAGGGGCGCTACAGCTTCCGTTCCATCCGGCCTGGCTCCTATGCCGATCCTGCCGGCACGCGTGCGCCGCATGTAAACCTGCTGCTGATCGGCTCCGGCATCATGGGCCGACTGCTGACCACCGTCTTCTTCCCCGGCGAGCCGACAAACGCACAGGACCCGGTGCTGCTCGCCCTGCCGCCAGCGCTGCGCCACAGGCTCGTGGCGCTCCCGGACGGAATGGAGGACAACATCCCCGCCTTCCGCTTCGACCTGCTGCTGCACGGCCCGCCCGAGGCCGAGACACCCTTCTTCGAGGATTGACGCATGCCCACGGCGCGCCGCCGCACCTCGCCCGCCGATCCGGATGCCGAGCCGGATGGCGCGCAGACCATCAAGGACCTGATCTCCTACCGCATGCATCGCGTGGCAAATGCGCTCTCGCGTGGTGCTGCGCTGCGCTACCGCCAGGGCTTCGACGTCAGCCTGATGGAATGGCGCATCCTCGCCCTGCTCGGCGATTTCGCGCCGCTGACGCTCAAGGATCTCGCCAGGGAAAGCGGGCTGGACAAGAGCCAGGCGAGCCGCGCGGTCGCAGATCTGGTGCAGCGCGGCCTGGTGCTGCGCGAGATCGGCCGGGAGGACGCGCGCGAGGTCGCGCTGCGCCTCTCGGCCGAGGGTCGCCGCACCTATGCCGGCCTGATCGCCGCCGCGCGGGAGCGCGACGCCGCCTTCCAGGCCTGCCTGTCCGAGGAGGAGCGGCGCGTGATGGATTCCGCGCTGCGCAAGCTGGAAGCGGAAGCGCGCCGCCAGACCGCACTTGCCGCGCCGGAGGGCGAGCCGCGGCGCACGCGGCCAGTCAGCCGACCTCGATGATTTCGCGTGGCACGTGTGAGAGAATCTCGGCGCCGCTCGCGGTGACGACGACGTTGTCGATCAGGCGCGCTCCAAGTCGCTCCGCATGCAGGAAGATCGGCGGCTCGATCGTCAGCACCATGCCTTCCGCGATCACGCCGGTCGCGCCGCCGAACATGTTGAGCGGCTCGCCCCAGGAAGGCGGGAAGCCCGGCGCCAGCCCATAGCCGGAGGTGTGCAGCCGCCCCGCATCGAAGCCCGCCTTGGCAATGATTCGCTTCGCGGCGAGGTGCGGCTCGACCGCCGGAACACCGGGCCGGATCGCGGCCATCATCGCGTCGCCGGCCTCCCGCACCACGGCATGGATCTCGCGCAGCCGCACCGGCGGCTTGCCGAGTTGGAAATTGCGGCCGAGCGTCGCGGTGTAGCGGCGGAAGGCCGCGCCGAGTTCGATGTTGCCGCCATCGCCCGGCTGCAGCACGCGCTGTGTCGGCGCGCCATGCGGGTAGCAGAGCCGCTCGCCGCTCACCAGGTTCATCGTGCTCGCCGGCAGGCCGCAGCCGCTGGCGAGCAGCGCGCGATAGGCCTCCGCCGCCACCTCCAGTTCGCTGCGGCCCGCGGTCGCCACGGCCCGGCAGGCGTGCAGCGCCGCATCCGCATGCGCCGCAGCCTGGCGCACCAGCACGAGTTCCGCTGGCGATTTCGCCGCCTTCAGCTCGTGGATCAGGTTGGTCGGCTCCGCAACCAGCGCGCCGCCAAGCAGGTCCTTCAACTGGACGTAGTGGTGCGGGTGCAGGTAGTAGCCCGGCACCTCGATGCCGACGCGCGCCGAAAGCAGCCCGCGCTCCCGCGCCAACCGGGCGAAGGCGGCGATCGGATCCTCGGGCTCCGGCCCGCCCCAGGACACGGCCTCGTCCACCAGCGCGTCGTCCCGCCACTCGCCGATATCGGAGCCGCGCGAGAGCAGTGTCAGCGGCTTCTCCTCCGCTGCCAGCAGCAGGCATTGGAAGGCCTGGTAGGATTTCGCCTCGCCGCCGGTCAGCCAGTGGATCGAGACGGGATGCAGCACGACCAGCCAGTCGAGACCGGCCGCGCCCACCGCTTCGCGCGCGCGACGCAGGCGGGCAGCAAATTCCTCCGGCGTGAAATCGTGCTTCGACATGCGGCCCTGCCCTCCGTTGCGGGCAGGCTAGTCAGGGCAGCGCGGTGCCGGCAAGCGCACGGGCCGGCCAGCCCTTGCGAACCGAATCGCCGACGACACGCCGCAGCAGCCGTGCGACCGGCATAATGACATCCGGATCGGCCGGCTGCGAGGCGGCGACCAGCGCCAGCGTCCAGCAGACGCGCGGGCGGAACGGCACACCGGCAAGCTCGCCGCGCCGCGCCTCCTGCGCGAAGCCGCCGCGTGTGAGCAGGGTGTAGCCGGCGCCGGCGCGCAGCAGGGCGCGGAGCACGGAGTGGTCGTCCGCCTCGACCCGCGGCGGCGGCGCACCTCCCTCCGCGGCCAGCCAGGCATCCAGGAGGCGGCGCGAGGCGTTGGGCCGCCCCGGTAGCACCAAGGGCAGGCGCAGCACGTCGGCGGGCCGCACATGCCGCCGCGCAAGGCCGGGCGCGCCCGGGAGGCCCACCAGGCACACCTCCTCCTCCGCGAGCGGCGTGATGGAAAAGCCGCGGCGCGGCAGCGGATCATGCACCAGGGCGAGATCCACGCGGCCGCGTACCAGCCATTCGTCGATCGTACCGGAGAAGCCACCGAGCACGCGGAGCTGCACGCCCGGCAGTTGCTTCCCCATCTGCTCGGCGAGCGGCGGCACCAGCCATCGCCCCGCCGCCGGCGGCACGGCGATCGAAACCGCGCCGGTCGGGCCCTGCGCGCCGCCGCGGATTTCGGCGCGCGCCTGGTCCAGCGTGCGGAACGCGGCCTGGGAGCGCTCCAGCAGCACGCGCCCGGCCTCGGTCAACGTCACGCCATGGCCGTTGCGGCGGAACAGCTCGCAGCCGAGTTCCTCCTCCAGCCGGCGGATCTGGCGGCTGACGGCGGGCTGCGAGATGCGCAGCCACTCCGCGCCGCGGCTGTAGGAGCCGTATTCCGCGACTACCTGGAAATACCGCAGCGCACGCGTGTCCATCGCGTCTCCCTTCGCCGCGCGATCAAACATCCGGGTTATGGACGCTATGCCGGTTATGCCTTTGACGGAAGGCTGGCCGCGCCATAGCGTTCCCACTCCGAGAAAGCTTGGGGACCGGCCGGCGCATGAAGTTCGGACTGATGACGCAGATCCAGATGCCGCGGCCCTGGACCGAGACCACCGAACGCACCGGCTTCTGGAACTGCCTGACCCAGGCCGAAGCCGCCGATGCCGCCGGCTTCCACCATTTCTGGATCACCGAGCAGCACTTCTTCATCGAGATCGGCCACTGCTCCCAGCCGGAGATGGTGCTGGCGGCGATCAGCCAGCGCACGAAGACCATGCGTCTCGGCTTCGGCGTGATCCTCATGCCCGTGCACAACCCCTTCTACATCGCCGAGCGTGTCGCGACCCTCGATGTGCTGAGCAACGGCCGCTGCGACTTCGGCGCCGGCCGCGGCACCTCGCCCTATGTCGTCACCGGCCTCGGCCACGACCCGGCGATCGGGCGCGATGTCGGGCGCGAGTCCATGGAAGCCGTGCTGCGCATGCTGGAGAACGACCTGTTCCCCGGCTTCAAGGGCGAGCATTTCGACCTGCCCGCGCGCCATGTCGTGCCGCGCCCCGTCCAGCGCCCGCATCCGCCGATCTGGGTTGCCGCCTCCACACTGGAAACCTGGCAGCATGCCGGCCGGCAGGGCTTCGGGGTGATCGGCGTGACGCGCAACACGCCGGAGGAGACCGCGCCCTCCATCGCCGCCTACCGCGAGGCGATCCGCAACGCCGATGCCTCCACGCTGGTCGCACGCGTGCCGAACCCGCAGACCGGCGTCTTCGCGATCAGTTGCGTGCATGACGACGACCGCACCGGGCGCGACCTCGCCTGCGCCGCGGCGCGGTGGTACTACGGTGACAACGATGCGGAGCTGAACCGGGTGCGCTTCGCCACCGATGGCGGCGTCGGCAGGATCAGCGACAAGATCGGCAAGCGCAGCAACGACGAACTGATCGAGGATGCGATGGCGATCGGCGGCAACCCGGATACGGTCTGCCGGCAGGTGGAGAAATGGGCCAAGGTCGGGATCGACCAGATGATCTTCTTCCTCCAGGCTGGCCACACGACGCACGACCAGGTGATGCGATCCATCGAACTGATCGGCGAGAAGGTGATGCCGCGATTCGCCGACTGACCCGCGAGAAAGCCCCTCGACAAGGGCAGCGGCACAGGCGGAACATCACGGGGGCTTGGTAAGAGGGAGACGGCAATGACCGGAATTAGCAGGCGCGGTGTCGCAAAGGCTGGCGTCGCGGGCACGGCGGCGGCGATCCTCGGCGGGGCGCGCGTGGCACGCGCACAGGCCATGCCGAAGGTGCGGATCTGGGGGGCCTCGGCGACGATCGAGGCCTATCACGGCTTCCTCTTCCTCGGCATTCCGCTCGGCTTCTACCGCGAGCAGGGCATCGAGGCCGAATTCGGCAGTGCAGCGGGCTCGGCGGCGACGTTGCAGCTGGTCGCGACCAACCAGGCGCAGATCGGTTATATCGGGATGGAGGTGATGATCCTCGCCAAGCAGCGTAATCCGACGCTGCCGATCCAGGCCGTCTACCTGCAAGACCGCGGCAACATCTACGAGGTCGTGGTGCCGGAGGAGAGCATGATCCGCAGCCTCGCGGACCTGAAGGGCAAGTCCATCGGCGTCGCCAACCTGGCCTCCGGCGCCATCCCGTCGCTGCGCGCCATGCTTGCCGATGCCGGGCTCGACCCGCAATCGGATGTGCAGATGCTGCCGGTCGGCAACGGCGCGGCGGCGGCCGCGGCGCTGCGCGCCAACCGCGTGCAGGCGCTCTCGCTGTTCCGCGCGCAGCATGCGGTGATCGAGACGCTCGGCGTGAAGCTGCGCTACTTCCAGCGCGACCAGCCCTCCACGGTGCTGATCGCCAATTCCGGCTTCATGCGGCAGAACCCGGATGCGGTCGTCGGCGCGCTGCGCGGCGTGGTCGCCGGCTCCATCTTCGCGCAGGTGGCGCCCCAGGCGACGGTGCGCGAGCACTGGAAGATGTTCACCCGCCCGACCGGCCTCTCGGAGGATGAGGCGATGGCGCGCGCCACCCATGTGCTGACCCGCTCCGCCGAGCTGTGGAAACGCTGGGACGACAGCACGACGCCCTGGGGCAGCATGACCAAGGCGCAATGGGATGCGACCCAGGCCTTCATGGTGGACCAGAAGCTGCTGCCGGCGACGGTGGACAGCGCCAGCCTGTTCACCACGGAGTTCCTCGACCGGGTGAACGCGATGGATACCGCGCCCATCGTCCAGCGGGCACGCGCGGCCTGATCTGATGGCGTCGCCTGCCGCGACCGGGGCCGCGCTGACCATACGCGACCTCGGCATGGTGTATCGACGCGGCGAGTCCGCGGTGGAGGCGCTGGCGGGGCTCGATCTCGACATCGCCGACCGGGAGTTCGTCGCCATCGTCGGCCCGTCCGGCTGCGGCAAGAGCACGCTGCTCAAGCTGGTCACGGGACTGCGGCCGGCGACGTCCGGAGCCATCATGCTCTATGGCCGGCCGGTGAGCGGGCCCCGCAGTGACGTCGGCATCGTCTTCCAGACACCCGTGCTGTTCCCCTGGCGCACGGTGCTCGACAACGTCCTGCTGCCGGCCGACGTGCTGAAGCTGCCGCGCGCCGAGTACACGGCGAAAGCGAAGGCGCTGCTGGAGCTGGTCGGGCTCGGCGGGTTCGAGAACAATTACCCGCAGGAGCTGTCGGGCGGCATGCAGCAGCGTGCGGCAATCGCCCGCGCGCTGGTGCACGACGCACCGCTGCTGCTGATGGACGAACCGTTCGGCGCGCTCGATGCGATGACGCGCGAGCAGATGAACCTCGAACTGCAGCGGATCTGGGCAGCCAGCCGCAAGACCGTGCTGTTCATCACCCACAGCATCGCGGAGGCGGTGTTCCTCGCAGACCGCATCGTCGTGATGTCGGCGCGCCCCGGCCGCATCATCGACGTGATCGCCAACCCGATGCCGCGGCTGCGCAGCATGGACGACACGCTGGCACCGGAGTTCGCCCGAATGGTCCACCACATCCGCGGTCTGCTCGGCGGCACGCAGACGGCGGCAGCGCTGTGAGCGCCAGGCTGCGCAGCGCCGGACTGCCACTGGCCACCTTCGTGGCCTTCATCGCACTGTGGGAGGCGGTGATCCGTGTCCTCGAGGTGCCGCCCTACCTGGTGCCGGCGCCGAGCGCGGTGGCAAGCGCCTTCGTCAACGGCTTCGCGGAGGCGAACTACCTCGGCCACGCCGCGATCACTGCCTTCCAGGCGGTCGCCGGCTTCGTCGCCGGCAGCCTGCTGGGGCTGGCCATCGGCACCATGGTCGTGGTCTTCCCGACGGCGGAGCGCATCGTCTACCCCTACGTGGTCGCGCTGCAGACCGTGCCGAAGGTGGCGGTGGCGCCGCTGATCATCGTGTGGTTCGGATTCGGGATCGAATCCAAGATCGTCATCGTGGCGCTGGTCTCGCTGTTCCCGGTGCTGGTGAACGTGATCGCCGGGCTGAAGGCGGTGGACCAGGATCGGCTGGACCTGATGAGCGCGCTCTCGGCCAGCCGGTGGCAGATCCTGCGCTACCTGCGGCTGCCGAACGCCCTGCCCTTCATCTTCGCAGGGCTCAACACCGCCATCGTGTTCAGCGTGATCGGCGCCATCGTCGGCGAGTTCGTCGGGGCCAATAAGGGAATCGGCTTCCTGATTCTGCAGGCGAATTTCTCTCTCGACATCGCGGCGGCCTTCGCGCTGTTCGTGGTGCTCTCGATCATGGGAGTCACCCTGCACGCCACGCTGCAATGGGCGCAGCGGCGCATCGTCTTCTGGGCGCGGGCGGAGGAGCATTTCCGCAGCTGACGGCACGCGGGGCAGGCTGCGGCCGGCCGAACCGCGCCGCTCAGCTCTTTCGGGGGACCCGCCATGCTGTTCGACCTGCCCAGCCTGCCGCCCAAGGAGCAGTACAAGCTCGTCACCTCCACCATCGTGCCGCGGCCCATCGCGTGGGTCGTCACGCTGGACCAGGAGGGACGCTGCAATGCGGCGCCCTTTTCCTTCTTCAACGTGCTCGCCAACGACCCGGTCGTCGTTGGCTTCAGCATCGGCCCCAGGGCGTCGGGCGGCGGCAAGGACACCGTCGGGAACATCCGCAGGACCGGCCAGTTCGTCGTCTGCCTGGTGGGGGAGGACACGACCGAAGCGATGAACGTCACGGCGGTGGAGTTCCCGCCGGGCGTGGACGAGATCGCACAGGCCGGTCTTGGCACGCTGCCATCCACCCGCGTCGCACCGCCGCGCATCGCCGAGAGTGCGGTCGCACTGGAGTGCGAAACCTTCCAGACGATCCCGATCGGCGCGTATCTGCTGGTGCTCGGACGCGCGCTCGCCCTGCATGTGCGGGACGACTGCGTCCTGGACGCCGAACGCCACTACATCGACACGGCCAGGCTCCGGCTCATCGGCCGGATGGAGGCGCCGAACGCCTATGTGCGGACGACGGACCGCTTCGAAATGCCGCGCATCAGCCTGGATGCCTTCCAGGCACGCCGCGCCTGGCCACCCGCGAAGGAGTAGGCGCCGGCCCGCTGTTCGCGATCACATCCGCGGATGCATGTGGTAAGATGCGAAGAAGCGAATGGAACGGCGATGACCTCGACGGATACCCCCATACCGGCCGGACTGCCCGCGCTCGAAGCGCAGGTGCTCGAAGCGGCCTCCCTTCTCCGCCAGCTCGGCAACGACCGGCGCCTGCTGGTGCTCTGCCGTCTGGCGGCGGAGGGCGAGGTGACGGTCGGACGGCTGGCGGACAGCGCCGGCCTCAGCCAGCCTGCGCTCTCCCAGCATCTCACGCGCCTTCGCGAGGATGGGCTGGTGGTGGCCCGCCGGCAGGGCACGGCGCTCCACTACCGCATCGCCGATCCGCGTGTCACCCAGCTGCTGTCCGCGCTGCATGGGATCTTCTGTCCAATGGCGCCGGCCGCGGTGGAGGCCACGCAGTGACGCATGACAGATCCCGCGGATCGTGACCGATCTGCGCGATCGGGCAGCTGGCCGGTGCGCGCTCAGTGCGCCATCGCATCCCTCAACCAGCCGGGCGGCAACCCGGCGATGAAGGCGTCCCGCAGCGCCGCTGCGCGTTCAGGCGAAAGCCCGGCCATTGCCGGGCTGAAGAAGCGCTCATCCGCGGTGTGGAACAGGAAGGCGTGCGCCTCGTTCGCCATCACCTCCTCCTGCGCCGGGTCGTAGCTGGCGTTCGTGAGCACGGCGCGGAAGCGCTGCCGCTCCTCCTCGGTGAGCATTTCGCGCCAGAAGCGCCAGACCTGCGCGGCATAGGCGGGATTGGTGAAGAACTCGCCATGCGAAAGCTCGTGGCGCAGCATCGCCGCGCGGGCGCCCGCATC
Source organism: Falsiroseomonas sp. (assembly GCF_041690465.1). Lineage (GTDB taxonomy): Bacteria > Pseudomonadota > Alphaproteobacteria > Acetobacterales > Acetobacteraceae > Falsiroseomonas. The sequence continues at coordinate 69,725 of NZ_JAWLHG010000009.1, read as the reverse complement.
GAGCCAGGCCTCGACGCCTTCCTGCGGCACCGAGACCAGCGCGCCGCCGGCATCCATCCGGAGCCAGCCGAGATCGCTCAGCAACGCGCGCAGCCGCTCCTCCTCCGCGGTCAGCCGCACGCCGTCCCGTTGGGCCAGCGCGAAGAACCGCGCCAGGTCGGCGGCGCGGTAGTTGTGGCCATAGTAGAAGGTCTCCGCCGTGCCGCCGCCGGCGCGCACCGCCGCATCGAGTGCCACATCGTCCAGCACACGGTCGCGCGGCAGGCCGGCCTTCTCCACCAGCGCCGCGATCCGGTTCAGCATGCGCGCCTGCTCGCCGAGCGTCGGGAAGTCCAGCACCAGCACATCGGGATTGGGCGCCAGGCGGCGGATGACGAGTTCCGGGGCGCGGTTCGCCAGGATCTCCGCCTCGCTCGCCAGGGCGATGGCGACGGGCGGCGGCGCGGGCGCCGGGGGCGCGGGCATCGCGACCATCGGTGCCGGTGGCGCCTCGACAAGGGGTGCCGGGCCGCTCCGCAGCAACAGCACCGCGCCGATCGCGCCGAGCAGAAGAAGCGCCCCGGCCAGCAGCAGCGGACGCGCGCCGCCGTGACTCCGCGCCGCTTGCGGTGCCGGCGACGGCTTCAGCGTCGCCGGCCGCAGCCGGACCGTATCGTCCTTGCCATGCGGCGGCATCGCGGCCCGCCCTGCCGGGATGCGGTCAGGCGCCGATGTTGACCACCTGGACCCGGCGGTTGCGCGGCTCGTTCACCCCGTCGCCGGTCGGGACGGCGGGCTGGCTCTCGCCCAGCCCGACCGCCTCCAGCCGCGCCGAGGGAATCCCGAAGCGCGAGGCAAGGTACGCCACCACCGCCGCCGCGCGGCGCTCCGACAGCGCCTGATTCAGCTCGGAACTGCCGACCGTGTCGGTGTGGCCCTCGACCCGGAAGCGGTAGCCGGCGAGGTCGGGGCTGGCGAGCGCGCGGCCGAGCTCGTCGAGCGCGCGCACCGCCTGCGGCGTCAGCTCGGCAGAGCCGGTCATGAAATTGACCGTCAGGTTGACGGACGGTGCGGCCTCCGGCGCGGCGGCCGTCGCGGGCTGCGACGGCGCCCCGGCGGGTGCGCCAGGCGTCACCGGGCGGATGCCGCGCGTCGCCCCGCCCAGCACGTTGCCGCCCGGGCGCAGCGCGTCGATGATCTGCTGCGAGCTCGGATTCTGCTGCGCGCCGGCGCCGATGGGCAGCGCGAAGGCGCCCAGCAGGACCGCGATCGCTATGGCGTGCCGCATCCGGTCGTCCCCCCTGCTTCTGTGGCGCAGCCGCGCCTGACCGGAGCGAGCCGGTCCAGCGACCCTGCCGTAGATCCAGTACCCTGCCGAAGCAAAGCACATCCGACGTGCAATGTCAGCGGAACAGGAGTCACGCGGGCACGCAGGACAGCATGCGCATCAGCGGCAGCGTCTCCTGCCGGCCGCGCTGCATCGTCTCGCGCACGCGGCCCTGGTTCTCCTCGTCCAGGCCCTCGCCGAGCTCGGCCGACCAGGCCGGTATCCGATCATGCGTCTCGCCTGCCAGCAGGCGGCCGACCATGAACAGCTCGCTGGTCGAGCAGCCGAAGCCGCCGCCGATCGCCGTGCTGGCCAGCGCGACGCCTCGGTTGAGATTCTCGGTGGTGGCAAGCCGCCGCGCCAGCGTCGCGTTCAGCCGCATCGCGCTGCCTTCCGCCGCGGCGCCGGGCCGCGCCATCACCACGGCCTGGCGCGTGCCGACGAGCAGGCCGGCCAGCTCGGCGGGGTTTTCGCGGGTGGCTGCCGCGCCCGGGGCCTTCAGCAGCGCGGCGACGGTCGCGGGGCCGGCGGCCAGCATCTCCACCACCGGGCGGTAGAAGGCCGGCGAGAGCTCGGCCTTGCCAGCCGACACCTGCACCTCGAGCTGCACGCGCGGCGCCGGCACCACCAGCGCGAGCGTCAGCTCCCGCAACGCCGCATCCCGCGCCGCGGCGGAGATGCGGGACGCACCGCGCACATAGACGTCGTGCCGCAGCATCCGCCCCATGCACATGTCCTTGACCAGTTCCCGCATGACCGGGTCCTCGAAGCGGTCATAGACGGCGCGCTGCGGCGGGGTCATCGCGAGTTCGGTGAAGTTCTCGACCAGCCCAGCCGAGCCGACCCAGTCGAGCCGCGCCGCCGACAGCGCCTTCACCACATCGGCGTGCCAGCAGGGGGACCAGTGCTCGTTCATGAACTCATGCGCCAGGTAGGTCGGCGAGTGGATCGGGTGGTCCGACAGCCAGCTGGCCAGGCGTGCATCACCGCGGAAGGATTGCGCCTCCGCCGCCGCCAGCTCGCGCAGCACGCCGAAGCCCGCCTGCGCCTGGCGGTCGCTGCGCCCGGCAAGGCGAAGCCCGGATTCGCGCACCAGGCGCTGCAGGGCCAGCATTCCCTGCCAGCCCGGCAGCGCGTTGTAGCTGACATGGAAGGCGCCACCGGCGGTGAGCTTGGCATGCACCAGCCGCACGATGCCCGCCCGCACGCCCGGCGAGACCCAGCTCCAGACGCCATGGGTGGTGATGATGTCGGCCGGCGGCAGCCCTGCCGCAACGGGCCCTTCGGCGAACTCGGTCAGGTCCGCCTCGATGAAGGTGATGTTGTCGAGCCCGGCCTCCTGCGCCATGCCGCGCGCCTGGGCGATATGGGCGGGGTTGAAGTCCAGCGCGGTGACGCGCCAGGACGGGTTCGCCGCGGCGATGATCAGCGCGCCGACGCCAACACCGCAGCCGAGCTCCAGGTAGTGTGCGCCCTCCGCCGGCACATCCCAGGCGACGCCCGAGAGCAGGCAGGTGAGCTTGAGCTGCTGCGGCGACTGCTCACGGTAGTAGCCGAAGTCATAGGTGATGTCGGTGACGTAGCCGCCACCCCAGGCATTGCTCATGAAGATGCGCCTCCAGCGGCGGATTGGGTTGCCGCCCCAGCGGCACGGGGTTCAGGGGCCGCGCCAGCGGCACGGGGTTCAAGGGCCGCCGCAGCGGCACGGGGTTCGGGGGCCGCTTCGGTGGCGCGGGTTTCGCTCCCCACCCCGGCGGCACGGGGGTTCGTGGCCGCTGACGCGGCCGGTCGGAAGCCCTCGACCACCTCGGCTTCGAACACCGCCTCGACGCCGTCGGCGCGGCGCCCGACTGCGGGAAGCCAGGTGTTCCAGCCGAGCCGCGGCGCCGGATCCGCCGTCGCGTCCAGCCGCAGCGGCTGCACCGAAGCGGCAGCGAGCACCGGATTGACCGCGAAACCCGTCTCCACGCCGAGGAAGGAGCGGACCAGCGAAACCAGCCGCGCCAGCGCCGGCCGGTCGGGCAGCAGCGCGTCGAAGGCAGGGCCCGAAAGCGGCCCCAGACGCAGCACGATCCGCGCCGAGGCGTCCCAGGCACGCACGCCGATGGTGGCATCCACGCCGAGCCGCGCATGCCGGCCGGAGCCGAGGCCCACCGGCAGCCGCGTGCGCTGGTCCGCTGGCAGCGAGAGCCAGGCGCCGGCGAACTGCAGCACCTCCACCGGCTGGCCGAGCCAATCGGAGACCAGCGCGCGCAGCCGCTCCGCCGAGCGCGGTCGCATCGCGAAGAGGCCGGCATAGTGCATCAGCGGCTCCGCCCCGGCGGCGAGCCTGTCGGCAAGGTGCGGCGTTCCGTGGCCGGCGAGCGCGAGCAGCAGGCCGGCGACCGGCCCCGCTTCCGGCGAATCGGCCAGCGCCGCCATGTCGGCGGCACGGTGCATGCGGTATTTCGTGCCCGAGGTGGCGAAGTGCGCGACCAGCCGGTGCGCCAGCATGTCGAGGAAATCCGGCAGGCCGCGCGCGCGGCCGCGCACCTGCTGCACCACCGCCTCGGAATAGTGGCGCGGCAGCACACCGGCGGGTCCGGTCAGCCCGATCAGGCCAAGCGCGAGCGCCGCCGGCTCCTTCCCGTTGCCGGGCGTGTAGCGCAGCACGTCGCCATCGGGATAGGCGAGCCCGTGCGCCGCATGGAAGCGCGCCGCCTCCGCCGGCTCGTCGGTGTCGCGATCGGCGCAGAGCAGTCGGACCGCGGCGTCGAAGGAGAAGCGCTCCGGCTCCTTGGCCAGACGCTCGAGCGGCGAGGCAGGCGTGCTCACAGCAGCACGCGCCAGCCGGCACGCGCCGGCCAGGCGGCAGCGTTGCCGGAGGTGCCGCGCAGCACGGCGCGCGTCCGCACGAAGGAATTCACCGAGGCATGCAGCGCCAGGAAGCGATCCAGCACCGAAGCCAACACATAGAGGCCGCCGGTCTGCCAGCCGCGCTGATCGAAGGTGAGCGTCACGTCCAGCCCGCGGCAGAAGGACCCACCCATGCCGCGCGGCCCGGCCGGCAGCCTGGCGGCGCCCGGCACTGCGGCCACTTCCAGCAGCGACGCGACCGCCGCCCGCGTCTCGGCCGAATCGCGGAGATCGTGCAGGCGCAGCACCTCCCGCAGCGCCGCTGCGCCTTCCGCCCCGCCGACCACCGAGAGATGGCCGAGCGACAGCTGCGAGACCAGCCGCCAGGCGGTGCGGTCGCGCAGCGTGCGGCGCAGCGTCGGCGTCGGCGCCGTCATCGCATGCACGCCCGAAACCGCCGTCGCACCCTCCACCAGCTTGAGCCCGGGGCGGCCGCCGCCGAAGGGGAGTTCGGTGGGCAGGTCGCGGTTCAGGCACAGCGCATCCACCGACAGCACGGCATCGCGCGCACGCCGTGGCGCGAGGTCCGGGTCGTGCGGCGCCAGATGCATCTCGGTGCCCGCATCCGGCGGCGGCGCCGCGCGGCGCACCACCGCGTAGGAGCCGCCGGGCGTTCCGGCATCGGGGTCGGCATGCGTCAGCCGATGGAACGGCCGCCAGGGCCGCGTGCCACCATCCTGCAACGGCTCCCGCACGCGGGTGACGGACCACACCTCGGTCGCCGTCGGGCGGCGCGAATCGGGTACGACGCGGTACTCGATCGCGGTGTCGTCCAGCCGGATCGGCTCGCAGCGCTGCGGGAAGAGGTTGACCAGCGGCGTGCAGCCCAGCGCGAAGCTGCCGGCATCCACCACCCGCTCAAGCTCCGGCACGGCACGCGACAGCCAGATGAAGACCTCGAGCTTGTTGCCGGCGCCGACCAGCGTCTTGGCGTCCATCCGGCAGAGATCGAGGAACAGGAACTTCTCCGGGAAGGCGAAGTATTCGGAAAGCAGGCGGAAGCCGGCGAAGCTGCGTGCCGGCCAGGGCAGCAGCGCCTCCTCCGGCGCGAAGCCGACCGGCTCGATCGCCTCCGGCCCGAGGATCACCGGCCGTGGATCGGAGGGGCCATCGGCATAGCCGACCGAGATCGCATGGGCGCAGATCAGCTCATGCAGTCCTGCCGCGCCGGCGCCGCGCAGGAACAGCCGCAGCCGGTCCATGCCGAGCTTGGTGAAGCTGACATCCGGCGCCAGCCCCTTCAGCGTCAGCCGCAGGCACGCCACCGCGCCGGTCGCCAGCGGGTTGGCCGGCGCCATGATCGGCAGGCCGGAAAGCCGAGCCGCCTCGATCTCCACCGGGAAGACCGTGACCGGATAGGCGGTGCGGTAGCGACAGCGCTCGCCGCGCACGGGCTCGGTGTCCACCATCAGGCCGGAGGGCAGCGAGGCAGCGTTCTGCAGCCCCGCCTGCGGCGCCATCCGCGCCACGAAGCAGGAAGGGAATGGCGCCAGGTAGTGCGGGTAGAGCACTTCCAGCAGCGCATCGGTGAGTTCGGGGAATTCGTCGTCCAGCCGATGGTGGACGCGCGCGGCGAGGAAGGCGACGCCTTCCAGCAGCCGCGCCACATGAGGATCGTCCACCGAGTCGGGCGACAGCCGCAGCCGGCCGGCGATCTTCGGATGCGCGACGGCGAACTCGGCTGCGAGCCTGCGGATCGCATCGAGCTCGCGGTTGTAATAGGGCAGCAGCGCGTCGGACATTGTTCTGGCCTCAGGCGCCGGCGCCCGCATCCGCGGGCTTGGCTAGCGCGCCTACGCGCTGTTGCGTGGGGCCATATGGCCGCCCTGCGCGCGGGCCGGCCTTGCCGGCCTGGGCGCCGATCTCGTCTGCAGTGTGCGACATGTTGGTCACGCCGCGGTCTCGCGCACCACGACGTCGTCTCTGGCGGTGTCGAGGAGGGTGTCGAAGCCGACGGGCTCGGGAGCGGGGTCGGCGTCCAGCAGCGCCTCGATGCGCAGGCGCAGCGTGCCGCTCAGCTGGTCGTTGGCATCCACCAGGTGCACCTTCAGCGACAGGAAGCGCGGCTCGAAGCGGCGGATCGTGTCCTCCACCTCGCGGCGCAGCAGCTCGCGTCGCGCCGGATCGCCGAAGGCGCCGGAACTGAAATCCGGCAACCCATAGCCCACCGGGGAGGTCGCCAGCTCGCGCAAGGCCGGCGGCCAGCTGCGCCAGCGGCGCCTTGCGTTGAGCAGCGACTGCAGGTCGCGCCGCACCGCCTCGCGCAGCTTCTGAAGCACCTCGGCGTTGGACAGCACGCGGTCGCGCTCCTGGTCGGGCGCGTCATCCAGCAGCCGGTCGAGCAGCGGCAGCTGGGCGCGCTGCTCGGTGCGCTCCCGCCGCCCGCCGCTACCCTGGCCGGACATCCCGCTCAGCCTTCTGCGGCGCCGAAGGTCAGCGTCTTCAGCTCCATGATCGTCGCAGCCTCCTCGCCGAGCAGGAAGGTGCGCTGGCCGAGGCCGCGCACCGGCCCCTCCTCCGGCCCGACCCAGTCGGTCGAGCGGCCGAGCAGCAGCGAGGCGTCGTCCATTCCCTCGGGCGGCGCATAGATGGCCGGGATGTAGACGTCGCCATCCGGCCCTTGGTTCACCGACATGCTGGCGCGCCGCCACAGCAGGTCGCGCGGGCGCCGCGGCGCGTGGAATTCCACGCTCGCGACGCGCTCGACCGGGATCCAGAAATACTTGCCCGTGGTGGTCAGCACCTCGAAGCTGGCGGCCAGCAGGTCGTCGGCGTCGCGCATGTCGTCGAATGCGTGGCCCTCGTGGCGGCCGGCGACCTTGGGTCGCGCCGCCTCCGCCTCCGCCGAGAGCCGCGCGGCCTCCGCCGCGTCGCCGGCGCGCAAGGCCACCAACGCGGCCAGCGCGTGGCGCTGCGCGGCATTCGGCTCGCCGAGGAATTCCGGCACGCGACCATCGCGGAACAGCTGCCGGCGCGCCCCCTCGGCGCGCAGCAGCTGGCGGAACTCCGCCACCGCCACCGCGGCCGCGGGCTCGACATCGGCCGCGGCGTCGAGGATCACGTCCGCCCGCTCCGCATTGCCGGAGAAGGCCAGCAGCTCGGCCAGCAGGATGCGCGCGCCGAGGTCGCCCGGCGCTCGCTTCACCGCCGCGCCGGCCGCGGCGACGGCATCGGCCAGCTTTCCGGCGTGGAACAAATTCCCGGCTTCGCCGGGCTTGGGAGCGTTGCCACTCATGGTGCTGCGTTGGCTCCTCTGCGGCCTGGTGCCGAGATCTCGGTCAGCAGGATGAAGGTGGCGGAAACGTCGTCAAGCTGGTGGTGCGGGCGCAGATGCACCGTGCAGCCGTACACGCCGGGCTTGCCCGGCTTCTCCTCGACGGAGATGCGACCCTCGGCGAGCGGGTAGCGGGCACGCTGGTCGCCGGTGGCGTTCCTGTTGGCGTTGACATAGCGCTGCAGCCACTCGTGCAGCCGGCGCTGGATGCGGTCGGCCTCCTGGAAGCTGCCCACCATGTCGCGGCCGATCACCTTGAGGTAGTGCGCGAAGCGCGCCGCGCAGAGCAGCGCATTGACCTGCGCCGACATCCGCGCATTCGCGTCCGCCGCCGCCGCATTGGGGCCGCCATAGCGCCCCGGTGCCTGCAGGCTGCGCACCGAGCCGAACACCATCTCCCGCCCATAGGGCATGGCGCAGACCGGCATCAGACCAGCATCCACCAGCGCGCGCTCCTGCCGGTCGGTCAGCGAAATCTCGGCCGGTATGCGGTGCCAGGCCTCGGCTGGGCCGGAGGCGAAACGCTCCTCGGCCAGGTGCTCGACCAGGCCACCGCCCACGCGGTCGGTTTCCACGCCGCGCACATCGGCCGGCCATCCATGCTGGGCGAAGGCGCGGCTGGCGCTGGCGGCGAAGGCGTAGGCTGCCGACATCCAGACGCGGCTCCGCCAGCCCGGCGCATGCTCGGCGTAGCGGAAACGGTCCACCCGTGCCGGGTCATCGCGCCAGGGCGCACGCGCCAGCAGGCGCGGCAGGGTGACGCCGATGAAGCGCAGGTCGGCGCGGGCAGCCAGGCCACGCCAGCGTGCATGCTCCGGCCCGGCGAGCGGGGCGGTGACATCCTGCACCGCCTGAAGCTCGGGCCAGGCTTCCACTTCGAGCAGCGCGGGATGCGCCGCCATCACCACCGGCGCGAAGGCGGCCGCGCCCACCGCAGCGAGCGATGCGACAGCCGAGACATCGTCGGTCGGCGCACCTGCTGCCGGACGGTGGCGCAATTCGTGGTCCACGATCAGCACGCCATAGGGCTCGCCGCCCGGCATGCCGAACTCTTCCTCGTAGATGAGGCGGAACATCGTGCTGCGGTCGAATTCCGGCGCGCGCTCCAGGTCGCGGCAGATCTCCGCCCAGCTGGCCTGCAAGACGCGGAGCTTGACCTTCCGCCCGGGCTCGATCCCTTCGGCAAGCCAGTGCAGCCCGCGCCAGCTGCCTTCCAGCCGCTGCAGCCGCGGATGGTGGAGGATCGCGTCGAGCTGCCGGCCGATCGCGGCATCGAGTGCGGCAATGTCGCGGTCCAGCGCGCCGCGCAGCGCCTCCTGGTCATGCAGCAGGCGCTCCGCCGCGGCGCCGAACCACTCGCGCACCGCCGCCGCAGCGGTGCCGCCGCGCGCGAATCCGGCGAGGCGGGTGCCGGCCTCGGCATGCCGTTCGCCGAGGAAGGCACCGGCCAGCACCGCTTCGCGCAGCGGGGAAGCGGCCGGACGCGACGGACGGAGGACGATCGTCTCGTCCACCTACCGCCCCCCCATCCCTCGCCTGCGGCACATCGAAGCTGACCTCGCAAAGGGAATGGCGGCCGGCACCGGCCGAGGCGCGTCCGCGCGGCCGCGCGCGGACGCCAGCCCGGTCACCCCTTCTGCGGGATGCGCGCGACCATGCGCATGGAGGTGGTGAGTTCCTCCATCTGCAGCCAGGGTCGCATATACGCCACCGCGTTGTAGGAGCCGGGCTTGCCCGGGATCTCCTTCACCTCGACCTTCGCCTCGCGCAGCGGGTAGCGGGCCTTGGTCTCGGGACCCGCGCTCGGGTTCGAGTTGACGTAGTTGCTGATCCAGCGGTTCAGCCAGCGCTCGCAGTCCGACGCCTCCATGAAGGAGCCGATCTTGTCGCGCGCCATCACCTTCAGGTAGTGCGCGAACCGGCTGGTCGCCATCAGGTAGGGCAGGCGCGCGGAGATCGCCGCATTGGCGGTCGCCTCCGGCCGGTCATACTTCTTCGGCTTCTGCGTGCTCTGCGCACCGAAGAACACCGCATAGTCCTGGTTCTTGTAGTGGCAGAGCGGCAGGAAGCCGAGATTCGACAGTTCGAACTCGCGCCGGTCGGTGATGCCGATCTCGGTCGGGCACTTGCTGTCGCTGTCGCCGTCATCCGAGGTGAAGACGTGGGTCGGCAGGTTCTCCACCTTGCCGCCGCCCTCGGCGCCGCGGATCGCAACGCAGAAGCCATACTTGGCGAAGGCGTCGGTCAGCCGCGCGCCCATCACGTAGGCCGCATTCATCCAGCAGTAGTCGTGGTGGCCCATCGGCTTGGCCGCGCCGGTGACCTCGTCGGACGGCGCTTCCTCGTAGCCGAATTCCTCGACCGGCTTGGTGTTCTCGCCATACGGCAGCCGGGCGATGACGCGCGGCATCACCAGGTTGACGAAGCGGCTGTCCTCGCTGTCGCGGAAGCTGCGCCACTTCATGTATTCCGGCCCATCGAAGATCTTCGCGAGGTCGCGGGGCTTCGACAGTTCCGGCCAGTCCTTGAAGCCGAACATCCCGGCGCCGGCCGCCGAGATGAAGGGCGAGAAGCCGGCGGCTGCGATGTTCGACATCAGCCGCAGAGTCTCGACGTCGTCCGGGTGGTTGGTCCACTCGTAGTCGCCGATCAGCGCGCCATAGGGCTCGCCACCCGGGGTGCCGAACTCGTTCTCGTAGAGCTTCTTGAACAGCTGGCTCTGGTCGAACTCCACCGCCTTGGTCAGGTCGCGCGTCATCTCGCGCTTCGGCAGGTTCAGCACGCGCAGCTTGAGCGAGACGGAAGTCTCGCTGTTCTGCACGAGGTAGTGCAGCCCGCGCCACGAGCCCTCGAGCTTGAGGAACTTCGGGTCGTGCATGATCGCGTTGAGCTGCGCGGACACCTTGGCGTCGATCGCAGCGATGGCGCGGTCGAAGGTGCGCGACAGGTTCTTGTCGATGGTGACGGTACCCGCGAGCGCCTGCTCGATCAGGTTCTTCACCAGGTCCTGTGCGCGATCCGGCTCCGTCGCCTTGGTCGCGGAGACGATCTGGTCCAGGAGGCTGAAGGATTCCGTCGTCGAGGCGGCGGCGCCGCCCGCGGCTGCACTTTCGGACATCGGCTCAGCCCTCCTTCTTGTCGAGGCCGAGTTGCTCCGAGAGCGACTTCAGCTCGGCTTCGGAACTCAGCACCTGCTCGAGCAGGCTTTCCAGCTCTTCCGAGCGATCCACCTTGCTCATGAGGTCGCGCAGCTTGGCGCGGGTCTCGAGCATGGCGGCCAGCGCGGGCACCTTCTGCGCCACGCGCGCCGGGTCGAAATCGTCGATCGACTTGAAGGCGAGGTCCACCGACATCTGGCTGCCGTCGCCGGCCAGCGTGTTGTCCACCTTGAGCTTCAGCCCGGGCGTGAAGGAAGCCATCACGTCGTTGAAGTTGTCGCGGTCGATCTGGACGAACTTGCGGTCGGCCAGCGGCTTCAGCGGCGCCGTCGGGTCGCCGGAGAAATCACCCATCACCCCGACCACGAAGGGAAGCTCGCGAACGACCTCCGCGCCCTCGGTCTCCACCTCATAGGTGATGTGCACGCGCGGCTTCCGCACGCGGTTGAGCTTGCCGTGTACGCTTTCACTCATGACGTGGACCCCTCGCGGCTTTGGCGTTCCGCGGCAGCCGGAAAGGCCGCCCCCCGCAGCGGCAGGGCCGCGCCGAGTGCTCACCGCGGATTGCGCTAATGCTAAGAGGTTCCACCACCATGGGTCAAGGAACTGCGAGGGGAGAGTCCGAAAACAGCACCGGCCGCCGCCCTTCAGGCGGCCGGGCGGATCACTCGCTCGGCGGTTCGGGCGGCTTGATGCCCAGGGAGGTGAGGATCGCAAGGCGCGTGGTCTCGTCCGGCACCAGCTCGACCAGCAGGTCGGGCCAGGAGAGGCGGGCGCGGCGGACCGCGTCCTGCAGCGTGTAGGCCAGGGGCGAATTGGGCTCCGTCCGGCGGAAATAATCGGCGATCTCCACCAGCTGGCGCAGGTATTCCTCCCGGCTGCGGCCCGGCGCCGCCCCGCCGGCGCGCGGCGCGCCGCCGGCAGGCCCTGCCGCGCCGTCCTCCGCCGCCGATGCCTCCTCGGCGGCGTCCGGCGCCTCCGCTTCGACGGCCGGGGCGAATCGGTCCACCACCTCCGCCATCGCGCGCAGCAGCGCCATCACCCGCCCGGTGGACGGGCCGTCCGCGCCGGCGAGCCGATCCATCGTCTCGCCCATGCCGCCCCAGGCGGCGGAGGCATCTGCAAGGCTGCGGCGCAGCCGCCCGAAATGCGCAACGCCGGCGGCGACCGCTTCCTTCTCCACCTCATCGGGCGGCACCGTGCCAGCATCCAGCCGCGCCTGGCGCCGCGCCGCATCGGCAATTGCGCCGAGTTCCTGCGAACGCTCCCACTCCCACCAGCCGAAGGGCTGGCCGCTCGGCCGGGTGAACAGCGGCAGGCGACGCAGCGCGGGCATCAGCGTGCCGTCCGTCTCCGCACCGCTGAGCCCGGTCACGGGCGCGACGCGGGTGCTGATCCCGTCCTCGTCCGGCAGCGGGAACACGCCGTCCCAGTAGCGCTCGGCGAGGCCGCGCAGCAGCAGCGCGCCGGCGGTCAGCCCGGGCAGCCCGTTCAGCCGCACCATCGCCTCGGTGAGCCAGGCCGCGATCTCGATGTCCTTGGTGCGCTCCGCCAGCGCCGACTTGGCCAGCGAGACCACGGTCTTCCACTGCGCGGGCGTCGAGGCCTCGGCATCGTCGCCGAGCGACTCGGCACGACGCTCCGCCTCGCGCGCCTCGGACCGCGCGTCGCGGAGGCGGAAATAGGGGGACTGGGCGGAGTAGTCCTCCCGCAGGTCGGCGCCCTGCGGCGCGTCGCCGGGAATCGCAGCCAGCAGTGCCTCGAGGTCGAAGCCGTCAGGCAGAACGGGCGCGGGCGTGTCGTCAGGCATGCGGCGCTCTCCTGTCCGTGATGCCGATGGCGTCGTTTCGGGAGGCCGGTGAAACCCGTGAAACGCTATCGTTGCTGGACTGACCGGGTCATTATCACATAGGGTTGTGGCGCCAAAGGGGGGCCCATGGCTTCGGTTGATCTCAAGCAGCTTGTCGGACGTCTTAACGATACGTGTCGGCGAGCCCTGGAAGCGTCGGCGGGGCTCACCCTGTCGCGCAGCCACTACAATGTTGAAATCGAGCACCTGCTCGTCGCTCTCGGTGATCGTTCGGACACCGATTTCGCGGCGATCCTGCGCCATTACGGCGTGGACATGGCGCGCTTCGCGGCGGACCTCGGCAAGGCGCTGGACCGGATGAAGACCGGCAACGCCCGCGCGCCGAGCCTTTCGCCCGAGCTCGTGGAACTCGCCAAGCAGGCCTGGCTGCTCGCCTCGATCGAGCAGGGTGCCACGCGCGTGCGCAGCGGCCACATGATCCTTGCCCTCGTCGCGGACGAGACGCTGGCGCGCCGGGCGCGGGAGGCATCCGGCCAGTTCGCGCGCATCCCGGCCGACCAGCTGCGGCGCGACTACGCCTCGATCTGCGGCGCCACGCCGGAATCGCAGTCCGCCGCACCCTCGGCCGCCGCGGGCGCCGAAGGCGCCGGCGGTGAGCCGGCCGCGCCGATGGGCGGCGGCACCGCGCTCGACCAGTTCACCATGGATCTCACCGCGCGGGCGCGCGCCGGCAAGATCGACCCGATCCTCGGCCGCGACACCGAGATCCGCCAGGTGGTGGATATCCTGACCCGGCGCCGCCAGAACAACCCGATCCTCACTGGCGAGGCCGGCGTGGGCAAGACCGCGGTGGTCGAGGGGCTGGCGCTGCGAATCGCCTCGGGCGACGTTCCGCCGGCGCTGAAGGACGTGGTGCTGCGCACGCTCGACCTCGGGCTGCTGCAGGCCGGCGCGGGCGTGAAGGGCGAGTTCGAGAACCGGCTGAAATCGGTGATCGAGGAAACCAAGGCCAGCCCGAAGCCGGTCATCCTCTTCATCGACGAGGCGCATACGCTGATCGGCGCGGGCGGCCAGCAGGGCCAGAACGACGCCGCCAACCTGCTGAAGCCGGCCCTCGCACGCGGCGAGCTGCGCACCGTCGCGGCCACCACCTGGGCCGAGTACAAGAAGTATTTCGAGAAGGATGCGGCGCTGACTCGCCGCTTCCAGACGGTGAAGGTCGAGGAGCCGACCATCCCCGTCGCCATCGCGATGATCCGCGGCCTGGTCGGCACCCTGGAGAAGCACCACAAGGTGCGCATCCTGGATGAGGCGGTCAGCGAAGCGGTGCGCCTCTCCGCGCGATACATCCCGTCGCGCCAGCTGCCCGACAAGGCGGTGAGCCTGATCGACACCGCCTGCGCGCGCGTGGCCATGAGCCAGGCCGCGATCCCGGCGCAGATCGAGGACCGCCGCCGGCGCATCGAGCTGATCGACACCGAGCTCGGCATCATCGGCCGCGAGATGGCCGCCGGCGCCGACTTCGCCGCGCGACGCGACGAGCTGATCGCCGAGAAGAGCACGGCCGAAGGCGACCTGGTCGGGCTCGATGCCCGCTGGGAACGGGAGAAGGCGCTCGCCAACGAGCTCGCCGAGATCCGCACCGTGGTGGAGAACCCGGAGGATACGCGCGACAAGGACGGGCTGCGCACGCAGCTCGCAGCGCTCAGCAAGGAACTGCGCGACCTGCAGGGCGAGCATCCGCTGGTGCATCCGGTGGTGGACGGCCAGGCGGTGGCCGAGATCGTCGAGAGCTGGACCGGCATCCCCGCCGGACGCATGCGCGGCGACGAGATCCGCACCGTGCTGAACCTGAAGGACGCGATGGAAGCACGCGTCGTCGGCCAGCCGCATGCGCTCGAAGCCGTGGCGCAGGCGATCCGCACCAGCCGCGCAGGCCTCACCGATCCGCGCAAGCCGATCGGCGTGTTCCTGATGGTCGGCACCTCCGGCGTCGGCAAGACCGAGACCGCGCTGACGCTGGCCGAGCTGCTCTACGGTGGCGAACAAAACCTCACCACCATCAACATGACCGAGTTCAAGGAAGAGCATAAGGTCTCGCTCCTCATGGGCAGCCCGCCCGGCTACGTCGGCTATGGCGAGGGCGGCATCCTGACCGAGGCGGTGCGGCGCAAGCCCTATTCCGTCGTGCTGCTCGACGAGATGGAGAAGGCGCACCCCGGTGTGCAGGACGTGTTCTTCCAGGTGTTCGACAAGGGCAACATGAAGGACGGCGAAGGCCGGGACATCGACTTCAAGAACACCGTCATCATCATGACCAGCAACGCCGGGACGGACCTGGTCACCAAGCTCTGCGCCGATCCGGAGACGATGCCGGACGCGGATGGGCTCGCCGCCGCGCTGCGGCCGGAGCTGATGAAGTACTTCAAGCCGGCCTTCCTCGGCCGCGTCACGCTGGTGCCGTATTTCCCGCTGCCGGACGAGATCATCAGGCGGATCGTCGGCCTGCAGCTCAACAAGATCCGCAAGCGGGTTTTCGAAAGCTATCGCGCCGGGTTCGACTGGGATCCGGCGCTTGTCGAAGCAATCGCAGCGCGCTGCACGGAAGCTTCATCCGGCGCTCGCAACGTGGAGAACATCCTCTCGCGCACACTGCTGCCGGAACTCTCGGCAGAGGTGCTGTCCCACCTGGCGGACGGACGCCAGGTCGGGGGCATCCGGGTCGGCCTCGCCCCGGATGGCGGCTTCGTCTACACGGTCGAGGCGGCGTGAGGATCACGAGGGCAGGCAGGAAAGGGACTGGATCATGGCAATCTACATGAAATACGGTGACATCAAGGGTACGGTGGACACCGAGGGCTTCAAGGACTGGGTCGAGCTCGGCTCGCTCCAGATGGGTGCCGGCCGCGGCATCGGCTCGGCGCGCGGCGCCGGCGCGAACCGCGAGGGCAGCGAGCCGAGCATCAGCGAGATCACCGTCACCAAGACCTGGGACGCGACCTCCTCCTCCAAGTTCTTCGAGGAATCGGTCGCCGGCCTGCTCGACCGTGACGTCGAGATCAAGATGACCTCCACGAGCAAGAACAAGCAGGACACCTTCATGGTGATCAAGCTGTGGAACTGCGGCATCTCCGGATACTCGCTGTCGAGCGGCGGCGACAAGCCGTCCGAGAGCCTGTCGCTGAACTTCTCCAAGATCGAGGTCACGCCGAAGAAGTTCGACGCGAAGCTCAATCCGACGGACGGCGAGAAGGTCTCCTTCGACCTCGAGAAGATGCAGGCCAACGCCTGATCCTGGCCGCCCCGGATCAGCCATCCGGGGAGCCTGTCGTGCGGGACGGGCCGGCCGAAAGGTCGGCCCGATCCTGTTTCAGGGCCCTGCGGCCGGCCCGCCACCGCTCATGCGGGGAAGCCGGGCACGCGTGGCGGCGAGCCGCGCTGCGGGACGGTCCTGCCGCTGCGTGATCGCCTCTACCGCGCCGCCGTCTCCAACACCCAGGCATCGGCCGCCACCCGTGCACCGCGGCGGCGCGCCTGCTCCAGCGCCGCGCGCAGGCCGCGCAGGAAGGCACCGATATCCTCGTCCTCTGGCCGCGGGCGGTCGAACAGCGGCACCGAGGAGGCGACCGCGATGATCAGGTCGGTGCCATAGGGCGGCGAAACCGCCCAGGCCGGACCGCCGATCGAAGGATCGCCGAGCCGCAGCGTGCCACGCGCAGGAAGCAGGCGCTGCGGATCGCTCGGCGTCGGGTGCAGATGCGCCAGCGTGCCGTCATGCACCAGGAAGGAAACGTGGAGATAGGCCGGGAAGTCCGGCCCATTCACCACAACCGTCACCAGTTCGCCGTCTCTCAGCCTTGTCGTGTTGCCCGCAAGCGCCACGCTCAGCGCGCCGGGCGTGCCGAAGGGTTGTGCCGCGGGCCGCAGCGCATCGAGTGCCTGGCAGAACGGCGCATCGAACCCGTTGACGCGCCAGTCGATCGGCAATCGGCCGGCGGCGGCGGTGGCGGCGTCGCGCAACGCCCGCTCCGGCGCACCAAGTCCGACCACCCCGCGCAGCGTCACCTGCTGCTCGGTGACCGTGCCGGAGATCAGCGAGCACGAGAGTGGCGGCAGCGCCGAGGCCAACGCCGCACGGATCGATGCCGCCGAGGGCAGCGCCACCGGCTGAGGCGGAGCCGGCGCGGGCGGCGGCGCCACCGGGGCCAGCGCGAAGTTCTGTGGCAGGGCGGGTGTCTGCGACGGGGCCGGGGCCGGCTCGCTCACCGGCGCCTGCACGACGGGCGCCGGAGGGGCGGGCACCAGCGGAGCCTGCGCGACAGGCGCCGGCGCTTCGGCCTGAGGCTGCGGACCTGGCGGGGGCGCCTGCGCGATCGGTGCCGGCGCGATCGGCGCCGGCGCAATCGGTGCCGGCGTGATCGGTGCCGGCGTGATCGGTTCTGGCGAGGGCGCCGGCTGAAGCACGGCAAGCGGTGGCACGGCAGGCGCGGGCGTGGCGGGCGGCGCCGCCGCCTGGCTTGCCGGCGCCGGCGCAGGCGTGGGCACGGGCATCGCCGGCGGCGCGGCGATGGGCGTGGGAGCAGGCGTGCTGATCGCGGGGACCGAGGCGACCGGCACGGGCGGCGGCGGCGCCTCTCCGCCGAGCAGGAAGAACGCAGCACCGCCACCGATCGCCGCCAGCGCGACCACACCGGCCGCGATCGGCACCATCGGCAATCCTTTCCGCGCCGGCGTTGCCGGTGCGGCTGCGGCAGCCCGCGCAGGGGGCGGTGTGGGGGCCGGATGCGGCGCCGCGCGCGGCGCGGAGATCATCGTCGCATCGGAGGGCGACTCGGCCGCAGCCGCCGGTGCCGCGAGCGCCTGGCGGATCGCCGCGGCGAAGGCCTCCGCATTCGGCCAGCGCCCCTCCGGCCGCTTGGCCATGGCGCGCGCAACCACCGCATCGAGCGCCGGCGGAGCCGTCACCGAAAGCTCCGAGGGCTTCGGCGGCTCCGTGTTCAGCGCCTTGTGCATGATCGCCGTCATGCCGCCCTCGAAGGGCCGCTCGCCGGTCAGCAACTGATAGAGAAGCACGCCGCAGGAATAGATATCCGTGCGCGCATCGACCGTCTGGCCCATGAACTGCTCGGGCGACATGTAGGCCGGCGTGCCCATCACCGTGCCGGCCTGGGTCATGCTGCTGCTCTCGATCCGCGCGATGCCGAAATCGGCGATCTTGCCGCGCCCGTCGGAGCTCAGCATGACGTTCGCGGGCTTGATGTCGCGGTGGACGATGCCGCGCGCATGGCTGAAGGCCAGCCCGGCCAGCACGTCCTCCATCACCCGCGCGACTTCGGGCAACGCCATGCGCTCCTGCTTCTCGAGCAGGCTCTTCAGGGTCGGCCCGTCCACGAACTCCATGACGATGTAGGCGATGTTGCCGTCCTCGCCGTAGTCGTAGACGCCGACGATGTTCGGATGGGTCAGCCGCCCGGCTGCCTGCGCCTCGCGCCGGAAGCGGGCGAGTTCCTCCATCGCCTCGGCGTCGGTCGGGTCCGGCACCTTCACGGTCTTGATCGCCACGCGACGGGCGATGACCGGGTCCCAGCCGTCATAGACGACACCCATGGCGCCGCGCCCCAGGGTCCCGCGCAATTCGTACTTGCCGAGCCGGCTACCTGGCTCCGTCACGCCTGTCCCCCTGCGCCGCGCATCGCGCCCGCCCTGCAATGCCGGGCGGAGATTGCTGCTTCGTTGATCATAGGCGCGAAGCGGCGCCGAGCGAAACCGGGCTTGCAGCGCCGCCTTCGCCGATCACCGTGAAGGGCGCCCAGTAGAAGGGGTGCGCCACCTGCGCCGGCAGGATGCGCCCGGCATCCTGCAGCACGGAGAGCTGCGCGGCACGCAGAGCGGCGGTGGCGCCCTGCCCTTCGCGACGGATGGCCAGCGTCGTGGCCACCAGATAGGCCGCCATCTGGTCGTCCACCGCCCAATGCGTCACCAGCAAGGCGCGCGCGCCGGCATAGAAGAACGCGCGCGCCAGGCCCGACAGGCTCTCGCCCGCCGTGCTGCCGCCGGGCCCGCCGGAATTGCAGGCGGACAGCACGACCAGATCCGCGTCGAGGTCGAGGCCGACGATGGCCGAGGCCGTCAGCAGCGCCGGGGCGGCGTCCGGCGCATTCGCCGGCGTCGAGGCGATGATCGCCGGCTCCGGCTGGCAGGCGATCTCGGCGGGCAGCACGGCGTGGGTTGCGAAGTGCAGCACGCGGTATTCGTTCAGGCTTGCACGGCGAACCGCCTCGGCGGTGAAGGCCGGGCCGAGCAGCCGGTCGGCGGATGCGGCGCCGAGCAGCTGGCGCGCCACCTCCAGCTCGCGAATCGCGGCCGGCAGCGGCGGCAGCGCGGCGAGGAGGTGCGCGCTTTCGGCACAGCTTTCGGCGGGGAAGCTGCGAGCGGCCTGGGCGCGGGAGGGCGGGCGGAAATCTCCGAAGCCGAACCAGGGCCGCGCCGCCGCCGAAGGCGCGAGCCCGCGCAGCCCGACGAAATTCGCCGCCGCCGGCACATGCGCGATCGCCATCCGCCGCACCAGGAACGGCGCCTCGGCCAGCCGGTCGGGATCGGCGGGGCCGGTGAGCAGCACCTCGAAGGGCAGCGCCAGCAGCGGGCCGGAAGGTGCGACCGCCAGCGCCGTCGCGCCTTCGAGCGCCGGCGCCAGCGCGCCGAGGGTCGCCGCATAGAGCTCCTGCGCCGCCGCGGTGTCGAAGCGCGGCAGCTCCGGCCCGGTACGCTCGATGCCGGCGCGCGCCCGGCGCACCAGGGCGGCGATCCGCGCCTCCCCGCCCACCACCGGCGCGGCGGCGATGCGGCCCTCGCGCAGCACGAAGGTCCAGCCGCCGCCGCCGCCGGTCAGCACCACGCTGGCGAAGGCCTCGCCGGGGCGGAGCGCCGCCAGCACCTCGCGCGCCGTCACCGCCTGCTGCACCAGCTGGCCGTATTTCGGCGCCGCCGCCTGCAAGGCCGCATCGGCTTCGGCCAGCTCGGCCTGCGCTTCCTCGATGCGCCGCGCCAGCGCCTCCGGCACCGGGGCACGCGCCGCGCCCTCGGCCGCCGCCTCGTCGCGCTCGCGCAGCAGTTCGCCGAGCGCCACCTGCGCATCCTGGTAGCGGCGGATCGCCTCGCCCGCGCGCGGGTCGCGCGCCGCGTCGGCCAGGCGCACCGTCGCCTGGTCGATCTGCCGGCTGGTCACGCCGGACTGCGCCAGCTGCGCGGCGGCGAACATCTCGGCGAGCACCGCCTGGGCGCTGCCGGGATCGCGCGCCGCCTCCGCCGCGTAGGCGGCCAGGCAGGGCTCCAGCAACTCCGCCTCGATGCCGGAGCGCAGCGTGGTCAGCACGCCGACAGCCACACGGCAGGAGGCGAGCACCTCCTCCTGCCGGCCGAGACTGGCCATCACGCCGGCGCGCAGCAGTTCGGTGCGTGCCACCGGCCGGGTGCCGGGCAGGCCGCGGGCGAAGGCGAGCGCGGCGCGGGAGAGGCCGCTCGCCGCGCCGGCGGTGTCGCCCTGCTGCGCCTCCACCATCGCAGCGCTCCGCGTCAGCCGGGCGGAGACCACCGGCGCCACCACGCGATTGGACCGCGCGAGCGTCACCGCGCCACGCACCGCCGCCTCCGCCTCCGCGGGCCGGCCGAGGGCGCGCAGCGCCACGCCGCGGTAGCGCCGCACCTCGATCAGCCCGAGCAGGGCGGAGCGAACCTGTGGCCGCGCGATCACCTCCACCTCGCCGAAGCCGTCGGCCAGGGCGGGACGGCCGGAGAGCATCGCCGGCGGCAATTGCCGCTCAAAGCCGGTCGCGGCCTGGTCGAGCAGCGCCAATGCCTGCGCGTGGCGGCCGAGGTTCAGCAGATGCAGCGCGCGGTAATGCGCCAGGCGGGCGGGCAGCACCTCCTCCGCCCCGGGGCGGGCGGCGAGCGACTCGGCGCGGGCCAGCGCCGCTTCGGCCGCCGGATAGCGGCCCTGGTTCGAGAGTTGCAGCGCAAGCAGTGCCAGTGTCGTCGCCAGCGCCGGGTCGTCATTGCCCAGCGCGCGTTCCTGCACGCCGAGCGCGGCGCGGTAGGCGGTCTCGGCCGCGGCGGCGTTCTCGGCCTGGTTGGCGCGGCTGCCGGCGGCCATCAGGGCCTGGTAGGTGCCGATGTCGTCGGAGCCGAAAGCGCGCGCCGCCAAGCGCTCGGCCAGCAGCGCCTCGGCGCCGGAGGCCGCGGCGCCGCTGCCTTCCGGCCGCGCGCGGCCGGTGGCCAGCCCGATCGCACGCTCCAACGCCGGGAGCGCCGGCAGCACGCCATCGGCAAGCCAGCCGTCGCCGCCGACGGAGGTGACGAGGGCGAGATGCGGCCAGCCACCCAGCCGGCGCGTGCATTCCATCAGCAGCGCCGGCGCATCGCCGAGGATGGTGGTCGGGCGCGGCGCGCCGCAGGCATAGCGGGCGTCGAGCGCGGCCCGCCAGGGACCGGAGCCGGCCAGCGCCGCGAGTTCGGCCGGCCCGGCCGGACCGGCGGGACGCAGCCTCGCGCTCGGCTGCTGCCAGGTGCCGCAGTAGATGTCCGCGCCGCCGCCCGGCGCGGCCTGGCGCGTGCAGGCCTCGCCGACCGTGTTCGCGCCAACCGGCTCGCCGCCGCCGGCAGCGCCGCCGCTGCCACCGACATAGGCCGAGGGTGGCGGCGCGGTGCAGGCCGAAAGCACGAGCAGCATCGGGAGCAGCCGGCCTGTCGGCCAACGGCGTGCTCCGGTCGGCACGCTGGACCCGCCCATTCCGTCGCCCTCGCAAGAACCATTAACAGCAAGGTGCGGCGTGCGCGCGCCGCCAACAAGTGTTTCGTCAACTTCACGGGGAGAACCGCGCGACTGGCGCACGCCTCCGGGGAAGGGTAGCATGGCTGTGCCCGGGCGGTGTGGTCGGGGCAACAGGGCGAGGACATGGCGGTGGAATTGCCCGTTCGCTCGGGTGCACTGATCTGGATGTCTCTTGACGGCGACGCCGAGGTGCTGGCGCCGACGCGGTTGCATGTGCGCGAGGCGATCTCCGAGCCGTATGAGATCGAGGTCACCGCGGTCCATGTCCGCGCGCCCTTCGCGCCGGCCGACATCCTGCAGAAGCCCGCGGTGGTCGGTCTGCGGCGCGACGATGTGGAGCGGGATTTCCACGGCCTGGTGCGCGAATACATCCCGCTCGGCAAGGATGCGCGCGGCTACGAGACCTGCACGCTGAAGATCGTGCCGAAGCTCTGGGCGCTGTCGCTGGCCAATGACTGCCGCGTCTTCCAGGAGAAGACGGCGCAGGAGATCATCGAGGCGCTGCTCGACGAGAGCCAGATCTCCGGCACCGAGTTCCGCATCACCGGCGACAACCCGCCGCTGCCCTACCGGACCCAGTTCAACGAGGACCGGCTGCGCTTCGCCGCGCGCATCATGGAGGAGGCGGGCTGGTACTACTTCTTCGAAGGCGAGACGCTGGTCGTCACCGATGCCAACGCTAGCCTCGGCGACATCGGTGCGCTGCCGGCCGCAGGCGCGCTGGTCAACGCCATCCACGCGGTGCAGGGCATCGCCGGCGGCAAGGAGATGACCGCCGACTACGACCCGGTCTCGCCCACCACCGAAGTGAAGGGCGAGCAGGCGACGGTGCTGGCGGCGACCGGCACGCTGAGCCCGGACAGTTTCGTCTGGCCGGCCGGCACCGACGACCCCGCCGCCGCCGCGGCCCGTGCGCGGCTGCGAATGGAGGCGGCCGAGGCTGGCGCCTCGCTGCTGGCGGGCGATGGCAGTTGGATCCCGCTCGCCCCTGGCCACATCTTCGAGGTGATCGGCGAGGACACCTTCCTGCCGCCCGGCAAATACGGCGTGCGCGCCGTGGTGCATCAGGCGGCCGACGAGACCTGGCTCACCGGCTCCGGCCCGCCCAGCTACGGCAACAGCTTCGAGATCTTCCCGGAAGCGACACCCTGGCGCCAGCCGCTGCAGACCCGCCGCCCGCGCATGGACGGCGTGCACGCCGCGATCGTGCTCGGCGCCGATGGCGAGGGGAACATCTTCACCGACGACCTCGGGCGGGTGAAGGTCCGCTTCTTCTGGGACCACCGCGCCGAGGCGGCGCCCGACCAGGCCATCTGGGCGCGCGTGGTGCAGCCCTGGGCGGGCAAGGGCTGGGGCGGCCAGTTCATCCCCCGCGTCGGCACCGAGGTCGCGGTTGCCTTCATGGATGGCGACCCGGACCGGCCGGTGGTGCTTGGCGGGCTCTACAACGGCGTGGACACGCCGATCTACAGCAAGGCGGAAAAGACCAAGTCCGGCTTCCGCAGCCGCTCGGTGGATGACGGCGCCGCGGCCGACTTCAACGAGTTCACCTTCGACGACAAGGCGGGCGAGGAACAGGTCTACCTGCACGCCCAGAAGGACTTCAACATCAAGGTCGAGAACGACCTGACGCTGAAGGTGGACAATTGCCGCATCGTCGAGGTGAAGGTCGACGAGACGGTCCTGATCAAGGGCAAGCAGGACTTTACGGTGAAGGGCAATCAGACCCTGATCGTGGAAGACGGCAACCGCACGCTGACCGTGAAGACCGGCAACTACGAGGAAAGCGTAGACACCGGCAACTACAAGATGGGCGTGAAGACCGGCAACTATGATCTCGGCGTCAAGACAGGCAACGTGACCATGAAGGCCGATGCCGGCGCGGTGACGATCGAGGCGGCGCAGTCCATCACGCTGAAGGTCGGCGGCAGCGAAGTGAAGATCGCGCCCGACGGCGTAACCATCAAGGGCCCGATGCTGAAGCTCAAGGCCGACGGTATGGCCGAGCTCGCCTCGCCAATGACCACCGTGAAGGGCGACGGCATGCTGACCCTCAAGGGCGGCGTGGTGATGATCAACTGATGCAGCAGGCCGCACCCCCAACCAAGCTCGACGGCATGCTGCCGGAGCTGATCGAGCGCATCGCCCCCCCGCCGGAGGCGATGCCCCTGATCGCCGGCGCAACCCGCGTGACGGAGGCGCTGGAGCGCCTGGCCGGTGGCGGCTTCCTGCTCGAGGCCGCGAAGCTTACCGCGCATGCGCTGCCGAAGCGGGAGGCGGTGTGGTGGGCCTGCATGTGCGCCCGCCACACCGTGCCCGCCGATGCGCCCCCCGGCCTCGCCGAGCTCTGCGCCGCCGCCGAGACCTGGGTGCGCAAGCAGACCGACGAGAGCCGCCGCGCCGCCTTCGCGCTGGCGCAGTTGCAGGGGCTCGACACGCCGGAGGCCTGGGCGGCGGTCGGCGCCTTCTGGGCCGGCGATTCGATGGCCCCGCCCGACGTCCCGAAGGTGCCACCGGCGCCGCACCTGACCGGCACCGCGATCTCGGGCGCGGTCAACCTCGCCGCGGTGCGCGGCGATCCGCTCAAGCGCGATGCGCGCCTCGCGCGGTTCCTGGAAAGCGCCCGCGACATCGCCGCCGGCGGTGCCGGCCGCCTGCCGCCTGGGGGTTAACACGCCATGGGACAGCCCGCCTCCCGCCTCGCCGACCCGCATCTCTGCCCGATGTTCACCGGGCCGGTGCCGCATGTCGGCGGCATCATCGCCATGGGCTTCCCGACGGTGCTGATCGGCAACATGCCCGCTGCGCGCGCCACCGATCCGGCGATCTGCGTCGGGCCGCCGAACACCATCGCGAAGGGCTCCGCCACGGTGCTGATCGGCAACATGCCGGCGGCGCGGATGGGCGACACCTGCGCACATGGCGGATCCATCGTCTTCGGCTTTCCCACCGTCCTGATCGGCGGCTGAGATGCGTCTGACACTTTCGACGCTCCGCTGTCCCGACAGCGTCGCGCCGGAGACACGCGTGACCGGCGGCGGCGAGTTCTCCATCGGCCGCGCGCCCGACAATGCCTGGGTGCTGCCCGATCCGGATCGCCATCTCTCGAAGCGGCATTGCGTGCTGGCCTTCCGCAGCGGTGGCTGGCAGATCGCCGACACCAGCACCAACGGCACCTACCTGAACCGCGAGGCCGAGCCGATCGGCCAGGGGCAGGTGCGCGACCTGCGCGACGGCGACCGTATCCGGCTCGGCGCGTATGAGATCGAACTGCGCATCGAGGAGGATGCGGTGGTGCCGTCGCGCGGCGCGGGCACCTCGCAGATCGGTATGCGCGGCGCCAACCCGTTCGACGAGGATCCCTTCGCGCCGGCGCCGGCCATGACACCGGCCGAGTCGCCGGTTGGCCCGGCTTCCGGGTGGCGCGACGAATCGTCGCTGCTGCCGCCGGATTTCGACCCCTTCGCGCCGTCCGAGCCGGAGCCCTTCCAGGGCCCGAGCATCGCCGATCACAGCTCCTCCGTGTCGGACGCCTTCCGCCCACCCTCCGCCGCCCCCGGCCCGGCCAACCTGCTGCCCGACGATTGGGACCTCGACGAGCCGCTGCTGCCGCCGACCGCGCCCGCCCCGGCGCCGCCGGCGCCGGCGATCGAACCGCCGACACCCTGGCAGGCGGGGCCGCCCGGCTTCGCCGGGACACCCCCGCCGCCCCCCGCCGCCGCCTCGTCGTTCGGCGACGCCACACCAGAGCCCTTCCCCGCGCCGCCGGCGCCGCCACCCGCCGCGGCGCCCTTCGTGGAGGCAGCGCCTCCCGCTTTCACGCCCGCCCCGATGCCGGCACCGGCTGTCGCGGCACCGATCGCGCAGCCCGTGGCGTCGGCGGCCGCCGCGCCGGACACCGCGCTGCTCGCGGCTTTCGTGCGCGGCGCCGGCATGCCCGGCGCGCGGCTCGAGAATCCGGTGGCAGCGATGGAGGCGCTCGGGAGCGCCTTCCGGGCCATGGTCTCCGGCCTGCGCGCCGTGCTGATCGCGCGCGCCGCCATCAAGGGCGAGTTCCGCATCGAGCAGACGATGATCCGCGCCCGCGGCAACAATCCGTTGAAGTTCTCGGCCGATGACGACGATGCGCTCTCCGCCCTGCTCGGCACCGGCAGGCGCACCAACATGGGGCCGGCCGAGGCGGTGACCGAGGCGCTGCGCGACCTGAAGCTGCACGAACTGGCCTCGGTGGCGGCGATGCAGACGGCGGTCCGCGAGCTGCTCGCCCAGCTCTCGCCGGAGGCGGCGCAGGCGCAGGCCGGCGGCGGCCTGCTGCCGATGCAGAAGAAGGCACGCGCCTTCGAAGCCTATGAGGCGCAGCACGAGGCGCTCGTGCGCGCGCTCTCCGACGATTTCGACAGCGCCTTCGGCAAGGCCTTCGCCCGGGCCTATGAGGAAGCGCTGCGCGAGGCTGCAGCCAGACCGGAGGATTCATGAAAGCCACCCGACGCACCACGCTCGCCTCGCTGCTCGCACTCGGCGCCTGCGCGGCGCCGCCGCCGCCGCCGGCCGTGGTGACGATCGAGGTGGAAGGCGGCGCGGACCAGAACCCGGACGCCAGCGGCCGCCCCTCCCCCGTCGCGCTGCAGGTCTACCTGCTGAACGCCACCGCCAAGTTCGAGCGCGGCGACGTCTTCGCGCTGACCGAGCGGGAGCGCGACACCCTCGGCGCCGACAGCGCCGGGTCCGAGCAGTTCGTCATCGCGCCCGGCGAGAAGCGCACCATCGTGCGCGAGCCGCGGGCCGGGGTGCAGGCGATCGGCCTGGTCGCGCTGTTCCGCGACGTGGATGCCGGCGCGCGCTGGCGCGCCGTGCTGCCGATCGCAACCAGCGGCCCGACGAAGATCAAGGTGCGCCTGGAGCGCAACGCGGTGGTCGCCAACGTCGAATCCTGACCCGGCCGCGACACGCGGCGGTTGAATTGGCTTACCGCCGCCGCGCGATACTGATAGCCTCGCGGCGCAGGGACGGGAGAACGGCAGGCATGGGCTGCGCCGAAACATGAGGCGAGCATGAGCTGGTCCAGCCGTGTGATCTGGCAGGAAGGCATGTTCCTGCGTGCGCAGCATTTCCAGCAGCAGGACCGCTGGCTGGAATCGCTCGTGCGCGGCGCCTTCCGGCCGCTGCGCGCGCACCCCTGGGGCGTGACCGAGCTCACGCTGGACCGCGATCTGCTCGCCACCGGCCGATTCGCCGTGGGCAGCGCCGCCGGCCTGTTCGAGGACGGCACCGCCTTCGCCATCCCGAGCGAGGCTGACCACCCGCCGCCGCTAGAGCTGCCGGAGAACACGCGCAACGCGCTGGTCTATCTCGCGCTGCCGATTCGCCAGCCGGGTGCCACCGAGGTCGCCGGACCGGAAGGCGAAGGCCGCTATGGTGCGCTGCCCTTCGGCGCCTACGACACCCAATCCGCCTCCCCCCAGCCGGCCGAGCTGCAGGTCGGCAAGCTGCGCCTGCGCTACATGCTCGAGAGCGAGGACCGCTCCGGTTATCTCTGCATCGGCCTCGCCCGCGTGGTGGAGGTCTCCGCCACCCGCCAGGTGGTGCTGGATGAGCGCTGGATTCCGCCAGCGCTGCTCGCCGCGGCGGTGCAGCCGCTGGCCGGGCTGCTGGCGGAGCTCGCCGGCATGCTGAACCAGCGCGGTGAGGCGCTGGCCGGCCGGCTCAGCGCCCCCGGCGCCCGTGGCGTGGCGGAAGTCGCGGACTTCCTGCTGCTGCAATCGGTCAACCGCTGGCAGAAGCTGATGATGCACTGGGCCGATGCCGGCGCGGTGCATCCGGAGGAACTCTACGCGACGCTGGTGCAGATGGCCGGCGAATTCGCCACCTTCACCGAAAGCACGCGCCGACCCGGCACCTATCCCGCCTATCGGCACGAGGATCTGCAGCGCAGCTACGCACCGGTGGTCGCCGATCTGCGCCGCTCACTCTCGGCAGTGATCGAGCAGACCGCGGTGGCTATCCCGCTGCAGGAGCGCAAGCACGGCGTGCGCGTCGGCCCGCTGACCGACCGCTCCATCCTGCGCGCGGCCTCCTTCGTGCTGTCGGTGCAGGCGGACATGCCGGCCGAGCAGCTGCGCCGCCTGTTCCCGCAGCAGGTCAAGATCGGTGCGGCGGAATACATCCGCGAGCTGGTGACGGTGGCGATGCCCGGCATTTCCGTCCGCCCGCTGCCGGTGGCGCCGCGGCAGATCCCCTTCTACGCGGGTGCGACCTACTTCGAGCTCGACCGCGGCAGCCCGCACTGGGCACACATGCAGAATTCCGGCGGCTTCGCCATCCATGTCTCGGGCGAGTTCCCGAACCTGCGGCTGGAACTCTGGGCGATCCGCGGCTAGCGCACACACAGCGAACGGGAGGACAGGGTGAGCGACAACCCGTTCCACGAACCCGATGACGACCGCACCGTCATCCGGCCTGCGCCGGGCGGGCGCAGCGCGCCGCCACCGCAGCCGGCGGGCACGCCCTTCGGCGGCGCGACGCCGGCGCGTGATTCGTTCGGAGCCCCGCCGCAGGGGCGCGATCCCTTCGCCTCGGCGCCCCCGCCGGCCGCCGCCTATGCCGCCGCGCCGCTGGATGCGGCGGTGGAGGTGCCGCATGTCGGCTCCTCGCCGCTGGTCGCCGCGGCGCAGCCGCTGCTGCAACTCATGGGCCGGCTGCGCAACACCGTCGCCCAGCCCGATCCGGGCGAGCTGCGCGAGCGCGCGGTCGCCGCAATGCGCCGCTTCGAGCAGGAGGCGCGCGCCGGCAACGTGCCGATGGACCAGCTGCGCCCCGCGCATTACGCGCTCTGCGCCGCGCTCGACGACATCGTGCTGAACACCCCCTGGGGCAGCCAGGGCGCCTGGGCCGGAAGGTCGCTGGTCAGCACCTTCCACCAGGAGACCGGCAGCGGCGAGCGCTTCTTCGCGCTGCTGCAGAAGATGCAGCAGGTCCCGGCGACCTTCCTGCCGGTGCTGGAGCTGATGTATCTCTGCCTGGCGCTCGGCTTCCAGGGCCGCTACCGCCTCTCGCCCCGCGGGCCCGCGGAGCTCGATCGCGTGCGGGAGGAGTTGCACGCGACCATCATCCGCCAGCGCGCCGCCCCGCCGGACCCCGAGCTCTCGCCCCGCTGGCGCGGCGTCGCGGCGCCCTACCGTCCGAGCAAGGCGCGGGTGCCGGTCTGGGTGATGGCCAGCGCGGTCGCCGCCGTCCTGGGCGGGCTGTTCGTCTGGCTCTCGGGCGATCTGGAATCGGGCACGGACGGGCTGCTCGCACGCGCCCAGGCAGCGCCGCCCGCCGCGATGCCGCAGATCGCCCGCGCCGCGCCGGTGCGCCCGCCGCCGCCGCCGCCACCGCCGCTCACGCCACCCGCACCCGGGCCGCTCGACAAGCTGCGCGCCTTCCTCGCGCCCGAGATCGAGCAGGGCATCGTCCGCGTGCTGGGCAGCGATTCGGCACCACTGATCCGCATCCGCAACCGCGGCATGTTCGGCTCCGGCAGCGCCACGCTGACCAGCAGCTTCCTGCCGATCATGACCCGCATCGGCGAGGCGCTGCGCGACGAGCCGGGGCCCGTCCTGGTGATCGGGCATTCGGACAACGTGCCGATCCGCACTGTCGCCTTCCCCTCCAACTTCGCGCTCTCCACCGCGCGGGCGGAGGCGGCGCGCAATGCGCTGCTGCGCGGCCTCGGCGATCCCGGCCGCGTCACCGCCGAGGGCCGCGCCGATTCCGAGCCGGTGGAGAGCAACGCCACCGCCGAGGGGCGCGAGGCCAACCGCCGCATCGAAGTGCTGCTGCGCCGGGAGGGCGCGCGATGATGTCTCGCCTGCCCTGGCGCTGGATCCTCTCCGGCATCGGCGCACTGCTGATCGCGGTGCTGGTCTGGGTGTTCGGCCCGCTGCTGTCTTTCCTGGAAGACTGGATCATCCGCGCGGCGATCGTCGCCGTCATCGCGCTTGTCTGGTTCGGCGCGAATTTCTGGATCGGCCGCAGCCGCCGCAGGAAGGAGGCCGCGCTGGTCGAGGGTGCGACCTCCGGCCCCGACCCGTCGAAGCTGGCGGCCGATGAGGAAGCGGCGAAGCTGCGCGAGCGGCTGACCGGCGCGCTCGGCACGCTGGCGAAGGCGCGCGGCACGCGCGGCTACCTCTACGAGCAGCCCTGGTACGTCATCATCGGCCCGCCCGGCGCCGGCAAGACCACGGCGCTGCTGAATGCCGGCCTGAAATTCCCGCTCGCCGCCGAGATGGGCCAGGGCGCGGTGGCGGGTGCCGGCGGCACGCGCATGTGCGACTGGTGGTTCACCGACGAGGCGGTGCTGATCGACACCGCCGGCCGCTACACCACGCAGGATTCCGACCAGAACGTGGACAGGGCGGGCTGGGATGCCTTCCTCGATTCGCTGAAGCGTTCGCGTCCGCGGCAGCCGCTGAACGGTGTGCTGGTGGCGATCGGCGTGCCGGAGATCGCCTCCGCCCCGCAGCCGGAGCGCCTCTCCCACGCGCGCGCCATCCGCAAGCGGGTGAAGGAGCTGACGGACCGGCTCGGCGTGCGGGTGCCGGTCTACCTGCTGCTGACCAAGGCCGACCTGCTGCGCGGCTTCACCGAGTATTTCGACGACCTCGACCGCGAACGCCGTGCGCAGGTCTGGGGCGTCACCTTCCCGCCCGCGGAGAAGGAGCCGCTCGCCGGTTTCGGCGGCGAGTTCAAGGCGTTGCTCGACCGGGTCGAGGGCCGCGTGCTGGATCGCCTGCAGGCCGAGCGCAACCCGGACCGCCGCGCCGCCATTGCCGGCTTCCCGACCCAGCTCGCCAGCCTTGAGGCGCCGCTCAACGAGTTCCTCGTCGAAGCCTTCGGTGGCTCCCGCCTCGATCCCGCGCCCTTCCTGCGCGGCGTCTATTTCGCGTCGGGCACGCAGGAAGGCACGCCGATCGATCGCCTCACCGGCGTGCTGGCGCGCGGCTTCGGCATCGACCAGCGCCGCGCCCCGGCGCTGCGCCCGGAATCGGGACGCTCCTACTTCCTCGAGCGCCTGCTGAAGGACGTGGTGTTCGGCGAGGCGATGCTCGGCGTCGCCAATCCCGCCGGGGTGCGCCGCGACCGCGCGCTGCGCGTCGCCGCCTGGGCGGGCAGCGCCATCCTGATGCTCGGCGGTGGTGGCTGGCTGTGGCTGGAGCGCGGCAACGCCGAGAGCGGCGCGGCGCGCTTCGCCGCCTCGCTCGCCGCCTATGAGCAGATGGCCGGGCCGGTGCTGACCGATCCGGTCGGCGATGGCGACCTCGCGCGCATCGCACCGGTGCTGGATGCCGCGCGCGCCCTGCCAGCGCAGGCCGCGGCGGCCGATGCGGGGCTTGGCATGTCGCAAGCCGGCAAGCTCACCGCCGCCGGGAACGTGACCTATCGCCATGCCGTCCAGCGCGCGCTGCTGCCGCGGCTGCTGTGGCGGCTGGAGGCGCAGATGCGTGGCGCCTTCAACCAGCCCGACCTGCTCTACGAGGCGACGCGCATCTACCTCATGCTCGGCTCCGCCGGGCCGCTCGACCGTGACCTGGTGCGGGAGTGGATGGCGCTCGACTGGGCCAATGCCTATCCGGGCGCGCCCAACCAGCCGCTGCGCGATTCGCTCGATTCACACCTCATCGCGCTGCTGGCCAACCCGCTGCCGCAGGTGGCGCTGGACGGCGCGCTGGTCGAGGAAGCGCAGCGCGCCTTCAGCCGCATCCCGCTCGCCGAGCGCGTCTATTCGCGCATCCGCCCCTCCGGCGCGGCGGTGCGCCTGCCGCCCTGGCGGCCGGGCGATGCCGCGGGCGCCGCCGGTGCGCGGCTGTTCATCCGCGGCTCCGGCAAGCCGCTGACCGAGGGCATTCCGGGCTTCTACACGGTGGACGGCTTCCACCGCGTGCTACTTCCCTCGCTGCCGCAGGCGGCGCGCGAGGTCGCGGGCGAATCCTGGGTGCTCGGCCAGCGCTCGGAGATCGACCCCAACAGCCCGGCGGTGCAGACTCTGGAGCGCGATGTCGTCGCCCTCTACGTCAACGACTATGTCCGCCACTGGGAGGCGATGCTCGCCGACCTGAACGTGGTGCCGCTGCGCAACCTGCCGCAGGCGGTGCAGGACCTGTTCATCCTGGGCGCGCCGCAATCGCCGATGCGCGACCTGCTGGTCGCCATCACGCGCCAGCTCACGCTGAGCGTATCTCCGGAACCGCCGGCCGCCGCGGCCGGGGGCGCAGCGGCGGCCGCGCAGGCAGTGGCGCAGCGCGCCGGGGCGGCCGGCGCCGCGGCCTCGCGGCTCAGCGCGGTGCTCGGCCAGGCCGGCGGCCCGCCGCCGCCGCCGCCTGGCATCGCGGTGGACGAGCGCTACGAGGCGCTGCGCCAGCTGGTCGGCAGCGGCCCCGGCGCGCCGCTCGACAACCTGCTCGCGCTGGTCACCCAGCTGCAGCAGCAGCTCGCCCAGGTGGCGGCGGCGCAGCAGGGCGGCGCGGCCGCGCCGCTGCCGACCGGCGCCGACCCGATCGCCATCATGCGCGCTGAGGCCTCGCGCCAGCCCGAGCCGGTGGCGCGCTGGCTCACCAGCCTGGCGAGCAACGCGATTGCGTTGCGCGGCGGCGGCGTGCGCGCGCAGGCTGCGGCGGCCTGGAATGGCGGTGCGGCGGGTGGCGCTGCCGGCGGTGGCGGCGCGGCGGCCGGTGGCATCTCGCCGGCGCAGCTCTGCCGGCAGGCGGTGGAGGGGCGCTTTCCCTTCCGCCGCGGTGCGCCGAACGAGATCCCGATGGACGATTTCGCCCGGCTCTTCGCCCCCGGCGGCATGCTGGACAGCTTCTTCAACACCCAGATCCGGCCCTTCGTGGACATGTCCGGCCGCAACTGGCGGCCGCAGGCGCTGGATGGCGTGCCGGCGCCGGTCTCCGCCGATGCGGTGGCGAACTTCCAGCGCGCGGCCGTGATCCGCGACATCTTCTTCGCCGGCGGCCCGCAACCCGGCTTCCGCTTCGACATCGCGCCGGCGCAGCTCGATGCCGGGGCGCGGCAGGCGACGCTGGATCTGGACGGCGTGGTGATCACCTATGCCCACGGCCCGACGCGCTCCACCCAGGTGACCTGGCCGGGCGCCAACCGGATGACCAATGTGCGCCTGGTCTTCGACCCGGCCCCGACCAGCGGGCCCGGCGTGCTGCAGGCCAACGGCCCCTGGGCGCTGCTGCGCCTGTTCCAGCAGGGCCAGATCACCGGCGGCGGCGCCGCGGAGCGCTTCACGCTCAGCTTCCGCGCCGGC
This sequence comes from Falsiroseomonas sp., assembly GCF_041690465.1. GTDB lineage: Bacteria > Pseudomonadota > Alphaproteobacteria > Acetobacterales > Acetobacteraceae > Falsiroseomonas. The sequence goes on along the minus strand of NZ_JAWLHG010000009.1, from coordinate 37,159 downwards.
GAGCGCAGCATCACCTACGACATCCGCGCCTCCTCCACCCTCAACCCACTTGCCAGCACGGTGCTGCAGGAATTCCGGTGCCCGGCGCTGTAGCCCTCTCGGCACGTTGCGGCTTCCTCGGGAAGCTACCCGCGCGCGGCGACTTCGTCAGCCGCGGCCTTCCCCGCGGCTTCGCCGAGCCCTGGGATGCCTGGCTGGCGGAGGCGATGTCGGGCAGCCGCGCCATCCTCGGCGAGGATTGGCTGCCCGCCTGGCTGGAGGCGCCGATCTGGCGCTTTGCCCTGCCCGCCGGCCATTGCGGGCCGGAGGCGGCCGCCGGCGTGATGCTGCCGAGCGTGGACCGCAGCGGGCGCCATTGGCCGCTGACGCTGGCCGCCACCTTCGCCGGCCTCTCCGCCGCGCCGGCGCCGGACCCGGCCTGGCTCGACCTGCTGGAAGCCGCCGGGCTCGATGCCGTGCTCGCCGATGCCGAGCCCGACCGCGTGGCGGAGCGCATCGCCGCCCTGCCGGCCGGCTGCGGCACCGGCGGTGCACTGGGCTCCTGGTGGACCATCGGCGCGCCGCGCGTCGCGCCGCGGCAATTCGTCGCCGGCGCCCTGCCCGGCCCGGCGGCTTTCGCTGCGATGCTGCAGGACGCCACCCCCCCCGCCCCGGGAGACGCCGTGCCGTGAGCGAGCAGCTCGCCACCCGCTTCCGCTCCGCCGGCAAGACCGATCCCGGCGCGCGCCGCACACACAATGAGGACTCCTATGTGGACCGGCCCGATGCCGGCCTCTGGGCTGTGGCCGATGGCGCCGGCGGTCATGAAGCGGGCGAGGTTGCCTCCGGCATGATCCGCGACGCGCTCGCGGCGATCCCCGATGACCTGCCGGCCGGCCGCATGCTGGGCGAGGTGCGCCAGCGCCTGCTGCTGGTGCACGATGCGCTGCGCGAAACCGGCGCGGAACACCGCGGCACCATCGCCTCCACGGTGGTGGTGCTGATCGTGCGCAACGGTCACTTCGCCTGCCTCTGGGCCGGCGATTCCAGGCTCTATCGCCTGCGCGACGGCAGCCTCGAACAGGTGACGCGCGACCATTCGCTGGTGCAGGAGCTGGTGGATGCCGGGATGGTGCGGCCCGAGGACGCCGAAAGCCATCCGCGCGCCAACGTCATCACCCGCGCCGTCGGCGCCGGCGAGGACGGGCTCGAGATCGACAAATGCACCGACCGCGTGCTGCCCGGCGACCGCTTCCTGCTGTGCAGCGACGGCCTTTCGAAGACGCTTCCGGTCACCGAGATCGCGACGCTGCTCGCGGTGCCCGATGCGGCGCTGGCGCCGGAGCTGCTGATCGCCGCGGCGCTGGCGCGCCATGCCTCGGACAACGTCACCGCCGTGGCGGTGGAAGCCGGTGCCGAGGCATAGCGCGGCGCTGGAACTTCGCCCGGGTAAAGACTACCCTGGGTCATCATCTTGCGCCTTTTGGGGGTACCATGTCGCCCAGACTTCGCCGCTATGTCGCCATGGCGACATCCGTGGCCCTGCTCGCCGCCTGCACGACGCGCGAGGCGCGAATCGGCACGGATGACGGCTCGGATGCCTGCCGGGCGCAGGTGGTCGCGCTGGATTCCACCGGCAACTTCTTCGCCGAGGACATCATCCGCGGCGCCGCGATGGGCGCTGTGGGCGGGGCCATCCTCGGCGGGCTGATCGCCGCGGCCACCGGTCAGCGCGGCGGCAACATCGCGGCCGGGGCGGCCATCGGCGCCGCAGCCGGCGGTATCGCGGGCGGCACCACCGGCTATTTCCAGGCCCGCCAGCAGCAGGCGGTGGACCAGGCCACGCTGAACCAGACCATCGCCGGCGACCTGGCGGTGGAGAATGCGCAGCTCGACCGCACCCAGCTCGCCTTCAACCAGCTGATGGACTGCCGCTTCGCCACCGCCCAGCGCGTCCGCGAGGATCTGCGCGCCGGCCGTATCCAGCGCGGGCAGGCCGAGAACGCGATGGCCAATCTGCGCGCGATGACGCAGCGCGATCTGCAGCTCGCCCAGACCATCAACGGCCGCATCACCGAGCGCGGCGCCCAGTTCGACACCGCGATCGAGACCGTCGCCCCCGGCGTGAAGGAGCAGGTGGCCGCCGGCGCCCAGGTCGGCCGCGTCGTGCCGGTGGCTGCCCGCACCACCGTTCCGCTGAAGTTGCGTCCCGACCCCGCTGCGCCCGAAGTCGCCCGGGTCAGCCCGCGGGAGCGGGTGACGCTGGCACCCGCCACCGGCGGCTTCGCGCTGGTCGAGACCAGCACGGGCCTGCGCGGATACGCCCCCTCCTCCGCCTTCCCGGAGGGGCGTAGCCTTGGAAGCCGCCCGGCGGTCGCGGCGGTGGCGAATGAGGGCGATGTGCGCTCGCTCGCTGCCAGCAACATCGCCCGGCGCGACAATTTCGCGGAGAGCGTCGGCAATGCGCAGCGCCTCGTCGAAGGCCAGGGCTTCGAGCTGGCCGCCAGCTGACGGCATGATCCTGCCACGCCGCACCGCGCTGGCCGGGGCGGCGCTGCTCGCCTCCGGCCTGCGCCTTCCGGCGGCCTCGGCACAGCAGGCGGGGGCGCAGCAGGCGGGGACGCGCCCGGCAGCGGAGCCGCCGGCGCAGCCCTTCCTGCGGATCGAGGCCGCCGCCCACACCGCGCCGGTCGCACGGCTCGCGACCGATGCGGCCGGGCGGCTGCTCGCCAGCGTCTCGGACGACAAGACGCTGCGCCTGTGGGATCTGCCCGACGGCACGCCGCGCGGCGTCCTCCGCCCGCCCATCGCGCCCGAAGGCGAGGGCGAGCTCTACGCCGTGGCGCTGACGCCGGACGGCTTGCGCGCCTTCGCCGCCGGCTTCACGGGCGGTGCCTGGGACGGCGCCTTCTGCATCTACCTGTTCGACACGCGCAGCGGCGCGCTGCTCGCCCGGCTGCCTGGCCTGCCGGCGCCGGTGCAGCACCTGGCCGTCTCGCCGGATGGCGGGCTGCTGGCCGCGGCACTCGGCGGGCGGGCCGGGATCCGGGTCTGGGATGCACGCAACGGCCGCCCGCTGTGGGAAGACGCCGCCTATGCCGGGCCGGCGCGGATGGTGGGCTTCGCGCCGGGGGGCGCGCTGCTCGCCGCCACCGGCGCCGATGGCAAGGTGCGGGTGCATGAGGCGCGCGCCGGCCGCAGGCTGGCGGAACGCGTGCCGGTGCAGGGCGCGCGGCCCTTCGGTCTCGCCTGGTCGCCCGATGGCGCGCTGGTCGCGCTCGGCTTCGAGGACCGGCTGCGGGTGGAGGTGCTGGCCGCCGGCGATCTGCGCACGGTGTTCATCCCCGGCATCGAGGGCCTGACGGGCGAGGGCCTGCCGGCCGTCGCCTGGGCGGCGGATGGACGCGGCGGCGTGCAGCTGCACGCCGCCGGCTATGCGCGGCTTCCCAACCCGGCCGCCACGCCGGCCACGGCAGCGGCGCGCGGCATCGTCGCGGTGCCCGGTGCGCCGGCGGCGGCGGCGGAGCGGCGCGATTTCGTCATCCGGCGCTGGGCGGATTTCGGGCTCGGCCCGGCCACCGACATCCCTGCCGCGCGTGACGCCATCGCGCATCTGCTGACCATCCCCCAGGGCGGCGGCCTGGCCTTCGCGGCCGCCGATCCCGGCTGGGGGCGGCTGGCGCCGGACGGCACGGTGGCGATCGCGCCGCGCCCGCCGGGGGCCGATTTCCGCAACACGGGCGTCAGCCTGGCCATCACGGCGGACGGCACGCGGCTGCGCATCGCGCTGCGCCCCGGCGCCGCGCCGCTGGTGTTCGACGCGGTGTCCGGCCAGCTCGGCCGCGCCACCGCCGAGGAAGGCGGCTTCACCGCCGCGCGGGCGACCATCGGCGGCAAGCTCGCCCTGGCTCCGGACTGGCGGAACTCCAACCGCCCCCGCCTCGGCCAGACGGTGCTGCGCATGGGCGAGGGTGAATTCGCCCGCAGCCTGACGCTGCTCGATGGCGACCGTGGCATCCTGCTCGGCACCGACAACCATCTGCGCCTCTACGACACCGCCGGGCGGCCGCGCGCGGCGCTCTCGCTGCCCGGCGCCGCCTGGGGCGTCGCAGCGGCCGGCGATGTCGCGGTGGCCGCGCTCGGCGACGGCACGCTGCGCTGGTACCGCCTCGCGGACGCGGACATCACGGAGCATGCGGCGCTGTTCATCCATGCGGAGACGCTGCGTTGGGTGATCTGGACGCCGGAGGGCCTGTTCGACCATGCGCCGAACGGGGGCCAGGAGCTCGTCGGCCTGCACCTCAACCGCGCGCGCAACCAGACACCGGAATGGGCGAGCTTCCGCCAGGCCTATCGCGCGCTCTACGCGCCCGCCGCGGTGCGTGCACGGCTGGCCGGCGACAGCGCGCCGGCCCTCGCGCGGCTGGCGCAGCTTGGCGAGGTGCGGGACCGGCTCGGCCGGCTGCCGCTACTCGCTCCGGGCAGCGCCTGCATCGTCAGCGACGCGGGCTGCGCCGAACTGGCCTGGGATGCGCGCGACCTGCCGGAGGAGGCCACCGCGCTGCGCCTCACCTTCACCGCCACCGATCGCGGGCTCGGGCTTGGCCCGCTCGACGTGCTGGTGAACGACCGCATCGCCGCCCGCGTGGAATCCGTTTCCGCCGGCGCGGCGACGACGGTGGAAGTGCCGCTCGACCCCGGGCCGAACCGCATCACCACCCGGCTGCATGGCGGCGACCGCACGGTGTTCGCCGAGGGCCCGACGCTGGATCTGCGCCGCGCCGCCGGGCCGCAGGCCGCGGCGGGGGCCGGGCGGCTGGTGGTGCTGGCGATCGGCGTGAACCGCTATGCCAACCCGACGCTGAACCTCGCCTATGCGGTGCCGGATGCGATGACGGTCGCCGAGACGCTGCGCGCGCAGGGCGCAGGCCTGTTCCAGGAGGTGCGGACCACCGTGCTGCGCGATGCGGAAGCGACGCGGGCGGGCGTGCTCGGCGCGCTGGAGGCGGCGGCGCGCGACACCCTGCCGGGCGACACCTTCGTGCTCTACATCGCCGGCCACGGCGTGCGCACCGAGCCCGACAACCGCTTCCTGTTCCTGCCGCACGACGTGACGGACGGATCGAGCTGGGATGCGCTGCGGCGGCAGGGGCTGGAGGATGCCACGCTGGTCGCCGCCGTCTCGCGCATCCGCGCGCGCGATGGCTTCCTGCTGCTCGATACCTGCCATGCCGGGCAGTTGACGCTGGATCAGCTCTCGGCGCTCGGCAACGAAACCGGCCGCTTCCTGCTCGCTGCCAGCACCAGCGTGCAGGAGGCGCTGGACAGCTACGACGACCGCAACGGCGTCTTCGCCTATGCGCTGCGCGAGGGCTTGCAGGGCCGCGCCGCGGTGGATGGCGAAGGCAGGGTCAGCGCGCTGGCGCTCGGCGAATGGGTGATGCGCCGCGTGCCGCAGCTGGCGGCGGAGAAGCGGCACCGCCAGGACGCGGTGTTCCGCACCGCCCAGCGCGACCTGCGCAGCTTTCCGATGGCGCAGGTCCGGCGGTAGCGCTCAGCGCACGCTGCCCGGCCCGGTGAGCGGCGTGACGTGTCCGCTGAGCATGTTGCCGATCAGCTCGGCAGGCGTCTCGCTGCGGTTGGCGACGAAGACGGTGCCGCGCGGCTGCAGGTTCTCGAAGCGGTTCGCCTCGACGCGCAGCCGCGGCGTGGGGTGGCGAACGCCTTCGAAGCCGATGGCGACGGCGGTACCGGCATTCCCGGAGTTCGGCCCCTTGCGCAGCGTGTTGCCGCGCAGCAGCAGATCGCCGCCGTTCGGCAAGTCCACCAGGTAGCTGACGCGGCCTTCCGGCGTGTCGAGAAGTCGGCTGTCGGTGATCTCCGTGCGGGCGGCGCGTGACTTCACGTGGTGGCAGACGCGCGTGCCTTCGAACAGGCTGCGGCGGATGACCAGCGCGCCGATGCCGCCGGCATAGACGCCGTGCGCGCAGTCCCGCCCCTCGCGCAATGCGCCGTTGCGCAGGAAGACGCTGTCCTCGATCAGCAGCGTGGCGCCGGCGTTCTGGGCGGTGAGGATGCCGTTCTCGTTCGCCTCGAAGCGGCTCGCGCGGATCGTCAGGTTGCCGCCCTCGGCGCGGATGCCGGCACCGTTGCCGCCCTGCGAGGTCGCGCCGAGGAAGGCGAGGCCGACGATCTCGATGTCGGGCGCGGCGGTGACGAACAGCGCCTTGTGCCCGCAGACCGGGCCGGTGATCTCCACCTGCCCGCCATCGGCCCGGATGCGGAGGTTCGCCGCGCGCCAGATGGCGCAATCGACATAGCGGCCCGGTGCGATGAGCACGGTATCGCCGGGCCGTGCGGCGGCGGCGGCCTGGCTCGGCCGCTCGAAGCGCTGACCGGGGCCGACGCGCAGCGTTTCCGCGCTGGCGAGGCCGGGAAGCAGGACAAGCATCAGGGAGAGGAGGCGGCGCATGGCGGGTTGTCCGGAACTCTGGTGGCTCGCTTGTCCGCGCCGTTCGCCGCCCCGCGGCGGTGACCTTCGCGGCCACGATCATAGACCAGCATCGGCCCGGCTGTGAGAGGACCGGTCTGGTGTGCCGACCCGAGGGGTGGCGCAGCAAGAAAACGCACGCGAGCGCGCTCATTACCGCAATTTCAGCCCGCCCCCATGCGGGCGAGAGGCCTTGCTGTCCATGCTTCCGCACTGTTCGGCGTTGCCCCCGGGCGCTTGGACGCGTGCTTCCACACCCATCCACGCCTTTCCCAGGACATCGCCGATGACGAGGTTGTTCAGAGTTTCGCTTCTTGCGCTTGCTCTCGGCGCGCCGTTGCTGCTCACCGCGCCGGCCAGCGCGGTGTCGCCGCCCACCGCCTATCAGGAGGTGGCACAGGCCGAGCCGGGAACCCAGGCCAGGCCGCAGCAACGGCAGCGCCGCCAGACGGCGCAGGCGCCGCGCCGGCAGCGCCAGGCGGCTCAGGCGAGGCGCACGCGGCAAGCCGCGCAGCGGGCGCGCCGCGCTTCGGCCCGGCAGGGCTGAGGGTTTTCCGGCGCCGTCCGGCGGGGCGGCGCCGAACGCTTCGGTATCGGCCATTTCCCGGCAGGCCGATGCCGACGAGGCCGGACCTCCAACGGGGGATCGGCCCTTCGGGCCGGTCGCAGCAATGCGGCCGGCCCATTCTTTTTGCCGTGCCCCCGAACCCGGGAGCGGGCGCCATTATCGCCCGCCGTGGCCGCCCGGCGCCTTCCGCGGCTCATCCTGCGCTTCGAGCAGCGAGAGCAGCCCTTCGAGCAGCTGCATCGGGCTCGGCGGGCAGCCGGGGATCACCAGGTCCACCGGCAGGACCTGCGCCACGCCCGATTCCACGCCGTAGCTGCCCTTGAAGACACCGCCATCCGCCGCGCAATCGCCAGCCGCGACCACCCAGCAGGGCTCCGGCGTGCAGGCGCGCGTGCGCTCCAGCGCCTCGCGCATGTTGCGCGTCACCGGCCCGGTCACCAGCAGCACATCGGCATGCTTCGGGCTGGCGACGATGCGCAGGCCGAAGCGCTCCATGTCGTAGAGCACGCCGGCCATGGCGTTCACCTCCAGCTCGCAGCCGTTGCAGCTGCCGGCATCCACCTCGCGGATGGACAGGCTGCGGCCGAGGCGGGCGCGCGACGTCGCCTCCAGCCGGGCGGCGAGCGCCTGCACCACCTCCTCGGGCGCCAGCGGCACCGCATCGGTCAGCGGCCGGGAGACCAGGCGTTTCGCGAGCTTGGGCCAGAGCATTCCCGTCGTCCTAGGCCAACTTCGCGATGCGCAGCAGGTCGGTGCCTTCCGGGTCGCGCAGCACGAGCTCGGTGCCCGCCGGCACGCGCTCGACGATCAGGCCGAGTTCGGCGAGCGCCTGCGCGCGTTCGTCATAGGCCCAGTGCTCGGCCACCTGCCGGCCCGGCCCCGGCTTTGTCAGCGTGACGGTGAACATCCCGCTGGCCCCGGTTGCCTCGCCCGCAGGCGTCGGATAGCGCGCCATCAAAGGTCCACTCCGCTGTAGGAGCAGTTGAACGACTTGTTGCACAGAGGGAAGTCGGCGACGATGTTGCCTTCGATGGCCGCCTCCAGCAGCGGCCACTGCAGCCAGGATGGATCGCGCGGGAACACTGCGCGGATCAAGCCTCCGTCATCCAGCGCCATCCAGGTCAACACCTCGCCGCGGAAGCCCTCCACCGCGGCGATGCCCTCCCCGCCCTGCTGCGGCAGCGCGGCGTGCAACTCGCCGGGCGCGAGCGAGTCCAGCAGCGTGCGCACCAGGCCGATGCTCTCCTTCAGCTCCGCCACGCGCACCCGCACGCGCGCATCCACGTCACCCTCGGTCAGCACCGTCACCGCCGGCGGCAGCGCGTCGTAGGGCGCATGCGGCAGCGCACGGCGCGCATCGAAGCCGCGGCCGGAAGCGCGCCCGACGAAGCCGCCGGCGGCGAAGCGCGCAGCAAGCTCGGGTCGCAGGAAGCCGGTGCCGACCACGCGGTCCTGCAGGCTGGCATGGCTGTCATAGACCGCGGCGAGCGCGGGCATTTCCGCCTCCACCGCCGCCAGCGCGGCAAGGATCGGCGCCTGCCCGCCAGGCGCGATGTCGGCGGCGAGGCCACCCGGGATCACCAGGTCCATCATCAGCCGATGGCCGAACGCGGCGGCATTGGCACGCAGCACGCCTTCGCGCAGCACGCCGCAACGCGCATGGGGCCAGGCGAAGGCCGCGTCGTTGCAAATGAATCCCCAATCATTGAGGTGGTTGGCGATGCGCTCCAGCTCCAGCATCACCGCGCGCAGCTGCGCGGCGCGCGCCGGCGCCTGCGTGCCGGTGGCGGCCTCGGCGGCCAGCGCAAATGCCAGGGAGTGCGCCACGGTGGTGTCGCCCGAGAGCCGCGCCGCGAACCGCGCTGCCGCGCGCGGCGACTTGCCCTGCATAAGCGACAGCGTGCCCTTGTGCGTGTAGCCGAGCAGCTGCTCCAGCCGCACCACCACCTCGCCCTGCACGCTGAAGCGGAAATGGCCGGGCTCGATCACGCCGGCATGCACCGGCCCGACCGGAATCTGGTGCCAGCCCTCGCCTTCGACCGGCAGGAATTCCGGCTGCAGCGGCGCGGATTCATTCCGCGGCGGGCGGGCGGAGAGCGGCGCCGTCACCGGCCAGCGGCCGTGATCCAGCCAGGGGCGGAGATCCACCGCGCCATCCCCCGCCAGCCCCCAGAGATCGCGGATCATCCGCTCGAACCGCACCGCGCCAGGACGCACGGGCGAGAGCGCGGGATAGCTGGCCTCGCCCGGCACGCCGGCCAGCAGCAGCCCTCCTTCCGCCTCGTCGAGGAAGGCGGCATGCACCATCGCCGGCTCCGCCCAGAGCGAGAGCAGCGCCAGCGTCGGCTGCTGCGGCAGCGCGTCGCGCATCGCGGCGAAGGCGTCGCGCGTCAACAGGAAGCGCTCGAAAGGGCGGCAGCCCTGCGGGGCGCCGCGGCGGATCAGGTCGGAGGCTGCGCCGGTCATCCGAGGATCCTCGCGCCCTCGCGCAGCAGCGCGACGAAGCCCGCGGGCGCGGCGAAGCCGAGCAGCACCGCCAGCACCAGATGCAGCCAGACCGGCCCGCTCACCCAGAGCAGCCCGCCCGGCAGCGGGAAGGCGCCCGCCACGGGGTTGTCGCGCGTCGGCGCGCCGAGGCAGAGCGCCTGCAGCGTGCGGATCAGCGCGGCCGCCGCGACCAGGAGGCCGAGGCCCACCGGCAGCACCAGCCAGGGGAAGCGCGCCGCGCCCTCGGCGACCAGCCGGAACTCCGAGACGAACAGCGCGAAGGGCGGCATGCCCGCCAGCGCGGCGATACCGAGCGCAAGACCCCAGCCGAGCGCCGGGTGGCTGGCGGCGAGGCCGCCGATATCCTCCACCTTCTGGCTGCCCTTGATCAGCGCCGCCGCGCCCACGGCGAAGAACACCGCGCTCTTCACCAGCGAATGGCCGAGCAGGTGGATGATGCCCGCCAGGTTCGCCACCGCGCCGCCGAGGCCGAAGGCAAACGTCGCCAGGCCCACATGCTCGATCGAGCTCCAGGCGAACAGCCGCCGCGCATCGCGCCGTCGCCACAGCGAGAAGGCGGCCAGCAGCAGCGAGAGCAGCCCGAAGCCGATCAGGAACGGCCCCGCCGGCAGCGCCGCCGGGTTGGCGCCGACGATCGCCTCGGCACGCAGGATCGCCAGCAGCGCCGCGTTCAGCAGCAGGCCGGAGAGCACGGCGCAGATCGGCAGCGGTCCCTCGGCTTCGGCATCCGGCAGCCAGGAATGCAGCGGCACCAGCCCCGCCTTGGTGCCGTAGCCCACCAGCAGGAAGACGAAGGCGAGCGAGAGCAGCCCGGGATCGCAGCGCGCCGCCACCGCATGCAGCGCCGCCCAGGACAGGCCCGGATCGCCGCTGCCCACGACCGGCTGCGCGGCGAGGTACAGCAGGATCACCCCGAACAGCGCCAGCGCGATGCCGACGCCGCAGAGGATGAAGAATTTCCACGCCGCCTCCACCGCCGCCGGCGTGCCGTGGATGCCGACCATCAGCACGGAGGCAAGTGTCGCGATCTCGATCGCCACCCACATCACGCCGAGATTGTCGGAGACGAGCGCCAGGAACTGCGCGCCCATGAAGAGCTGGAAGACGGCGTGATAGGCGCGGATGCGGAGCTCGTCGAAGCGCTCGGCATCCAGCGTCGCGGCGGAGAAGACCGCTGTGGTCAGCCCGACCAGGGCGGCGACGGCGACGAAGGGCAGGTTGAGCGCGTCGGTCCGCGTCCAGCCCTGCTCGCCATGCGGATGGCCGAGCAGGATCAGCGCGATCAGCAGCGAGCCTGCGGCGATGCCGATATTGACGAAGCGTCCGATGCCGAAGCGTGGCGGGATCAGCGCCAGAACGACGGCGCCGAACCATGGAAAGAAGACAAGGATCCACGGCAGCGGCATCATCCTTGTGATACCCTCAAACGCCGGGCGCCCAGCCTTCGCTGCGCTTCGGCCTGGCGGCAGTGCCGCAAGCCGGCCGCTTGGCTTTGCCGCATCGGCGGCGGGCCGCATTCGCGGCCTCGGCCCGGTGCCCGGGCCGCTTCGCGCGCCTGCGGCCCGCTCATGCGTCGCCCCGCTGCCGGTCCAGGATGTGCGTATCGAGCGTGTCCAGCCGCTCGCGGATCTGGAACACCACCACCGCCGCGACGAGTGCCGCCATCAGCACCAGCGCAGCGGTGGACAGCTCCACCACCAGCGGCATCCCCGCCACGCCCACCGCGGCCAGGATCAGCCCGTTCTCCAGGCTCAGGAGCCCGATCACCTGGCTGATCGCGTTGCGCCGCGCGATCATCGACAGCATCCCGAGCAACACGACGGACAGCGCGATGGTCAGGTCCACCCGCGCCAGCGGCGTCGCCCCGCCCGCCGTCACCGGCAGCACCACCATCACCGCCAGGCCCACCAGCCCGATCGCCGCCAGCAGCGAGCCACCGACGCCGAGCGCGGTTTCCACCGCGGTGTGCTGGCCGAGCCGCCCGACCAGCATGCGCAACGCCAGCGGGATCGCCACCGCCTTGGCGCCGAAGGCGATCACCGCCGTGACGTAGAGCCCAGGCGCGCCCTGCACATATCCCTGCCACGCCGCGGCGCAGGCCAGCAGCGCGCCCTGCACCGCGAAGGCGTTGATCACCGCGCCGATCCGCCGCTGGTAGAGCAGCACGAAGGACAGCAACAGCACGCCGCCGCCGAACAGGTGCGAGACATCATAGGCCGCACTGCCGAAGCCCATCACGCCAGCCTCGTCGAGACGAACAGCAGGATCCCGCCGAGCAGCCCGAGCAGCAGCGCGACGCCCAGGAATTCCGGCACACGGAACACGCGCATCTTGGCGATCGCGCTCTCGAAGGCCGCCAACGCCAGGCAGAGCAGCGCCATCTTCGCGACCCAGGCGAACAGCCCCGTGATCCAGCCGAGGGGCGCGAAGCCGGCCGGCGCGGTGGCGACGGGGAAGAACACCGCCGCAATCAGCGCCAGCCACAGCGTCAGCCTGAGTGCGGCCGCCGCCTCCCACAGCGCCAGGTGCCGGCCGGAGGCTTCCAGGATCATCGCCTCATGCACCATGGTGAGCTCCAGGTGCGTCGCGGGATTGTCCACCGGGATGCGCGCATTCTCCGCCACCGCCACCGCGCAGAGCGCGATCAGCGCCAGCACCAGCGAGACGCGCAGCCCGACGGCACCATCCTGGAAGGTGGCGGCGATGGCCTCCAGGCCGGTGCTACCGGCGAGGATCGCGAAGGTCAGCGCCACCAGCAGCAGCGCCGGTTCGGCCAGCGCCGCGAAGGACATCTCCCGCGCCGCACCGAGCCCGCCGAAGGCGGTGCCGACATCGAGCCCGGCCAATGCCAGCGCAACCCGGCCGAGCGCAAGCAGCCCGGCGATCAGCACCAGGTCGGCCAACGGCGCGAAGGCCATGCCACGCGCGAAGCTCGGCACCAGCGCCAGCGCGGCAAGCGCCGCCGCGGCGGCGGCATAGGGCGCGGCGCGGCTGATCCAGCTGGCATTCTCCGCCAGCACCGGGCGCTTCTTCAGAAGCTTCAGGATGTCGCGCCAGGGCTGCAGCGGATGCGCGCCGACGCGACCCATCATGCGCGCCTTCAGCCAACGTATGCCGCCGACCACCAGCGGCGCCGCCGCCAGCACCAGCGCGAGATGCACCAGTTGCGTGAAGACCGCGGCGATGGGGTTCATCCACCTCCCTCCATCCAGGCGATCAGCACGAGCAGCGCGACCAGCGTGACGAAGGGCAGCACCAGGCTCTGCCGGATGGTGAGGCCGCGCAACCGCTCGGTGCGCGACACCACCGCCTCGCGCGCCGCCGCCAGCGGGGCGAGCAGCAGCGCGAAGGACGGATCGGCGAAGCCGGCATCCAGCCGCGCCGGCGCGACGGTGCCGGGATCCGGCATGGTCACCGCCTCGCGCGCCGCCAGCGCCGGCTGGCCGAGCATCCGCCGCAGCGGCTGGCCGAGCCCCGCCGCGGAGGGCTGGGTCACCGGGTCGCCGAAGGGCAGGTGCTGCGGCGGCGCGGCGAAGCCGCAATCCCAGGCCGGGCCCCGTGCGCTGTCCTCGCCGGTGATGTCGCGGGCGACCGATGGCGCCCGCCGCTTCACCGCCGCCCAGACGGCGACGCCCGCGGCCGCCAGCAGCAGCGCGATGCCGATCGGCCAGTAGCGCGAGGCGCCATCGCCCACCGCCACGGTGAAGAGCCCGGCGCGCCCCTCCATCGCCTCGCGCGCCAGGATGCGCTGCGCCTCGCCGCCGAGCGCCAGCATCGGGCCGGGGATCAGGCCGAGCAGCACGGTCAGCCCCGCCGGCAGCAGCAGCGAGAGCCGGGCAGCCCCCGGCAACTCCTCCGCCCCGGCAGCGCGTGGCGTGCGAGGCCGCCCGAGGAACACCAGGCCGAAGAAGCGCACCATCGCGCTCGCGGCCAGCGCCGCCGCCAGCGCCGCCAGCGCCGCCACGGCAAGGATCAGCAGCTGGAACATCAGGTCGCCGACCCGCCAGGCCGCCAGCAGCGCCTGCAGCAACAGCCATTCGCTGGCGAAGCCCGAGAGTGGCGGCAGGCTGGCCGCCGCGGCCGCGCCCAGCAGCACGCAGGCAGCGGTCCAGGGCATGGCATGGATCAGCCCGCCGAGCCGGTCCAGGTGGCGCGACGCCGCGCCATGCGCGACCTCCCCCATGCCGAGGAACAACAGCGTCTTGAAGACCGCGTGATTGAGTGCGTGCAGCAACGCGGCCCCGGCCGCCAGCGCCGCCAGCGGCGCAAGGTCCGCGGCACGGAAACAGGCGGCGAGGCCCAGCCCGATGGCCACCAGCCCGACATTCTCGATGGTGGAGCAGGCGAGCAGCGTCTTGCCCTCCTCCTCCAGGTTGGCGCGGAGCGCGCCGAGCACCGCCGAGGCCGCACCGAGCACCACCAGCGGCACGCCCCACCACAGCGGCTGCGCCGGCCCGCCGAGATCCAACAGCAGCCGCGCCGCCACGTACAACGCGACCTTGGTCATCGCCGCCGACATCAGCGCCGAGACATGGCTCGGCGCTGCCGGATGGGCCAGCGGCAGCCAGGCATGCAGCGGCACCAGCCCGGCCTTGGCGCCGGCGCCGGCCACCACCAGCGCCAGGATCAGCGCCGCAAGCCAGCCGCGCGGCGGGTGCTGGCGGATCGCCTCGAAGCCGAGCTCGCCAGCCGCCCCGGCCAGCAGGCCGATGGCCGGGATCAGGCAGGCGGCCGCCAGCGCGGCGAAAACGAGGTAGAGGCGCGCGGCGCGGCGGTTCTCTGGCTTCGCATGGTCGGCAGCCACCAGCGCCCAGCTGGCCAGCGACATCGCCTCGAAGCCCAGGATCAGCGTCAGCCCGTCCGCCGCCACCAGCGTCAGCGCCATGCCGCCGAGGAACAGCGGATAGGCCGCGAGCAGCCGCGGCGGCGCCTGGCTCTCATGCGCCAGGGCGAACAGCGCCGAACAGGCGCCGGCCAGGCCGAGCAGCAGCAGGAACCAGGCGGAGAGCGCATCGAGCGCGACCAGCATCGGCCCGAAGGGCGCGGCCAGCGGCAGCGGTTGCGGCAGGGCGCCCCCCGTCAGCAGCGCCGCCAGCGCAACGCCGGCGAAGGCCACCGAAGCGGCGAGCGAGCCGCCATGCACCACCGCGGCGGCGACCCCACGGGCCAGCGGCGCCGCCGCGGCCAGCGGCAGGAGCAGCAGGCCGAGCAGGGTGAGAAGGAGCGCAGTCAGCACGGCGCAGAGGATGGCATTGCCACGGCGGACGAGTTTACGGGCCACGGCGGCACGGCAGAAGGGCCCGCCGGGTTGAAAGCCGTCCACCTGCGCCGGGCAGGCCTCAGCGCTTCCCAAGCCATGGCCGTGGCGCTAAGTCCGCACCGTCGGGCGCCGCCGGGGCGCCCGTTCCGGGAGGTCACGCCAAGGCCGATGGGCCCCCTGCTCGCCTTCAGCCGCGCCGTGGACGCGCTGAACACCCGGCTCGGCTGGGTGGCGGAGTGGTTCGTACTGCTGGCCTGCCTGCTGGCGGCCGGCAATGCGGGGCTGCGCTACGCCTTCTCGCTGGGCTCAAACGCCTCGTTGGAGGCGCAATGGTATTTCTTCGCCGGCATGGTGATGCTCGGCGGCAGCTACACGCTGTTCCGCAACGAGCACGTGCGGGTGGACCTGGTCTATGGCGCACTGCCGGACCGCGCGCGGGTCTGGGTGGACGTGATCGGCATCGCGCTCTTCCTGCTGCCGGCCATGGCGCTGCTGGCCTGGATGAGCTGGCCCTTCTTCCTGGAGTCCTGGGCGCAGAACGAGACCTCCTCCTCGCCCGGCGGGCTGCTGCGCTGGCCGGTGAAGCTGCTGATGCCGCTGGGTTTCATGCTGATCACGGCGCAGGGGCTTTCCGAGTTGATCAAGCGCATCGCGGTGCTGCGCGGGCATTGGGTGCCGAAGGAATCGCTGCACGCCGCCTATACGCGGCCTGAACAGTGAGCGGCTGGGAAGACATCATGCCGCCGCTGATGTTCGGCGGCCTCATCATCTTCCTGCTGATCGGCTTCCCGGCCGCCTTCTCGCTGGCCGCGGTCGGGCTGTTCTTCGGCTTCGTCTCGATCGAGCTTGGCCTGTTCACCGACGCCTACCTGTTCAATCTGCCGCTGCGCGTCTTCACCATCCTCTCCAACGACCTGCTGCTGGCGATCCCCTTCTTCACGCTGATGGGCGCCATCCTGGAACGCTGCGGCCTGGCGGAGGACCTGCTGGAAGGCACCGGCCAGCTCTTCGGCAAGATCCCGGGCGGGCTTGCCTATGCGGTGATCATCGTCGGCGCCATCCTCGGCGCCATCACCGGCACGGTGGCCGCCAGCGTGATCGCCATGGGCATGATCAGCCTGCCGATCATGATGCGCTACGGCTACGACATGCGCATCGCCACCGGCGTGATCGCGGCATCCGGGACCATCACGCAGGTGATCCCGCCCTCGCTGGTGCTGATCGTGCTCGGCGACCAGCTCGGCCAGAGCGTGGGCGACATGTATGCCGGCGCGATCGGCCCCTCCTTCCTGCAGATCGCGCTGTTCCTCGCCTTCATCGCGGTGGTCAGCATCGTCGCGCCGCAGAAGGTGCCGCCGCTGCCGCCGGAGGCGCTGCGGCCGCGCGACTGGCGGCTGTGGTGGCGCGTGCTGAAGGGCATGGTGCCCTCGATCGTGCTGA
The DNA here is from genome assembly GCF_041690465.1 of Falsiroseomonas sp. Taxonomy (GTDB): domain Bacteria; phylum Pseudomonadota; class Alphaproteobacteria; order Acetobacterales; family Acetobacteraceae; genus Falsiroseomonas. Next base: position 20,914 of record NZ_JAWLHG010000009.1, on the reverse strand, counting down.
TCTTCATGGTGCTCGGCACCATCTTCATGGGGCTGGCGACGCCGACCGAAGCCGGCGCGATGGGCGTGGTGGGCGCCATCGCGCTGGCGGCGGCCAATCGCCGCTTCACCTGGGCGCTGCTCCGCCAGGCGATGTCCAACACCATGCGCATCACCGCCATGGTGATCTACATCCTGATCGGCGCGACGGTGTTCAGCCTGGTGTTCCAGGGTGTGGACGGCGGCATCTGGATCGAGCACCTGCTGAGCTACCTGCCCGGCGGGGCGACAGGCTTCCTGATCTTCGTCAACGTCTTCATCTTCCTGCTGGCCTTCTTCCTCGACTTCTTCGAGATCGCCTTCATCGTCATCCCGCTGCTCGCGCCCGTGGCGAAGAACCTGGGCATCGACCTCGTGTGGTTCGGGGTGCTGATCTGCATCAACATGCAGACCAGCTTCATGCATCCGCCCTTCGGCTTCGCCCTGTTCTACCTGCGCGGCATCGCGCCGAAGGAGGTGCTGACCAAGGACATCTACCTCGGCGCCATTCCCTGGTTGTTCCTGCAGCTGCTGCTGGTGGCGATCGTCATCGCCTGGCCGGAGAGTGTCACCTGGTTCCTCGACCGCGGGCCGCGGGTGGACCCGAGCACGGTGATCATCGACGTGCCCCCGCCGCAGATCCCCGACCCGCAATCGGTGCCGATCTTCCAGTGAGCATCTCACTCACCCCCATCGGCCATGTCCGCGGCGGCCGGGCCGAGCCGGCGGACGATGCCTGGGACGCGGTGCAGGCGGAGATCGTGCTCGATGCCGCGCAGCTCGGCCCCGAGGCGGCACTCGGCCTCGATGGCTTCAGCCACATCGTCGTGGTCTTCGTCTTCGACCGGCTGGACCCGGCGAAGCTGGAGCGCAACGCGCGCCATCCGCGCGGCCGCACGGACTGGCCGCGCACCGGTATCCTCGCGCAGCGCGGCTCGCCGCGCCCGAACCGGCTCGGCGTCACCACCTGCCGCCTGCTCGGCGTGGACGGGATGCGCATCCGCGTGGCCGGGCTGGACGCGGTGGACGGCACGCCGGTGCTCGACATCAAGCCGCATATGACCGGCTTCGATCCGCGCGGCGAGGTGCGGGAGCCGGACTGGGCGCGCGAGATCATGCGGGGCTACTGGTAGCCGCCGACACGCGGTCTCAAAGACGTTATTCCGCATCCGTGCCGTCCTGGATGACGCCAGTCCGTTGCGCAGGCTATTGTTCCCGCGCAACGGGCGTGGTGTCGGCATGGGGAAGATGGGGGGCATTCGAAAACCGGCCCTGGCGGCCACCCCCCGACACGCTGCCCCGCCGGCCCTGCCCGGGCAGCGGCCGATCGGCATCGCCATCCTTGGCTGCGGCTTCGTGGCCGATTTCTACATGGCGACCATCGGCGCGCACCCGATGCTGCGCATCGTGGGCGCCTACGACCGCAAGCCGGATCGCCTCGCCGCCTTCTGCCGCCACCACGGCCTGCTCTCCTTCCGCGATCTCGACCACCTGCTGGCCGCGCCGGAGGTCGAGATGGTGCTGAACCTCACCAACCCCGCCAGCCATTTCGCCCTGACCCGCGCCTGTCTCGAGGCCGGCCGGCACGTCTATTCCGAGAAGCCGCTGGCGATGGCGTCGGTGGAGGCGGCGGAGCTCGCGGCGCTGGCGCAGCGGCAGGGCCTGCATCTCGCCGCCGCCCCGGCCAGCCTGCTTGGCGAGACGGCGCAGACGATGTGGAAGGCGGTGCGAGACGGCGCCATCGGCCGCGTCCGCCTCGTGCATGCGAATTTCCACGACGGGATGATCCACCGCCAGCACCCCGAGCGCTGGCGCAGCGCCTCCGGCGCCCCCTGGCCGGTGGAGGACGAGTTCGCGACGGGCTGCACCTATGAACATGCGGGCTATGTCCTCACCTGGCTCGCCGCCTTCTTCGGGCCGGCGCGGCGCGTGCACGCCTTCGCCGCCTGCCAGCTTCCCGAAAAGGGCGTCGCGGGCGCCGCCGGGGTGCCCGACCTGACCGAGGGCTGCCTGGAATACGACGGCAACATCGTCGCGCGGGTCAGCTGCAGCCTGGTCGCGCCGCCGGACCGCTCCATCACCATCATCGGCGACGAGGGCGTGCTCCACACCCCCTGCGTGCGCGACGATGCCGCGCCCGTCTATCTCCGCCGCGAAGCACCGGGCCGACTCGCCGCGCAGCTGGGCTCGACGCTCGGCGCGCTGCGGAACCGCCTGGAGCATGCGCTGCGCGTGCCCTGGTCGCTGCACGGGCTGCGGCTCGACCGGCGCTACGCCTTTGCGCGCCGGCCGGCCTTCCGCAGTTCGGCGCGGAACAAGCCGGTGGACTTCCTGCGCGGCCCCGCCGAGTTGGCCGAGGCGATCCGCGAAGGCCGGCCCTGCCGGCTTTCGGCGGAACTCGGCGTGCACATCACCGAGCTGGTAGAGACGCTGCAGTATCCCGAGCGCTTCGGCCCGGTGCGGACGATCGGCTCCACCTTCCCGCCGATCGCGCCGCTGACCTGGAAAGGCTGAAGCGCCGCCCTGCAGAGGGGAAGCGGTGCCGGTGATCCGGTGGCGGCCGGCACGTTTCGTGACGGCCGAGGCGCCGAACGGCGCCCGCCGCAGATGCGGCAGCCGAGCCGCGGAGCGGCGCTCGCGTCAGAAGGCCTTCACGAAGGGGCGTGAAGGCGCGCCGTCATCAGATCATCTCCAGCGGACGCTTGCGCCGCGGCGGCGGGAAGGCGGAGTCGAGCTCCTTCATGTCCGAAACGGCCAGCTTGAGCGCGCGCGCCGCCGCATTCTCCCGGACATGCGCGGGATCTGCCGCCTTCGGAATCGCGATCACGCCGGGCCGGTGCAGCACGAAGGCCAGCGCCACCTGCGCCGGCGTCGCGTCGTGCCGCGCCGCGATCACCTCCAGCGTGGATTCGCGCAGCAGCGTCCCGCCCTGGCCGATCGGCGAATAGGCCATCACCGGCATGCCGTGCTTCGCGCAGAAGGGCAGCAGGTCGAACTCCACCCCGCGCGCCTCGAGGTTCCACAGCACCTGGTCGGTCGTGCAGTCGGCCAGCGCCGGCCCCAACTCCTCCAGATCGTCAACGTCCAGGTTGGAAACGCCCCAACGCGCGATCTTGCCCTCCGCCCGCGCACGCTGCATCGCCTCCACCGTCTCGGCCAGCGGCACGCCGCCGCGCCAGTGCAGCAGATACAGATCCAGCCGTTCCACGCGCAGCCGCTTCAGGCTCGCTTCCAGCGCCCGCGGCAGCCGGCCGCGCGAGGCATTGTGCGGATAGACCTTGGAGACCAGGAACACCTCGTCGCGCCGCCCGGCGATGGCCTCCGCCACCACCTCCTCGGCGCCGCCCTCGCCGTACATCTCGGCGGTGTCGATCAGCGTCATGCCGAGGTCGAGGCCGAGCCGCAGCGCCGCCGCCTGCGCCCGCCGGTCGCCGCCGCGCTCGCCCATGCGCCAGGTGCCCTGTCCCAGCGCCGGGACCTCTGTGCCGTCCGGAAGTTGCACCATTGCCATGGAACCGTCCCCGGCATTGCCTACATGATCTCCCATGATGCGCGCCAAACGATTCCTCGTCAGCTTCGCCCTGGCCGGCTTCGCCGCAACCGCAGCGGCGCAGACAACCACGCCCGCCGCCGTCCCGCCGGAGGAGATCGGCACCTGGCGGCTGTCCTGCGTCACGGACCGGATGACCGACCGCGCCGACTGCCAGCTCCGCCACCGGGAGCCGGTGGAGCGCGCGCAGAGCGCCGCCGGCTCCTCCCTGTTGCTGGAAGTGCAGGACCGCGGCGGCAGGCTGGTGCCCGTGGTGGTGGCGCGCGACCTGACGCTGGAAGGCGCCGGCCGCGGCCTGCTGGCGCTGACCGGCACCGCCCAGCTCCGCTTCCCGCCGAACCAGTTCTTCGAGATGCCCTGCACGCTGGAAGGCCGCAACCTGGTCTGCGCACCGCGGCCCGAGGATGCCGAACGCGCAGCGGCCGAGCTGCGCACCGCGAACACGGCCCTGGTCCGCATGATCGGCTTCGGCGCCGGCTCCGGCAGTTCCGAGCCGACGGAGCTGCGCCTCGACCGCACGCGGGAGGCGCTGACGCGCTACCGCGCCCGGGTGCCGGAGGGCAGCGTCCCCGCCGCCTCCGCCGCGCCCTCCGCCCTCTCCCTGCCGGACATCCTGTTGCGGCTGCAACGCCTGTTCGGGAACTGACCCGGCCCGCATCCATCGGCACGCGCGACGCGTAGCGTCCGGGTGGACGCGCGCGCAACGAGCTTGCAGGCTGGCTGGACAGGGTCAGATATCGTGATGATGGATGCGCCGGCCGAGATCGCCACGCTGCTCGCCGCCGTTGCGCGTGGCGATCGGGCAGCGTTGCGGGCGGCGTACGAGCGCCAGTCGGTTCCCCTGTTCGGCGTGGCCAATGCGATCCTGCGCGACCGAGACGCCGCGGCGGATGCCCTGCAGGACGCCTTCATGCGCATCGCCGCGCGCGCCGGCCAGCCTGTGGAGCCCGATGCGCCGGAGCGTGTCGCCGCCGCGGCCGAAGGGCGGCGGGCCGGTGTCGCGACGGACATCATCGCGGCGGAAGGCGGCGCCGATACCGCCTGGGTCCTCGCAGCCGGCACGCTGCACATGGCGAACCTGGAGACCGGCGCTCTGACCGCCGCCGGGCCGGTCACCGGCCTGCCACAGGCCGAGATCCTCGACATCGCCGCGATGCGCTGACCCCGACGCATCGCGGGCGATGCCGCCGCCGCGCGCTCCCGGCGCGGCGGCGGTGCTGCCTCAATCCCGGAAGCTCGGGTCGATCCGGTCCAGCTTGCGCTGCAGCGCCGGCCACTCCATCACGCCATAGGGCCGCCGCGTGCCGGGCTGGTAGTTGTTCCAGGTCTCCTCGACCACCTTCTTCGGCACCTCGATGATCTTCTGCCCGGTCGCCTGCGCGGCGAGTTGCGCCTTGCAGGAGAGTTCGAGGCGATGCATCCAGTTGAACGCCTCGCCGATCGTCCGCCCCACCGTCAGCAGCCCGTGATTGCGCAGGATCAGCGCCGGGTAGTCACCGAGATCGCGCACCAGCTTCTCCTGCATGGAGAGGTCCAGCACCACGCCCTCGTAGTCGTGGTAGCCGATCTTGGCGAAGCGCATCGCCGTCTGGTTCATCGGCAGCAGCCCGCATTCCAGGCTGCTCACCGCCATCCCCGGCCAGGTGTGCGTGTGGATGACGCATTTGTACTCGTGCTTCGCCTTGTGGATCGCGCCATGGATCACGAAGCCGGCGCGGTTCACGCCGTAGTTCAGCCCGTCGGGGAATTCGGGCTTCATCAGCACGTTCCCCTCGATGTCGATCTTGGTGAGCGAGGACGCCGTGATCTCCTCGTACATCATGCCGTAGGAGTTGATGAGGAAGGCGCCCTCCTCCCCCGGCACGGCGAGCGAGATGTGGTTGGCCCCCATGTCGTCCATGCCGTAGAGGGCCATCAGCCGGTAGCAGGCCGCGAGGTCCACGCGGGCCTGCCATTCCTCCGTGCTGACGCGGTCTCGCACCGAGGGGATGCGGAAACGGTCGGCGGCGCTGTCGGGCATGTCTTTCCTTCCTCCGGACGGGGCGTGCGCTACTCGCTGCGCAGCGCCTGGATCGGGTCGAGCATAGCCGCCCGCCGCGCCGGCCAGAAGCCGAAGAACAGGCCGGTCAGGCCGGAAACGGCAACCGCCAGCGCCACCGCGTCCCACTGGATCAGCACCGGCCAGCCGGCGAGGCCCGACATCAGGTGCGACACGCCGATGCCGGCCGCCACCCCGGCGAGCCCGCCGAGCACCGCGAGCATCACCGCCTCCAGCAGGAACTGCGCCAGGATGTCGCGGCGCCGTGCGCCCACCGCCAGGCGCAGCCCGATCTCGCGCGTGCGCTCCGTCACGCTGACCAGCATGATGTTCATCACCCCGATCCCGCCCACCAGCAGCGAGACGGCCGCGACCGCCGCCAGCAGCGTGGACAGCGTCCGCGCCGAAGCGTCCCGCGTCGCTGCCACCTCCGCCATGTTGCGGACGTTCACCGTATCGGGCTCATTGAGCGCGACGCGATGGCGCTGGCGGAACAGGGTGCGCAACTCCTCCTCAGTGGCGTGCATGTCCTCGCCCTCATGCACGTTGATCGCGATCCAGCTGACCGCTCGGAAGCGGGTGGCGCTGGCGCCCATCACGCTGCGCCGCGCGGCCCAGAAGGGGATGAACACCGCATCGTCCAGATCCTGGCCCTGCGCGTTCTGGCCCTTGCGCGCGGCAACGCCGATCACCTGGAAGGGGGTGGTGCGGATGCGGATCTCCTGCCCAACGGGGTCGGACTCGCCGAACAGCATCTCGGCCACCGTCGCGCCCAGCACCGCCACCTTGCGTCCCGCAGCCGCCTCCTCGGCGGTGAACAGCCTGCCGTATTCGGCCGGCCAGTCATGCACCGCGAAGATCTGCGGGTCGCTGCCCTGCACCGCGGTCGCCCAGTTCTGGTTGCCGGCGATCACCTGCTGCTGGCTGCGAATATTGCCCGAGGCCGCCGCCACCGCGCCGATCTCCTGCTCGATCGCGCGGGCATCGTCCCAGGTGAGGTTCTGCCGCTGCCCGGCGCCGAGCCGGACGCCGCCCGCATTCACGCTGCCGCCCCAGACGACGATCACATTGGCCCCGAGCGACTGGATCTGCCGCAGCACCTGGTCCCGCGCACCGGCGCCCACCGCGACGGTGGCGATCACCGCCGCGACGCCGATGAAGATGCCGAGCGCGGTGAGCATCGCGCGCAGCTTGTTCGCCGCCAGCGCGCCGAGCGCGCCGCGCAGCGCCTCGGCCGGCGCCATGCCGGCCCGCGACGGCGGCAGCGGCGGCAGGATGCGCGGCGCCGGGGTGGCGGAAGGCGGCCTCCGCTCCGGGCGGACCTCGACATTCATGCCGCCAGGTTCCCATCCAGCGCCGCGGCCGCATCGCGCGGCGCCTGCCGTGTGTCGCCCACCAGCCTGCCATCGCGGAAGCGCAGCGTGCGGCTGGCGAAGGCTGCGACCTCAGCGTCGTGGGTGACCATCAGCACCGCCACGCCGGCGCGGTTCAACTCCTGGAACAGCGCCATGATCTCAAGCCCGGTGCGGGAATCGAGCGCGCCCGTCGGCTCGTCCGCCAGCAGCAGGTCGGGGCCGTTGACCAGCGCGCGCGCGATCGCCACGCGCTGCTGCTGCCCGCCCGAAAGCTGCGTCGGGCGGTGGTGCAGGCGCTCACCCAGCCCGACCAGCTCCAGCGCCTCCGCCGCGCGGTCGCGGCGCGCCCGGCGCGACACGCCGCGATAGACCATCGGCAGCTCGACATTGCCGAGCGCATCCACCCGCGGCAGCAGGTTGAAGGACTGGAACACGAAGCCGAGCCGGCGCGAGCGCAGCTCCGCCAGGCGGTCGGCGGAGAGCGTGCCGGTGTCCTCCCCCATCAGCCGATAGGTGCCGCGCGTCGGCCGGTCCAGGCAGCCGATCAGGTTCAGGAAGGTCGATTTGCCGGAGCCGGAGGGCCCCATCGCCGCCACGAAGGCGCCCGGTCCGATCGCCAGCGTCACCGCCTGCAGCGCCGCCACCACTCCGTCGCCGGCAGGGTAGTGCCGGCTCAGGCCCTCGGTCTCGATCAGCGGCACGGTCAGAAGGGCCTCGGCCCGGTCGCCGTGCGCGCTGCGGTGGCGCGACCGGTGGCGCGCTCCGTGCCGACCACCACGCGCATGCCCGCCTCCAGCCCCGAAAGGACTTCGGTGACGGAGCCGTCGGTCAGGCCAGTGCGTACCGCCACGGGCCGCGGCGTCTCCCCCTCCTCCGCCACCCAGACAGTGCCGGCGGCGCCGCGGCCGCGACCGCCCGCGCGCATCTCCGCCAGCCGGGCGCGCTGCTCGGCGGTCAGCACGGCGTTGAAACGCCCAACCATGCGCTGGCGTGCCGCCTGGGCCTGCCGGCGGCGCGCCTCGGGCTCGCCGTTCAGGTTCGCCAGCCGCTCGCGCAGCTCCGCCTGGGCGGCTGCGATCTCGGCGCGCTGCGTGTCCGTCAGGTCCGGCAGCTCGCGCAGCGCCTGCTCGATCGGGCCGCCGCCGACGCCGGGCTGTGGCACGGCGTCGGCCGAACCGCCGGGTGGCCGCCAGCGTAGCGCGGCATTGGGCACGCGCAGCGCCGCGGCGCGCTGGTCCGTCACGATGCGCAGCGTGGCCGTCATGCCTGGCAGCATCCGGCCGCCATGGTTGGGAGCGCTGACCACGACTGTATAAGTCACCACGTTCTGCACAGTGGTCGGCGCCAGCCGGATCTCCTTCACCGAGCCGCGCAGATCCACGCCGGGATGGGCGGCAACGGTGAAGCTGACCTCCTGCCCGGCGCGAATGCGGCCGATGTCGCCCTCGTCCACCGTGGCCCAGACCTCCATCTCGTCGAGGCTGGCGGCGATCATGAAGATCACCGGCGCCTGCAGGCTGGCCGCGACGGTCTGGCCAATATCAACGCTGCGCGAGATCACCACGCCGTCGATCGGCGCGCGGATGGTGGCATTCGCAAGATCCACCTCCACCTGGCGGAGCTGCGCGGCACGCTGCGCCGCCGCGGCCTCGGCGGCGGCGACCTGCGCCTGGGCGGTGCGGATCGCCGCCTCGGCGCCGGCCAGTGCCGCTTCCTGCTGGGCGGCGGCGGCGCGGGCGGCGGCGGCATCGGCGCGCATCCGCTCGGCGGCGAACTGGGCGCGGGAGAGATCGCGTTCGGCGTTCACCCCGCGGGCCCGGAGCTCGGTTGCGCGGCGGAGTTCGGCCTCGGCGTCGCGGGCCTGGGCGTCGGCGCTGTCGGCGCGGGCGCGCGCGGCGGTGAGCTGGGCGGTGGCGGAGCCCAGCTCGGCCGCGGCGCGCTCCGCCTGGGCGCGCGCCACCAGCACGGCGGCGTCGGCGGAGTCCCGGTCGGCTGCGGCGGCCGCCTGGCGGGCCTCGATGGTGCGCGTGTCGAGCCGTGCGACCGGCTGGCCGGCGGTGACACGCGTGTTGAAGTCGGCGAACAGCTCGCGGATCTGCCCCGAGAGCTGGCTGCCGACCTGCACCGAGAGCACCGGGTTCACCGTGCCCGTCGCCGCGACGACCGATGTGATCGGGCCGCGATCGGTCTCCGCCAGGCGCAGCTGCGGCCCGTCGGTGGCGCCGCCGCCGGCCCAACCCGGCAGGGCGGGCAGCCAGCCCATGGCGGCGGGCGCACCGGCCCACCAGGCGACGGCGCCGAATGCGGCAAGGACGGCGAGAAGGAGCGGGAAGCGGCGCATGGGATCCTGATTTGCGCAGGATGATGTAACTCGCCAATGTCGGTGTTGCACCAAAAGATCACGGGGGACGACATGCGGATTCTGGTGCTCGGCGCCGGGGCGCTCGGCGGCTATTTCGGCGGGCGGGCGCTGGAACGCGGCCTGGATGTCGCCTTCCTGGTCCGGCCGCGACGGGCGGAACAGCTCGCCCGCGACGGGCTGGTGGTCGAAAGCCCCCTCGGCGACATCCGCCGGCAGGTGACCACGCTCGCCGCGGCCGGGCCGGGCTTCGACGTCGTGCTGCTCTCCTGCAAGGCCTACGACCTGGACGGCGCGATCGCCGCGATCCGCCCGGCGGTCGAGGCGGGCGCCTGCGTGCTGCCGGTGCTCAACGGCCTAGCGCATATGGACGCGCTGAACGCCGTCTTCGGCCGCGGCCGCGTCTGGGGCGGGCTGGCGAAGTGCCAGGCGACGCTGACGGAAGCGGGCGTGGTGAAGCACCTCGGCGACTGGCGCTGGCTGACCTTCGGCGAGCAGGACGGGCGGATGGACGGCCGCGCCGCCGCGCTTGCCGCCGCCCTCGGCAGCTCCCACGGGCTGGAGGCCGAGGCGGTGCCGGACATTGCCCGCCGCATGTGGGAGAAGCTGGTGCATCTCGGCACCGTCGCCGCCGGCACGGTGCTGATGCGCGCCAATGTCGGCGAGATCGTGCGTGCCGGGGGGCGGGATTTCCTGCTGACCCTGCTCGAGAGGAACGCCGCCATCGCCGCTGCGCACGGCCATGCGATGACGTCGCAATTCCTGGAGAGCTACCGCGCGCTGTTCTCCGACCCGGCCAGCGCCTACACCGCCTCCATGCTGCGCGACCTGGAGGCTGGCGGGCGGACCGAGGCAGAGCACATCCTCGCCTGGCTCACCGAGGCCGCGCGCCGCGTGGAGGTGCCGACGGAGCTACACGCCCTGGCCGTGCTGCATGCCCGCGCCTACGATGAGCGCCGGCAGGCGGGGCGGCTGCCCGCCACGGGCTGATCCACGGAAGGGACGGGCCGATGCGGATGCTGGTCCTTGGCGCCGGGGCGCTCGGCGCCGTGTTTGGCGGGCGCGCGATCGAACGTGGTCTCGACGTGACCTTCCTGGTGCGGCCGCGGCGGGCCGAACAGCTCGCCCGCGATGGGCTGGTGGTGGAAAGCCCGGCCGGCGACATCCGCCGCTCGGTTGCCACGGCCGCGGTGGCCGGCCCGGGCTTCGACGCGGTGCTGCTGACCGCCAAGGCCTACGACCTCGACAGCGCCATCGACACCATCCGCCCTGCGGTCGAGGCCGGTGCCGCGGTACTGCCGGTGCTGAATGGCCTGTCGCACATGGACCGCCTCAACGCCGCCTTCGGGCGGGAGCGCGTCTGGGGCGGCATGGCGCGCATCGTCGCCGGGATGACGCCGGACGGCGTAGTACGCCAGACCGGGGAGCTGAGCGAACTCGTCTTCGGCGAGCAGGACGGGCGGATGGGCGGCCGCGCCGCCGTGCTTGCCGCCGCCCTCGGCCGCGGCCGCGGGCTGGAGGCGATCGCCGTGCCCGACATCCTGCAACGGATGTGGGACAAGCTGGTCATCATCGGTACCCTGGCCGGCGCCACGGTGCTGTTCCGCGCGGCGATCGGCGATATCGTGCGCGCCGGCGGGCGGGACCTGGCGCTGGCGATGCTCGAGGGCAACGCCGCCGTCGCCGCCGCCAACGGGCACGCCGTCTCGGCCGATGTGCGGCCCTTCGTCGAGCGGGCCTTCGCGGACGAACGGAGCGCCGCGATCACCTCCCTGCTGCGGGACGTGGAGCGGGGCGGGCCGAACGAGGCCGACCACATCCTCGGCTTCCTGGTCGAGGGCGCGCGCCGCGCCGGCATCCCGCACGAGCTGCAGCGCGCCGCCCTGCTCCACGCCAGGGCGCAGGACCAGCGGCGCCTGCGGGAAGCGGGCGGACTGGCCTGATCGGCCCCGGGGGCCTATCTTCCGCCCGGCCAGCACAAGGGAGCCGCATGCGCGATCCGCGACAGACGGGCTACACGCCCGTCCTCATTCCCGGCGTGACGCCGGTGGAGACCTTCACCGTGCAGACCCGCTCCGTGGCCTGTGACGGCGGCGGCGGGCAGCTCGGCCACCCGCAGGTGTGGCTGCGCATCGTGGACCGGCAGGTGACCTGCCCCTACTGCTCGAGCACATATGTGCTCGCCGAGGGTGCGGGTGACGACGGCGGACACTGAGCCCGCCGCCGGCGGGATCGTCGCGGAAGCCACGCCGGCGAGCGCCGGCAACGGCACGAACGGCCCCCTCCCCCCGGTCGCGCCGGGGGAGAAGCGGCTGATCCTGGTGGATGGCTCGGGCTACATCTTCCGCGCCTTCCACGCCCTGCCGCCGATGACCCGGCCGGACGGCACCCATGTGAACGCCGTCTATGGCTTCACCTCCATGCTGTCGCAGTTCCTCGCGAAACACGCGGCAACCCACATCGCGGTGGTGTTCGACAGCGCGCGGACCACCTTCCGCAACGACTTCTACCCCGAATACAAGGCGCACCGCCCGGAGCCGCCGCCGGAGCTCGTGCCGCAATTCGCGCTGATCCGCGACGCGACCGATGCGCTCGGCGTCTGCCGCCTGGAACAGCCGGGCTACGAGGCGGACGACCTGATCGCGGCCTATGCCAAGGTGTTCGCCGCCGAGGGCGGCAGCGTCAGCATCGTGTCGAGCGACAAGGACCTGATGCAGCTGATCCGGCCCGGCGTGGAGATGCTCGACCCGATCAAGCAGAAGCCGATCCGCGAGCCCGAGGTGCTGGAGAAGTTCGGCGTGACGCCGGACAAGGTGGTCGAGGTGCAGGCGCTGGCCGGCGATGCCACCGACAACGTCCCCGGCGTGCCCGGCATCGGCATCAAGACCGCGGCACAGCTCATCGCCGAATACGGCGACCTTGAAACGCTGCTGGCCAGCACGGCGAAGATCAAGCAGCCGAAGCGGCGCGAGGCGCTGGAGCAGAACGCCGAGAAGGCGCGCATCAGCCGCCGCCTGGTGCAGCTGGACGACAACGCGCCGCTGCCCGCCCCGGTGGAGAAGCTGGTCGCCCGCGCGCCGCAGCCGGCGGCGCTTGAGAAATTCCTGCGCGAGAACGGCTTCCGCAGCCTGCTCGCGCGCCTCGGCTTCGGCGACGGCGCCGCACCCACCACGCGCAACCACCGCCTCTCCTCGCCCAGCGCGGCGCAGGCGATGCCAACGCCCCCTGCCGCGGCGGCGCCCTTCGGCCCCTACGAGACCGTCACCACGCCGGACGCACTGCGCAGCTGGATCGCCGCCGCGCGCGAGGCGGGCGTGATCGGCTTCGACACCGAAACCGACAGCCTGGATGCGCTGAAGGCCAATCTCGTCGGCCTCTCGATCGCCACGGCACCCGGCCGCGCCTGCTACGTGCCGCTGCGCCACGAAGGCAGCGGCGACCTGATGGGCGAGGGGCGGCCCGCACAGCTCGACGCCGGTGCGGCGCTGGCCGAGCTCAAGCCGCTGCTGGAGGACCCCTCGGTCCTCAAGGTGCTGCACAACGCCAAATACGACATGGAAGTGCTGTGCCGGGTGGAGAACGGCGGCATCGCCGTCGCGCCGGTGGATGACAGCATGCTGGTTTCCTACGCCATGGATGCCGGGCGGCACGGGCATGGGATGGACGAGCTTTCGCTGCGGCATCTCGGCCATACGCCGATCACCTTCGATTCCGTCACCGGCACCGGCCGTGCGCGCATCCCCTTCAGCCAGGTCCCGCTCGACAAGGCGACCGCCTATGCCGCCGAGGACGCCGATGTCGCGCTGCGCCTGTGGTCGCTGCTGAAGCCCCGGCTGCGGGAGGCGAAGGCGCTTTCGCTCTACGAGCAGGTGGAGCGGCGGATGGTGGCGGTGCTGCGCGACATGGAGCTCGCCGGCATCAAGGTGGACGCCGCCGAGCTCGCCCGCATCGGCGAGGATTTCTCCGAAAAGCTGGTAACCTACGAGAAGGACATCCACCAGCTTGCCGGGCGCCCCTTCAATGTCGGCTCGCCGAAGCAGCTCGGGGAGATCCTGTTCGACGAAATGAAGCTGCCCGGCGGCAAGCGCAGCAAGCTCACCGGCGCCTGGGGCACCGATGCCTCCGTGCTGGAGGAGCTGGCCGCGCAGGGCGTGGAGCTCGCCCGCCGCGTGCTGGACTGGCGGCAGATCCAGAAGCTGAAATCCACCTATGTGGATGCGCTGGCCCAGAAGGCGGATGGCGGCGGGCGCGTGCACACCGATTTCGCCATGGCCGTCACCACCACCGGCCGCCTCTCCTCCACCGAACCGAACCTGCAGAACATCCCGGTTCGGTCGGAAGAAGGGGCGCGCATCCGTACCGCCTTCGTGGCCGAACCCGGCAACGTGCTGCTCAGCGCGGACTACAGCCAGATCGAGCTGCGCATCCTGGCGCATGTCGCCGACGTGCCGTCGCTGAAGGAGGCCTTCGCGCGCGGCGAGGACATCCACAGCCGGACCGCCGCCGACATCTTCCACCTCGATCCCGCCAAGGTGGACAAGGAAGCGCGGCGCCGCGCCAAGACGATCAATTTCGGCCTGATCTACGGCATGTCCGCCTTCGGCCTGGCGGCGCGCCTTGGCATCCCGCCGGGTGAGGCGCGTTCGATCATCGACGCCTATTTCGCGCAATATCCCGGCGTGCGCGATTGCATGGAACGGCTGAAGGAGGACGCCCGCACCCGCGGCTACGTCGAAACCCCCTTCGGCCGCAAGATCTGGATCGCCGAGATCGGCGCCAGAGACCAGGCCCGCCGCGCCGGCGCCGAGCGCGCCGCGATCAACGCACCCTTCCAGGGCGGCGCGGCCGAGATCATCAAGCGCGCCATGGTCCGGCTGCCGCTCGCGCTGCGCGAAGCCGGTCTCTCCGCGCGCATGCTGCTGCAGGTGCATGACGAGCTGGTCTTCGAACTCCCCGAGGCGGAGGCGGAAGCCACCGCGCGCCTGGTGCGCGAGGTGATGGAGAACGCCGCCACGCTGTCGGTCCCGCTGGCCGTCGAAGTCGGGCATGGGCGCAACTGGGCGGAGGCGCATTGAGTACTGCAACGGCCGCGATCCCTCCCGGGGCGCAGGGGTGGACCGGCGAGGAACGACGGCTGCTGACCGCCGTCGCGGCCGCGCATGCGCTCAGCCACATGCACATGCTGGTGTTCCCGCCGCTGTTTCCGCTGCTGCGGCCGGAACTGGGCGTCAGCTTCCTGGAGCTCGGCCTGGTGGTCACCGTGTTCAGCGTGGTCTCCGCGCTGACCCAGGCGCCCATGGGCCTGCTGGTGGACCGCATCGGGCCGCGGCGTGTGCTGACCGCGGGGCTGGTGACTGGCGGCATCGCCTTCACCGCCTTCGCGATCTTCGGCGGCTATGGCTGGATGATCCTGGCCGGCGCCATCGCCGGGCTGGCGAATGCCGTCTACCACCCCTCGGACTACGCGCTGCTGAACGGCGGCATCGGCTCGTCCCGGATGGGCCGCGCCTTCTCGCTGCATACCTTCGCCGGCTACGCCGGCGGTGCCGCCGCGCCTGCGGCCATGCTTGGTCTCGCAGCGGTGTTCGGGGTGCATGGGGCGGTGCTCTGCGCCGGGCTCGCGGCCTTCGGCGTGGCGGGCTTCCTCTGGCTGGCCTGCCCACGCGACGTGGCGGTGTCTAAGCCGAAACGCGCCGAGGGGGAGAAGCCGCCGCGGCTGCTGAGCCCGGCGATCCTCAGCCTTACCGGATTCTTCGTCCTGATCTCGCTCTCGATCAGCGGCACCAACGGCTTCGCCATCGCCGCGCTGGTGGATGGCCACCAGTTGTCGCTGGCGACGGCGAGCGCGGGGCTGACCGCCTTCCTGGTCGGCTCGGCCTGCGGCGTGCTGCTCGGCGGCGGCCTGGCAGACCGATCGCAGCGCCATGGGCTGGTGGCGGCCGCCGGCTTCGCCGCCGCGGCGGTGCTGACGCTCGGCGTCGCCACGCTGCCGCTGCCCGGCGTCGCCGTCGTCGCGCTGCTCGGTCTCTCGGGCGTGCTGACCGGGCTCTGCATGCCCTCGCGCGACATGATGGTGCGCGCCGCGGCCCCGCCCGGCCAGGCGGGCGCGGCCTTCGGCCTGGTCTCCACCGGCGTCAACAACGGCGGGCTGATCGGCCCGCGGCTCTTCGGCTGGCTGATGGATGCCGGCCACCCGAACGCGGTGTTCCTGCTCGGCGCCGGCTTCATGGCGATCACCGCCGTGGTTGCCGCGCTGCAGGAAGTCCGCCGGCGGTAGCCGCTACCCCGCGTCCAGCGCGTGCGCGCGCAGATCGTCCAGCGCCACCACCGCCAGCGCCGCGACATGGGTCGCTTCCAGCAGCACCGGCGGCGCCATGCCGGCCGCGCGCGCCTCCTCCCACCTCGCGGCGCAGAGGCACCAGCGGTCGCCGGGCTTGAGGCCGGCGAATCCGTATTCGGGCTGCGGCGTCGAGAGGTCGTTGCCGCGCGCCCTGGAGAAGGCGAGGAATTCCGCCGTCATCTGCGCGCAGACCACATGCAGGCCAAGGTCATGCGGCCCGGTGTTGCAGCAGCCGTCGCGGAAGAAGCCGGTCAGGGGCGCGACCGAGCAGGGCAGTAGCGCTCCACCAAGTACGTTCTTCGCCGGCGGCGGGCCTTCGCCGCCGCCACGGCGGCGGTTCGTGTCGTCGAGGGGCATGGCCCAATGCTACCCCCTCCCCCGCGCGCGGGGGAGGGGGTCGCTTGCGCGGGGGCTACGCGGGTTACGCAGCCGCCCGAATCGCGGCGGCCTTCACGTCATCGCCGACGGCGCCGGCGAAGCTCTCGAAGTTCTTCTCGAACAGCGAGACCAGTTGCTTCGCCTGGCGGTCATAGGCGTCCTTGTCGGCCCAGGTCTCGCGCGGGTTCAGCACCTCGCTCGGGATTCCCGGCACTGCCTTCGGGATCATCAGGCCGAAGAAGGGATCGCGCACGAACTCCGCCTTCGTCAGGCTGCCATCCAGCGCGGCGCGCAGCAGCGCGCGGGTGTGCTGGATGCTCATCCGCTTGCCGGTGCCATAGGCGCCGCCGGTCCAGCCGGTGTTGACCAGCCATACCTGCGCGCCGTCCCGCTTGATGCGCTCCTCCAGCATCCGGCCGTACACCTCCGGATGGCGCGGCAGGAAGGGCGCGCCGAAGCAGGTGGAGAAGGTCGCCTGCGGCTCCTTCCCCATCCCCTTCTCGGTGCCCGCAACGCGCGCGGTGTAGCCGGAGAGGAAGTGGTACATCGCCTGCGCCGGCGTCAGCTTCGCGATCGGCGGCAGCACGCCGAAGGCGTCCGCCGTTAGCATCACGACGTTTCTCGGCTTGCCCGCGACACCGCCCGGCACCGTGTTCGGGATGAACTCGATCGGGTAGCAGGACCGGGTGTTCTCGGTCAGGCTGTTGTCGTCCAGGTCGAGGTTTCCGAACGCGTCACCGATCACGTTCTCCAGCACCGCGCCGAAGCGGTGCGAGGCATCCCAGATCTGCGGCTCGGCCTCCCGGGACAGCTTGATGACCTTGGCGTAGCAGCCGCCCTCGAAGTTGAAGATGCCGTCATCCGACCAGCCATGCTCGTCGTCGCCGACCAGCGCACGCTCCGGGTCGCTGCTCAGCGTGGTCTTGCCGGTGCCCGACAGACCGAAGAACAGCGCCGCATCGCCCGCCTTGCCGACATTGGCACTGCAATGCATCGGCAGAACCCCGCGCTCCGGCAGGATCCAGTTCATCACCGTGAAGATGGATTTCTTGATCTCGCCGGCATAGCTGGTCCCAGCGATGCAGATGGTGCGCGCGGCGAAGGACAGCGCGATGCAGGTCGCGCTGCGGCAGCCATCCTCCTCCGGGTCCGCCTCGTATTCCGGCGCGTGCAGGATGACGTAGTCCGGCTTGAAGGCGGCCAGTTCCTCCCGCGGCGGGCGGATGAACATGTTGCGCGCGAACAGCGCGTGCCAGGCGTTCGTGGTCACCAGCCGCACGCGGATGCGATGCGCAGGGTCGGCGCCGGCATAGAGGTCCTGGACGAACAGCTCGGGCTTCTGGCCGAGCCAGGTGCGCACTTTCGCCGTCAGCCTGGCGAAGTTCGCCGGTGGCATCGGCCGGTTGACCTTGCCCCACCAGATGGCGTCATGCACCTCCGGGTCGTCCACGACGAACTTGTCCTGCACGGATCGGCCGGTGTGCTGGCCGGTCACCGCCATGAAGGCCCCGTCCGCGGAGAGCCGCCCTTCGCCGCGCTGAAGGGCATGCGCATAGAGGCCCGGTGCGGTGAGGTTGGCGTGAATGGCCGCCGGGCCGGTCACGCCGGTTCCCGAAAGCGCAGCATCAACGGACGTCATCAAGTTCCTCCGGTGGGGCGCAGAGCCCGGCTGGTGGAAAGGTCAGGCCGGTGTCTGCGCGCACTCGCACCCTTCGCGGGCGAGGGCGGCGAAATTAGGGCGGCTAAGCACCGGAACGCAATGCGAACCGGCCGGTTACTCGCCTGACAAGGGCTTGTGTTGCGGTGCAAACCCTTGCTGCGCCGCACGCGCTTGCCGCGCCGCCCGGATCAGCCCGGCCCGCACGCCATCCGCGTCGGCGACCGGCGCCGGCCAGTCCAGGCGCATCACCCGTTCCTCCAGCGCCAGGTCGCACCCGTCGGTGTCCACCGCTGCGAGGCGCCAGGCCCCAGCCGGCCCGCCGAGCAGCCGTTCTGCGATCACTGCGACGGCATCGGGGTGGTCGGCGTTCACATGGCCGAGGATCTCCGCCTCCGCCGCTGCCAGCGCCGCCACCGCAGCCGGGTCCGGCAGCAGATCCGCCAGCCGCAGGCGGGTGGCGCGGGCGAAGCCGCCGACCAGCAGCGCGCCACCTGGGCGGACCCGCCAGAGTGCGAAGTCGCCGAAATCGGCGTAGAGCGCCGCATAGGGGTGGCGCGCCAGCCAGCGGGCCTTGAGCGACGCCACCTCCTCCGCCGGGACCTGCTCGGCCAACCCGGTGAGCGTCACCCGCGGCGCGGTCTGCGGATTGAGGCCCTCGGGCGCACCGACGAACAGCAGGGAGCAGCGCGGCTCCGCCTTCAGGTGGCGGGTATGCTCGGAGAGGGAGGAGAGCAGCAGCAGCGGCGAGAGGTCGCCTTCCGTCGCCGGGGTGACCAGGCTGGCGAAGGGCATGCCCTCCGCGCTGGTGGCCAGCGTGGCGGCGCTGGCGGCGCGGATCAGCCGCCTTGCCTCGAAACCAAGACCTTCCGTCGCCATATCGTCTCCGATTGCCCGACCCGTCTTTGCCACAATCTGGGCTCAGAACCGCATCATAGCCCTGCCGGGGTCCAGAAGCCGCCGACCCCAAGGAGTGACCGCCGTGGCCGCTACCATCGCGCTCGTCGACGACGACCGCAACATCCTCACCTCCGTCTCCATGACGCTGGAGCAGGAGGGCTTCCAGGTCCGCACCTACACCGATGGCGAAAGCGCGCTGCAAGGGCTGATGGCGCGGCCGGTGGACCTGGCCGTGCTCGACATCAAGATGCCGCGCATGGACGGGATGGAGCTGTTGCAGCGCCTTCGCCAGCGCAGCGCCATGCCGGTAATCTTCCTCACCAGCAAGGATGACGAGCTGGACGAGCTGATGGGTCTGCGGCTGGGCGCCGACGACTACATCACCAAGCCCTTCAGCCAGCGCCTGCTGCTCGAGCGCATCCGCGCCCTGCTCCGCCGCAACGAGGCCTCTCGCGCCGAGGGCAGCGGCACGCCGGCGGGGGGGATCATCGCGCGCGGCGACCTAGTGCTGGACGAGACGAAGCACACCTGCATCTGGAAGGGCCAGCAGGTGCAGCTGACGGTGACGGAGTTCCTGCTGGTGAAGGCGCTGGCGGTGCGTCCGGGCATGGTGAAGAACCGCGACCAGCTGATCGACGCGGCCTATGGCGAGAACATCTACGTGGACGACCGCACCATCGACAGCCACGTCAAGCGCGTGCGCAAGAAGTTCCGCCAGGTGGACAACGACTTCGCGCAGATCGAGACCCTGTACGGGCTGGGGTATCGCTACAAGGAGGCGTAGGAGCGGCCGGCGCGGAGCTGGTCGGGACGTCGGCAGACACGAAGCAGTCATGTGACCGCACGCAGGCCTGCGCTGATCCCGTGCCCGCATGCCCGTCGCTTCGGGCTGACAGTCGGTGCTCCGGGGGTACGGATGCCAGGGGCCCGATCTACCCGAGATCAACCGCGATGGCCGCCCCGTCGGGCGCTCACGCGTCCGGCGGCGAGCCCGACCTCACGTTTGCGTGTGCGGACGCGCGACCCTCTTGTTTCGACTTTCCCAACTGCTGTCAGAACCGTAGTGGTTCAGCGCGATGCCCTAACGCGGGAGGTGGCGCGATTACGCATGACCCGCCCCATGCTGGGCAGACCGAGGCGGCACCCGCATCTGCCGACCGCCTGCAACCCATCGTCTTCACGGCGGACGGGTTGCCACATCGCCAGCGGCTGGACGCCTGGAACGCTCGCTTCCAGACGCTGAACACGATCCTGGTGCCCGACCCGGTGGCGAGCACGCCATACTATCGCAACGAGAACTGGCTGCTCGGCAACATGATGTTCAGCATCAGCCGGATCAGCGCGTGCCGCTTCGAGCGGCATCGGGATCATCTTCGCCGGGACGCCCTCGACCACTGGGTCGTGCGCGTCTTGCGGCATGGCACCAACAAGGTGCAGCTCGGCGAGGACCGGCATGTCTTCGCACCGGGCCAGCCCTTCCTGTTCTCCCTGGCCGAACCCTGGATCAGCGATTGGACCGCCAGCGAGTGGGTCTCCATCAACCTGCCGCGTGACGCCTTCCCTGCGATTTCGGCCGGGCTCGCCGCGCTCGGGCCAGGGCCGTTGCACGGGCCCGGCGTGCCAATGCTGGCCGACTACCTGCTACTGCTCGAGCGTCACCTGCGCGAGGCCACGCCCGCCGACGTGGCTGCCCTTGGGGAGGTGACGCGGGCCATGCTCTCCGCCTGCCTGCTCCGCACCGCCGCACCGCGCGCCGTGACGGCTGAAGCCGTGGCCGTGGCGCAGTTCGAGCGGGTGCGTGCGCTGATCCGCCAGCACCTGGCCTCGCCGACACTGAACACCGAGCGCCTCAGCCGCATGACCGGGATGTCGCGCTCTGCGCTGTACCGGCTGATGGAGCCGCACGGGGGTGTTGCCACCTACATCCAGTCGCTGCGGCTGAAGGTCGTGCACACGCTGCTCTCCGACCCCGCGCTCGCCGCCGTGCCGATCGCGACCCTCGCGGAGCGCGTCGGCTTCTTCGACCCCAGCTCGTTCAGCCGCAGCTTCCGTTCTGCCTTCGGCTGTACGCCGCGCGAAGCGCGCGCCGCGGTGATGGCCGGGATGCAGCTACCAAATGGGCCGCCTTCGCGGTGGGACGACGGCTCGGCGGAAGACTTCGGCAGCCTGCTGCGCCGCATCGGCAGCGACGCGCCGCTGGCCGCCGGTGCAGAACTCGCGCGGGCTAGACCATTATTGGCCTGACTGTGCATAGCCGCAGTGTCGCAGGTAGTCGGTGCATTCTTCGGGGCTGAAGCGGTCAAGGAGGTTGCCGATGGCG
>NZ_JAWLHG010000008.1:54808-187395 GCF_041690465.1 Falsiroseomonas sp. | reverse complement strand
GACATGCCTGTCGGCCTCCTCGCCGACAGACAGCTTGAATCAGATCCGCCCCGCGCCGGGGAATCCCCTTCGATTCATTCAGCTCGGAAACCGCTCTAGTGGTTGCTGCCGTGCGCGGGGCCGCGCTACTCCGTCACCTGCAGCCGCCGCGTGCTGACCTGCTCGTGCCCCCGGGTGTCCAGCACGACGACTCAGCCGCAGATATGTTCTCCCAAGCGAGAAGGCGGAGAACGGCTCGCGTATGCAGTTCCACTTCAGCCCAGCCACCATCGCTTGAGCGGCAGTTTTCCACGTATGGCGCCGCGATCGTCACGCGGACCCGTTCGCGGCTGGTCTGTCCCCGTCCACGCGCAGGATCTCGACGCAGGGCGGCCGCAGCAGGATCTCGCTGAAGGCACGCATCCAGTCTCCGGTGTCCTGGCCTGGTCCACCGCGATGGCGCAACGTCTCGATCTGGTCGAGGTTGGTCAGCTCCACCTCGAACTGAAGAGCCGCGCCGCCCTCGCCCCGCGTCAGCGGCACGAGAAGGCGCGCGGTCAGCCCCTCCCGCTGTGCGGCCTCGACCTCGCGCCGGACGAAGTCGATGGCACGCTCCCGGTTGACGGGCAGCAGGTCATACGAAAAGCGGGCGATGTACATCGTGTGCCTCCGGGGCGGCCCTGGCGGTACCTCTTGTCAGTCCTGGCAACGCGGCGGCAGGCGCTTTGATCCCCCCGTGCCTGTCGGAATCGCTTGAACGGCCGGCCTGGGCGCGAGGTTGCCGATGCGCTTCGCCCAGCGCTTCTACTGGTCGCCGCCTTAGCGGCGGCCCTCTGCCGTCAGGATTGCATGCTTACCGCCGCCGCACCTCCGCCGCACAGATGCGCAGCGGCTTTGATTTCGCCTTGCCTTTGTCATTGGCAGGACGAGCGTTGGCAGGACGGCCGACAGGAGGCCGCCAGTCGGCGCGTGGCCGGGCTCGCCAGCCAAAGCGGTGATCACCCTCGAGCAGGTGCAGGTGGTCGCGAATGCGGTTGCGCCCGAGCCACTCCAGGGCGGCCTCCAATTCGGCGAGCGACATCTCGCCTCGCCCCTTGCCGCCGAGCGCGCGTTTCAGGGCCGCGTTGTAGGCGTGGTAGAGCCCGGTGCCGCGCGGTGGCGCCACCGCGGCGGCAACGCCATCAGCCATGTCCTCGACCGCCTGAGCGGCAATGACTTCGCTGAGCCGTGTGCGCAGGCGCCGCTCGGCCACGGAAGGTGGCGCAAGGAGATCGCCTTGCCTGTCCGGCTCGCGTGCCACGGCCAGCCCTGCCGCGAGGTCGGGCCCGGGCCGCAGCGTGCTGAGCCGCAGCGCGAGCGCGTTGCTCTCCAGCGGCACGATGCCGTGCCGCTCGCGCGCCTCGGCCAACTCGTCCTCGAGCCAATCCGGCAATGGCAATGCCGGCTGGCGTGGCCCTCGCGGCGGCTTGGCGCGCGTGCCCTGCTCGCGCTCCATTCGCCACCGGAAACGGGCGAAGAGCGGGTCATCGGGATGGAAGACGGTCGCGCGCTGCCCCTCGTAGGGCCCGGCATGCGGGTCAACCCGCGTGGCGCGCGCGATCATCTGCTCGAGCCAGGGACGCGAGCGGACGTGGGTAAGTGCCGCCACCACGGCCACCTCGGGCGCATCGAGACCCTCATAGGCCATTGCGACGGTGACCAGCACCGAGGGCTCGCATGTCAGGCGGAAGGCGGCGAGTGTCTCATGCGCGCCGCGCTCCTCCGAGACGGCGAGCGCCATTGTCTCCGCCTGCGCCGGCGGCACCCAACGGCGAAGCTGCGCGAGGTACCGCCGCGCCTGCGCCTGGTCCGGCGCCACCACCAGCAGCTTGCCCAGGCCCCGGGCCGCTTCACCAGGTGCCAGGCCACGGCGAAGACGGCGCTCCGCGCGGAGGGCTCGCGTCGCATCGAAGGCTCGTCGCAGCAGCGCCTCGGCAAAACCGGTACGGAGTGCGGTGAAGATCGCCGGGCGCGTCGCCTCGTTCGGCGCCGGGGCACGCAGCCGATGCGGGCCGAGCCGTGGGCGCTCACCGCCTTCCTCCGGCTCCGGCCCGAGCCAGCTTGCCTCGCCGTCCAGCGCGCCGAAGGAGACGGGCAGCACGGCCCGTTCGGCGAGCGCGCGGGCCCGGCTGTAGCCCACCACCGCCCAACCCGGCGCGGCGATGTCCACCTCATCGCGCCCGCCGCCGCCGCGACGGTATGGCAGCCAGAGGATGCGGCGTCCGTCGGCGCGCTCCAGCGTGCCCGAGAGCAGCAGGCGGATGGAGGCGAGGGAGAGCAGGGGCTCGATCGCCGCCGACCAGCCAGTGGCCTCGTCGATGCTACGCTCGCCTCCGCCCGCATTGTCGTTAGCGGCAAGCGCGGGCAAGTGGTGCACCTCGTCCACGACGAGCAGGTAGCGGTGCCGCTGGAACTCGGCGAGGTGGAGCTCGGGCGCGGCGGCGACACCCTGGTAGGTGGTGACATAGCCGGCCAGGCCGCGGCACGGATCAGCCCCGTTCTCGGCGGCACGCACGGAGAGCGCATGCCCGAGCGCCACCCGCCAGGCCGGATCGGCAAAGGCCTCCTCGGCCTGGAGGCGAAGGCTGTCGCGCGGCACCACCCAGCAGACCCGGTCGCAGAGCCCTGCACCGATCAGCTCGCGCGCAGCGAGGACGGGCAGTAGCGATTTGCCGCCGCCGGGCGTCACCGCGGCGAGCACATCGCGCAGCCCCGAGGCCTCACGCTTCGCGATGGACTGCACGACGCCGAGGAGCTGCGCCTGATGGCTGCGGAGAGACTTTGGCGACACGCGGCATCAACCCCGACATGCGAGGCCGGGAACTCTGATTCGTCGCGGATTCCTTGTCGAGAGCCGGCGCGGGGCGGGCGGCAGCTCGGTAGCATCGCATATGAGGCGATGACGGCCATCGGCGGAATCGACGCCTGCAGGTGCTCCGTTGATGCGGTCGCGCTGGGCCAGCGACTCGCGCCAGCTGTCCCGCCACCGCGTCACCGGTCCCGGAATGCGAGGGCTGCGCGGAGCGCGTGGGCGGTCCGCTCCATCCGCCGCTCGAAGCCGACAGCCGCGGCGGGTCGTCCAAGAGCCTTTGCAGCAGCACCGCCCCGCAGATCTTCCACCTCGGCGCCTGCCGTCTTGCGCTTGAGAGTCGCTCGAGGCACGGCCGCAGTCAGGCCTCGCGGTTTCGGTTCAGCCGCCACAGCTCCTCGCTGAGGAGGCCAGCGAACCCGATCCACGCCAGATAAGGGAGCGAGAGGACGCCCGCCATCGAATCGGTGCGTCGTGCGGCATCGGCGAGGGCCACGGCGTTCGCGACTGCTCCAGCACCCTCGAGTGCCATCGCACCGCGATTCCGCCGGCGGAACCCGAGCCAGAGCCATACGGGATTGAGTGCCTGCGCGGCAAACCAATGCAGCAGCGCACGGCTGCGCGCGCGGCTTTTCGGCGCGCGCCATAGTCGCCAGCCGGCGACGGCGAGCGCCAACCAGAGCGGCCCCCAGACCGCGAAGGCGTAATCCGGCGGCGTGAAGGCGGGCTTCGCCAGGCGCCTGTAGTAGGCCCAGCGGCGCGGATGGATTGGCGCGGGCGAGTAGCGCGCCGAGAGTGCGGCTGAAAAGACCAGGGCTCCACCGAGGAGAATCGCTCCGAGAACCGAGTCGCCGCGGCGGGAGGGCATGGGTGCATCCGGATGCTTGCGACACCTGAGAACACATGTGCAGCGCGGCGGTTGCCGGCCCGGGCCGCCCCGGTCGGGCTCACCACCGCCCGTGGTCCGCTGCGTGCTGAGGAACGGCCCGGGCTTGACGCCACGGCAGGTCCGCTCTCGCTTGTCGCCGGCGTGAGGCGGCGGCTGCGGAGGTTCCAAGCGCATGCCGCAGGGCCGACACCATCAGGGGAACATGCCGCGATGAGCCGCCGTATCCGGGAGGCCTCGCTCTATGCCGCAGTGAAGGCCCATCTCGAACGCCTGGGCTTCGAAGCCAAAGGCGAGGTGCTGGGTTGCGACGTCGTCGCGGTCCGCGCGGGCGAGACACCTTTCCTGATCATTGCGGAAATGAAGGCCGGCCTGACGCTTGAGCTTGTGCTGCAGGGCGTGGACCGCGCCGCCAGCTGCGATGAGGTCTGGCTCGCCGTGCCGGCAACCCGCCGGGGGCGCGATCGCGACCGCCGAGCCCACAAGCTCTGCCGCATGTTGGGCTTCGGTCTCCTCGCCGTGGTCCCCTCCACCGGCTCGGTCGAAGTCCTGGCGGAGCCCTCGCCGTACCGGCCGCGGGCGAACGCAAAGCGTCGTAGTCTGCTGCTGCGCGAGCATGTGCTTCGGCGCGGCGACCCGACACCGGGTGGCGGAAACCGGCGACCGATCATGACGGCCTACCGCCAGGCAGCCTTGCGTTGCGCGATGGCGCTGCGGGCCGGCCCTCTTCGCACCCGCGATCTGGCGCATCTCGTGCCGGATGCGGGGCGCATCCTGCTCCGCAATGTCTATGGATGGTTCGAGCGCGTGGAACGCGGCACCTACCGGCTGACGCCGCTCGGCGAAGACGTCGCCGGCCGATCCACGGAGGACGCCACGCAACCAGCCTCGGGCTGAAGCGGCTTCGCTTCACTCTCTTGCTTCACAGCAGCCTGGCCCTGCGTTGCGGCACCGGCGCCGAAATAGCCGGACAGGGGCAACCCCGGCTGCAACGGCGCCTTTCTCCTGCGTTAGCAGAACCGAGCAGTGGCAGCATGTTGATCCCGGCCCTTCGTCTTGGCGGATCCCGCTTGAGCGCGTCTTCGCGAGGGCGCCTCCGCAGCAGGCTCGTCGATGGCGACGGCCGCCTGCCGGCACTGCGCCGACAGGGCCCCCCGTTGCGCGAAGCAAGCGCGGCGCGGGCCCCGTCGTGTTCGGTCTGATGCGACGACTCGCGCTCGGCCTGGGGCTCTGCGCCGCCGTCGCGGCCGCGGCGCGCGCTGCGCAGGCGGTAGAGGAATGGGCGGTAGGCCAGGCCTATGTCGAAGTGCTGGTGCTCGCGATCCTGCTGGGGGCGGCGCTCAGGACATTGTGGGACCCGACGGAGCCTTGGCGGCCCGGTATTCGCTTCGCGGCGGGGCCGCTGCTGGAGGTGGCGATCGTGCTGCTCGGTGCTTCGCTTGACCTTCGCGCCGTCGCGGCGGCCGGGCCTGGCCTGCTTCTCGGGGTGGTGAGCGTGGTCGTGCTCGCGCTGCTGCTCAGCTACGTCATCGGTCGGGCCATCGGGTTGGAACGCCGCGTGGCTGTGCTGGTCGCCTGCGGCAACGCGATCTGCGGCAACTCGGCGATCGTGGCCGTCGCGCCGGTGGTCGGAGCCGGCCCGCGAGAGATTGCCTCCGCCATCGCCTTCACTGCCGTGCTCGGCGTCGCTGTCGTGCTGGCGCTGCCCGCGCTCGCTCCGGCCCTCGGCCTGTCGGCGACGCAATACGGGACCTTGGCGGGGCTGACCGTCTATGCAGTGCCGCAGGTCCTGGCAGCGACGGCGCCGCTTGGCGGGCCAAGCATGCAGGCCGGCACCCTCGTGAAGCTCCTGCGCGTCGTGATGCTGGGGCCGGTGGTGCTGATACTCTCGCTCTTGCTGCGACGTCGGGCGAGTTCCGCTGGCGGAGGGCACGCCGCGCCCAGGTGGGAAGTCGGGCGCTACGTCCCATGGTTCGTCGCCGGCTTCCTGGCCCTTGCCACGATGCGCTCGATCGGGCTGGTTCCGGATTGGATGCTCGATCCGCTGCGCCTCACGGCCGGGCTTCTCACGGCATTGGCCATGGCCGCACTCGGCCTGGGCGTCGACATACGTGCTGTTGCCCGGAGCGGCGCACGCGTGGCGATGGCGACGATGCTGTCGCTCGTAGTCCTCCTCTGCCTGTCCCTCGGCTTGATAGGCCTGCTCGGGATACCCTGAGTTCGGCCGCCTGCGGGACCAGGGAGCGCTGCGCGAGGCAACGGCTTCGAAACGCTGCGCCGAGCGGCACGTCCAAGCGCACGGCCCGCGCCGCCGACCGGGCTTTGCTGCCTCGGCCTGGGTCGGCGCTCCGGCCGAGCAGGGCGTGGCCCGGCTGCCGGGCGCCGCCCCTTCCGGTGGCCGCACCGGTCCGTGCAGGACATGCTGCCGGTCGTGCTGACCACCCTGCACCCGCTCGACTCGCCAATGCAGGAGGGGGAGGTTGGTGGCAGGTTCCATTTGGCCGCGGATGGCGGGGCCGTCAGGCGCGCGGTCGCTATCCGGCGCTCAGATCGCAGCCTTGGCGGCTCGGGCCCACCCCGCACACCATTCCCCTTCCGGTGGTGGTCCAAGGCCTGCGCCCAGCTCCACTGATGCTACTACTTTGGTGGCGTACGGAGGAGCGGCGCGCGGCGTTCTTTCCGGCCACGCTTCGGTCCTAGCCGCTTGGGTGCTTCACCTTCTGCTCCTTTGATGCCGGTGGCGGCGATCCATAGCCTGCCGCCTGCCGGGAATCCCACCGGCTGAGCACGGAGGGCATTGCCGTGACCGAATCCTACTCTTATGAGATAGATTTCGACGTCGAAGCCGACGCTGACAAGGACTTCTACACCGACATCAATGTGTATCTCGATGTGGAGGGCTGGTCGGCCGACGCCGGCGCCGATGCGACGGCCGATGCGGGCTACTACAGCTTCGAGACGACGGCCGAGGCGTACACGGACGCCTATGCCGAGGTCGGATATTCGGAGGCGAGTTCCTTCTCCCTGGCGGCGATAGAGCCGACCGACTACACGCCGCCGCCTCCTCCGCCTCCTCCGCCTCCTCCGCCGCCACCGCCTCCACCGCCACCGCCTCCACCGCCTCCACCGCCTCCTCCACCGCCGCCTCCACCCCCTCCGCCGCCTCCCCCGCCACCACCGCCGCCGCCGGAAACCGACTACTTCCCCGAGTGGCCGGCGAACATCTCCAATGTCGTCCTCTACTTCGACGACGCGGTCGGGGCGGCGCTGGACGATACGCCGGCACCGGGCGGCGATGGCTTCGTCCTGGTGAAGGTGGACGGCGTCGCCGAGGCTGCCGATGACGACCTCGACACTTGGCTCGATGAGGTCCTAACCCACCTGCAGACCACCATCGATCCCGACTTCACACTGGCGAACCTGCTGGGCGTGGCGATCAAGGGTGGCAGTGATGCAACCGAGTTCTTCGCGGTCCAGGGCAACACGAACGGCACCGATCCGGATGATGTCCCGGCCGGCGCGCCGCCGATCACGCCGCCGCCTCCACAAGGCGACGTGGACGGCAACCTGATCGACATCACGGTGCAGTACAACGATATCTTCTCCTGAACACCGTGCGTGAATGCCGGGCCGGGCCAGATATGGCCCGGCTGCGCTACGCTGAAGGGCGGGGCCGGGCGGCGGATCGCCCGGCCCGAGAGGACGCCCGCCGATGAACGACGCACCAGCCAAGCCGAGCCTTATCGCCTACGATCTTGGCGGCGCCTTCCCCGAGATCCGGCCCGGCGACACCCGGCGCCGCTGGATGGATGAAAGCCCGGACGCCTTCGCCTATCGCTGCCTGCCGTTGACCATCGCCAACGGCCATGGCTGGGAGGTGCTGGCCGACTGTGACGTGGAGGCCTTCTGGAGCGGCGGGCAACGGCCGCAGGACATCGTCATGCGCGTCAACCGGCCCGGCGCCACCGTGCCGGTGAGCCATTTTGGCGCCGGTGTCCTCACCTTCCACCTCCATACGCTGATCCGCACGGACCCGGGGGTCAGCCTCTGGGTGGGCGGCCCGCCCAATGCGCCGAAGGACGGCATCGCGCCGCTGACCGGCATCGTCGAGACCGACTGGGCGCCGATGACCTTCACCATGAACTGGCGCTTCACCCGCCCGAACCACGTCATCCGATTCGAGCCGGGCGAGCCGTTCTGCTTCTTCTTCCCGCTGCCGCGCGGACCGGTCGCCGCGGTCGAGCCGGAGATCCGCAAGCTGGCCGAGAATCCGGCGCTCGAGCGCGAGCACCGCGCCTGGAGCCAGGGCCGCAGCGACTTCACCAGTGCGCTGCGCACCCCCGGCAGCAGCGAGCAGGACGCCAAGTGGCAGAAGCACTACCACCAGGGCCGGCTTCCCGGCAGCGGCGAACGCGTGCCGCATCATGCGACGAAGGCCGGCGCACGCCCGTTCCGCCGCGGGGGCGGGTCGTCCTAGCCGCCCCAGGCCTCCGCCACTCTTGCGCATCCGCTCCCATTGCCCGACCGTCAGGACCGGGACGGCTCGCGGAATGGGAGAACGGCGCTTGGCCTATGCGCTGCAGCAGCTGATCAACGGCATCAGCCTCGGCATGATCTACGGCCTGATCGCGGTGGGCTACACCATGGTCTACGGCATCATCGGCATGATCAACTTCGCCCATGGCGACATCTTCATGATCGGCGCCTTCGTCGCGCTGATCTCCATCGTCATGCTGATCTCCGGCGGGTTCATGGAAGGTCCGGCGGCGCTGCTGCTGGTGCTGGCCATCTCCATGGCCTTCACCGCGCTTTATGGCTGGACGGTGGAGCGCGTGGCCTACCGGCCGCTGCGCGGCTCCTTCCGCCTGGCGCCGCTGATCAGCGCGATCGGCATGTCCATCGTGCTGCAGAACTACGTGCAGATCAGCCAGGGTGCGCGGGTCAAGCCGATGGAGCCGCTGGTGAGCGGCGGATTCGAGGTGATGCGGGAGGGCACCTTCGTCGTGCAGCTCTCCACCATGCAGATCCTGATCGTGGTCACCACGCTGACGGTGCTGGCGGTGTTCACCTGGCTGGTGACGAAGACATCGCTCGGCCGCGCCATGCGCGCCTGCGAGCAGGACCGGCGCATGGCCTCGCTGCTGGGCATCGACACCGACCGCACGATCAGCCTGACCTTCGTGATCGGCGCCTCGCTCGCCGCGGTGGCGGGCACGCTCTACCTGCTGCGCTATGGCGTGATCGATTTCTACATCGGCTTCCTCGCGGGGGTGAAGGCGTTCACCGCCGCCGTGCTGGGCGGCATCGGCAGCCTGCCTGGCGCGGTGCTGGGCGGGTTGCTGATCGGGCTGATCGAGACCTTCTGGTCGGCGTATTTCAGCGTGCAGTACAAGGATGTCGCGGCATTCTCCATCCTGGCGCTGGTGCTGATCTTCATGCCCACCGGCCTGCTCGGCCGGCAGGAGGTGGAGAAGGTATGACGCGCCTCACCGCCGCGCTGCGCGACGCGGCGATCGCCACCGCTGTCGCCTTCGGCCTGTTCTGCGTGATGGTCGGGCTGCGCACCGACGTGGCGCCGAGCGGCGAGCTGTTCCTGCGCCAGCGCTGGGGTGATGTGGCAATCCTCTGCGGGCTGGTGTTTCTCGGCCGGCTGGTGGTCACGCTCTGGGGGCTCCGGCCGCACAGCCTCGCCCCCTCGCCGCGGCAGGCGGCGCTGACGCGGTGGCTCGCCGGTGTCTTCGCGCCCGCGCTGCTCGCCGCCGCGCTGTTGCTGCCCTTCGTTCCGGGTATCGGGCGTTACGAGCTCGACCTCGGTATCCTGGTGCTGACCTATGTGATGCTCGGCTGGGGGCTCAACATCGTGGTCGGCCTCGCCGGCCTGCTCGACCTCGGCTACGTCGCCTTCTATGCGGTCGGCGCCTATTCCTATGCGCTGCTGGCGCAGTATTTCGGCTTCTCCTTCTGGCTCTGCCTGCCGCTGGCCGGCATTCTCGCGGCCTTCTGGGGTGTGCTGCTCGGCTTTCCGGTGCTGCGGCTTCGCGGCGACTACCTTGCGATCGTCACGCTGGCATTCGGCGAGATCATCCGCATCGTGCTGCTGAACTGGGTGGAGCTGACGGGCGGCCCGAACGGCATCGGCGGTATCCCGCGCCCCTCCTTCTTCGGGCTGCCCTTCGACATGTCCGGCGAGCCCGGCACCTTCGCCCACTTCTTCGGCCTGGAGCCCAACCCGGTGCACCGGGTGATCTTCCTCTACTACCTGATCTTCGCCCTCGCGCTGCTGACGAACTGGGTGAGCGTGCGCATCCGCCGCCAGCCCATCGGCCGCGCCTGGGAGGCGCTGCGCGAGGACGAGATCGCCTGCCGCGCGCTCGGCATCAACGTGCGCAACACCAAGCTGACCGCCTTCGCGCTGGGCGCGATGTTCGGCGGGTTCGCCGGCGCCTTCTTCGCGACACGGCAGGGCTTCATCAGCCCGGAAAGCTTCACCTTCATCGAGAGCGCGATCATCCTGGCCATCGTCGTGCTCGGCGGCATGGGCAGCCAGATCGGCGTGGCGGTCGCCGCCATGGTGATGATCGGCGGCTTCGAGCTGTTCCGCGACCTTGAGGAATGGCGGATGCTGGTGTTCGGCGCCGCGATGGTGGTGATCATGGTGCTGCGCCCGCGCGGCCTGGTGGGCACCCGCACGCCGACCATCGCGCTCGGCCAGCGCCGCGTGGTCGCGGCGGAGCATGTCAGCGAGGGGCGCGGATGAACGCCACCCCCGCCATGCGCGACGCCGCCCCGATCCTCGAAGTGGACGCGCTGACGATGCGCTTCGGCGGCCTGCTCGCCGTGGACGCCGTCTCCTTCACCGCGCGGCGCGGCGACATCACGGCGCTGATCGGCCCGAACGGCGCCGGCAAGACCACGGTGTTCAACTGCATCACCGGCTTCTACCGCCCGAGCGACGGCCGGCTTCGCCTGCTGCGCAGGGACGGCACCACCGCGGAGTTGCAGCGGCTGAAGGACCACAACATCGCGCGCGCCGGCGTGGCGCGCACCTTCCAGAACATCCGCCTGTTCCCCGGCATGACCGCGCTCGAGAATCTGCTGGTCGCGCAGCACGTACCGCTGAACGCCGCCACCGGCCTCGGCATCGGCGCGCTGCTCGGGCTGGGCGGCTACCGGAAGGCGGAGGCGCTCGCGGTGGCGCGCGCGGTTGCCTGGCTGCGGGCCACCAACCTTGTCGAGCGCGCCGACGACCCCGCCGGCGCGCTGCCCTACGGCGCGCAGCGGCGGCTCGAGATCGCGCGCGCCATGTGCACCGGCCCGGCGCTGCTCTGCCTCGACGAGCCCGCCGCCGGCCTCAACCCGCGCGAATCGGAGGAGCTGGCGCGGCTGCTGGTGGCGATCCGGGACGGCACCGCGGCGGAAGGCGAGCCCAGGACGTCCGTGCTGCTGATCGAGCATGACATGGGCATCGTGATGGGCATCTCCGACCATGTCGTGGTGCTTGACCACGGCAAGAAGATCGCCGACGGCACGCCGGAGGAAGTGCGCAACGACCGCACCGTGATCGCCGCCTATCTCGGCGAGGAGGAGGAGGCATGACCTCTGCCATGCTGGAGGTCACCAGCCTCGTCGCCGCCTATGGCGCGGTGGAGGCGCTGAAGGGCGTCTCGCTGCATGTGGACCGCGGCGAGATCGTGACGCTGATCGGCGCCAACGGTGCCGGCAAGTCCACGCTGCTGATGACGCTCTGCGGCGATCCGCGCGCGCGGGCAGGGCGTGTGGTCCTGGACGGGCAGGACATCTCCCTGCGCCCGACGCATGAGATCATGCGCATGGGCGTCGCGCAGTCGCCGGAGGGGCGGCGCATCTTCCCGCGGATGAGCGTGCTCGAGAACCTGCTGATGGGCGCGCAGGCGCAGGGCCACGAGCCGGGGGCGGAGCTGGAGAAGGTGTTCACGCTGTTCCCCCGCCTGAAGGAGCGCCAGGCGCAGCGTGGCGGCACGCTCTCGGGGGGCGAGCAGCAGATGCTGGCGATCGGCCGCGCGCTGATGTCGAAGCCGCGGCTGCTGCTGCTGGACGAACCCTCGCTCGGCCTGGCGCCGCTGATCGTGCGGCAGATCTTCGCCGCCATCCGTGCGCTGAACGAGGCCGAGGGGCTGACCGTGCTGCTGGTCGAGCAGAACGCCAACCAGGCGCTCCGGCTGGCCCACCGCGGCTACGTCCTCGTCACCGGCCGCATCACCATGAGCGGCACCGGGGCGGAGCTGCTGGCGCGGCCGGAGATCCGCGACGCCTATCTCGGCGGGGGGCATTAGCCCGCGATCGCCCCGGCTGTGCACGCCGCAGGCGGGCACCCCAGGGCGTGAATCGCCGGCTCGAAAGGGCTGGACCCGAGTTGCGCGGACACAGTCCGGGCAACTCGGGTCCAGGCGCGGCAGGACTCGCGCAGCCGTGAGGCGGGCGGGTTTGATCCTCCCACTTTGGGAGAGTTGAGGCCGTGATCCGGCCGGGGCGCGCTGCCCCGCTCGCGGATCGAGGCTGCGGCCATCTCCGACCACCCCCATCATGCCGGGCCGGCGCTGAGCCGCATCGCCTGGTCGGCGACCCTGGTGATCGGCACGGCGCTCGGCTGGGCGTCCGGCCCGACGATCGCGCCGGCGGTGGCGCGGCGGTCCTGTCCGGCTTTGCGCTTGCGGTCGCGGCGGTCGCGGCATTTCCGGTCAGCCGCTTGCTGATCGCCCGCGGGCGGGAGCACGCGGTGGTCCACGCTCATCACTGAACGGGCGGCGCACGTTCACCGCTTCTTCAAAGGCCTTGTCGTATTCGGGGGCCTGCATCTGCCGCCGGAGCGACCATGGACGACCTGATCGCGGACTTCCTGACCGAGACTCACGAGGGCCTCGCGGCGCTCGACGTGGCGTTGGTGCGGCTTGAGAAGGTGCCGGACGACAAGCCAACGCTGTCCGAGATCTTCCGGGCGGTCCACACCATCAAGGGCACCTGCGGCTTTCTCGGCCTGTCGCGGCTGGAGGCGGTGGCACATGCGGCGGAGAACGTGCTCGGCCGCTATCGCGACGGCGCGCTGAAGGTCACGCCGGACGGCATCACCCTGGTGCTCCAGGCGCTGGATTGCATCAAGGGGATCGTCACCGGCATCGAGCAGGGCGGGGCGGAGCCCGCGGGCGACGACCGCGCGCTGATCGCGGCGCTGGACGCCGCGGCGGATGGCGTGCCGCCGCAGCCGCTCGGCGCACGACCTGCGCCGGAACTTGCCGCCGAGCCGCCCGCCGCTGCGGCAATGGCCGCCGAGCCGGTTCCCGCCGAACCCACGGTCGCCGAGGCTGCCCCGCAGGAGGGCGCCGGCGCCGCGCCGCCGCAGAGCATCCGTGTCGCGGTGGACGTGCTCGAGGATCTGATGATGCTGGTCAGCGAGTTGGTGCTGACCCGCAACCAGCTGATGCAGGTGGCGCGCGCCCGCGGCGACCAGGCCTTCTCGGTGCCGCTGCAGCGCCTCAGCCACATCACCTCCGACCTGCAGGACGGGGTGATGAAGACGCGCATGCAACCGATCGGCAATGCCTGGGCGAAGCTGCCGCGGCTGGTGCGCGACCTGGCCCGTGAAGTCGGCAAGAAGATCGAGCTCGACATGCGCGGCGCCGAGACCGAACTCGACCGCCAGGTCCTGGAGCTGATCAAGGACCCGCTGACGCACATGGTGCGCAACAGCGCCGACCATGGACTGGAATCCACCGAGGAACGGCGCAAGGCGGGCAAGCCGGAGACCGGCCGCATCACGCTCAACGCCTATCACGAAGGCGGCCATATCCTCATCGAGATCGCCGATGACGGGAAGGGGCTGAACACCGCGCGCATCCGCGAGAAGGCGCTGGCCCAGGGGCTTGCCACCGAGGCTGAGATCGCCGGCATGTCGGACCGCGAGATCCACCGCTTCATCTTCCGCGCCGGCTTCTCCACCGCCGCCGCCGTCACCGCCGTCTCCGGGCGCGGCGTGGGCATGGATGTGGTGAAGACCAATGTCGAGCGGATCGGCGGCACCATCGACGTCTCCTCCACCGCCGGTCGCGGCACCGGCTTCACCATCAAGATCCCGCTGACGCTCGCCATCGTCTCCGCGCTGGTGGTGGAGGTCTCGGGCGAGCGCTTCGCGATCCCGCAGATCGGCGTGCTGGAGCTGGTGCGCGTCGGCGGCGCCTCAGGCGCGCAGGTGGAGAGAATCAAGGATGCCGCGGTGCTGCGCCTGCGCGACCGCCTGCTGCCGCTGGTCGGGCTGGCGAAGGTGCTGGGGCTCGAGGAGGAGTCCGGCGACGCACGGCCGGAGAACGACATCGGCTTCGTCGTCGTCACCCAGGTCGGCGCCTCGCTGTTCGGCATCATCGTGGATCGCGTCCACGACACGGAGGAGATCGTGGTCAAGCCGGTGCCGCCGATCCTGCGGCACATCGGCGTGTTTTCCGGCAACACCATCCTCGGCGATGGCAGCGTTATCATGATCCTCGATCCGAACGGGATCGCGCGCGCCACCGGCGTGACGGCCGAGGCCGCCGGCACGCGCGGCGCGGAGGCGGGCGGCGGCGGCTTCCGGTCCTCCGAGAAGACGGCGCTGCTGCTGTTCCGTGCCGGCGACGGCACGCCGAAGGCGGTGCCGCTCGGCCTGGTCGCGCGGCTCGACGATCTGCCGGTGGAGAAGATCGAGTATTCCGGCGGCGTGCCGGTGGTGCAGTACCGCGGCCAGCTCATGCCGCTGGTGCCGATGGGCGGCCATGGCGTCTCGCCGGAGGCGGAGGAGCGCGGCCGCCAGACCGTGCTGGTGTTCAGCGAGCGTGAGCGCAGCCTGGGCCTGATGGTGGACGCCATCCTCGACGTGGTGGAGGAGCGGCTCGAGGTGAAGTCCGCGGCCGACCGCCCCGGCTTCCTCGGCACCGCGGTGGTCGCCGGCAAGGTGACCGACGTGATCGACACCGCATGGTGGCTGCGCCAGTCCGGCGGCGACTGGTTCCGCCCGGGCTCCGGGCCGGAGGCGGCGAAGCGGCTGCTGGTGGTGGAGGACAGCTCGTTCTTTCGCGAGCTGGTGGTGCCGACGCTCTCGGCCGAGGGCTACGAGGTGGTGGCGGTCGCCCAGCCTTCCGAGGCGCTTTCGCTGCGCGAGCGCGGCGCGATGTTCGACGCCATCGTCTCCGACATCGAGATGCCGGGCATGGACGGCTTCGCCTTCGCGCGCGCGGTGCGCGACGGCGGCCCCTGGGCGGAGCTGCCGATGGTCGCGCTGTCCGGCCGCACCGATGCGCCGGCGCTGGGCGAGGCGCGCGCGGCGGGCTTCACCGACTTCGTCGCGAAATACGACCGCGAGGCACTGGTGCAGTCGCTCCGCGCCTGCCTGGCGGTGCCGGTCGAAAGCTGAAGGGAAAGGGCACGCGCCATGCGCAACCAGACCATCCAGCACGCGGTCGCGGAAGCCGACCTGGTGCTGACGCTCACCGTCGGGGGGCAGTCCTGCGGCGTGCCGGTGCTCGTCGTGCGGGACGTGCTCGGCACGCAGACCATCACCCCGATCCCACTGGCGCCGCCGGAGATCGAGGGCGCGATGAACCTGCGCGGCCGCATCGTGACGGCGGTGGATCTGCGCCGCCGGCTTGGCCTGGCGGCACGGCCGGAGGGCGCCAAGCCGATGAGCGTCGTCGTCGAGCATGGTGGCGAGCTCTATGCGATGCTTGCCGACGCAGTCGGCGAAGTCGTGCCCCTCTCGCCCGATGACCGCGCCGCCAACCCGCCGACGCTCGATCCGGTGTGGCGTGAGGTCTCGCGCGGGGTGCATCGGCGCGACGGGCAATTGCTGATCCTGCTGGATGTGGAACGCCTGCTGGCGATCGGGGGCGGGAGGTGAACTGCCTCGTCGTCGATGACAGCCGCGTGGTCCGCAAGGCGGCACGCCGCGTGCTGGAAGGCTTCGGCTTCGCGGTGCGGGAGGCGGAGGATGGCGCGCAGGCGCTGGTTGCCGTGCGGGAAGCCATGCCGGACCTGGTGCTGCTCGACTGGAACATGCCGGTGATGGACGGCCTGCAGTTCCTGCAGGCGGCGCGCGCCGAGCACGGGATGGAGCGGCCGCTGGTGATGCTCTGCACCACCGAGAACACGCAGGAGCGCATCCTGCAGGCGCTGGAGGCCGGTGCGCAGGAATACGTGATGAAGCCGTTCGACGCCGAGATCATCGGCGGCAAGCTGGCGCAACTCGGCCTCCTCAGGGACGCCGCGTGAGCGGCGCATTGGCGGCGGCAAGCCCGGCGGCGCAGGCGGACGCCATTCGCGTGATGCTGTGTGACGACAGCGCGGTGGCGCGCGGCGCGCTGGCACGGCTGCTGGCGCGCGATGGCGGGATCCGCGTGGTGGCGCAGGCGGCGGATGGCCAGCAGGCTGTCTCGGCGCTGTCTGCCATGTTGGCTCCCGAGCGGCCGGAGGTGGTGCTGCTCGACCTCGAGATGCC
Source organism: Falsiroseomonas sp. (assembly GCF_041690465.1). GTDB lineage: Bacteria > Pseudomonadota > Alphaproteobacteria > Acetobacterales > Acetobacteraceae > Falsiroseomonas. Next base: position 171,186 of record NZ_JAWLHG010000008.1, on the reverse strand, counting down.
GGTGATGGACGGGCTGACGGCGCTGCCGCTGATCCTGCGTGCCGCTCCGGGCAGCGCGGTCATCGTGGCAAGCGCGCTCAGCCAGCGCGGCGCCGCGGCGACCATGGCGGCGCTGCGCGCCGGCGCGGTGGATTACGTGCCCAAGCCCTCGGCCGCGCAGGGCGGCATGGCCGATCCGCGGTTCGGCGAGGAGTTGCGCGCCAAGGTCACCGGCTGGGCCCGGATGCGACGCAAGCCAGCGGCAAGGCCCGCCGCGCTGCCGCGCCCGGCCATGGTGGCCGCGCGGCCGGGCCGGATCGCGGCGCCACGGGCGATCGCGATCGGCAGTTCCACCGGCGGGCCGCAGGCGCTGGCCGTGCTGGTCGCCGCCCTGACGCGCCCGCCGCCAGTGCCGGTGCTGGTGGTGCAGCACATGCCGGCGGGCTTCACCGCCCTGCTCGCGGACCACCTCAACCGGCTCGGCCGGCTGCCTTGCGCCGAGGCGAAGGACAACGAGGAATTGCGGCCAGGTCGGCTCTACCTGGCGCCGGGCGACCGCCACCTGCTGGTGCGGGAGTCCGCCACCGGCCTCGTGGCGCAGCTCTCGGCCGGCCCGCCGGAGAACTACTGCCGCCCGGCGGTGGACCCGCTGCTGCGCAGCCTGGTGGCCGCCTGTGGCGGAAGGGTCGCGGTGGCGATCCTGACGGGGATGGGACAGGACGGCCTGGAAGGCTGCCGTGCGCTGGCGCGGGCCGGCGGCGCGGTGCTGGCGCAGGACGAGGCGAGCTCGGTGGTCTGGGGCATGCCGGGCGCGGTGGCGCGTGCCGGCTTGGCTTCGGCGCTGGTGCCGCCGGATGAGATCGCGGCGCGGCTGCTCGCCGCGTGCACGCCGGGAGGGGTTTGATGCAGCCGGGCTTCGTGGAAGTGGCCGGCCTGGTGCGCCGGCGCGCCGGGATCGTCTTGACCGAGGACAAGGGTTACCTGCTTGAGACGCGGCTCGGCCCGGTGCTGGCGCGCTTCAAGCTGGCGTCGCTGGGAGCGCTGGCGGAACGTCTCCGCTCGCTGCCGGGGGAGGCGTTGGAACGCGCAGTGGTGGAGGCGCTGACCACCCACGAATCCAGCTTCTTCCGCGATGGCCGGCCGTTCGAGCATCTGCGTGGCGCACTCCCGAAGCTGCTGTCACGCAAGGCGGCGGGGGAGCGGCTGCGCATCTGGTCGGCCGCCTGCTCGACCGGGCAGGAGGCCTATTCCGTCGCGATGCTGGCGACCGAGGTGCTGGGCCCCGCCGCGGCGCAGCGTCTGGAGATCCTCGGCACCGACATCTCGGGCGAGGTGGTGGCGCGCGCGCGGGAAGGCGCGTTCAGCCAGTTCGAGGTGCAGCGCGGCCTGCCGATCCGGGCGCTGATGACCAGCTTCGTGCAGGAGGGCGCGCGCTGGCGGGTGCGGCCGGAGTTGCGCGGGATGGTGCGCTTCGAGGAGCGCAACCTGCTGGCGGATTGCGGCGCGCTGGGCCGCTTCGAAGTGATCTTCTGCCGCAACGTGCTGATCTACTTCGACGCGCCCACCAAGACGCGGGTGCTGGAGATGCTGGCACGGCAGCTCGCGCCGGATGGTGTGTTGTATCTCGGCGCGGCGGAGACGGTGATCGGGCTGACCGATCACCTGGTGCCCGTGCCGGGCGAGCGCGGGGTCTATGGGCTTGCGGCGCGGCGCGCCGCTGCGTGAGGCCCTGCGCTTCCGGGGAAGGGCGGGCCTCAGGCCAGCGCCGCGTCCCGTTGCCGGGGCGGCGGGCCGGGCGCTGGGGAGCGCCCGATCCACCTAGGCGAAACCGCCTGGATGGTGGATCAGCCGCTCCAGGTCAGGCGGCAGCGTGTTCCACGGATGCGGACCACGCTGCTGCAGATCGGTCAGGCCACGGCGGCCTGGGGGGCTTCCGACGCCAGATTGATGCGGGCGCCGCTGCTGGGATCGCGCAGCACGTAGCCGCGGCCCCAGACGGTGCCGATCAGGTCGGAAGCGCCGGCATGGGCCAGCTTCTTCCGCAGTTTGCAGATGAAGACGTCGATGATCTTCACCTCGGGCTCGTCCATGCCGCCGTAGAGGTGGTTCAGGAAGGCCTCCTTGGTCAGCACCACGCCCTTGCGCAGCGTCAGCAACTCCAGCACGGCGTATTCCTTGCCGGTCAGGTGGACGTTGCGCCCCTCCACCAGCACCTCGCGCGAGCCGAGGTTCAGGGTCAGCGGCCCGACGGTGAGGGTGGGCTGGCTGAAGCCCTTGGCGCGGCGGACGATTGCCTGGATGCGCGCCACCAGCTCCTGCTGGTCGAAGGGCTTGGTGATGTAGTCGTCGGCGCCCATCCCGAAGCCGCGCACCTTGGCCTGCGGGCGGGTGAGGCCGGAGAGGATCAGCACCGGCGTCTCGATTCGCGCGGCACGCAGCCGGCGGACCACCTCATAGCCTTCCATGTCGGGCAGCATGAGGTCGAGGACGATGATGTCGTAATCATAAAGGCGCGCGAGCTCCAGCGCCTCCTCACCAGTGTCGGAAATATCGACGATCATCGAGGCTGCCTTGAGCGCGAGAGACACGCCGCGAGCGACAATCGTGTCGTCTTCAACCAAAAGGACACGCATTAGGGGTACTCCCACATCCCATGCGTGTAGTGATATCACCCCTGGTTGAGAATGGAAGGGTAATCTCACGAAAAAATGCTAATGTTTGCCGCGGGATGTGCAAAAAAGGAGAGCGTATTGCAAAAAGAGACCATATCGAATTTTCATGAGCGTGCGTCGCTGGCGAGGACGCTGCTCGCGCATCTAGAGGCATCCGAATCGGTCGGTCGCCTGCGCGCCGCCGGCCCGCTTGCCTTGGAATTCGACGGATTCCGCCCTGGCCCCGCCATCGGCGACCGCCTGGCCGTGGATGCGGGCGGCCAGGCGCTGCTGGCCGAGGTGGTCGGCATCGCTCCGGGCAAGGTCCACGCCCTGGCCTTCTCCCGCGAGGCCCGCGCCCGGCCCGGCCAATCGGCACGATTGGTCGGACCGGCCTGCCTCGATGTCGCGCCAGGCTGGCTCGGCCGAGTGGTGGATCCGCTCGGCGTGCCCCTCGATGGCGGCCCGGCGCTACCCCGTGGGGGGCGGCCGCGCCCGGTACTGGCAGATCCCCCGCCGCCCGGCACCCGCGGGCGGCTCGGGCCGCGCATCGGGCTCGGCGTGCGCGCGCTCGACCTGTTCTGCACGCTCCGCGAGGGCCAGCGGCTCGGCCTCTTCGCCGCCTCGGGCATCGGCAAGTCCACCCTGCTGGCGATGCTGGCCGGCGCGCCGGGTTTCGACGTGACCGTGCTCGGCCTGGTCGGCGAGCGCGGGCGGGAGCTGCGCGAGTTCATCGAGGACGACCTCGGCCCCACGCGCCTGGCGCGCAGCGTGGTGGTCTGCGCGACCTCCGACGCCGCGGCGCCGATGCGACGCGAGGCCGCCTTCGCCGCGATGACCGTCGCCGAGCAGTTCCGCGACCAGGGCCAGCGCGTGCTGCTGCTGCTCGACAGCGTGACCCGCTTCGCCCTTGCCTGCCGCGAGATCGGCCTGGCCGCCGGTGAGCCGCCAGCCACGCGCGGTCATCCGCCGAGCGTCTTCGCTGAGCTGCCGCGGCTGCTGGAGCGCGCCGGGCCGGGGCCGGAGGGCTGCGCCGGCTCGATCACGCTGCTCGCCACCGTGCTGGTCGAGGGCGACGACCATGACGAACCGGTGGCCGATGCCGTGCGCGGCATCCTGGATGGCCATGTCGTGCTGGACCGCGCGATCGCGGAGCGCGGCCGCTACCCGGCGGTGGACGTACTGCGCAGCCTCTCGCGCAGCGTGCCGGGCTGCCTGGAGCCGGGGCAGGCGGCTCTGGTGACACGGGCGCGGCGTATCCTCGCGTTGCAGCAGGAGATGGCGGAGCTGGTGCGGCTCGGCGCCTACCGCGCCGGCACCGATGCCGAGGTGGACCAGGCGCTGCGCCTCGCGCCGCGCATCGAAGCGCTGCTGCGGCAGGGCAGGGGGGAGGCGACGGCGCTGGACGACAGCTTCGCCGCCCTGGCGGAGGCGCTGGCAGATGCGGCGTGACCCACTGCTCGTGCTCGCGCGGCTGCGTGCCATGGAGCGCGACACGGCACGGCGCACCCTCGCCGCGGCGCAGGGCGCACGCGAGGCCGCCGAGACGATCGAGCGCAAGGCCGGTGCGGCGCTGCTCGCCGAGGCGGCTGCGGCAGTGCCCGCCGACTACGCGGCCTGGCTCCCCGCGGCGCGGCGCGCCCGCGTGCGCGCAAGTGAGGTTGTGCGACGCACCGAAGCCGAGGTGGAGGCCGCGCGCGTGGTGCTCGTGGAGGCGCGGGCGGCGGCGGCGGCAGTGGATGCGTTGCTGGCCACGCGCCGGCAGGCCGCGCGCCGCGCGAGGCTGGCGGCGGAGCAGACGCTGCTGGACGACGTTCGCCGCTGAAGCCATCTCGCTGCGGCCGGCGAACAGAGCACAAACACCGACAAGTTGCCGGTCGTTTAGGATGATTTGCTAAAGATATCGGCCTACATTGCGCCATCTGGCAAAATCTTCTCTAACTCCTGTGCGTTTGATCACCTGTGCCGCAGTCAGGAGCCCCCCATGCCGCACGATGGCCACACCCCCCAGGCGACGCCCGAGGACGGCTGGAAGCACACAGGCGTGCGTGTCATCCCCGGCGAGAGCCTCGACACCAACACTCCTCAGACCCCCGGGATGAACCGGGCCGCCGCGATCAACGCCGCGCGCGTCGGTGCGCAGAAGATCTGGGCCGGCACCGTCCACATCCACCCAGACGCCAAGACCGGTGCGCACCACCATGGCCCGCTGGAGAGCGTGATCTATGTGCTGCGCGGCCGCGCGCGCATGCGGTGGGGCGAAAGGCTGGAATTCGTCGCCGAGGCCGGCCCTGGCGACTTCATCTACGTCCCGCCCTACGTCCCGCACCAGGAGATCAACGCGAGCACCGAGGAGACGCTGGAATGCGTCCTGGTGCGCTCCGACAACGAGGCGGTGGTCGTCAACCTCGACATCGAGCCGGTGGAGAAGCCCGAGGGCGTTGCCTGGGTGGACCCGATCCACAAGGCATAGCTGCGCCGCGCTGCCAGGACCGCACTACCGCTTCGATTGCCCCGCGCAGGCGATGCAGGTCGGGACCGCGGGATCGAGCGCGAGCCGCGCCGGCGCGATCGGCTCGCCGCATTGCGTGCACCAGCCGTATTCCCCCGCCTCGACGCGTGCCAGCGCCGCCTCGATGCGCTGCAGCGCGGCGGCACGGCGGCGCTCGGTCGCCATGGCCATCGCCTGCTGGTTCATCGCATCCATCCGCGACAGGCGCCCGACGCTCGCCTGGTCGAGCGCCACCGGATCGCGGCTCTCCGCAGAGGCGGTACTCACGTCGCGCAGCGCATCGCGTTCCGCAAGCAGGCGCCGATGCAGTGTCGCGACATCCACGCCAGGGTGATCACCATGCTGGTTTGAGCTCATCGCCTCATCACAGCCAAGGCGACGGCGCGAGGGAAGCGACAATCGCGTGCCATGCCGGCCATCGCGGTATTCGGGTTGTGCAGCGCAGTATAATGCTGGTAGAGGCTCGCAGATGAACTTCGCGCCGCCGTAACGCGCCTCCTGTCAGGCGTCAGCCAGACCGACGCGCATCGCCGCACGCCATCGTGTGCCGCGCCTTCCCTGCCATGACCTCGTCGCCATCGCGGCCGCTGCCGCGGCGGTCGGGCTGTTCCTGGAGTTCGTCATGTCCTTCGCCCGGCTGCGCGCCGAGTGGTTCGGCAATGTCCGCGCCGATATCCTGGCCGGTACCGTCGTCGCCCTCGCCCTGATCCCGGAGGCGATCGCCTTCTCCATCATTGCCGGCGTGGATCCGAAGGTCGGCCTCTACGCCTCGTTCTGCATCGCCGTGATCATCGCCTTCGCGGGCGGCCGGCCGGGCATGATCTCGGCGGCCACCGGCGCGATGGCGCTCGTGATGGTCACGCTGGTGAAGGAGCATGGGCTGCAGTACCTGCTGGCGGCGACGCTGCTCTGCGGCGTGCTGCAGATCCTGGCCGGCCTGCTGAAGCTCGGCGTGCTCATGCGCTTCGTCTCGCGCTCGGTGATGACCGGCTTCGTCAATGCTCTGGCCATCCTCATCTTCATGGCGCAGCTGCCGGAGCTGATCGGCGTCACCTGGTTCACCTACGTCATGGTCGCGGCCGGGCTGGCGATCATCTATCTGCTGCCGCGCGTGACGACGGCGGTGCCGTCGCCCCTGGTCGCGATCGTGCTGCTGACCGCCGTCGCGATCGGCTTCGGCCTCGATGTGCGCACCGTCGGCGACATGGGCGAACTGCCGGCCGAGCTGCCCGCCTTCCTGCTGCCCGAGGTGCCGCTCACCTTCGAGACGCTGCGCATCATCCTGCCGGTCTCGCTGACACTCGCGGTGGTCGGGCTGCTGGAATCGCTGATGACGGCGCAGATCGTGGACGAGCTGACCGACACCGACAGCGGCAAGCACCGCGAGAGCATGGGGCAGGGGGCGGCGAACATCGTCGCCGGCCTGTTCGGCGGCATGGCTGGCTGCGCGATGATCGGCCAGTCGGTGATCAACGTGAAGTCCGGCGGCCGCGGGCGGCTTTCCACCCTCTGGGCCGGTCTGTTCCTGCTGTTCCTGATCCTGGTGCTGGCCGACTTGGTGCGGCAGATCCCGATGGCGGCGCTGGTGGCGGTGATGATCATGGTCTCGATCGGCACCTTCTCCTGGAAGTCGCTGGCGGATCTGCGCGTTCACCCCAGGGAATCGAGCGTGGTGATGCTGGCAACCGTCGCCGTCACGGTCGTGACGCACGACCTGGCGCAAGGCGTGCTGGTGGGCGTGCTGCTCTCCGGCATCTTCTTCGCGCGTAAGGTGGCGCGCATCTTCACGGTGGACTCGGAACTCTCGGCCGATGGCCGCACGCGAACCTACCGCGTCACGGGCCAGGTGTTCTTCGGATCGGCCGAGGCCTTCGGCGAGGCCTTCGACCTGCGCGAGGCGATCGAGCGCGTGGTGATCGATGTCACCCGCGCGCATGTCTGGGACCTCACGGCGGTGGCGGCGCTCGACCGCATCGTGCTGAAGTTCCGCCGCGAGGGCGCGGAGGTCGAGATCCTCGGCATGAACGCGGCGAGTGCCACGCTGGTCGACCGGCTCGCCACCTACGACAAGCCGGGCCGCGAGGCGAACCTCGCGCTGCATTGAGGGAGGCAACGCAATGGCCCGCATCCTGGCCTGCACCGACGGCTCGATCTATGCGGAGAGCATCCTGGACCACGCTGCCTGGGCCTCTTCCCGGCTCGGGGGCGCGGGCGTGCGCGTGCTGCACGTGCTGGACCGCGCTGGCGCCGCGCTGCCGGTGGACCGCAGCGGCACGCTCGGCCTCGACGAATCCGAGGAATTGCTGCGCGAGCTCGCCGCCCTCGACGAGGCGCGCGGGCGCCTCGCGCTGCGGCGCGGCCGCGCGATCCTCGAAGCCGCCGAGGCACGACTGCGCGCCGCCGGCGTGGCCGAGGTGACGCTCACCCAGCGCCACGGCGCGCTGGTGGACACGGTGGTGGAGTTCGAGGAGGAGGCCGACCTGCTGGTGGTCGGTAAGCGCGGCGAGGCGGCGGATTTCTCCGTCGGCCATCTCGGCGCCAATCTCGAGCGCGTGCTGCGCGCCAGCCCGCGCCCGGTGCTCGTCGCCTCCCGCGCCTTCAAGCCGATCACGCGGTGCGCCATCGCCTATGATGGCGGGCCGGCGGCGCTGAAGATCGTGGAGTTCGCAGCGCGCGCGCCGGCGCTTGATGGGCTGGAGGTGCATCTGGTCACCGTTGCGCCGCCCGGCGCCACCGGCGCGACGCTGCTGGAGACTCCCTCCGGCATCCTCGAACGCGCCGGCCGGGCACCGGTGCGCGCGGTGCTGCACGGCGAGACCGAGCAGGCGATCGCCGCTCATGTCGCCGCCGCGGGGATCGACCTGCTGGTGATGGGCGCCTATGGCCATGGCCGCATCCGCACCATGATCCTCGGCAGCACCACCACGGCGCTGCTGCAGGCCTGCCGGATTCCGGTGCTGGTGTTCCGCTGACGGTCCCGTCGCTGGTCGCGCCGCGCCGCGTCTCGTGATCGGCCGCCACGGAACCGGCGGCCGGGGGCGATGCGTCAAGCGGTTGCGGGCAGCAAAGGGTGCGGCCATGCAGGCGAGCGACCATACAGGCGCGAAGATTCTCGGGCCCGGTGACGGAGCCTCCGGATTCCTTGGCACCATCGGTGTGCGCTTCATGATAGGCGGCAGCGAGGCCGGTGAGCGCTTCGCCCTGGTCGAGCACCCGATGCCGCCGCGTGCGCTCGCAGCGCCGATGCACCGACATGCGCGCGAGGACGAGTACAGCTTCGTGCTGGAGGGGCGCATGGGTGCGCTGCTCGGGGACCAGGTGGTGTTCGCCGGTCCGGGCGACCTGGTCTTCAAGCCACGCAACCAGTGGCACACCTTCTGGAACGCCGGCGACGCGCCGGCGCGCATCCTTGAGATCATCTCGCCCGCCGGCTTCGAGGAATTCTTCCGCGAGGTGGTCGAGCGCGGCGGCGTGACGCGCATCGCGCCGGAGGACTTCGCCGGCCTCTGCCAGCGCTACGCCCTGGAAATGGACATGCGGAGCGTGACGGGGATTGTGCAGCGCTTCGGCTTGCGCTTCCCGGCCGAGGTGCCGAACCCCGCCGGGAACGCGCGCGACTAACGACGATGCGTTAGAGCGGCGTGCCGAAATGCTGGTGCATTTCGGCCTTCAAACGCCAGCGCCGCTCCGCGGCTCGGCTTCGCCGCACTGGCGGCGGCGGCCGTTCGGCCGCTCGGCCGGCGTCATGCTGAAGGCATGCTCTCCGCATGACGCCGGCCGCAGGTCAGAATATCGGCACGTCGCTCAAGGCCGAGCCGCTTGCGGTGCCTCGGCCCTGCCGCTATCCCGCCGTCGGCTTCAGCACGCCGCGGCGGATCTGGTCGAGCTCGATGCTCTCGAACAGGGCGCGGAAATTGCCCTCGCCGAAGCCCTGGTCGCCCTTGCGCTGGATCAGCTCGAAGAAGATCGGGCCGATCACCGTGCCGGTGAAGATCTGCAGCAGCCGCCCGCCCTCCGGCGTCGGCGCGCCGTCGGTCAGGATCCGGTTCTTCGCCAGCCGCGCCACTTCCTCCGCGCCCAGGTCCGGCATGCGTTGCGGCAGCAGCTCGTAGTAGGTGTCGGGCGTGTCCATGAACTGCACGCCGCCGGCGCGCATCGCCTCCACGCTCGCGAAAATGTCGGTGGTGCCAAGCGCCACGTGCTGGATGCCCTCGCCACCATAGGCGCGCAGGTATTCCTCGATCTGGCTCTTGTCGTCGCTGCTCTCGTTGATGGGGATGCGGACCTGGCCACAAGGCGAGGTCAGCGCGCGGGACTTCAGCCCGGTCAGCTTGCCCTCGATATCGAAGTAGCGGATCTCGCGGAAGTTGAAGAGCTTCTCGTAGAACTGCCACCACACATCCATCCGTCCGCGATGGACGTTGTGCGTCAGGTGGTCGATCACCGTAAGTCCGCTGCCCGCCGGCTTCGGGTCGCGCTCGCCGGTCCAGCGGAAATCCACGTCGTAGATGCTGCCATTCGTGCCGTAGCGGTCCACGAAGTAGAGCAGGCTGCCGCCGATGCCCTCGATCGCCGGGATGTTCAGCTCCATCGGCCCGACCTTGCCCGTCACGGGCTTCGCGCCCAGCGCGATGGCGCGGGCGTAAGCCTGCGCCGCATCGGCGACGCGGAATGCCATGGCGCAGGCGGAGGGGCCGTGCACGCGCTGGAAGGCTTGGGCGAAGCTGTCGGGTTCGGCGTTGAGGATGAAGTTGACGTCGCCTTGCCGCCACAGCGTCACCTGCTTGGAGCGGTGCCGCGCCACCGCGGTGAAGCCGAGCCTGCCGAACAGCGCTTCGAGACAGGCGATGTCCGGCCCCGTGAACTCGACGAACTCGAAGCCATCGGTGCCCATCGGGTTTGCGTCGGTGATCTGGCCGGCCAGCGCCGTGCGGTCGGGCGGGATGTCCATGCGTCGCCTCCTCGTTCGAGGCGAGGGATAGCCCATGCGGCGGAGCGGAAGGCGGCGGATTGCATGGAAAATTTGCGCGCAGCCGCAGGAATCCGCTACGAAGCCGCATGCTGAAGGCGAAATCCACCATCGAGCTGGATGCGGCCGATCGCCGTATCCTGCGCGTGCTGCAGCGCGACGGTCGCATCGCCGTCACCGCGCTGGCCGAGGAGGTCGGCCTTTCCGCCACCCCCTGCCAGCGCCGCATCCGCCGGCTGGAGGAGGCGGGCGTGATCGCGCGCTACGCCGCGGTGCTGGATCCCGCACGCGTCGGCCTGCCGATCCAGGCCTTCGTGCAGGTCGGCCTCTCCTCCCACGCCGAGGAGGTCGCGGAGGCCTTCCACAAGGCGATCGCCGCACGCGAGGAGGTGCTGGCCGCCTGGGCGATGAGCGGCGGCATGGACTACATGCTGCATGTCGTCGCCGCCGATTTCGACGCCTATGCCGAGTTCGCGCTGAAGGCGCTGCTGCGCATGCCGGGCGTGAAGGAGACGCGCAGCTCCTTCGTGCTCACCGCGCTGAAGCCGCCGGGCGCCGTGCCGGTGTGATCGGCGATCAGTCCACGAACAGGTGGAAGCCGGGCGGCCAGGCGCGCGGCGCCTGCCCACGGCCGAGCTGCTCCAGCGCCTCGAGCGCCCCGGGCAGGTCCGCCACGGCAAAGGGCTTCTGCAGGCAGGCGCGGCCGCCGCTGTCCTCCATCTCCTGACGGAAGCCGGGGCCGTAGGCGCTGGCATAGAGCACCGTCACGCCGCGCTGCGTCAGCACGCGGCCGACATTCAGCCCGTTACCGCCATGGCCCAGCTTGATGTCCACCACCGCAAAGGCTGGCGGTGCGGCGGCGGCGAGCTGCAGTGCTTCCGTCTCGCTACCCGCCATGCCGCTGACGTGGAAGCCGGACTGTTCCAGCGTCTCGGCCATCGCCATCGCCGACAGCGTCTCGTCCTCCACGACGAGCACGGTCCGTGCCGGATGTTCGTCGTGCCGCGGGCGCCGCTCGGCGCGGGCTGGACGCTGCGGCGGCGCAGTAATGTCCAGCCGGAACACCTCCGGCGCGCTCTGGCGTCGTGCCTGCATGACGATGGCGCTCCTCCCGGCCGTATGCCCCACTATCTGGGCTGTAACTCCATCATCGTGCTCGCGTCCGCGTGCGCGGACTGCGCACATTCGGTTGAGGATCAGGAGCAGTACGTTCCGGTTTCGGGATCGCCGGCGGAGTCGTGCCGGCCAGCAGCGCCGTGCGAGCGGCCGCCAGGATCGCCCCGCCGCCCCGCTCCGGATGCAGCAGGAACAGCAGCAGCGTCCGCGCCGCCACCGGATAGGGATGGCCGAAGCCGAACTCCTCCGGCTCGTCCATGTCGGGGCGGTGCGTGTCCACCATCAGCAGCCAGTGCTGGCCCGCCGGCGGTTCCGGCAGCTCGAACTCCACCCTCTCATGTTGCGCGTTCAGCACCAGCAGCAGCGTGGCGTCGGAAGCCGGGCGGCGGATGCCGGTAGCCTGCGCGCGGCCGTCGAGCAGCATGCCGAAGCAGCTGGTCGCCGGGTCGTCCCAGTGGCCGTTGTCCATCTCCTCGCCGGAAGGCTTCAGCCAGGTGACGTCCTTCACTGCCAGCGCCTCGTTCATCGCGCCGGTGAGGAAGCGGCCGCGGCGCAGCACCGGGAAGTTCTGCCGCAGCGCCACCAGCTTGCGGGTGAAGGCGGCGAGGCTGCGCCCCTCCTCGTCGATCCCCGACCAGTCCACCCAGTTGATCGCGTTGTCCTGGCAATAGGCGTTGTTGTTGCCGCCTTGCGTGCGCCCGAACTCGTCGCCCGCCAGGATCATCGGCGTGCCCTGCGCCAGCAGCAGGGTCGCCAGCATGTTGCGCTTCTGCCGCGCGCGCAGCTCGCGGATCTCGGGGTCGCCGGTCGGGCCTTCCGCGCCATGGTTCCAGGAGAGGTTGTGCTCGTGGCCGTCCCGGTTCTCCTCGCCATTCGCATCGTTGTGCTTCTCGTTGTAGGAGACGAGGTCGTTCAGCGTGAAGCCGTCATGCGCGGTGACGAAGTTCACGCTCGCCCATGGCTTGCGCCCGCGCCGGTCGAACAGGTCGGACGAGGCGGTGAGCCTGGTCGCGAGCTCCGCCGCCTTGCCGCCATCGCCCTTCCAGAAGGCGCGCACGGTGTCGCGGAAGCGGTCGTTCCACTCGGCCCAGCCCGGCGGAAAGCCGCCCACCTGGTAGCCGCCCGGCCCGCAATCCCAGGGCTCTGCGATCAGCTTCACGCGGGAGAGCATCGGGTCCTGGCGGCAGCTGTCGAGGAAGCCGCCGCCCTCGTCGAAGCCGTGATCCTCGCGGCCAAGGATGGTGGCGAGATCGAAGCGGAAGCCATCCACCCGCATCTCCCCGGCCCAGTAGCGGAGGCTGTCGGTGACCATCTGCAGCACGCGCGGATGCGAGAGGTTCAGCGTGTTCCCGGTGCCGGTGTCGTTGATGTAGTAGCGCCGTTCCGGCGCCAGCCGGTAGTAGCTGGCATTGTCGATGCCCTTGAAGGACAGCATCGGGCCGCGCTCGTTGCCTTCGGCGGTGTGGTTGTACACGACGTCGAGGATCACCTCGAGCCCGGCATCGTGCAGCCGTGCCACCATCTGCTTGAACTCGCGCGCAGCGTAGCCCGGGTTGGTGGCGTAGCGACGCGTGGGCGCGAAAAAGACGATGGTGTTGTAGCCCCAATAGTTCGTCAGCCCCTTTTCGAGCAGGAACTGGTCGTTGACGAAATTGTGCACCGGCAGTAGCTCGACCGAGGTGACACCGAGTGTGCGCAGGTACTCCACCACCTCCGGCGCGGCGAGCCCGGCATAGGTGCCGCGCATCTCCTCCGACAGAGTGGGGTGGCAGCGGGTGAAGCCCTTCACATGCGTCTCGTAGATGATGGTGCGGTCCCACGGCACGGCGGGGCTACGCTCGCGCCCCCAGGTGAAGGCGGGGTCGATCACCCGGCATTTCGGCATCAGCGCGGCGCTGTCGCGCTCGTCGAGGGTCAGGTCGTCGCCGGATTCCAGAACGTAGCCGAAGATCTCGGGTCCCCAGGTCAGATCGCCCACCACCTCCCGCGCATAGGGGTCCAGCAGCAGCTTGTTTGGGTTGAAGCGGTGGCCGGCCTCCGGCGCATGCGGACCGTGCACGCGATAGCCGTACACCGTGCCGGGCCGTGCATCGGGCAGGTAGCCGTGCCAAACCTCGTCGGTGAATTCCGGCAGCTCGACCCGTTCGAGCTCGCGCTCCCCCGCATCGTCGAACAGGCACAGCTCCACCTTCGACGCATGCGCGGAGAACAGCGCGAAGTTCACGCCGAGCCCATCCCAGCTCGCGCCGAGCGGGAAGGGAAGTCCCTCGCGTACCCGTGAGGGGCGCATCTGTGCCGGTGCTGCCACAAAGTCCGAAGCCATGTATCTTCTGCCCAGTCCATTCCTCGCCCGTGCCAGAACAGGGCGCCCATCGCGGCGTTCCCCGCAGCGTTCCCTCGGCTTTCCCTCGGGGGCGCTTCGGCGCGGAGCATAGTCACGTATGTCACAAAGGCCACCCGAAGCGCGGGCGACCGCGACGCCCGCGCGTTGCGCGCACCGCATGCCCTTTGGCGCCGAGCTGCGCAAGGATGGCGTGCGGTTCCGTCTCTTCGCGCCCGCCCATGCGACGATCGGGCTGGAGCTCGACGGCGCCGATCCGCTGCCCATGCATGCGGCGGATGGCTGGCACGAGCTGCATGTCGAGCAGGCGCGCGCCGGCACGCGCTACCGCTTCGTGCTGCCCGATGGGCTGCGCGTGCCCGATCCCGCCTCCCGCTTCCAGCCTGAGGATGTGCACGGCCCGAGCGAGGTGGTGGATCCCGCCGCGCACGCATGGCACGACGCCGGCTGGACCGGCCGCCGCTGGGAGGAGGCGGTGATCTATGAGCTGCACATCGGCGCCTTCACGCCGGAGGGCAGCTTCCGTGCGGCGATCGGGCGGCTCGATCACCTCGTCGCGCTCGGCGTGACGGCGATCGAGATCATGCCCGTTGCGGCATTCCCCGGCGCGCGCAACTGGGGCTACGACGGCGTGCAGATCTTCGCGCCGGACGCATCCCATGGCCGCCCGGAGGATCTCAAGGCATTGGTGGAGGCGGCGCATGCGCGCGGCCTGATCGTGCTGCTCGACGTGGTGTACAACCACTTCGGGCCGGAGGGGAACTACCTGCACCCGATCGCGCGTGACACCTTCTTCACCGAGCGGCACCACACGCCCTGGGGCGCGGCGCTGAACTTCGACGGGCCGGAGAGCCGGCCGGTGCGCGACTTCTTCATCCACAACGCGCTGTACTGGATCGAGGAGTTCCATCTCGACGGCCTGCGCCTCGATGCCGTGCACGCCATCCTGGACGACGGCCCGCGCGACGTCCTGACGGAGCTCGCCGAACGCGTGCGCGCAGCCGCGCCCGGCCGGCACATCCACCTGGTCCTGGAGAATGAGGGCAACGAGGCCTCGCGCCTGCCGCGCGACAGCGAGGGGCGGCCGCGCCTCTACACCGCGCAGTGGAACGACGACGTGCACCATGTGCTGCATGTCGCCGCGACGGGCGAATCCGCGGGCTATTACGGCGAGTACCTCGGCGACACGCGCAAGCTCGCCCGCGCACTGGCGGAGGGCTTCGCCTTCCAGGGCGAGCACATGCCCTATCGAGGCCATGCGCGCGGCGAGCCAAGCGCACACCTGCCGCCGACCGCCTTCGTCGCCTTCATCCAGAACCACGACCAGATCGGCAACCGCGCCTTTGGCGAGCGCATCACCTCGCTGGCGCCGGAGGACGCGGTGCGGGCCATCGCGGCGACATACCTGCTGCTGCCGCAGGTGCCCATGCTGTTCATGGGCGAGGAGTGGGGCGCCATGCAGCCCTTCCCCTTCTTCTGCGATGTCGGGCCGGAACTGGCCGACGCGGTGCGCGAGGGCAGGCGCGCGGAGTTCGCGCGCTTCCCCGAATTCCGGGATCCCGCCGCGCGCGCACGCATCCCCGACCCGCTGGCCGGTTCCACCTTCGCGAGCGCGAAACTGCGCTGGGAGGATGCGTCGCGCCCGCCGCATGCCGCTTGGCTCGACTGGTACCGCCGCATCCTCGCGCTCCGGCACGCGGAGATCGTGCCGCGCCTTGGCGCGATCCGCAGCGGCGGTGCATGGGAGATCATCGGCGAAAGCGCCGTCGCGCTGCGCTGGGGTGCGCTGCACCTGGCGGCGAATCTCTCTGCCGTTCCCGTCGCAGGGTTCCCACAAGCGGGCGGCCGCATCATCTGGCAGGAGGGTGAGCCCGGCGAGACGGGCGCGTTCGGGCCATGGTCGGTCCGCTGGAGCATCGAGGAGGAGCGGCCATGACGGCAACGCAGGATGGCACCGCCGCATTGGACGCGCTGGCGCTGCGCATGGGGATCGAGCCCGAATACCGCGACGTGCGCGGCCAGCTGATGCGCGCGGGCGCGGAGTCGAAGCGGATGCTGCTCGCAGCGATGGGCGTGCCGGCGCCGGACGAGGCGGCGGCGCGCGCCGCCCTGGAGGCGCTGGAGCGCGATGAGTGGCGGCACGCGCTGCCGCCGGTGATCGTGCTGCGCTCCGATGATCCCGCGCCGAAGGTCACGCTGGCGCTGCCCGCCGGCAGCGGCTCCGTCGCCTGGCAGCTCTCGCTGGAGCAGGGCGGCGAGCGCGGCGGCGAGCTGGCCTTCGACACGCTGGACCGCATTGCCGAGGCGACGCTCGACGGAGGCCGCATCGAACGTCGCGCGCTGCCGCTGCCGGCGGACCTGCCCTGGGGCTATCACCGCCTGCGCGTCACGCCGGGCGATGCGGCGATGCTTGTCATCGTGACGCCCGGCCGCTGCTGGTTGCCGCGGGCACTGCAGGAGGGCCGACGCGTATGGGGCATCTCGGCGCAGCTCTATACGATGCGTTCGGCCGGCGATTGGGGCATCGGCGATTACGGCGACCTGCGCAGCCTGGTGGAGATCGCCGCCGCGCGCGGCGCCGCGGTGATCGGGCTCAACCCGCTGCACGCGCTGTTCCCCGATAATCCGGAGCATGCTAGCCCCTACTCTCCGGCCAGCCGGCTGCTGCTGAACATCCTCAACATCGACGTGACCGCGCTGCCGGAGCTGCCGGAATGCCGCTCGGCGCGGGACCTCCTCGCCTCCGCCGAGTTCCGTCGCCGCATCGCCGCGGCGCGCGCGAAGCCGTTGGTGGATTACAGCGCGGTCACCGCGCTGAAGCTCGAGATGCTCGAGCTGCTGTTCGAGACCTTCCGCACCGTCGGCGACCGCAAGCGCCATGACGCCTTCGCCGCATTCCGCCGCGAGCTCGGCGAGGTGCTGGAGCGGAGCTGCCTCTTTCTCGCGCTGCGCGAGCACTTCGCCAGGCAGGCGCCGGAGCTCGCCGACTGGCGCAGCTGGCCGGCCGGCTTCCGCGACCCGGCCTCGCCCGAGGTGCGCCGCTTCGCGGAGGAGCACGCGCATCGCCTGGACTTCCACGTCTGGCTTCAATGGGTGGCGGATGCGCAACTCGGCGCCGCGGCGGAGGCGGCGGCGCGGCATGGCATGGTCGTCGGGCTCTACCGCGACCTCGCCGTCGGTGCCGACAGCGCAGGCGCAGAAACCTGGACGGACCAGAAGGCTGTGCTCTCCGGCGTGCAGGTCGGTGCGCCGCGCGACATCTTCAATCCTGCCGGCCAGGATTGGGGCCTGCCGCCCTTCCATCCGCGGGCGCTGCGCGCGGAAGGCTATCGCAGCTTTATCGAGTTGGTGCGCGCCAACATGCGGCACGCCGGCGGCCTGCGCATCGACCATGTGATGGGTCTGCTGCACCTGTTCTGCATTCCCGCGGGGAAGAAGCCGGCGGAAGGCGCCTACATTGCCTATCCGATCGACGACCTCGTCGGCATCCTCGCGCTGGAGAGCCAGCGCAATCGCTGCCTGGTGGTGGGCGAGGATCTCGGCACCGTGCCGGCTGGCTTCCGCGAGCGGATGGCGGCGGCGAACATCCTTTCCTACCGCATCCTGTTCTTCGAGCAGGAGGAGGATTCCGGCGTCTTCCTTCGCCCCGACGCCTACCCGCCGCTCGCCATGGCGGTGGTCGGCAGCCACGACCTGCCGACGCTGCGCGGCTGGTGGGAAGGGCGCGACATCGACCTCAAGGAACGCTACGGCCTGCTGCCCACCGAGGAGGAGGTGCGCTGGCAGCGCGACCTGCGCGAGCGCGACCGCGCGCGCCTGCTGGAGGCGCTGCGCGAGGCCGGCCTGCTCGGTGCGGGCGAGCCCGACGTTCCCGCTATCTCGCGTGCTGCGCATGCCTTCCTCGCGCGCAGCTCATCCCTCCTCGCCGTCGCGCAGCTCGACGATATGCTGGACGAGGGCGACCAGGTGAACGTGCCCTCCACCTCCTGGGAGCATCCGAACTGGCGGCGCAAGCTCTCGTTGCCGCTGGAGGAATTGCCGGGGAATCATGGCTTCGACGCGTTGGCCGCGCTGTTCCGTGCCGAGCGTGGCGCCACCGGCCATGGATGAGCCGCCGCGCGCGACCTACCGGCTGCAATTCCATGCCGGCTTCGACTTCGCGGCGGCCGCTTCGCTGGCGCCCTATCTCGCGCGGCTCGGCGTCAGCCATGTCTATGCCTCGCCCTATCTGAAGGCGCGGCCGGGCAGCAGCCATGGCTACGACATCGTGGACCATGGCAGCCTGAACCCGGAGCTCGGCGACGAGGCGGCGTTCCGCGCGATGGCGCAGGCGTTCCGAGCGCACGGGCTTGGCCAGATCCTGGACTTCGTGCCGAACCACATGGGGGTCGGCGGGGCCGACAATCCGCGTTGGCTCGACGTGCTGGAATGGGGCGCCGATTCCGTCTTCGCCGGCTGGTTCGACATCGACTGGGACCCGGACCGCCGCTATCTGCTCGGCAAGCTGCTGATCCCGTTCCTCGGCGACCAGTACGGCAAGGTGCTGGAGGCTGGCGACCTCGCGCTGCGCTTCGACGCGGAGGCCGGCGGCTTCGCCGTCTGGGCCTATGACACGCACAAGCTGCCCATCTCGCCACGCCATTACGCGCGCATCCTCGGCGATGCGCATCCCGAGCTCGAACGGCTGGGCGATGCCTTCTCCGCACTTCCGGACTGGCACGTCCATCTCGGCCGGCGCGCGCGCGAATTGCAGGCGGAACTCGCCGCGCTGGCGCGCGACCGCACCGATGTGCGCGCGGCGGTCGAGGAAGCGGTCGCTCGGCTGAACGGCACGGCGGGCGACCTGGAAAGCTGGCGCGCGCTTGACGCGTTGATCCAGGACCAGTCCTGGCGCGCCGCGCATTTCCGCGTCGCCGCCGACGACATCAACTACCGCCGCTTCTTCAACATCAACGAGCTTGCCGGCATCCGCATGGAACTGCCGGAACTGTTCGACCACGCCCACCGGCTGATCTTCGACCTGCTGCGCGACGGCACGCTGGACGGGCTGCGCATCGATCATGTGGACGGGCTGCTCGACCCGAAGGGCTACCTGGTCCGCCTGCGCGAGCGTGCGCCGCGCCCCTTCTACCTGGTCGTCGAGAAGATCCTCGCCCGCCACGAAGCGCTGCGCGAGGACTGGCCGGTGGAGGGCACCACCGGCTACGAATTCGCCAATCTGCTCACCGGCCTCCTGACCGACCCGTCCGGCGAGGCCGCGCTCACCCGCGCCTATGCCGATTTCGCCGGCGACACCGGCGCCTTCGCCGACATCGTGCGTGACAGCAAGCTGCGCATCATGGACAACGAGATGGCGAGCGAGCTGAACGTGCTCGCGCGTGATGCCGGCCGCATCGCGCGGCAGAACCCGCGCACTGCCGATTTCACCCGCAACATCCTCGGCCGCGCGCTGAAGGCGGTCGTCGCCGCCTTCCCGGTGTACCGCACCTATGTGGATGCCGAGGCCGCGCCCTCCGAAGCCGACCGCCGCGACCTCGACTGGGCTGTGGCGCAGGCCCGGCGCGCCGAGCCCGACCTCGATCCCAGCGTCTTCGATTTCCTGCACCGGTTGCTCTCGGCGGATCTGGTCGCGCAACCGCGCAGCGGATTCAGCCGGCACGCCGTCACGCGCTTCGCCATGCGCGTGCAGCAGTACAGCGGCCCGGTGATGGCCAAGGGCCTCGAGGACACCGCCTTCTATCGCTACAACCGGCTGGTGGCGCTGAACGAGGTGGGCGGCACGCCGGAACAGGTGGGCCTCGGCCTCGCCGCTTTTCACAAGGCGAATGCGCAGCGTGCGCGTCGCTGGCCGCAGGCGATGCTCTCCACCTCCACCCACGACACCAAGCGCGGCGAGGATCTGCGCGCGCGCCTGCTGACGCTGTCGGAACTGCCGGAGGAATGGGCCCGCCAGGTGCGCGCCTGGAGCCGCATCATCCGCGCGCGGCGCGGCGACGTGGAAGGCACCGCGCCGCCGCATCCGAACGACGAATACCTGTTCTTCCAGCTGCTGCTCGGCGCCTGGCCCGCGGAGATGACCGGCATGCTGCCGGGTGCCGATGCGGTGGCTTCGCTCACCACGCGCCTCCAGGAGGCGATGCGCAAGTCGCTGCGCGAGGCGAAGCTCCGCTCCTCCTGGGCAGCGCCGAACGCGCCCTATGAGGAGGCGATGCTCGGCTTCGTGCGGGATGCGCTCGACACCACCGCCTCCAACGCCTTTTTCGAGGCCTTCCTGCCCTTCCAGGCGCGCATCGCCGGGCTCGGCCTGCGCAATGCGCTGGTGCAGGCCGCGCTGAAGCTGACCCTGCCGGGCGTGCCCGATATCTACCAGGGCGCAGAGCTGTGGGAACTCAGCCTCGTGGATCCCGATAACCGTCGCCCGGTGGATTTCGCCCATCGCGCGCGGCTGCTGGAGGCGGTGGAGCGTGACCTGGCCGGCGATCGCACTGCCTCGCTGCGGGCGATGCTGGAGAGCTGGCAGGATGGCCGCATCAAGCTGGCGCTCACGGCAACGCTGCTGGCGCATCGGCGCGCGCGGCCGCGCCTCTTCGCCGCAGGTGGCTACACGCCGCTGGCGGCGCAGGGCGAGGAGGCGGACCGAATTTGCGCGTACCACCGTAGCGAGGGCGAGGATGCGCTGCTGGTGGTGGCCTGCCGCTTCCCCGCACGCGGCCCGCTCGCCGCCGGCACCATGCTGCCCTGGCCCGACGCAGTGCCGGAGGGCAGCACGTGGTGCGACCTGCTGACCGGCCGCGTGGTGGAGCGGAGCGCGCCGCTGCTGGACCTCGCGGCGCCGTTGGAGGCGTTGCCCGTGGCCGTGCTGGTCCCGGCCGCATCCGGCTGAACAGCTACCGGCCGCCGGGCGGCGGCAGCCGGTTCTCGCAACACCGGGTCTAGGCAGTGCGTTGGCGCTGCGGCATCCTTATGGGGTCGCTGCTCGTCACGGTCGGATTCGGCCGCGGCGTGTCGGTGGCACCGGTTGCGCTGTGCAGTGGATCTGGGGAGATCCGGCGCGGTGCCGGCTTGGCACCCTGGCGGACCACCTTCGCGTCGCGGCCTCGCGGCGCCCAAGTCTCCTTCGCGGCGCAGCCCAATGGGGGCGGCCCGGACAGCCCCCGCTGGCACAGCGAGGGAGGTACGCGTGAAGGTCACTGCGGCGAAGTCCCCGGACCATTTTCACAAGGTGGTGGACTGCCAGTACGCCTGCCCGGCGCATACGCCGGTGCCCGAATACATCAGGTTGATCGCGGCCGGGCGCTACACCGATGCCTACATGGTCAACTGGCGCTCCAATGTCTTCCCCGGGATCCTCGGCCGCACCTGCGACCGCCCCTGCGAGCCCGCCTGCCGCCGCGGCCGGGTGGAGGAGGAGCCGGTGGCGATCTGCCGGCTGAAGCGCGTGGCGGCCGACAACAAGCAGGACATCCGCGCCCTGCTCCCCGCGCCGGCCGCAGAGCGCAACGGCAAGCGCATCGCCTGCATCGGCGCCGGGCCGGCCTCGCTCACCGTGGCGCGCGACCTCGCCCCGCTTGGCTACGAGGTGGTGGTGTTCGACGGCGATGCGAAGGCCGGCGGCATGATACGCACCCAGATCCCGCGCTTCCGCCTGCCGGAGGAAGTGATCGACGAGGAGGTGGGCTATGTCCTCGGCCTCGGTGTCGAAACACGCCTCAACCGCCGCGTGGACAGCCTGAAGGCGCTGCTCGCCGAGGGTTGGGATGCCGTCTTCGTCGGCACCGGCGCGCCGCGCGGCCGCGACCTCGACGTGCCGGGCCGGAAGGAAGCGGCGGCCAACATCCATATCGGGATCGAGTGGCTCTCCTCCGTCTCCTTCGGTCACATCGAGAGGATCGGACGTCGCGTCGTCGTGCTCGGCGGCGGCAACACGGCGATGGATTGCTGCCGCTCCGCCCGTCGCCTCGGCGGCGAGGAGGTGACGGTCGTCGTCCGCTCCGGGTTCGCGGAAATGAAGGCGAGCCCCTGGGAGAAGGAGGACGCGATGCACGAAGGCATTCCGATCCTCAACTACCTGGTGCCGAAATCCTTCACGCACGACGCCGGCCGGCTCACTGGAGCGGTGTTCGAGAAAGTGGCGCCGCAAACGGACGAGAAGGGGCGCCGCCAACTGGTGCCGACCGGAGAGCCGGACGTTCACATCCCCTGCGACGACGTGCTGGTGGCGATCGGGCAGGAGAATGCCTTCGAGTGGATCGAGCGCGACATCGGGCTCGAGTTCGATCGCTGGGGCCTGCCTAAGCTCGACCCCGCGACGCACCAATCCACGATCCCGAATGTCTTCTTCGGCGGCGACGCCGCCTTCGGGCCGAAGAACATCATCTGGGCCGTGGCGCATGGGCACGAGGCGGCGGTCTCGATGGATCTCTTCTGCCGCGGCGAGGACGTGACGGTCCGGCCGCCGCCCGACTACAGCCTCGTGAGCCAGAAGATGGGCATCCATGAGTGGAGCTACGACAATGATATCTCGATAGACCTCCGCTACAAGGTGCCGATGCGGGAGACGGATGTGGCGTTGCGCGACATCCGCGTGGAGGTCGAGCTCGGCTACGATCGGGAACTGGCCTTCAAGGAAGCCGAGCGCTGTCTGAACTGCGACGTGCAGACGGTGTTCGCGCCGAAGCTCTGCATCGAATGCGATGCCTGCGCCGACATCTGCCCGGTGGACTGCATCAGCTTCATCGAGGATGGCGAGGAGGCGGAGTTGCGCACGCGGCTGCGCGCGCCGGCGATCAACCTCACGCAGGACCTCTATATCGGCGAGGGCCTGAAGACCGGCCGCGTGATGGTGAAGGACGAGGATGTCTGCCTGCATTGCGGGCTCTGCGCCGAGCGCTGCCCGACCGGTGCGTGGGACATGCAGAAATTCCTGCTCGAGACCGCGAAGCCGCACCCCTGCGGCCGATCCGCGCTCGCCCGGCCGGCGCCGCTGGCTGCCCCTGCGGAGTGATGCCGGAGATGCCTCAGCCTGTCACCGCGACCAACGACTTCGTCGTCAAGTTCGCCAACGTCAACGGATCCGGCTCGGCCAGCGCCAACCAGCTCTTCGCCAAGTCGATCCTGCGCATGGGTATCCCCATCGCATCCCGCAACATCTTTCCCTCCAACATCCAGGGCCTGCCGACCTGGTTCGAGGTGCGCGTCTCCGGCGAAGGCCATCTCGGCCGGCGCGGTGGCGTGGACCTGATGGTGGCGATGAACCCGCAGACCTGGGACCGCGACCTCGCGGACCTCGAGCCGGGCGGCTACCTGTTCTACGATTCCACGCGCCCGATCCTGCCCTCGCGCCTGCGCTCGGACATCACGGTGATCGGCGTGCCGCTGACGGCGATGTGCAACGCCTCCTATGAGGAGCCGCGGCAGCGCCAGCTGTTCAAGAACATCATCTATGTCGGCGCGCTCTCCGCATTGCTGAACATGGATCCGGCCGCGACGGAGCAACTGATCCGCGAGCAGTTCAAGGGCAAGGACAAGCTGATCCAGCCGAACCTCGACGCGCTGAAGATGGGGCGTGACTGGGCGTTGGCGAACCTGGACTGTCCGATCGGATTGCGACTCGAGAAGGCCGATGCGGTCGGCGACCGCATCTTCGTGGATGGCAATGGTGCCGCCGGCCTCGGCGCCGTCTATGGCGGCGCGACGGTCTGCGCCTGGTATCCGATCACGCCCTCGACTTCACTCGCCGAGGCCTTCGAGCGACGCGCCCGGCAGTTCCGCACCAACCCGGACGGCACGAAGCGCTACGCCATCGTGCAGGCGGAGGATGAACTGGCCTCCATCGGCATGGTCATCGGCGCCGGCTGGAACGGCGCGCGCGCCTTCACCGCCACGTCCGGCCCCGGCATCTCGCTGATGGCGGAGTTCGTCGGCCTCGCCTACTTCGCCGAGATCCCCGCGGTGATCTTCGATGTGCAGCGCGCCGGTCCCTCCACCGGCATGCCGACGCGCACCCAGCAGGCCGACATCCTCGCTGCGGCCTATGCGAGCCATGGCGACACCAGGCATGTGCTGCTGCTGCCCGAGGATCCGCATGAATGCTTCACCATGGGTGCGGATGCCTTCGATCTGGCGGATCGGCTGCAGACGCCGGTCTTCGTCATGCTCGACCTCGACATCGGCATGAACGACTGGCTCTGCGCCCCCTTCCGCTGGGACGATGCGCGGCGGATGGACCGCGGCAAGGTGATGACCGCGGAGGAGTTGGAAGCCGGCAGGACCTTCGGCCGCTACCTCGACGTGGATGGCGACGGCATCCCCTATCGCACCTGGCCCGGCACGCACCCGACCAAGGGCGCCTATTTCACCCGCGGCACCTCCCGCGATCGCTTCGCGCGCTACACGGAGGAAGGCCCGGCCTATGTGGACAACATGCAGCGCCTGCTCCGCAAGTTCGACACCGCGAAGGGCATGGTGCCGCGCCCCGTGGAGCGCGCGGCCGCGCAGCCGACGCCCTATGGCGTGATCTACTACGGCTCGACCTCGGCGGCGATGAACGAGGCGCTGCAGTCGCTGGAGGCGGAGGGCATCCACCTCGACGCGCTGCGCATCCGCGCCTTCCCCTTTCACGACGACGTTGCCGGGTTCGTGCACCGGCACGAGCGCGTCTTCGTGGTCGAGCAGAACCGCGACGCGCAGCTCCGCACGCTGCTGATGAACGAGTGCGAACTCGATCCCGCCGCGCTGCTCCCCGTGCTGCACTACGATGGCACGCCGATCACCGCGCGGTTCATCCGTACCGCCATCGCCGACCGCGCGTCGGCCCTCAAGATCGTCCCGCTCGTGCGGGCCGGAGCCGCCGAATGACCTTCCTCCCCAAACCCCAGCTCCACCACCCGAAGCTCGCCACCAATGCGCTTGGCCTGACGCGGCGCGACTATGAGGGCGCGGTCTCAACCCTCTGCGCCGGCTGTGGCCATGATTCGATCAGCGCCGCCATCGTGCAGGCCTGCTTCGAGCTGGACCTGCCGCCGCATCGCATCGCGAAGCTGTCCGGCATCGGCTGTTCTTCCAAGACTCCGACCTACTTCCTCGGCGCGGCGCACGGGTTCAACTCAGTGCATGGCCGCATGCCCTCGGTGCTGACCGGCGCCAACTTGGCGAACCGGGAGCTGGTCTATCTCGGCGTCTCGGGCGACGGCGACAGCGCCTCCATCGGCCTCGGCCAGTTCGCGCACAGCCTGCGCCGCGGCGTGAACATGACCTACATCGTCGAGAACAACGGCGTGTACGGCCTCACCAAGGGCCAGTTCTCCGCCACCTCCGACAAGGGTTCCAAGGCCAAGAAGGGCACCATCAACACCGACGAGCCGATCGACCTGGTGGCGATGGCGCTGCAGCTTGGCGCCACCTTCGTCGGCCGCTCCTTCTCCGGCGACAAGACGCAGCTCGTCCCGCTGATCAAGGCGGCGCTGCTGCATCCCGGCGCGGCCTTCATCGACTGCATCAGCCCCTGCGTCGCCTTCAACAACCATGAGGGCTCCACCAAGAGCTTCGACTTCGTGCGCGCGCACAACGAGGCGGTGAACAAGCTCGACGTCATCCTCGGTCGCGACAAGATCGAGACCGAGTACGAGCCGGGCAGCGTGGTGGAGGTCACGCAGCATGACGGCAGCGTGCTGCGCCTGCGCAAGCTCGCGGCCGAGCACGACCCGACCGACCGTGTCTCGGCGATGAACTACCTGCAGGAACGCAAGGCGGCCGGCGAGATCGTCACCGGCCTGATTTTCGTCGAGCCGGACGCGGAGGACCTGCACGACCATCTCGGCAGCGTGCAGGCGCCGCTGAATGCGTTCGGCGACGCCGATCTCTGCCCCGGCGCGGCAGCACTCGACAAGGTCAATGCTGCGCTGCGCTGAGGCGCCGCGCTACGTCAGGCCGCCATCCACCCGCAGCAGCCGGCCGGTGATGGCGGAAGCAAGGTCGCTCGCCAGGAACAGCGTGGCCTTCGCGACCTCCTCCGCGGTGGCCGCCCGACCGAGCGGCGTCTCCGAGTCGTAATCGGCCAGCGCCTGCTCCGGCGCCGGGCCGAGGCCGCTCGCCGCGCGTGTGGCGATGCGGGCGTGCAGCGCCTCGGTCGCGACCGGCCCCGGGCCCACCGCATTCACGCGGATGCCGCGCGGCCCGAGTTCCTGCGCCGCGACGCGCACGATGCCCAGCACCGCGTGCTTGGTCGCGTTGTACAGCGCCTGCCGTGGCGCGCCGCGCTCCGACATGATGGAGCCCATCGCAACAACCGAGCCGCCGCGCGGCATTAGCGGCACGCCATGCTTCAGGCAGAGCGCGACGCCGCGCACGTTCACCGCGAAGATGCGGTCCCACTCCGCCATGTCGAGCGCCGTCAGCTCCCGCCAGGGGGGCACCAGGCCAGCATTGGCCACCAGCACGTCCAGCCGCCCGTGCCGCTCACCGATCCGCCCGAAGGCTGCGGCGACCTGCGCCTCATCCGCCACGTCGCACCGCTCGTCCGCGCCATCGAGGTCGAGCGTGACGACTGCCGCGCCCTCAGCGCGGAAGCGCGCGGCGATGGCGGCACCGAGGCCGCGTGCGCCACCGGTGACGGCGGCGATGCGCCCCGCGAGCAGACCGCTCACGTGACGGCGCTGCCCCGCCGGAAGGGCCGGGTGATGCGCGCCATCGCGCCCGGGATCGCCCACAGCGCCGCCAGCACGGTCAGCGCGCAGATGAAGGCGCTGATCGGTCGCGTGAAGAAGGGGCTGATATCGCCGCCGGTCAGCGTCAGCCCGCGCAGCAGGTTCTTGTCCAGCAACTCGCCCAGCACGATGCCGAGCACCAGCGGCGCCATCGGGAAGCGCAGCTCCCGCAGGATGAAGCCGACCAGCCCCGCGCCGAGCATCACCCAGATATCGAACAGGCGGGAGGTGATGGCGAAGGCGCCGACGGTGCACAGCACGAAGACGATGGGCATCAGCCGCGCGCGCGGGATCAGCAGCACCCAGAGCAGCGGCCGCACCAGCACCAGGCCATAGACCAGCTTCACCATGTCGGCGATCACCAGCATGGCGACGATCTGGTAGATGAACTCCGGCGCCGTGATCGCCAGCATCGGGCCGGGGTTGAGCCCGTGGATCATCATCGCCGCCATCAGCACCGCCGCCGGCGCGCTGCCCGGCACCGCGAGGGTCAGCACCGGGATGATGGCGCCGGGGACGCAGGCGCTCTCGCCGGTCTCGGCCGCCATCAGCCCTTCGACGCTGCCCTTGCCGAACTTCTCGCGCTCCGCGCTCGCCCGCTTCGCGGCGGCGTAGCTGGTCCAGGCGGCGATGTCTTCGCCCAGGCCCGGCATTGCGCCGATGAAGGTGCCGAGTGCGCCGGAGCGGAAGATGGTACGCCAGTACTGCGCGACGTCGCGGATGCGCGGGATCACGCTGTCGAGCTTGGAACTCGCCGCCTTCACCGCCGGCCCGCGCATGGAATTCAGCACCTCCGCCACGCCGAAGACGCCCACCAGCACCGGCAGCAGGCCGAGCCCGCCCGCGAGGTCCGCACTGCCGAAGGCGAAGCGCGGATAGGCGTGGTTCGTCTCCTGGCCCACGGTTGCGACCAGCAGACCGAGGAAGCCGGCGATGTAGCCCTTCAGCGGATCGCCGCCCGAGAGGCTGCCGGCGATGACGATGCCGAACAGCGCCACCCAGAACATCTCGTAGCTGCCGAATTCCAGCGCGAACTCGCCGAAGATCGGCGCGAAGGTGGCGAGGATCATCGCGCCGAACAGCGTGCCGAGCCAGGACCCGAGCGTGGAGATGCCCATCGCCCGGCCTGCCAGGCCCTGCCGCGCCAGCGGGTAGCCGTCGAGGGTCGAGGCGGCGGAGGCCGGCGTGCCCGGGATGTTCAGCAGGATGGCGCTGCGCGAGCCGCCATAGATCGCGCCGACATAGACGCAGACCAGGACCATCATCGCCACGTTCGGGCCCATGCTGAAGGTCAGCGTGGTCAGCAGCGCGACACCCATCGTCGCGGTCAGCCCCGGCAGTGCGCCGACAAAGATGCCGATCAGCACCGCCCAGAAGGCGTGGAAAGCCACCCCGCCCTCGAACACATGCGCAAAGCCCGCGACGAGCATGGAAATCGGGTCGTTCAAGGCAGGCGCACCAGGAAGATCCGCTCGAAGACGTAGGTCACCGCGAGCCCGGTGCCGAGGCCGAGCAGCGCCGCCTCGATCACCCGCCGCCAGCGGCGCTGTGCGCTCGCTTCCCATTCGAAAGCGGTGGTGAAGGCGAAGACGAACAGCGCGCTGGCCATCCAGAACGGCATCCGCCCGACCAGCACGCCGGCATAGAGGACGCCGAGCCCCGCCGCGATCAGCAGCTTCCGCCCGTCACCCGATGCCAGCGCCCGTGCCGGCGCAGGCGATCCGGACAGCGCGCCGCGGCGGATGGCGCGCAGCCCGAGCAGGATGGCGAGGATGGCGACGACCGTGCCGTGGAAGCCGGGCACGATGCCCGGCGCCGTCAGGCCGGTCTGCGACTGCTCGATGAAGGTCGGCATCTGCAAGGCAAGCGCGACGACGCCGAGGCCGAAGGCAAGCAGCACCGCCGCGGTGTAGAGGTCCACCCGCGGCGAAAGCGGCGCCCGCTCGCCGGAGAAGGGGCTTTCCGCTTCCTGCTCCGGCGTCTCGGGTTGGCTCAAAGCCGCTCGATCCCCAGCGTGCCCGGGTTCACCTTCGCCGTGCCGCCGTCGAAGTAGAGCCAAGCGGTCTGCCGCACCATCTTCCACGCCTCGTCATAGGCCTCCTGGCCTTGGATCGGCGTGAAGACGGCGGCGCGGCGGTCTGCGTATTCCTTCATGCGGTCGCTGTTCGCGATCTTCTCGCGCCAGACCTGGCCGACGGTGTCAACGACGTTCTGCGGCACGCCCTTGGGGCACCAGATGCCGAAGTAGTTGAGCGGCGCCGGCATGTTCTGGATCCAGTTCCGCACCGAGGGGATCTCGCCATGCCCCGACAGCGTCACCGGTCGTTCCGCCTGAACCGCCAGCGGGATCAGGCGGCGGGCGCGGATCATCTCCGCCGCTTCCACCAGCAGCACCGCGCCGAGCGGCGTCTCGCCGCTCACCGTCGCGATCATCGCCGGGTTGCCGCCGTCATAGGTTGCGTGGCGATAGTCGATGTTGGTGGCGGCCTTGATCGCCGACATCATGTTGTGCCCTGCCGAGCTGACGCCCGCCGTCGCCACCGCCAGGCCCGTGCCCCGGCTCCGCAGCGCCTCCAGCGCGCCGGCGAAGTCGCGGATGCCGGCCTGCGGGTTGGCGACCAGGATGTTCACGTTGGCCACCGCGAAGAACAGGTTCCAGTCCTTCAGTTCGGTGTCGAGCAGGCCGAGCACCTTGTAGCAGCCGACATCCACCGCGGCGCCGGCCGCCCAGGTCAGCCCGTCCTTCTCCGCGGCAAGCGCGTTGCGCGTGCCGATGGAGCCCGAGGCGCCGGGCTGGTTCACCACTACGAAGCGCTGGCCGAGCGCGGATTCGAGCTCGGTCGCGACGAGGCGCGCCATCTGGTCGGTGGAGCCGCCCGCCGCCCAGGGCACGATGATCGTCACCGGCCGTTCCGGCCGCCACGCGCCCTGCGCGCGCGACAGGCCGGGCATGGCGAGCGCCGCCGTGCCCGCGGCGATCAGGTTTCTCCGAGTCGTCGTCATCTGCTTACCTCCCTCCCGTGGTTGCGGTAACCCGCCGGTTACCCGAATGGTGCTGGCATGTCGGCCGAGCGTCAACCGAACTCCGGCCCCGCCATCGCCACGAGGCGTCGCACGATGCCCGGCGGCGGCGCGCCGCGTGCCATGCGGGTGAAGGGGCGCAGGCGTTCCGCGCCGGCGTCCTCCAGCAGCGCGGCCGCCTCGTCTGCCAGGTCGAGCAGCGCCGGCCCGCCGATCGCACGCGAAGCGGCGGCGACCAGCGCGCGGGCGGTGGCGGGGTCCTCGGCGACCACCGGCCCGATCTGCGGCGTTCGCAACCCGTCGCGGCCGAGCACGAAGCCGGAGCCGTCCTCCGCAATCCAGCAGGCCTGCGGCAGTCTGGCTGCGAATCCGCGCAGCAGCGACGCGCGCGGCGCGCCGAAGGCGGCGGCGTCGCAGGCGAGCAGGGCGGGCCAGTCGGTATCGCGCAGCGGGCGCACGCGGCGCTCGGGGCCGCGCAGAGGCGCAGGCAGCCGCCAGCGGGTGAAGCCGAACACATCGGCGAAGCCGAGCCGGCGATACACCTCCCGCCCGGCCGGCGAGGCATCCAGTGCGACGCAGCGAGTGGCCGCCAGATGTCCGATCGCCCATCCCATCAGCCCGGTCGCCAGCCCACGCCGGCGCAGCTCCGGCCGCACCAGCACCATGGAGATCCAGGCGAGATCCGACCCGAAGGGCAGCACCGCAGCCGTGGCGGCGAGGATCGCAGGATCGCCGTCATCCATCGCACGCACCGCGCCGTCCCGCAGGAAGACGCTCCAGTCGGCTTCGTTCTGGTTCCACCCCACGGCGGCGGAGAGCGCGACGGCGCGCGGCAGGTCGTCGCCGGTCAGGTCTCGCATCTGCATCGGGGCGAGGCTGTCGGGGCGCCGCCCGCCGGTCAACCTCCGGTCTCGCCGAACCACACGCCGAACAGTGCGGCGAGCGCCACGAGCATCGGGAAGCCGTTCAGCACCAGCAGCACGGGGCGCGGCAGGCGGCGCACCTCGGGCCGCGGCGCGTTGATGTCCGGCCACAGCTCCCGCCAGACTGCGGCGGCGAAGCAGGCGGCGCTGAACAGGACGAGCACCGAGCCGGTCAGCACCACCGCCCGTTCCGGCAGCACGCCCTCCAGCACCTTCTTCGCGCCGACGCCGCCGGCCAGTGCCGCCAGCCCGGTGCGGAATCAGGCGGCATAGGTACGCTCGGCCGCCAGCACGGTGCGGTCCGCGGCGAGCACGGTGCGACGGTCGGCACTTTCCTACATCAGGTGAGCAACGCGGAACCCGCGCCCCGGCTCCGCCTTGACCCGCCGTGCGGCCGGGCCTTCGCTGGCGCCCATGGTACGGGTGCTCCTGATCGGCTGCGGCGCCTTCGGGCGCGTGCATGCGGCGGCGCTGGCGCGGCTGGGCGTGGAGGCGATCGGGCTCGATCCCGATCCAGCATCGCGCACTGCCCTGCCGGCTCTGCGATTCGCCGATGGCCTGGAGGCGGGCCTCGCCGTCACCGACGCCGCCATCATCGCCACGCCGCCCGCGAGCCATGTGGGGCTTGCCGAGGCCGTCCTGCGCGCCGGCCGCGACCTGTTCCTGGAGAAGCCGGCAACCGAGACGGCGGCTCAGAGCGCGGCGTTGGCGCGGCTGGCGGAGGAGACCGGGCGCATCGCGCAGGTCGGGCTCTATTTCCGCTTCCACCCGAAGGCGCAGGCGCTGCAGGCGATGCTGCGGCGCGGCGAGTTTGGCGCGCTGCATCACCTCTCCGCGCGCATGTCCGGGCTGAAGCGCGCGCGCGGCGATTCCGGCGCGCTGCTCAACGACGCGGTGCACTTCGCCGACCTGCTGCCCTGGCTGGCCGGCGAGGCGCCTGCGCGCGTCTTTGCGACCACCGCCGATCCGCTCCGCCGCGGCCGCGAGGACCTGGCGCTTATCCACCTGCTCTTCCCCTCCGGCGCCACCGGCTTCATCGAGGCCGGCTGCGTCCTGCCCGGCGAGCATGCGGACGCCGTGGTCCCCGGCGCCGAGACGCGCAAGCTGCTCGCCGTCGCGGGGCGCGAGGCGCTGGCCGAGCTGGACTTCGCCGCCGAGCGGCTCGTCCTGCGGCGGGGCCGGCACGAGCCCGCCCCCGGCAGCGCCTGGCTGCCGCACCACGCGCCGCGCGAGGAGGTGGGGGCGCCGGCGCTCGATCCCCTCGGCGTCGTCACCGCGCAGCTCGAGGCCTTCCTGCGTGCGGTGGCCACGCGTGTGCCGCAGGGGCCGGGTCTCGCCGAGGGCGGCGTCGCGCCGCTCGCCATCCTGGACGCCGCGCGGCGTTCCGCGCATGAAGGGCGCGTCGTCGCGCTGGGGGAGGGGTGATGCGCATCGCGCTCTGCAACGAGGTCGTCGCCGCGCTGCCGTTCCAGGACCAGGCGAAGCTTGCCGCCGGACTCGGCTATGCCGGGCTGGAGGTCGCACCCTTCACGCTCGATCCCGAGGCGCCGCACCTGCTGCCCGCCTCGCGCCGCGCGGAGCTGCGCCGCATCGCGGAAGCGGCGGGCGCGCCGATCACCTCGCTGCACTGGCTGCTGGTGGCGCCCGCGGGCCTGTCCATCACCAGCGCAGATGCTGCGATCCGCACACGCACGCTGGACGCGATGGAGCGGCTGATCGGGCTCGCCGCCGATCTCGGCGCGACCCTGCTCGTGCATGGCTCGCCGAAACAGCGCCAGCTGGAGGCCGATGGCGATGCAGGTC
Organism: Falsiroseomonas sp.; assembly: GCF_041690465.1. Classification (GTDB taxonomy): domain Bacteria; phylum Pseudomonadota; class Alphaproteobacteria; order Acetobacterales; family Acetobacteraceae; genus Falsiroseomonas. The sequence continues at coordinate 139,167 of NZ_JAWLHG010000008.1, read as the reverse complement.
GCGCGGAGGAGGCGATGGCAAAGGCCGGCGCCTGGGCCGCGCAGCACGGACTGACCTATTGCCTGGAACCGCTGGATGCGCGGCAGACCAACTGGGCGACGACGGTGGCGGAGGCGGTGGAGATCGTCGCGCGTATCGCCTCGCCGGGGCTGAAAACGATGCTGGATGTCAGCGCCGCCGGCAACGGCGAGCGCGACTCGGTGGAGGAGCTGCTGCGCCGCTTCGTGCCGAGCGGCTGGGTCGCGCATGTGCACCTCAACGACCGCAACCGCCGCGGCCCGGGGCAGGGGAGCGACCGCTTCGGCCCGGTGCTGCGCGCGCTGCGCGAGACCGGCTATGCCGGCTTCTGCGCCGTGGAGCCCTTCGACTACCACCCGGACGGCCCGAGCTGCGCCGCGCGCGCGATCGGCTACCTCTCCGGCCTGATGGAAACGCCGTGATGGACGCACCGCGCTTCACCCTGGTCGAGACGCAGCGCCTGGAATGGCCGTTCCGGCTGCGCATGCCCTTCCGCTTCGGCGTCATCACTGTCACGCATGGCCGCCAGGCCGTGGTGCGCGCGCGCATCCGTCTGGAGGATGGCCGCGAGCAGTGGGGCGTGGCGGCCGAGACGCTGGCCGCCAAATGGTTCGACAAGGACCCCGCGCTGAGCGACGCGCAGAACGAGCACCAGCTCCGCCGCGCCCTGGAACTCGCCGAGCACGCGACGCGCGCCGCCGGTGCCCGCGCCGCCTTCGCGCATTTCGCCGACACCTATGCCGACGTCACCGCCGCCGGCGGTGCGGAGAAGCTGAATCCGCTGGTCGCCAGCTACGGCCGCGCGCTGCTGGACCGCGCCATGCTGGACGCGCTGCTGAAGGCGAAGGGTGTCTCCTTCTGGCGCGGCATGCGCGCGAATATCGGCGGCATGGCGCCGCACGCCATCGTGCCGGACCTCGCCGGCTTCGACTTCGCCGCCATGCTCGCCTCGTCGCAGCCACTGCAGCGCATCCATGCGCGCCACACCGTCGGCCTGGTGGACCCGATCACCGCATCCGAGCAGACGGAGCGGGTGGATGACGGCCTGCCCGAGACGCTGGAGGAGGTCGTCGCCACCTACCGCCACCGCTACTGGAAGCTGAAGGTCGGCGGCAATGTGCAGGCCGACGTCGAGCGTCTCTCGCGCATCGCCGCGGTGCTCGACCGGCTGCATGGCGGCTACCATGCCAGCCTCGACGGCAACGAGCAGTACGAGGATGCCGAAGGCGCGCTCGCCCTGTGGCGTGCCATGGAGAGCGAGCCCCGGCTCGCGAAGCTCTGCGCCTCCATCCTCTACATCGAGCAGCCGGTGAAGCGCGCCCGGGCGCTCGAGACGGGGATGAGCGCGCTCGCAGCCGCCCGCCCGGTCATCATCGACGAGAGCGACGGCCCGCTCGATGCCTTCGTCACCGGCCGCGCGCTCGGCTATGCCGGCGTCTCCTCCAAGGCCTGCAAGGGCGTATGGCGTTCGCTCATCAACCTCGCGCGCTGCCGCGCCTGGAATGCCTCGGAGGGGCGCGAGCGCTACTTCATGTCGGCCGAGGACCTTACCACGCTCGCCGGCGTCTGCGTGCAGCAGGACCTGGCACTAGTCGCCCTGATGGGCCTGCCGCATGTCGAGCGCAACGGCCATCATTTCGTGGACGGCTTCGCCGGCCGCCCGAAGGCCGAGGCGGTGCGCTTCATGGAGGCGCATCCCGATCTCTACGCCGACACGCCGCGCGGCCCGCGGCTGAGGATCAGCGATGGCGCGCTGGACATCGGCTCTCTGGACGTGCCCGGCCTCGGCGCGACGGCGGAGCCGGACTATGCGGCGATGGAGGCGATGCCGAAGGCGGCGTGGCCCTGACGCCCGCCCCTACGACAGCCAACGCTCCAGATTCGCCCGCACGAAGGCATCGTCCGTCAGCTGCGGATAGCGCTTCGCCACCGCCGTCAGCAGCTCCGCCTGCCCTGGCGAGAGCGCCTCCTGCGGATCGAGGCACCAGATCCCCTCCAGGAGCCCCTGCCGGCGCAGCACCTCGTGGCAGCCGGCGATGACGCCGTGGAATGCATTGGCGACGTCGAACACCGCCGCGTTCATCTCCGTCACCTGCGCATCCAGCGCCAGCAGCCCTGCCGGGATCGGCCCGTCGCCCACCGCCCGGCAGCGCGCCTGCAGCTCCACCGCCGCGCGCGTCCACACCGACCAGTGCCCGAGCAGCCCGCCGACGATGCGCAAGCGTGCGCCGCCGCCCAGGTCGAAGGGCGTCAGCAGGTCGCCCACGATGTGGTCGTCATTGCCGGTGTAGAGCGCGATGCGATCCGATGCGCCCGCCTCCTGCACGCCCCGCAGCACGTCCAGCGTGGCATAGCGGTTGAAGGGCGCGATCTTGATCGCCACCACGTTCCCGATCTGCGCAAAGCGCCTCCAGAAGCTGGCGGGCAGGGGCACGCCGCCGACCGCGGGCTGCAGGTAGAAGCCGACCAGCGGCATCTCCTTCGCCACCGCCTCGCAATGCGCGACGATCTCGTCCTCGCTCGCGCCCTTCCACGCCGCCAGCGAGAGCAGCACGGCGTGGTAGCCGAGCCCGCGCGCCAGCTGCGCCTCGCGCACCGCCTGCGCGGTGCGTCCGATCGCGCCGGCGATCAGGAGCGGTGCCTGCGCCTGCTCCGCCGCCGCCTCGGCCGCGATGCGCAGCACCGGCTCGAACAGCCCGACCTCGCGGATCGCGAACTGGGTGGTGTGCACGCCCACCGCGATGCCGCCCGACCCCGCATCGAGATAGTAGCGCGACAGCGCCTTCTGCCGCCGCGGATCTAGCTTGCGCTCCGCCGTCAGCGCCAGCGGATGCGCCGGGATCACGCAGCCCGCGCGCAGCCTGTCGAGCAGGCCCGCAGGCCAGTCCTGCCAGTGAAGGCCCATGCTCAGAACCTCCCGTCGCGCACTTCGAACTTGGTCGGCTTGCCGAGCGCCCGCCCGCCGCGCGAGACCCAATCCGCCTGCCAGCGCACCAGTATCTCCAGCGGCACCGTCGGGTAGCCGAAGATCGAGAAGGCGCGCGCGGCATTGGAGAGCAGCGCCTCCGGCGCCTCCGCCCCGGCGAAGTCGGGGGTCCGGTCCATCAGCGCGCCGAAGCGCGTGGCGAGCCAGCGGATCGAGACCGTCTCCGGCCCCGTCACGTTCAGCACCGGGCAGGACGCATCCGCATGGCGCAACGCGCGCAGCGTCCAGGCATTGGCGTCGCCCTGCCAGATCACGTTGGCGTGGCCCATCGCCAGCGGCACCGGCGTGCCGGTCCATACCTTCGTCGCCACGTCGTGCAGCACGCCGTAGCGCAGGTCGATCGCATAGTTCAGCCGCACGCCGAAGCAGCGCGTGCCGCGCGTGGCCGCGGCGTGCTGGAACACCCGCTCCCGTCCCAGGCAGCTCGCTGCGTATTCGCCGACCGGCGCCGGCGTCGTGCCCTCGTCCGGCGAGGGGCCGTTCACCGGCACCAGCGGCAGCACGTTGCCGGTGGAGAAGAACACGATGCGCGACGCCTGGAAGCGCTCCGCCACGATCGACGGCAGCAGCACGTTCATCGCCCAGGTCAGCGCCTCGTTGCCGGTGGAGCCGAATTTGCGCGCCGCCATGAACACCACGTTCGGCGCATCCGGCAATGCGGCCATCGCCGCGCGGTCCGTCAGGTCCGCGGAGAGGCATTCGATGCCCCAGGACTCCATCCGCTCGCGCAGCCCGGGCTCGGACCAGCGCGCCACCGCGATGACGCGCCGCGCCGGATCGGCGCGCTTCGCCAGCCGGCAGAGCGTCGGCCCCATCTTGCCCGCCGCGCCGAGCACCAGCAGGTCGCCCGGCACCGCCGCGAGGTCCTCGCGCAGCGCCGCGTCCGGGCGCGACATCAGCTCTTCAAGCTCGGCCTCGTCTGCGATCGCCGCCGGCCATGCCATGCCATTTCCTCCCACGCCTTGCCGGGGCGCAGCATGGCCCCGGAGACCGGCGCCGCGCCAGACCCCGGCTCAGGCGACCTCGGTGTAGGTCCGGCGCAGCTTGTCCAGGAACTCCGGCCGCATCTTGGCCCGCGTGCCCGCCACCACGTCGCAGCCCGGCACCAGCGTGTCCGAGGCTTCCAGCGAGAAGTCGCGCACGAAGGTGACGCGCGCATCCCGCGCCGCGGCGACATCCCGTGCGCCGCCGCCGCGCCGCAGCACCTGCGCAGCCACCACGCCGCACTCCACCGCCTGTGTCGCGCCCTGGCCGAGGGTCGGCACCATCGCCTGCGCGGCATCGCCGAGGAACAGCGCGCGGCCCGAAACATCATGCCGCAGCAGCGGCGCGGTGGCGGAACGCGCCCAGTGGATTTCCGCCAGCTGCGCTTCCACCTGGTGCAGCATCCAGGCCACGGAAGGGCAGGGCGCCGCACCCGCCGGCGTGAACAGCGCGCGCTGCGCCGCAGCGGTCTTCATCGCCTCCGGAATCGTGTCGGCGCCGAACAGGGGAAAGGTGCCGGCGATGTACACCGCGCCACCCGGCACGCGGAAGGAGAGCAGCCGCGCATTGCCCTGGAACCACTGGCCGTAATCGTCATGCGGGCAGTCCGCCGCCTCCGTCACCAGCAGCCGCCAGATGCAGACGCCGAGCGGCGTGCCTTCCGGTTCGCCGCAGGCCAGGGCGCGCAGCCGGCTGTAGCGGCCATCGGCGCCGACCAGCAGGTCGAAGCCGCCATGCCGCGTGAGCCCGCCGGGAGTGCGGAACACCGGCACCAGCCGGCCGGCTGCGTCCTCCTCCAGCGCCTCCAGCACGTGCCCATGGCGCGTGCAGCCTGCCGACGGCGCGCGCAGCAGCCGGTAGAGCTCCGACCAGCGGATGCGGATCCCTGGCTCCTCCGCCACCTCCAGCAGGTCGAGGTCGAACAGCCGTGCGCCGTCCGTCAGGTCCACGAACCAGCGCTGCCAGGGCAGCGAGGCCTCGCGCAGCGCCGCATGCCGCGCCGGCATGTGCAGGCGCAGCGCCTTCATCGCGTTGGGGCCGACATTCAGCCCGGTACCGGCCTCGGCATGCTCGCCGGGCGCGATGCGGTCGAAGGCCGCGACCTCGATGCCCGGTGCGCCGAGCAGCGCCTCCGCCAGCAGGCTGCCCGCGACTCCCGTGCCGATGATGCCGATGCGCATGGGCGCAAGATCTCCGAAGTTCCGCACGGGGGCGTGCAAGCGGCGCGCCACGCGCAGTATGCTCGCGCCATGCCGCGCCTCGCCATCCACCGCCTCGCCATGGCCCATCCGGGCGACCTGTCGGAGCTCGAGACGTTGCTCCGCGACGGCACCGTCCGCGCCGGCGAGATCCGCGCAGTGATCGGCAAGACGGAGGGCAATGGCGGGCTCAATGACTTCACGCGCGGCTACTTCACGCAATCACTGATGCTGCTGTTGGCGTCGCAGACCGGTGAGAGCCCCGCGGCGCTCGCCGCGCGCATCCCCTGCGTGCTGTCCGGCGGCACCGAGGGCGCGCTGAGCCCGCACTACATGGTCTTCGCCGTGGAGGACGCCGAGGCGACGGGCCAGCGCGGCCTGGCGCTCGGCACGTCCTTCACGAACACGACTCCTGCACGCGACATTGGCCGGGACGCGCAGATTACGGACGTCATGGAGGCCACCAGGTCCGCCATGGGGCGTGCCGGCATCAGCCGGACGGAGGACGTGGTGCTGGTGCAGGTCAAGGCGCCCGCCCCAGCCGCGCCAGACCCGGCCGCCCGCAGCCAGGATGCCAAGGCGCTGATGGCCCTCTCGCGCGCCGCAGCTGCGATCGGCGTCGCGCGCGCGCTCGGCGAGGTTCCGGATGGTCGCGCAACCGAGTCGGCCCTGCTCAGCGACCTACCACTGTATTCCAACCGCGCTTCGATTTCCTCCGGCGTCGAGGTGACCTGCAATGAGGTAGTCGTGTTCGGCTATGCCGACGGCTGGGCGGAGGGCATCGTCGCGGGCGTCGCGCCTATGGCGGATCTGCTCGATCTCGCCGGCGTGCAGGCGGCCTTCGCGGCGGCGCCCGGTGAGGTGCTCGGCGTGATCGCCAAGGGCGAGCCGGATCGCTCTGGCGCGATCCGCGGGCAGCGCCACACCATGCTCGGCGACACCGACCTCGATGCGCAGCGGCATCTGCGCGGTGCACTGGGCGCGATCGTGGCGGCCGTGGCGGGCGATGGCCGCGTCTTCGTGAGCGGCGGCGCTGAGCATCAGGGCCCGCCGGGCGGCGGGCTGGTCTGCGTCTTCGCGCGGAAGCGTTAGGCGCGTGCCGCCAGACCCAGCAGCGCCTCGTCGCTGCCGGGCATGCCCATCAGCGCCAGGCCGAGCGGCAGGCCCTCGACCTCGGCGAAGGGCAGCACCACCACGGGCGCGCCGAGCAGGCCGGCGATTGCGGTGACGCGCGCGATGCGGTTGCGCAGCGGCCAGTTCACGCTGCGCCTGAGGCCGCGTGGCGGGGCGGCGAACGGGGTGGCAGGAAAGGCGAAGACCGCGCGCCCGCCATCGAACAACTCCTCGGTGCGTGCGCGTTGCACGGCGCGGAAGCCGGCCGCATGCGCAAGCTCCGCCGCGCCACGGTCGCGGCCGGCGATGAAGTTCAGCGCGACTTCCCAGGTGAAGCGCGGGTTCGTGCGGTCGATCCAGTCGGCGAAGCTGTCCCACGCCTCGCGCTGCTGCAGCGCCCCCTGCTCGGCGAACCAGTCGCCGACCGGCGGCTCGGCGCAGAAGGCGCGATGCTCCGCCGCGCCGAGAAGTGCCTCGATGCGCGGCAGTGCGGCGCGTGCCGCCTCGGCAGCGGCGTCATCGGCGAGGGCCGCAATGTCGGCGGCGAAGATCAGGCGTTCCGGCGCGGCGACTTGCGGTGCGGGATCCAGCAGCACACTGCCGACGCGCGCCAGTGTCGCGCCGTCCGTCGCGAGCCAGCCCAGCGTGTCGAAGCTCGGCGCCTGCGCGATCACACCGGCAAACGGCACGCGGCCATGGGTCGGGCGGATGCCGTAGACGCCGCAGAAGCTCGCCGGCGCGCGCACCGAGCCACCGGTGTCGGTGCCCAGCGCGAAATCGGCGAGTTCCCCTGCCACCGCCACCGCGGAGCCGGAGGAGGAACCGCCGGGCAGCCTCTCCGGCGCACGCGGGTTGATCGGCGCACCGTCCTGGCTGGTCTCACCGAATATGCCGCGCGAAAGCTCGTCGGTATGCGTCTTGCCGACGAAGCGGGCGCCGGCGGCGAGCAGCCGCGCAACCACCTCGGCGTGCCGCGCGGCCGGCGCCTGGGCCGCCGCCCAATCCGGGTTGCCGCCGCGGGTAGTCCAGCCGGCGACGTCGATCAGGTCCTTCACCGCGAAGCGGAGGCCTGCCAGCGGTCCCTCGGCAGCGTGCTGCGGCGTCGGGCCGTGGCTGTCCACGAAGGCGTCGAAGCGGTCGGTCATCGGATCGCGTCCACCACCCGATGCGTCCAGGCGCCGGTCGGCGCCCGCGTGATCACCGGGTTCTCGCCGCCGGAGGAGAGCAGCGTCTGCACCGTGCGCTCGTAGTCGGCGGGGTCGAGGCGGCCATCGGCGCTGGTGTCCAGCAGCCGCGCGATCTCGCCCATCATGCGGCGCTGATGCGCCTCGGTCTGCGCGCCGGAGGCATCGTTGTCGAGCACGATTGCCGCCGCCGCGTCCGGGTTCTGCCGCGCCCAGTCCCAGCCCTGCATGGAGGCACGCACGAAGCGCGCCATGCGCGCCACGAAGGCGGCGTCGTTCAGCCGGCCTTCCAGCACGTAGAGCCCGTCCTCCAGCGTGGAGACGCCCTGCTCCTCGTAGCGGAACACCGTCAGCTGCTCCGGCCGGAATCCGCCATCGATCACCTGCCAGTATTCGTTGTAGGTCATGGTGGAGACGCAATCCGCCTGGCGCTGCAGCAGCGGGTCCACGTTGAAGCCCTGGCGCAGCACGCGCACGCCTTGTGGCGAGCCATCCGTGCGATAGCCAAGCCGCGACATCCAGGCGAGGAAGGGGTACTCGTTGCCGGAGAACCAGACGCCGAGCGTACGCCCGCGCAGGTCGGCAGGCGTGCGGATGCCGGTTTCGGCGCGGCAGGTCAGCATCAGGCCGGAGCGCTTGAAGGGCTGCGCGATGTTGACCAGCGGCACGCCGCGCTCGCGGCTGGCGAGTGCGGCCGGCATCCACTCCACCACGACATCGGCGCGGTTGCCGGCGATCACCTGCGGCGGGGCGATATCGGGCCCGCCCGGATTGATCCGCACGTCGAGCCCTGCCTGGCGGTAGAAGCCGCGCGCCTGCGCCGCATAGTAGCCGGCGAACTGCGCCTGCGTGACCCATTTCAGCTGCAGCGTCACGCGTTCCTGCGCGTGCACGGCCGTCGCGCCGCCGACCAATGCGAGCGCCACCAGGGCGCCGAGCCAACGCTTCATGCCACCTCTCCTCATGCCCGCATGGACGGATGCCAGAAGGTCGCCGCCCGCTCCGCCAGCACGACGAGACCATAGAAGACGGTTCCCGCGACCGCCGCCACCACGATCTCCGCCCAGACCAGGTCGAGCGCGAGCTTCGCGGCTTCCGTGGTGATGCGGAAGCCCATGCCGGTGGTAGGGGAGCCGAAGAACTCCGCGACGATCGCGCCGATCAGCGCCAGCGGCGCGTTGACCTTCAGCGCGGTGAAGATGAAGGGCAGCGCCGCCGGCAGCCGCACCAGCCACAGCGTCTGCGCGTGGCTCGCGGCGTAGGAGCGCATCAGGTCGCGCTCCTGCGCGCCGGCGGCGGCAAGGCCCGCCAGCGTGTTCACCAGCATCGGGAAGAAGGTCATCACCACGACGACCGCGGCCTTCGATTGCCAGTCGAAGCCGAACCACATCACCATGATCGGCGCGATGCCGACCACCGGCAGCGCCGAGACGAAGTTGGCCACCGGCAGCAGCCCGCGACCGAGGAAGGGCAGCCGGTCCGCCAGCAGCGCGACGGCGAAGCCGAGCAGCCCGCCCAGCACGTAGCCGGCCAGCACCGCCTTGACGAAGGTCTGCACGAAATCCTGCGCCAGCAGCGGCGCCGAGGCGGCGAGGCGCATGGCGATGGCGGAGGGCGCGGGCAGCAGCACCATCGGCACCGCAAAGCCGACCACCAGCACCTCCCACAGCGCCAGCACCAAGGCGCCGAAGCCGAGCGGGGCGAGCAGCGACAGCGCGCGCCCGCGCCAGCCTCGCCCACCAAGCGCTGCAAGCCGCGCCACCAGCCGGCCGGCGAGAAGCGTGAGCGCGACCACCGCGCCCCAGAGCGGCGCGGCCGCTCCACCCGCATGCGCCACGGCGATCGTCGCCGCGAAGCCGGACGGCACGATGGCGGCGAGCAGGAGGGTGCTCATGCGTGCATGCCCATGCGCCGCGCCACCAGCCGCTCCGCCGCGGCGAGCAGCCCGACCAGCGAGGCCGAGAGCACCGCGGCGGCCACCAGCGCAGCCCAGATCTGGATCGTCTGCCCGAAATAGGAGCCGGCGAGTAGCCGCGCGCCGAGGCCTGCCTGCGCGCCGGTGGGCAGTTCCGCCACGATCGCGCCGACCACCGCGCCGGCCGCGGCGATCTTGAGGCTGGCGAAGAGGAAGGGCAGGGAGGCGGGGAGGCGCAGCTTCCAGAAGACATGCGCCGGCGTCGCCGAGTATGTCCGCATCAGGTCGCGCGCCAGCAGGTCCGGCGCGTTCAGCCCCTTGGTCACTGCGATCGCGACGGGGAAGAAGCAGAGATAGGCGGCGATCACCGCCTTCGGCAGCAGCCCTTCGAGGCCGAGCGTGCCGAGCGCCACGATCACGATCGGCGCCAGCGCGAGCACCGGGATGGCCTGGCTGGCGATGATCCAGGGCATGAGGCTGCGCTCCAGCACGCGCAGATGCACGATCGCCACCGCCGCCAGCACGCCCGTCAGCACGCCGAGCGCGAAGCCCGCGAGCGCGGCAGACAGCGTCACCCAGGCATGATGCACCAGGCTGCGGCGGGAGGTGACGGGCAGCGTGGCGGTGCTGCGCCAGATTTCCTGCACCACCTGGTGCGGCGCCGGCAACAGTGGGCGGTTGTGGGAGAGCGTGGCGGCAACGGTCTGCCAGGTGTCGGGCGGCAGGTCGGCGCGGGCGCGCGCATCGGACACCACCTGCCAGTTCAGCGCGACGGCGCCCGCGTACCACAGCGCGGTGAGCGCGGCGACGACCACGAGGACAGGCAGGAGCGTACTGCTACCCCTCATAGGAATGCCCCGCCCGCAGCCCTTCGCGCACGCGCTGCGCGATGCGCAGGAATTCCGCCGTCTCGCGGATCTCGAGCGGACGGTCGCGGCCGAGATCGCAGGGCACGATGTCGGTGATCCGACCCGGCCGCGGCGACATCACCACGATCCGCGTGGAGAGGAACACCGCCTCCGGGATGGAGTGCGTGACGAACACCACCGTCTTGCCGGTGCGCCGCCAGAGCGCGAGCAACTGCTCGTTCAGATGGTCGCGAACGATCTCGTCGAGCGCGCCGAAAGGCTCGTCCATCAGCAGCAGCGCCGGATCGAAGGCCAGCGCACGCGCGATGGAGGCGCGCTGCTGCATGCCGCCCGAAAGCTGCCAGGGGAATTTCCGCTCGAAGCCGGCCAGGTTGACCAGCGCCAGCTGCCGCTGTGCGCGCGCACGGCGCTCCGCACGCGGCAGACCCATCACTTCCAGCGGCAGGGTGACGTTGGCCTCGATGCGGCGCCAGGGCAGCAGTGCGGGCGCCTGGAAGACATAGCCGTAGTCGCGCCGCAGCCGCGCCTGTTCCGGCGCCACGCCGTTGACGCGGATCTCGCCGCCGGTCGGCGTCTCGAGGTCCGCGATGACGCGCAGCAGCGTGGTCTTGCCGCAGCCGGAGGGGCCGATCAGCGAGACGAACTCGCCGGCCTCGATGGTCAGGTCCAGCTCGGTGAGCGCGTGGACCGGACCGTCCGCCGTGCGGAAGGTCAGCGAGAGGCCGCGTGCCTCAATCGCCGCCATGCACGATCTCCCAGAGTCGCGATGGCGAGAGTGGGATCTCGGCGATCTCGATGCCTTTCGCTGGCAGGTCCAGCGCATCCTCGATCGCCTGCGCGAAGAGCGCGCCGACCGGAATGGCGCCGCCTTCGCCGGCGCCCTTGGTGCCGAGCGGGTTGAGCGGCGAGGGCGTGACGGTGTGGTGCAGCTCCATGCGTGGCACGTCGAGCGCGGTGGGCAGCAGGTAGTCGGCGAGCGAGGCGTTCATCAGCTGCCCCTCCTCGGACCAGGCGAGCTGCTCGAAGAAGGCGTTGCCGATCCCCTGTGCGACGCCGCCCTGGATCTGGCCGGCGAGGATCAGCGGATTGAGCACCGTGCCGCAATCATGCACGACGACATAGCGCAGGATGGTGGGGCGCATGGTCTGCGGGTCGAGCTCGATCACCATGGCATGCGCGCCGGCGGCGGTGGCGCCCATCTCCGGGCCGAAATAGCTGGTGGCTTCGAGGCCCGGCTCGGTGCCTGGCTTCACTGCGCCGCGCAGCGGATTCGCCAGTTGCGCCAGCGCGCCGAGCGCGATGTGCTTCTCGGGCACGCCGGCAATGGCGACCTTGCCGTCTTCCAGCACCAGATCGGCCTCGGCGCATTCGAAATGCACGGCGGCGGCCTTCAGGATCTTGGACCGCACCACCTTCGCCGCCTCGTGCGAAGCCGAGCCGGCGACGACCGCGCCGCGGCTGGCGAAGGTGCCGACACCCCAGTCGAACTGGTCGGTGTCACCGGTCGTCACCTCGACATCGCGCACATCCACGCCAAGCTGCTCGGCGACCACCTGCGCGAGGGCGGTGAAATGGCCCTGGCCCTGGGTGCCGATGCCGGTGGCGAGCGTGACCTTGCCACTGGCCTGCACGCGCACCCTGGCGCCTTCATAGGGGCCGATGCCGGTGCCTTCGACGTAGCAGACGATGCCGAGGCCGAGACACCGGCCTTCCGCCCGCGCCTTCGCCTTCTCCTCGGCAAAGCCGCCGTAGCCGATCGCCTCCAGCGCCTTGTCGAGGATCGGTTCGTAATTGCCGCTGTCATAGGTGAGCGGCGCGAAATCCTGGTAGATGATCTCGTTGCGATAGGGGAAGGCGTCGGGCGGGATCAGGTTCAGCCTGCGGATCTCCACGCGATCCAGGCCGAGCTCGCGCGCCGCGGCATCCAGCAGCCGCTCCATCACGAAGACGCCGTGCTGGCGGCCGGCGCCGCGATAGGGCGTGACCAGCGTGCGGTTGGTGTAGATGGCGCGGAAGCGCGATTCATAGGCCGGCACGTCGTAGCAGTTCAGCAGCGTGCACTGGCTGTTAAGCGGTACGGTCAGGCCGTACGGATTGTAGGCGCCGGTATCCATCAGGAAGTCGTCGCGCACGCCGAGGATCTTCCCCGTCGCATCCAGCGCGATCTCGGCCTCGTGGATCTGGCCGCGTTCGTGGGTGGTGGCGAAGAAATGCTCGAGGCGATCCTCGATCCACTTCACCGGCCGCTCCAGCCGCATTGCGATCCAGGGGACCAGCACTTCCTCGGGATAGAACATCATCATCTTCGGCCCGAAGCCGCCGCCGATGAAGGGCGCGATCACCCGCACCTGCCGCTCGCTCAGGCCGAGCATGGCAGCGAGGCCGTTGCGGATGCCGACCGGCGCCTGGGTGGTGTCCCACACCGTCAGGCGGTCCGCCTTCGCATCCCAGTCGGCGACGATCCCCCGCGTTTCCATCGGGATCGAGGCGCCGCGATCATACCGGAACCGCCGCCGCACGATGTGCGCCGCCCTGGCGCGCGCGGCGGCGTAATCGCCCTTCCGCTGCACCACCTCGGCGGCGATGTTGTCCGCCAGGTCGGCATGCACGCGCGGCGACGCGGGCGCGAGCGCAGCCTCGAGATCGCCGACCACGGGCAGCGGCGCGTACTCCGCGACGATGTCGCCGAGCGCGTCCTCGGCGATGTAGCGGCTTTCCGCGATCACCATTGCCACGGGCTCGCCGACATGGCGCACCACGTCCCTGGCAAGCGGCACCTGGCAGCGCTGCCGGAAGGTCATGCCGGGGATCGGCGGCGGCGGCACCAGCAGCGGGCCGGGCTTCCAGTAATCGCCGAGATCCTCGGCGGTGATCACCGCAAGGACGCCAGGCCGCGCCTTCGCTGCCTCGGTGTCCACGGAGAGGATGGTCGCATGCGCATGCGGGCTGCGCAGGAAGGCGGCGTGCAGCAGCCCCGGCCGTTCGACATCATCCACGAAGAGCGCGCGGCCGGTGAGCAGGCGCGGATCCTCGTTGCGGGTGATGGGGCGGCCGATATGGCGGGCTGTCATTACGCCGCCTCCCGCAGCCGCTTCGCCGCCAGCAGCACGGCATCCACGATGTGCTGGTAGCCGGTGCAGCGGCACAGATTGCCCGAAAGGGCGTGGCGGACCTGCTCCTCCGTCGGATCGGCGTTCTCTTCCAGAAAGGCGGAGACGGTCATCAGTATGCCCGGCGTGCAGTAGCCGCATTGCAGGCCGTGCGTGTCCTGGAAGGCCTGCTGCAGCACGGAAAGCTGCCCGCGCCCTGGCGCCAGCCCCTCCACCGTGGCGACGGCGTGGCCATCCGCCTGCACCGCAAAGATCAGGCAGGACCGCACCGCCGCACCGTCCAGCCGTATGGTGCAGGCGCCGCAGACACCATGCTCGCAGCCGACATGCGTGCCGGTGAGGCCGAGATCGCGGCGCAGGAAGTCCGACAGCAGCAGCCGCGGTTCCACCTCCCGCGCATGCTGCGCGCCGTTGACGCTGAGCGTGACGAGGACCCGCTTCATCGCGCGCGCTCCTTCGCCAGTGTCAGCGCGCGCGTGGCAAGAACCTCGGCCAGGTGCCGCTGATAGGCCGGGCTCGCCTGCACGCTTCCCATCGGCGCCACCTCCTGCCGCAGCAGGGCGGCGGCCTCGGCGATATCCGTCTCCGACACGCGCGTGCCGACCAATGCGGCGGCAGCGCGTGGCGCGGGCATCGGCGTCGGGCCGGCGCTGCAGCAGGCGATCCGCGCCATCGTGCAGAGGCCGTCCGCATCGCGTGTCAGCACCGCCGCAACGCCCATCATCGCGTAGTCGCCGCGCCGGCGCGCCACCTCGATGAAAGCCGTGCCCGAACGTGTCGCGAGGGATGGCAGCAGGATCTCCGCCAGCATCTCGTCCGGCTGCAAGGCTGTGGTGAGCGGCGCGAGGAAGAAGTCGGCCGCCGCCACCTCGCGCGTGCCGCGTGCGCTGCGCAGCACGAAGCGTGCATCGAGTGCCAGCATCACCGCCGGCATCTCGCTCGCCGGGTCGGCATGCGCCAGATTGCCGCCGAGCGTGCCGCGGTTGCGGATCTGTGGATGCGCGACCTCCCGCAGCGCTTCGGCGAGGAGCGGGTGGGTTCGCGCGGCGACGGCGTCGCGCTCGACGCGGGCGTTGCGCGCCATCGCGCCGATGCGCAGCGATCCGTCCTCGCCGGCATCGATGCCGCCGAGGCCCGCAACGCGGTTCAGATCGACCAGCACCGCTGGCTGCGCCACGCGGAAATTCATCGCCGGCACCAGGCTCTGCCCGCCGGCGAGGAAGCGGGCTTCCTCGCCATGCCGGGCCTTGAGCGCCAGCGCCTCCTCGATCGCCGCGGGGGCGTGCCAGTCGAACGGCGCGGGCTTCACGCGGGGCTCCTCATGCCGCGCAGCTTGGCAGAAGCCGCGCCGCCGTCGAGTACGGATTCGGCGCCGTCATGCGAAGCGCCGCGACGGACTGCCGCGCCCTTGCGCAGCCTGCCCGGCCGGTGGTCACCTGGGGCCATGCCGCTCGCCTATCTCGCCGGACCGGATGTCTTCCTGCCGAACGCGGCGGCGCACGCCGCACGCAAGGCCGCGATCTGCGCCGCGCACGGCATCACCGCCCTGCCGCCGCTGAACGAGGACATCGCGACCCTCGCCGGCATGACCGAGGAAGATGCTTGGCGCGCGATCTTCGCCAAGGATCTGGCGATGATGGAGCGCGCCGATCTGGTGATCGCCAACCTAACCCCGTTCCGCGGCGCCAGCGCGGATGCCGGCACGCTGGTGGAGCTGGGCTGGTTCCTTGGCCGCGGAAGGCCGATCTTCGGCTACTCGAACAGCGCGACGCCCTTCGCGGAGCGCAGCGCGACACTGCTGGCGCGCGTGCCCGACCCGATGGCGGGGCTGACGGTGGGCGGCTTCGGCCTGCCCGACAACCTGATGATCCCGGGCGCGGTGGAAACCGGTGGGCACCCGATCCTGCTGCCAGAGGGCGGCGCGGACCTGCCCTTCGACAGCCTGGAGGTGTTCGCCCGCTGCGTCGCGCTCGCCGCCGGCGCGCTCGGCCGCTGAACGCGCCCCGGCGCGTCAGCGCCGCCCTACGGTGTGCGTCAGCGCCGCTCGACGGCGCGCGTCAGCGCCGCCCGGCGGCGAAGCGCACGGCCTCCTCGGCTGCGCGGAACAGGGCACGGGCCTTCTGCTGCGTCTCGACGTATTCGGCCTCGGGATCGCTGTCGGCCACCACGCCGGCGCCGGCCTGCACATGCATCACGCCATCCTTCACCAGCGCGGTGCGCAGCGCGATGCAGGTATCCATGTCGCCGTCGGCGCCGAAATAGCCCACACCCCCCGCATAGGTGCCGCGGCGGGAGGGCTCCAGCTCCTCGATGATCTCCATGGCCCGCACCTTCGGCGCGCCGGAGAGCGTGCCCGCGGGGAAGCCCGCCATCAGCGCATCGAGCGCATCGAGCCCCGGGCGCAGGCGGCCGACGACCTCGCTCATGATGTGCATCACCTGGGAATAGCGCTCCACCTGGAAGCGTTGGGTGACGCGCACGCTGCCGATCTCCGCCACCCGGCCGACATCGTTGCGGCCGAGGTCGAGCAGCATCAGGTGCTCGGCCAGCTCCTTCGGGTCGGCGAGCAACTCCCGCTCGAGCCGCGCATCCTCCTCCGGCGTGGCGCCGCGCGGCCGCGTGCCGGCCAGCGGGCGCAGCTTCACCTCGCCATGCTTGACGCTGACCAGGATCTCGGGCGAGGCGCCGACCAGCGCAAATCCACCGAGGTCGAGGAAGAACAGGTAGGGCGCCGGGTTCAGCCGCCGCAGCGCACGATACAGCGCGAAGGGCGGCAGCGCGAAGGGCACGGAGAACCGCTGCGAGGGCACGATCTGGAAGGCATCCCCCGCGGCGATGTACTCCTTCGCCCTCTCCACCGCGGCGCAGAAGCCTTCCCTGGTGAAGTTGGAGGACGGCGCAGGCTGCGCCGGCAGCGCCGCGGGCGGCGCCGGGCGGGGCAGGGGCCGGTCGAGCGCCGCCTCCGCCTCGTCCAGTCTGGCCTGCGCCAGTTCCCAGGCGGCCCGGGGGTCGAGCCCCGGCGCCGGCCAGACCGGCGTGACGAGGGTGAGCGTGTCGCGCACATGGTCGAACACCGCCACCAGCGTCGGGCGGAACATCACGGCCTGGGGGATGCCGAGCACGTCCGGGTTCTTGCTCGGCAGCCGCTCGATCTGGCGGACCATGTCGTAGCCGAGATAGCCGAACAGGCCCACCGCGATGGAGGGAAGCCCGGCGGGGACCTTCATCCGGCACTCGGCGACCAGGGCGCGCAGGCTCTCCACCGGCGCGGCCGCCTCGGCCTCGAAGGCGTGCGGGGCGGCGAGGACATGGCGGTTGATCTCCGCACTGCCGTCGCGGCACCGCCAGATCAGGTCCGGCTCCAGTCCGAGGGAGGAGAAGCGCCCGCGTGTCGCACCGCCCTCCACGCTCTCCAGCAGGAAGGCGTTCGGCCTTCCCTGCACGAGGCGAAGGAAGGCGCCGACCGGCGTGTCGAGGTCCGCGACGCGCTCGCGGAACAGCACCTGCCCTTCGCCGGCGGCGAGGCCCTCGGCGAACTGCGCGAAGGTGAGCGTCATGGCACCACCTGCTGCATCAGCGACGGGCTGATCCGCGGCGCGGCGCGTGCGCGCAGCGCGGCGGCGTACTGCGCCTCGAGATCCTCGGCCTGCTGCAGCTGCGCGGCGCGGCGGGCATTGGCCAGCGCCTCGGCCTCCGCCGTCGGGTCGGGTGGCACGATCTCCAGCAGTTGCGCCACCGCGAAGCCGGACTGCGTCGGCACCATCACCGGCTCGTTGAGATTGGCGCCGAACAGCGGCGGCAGCAGCTCCGGCGGCAGGGTGAGGCCCGGAACGCCTGGCGTCGGCTCGCGGCCGAAGGGGCCGAAGCGCTCGGATCGGAGCCCGGCGGCCTGCGCCGCCGCCTCCAGCGTCTGCCCGCCGCGCATCGCCGCCATCAGCGCCGCCGCGCGCTCCTCCTGCGCCCGGCGACGGGCGTCGGCGAGCCAGGCGAGGCGGACCTCCTCGGCCACGCTCTCGAAGGGCTTGAGCGCCGGCGGCGCCGTGCCGCGCAGTTCCACCGCCACGAAGGCATCGGCGGCGCGCAACTCCTGCAGGCGCGGGGCGCGGCCCATCTCGGCGGCGAAGACCAGGCGCAACGCCTCGGCCCTGGCATCGGCCGGCACCGGCAGCGGCACCGGCGCGCCCTCCGCATCGCGGCCCTGCGCGTCGAGGCGGAGCGTGGCAACGGCCATGCCGTTCTGTCGCCCCGCCTCCTCCAGCGTGGCGCCGCCGGCCAGCGCATCCTCGATGCGGTTGGCGCGCTCGAAGGCGAGGTCGGCGGCGCGTTCCAGCGCCAGCTCGTCGGCCAGCCGCTCCCGCACCTCCTCGAAGGAAGCGGTGGTGCCGGGGGTGACGGCGGTGACGCGGAAGACATGCCAGCCGAAGGGCGACTGCACGGGCTGGGTGACGTTGCCGCCGGGCACGGCGAAGACCGCCTCGGCGAGCTCGGGCAGCGGCAGGTCGGCGCGGGCGACCGTGCCGAGCGCGGTGGCGGAGCCGCCCGCTGCCTGCGCCGCCTGGTTGATGGCGGCGAGATCGGCGCTGCTGGCCCAGGCGGCCGCGACCTGGCGCGCCGCTTCCTCGTTCGGCAGCAGCGCCTGCTCGACCTGCCGGCGCTCCGGCGTCTCGAACTGCGCGCGGCGGGCCTCGAAGGCGGTGCGCAGCTCCTCCTCGGGCACCTCGACCTGGTCGCGCAGCGTCTCGGCCGAGAGCACGGCGAGCGTCACCTCCCGCAGCTCGGGGGTGGAGAAGCGGTCGGGGTTGTTGGCGTGGAAGCGTTCCAGCTGCGCCTGGGTGGGGGCCGGGGGCTCCGGCGCGTCCAGCAGCGGCAGCTCGACCACCTGGGCGATGCGCTTCTGCCGCTCCCAGTTGAACAGCGCGCGGGCCAGGATGTCGGGCGCGGGCGCGCCGGCCCGGACCGCGCCGATCAGCTGCATGCGCTGCAGGTCGTCGCGCACGATCTGGAGGAACATCGGCTCCGTCATGTCGCTCTGCCGCAGGAACTGCTCCAGCGCGAGCCGGTCGAAGCTGCCGCCGGACTGGAAGGCGGGGATGGCGTGCACATAGGCCACCACCTGGCTGTCCGGGGTCGCCAGGCCGAGGCGGTCGGCCTCGATCCGCTGGGCGTATTCTGCGATCAGCGTTTCCACCGCCTGGCGGGCGATCGCCTCCCGCACCGCCTGGTCGGGCTCGAAGTCGGGACCGAGCTGGCGCTGGATGCGCTGGAGGTCGCGCCGGGCGGCGAATTGCGCCTCCGGCACCTCGATCTGCGCGCCTTCCATGCGCACTAACGCGGTCTCGCGCCCGAAATTGCGCACGATGTCCTCGATGCCCCAGATCGCGAAGGAGAGGATCAGGAGCACGAAGAGGATCTTGGCGACCCAGGACTGCGCCAGGCTGCGGAACCATGTGATCATGCTCGCGGCGTAGCGCAGAGCCGGCCCCGTTGCCAGTCCGCGGCGCGGTTGGTAGCGGGGTGACGGTTGGAAATGCGAGGCATTCGATGACCCCGGGCGTGCGACCGCTGATCGCCGGCAACTGGAAGATGCATGGCAGCATGGCCGAGGCGGCCGCGCTGGCCGGGGCGGTGCGGGAGGGCGCGGCAGGGCTGCCGGCCGAGTTGCTGGTCTGCCCGACCTTCCTGCATGTCGCCTCCGTCGCCTCGCTGCTGGCCGGCTCGGCGGTGGCGGTCGGCGGGCAGGACTGCCATGCCGCGGCGAAGGGCGCGCATACCGGCGACGTCTCGGCGCCGATGTTGCGCGATGCCGGGGCGAGCCATGTGATCCTCGGCCATTCCGAGCGCCGCACCGATCATGCCGAGACCGATGCCGCCGTGCGCGCCAAGGCCGAGGCCGCCGCCGCCGCCGGGCTGGTGCCGGTCGTCTGCGTCGGCGAGACCGAGGCGGAGCGCCTGGCCGGCCAGGCCGAGGCGGTGGTGGCGCGGCAATTGGCGGAGAGCCTGCCGGACGGCTTCGCCGGGACGGGCGCCCCCGCCGGCGCAGCCGGCATCATCGCCTATGAGCCGGTCTGGGCGATCGGCACCGGGCGCACGCCCACGGAGGCCGACATCGGCGCCCTCCATGGCTTCATCCGCGAGCGGCTGGCGGCGCGGTTCGGCGCGGCGGGGCAGGGGATGCGGATCCTCTACGGCGGCTCGATGAAGCCGGGCAATGCGAAGGCCATCCTGGCGCTGCCGAACGTGGATGGCGGGCTGGTGGGGGGCGCGAGCTTGGTGGCGGCGGATTTCCTCGCCATCGCGCGGGCGGCGGGGTGACGCCTTGTTCGCGGTGACGGCCGATCGGGGCTGAAGCCGTTCGCCTCGGTCTCGCCGGGCGGTGCCGGCGCGGCCCCAGGCCGGGATGGGGGCTCCGGCACTGCCCGCTCCCCGGTGGCCAGCTGGAACGCGGGTTCCCGGAAAGCGGGCTCACGGCCGGAACATGCCCGTGTCAGTCGCGTTGGCCGGATCGACCGACGATGGATCAGCCAGCCGGCGGGCAGCGGCCCGTCGGGAGAGGGGCACCGGATGCGCTTCGTGCCTACCCGCCTCCATGGCGCCGTGGATTACGCCTGGGGCCTGGCCCTGCTGCTGACCCCGCGACTGTTGCGGCTTCCGACTCGTTCCGCCGAGGCGCGGACGTGTCGGGTGGCCGGGGCAGGTGCGGTGGCCTACGCCGCCCTGACCGACTACGAACTCGGCCTGGTGCCGGCGCTGACCATGCGGGAGCACCTGGCGGTGGATATCGCCGGCGGCGCTGCACTCGCCGCCTCGCCCTGGCTCCTCGGCTTCTCGGACAGGATCCGTTGGCCGTATCTGGCCTTCGGCCTCTTCGCCGTGGCCGCCGGCCTCGTCACCCGCACACGGCCCGAGCGGGGGGCTGCGCTTGCCGCACCGGGCGCCGGCCGCGCGCGGATGCGCCGCTGACGGGTTGGCCAGTTGTCAGGCTGCTCTGGTCGGTGGGGGTCCTCCTGGTGGCGCTGGGCGTCGCTGCGCAGGTGTTCGGCTGGGATGCGCTGCTGTGGCTGCCGATGGCCGCGGTCGAGGCTGCCCGATCGAACCCTGAGACCTACGGCCTGGTCGTGATCGGCGTCGTGCTGATGGTGGTGGCGCGGCTCCTCGGACGGCGGCGGGAGTAGGACGCGAATCCAGCGCAGGGGGGCGGCCTCGCCGGGCCCGCCAGGCCGCGCCCAGCCGTCGGACCGGTTTCCGGCGGGCGAGCGGCCGCCCATATGCCTGCCATGACCCCCCTCTCCATCCTCGACCTCTCGCCGATCCCCGAAGGCAGCGATGCCGGCCAGGCGCTGCGCAACTCGGCCGACCTTGCCCGCCACGCCGAGGCCCTCGGCTACCGGCGCTTCTGGATGGCCGAGCATCACAACATGACCGGCATCGCAAGCGCCGCAACCGCCGTCGCGCTCGCGCATGTCGCAACGGGGACGCACCGGATCCGCATCGGCGCGGGCGGGATCATGTTGCCGAACCACGCGCCGTTGATCGTCGCCGAGCAGTTCGGGACGCTGGCCGCGCTTCACCCGGGGCGGGTCGATCTCGGGCTCGGCCGGGCGCCCGGCACGGATCAGATCGCGGCACGCGCGCTGCGGCGGAACCTGGCCGCGGATGCGGACGAGTTCCCGCAGGACGTCGTCGAACTGCTCGGCTACTTCCGCCCGGCCGAGCCAGGCCAGGCCCTGCAGGCGGTGCCAGGTGCGGGGCAGGATGTCGAGGTCTGGATCCTGGGCTCGAGCACCTTCGGCGCACAGCTCGCGGCGTATCTCGGCCTGCCCTACGCCTTTGCGTCGCACTTCGCGCCGGCACAGATGATGGACGCCATTGCCATGTACCGTGATCGGTTCCGCCCTTCGGAGCGGCTTGCGGCGCCTCACGTGATGCTCGGCGTGAACGTCTTCGCCGCCGAGACGGATGCCGAGGCGCGGCACCTGTTCACCTCGCTGCAGCAGGCGTTCCTCAACCTGCGGCGCGGGCGCCCCGGCAAGCTGCCGCCGCCGGCGAGCGACCTGGACGCACAGCTGGACCGGCACGCCCGCGCCTTGCTCGATCATTCGCTGGCGTGCTCGGTCGTCGGCGGGCCGGAGGCGGTCAGGCGCGGGATCGAGGAATTCGCCGCTCGCACAGGCGCCGACGAGCTGATGGTGACGGCGCAGATCCATGACCACGCGGCGCGCCTGAGGTCGTTCGAGATCCTCGCCGGAGTGCAGGCCTGACGCATTGGCGCGGCATGCGGCTCCGTCCGGGATGCCGGGGGGCAGGTCTGGCCCAGGCGCCCGACGCGTAAGGCGGGAGGCGGCAAGCCTGCCGGCGCGGGGATCGCGAACGTCCTTGCGAAGGCCGATCAGCGATCCGTCTGGTTGAGCGGCCCCGCGCGAGTGGATCGGCAGGCGGCGCTAACGGTCAGGTGACATCCGTGCCGGTGGCAGAGCAGGGGATAGGCTGGTACTGCCGACCGATGCAGAGCAACAGCAATCGCAGCGACAGCGACCAGGAACCGACAACGACCGAGACGGGCGACACCACACCAGCCGCTCCGACGAGGGCCGACATCTACCGGGAGCGCTTCCGTCAGGCACAGACCATTGCGGCGCAGATTGCCCGTGCCCGGGCAGCGGGCGGACTGCCGAGTGAGGACGAAGCGGCGCGGCTCGTCGCCGAGTTCCATGCGCGTGGTGGCCAGGTCACCGTCTGTCCTCAGCCCGAGGAGGCAGCGCCCGACGACCAGGACCGCAGGAAGCCCGGCAAGCGCCCCGCTGCCGGGTGATCTCGGGGCGGTGGAGCACGCCTGCCGCCGCGTCCGCGTCCTCAGCCGTCAGCGCCGCCCGGCCGCGGTGCGGATGACGAAGCGGTGCCGTGGGGGCGCAGCGCGCGAGTCCATGGCTGCCTGGTAACGGCACGCCGTCTTTCCCGTTTGGTCCTTGCCGGCGAGCAGCCTCGCTGCGCCCGCCAGCGAGGAGCACGGAATGTCACGGACCGTTGAGATATCGCTCTCGCCGGACAGGACGGAGGCGCTGACCGCCGAACTCCGTGCCGCCGAAGGGGTGATCGGCTTGAGCCTGCAACGCGGGGCCTCGCTGAAGCCGCAGGGCGACGTGCTGACCGTCCGGGTGAGCAACGACGGCATGGAAGATCTATGCTGCCTGCTCGATCGCCACGGGATCGGCCAGGAGAACGGCTCGGTCATGACAACCGAGCCACGCAGCATCATCTCCTCGAGCGGCCAGGAGGCGCTGGACCGCGAAACCAACGAGATGGCCTGGCAGGAGATGGCCTATCAACTCCGCCAGGAGAGCAATGTCGGCGGCAACTACGTCATGACCATGCTGCTCGCCGGCGCGGTGGCCGCCGCCGGGCTCTGGACGGACACGCTGCACATCGTCATCGGCGCGATGGTCATCGCCCCGGGCTTCGAGCCGATCATTCGCATTCCTTTCGGGCTGATGGGCCGTAGCGGGGATGGCGCACGGCAGGGCCTGGTCGGGACCGCCCTTGGCTACGCCGCCCTGGCCATCGGCGCCGCGCTGGCGCTGGTCGTCCTGCAGGCCATCGATCCCTCGCCGGTCAGCCTTGGGGAGCGCCACTGGGTCCAGTACTGGTCCAGCGTGCAGCCCTCCTCGGTGCTGATCGCCCTGGTCGCCGGCGCCGCAGGGGCGGTGACCATCGCGTCGGGGCGCTCGGTGCTCACGGCGGGGGTCATGATCGCGCTCGCCCTGATCCCGGCCATGTCCATTGCGGGTATGGCGGTGGCAGCCGGGGATCTCGCGCTCGCGGGCAAGGGGTTCGTGCGATGGGCCACCGATGCCGCCTGCGTCGCGTTCTCCGGCGGAGGTCTCTTCATGGCGAAGCGCATGCTCCAGCATCCCCGCACGTCGTGAAAACGGGCGCGCCGGTGTGCGGGCGACGCCGGGGCCGGTACCTTCCAGGTCCCTGCCTGTGCTGAAGCGCGGCGGGCTCAGGGCGCCTTGAATGGCGGAACGATGCCGAAGGCCGAAAGGTACTCACCGATGGGGCGGCTCCGCCTCGCCGACCAGGCCGTCGCCAT
Source organism: Falsiroseomonas sp. (assembly GCF_041690465.1). Lineage (GTDB taxonomy): Bacteria > Pseudomonadota > Alphaproteobacteria > Acetobacterales > Acetobacteraceae > Falsiroseomonas. Next base: position 115,702 of record NZ_JAWLHG010000008.1, on the reverse strand, counting down.
GTGCGCAACGGGCGAACGGCACCGGCCGGCGCCGCGTTGGGACGGCCAAGGCGCTCTTCCGCGCCGCAAGGAGACTGCGATGCGCTTCATCTCCACCCGCACGCATGGCGTGATCGACTACCTCATGGGCGCGCTGCTGATCGTGGCGCCCTACATCCTCGGCTTCGCGGACGGTACCGCCGCGCAGTGGATCCCGCAGATCGTCGGCGCCGCGCTGATCGGCGCCGCTCTCCTGACGGACTACGAGCTCGGCGTCGCGCGCATGATCCCGATGCCGGTGCACCTGTTCCTCGACGTCGCCGCCGGCGCGCTGCTTGCCGTCTCGCCCTGGCTGTTCGGCTTCGCCGACCGCGTCTTCTGGCCGCATCTGATCTTCGGCCTGCTGGAGATCGGGGCTGGGCTGATGACGCAGACGAGGTCGACGACGGCGGCTGCCGCAGGTGCGGCGGAAACGACCAACCAGAAGTCCTGGTGACGGCCACGCCGACGCCTGGTCTGCGGTCGGATCCAGCGGCCGCGGCGCCGAAGCCCGGGACGCCGCTGCGGGTTGTCATCCTGGGCGCCGGCTTCGGCGGGCTGGAGGCTGCGCGTGCGCTCGCCCGCGCGCCGGCCGAGATCACGCTGCTGGACCGGCACAACCACCACCTGTTCCAGCCGCTGCTCTACCAGGTGGCGACCGCCGCGCTCTCGCCCGGCGACATCGCCTGGCCGGTCCGGGCGATCTTCCGCAGGCAGCGCAACGTGCGCGTGCTGATGGCCGAAGCGACCGGCATCGACCGGGCGGCGAAGGTCGTGCATGCCGCGGGTGGGCTCGCGCTGCCGTATGACGTGCTGGTGCTCGCCACCGGTGCCACCCATTCCTATTTCGGCCATGACGAATGGGCCGCGGTGGCGCCCGGCCTCAAGACGATCGAGGATGCGACAGCGATCCGCCGCCGGCTGCTGCTTGCCTTCGAGCGGGCGGAGGTCAGCACCGACGAGGTGGAGCGCCGGCGCCTGCTGACCTTTGCGGTGGTCGGCGCCGGGCCGACCGGTGTCGAGCTCGCCGGCGCGATGGTGGAGCTCGCGCGCGCCACCATCGCCGGGGAGTTCCGCGGCATCGACCCGCGCATGGCGCGCGTGGTCCTCATCGAGGCCGGACCGCGCGTGCTGCCGACCTTCCCCGAGGACCTGTCAACGGTTGCGCTCCGCTCGCTCGAGCGGATGGGCGTGCAGGTGCTGACGGGCACGCGGGTCACCCGCTGCGACCCGGGCGGCGTACAGTGCGGCGAGGAACGGATCGCGGCGAGCACGGTGGTCTGGGCGGCGGGCGTGGTCGCCTCGACTGCCGGCGCATGGATCGAGGCACCGCGCGACCGCGCCGGGCGCATCCGGGTGCAGCCCGATCTCTCGGTCCCCGGGCAGCCGGACGTCTTCGCCGTGGGCGACGTGGCCGCGGTGGCCGATGCGGCGGGCCGCCCGGTGCCGGGGAATGCACCGGCGGCGAAGCAGATGGGGCGCTATGCGGGCCAGGCGATCGCGGCACGCGCGCTCGGGCGGCCGGCCCCGCCGCCTTTTGCCTATCGCCACCACGGCGACCTGGCGACGATCGGGCGCCGCTCCGCGGTGGTGGCGCTGAACAATCTGCGTCTCACCGGCCTGATCGGCTGGTGGTTCTGGGGCATCGCCCATGTCTGGTACCTGATCGGCTTTCGCAGCCGGGTCGTCGTCTCCTTCGAATGGCTGTGGAGCTACCTGACCTTCCAGCGCGGCGCGCGCCTGATCACCGGGGACGACACCGATGCCGCCGGCGCCGCTTCGGCCGCGAAGGCCGAGCCCGTGCCGGCAAACGATCCGCAGCCGGCGCGCCGGCAGGGCTGGGGGTGAGCCTTGCCACGCGCGGGCAGCGCTGCCGGCACGGGCAACGTCCTGCCCGCCCGCGGGATCATTGGGCGACGAAGCGGAGCGGGTCCTTCAGGTATTCGATCACCGAAAGGCGCTGCGCCGGCGTCAGCGGCGTCGCTGGAAAGGCATGGCCCATGTTCCGGTTGCCGGGGAGCGAAGTGTCGAACCGGAAGCGGCCTGGTGCCTCCTCGGAGCGGAAGCCAAGCCTCTCCGTGTCCAGCCCTCGCCCGCCGGTCCAGAACACCGCCGGCCGCTCCGCCGGCGGCGAGAGCAGATCATAGACCGTCGGCACCGAGCCGTTGCGCAGGAACGGCCCGGTCGCCCAGATCCCGACCAGCGGGCCCGCCTTGATCGCGCCGAAATGCTCACGCGGGGCAGACCACGGCGTCGGCGGCCGCCCGCCCTGGCCCGGCGTGAAGCGGAAGCCGTTCCAGGCCAGCATCTCCTCCGGCCACAGGTTCTGCTCACGCAGTCCGCGTGCCGTGACCTGCGCCACGACGCTCCCGAAGAATTCCGGCGCCGGCACCTCCGCCCGCCCGCCGAACACCTCCGCCAGCGCGCCGGCGCGGACCATCCGCTGGCCAAGTGATGCGAGGTAGGTCGCATCGGTGCCGACGCGCGTGATCGGCACGATCCCGGCCTGGATGAAGCGCATCCCGCCCACCGCCAGCGCAGGATCGGTCATTCGCCAGGACGGCGGCGCGGTGTGGCAGCCGAGGCAGTTCTGCGCGACGATCGCCCGCCCTTCGTGCCAGCGTCCCTCGTCGATGGCGCCGAGCAGCCCCTCCGGCCAGCGCGGCGGCTCAAGAGACTGCAGCCAGGTCTCGATCGCGTGGATGTCCCGGAACCGCACGGTGGAGGCGTAGCGCGCCCCCGGCGGGCCGCGCAGATCCGCCTCGCCGAACACGCCCAGCACCTCGCCGGTGTTGCGCGCAATCGGGCTGGCGGCGATGGGCACCCACTGGACCCAGGCCTGCCGCGAAGTGGTCCAGAGGAACGGATAGCTGGTCGGCGCCGCCGGGGCGCGGTGGTTCGCCGGTTCGCCGAGCTGCAGCACGGCCAGCGCGTTGATGATCTGCCCGAGCGCATCCACCCGCCCGAAGCCCGACTCCACTGCCGGCCGCTGCACGCGCCAGAGCTCGGCCGAATGCGCCGCGTAGCTGGCGAAGCGTGGACGCAGCGCCTCCATCGGCTCGCCGGTGCGTGCCGCGAGGCGCGCGAGGCGAGCCGGCTCCCGCGCCGCCGCCTGCACCGCCGCATCCAGCTCCGCGCCGAACCGGTCGATGTCGAAGTTCGCCGGCGCGCCCTCGATCCGCAGCCGCACGCCGCGTGGCGCGACGACCTCGCTGGTGTGGCAGGCGGCGCAGGTCATGCCGAGCCAGCCATCCTGCTCGACCGCCAAGCCGATCGGCAGCCGGTCGGGGTTGAGCCCGGTGCCCGCATCGTCCGCCGCGTAGATCAGGCCATAGCGCCGCAGGTTCTCCGGCGCGGCGAAGCGCTGCCCCTCGGCATCCGCCCGCTCCAGCGCCAGGAACCAGCTGCGGGGGATCATGCGGGAGCCCTGTGGCGTGAAGTGGTAGAGGGCGCGCATCCGCGCATCCCATGCCTGGCCCTGCGGCAGCACCTGCGCTGCGCGCTCGGGCTCCGGTGCGCCGCCCACACAGCCCGCCGCGGCCAAGGCCAGTGCCCCGAGCAGGGCAAGGCGAAGGCGTCGGCCTCCATCGGCCGTGCAGGTCTTCTGGCGCATCTGTCCGGTCCCCCGCCCCTTGCCGGGGCAGGCTAGCGCAGAGCCGATAGCCGGGGGGAGAGACTTTGCTGAGCGACCCGGCTTGGCACCCGCCGCCCCACTTCCCCGCCACGGCGATCCCGTTCATGCTGGCCGAAACAGTTGACGGAGGCGACGCGCAGATGATCCATCCGGCGGTGGGGAAGGCGGCGGCGTGGCAGGCGGATCTGGCCGCCATCCGGCAGGACATCCACGCCCATCCCGAACTCGGCATGGAGGAGGCACGTACCGCCGCCCTCGTCGCACGGGAACTGCGCGCGCTCGGCATCGAGGTGACGGAGGGCGTCGGGCGCTTCGGCGTGGTCGGTACGATCCGCGGCACGCGGCCGGGCAATCGCAGCGTCGGGCTGCGCGCCGACATGGACGCCCTGCAGATCCCGGAAGCGACGGGCGCCCCCTATGCCTCGAAGTACCCCGGCATCATGCATGCCTGCGGGCATGACGGGCACACCACCATGCTGCTCGGCGCCGCGCGGTATCTCGCGGAGCATCGCGACTTCGGCGGCACCGTCCACCTGATCTTCCAGCCCGCCGAGGAAGGCCGCGGCGGCGCCAAGGCGATGCTGGACGATGGCCTTTTCGAGCGTTTCCCCTGCGACGCGGTTTATGGCCTGCACAACAAGCCGACCATCCCGGCCGGCCGCTTCGCCATCCGCCCCGGCCCGGCGCTGGCGGCGGCGGATCGCTTCAAGGTGGTGTTCCACGGCACTGGCGGGCATGGCGGCTCCACCCCGCATCTCGCCACCGACATCACGGTGGTGCAGGCGCACTTCGTGCTCGCATTGCAGACCATCGTGGGGCGGAACGTCGCGGCCACGGATGCGGCGGTGCTGAGCGTCGGCTCGATCGAGGGCGGCTCGCCGATCTCGCCCAACGTGATGCCGGCAACGCTCACCATCACCGGCACCGCACGCAGCTATACGCCCGCGGTGCGTGACCTGCTCGAGCGGCGGATCGCCGAGCTCGCGCGCGGCCTCGCCGCCATGCACGGCGCGACGGCCGAGGTGGAATACCGCCGCGGCGTTCCCGCGACGGTGAACCACGTCGAGCAGACGGAGATCGCCCGCGCCGCCGCCCGCGCCCTGGTCGGCGAGGCGGAGGTGACGGAGCACGCGCCGGTGACCGGCGGCGAGGATTTCTCGCTTATACTGGAGGCCCGCCCCGGCGCCTTCATGTTCATCGGCGGCGGCGCCGGGCCGGGCGGGACCTCGCCCAACCTGCATACCCCTCATTTCGATTTCAACGACGAGATCATCCCCCTCGGCGTCGCCTATTGGGCGAGCGTGGTGGAGCAGGAACTGGGCGGCGCCGGGGGGTAAGGCGGCGGGCGCCCGGGCGGAAGCGCCAAGATTCAGGACTGCCGCCGGGCGCCTCCTTCATGTAGTTTTCATGCAGGCGGCCATGCCGGCCCCCGCATCGGGCCGGCGAATGCGACTTGAACGGGGAGAAGAACGATGACGGAAGACGATCTTCGCCAAATGATCGGGCGCGTGAAGCGCGGCACGCTGTCGCGGCGCGGCTTCGTGCGGCGCCTTGCGGCCTTCGGCCTCACCGCGCCGATGGCCACCCAGCTGCTGGCGATCGCCGGCGCGGCGCCGGCGGGCGCGCAGAGCCTGCCGGAATACAAGCCGACCCGTCGCGGCGGCGGCGGCGCGCTGAAGATCCTCTACTGGCAGGGCGCGACGCTGCTGAACCCGCATTTCGCGGTCGGCACCAAGGACCAGGACGGCAGCCGCCTGTTCTATGAGCCGCTCGCCGGCTGGGCAAACGACGGCACGCTGGTGCCGATCCTCGCCGCCGAGGTCCCTTCGGTCGAGAACAAGGGGCTGTCCGAGGATGGGCGTTCCGTCACCTGGAAGCTTAAGCGCGGCGTGAAGTGGCACGACGGGCAGGACTTCTCGGCCGACGACGTCGTGTTCAACTGGGAATACGCGCGAAACCCGGCCGTCGCGGCCACGACCAGCGGCAGCTACACCGACGTGAACGTCGTAAAGGTGGACGACCACACGGTGCGGGTGGAGTTCCAGAAGCCCACGCCGTTCTGGGCCGACGCCTTCGTTGCGAACACCGGCATGATCGTCCCGAAGCACCTGTTCAAGGACTACGCCGGGGGCAATGCGCGCGACGCGCCGACCAACCTGCGCCCCATCGGCACAAGTGCCTACAAGTTCGCGAGCTTCTCGCCGGGCGACCTGGTGCGCGCCGAGATCAACCCGAACTACCACCTGCCGAACCACCCCCATTTCGATACCATCGAGGTGAAGGGCGGTGGTGACGCCGTCTCCGCCGCGCGGGCGGTGCTGCAGACCGGCGACTACGACTATGCCTGGAACCTGCAGGTGGAGGACGAGATCCTGAAGCGGCTGGAAGCCGCCGGCAAGGGCCGCGTGGACATCGTCGAGGGCAGCGATATCGAGCAGATCCAGCTCAACGTCACCGATCCGAACCGCGAGGTGGATGGCGAGCGCTCTCACATCAGCACGCAGCATCCCGCCTTCCGCGACCCCGCGGTGCGCGAAGCGATGTCGCTGCTGCTGGACCGCAAGTCCATCGAGCAGTTCATCTACGGCCGCGGAGGGCCGGCGACGAGCAACTTCCTCAACAACCCGCCGCGCTTCCGCTCGCCCAACACGAGCTTCGAGTTCAACATCCAGAAGGCGAACGAGATCCTGGACCGTGCCGGTTGGGCACGCGGGCGCGACGGCATCCGCGCCAAGGACGGCGTGCGGCTGCGCTTCGTCTACCAGACCTCGGTCAACACGCCGCGCCAGCGCAGCCAGGCGGTCTACAAGCAGGCGGCGCAGCGCGCCGGCATCGAGCTCGAGCTGAAGTCGGTGACGGCCTCGGTGTTCTTTTCGTCCGACGTGGCCAATCCGGACACCTACACGAAGTTCTACGCCGACATGCAGATGTACACGACGACGATGCCGCAGGCGGATCCGCAGCGCTTCATGAACCAGTTCACCTCCTGGGAGGTCGCCACCAAGGCGAACAGCTGGCAGGGGCGCAATATCACACGTTGGCAGAACGAGGAATATGACCGCGCCTTCCGCGCCGCCGAAGGCGAACTGGATCCGGTGAAGCGCGCAGCGCTGTTCATCCGCATGAACGACCTGATCGTGGGCAGCAACCACATCATCCCCCTGGTAGGCCGGCCGCGGGTGCGCGCCAGCGTGAACAACCTGCGCCCTGTGCTGACCGCCTGGGACAACGACTTCTGGATGCTCAGCCACTGGTATCGCGAGAGCTGACTCCCGCAGCCCACGCCGCGTGACCCAGTATCTCATCCGTCGCCTGATCATCGCGATCCCGAGCCTGCTCGGGATCAGCGTGGTCCTCTTCACCGTTCTCGCGCTCGCCCCCGGCGACCCGTTCGAGGAACTGGCGACCAACCCGGCGATCCCGCCCGAGGTGCGCGCGAATCTCCGCGCCAGCCTCGGGATGGATGACCCGATCCACGAGCGCTACGTTGCCTGGCTGACCTCGATGCTGCGTGGCGAATGGGGGTTTTCCTTCGTCAGCCGCAGTCCCGTGGCGGACCTCATCCTGCAGCGCCTGCCGACCACGATCGCGGTGATCGGCGCCTCGCAGATCCTGGCGCTGGCCATCGCGCTGCCGGTCGGGATCTATGCCGCGACGCGGCCCTATTCGATCTTCGACCAGATCGCCAACACGCTGGCCTTCGTCGGCTTCTCGCTGCCCACCTTCTTCACCGGCCTGCTCTTCATCCTGCTGTTCTCGATCTACCTGGACTGGCTGCCCTTCGTGTACCGCACCGAGATCGAGGCGAGCGGCTGGCGATGGTGGTGGGAGCAGCTCCGCCAGTCCATCATGCCGGTGATGGTGCTGGGCCTGTTCCAGGGCGCGGCCTGGACACGCTTCGTCCGCTCCGCGGTGCTGGACGTGATCCGGCTCGACCACGTCACCACCGCCCGCGCCAAGGGCATCCGCGAAAGCGCGGTCACCATGCGCCATGTCGTGCGCAACGCGATGATCCCGGTGGTCACGCTGGTCGCACTGCAGATGCCGGTGGTGTTCGGCGGCGCGATCGTGACCGAGCAGATCTTCCGCGTCCCCGGCATCGGCTCGCTGCTGATCAGCGCGGTGCTGGCCAACGACACGCCGGTGATCATGGCGGTGACCTTCGTCTTCGCCTGCCTCGTCGTCTTCTTCAACCTCCTGGCTGATGTGCTGTATGGCTGGCTCGACCCTCGCATCAGCTACCGCTAGGCCGGCGCCCCTCGCCGCGCGCCCGCGTGTCGGGCCATGGAAGGAGGCCTGGCGGCGCTTCCGCAAGCATCGGCTTGCGGTGGCGAGCGCGGTCATCCTGGCCTTCCTGGTCATCGCCGTGCTGTTCGGGCCGCTCGTCTGGGGTCTGCCGATCGACGAGATCGACTTCATGGCGCGGCTCGAGGGGCCATCGCTGGCGCATCCGCTCGGCACCGACGATCTCGGCCAGGACCTGCTGGCGCGCATCCTCTATGGCGGACGCATCTCGCTGGCCGTCGGCTTCGCGGCGATGGCGGTGGCGGTCACCTTCGGCGTGCTGGTCGGCGCCGTGGCGGGGATGAGCGGGGGCAAGCTCGATGCCGCGCTGATGTGGGTGACGGACCTGTTCCTCTCCCTGCCGCAGCTGCCGCTGCTGCTGCTGATCATCTACCTGTTCCGCGACGCGCTGACCGGCGTGGTCGGCCCGGAGCTCGGCGTGTTCATCCTCATCGTCGCCGTGATCGGCGGCTTCAACTGGATGCAGGTGGCGCGGCTGGTGCGGGCACAGTTCTTCTCCCTGCGGGAGAAGGAATTCGTGGAGGCGGCGCGCGCGCTCGGCGCCTCCCGCGCGCGGCTCGTGCTGCGCCACATCCTGCCGAACGCGCTCGGCCCGGTGATCGTCGCGGCGACCATCGATGTGGCGGCGGCGATCATCGCGGAGAGCACGCTCTCCTTCCTCGGCCTCGGCTTCCCGCCGGACATCCCGACCTGGGGGCGGCTGCTGTTCGACGCGAAGGACAACCTCGATTTCGCGCCGCACTGGGCGATCTTCCCGGGGCTCGCGATCTTCCTGACGGTGCTGAGCATCAACTTCGTCGGCGACGGCCTGCGGGATGCGCTCGACCCGCGGCGGGTCAAGTGATGGAGCCCCGCATCCTCGACATCCAGGGGCTGAAGGTCCACTTCGCCACCGACGACGGCATGGTCCGCGCGGTGGATGGCGTGGACATCGGCGTGGAGCGCGGCGAGACGGTCTCCATTGTCGGCGAATCCGGCTGCGGCAAGACCGTCACCGCGATGACGATCCTGAAGCTGATCGCCATGCCGCCGGGCCGCATCATGGCCGGGCGGATCCTCTGGCAGGGTCGCGATCTCGTCCCCCTCGGTTCCGACCAGATGCGCGCCATCCGCGCGAAGGAGATCGGCTTCGTCTTCCAGGAACCGATGACCTCGCTCAACCCGGTCTACACCGTCGGCCAGCAGATCGCGGAGGCGGTGCGCGAGCATGAGGGCTTGTCGAAGCGTGCCGCGCTCGACCGCGCGGCGGAGATGCTGCGGCTGGTGAACATCCCGAACCCGCAGGGCCGCGTGCACGACTACCCGCACCAGTTCTCCGGCGGCATGCGCCAGCGCGTGATGATCGCCATGGCGCTCTCCTGCAACCCGAAGCTGCTGATCGCGGACGAGCCGACCACCGCGCTCGACGTGACGATCCAGGCGCAGATCCTCGACCTGCTGAACGAGATGAAGGAGCGGCTCGGCATGGCCGTGCTGCTCATCACCCACGCCATGGGCGTGGTGGCGGAGACGGCGCAGCGCGTGGTCGTGATGTATGCCGGCAAGGTGGTGGAGGAAGCGCCGGTGGAAGCGCTGTTCGAGGCGCCGCGGCACCCCTACACGCAGGGCCTCATCCGCTCGATTCCAAGACTCGACCTCGCCGCCACGCAGCATCGCCGGCTGGAGGCGATTCCCGGCACCGTGCCGAGCCTGCTGCACCCGCCGGCCGGCTGTCGCTTCGCCGCGCGCTGCCGTTTTGCAACCGGCGCCTGCGAGGCGGAGGAGCCGGCGCTGCGCGAGATCACGCCCGGCCACAAGGTCGCCTGCATCCGCGCGGAGGAGATCGCGTGACGCAGCCGCTTCTGCAAGTTGACAACCTGGTCAAGCGCTTCGCGGTGAAGGGCGGCATCCTGCGCCGCACGGTGAGCGAGGTGCATGCCGTCTCCGGCGTCTCCTTCGACCTGGCACCGGGCGAGACGTTGGGCCTCGTCGGCGAATCCGGCTGCGGCAAGTCCACCACAGGGCGGCTGATCCTGCGACTGATCGAGCCGACCTCGGGCCAGGTCTGGTTCGAGGGGCAGGACGTCACCGCGCTCGACGAGCAGCAGATGATCGCGCTCAGGCGCGACATGCAGATCATCTTCCAGGACCCCTTCGCCTCGCTGAACCCGCGCATGACCGTCGGCGCCATCATCGGCGAGGCGCTGATCATCCACGGGCTGGCGAAGACCGCGCGCGAGCGCGAGGCGCGTGTGGCGGAGCTGCTGGAGACGGTCGGCCTGAACGCCGACCAGATGCGGCGCTTCCCGCACGAGTTCAGCGGCGGCCAACGCCAGCGCATCGGCATTGCGCGCGCGCTGGCGGTCTCGCCCAAGCTGATCATCTGCGACGAGCCGGTCAGCGCGCTGGACGTCTCCATCCAGGCCCAGGTCGTGAACCTGCTGGAGGACCTGCAGGAGAAGTTCGGCCTCACCTATCTCTTCATCGCGCACGATCTCTCGGTGGTGGAGCACATCAGTGACCGGGTTGCGGTGATGTATCTCGGCCGCATCGTGGAGATCGCCTCGGCGCGCGAGCTCTACACCACCCCGCTGCATCCCTACACAGAGGCGCTGCTTTCTGCCGTGCCGATCCCGGATCCCAAGGTGAAGCGCCAGCGCATCCGGCTGGAGGGCGACGTGCCCAATCCGCTCAACCCGCCGAGCGGCTGCCATTTCCACACGCGCTGCCCGATCGCGGATACGGGACGCTGCCGGACCGAGGTGCCGGAACTGCGCGAGGCGCGGCCCGGCCATCGTGTGGCGTGCCACCACCGGGGCTGACCGCCGATCAGGCCACCCTGCGCGGCCCGCCCCCCGCCTTGCTCGGGAGGGAGCGGGTCGCTCAGTCCGCGAATTGCCCCGCCGCCTGGATCAGCGGCCGCCACTTCGCGATGTCGTCCTGCCAGAACTGACGATGGATCTCCGGCGTCGCGCGTGCCACCGGCACCGGCGCGGTGCCGAGATCGGCGAAGCGGCGCGCCACATTCTGATCCTGCAGCGCCGCGACCAGGGCGCGGTTCAGCTGCGCAACGATTGGCTGCGGCGTGCCCTTCGGCGCATAGAGGCCGTGCCAGACGCTGACCTCGAAGTTCGGCAGCCCGGCCTCGGCCGCGGTCGGCACCTCAGGCAGGGAGGCGACGCGCTCCCGCGTCGTGACCGCATAGGCCTTCACGGTGCCGGCGCGGATCTGCTCGGTGGTGTTGGTGGTCTGGTCGCACAGCACATCCACGGTCCCGGCCAGCAGGTCGTTCATCGCCGGCGCCGTGCCGCGGTAGGGCACCGTCGTCATTGCCGTGTCCATGGACTTCATGAACAGCAGGCCGCAGAGATGACTCGCCGCGCCGATGCCGGCATTGGCGTAGTTCAGCTTCGTCCCCTCGCGGCGGATCACCTGCACCATCTCCTCCAGGTTGGCGGCCGGGAAGTCGCGGCGTGCGATCAGCGTCATCGGCACCTCGGTCACCAGGCCGAGCGGCTCGAAGCCGTTGATGGGGTCGTAGGCCAGGCGGCGGTAGAGCGTTGGGATCGTCGCCATGCCGATATGATGCAGCAGGATGGTGTAGCCGTCCGGACGGGCACGGGCGACGCGCTGCGCCCCAAGCGTGCCGCCGGCACCGGCGACATTCTCCACCACAATGGTCTGGCCGAGCTCGGCGCCCATCGCCTGCGCCACCAGGCGCGCGACGGTGTCGGTGGGACCGCCGGCGGCAAAGGGAACGACCATGGTAACCGGCCGCGTGGGGTAGCTGCGCTGGGCGCGGGCGGGGGCGGCAAGGACCGCCGCCGCGGCGCCGAGCAGGGCGCGCTTGCCTATGGGGACCATGGGGTGGGACTCCTTGGATGCGTGTGATTCCGGCCGCGGTTCTGTTGCCGCTGAACCCGGCATCTAGGTAGGCGCTGCCCGTCGCGCCAGTTCCCTCAGCGCTTCGTCCCCGCGGTCGAGTCGGCCGGGCTGCCGAGCGGCACCTGCAGGCGGCAGACCAGGCCCTCCGGTGCCCAGTCCAGCATCACGCGACCCCCTGCTTGGCGCAGCACGCCCTCGAGCACTCGGGAGCCGAAGCCGCGGCGCTGCGGCGGCGTGACTGGCGGCCCGCCGGCCTCGGCCCAGCGCAGCGCGAGCACGGGCTGGTCCGAGTCAGCCTGCTCGAGCGCCCAGGTGACCGTCACACTGCCTTCGGCGCTGGAGAGCGCACCATGCTTCACCGCATTGGTCGCCAGCTCATGCGCCGCCATGGCCAGAGGCTGGGCGGTTCGGGCCGGCAACATCACCGGCGGACCGGCCAGCTCCACCCGCTGGGTGGCGAGGAAGGCCGACAACTCCCCGGTCAGCAGCGCCCCCAGCTCCGAGCCCTGCCAGCGCGCATCGGCGAGCATCGCGTGCGCGCGGGCGAGGGCGGCGATGCGGCCCTCCACGGCGCGGGCATATTGCTCGGCATCCCCCCGCGGCGTCAGCCGGAGCGCCGATTGCACCACGGCCAGCACGTTGCGCGCGCGGTGGTCCACCTCCAGCATCAGCAGCGCCTGGCGCTCCTCCGCGGCCTTCCGCTCGGTGATGTCGAGGCCGATTCCACGCAGGCGCACCGCCATGCCGGTCGCCGCGTCGCGGACCACCCGCCCGCGCCCCACCAGCCAGCGGGTCGCGCCGTCATCGAAGCGCGTGAAGCGGAACTCGGTGTCCCAGGTGTCGAGCCTGCCCTCGATCGCTTCCCGGATCGCCGCCGCCATCGCGCCACGGTCGAGGGGGTGGATGCCCGACATCCAGGCCTCCTGGCTCGGCGGAACCGACGGATCGGTGCCGTGCAGGGCGTGGCAGCTATCCGACCAGTGCAGCACGCCTGTCTCGACATCCCATTCCCAGGAGCAGATTCCACCTGCTTCCTGTGCGAGCCTGAGGCGCGCCTCGCTCTCCCGCAGCGCAGCCTCGGCGGGCCCACCGGCAGCTTCGAGCGCCCGTGCCAGGCGGGCATTCTCGGCCTCGAGTTCCGCCAGGCGCCGGCGCAGCGCGTCGGCCGCCGGCAATCCGCCGCCGTCTGGCAGGTCGTCGCGACTCTCGGGCATCACGGCGAATGTCAGACCACGGGCGGGCCTTCGGTTCAACCGTAGGATGCCGGGAGGATCCGATCAGGCGTCCATCTTCAGCGCGGCGATGAAGGCGCTCTGCGGGATCTCGACCTTGCCGAACTGGCGCATGCGCTTCTTGCCCTCCTTCTGCTTCTCGAGGAGCTTGCGCTTGCGGGTGATGTCGCCGCCGTAGCACTTGGCGGTGACGTCCTTCGACATGGCGGAGATGGTCTCGCGCGCGATCACCCGGCCGCCGATCGCGGCCTGGATCGGGATCTTGAACAGCTGGCGGGGGATCAGCTCCTTCAGCTTCTCGCAGATCTGCCGGCCGCGCCGGTCCGCCTGGCTGCGGTGCGCCATGAAGGACAGCGCATCCACCGGCTCGCTGTTCACCAGGATCGAGATCTTCACCAGATCGCCGGCCTGGTAGCCATCCACCACGTAGTCGAAGCTGGCATAGCCGCGGCTGATCGACTTCAGCCGGTCGTAGAAGTCGAACACCACCTCGTTCAGTGGCAGGCGGTACACCGCCATGGCGCGATTGCCGACATAGGTGAGCTCCACCTGCTGGCCGCGCCGCTCGTTGCACAGCGTCAGCACCGGGCCGAGGTAGTCGTCCGGCACCATGATGGTGGCCTTGATCCAAGGCTCCTCGATCTCCGCGATCACCGAGGGATCGGGCATGTCGGCCGGGTTGTGCAACTCCATGGTTTCGCCGTTGGTCTTGCGGATCTTGTAGACCACGGAAGGCGCCGTCGCGATCAGGTCGAGGTCGAACTCGCGGGAGAGGCGCTCCTGCACGATCTCCAGGTGCAGCAGCCCAAGGAAGCCGCAACGATAGCCGAGGCCCAGCGCCGCGCTGTTCTCCGCCTCGTAGTGGAAGCTGCTGTCGTTCAGCCGCAGCTTGCCCACGGATTCGCGCAGCTTCTCGAAATCGTCCGCATCGACCGGATAGAGGCCACACCAGACGACCGGCACGGACGGCTTGAAGCCCGGCAGCGCCTCGCTGGCGGGGTTGCGGTCCTCGGTCAGGGTGTCGCCGACATTGGTGTCGGCCACCGTTTTGATCGCGGCGGTGACGAAGCCCATCTCGCCGGGCGAGAGGTAGTCCACCGGCACCATCTTCGGCGTGAAGACGCCGACCTGCTCGACCGTGTGGGTGGAACCGTTCGACATCATGCGGATCTTCTGGCCCTTCCGCAGCGTGCCGTCCTTCACCCGCACCAGCACCACCACGCCGAGGTAGCTGTCGTACCAGCTGTCCACCAGCAGCGCCTTGAGCGGGGCGTCGGCCTTGCCGGTCGGCGGCGGCAGGCGGGTGACGATCGCCTCCAGCACGCCTTCGATGTTCAGCCCGGTCTTGGCGCTGATCATCACCGCATCGGACGCATCGAGCCCGATCACGTCCTCGATCTGCTGCTTCACCCGGTCCGGCTCGGCGGCCGGCAGGTCGATCTTGTTGAGGACGGGCACGATCTCGTGATTGGCGTCGAGCGCCTGGTAGACGTTCGCCAGCGTCTGCGCCTCGACCCCCTGCGAGGCGTCCACCACCAGCAGGCTGCCCTCGCAGGCGGCCAGCGACCGGGAGACCTCATAGGCGAAGTCCACATGGCCGGGCGTGTCCATGAGGTTCAGCGTGTAGGTCTTGCCGTCCTTCGCCGGGTAGGTCAGCCGGACGGTCTGCGCCTTGATGGTGATGCCGCGCTCGCGCTCCAGCTCCATGTTGTCGAGGAGCTGTTCCTTCATCTCGCGCGCCGCCACGGCGCCGGTGGTCTGGATCAACCGGTCGGCAAGCGTGGACTTGCCGTGGTCGATATGCGCGATGATCGAGAAGTTGCGGATGCGGTCGAGGGGAACGTCGGTCATTGCGGGGATCTGGGGACCCTGGGGGTTCCCGCCCCACATAGGGGCTGTGCGGCGCGGTGGAAAGCTTTGGCTGTCAGCCTGCCCGCGGCAGCAGCGGCCGCAGCCGCCACATCGCCCAGGCGCCAAGGAAGGGGCCGGGTGCCAGCACCGCGAAGGCCCAGTCCCAGCCGAGCCAGCCCACCGCCATCGGCACCACCCCGATTGTCACCGCGGTGAGCAGGAAGCCGAGGCTCGTCTGCACCGTCAGCATGGTGCCCACGTAGTCGGGCGGCGAGAGGCTGACGATGCAGGCCGAGAACTGCGCCGAATCGGCCACCACCGTGAAGCCCCAGAGCAGCGCGATGGCCAGCACCACCAGGGGCCCGAGCGCCGCCGCCGGCCCGATCAGCACCGCGCAGGCCCCCGAGGCCAGCATGCACAGCGAAGCCACCGCCGCACGATCCCAGCGGTCGGCCAGCACGCCGGCCAGCACGCAGCCAACCGCACCGGCACCCAGCACCGCGAACACCCAAGGCCCGGCCTGGCCCGGCGCCCCGCCGAGCACACCCGCCAGGAACAGCCCGATCCAGGCCCACATGGCGTAGAGCTCCCACATGTGGCCGAGATAGCCGAGGTTGGCGAGCCTCAGCCCCTTGTTCCGCCATGCTTCCAGCGCCTGGGAAGGCCTGAATGGCGGCCGCGCGCCGAGCAGCGGTCCCGGCCGGAACGCCAGGATCGCGACACCTCCCGCCGCCGCCAGCACCCCTGCACCGAGATAGGCCGCCTGCCACCCGATCCCCCCCAGCAGGGTCGGGGCCAGATGCGGCAGGGCGGAGCCGAGCGTGACCGCCCCCACCAGCAGTCCGATCAGCAGGCCGAGGTCGCCCTCCGCCCAGCTCGCGGCGAGCTTCATCCCCACCGGATAGACCCCCGCCATCGCCGCCCCCGCCACGAAACGCAGCAGCAGCGCCGCCACGCCGGAGGGAGCCACCAGCGTCTGGGCCAGTGTCGCCGCCGAGGCCAGCAGCCCGCAGGCGAGGAAGAGAAGCCGCGGATCCCGCCGGTCCGCGAGCGACAGCACCGCCGACACCAGTGTGCCGACGACGAAGCCGAGCTGCACCGCCATCGTCAGCCAGCCCGCGCGGCCCGATGTCACCAGCCCCTCGGCCAGCAGGTCCGGAACGGCCGCGGTGCCGGCGAACCATACCGACAGGCTCAGCACCACGGCGAGGCAGAGCACCGCCAGATGCCGCGCCTTGCCGCCTTCCCGTACCGTGCCCATGCCGCCGACCGACTCCTGCCCCGAGACAGCCTGCCGCAGTTCCGCGCCGCGGTCAGGGTGGCGCCGCGATCCGAAGCATCGGCCACGACACCGCGAGCCGGCCAACCCGACCCACGATCCGATTGATGAGAACGCCGGCCTGTGTCTAAACTTAACCCATGGGTTTACCGTCCACTCGCAAGGAGCGCCCTCATGCAGATCGAGCCCTACCTGTTCTTCGATGGCCGTTGCGAGGAGGCGCTGGCCTTCTACCGCAAGGCGCTCGGCGCCGAGGTGGGCGAGGTGATGCGCTTCCGCGACAACCCCGACGGCATGCACGGACCCCCGGGCAGCGAGGACAAGGTGATGCACGCGGTGATGCGGGTCGGCGGCGCCAGCATCATGGCCTCGGACGGGCATTGCGCCGGCCAGCCCAGCTTCCAGGGCTTCGGCCTGGCGCTGAGCGTGCCGGATGAAGCGACCGCCGACCGCTTCTTCGCCGCGCTGGAGGATGGCGGGCAGATCCGCATGCCGCTCGGCAAGACCTTCTTCTCGCCGCGGTTCGGCATGGTGCAGGATCGCTTCGGCGTGCTCTGGATGATCATCGTGCAATGATCGCCGAGCACACGCAGGGGGTGATGCGTTGAAAGTCGTATCGCGCGCGGCGCGAAACATCTAGCCTTGCGCGCGCGCGGCCGGCACCGCGCCAGGGCAGGATGGAGACAGACACGATGGCCGTTCTCACCGTCACGTCGGCGCAACTCGACAGGATCGGGTTCTACAAGGTGATGCGGAACTTCATCATGTTCCCGCGCAAGGGCTGGCATATCAGGCTGGACCAGAAGCCGCATGGGCGGAACGGCCCCCTGTCGCTGGCGATCCTGGACGGCAAGAACGCGCCGACCGGCGACTACAGCTACCTGATCAGCAGTTTCCACGTGAAGCGCGACGAGAACCACTCCTTCAACAGCACCACAGAGGGGCCGCTGCTCGGCGCCAAGATCGTGCAGGAGGAGTCGGACTACGTTTATTTCAAATATGTGGATGGCGGCGTCTGGCAGCCGATCTGGGGCTACAACAAGCTCGAACAGAAGCACAAGGGCCAGAGCATCTGGAAGCGCGACAGCGCCGACGTGGACCGTGACGACTGGGGCTTCGCCTGCGAGAACGCACGCTGGTTCCTCAAGCAGCTCTCGAAGGCGGTGGGCAGCGACCAGGGGCTGGCCATGGGCCCGATCCAGGGCGCCGAGGCGCACCTGTTCGGCCAACTCTGACGCGGTGGCGCCGCGGCCGACCGGATCGCCCGATCCGGTCGGCTGCGGCATTCAGCCGCGCAGCACCGCGCCGGTGGCCTTCGTCACGGCGGCAACCACCTTCTGCCCGGCGGCCTCGATCTCGGCATCCGTGAGCGTCCGCTCGCGCGGCTGCAGCGTGACCTGGATGGCGAGCGAGACCTTGCCCTCCGGCAGCTTGTCCCCGGCATAGCGGTCGAACAGCGTCACGTCGGCGACCAGCGCCTTGTCCGCCCCGCGGGCGGCGCGCAGCAGCGCCTCGGCAGGCACGGTCGCGTCCACCAGGAAGGCGAAGTCGCGACGCAGCGGCTGGAAGGCGGGCAGGTCGGGCACGCCCTTCCTGCGCTTCTTCGGCTCGGCGATGGCGTCCAGGAACACCTCGAAGGCCACCGCGGCGCCCGGGATGTCGAGCGTGCCGCGCACCTTCGGGTGCAACTCGCCGAAGGTCGCCAGCACCACCTTGGGCCCCTGGCGCAGCACGCCGGACCGGCCGGGGTGGTAGAAGCCCGGCGCATCGGCCGTCACCTGCACCGCCGCCATGGGCACGCCGAGTGCCATCAGCACCGCCAGCGCATCGCCCTTCGCGTCGAGCCAGTCCACCGCGCGCGCCGGTGCCGCCCAGCTCGGCGCGGTCATGCCCGCCCGCAGGCCGGCCGCGACCGCGAGCTGGCTCGTCGGGCCGGAGGGATCGCGATAGGCGCCGCCGATCTCGGCCAGCGCGACATCGCCGAAGCCGCGCGCCGAGTTGCGCGCCGCCGCCATCGCCAGCGAGGCCACCGGCGTCGGGCGCATCTGGTCGAGGTCCGACGCGATCGGGTTCTCCAGCCGCAGGCTGTCAGGCGTGTCCCCGAACAGCGCCGCCGTCTCGCGCGCGAGGAAGCCGTAGGTCACGCAATCCTGCATCCCGCGCGACGCCAGCACACGCCGGGCCAGCGCCGCGCGCGCCTGCTTCGGCGTCAGCGCCGGCCGCGGCACCGGCGAGGCGACCGGCAGCGAGACGGGCGGCACCGCATCCAGCCCGCCGAGACGCAGCACCTCCTCCACCAGGTCGCATTCCGCCTCGATCGCCGCGCAGCCTTCCGCCGCGACGCGGGCGCGATCGGCAGGCAGCGAGGGATCCTGCGAAAGCGCGCCATGCGCGGCGATGTCGTTGCGCCAGGGCGGCACGGCGACGGTGATGCGCTCCGCATCGCGGCTCACGGTGCAGAGGCCGAGCCGCGTCAGCCGCTGCTCCGCCTCCTGCGCCGCCAGGTCCAGTCCGCCGAGGTCGCGAACGCGGTCGAAGCGCAAGGTGGCCTCGCGCGCCCAGGCCGGTTCCGCGCCGGCTTCCGAGACCTCGGAGGCTTCGCCGCCGCAGAGCTCGATGATCATCCGCGTCGCCGCCTCGAGCGCCTTGGGCAGCAGCGCGGGATCGATGCCGCGCTCGAAGCGCGAGCGCGCATCGGTGCGCACATCGTGCCGGCGACCCGACTGCGCGATACGCACGGGGTCGAACAGCGCGCATTCGATGAAGCATTCTGTGGTGGTCTCGTCGCAGCCGGAATGCTCGCCGCCGATCACGCCGCCCAATGCTTCGACGCGCTCGGCGTCCGCGATGACGCCGTCCTCCTCGGTGAGCGTATAGGTCTTGCCGTTCAGTGCCGGCAATTCCTCGCCGGGACGGGCCATGCGCATCGCCAGCGTGTCGCCCGCGACCTTCGCCACGTCGAAGACATGCAGCGGGCGGCCGAAGGCGAAGGTGAAGAAGTTGGTCACGTCCACCAGCGCGTTGATCGGCCGCAGCCCGATGGCAGTGAGACGGTCCTGCAGCCACTTGGGCGAGGGTCCGTTCGTCACGCCCCGCACCGCGCGGCCCAGCACCCAGGTGCAGGCACGCCGGTCCTCGATGGTCCAGCGCAGCGGCGTCGGATAGGCAGGCGCGACCGGCTGAACCTCCCACGGCTTCAGCGTGCCGAGCCCGGCGGCGGCGAGATCACGCGCGATGCCGCGCACGCTGAGTGCGTCGCCGCGGTTCGGCGTGACCTTGATCTCGACCACCGGATCGTCGAGGCCGGCGTAATCCACGTAGCGTGCGCCGAGCGGCGCGTCCTCCGGCAGGTCCACGATGCCGGAATGGTCGTCGCCGAGGCCCATCTCGCGGGCGGACAGCATCATTGCTTCCGACTTCACGCCGCGGATCTCGCCCTGCTTCAGCGTGATTCCGGTGCCGGGGATGAAGGCGCCGGGCAGCGCGAGCACGCCCTTCATGCCGGTGCGCGCGTTGGGCGCACCGCAGACGACCGAGTATTCCCGGCCGTCGCCGGCATCGACGCGCAGCGCGCGCAGGCGATCGGCGTTGGGGTGCTGCGCCGCCTCGATCACGCGGGCGATCCGAAACTGCCCGAGTTCCGCGGCGGGATTGTGAACCCCTTCGACCTCGATGCCGATGGCCGAGAGCGTCGTGGTGATGCGGTCGAGCGTCGCGTCGGTGTCGAGATGCTCGCGCAGCCAGGAGAGGGTGAACTTCATCGCGTCACACTCCCTCGTGCAGCGAAGCCGGCGCGAGAGGATCGCTCGCGTAGTGCCGCAGCCAGCGCAGGTCGCATTCGTAGAAGGGGCGCAGATCGGGCATGCCGTGCTTCAGCATGGTGATGCGCTCGATCCCCATGCCGAAGGCGAAGCCCTGCCATTCGCGCGGGTCGATGCCGCAATTCGCCAGCACCTTCGGATGCACCATCCCGCTTCCCAGGATCTCCAGCCAGTCGCCGCCGCCGCCGAGTTCACCCGTCTTCCGGTTCCAGCCGATGTCCACCTCCATCGAGGGCTCGGTGAAGGGGAAGTACGAGGACCTGAACCGCACGGGAAGATCACTGATGCCGAAGAAAGCCCGGAGAAAGTCTATCAGGCAGCCCTTGAGGTGGCCGAGCGTGATGCCGCGGTCGATCACCAGCCCCTCGACCTGGTGGAACATCGGCGAATGCGTCGCGTCGTGGTCGGCGCGATAGGTGCGGCCGGGCGCGATGATGCGGATCGGCGGCGGCTCGGCCAGCATGGTGCGGATCTGCAGCGGGCTGGTCTGCGTGCGCAACACGGTGCGGTGGCCGTTCGGCATGGTGCCGGGCAGGTAGAAGGTGTCGTGGTCCTGCCGCGCCGGATGGTGGTCCGGGATGTTGAGCGCGCCGAAATTGTGCCAGTCGCTCTCGATGTCCGGGCCGTCCACCACGCGGAAGCCCATGGCGCCGAAGATCGCCGTCAGCTCCTCGATGGTCCGGCTGATCGGGTGGATGCCGCCATCGGCCGCGGTGCCCGGTGCGAAGGGGCGGGGGGGCAGGGAGACATCCACGCGCTCCGTCCGCAGCCGTGCCTCCAGCGCCTCCGCCTCCAGCGCGGTGCGGCGGGCTTCGAGCAGCGCCTCGACCTCAGCCTTGAGGCGGTTCAGCGCGGCGCCGCGCTCCTTGCGCTGCTCGGCCGGCACCGCGCCCAGCCCCTTGAGCAGGGCCGAGAGGCTGCCGGACTTGCCCATCACGCCGACGCGCACCGCGTCCAGCGCACGGAGGTCGGCAGCGGCGGCCAGGGCCGCTTCGGTCTCGGCGCGGAGCGCCTGAAGATCGTCGCTCATGGTCTGTCCCGGATATGCAAAGGGCCGCCCCCAATCCGGGGACGGCCCTCAAGCTGTTCGATGAAGCCGATCCCGGAAAGGGATCAGGCCTGCGCGGGGAGGGCGCCCTTCGCCTTCTCGACGATGGCGGCAAAGCCCGCCGGCTCGTCATAGGCGAGGGCCGCCAGCACCTTGCGGTCCATCTCCACGCCCGCGGCCTTCAGGCCGGCGATGAAGCGGGAATAGGTCAGCCCGTGCTCGCGCACCGCTGCGTTGATGCGCTGGATCCACAGCCCGCGGAAGTCGCGCTTCTTGTTGCGGCGGTCGCGATAGGCGTATTGCAGCGCCTTCTCGACCCGCTCCAGCGCGGGGCGGTAGGCGGTGGAGGACCGGCCGACATAGCCCTTGGCGAGCTTGAGGACCTTCTTGTGACGGGCGTGCTTGGTGACGCCCCGCTTGACGCGTGCCATCTCTCAGACCCTCCCGCTCAGCGATCCAGCCCGTAGGGCAGCCACTGCTTCACCGTGTCGCCGTCCTGCTTGTCCAGCACGAACATGCCGCGGTTCTGGCGCTTCATGGTGGTGGTCTTTGCGGTCAGCATATGGCGCTTGTTGCCGGCACCGGCCTTGACCTTGCCGGTCGCGGTGAGTCGGAAGCGCTTCTTCACGCTCGACTTGGTCTTCATCTTGGACATTTGGCCCTCCTTGGGGTCGTGGCCCCCCACCTTGCACCCCGGCGGAGACCGGGGGCCGCACCATGCGGCGGGGGGGCTGGGCCGGCCGGGCATGTCCAGAGGCCACGGCGCGGGCAGGGCGGCGTATAGTCCGGGCCCGCCGCCGGCGCAAGCGCGCTACACCCCCAGCAGCATCCGGAGCGCGAAGCCCGCCGCGGCGGTCACCGCCAGGGTGCGCAGCAGCCCGAGCTTCAGCCCGAACAGGCAGAGCGCCGCGAGCAAGGTCAGCGCCACCGCCTCCGGCACCAGCGAGGCCGGGTCGGGCAGGCCCAGCGAGAGCGGCCCGAAGCCGACCGTCTCCACCCGCGCGAAGGCCACGCGAAGCCCGAACCAGACGGCCAGGTTGGCGACCACGCCGACCACCGCCGCCGTCACGCCGGCCAGCGCGCCCTTCAGCCGCGGCTGGTCATGCAGCCGCTCCACGAAGGGGGCGCCGAGGAAGATCCAGGCGAAGCAGGGCGCAAAGGTGACCCACACCGTCAGCAGCCCGCCCGCGATGCCCCCGGCCACGCCGCCATCCCGGTACCCCGCCAGGAAGCCCACGAATTGCAGCACCAGGATCAGCGGCCCCGGCGTGGTCTCCGCCAGGCCGAGCCCGGCCAGCATCTCGGAGGCAGTCAGCCAGCCATACCCCTCCACCGCCTCCTGTGCGACATAGGCGAGCACGGCATAGGCGCCGCCGAAGGTCACCACCGCCATCTTGGAGAAGAACCAGGCGATGTCGCCGAACACACCGCCGCCCATCAGCAGCGCCACCGGCCAGAGCCACAGCACCAGCGCCGCCAACCCCGCGCGCCGGGCCACCGGCGCCATCCGCGCCGCGCGCCCGGGATCCGCGGCCAGCATCGCGTCGAGCAGCGCCGGCGGCCCCGGCCGTGCCGCACCATGCCCGCCGGCTGCGAAGGTCTGCGGAATCGCATAGCCGATCAGCGCCGCACCCAGCACCACGACGGGGAAGGGCACCGCGAAGGCGAACAGGGCGAGGAAGGCGGCCGCCGCCAGCAGCCACGGCGCCGCCCCCTTGAGGGCGCGCTTCGCCACCCGCAGCAATGCCTCGATCACCACCACCAGCACGGCGCATTTGAGGCCGAAGAACAGCGCCGCGACCAGCGGCACCTCGCCGAGCGTCGCATAGACCAGGGCCAGAGCCATCATCACCGCGACGCCGGGCAGCAGGAATAGCACGCCCGCCGCCACGCCGCCCTTCACGCCGTGCAGCAGCCAGCCGAGATAGGTGGCGAGCTGCGTCGCTTCCGGTCCCGGCAGCAGCATGCAGAAGTTGAGCGCGTGCAGGAAACGCGCATCGCTGATCCAGTGGCGTTCCTCCACCACCTCGCGGTGCATCAGCGCGATCTGCGCGGCGGGCCCGCCGAAGGAGAGCAGGCCGATCCGCAGCCAGACGCGCAGCGCCTCGCGGAAGGTCGGGAAGGCAGGGGCCTCTCGTGAGCCGTCCATCATCGCGCGCCCGGGCCCGGCCAGTTGTGCGTCTCCTCGATAGCGTCGCGGCACCAGAGGTGGAAAGCGTCGTAGAGTGCCATCCCGGCCTCCAGCTGCGCCAGGTCATCCCGGTGCAGCCGCGACAGGCCGAGGGAGGCCGCCAGAAGCCCGGCGCATTGCGGCGCGAGATCGAGCCGCGCCGTGTCGGCCCCGCGCACGATCATCGCCAGCCGCGCCAGTGCCGGGGACGAAAGCCCGAACTCGGCGAGCATGGTGTCGAAGGTGCAGGTCTCGCCGCGATGGCTCCAGAAGGTGCCGTCCATGTCGAAGGGGGTGGCCCCGAAACGCTCCGCCACCGCCTGCACCTCCGAGGCGGCGACGAAGAGGAACACCGCGTCGCGGTCCACGAAGCGGCGGATCAGCCAGGGGCAGGCGATCCTGTCCACCTTCGGCCGCGCCCGCGTCACCCACAACGTGCGGCCGGCGGCGTCGCGCGCCGGGATGTGGCGAGTGGCGATCAGCGGAAGTCCGGCCTCGGCCCAGGCGAGCAAGCCGCCTTCCAGCACCTCCGCCTGCGCGCCTTCGTGGCGCAGCCAGGCGGCCACGCCTTCGCTGAGCTTCAGGCCCTTCTGGCAGATCGCGACCACGCTGCGCCCCGCGAAGCCGGGTGCCCAGCTCGCGACGTCGCGATGGTCGCGCCGGAGCGAGGCAGGCAGCAGGCGTTGATCGGCGGCCGCATCCTCCGCGGTGCGGAGGTCGACGAGGACCGGCGTGTCGGGCAACCCGAGCCGGCGGGCAAGCTGTTGGGGCGTGATGGAGGAAGGCATGAGCGTCCATCCATGAGGGCGGTTGGACGCGATGCTTGGGCCGAAGCCTCACGGGGCGATCGCGGGAGCCCCTGCCAGGAAGGCTAGAAGGTGGCTCCCGCGAAAGTCAAGCGGTGGTCAGGAAGCCTTGCGTCGGCCGCCACCGCGGCGGTTCTCGTTGGCGCCTTCCATCTCCTCCGCCTCGCTGCGCGCCTCCTCGATCCAGGCCATGTTCACCTCGGATTCGGCGAGCTTCGTCAGCTCGGCATCCATCCGCTTCTCCTCGTCGAGCGTCTGGCCGAGGAGTTCGCCGAGTTCCTGCATGCCGGCGGACTTGGCGAGCGTCGCCATCGTGCCGTAGGCGGCGATCTCGTAGTGCTCGACGCGCTGCGCGGCGGCGATCAGCACCACGTCCATCATCGTGCCCTTGTCGTGGTCGCTCATCTCGTGGTTGGCCTCCTCGATCAGGCCGCGCATCGCCTCGCAGACCTTGCGGCCGGGCTTGCCGCCGAGCTGTTCCAGCGCCTGCTCGACCCGCTCGATCTGCGCCTCGGTCTGCTCGATGTGCATCTGGAAGCCCTGGCGGAGCTTCTCGTTCGTTGCGGCCTTCATCATCTTCTGCATGCCGCGCAGCGCCTGCTTCTCGGCGCTGTAGGCATCGCGCAGCTGCTCGATCATCAGCTTGGTGATCTCGTCCATCGTCCCGCGTCTCCGGTGCTGCCGCCGCGCGCATCGCGGCGCCTTGCGGGAACGGGGCGGTGCGGGAGAGGGTTGCCGCGCGCCCGGGACTATTCCGCCGCCGCAGGCCGCAACAGGCTCTCCCCGGGCCGGATGCGGGTGTAGGCGACCGGCTGCCAGCCCAGCGCGATCCGCCCCTCGGCGTCGAGGGTCGTGACGGTGGCGGAAAGTCCGGCAGCCTCCGCATCGGTCTGCGGGAAATCCTCGCGCCAATGCGCGCCCCGGCTTTCCTCCCGCGCCGCGGCGGCGGCGACGATGGCGCGGCTGACCAGCAGGAGGGAGCGCAGGTTCAGCCAATCGTGCCAAGCCAGGTTGAACGCCCGTGACCCGCCGTCCACGCCCACGCCATCGAGCTCGGCTTCCAGCTGGTCCAGCCCGCGTGCCGCATCCTCCAGCCCGGCGGCATCGCGCAGGATGCCGGCCTTTTCCCACATCAGCGCGTGCAGCGCATCGCGGATCGGGGAGAGCGAGGTGGCAGGCTTCGCAAAGGGCGCGTGGACCAGCGCCAGCGCGGCGTCCAGCGCCGCCTGGTCCGGCTCCTCGATCGCGCCTTCGCGCGGCACCCAGGCGGCCATGCTGTCGCCGGCGATGCCGCCGAACACCGTGGAATTCGCCACGCCATTGCCGCCGAGCCGGTTCGCGCCGTGCACCCCGCCGGTGTCCTCGCCGGCGGCGAAGAGGCCGGGCAGCGCCGTGCTGCCATCGGCGCGGAACACCACGCCGCCCATCATGTAGTGCGCGGTCGGAACGACAGGGACGCGACCGCCGGCCAGGTCGAAGCCCATATCGGCGCAGCGCTCGACCATGCCCTTGAACTGCCGGCGCACATTCTCGGGCCCGAGATGCCCCATCTCGATGTAGAGGCCGCCGTGCTGGTTCACGCGACCGGCCAGCATCTCGCGGTACATGGCGCGGCTGACGATGTCGCGCGTCGCGCGTTCGCCGCGCGTGTCGTAGTCGTGCATGAAGCGCTGGCCCGCACCGTCAAGAAGGTAGCCTCCGGCGCCGCGGAGCCCTTCCTCGATGATGGTGCCGGTCATGCGCGTGCCGGGGCCGGCGAGCACGCCGGTCGGATGGAACTGCACCATCTCCATGTCGCGCAGCGCCAGCCCCGCGCGCAGCGCCATCGCCATGCCGTCGCAGGATTTGTCGCCGGAGGGCGTGTGGTAGGTGTACATCGTCGGCCCGCCGCCGGTGCCGAGCAGCACGGCCTTCGCCTGCACCAGCACCAGCGCGCCGCTGCGCACATCCACCAGCAGCACGCCGGCCAACCGCGATCCATCGCGCGAGGACAGCAGCGCGACCGCGCGGTGTTCCTCCATCCGCTCGATGCCGCGCGCCCAGCTCTGCTCGGCGAGGCGGTTGATGATCTCGATGCCGGTCAGGTCGCCCTTGTGGACGGTGCGGTCGAAGGTCTGCCCGGCGAAGGCCTTCTGGTGGATGGTGCCGTCCGGGTTGCGGTCGAAGAAGCAGCCCCAGCGGTTCTCGAGCTCGCGGATGCGGCGCTGCGCGACGGTGACGAGCGTCCAGGCCAGGTCCTGGTCGTTGAGCCACTTGCCGCCATCGAGCGTGTCCATGAAATGGCGTTCGGCGCTGTCGCCGGCGGCGAGCGCCACGTTGTAGCCGCCCTGCACCATGCGCGTGCAGCCCGACTTGCCGAGCAGTCCCTTCACCGCGATGGTGACGCGGAGGTCGGGCGCGGCGGCCTTCGCATGCAGCGCGCCGAGCAGCCCGGCGCCGCCGGAGCCGAGGACGAGGATGTCGGTGCTGCGCCGCTCCAGTTGCATCAGCGCGGCCCGCGCGGGCTGCTCGGCACGCCGCAGCCGCAATCCGGCTGCTGCGTGGTGGTTTCCTGCTGCGTCGGCACGGGCTGCGGCCGCGCCTCCTGCGAGTTGAGCACCAGCACGCCGGCCAGCACGGCGATGGCGATGACTGCGACGATACCCATCATGTCACTCCCAGCTTCGCCAGCGCCGCGGCGCGGCGGTCCTGCACCTTCTGCTGCACCTCGGCGTAGAGGCTGCCGCCATGCGCATCCATCGCCACCAGCAGCGGGCCGAAATCGCGGATCCTGAACTTCCACAGGCTCTCCGGGTTCAGGTCGTCGAGGTCCACATCCTCGATCGCCTCGATCCAGGTGGTCTCCAGCGCCGCGGTGCCGCCGATGATGGCGAGATAGACGCCGCCCAGCTCCTGGAACGCCTTCAGGCTCTCCTCGCGCAGGCCGCCCTTGCCGATGATGATGCGCACGCCCTCGCGTTCCATCAACGGACGGGTGAAGCGCTCCATGCGGTCGGAGGTGGTGGTGCCGACGCAGATCGCCTCGTAGCCGCTGTCATTGGTGCCGCGCTTGTCCACCTTGCGCACGTTGGGCGCGGTGTGGATCACGGCATGGCCGTTCAGGTCGAAGCGGGTGCGGCGGCCATGGTCGAACATGTGGATCTGCGTCGCATCGCGGATGCCGAACAGCGTGTCCTGCAGCGTGACGTGGTCGCCGGCGCGCAGCTTGCGGATCTCGGCTTCGGTGCAGGGCATGTGCAGCGTGTGGTGGGTCATTGGCGGGGCTTGCCTGCGCAGGGGGAGGTTGAGGGCTGGCGAGGGATTTTTCGTTCTGGCAAGGAAGGCGGCGCCGCCGATGCTGGTTGCATCGGCAAGCCGGCTGACGCAGCCGGGGCGGAAAAGACCCGCCAGACCGACCCGATCCCCTGCGCAGGCATGCCCTAGAACCCGATCGCCACGCCGTCCGGCGTGAAGGTGGCGGAAGCGCGCCTTGCACTGTGGCACTGGATGTTCACCGCGACCGGATTCATCGTGATGTGCGTCGCCGCGACCTCGACATGCACGGCGAAGGCGGTGGAATCCCCGCCCAGCCCCTGCGGTCCGATGCCGAGGCTGTTCACCGCCTCCGACAGCGCCGCCTCCAGCTTCGCACCCTCCTCGTCGGCGCAGCGCGAGCCCAGCGGCCGCGTCGCCGCCACCTTCGCCAGGTGCATGCAGAGATCGGATGTGCCGCCAACGCCGACGCCCATGATGACCGGCGGGCAGACCTTGCCGCCGGCCTTCATCGCCGCATCCACCACGAAGCGCTTCACGCCGGCCACGCCATCGGCCGGGATCAGCATCTGCAGGAAGCTGCCATTCTCACTGCCCGAGCCCTTCGGGATCATCTCCAGCTTCACCACGCGCTCCGCCTCGACGAAGTCGAGGTTGATCACCGGCACATGGGCGCCGCACGACGTATGATCGTTCTTCCGGGTTACCGGGTGCACGACGGAGCTGCGCAGCGGGTGCTCGCGCGTCGCGCGTTCGGTCCCCCGCCGGATCGCCTGCTTCAACGCCCAGCCGTCGAGTTCGACGTTGCGGCCGATCTCGACGTTGAAGATCGGGATGCCGGTGTCCTGGCAGAGCAGGTTGTCGGTGCGTTCGGCCACGCCGATGTTCTCGATCATCGTCGCCAGGATTGCCTTCGCGGTGCCGTCGGTCTCGCCGGCATCCAGGCGCGTGAAGCCCTGCTTGATGTCGTCTGGCAGGATCTTCAACGCGCGGATGTAGAGCAGCTTCGCCGCTTCCTCGATCGCGTCGGGGGAGACCCGCAGCGGCTCGGTTCCGGCCTTCGTCATCAGGGTCATGGATATGCTCCTCAGATCACCAGCGACACGCCCGAGACCAGCAGCAGCCCCAGCAATACCACCCGGAAACCCTGGGCGGGAATCACCTTGTAGGCGCGCACGCCGAGCCAGGTGCCGGCCAGCATGGCGGGCACGGCGGAGGCGGTCATCAACAGCGCCTCCTCGGTGAAGAACCCGGCGAGCGCCAGGCCCGGGGTAGTGATGGCCTGCATGAAGACGATGAAGGGCTGCATCAGCGCGCGCGCGTCGCGCTTGTCCATGCCCTGGATGTCGGCCCACATTGCCGGCAGCGCGCCGACATAACCGCCGATGCCTCCCAGCACACCGCTGGCGAAGCCCACCGCGGCGTCGGCCGGCCGGCTCGGCGTGAAGCGCCCGGGGGCGTGGCGCAGCGCCATCCGCGACAGCGCATAGCCCGAATAGACAACGAGCAGCACGCCAACGCCCATGACGATGGCGCGCGCCGGGCCGAACGCCAGCACCAGCAGCCCGACTGGCACGCCGAGCGTCGCCGCCGACACATAGAGCCGC
The DNA here is from genome assembly GCF_041690465.1 of Falsiroseomonas sp. GTDB lineage: Bacteria > Pseudomonadota > Alphaproteobacteria > Acetobacterales > Acetobacteraceae > Falsiroseomonas. The sequence continues at coordinate 86,815 of NZ_JAWLHG010000008.1, read as the reverse complement.
ATCCGCGGCCAGGTGATGTCGCGCCAGACGGTGGGCATGGCCAGCGACTGCACGAGAAGGCTGCCCAGCACCAGCACCGGGGCGGTGGTGGTCGGCGGGATGAAGTGCAGCAGGATGCCCGCCGCCACCAGCACGAAGGCGAAGCCTGCCATGCCGGCGCAGACCGCCGCGACGAAGCAGCCGAGCGAGAGAATCAGCACATCGGCCGGCATCAGAGGTTCAGCAGGAACAGCAGGCCGGCCGCGAACGACACGCCGGCCGAGGCCGCCACCATGGTCTTCTGCGACGACCGCCAGCCGAGGAACTCCAGCGCCAGCACGCGCAGCCCGCCGGCGAGATGCGCGGCGAGCAGGATCACCAGCGCCGTCTCGGATGCCTTGACCAGCCCGTTGTCGGTCCAGCGGAGGAAGCCTTCGAGCGTGGCCTCGCCGGCGATCGCGTTCGACAGCGCCCAGAAGTGCAGCGGCAGGAACAGCGCCAGCAGCAGGCCTGAGAGGCGATGCACGAGGAAGGCGATGTAGGTCGGGTGCGACCGCGGGCGCGGATCCGGCCTCATGCGGCGTAGAGCCCGACGGCGGCGCGGATGCCGAAGATCGCCGTGACCAGCCCGATCCCCAGCCACGCCAGGTCGAAGCCGCGCCCGCGCCAGCCGAGCCATTCCGCCGCGATGCCGCGCAGCCCGATGGCGCCGTGCAGCCCGGCGGCCAGCGCGAAGACGCCGTAGAAGACCAGCCAGGCTTCGTTGCCGCGGGTGCGCCCGATGATCTCGGCGGCCGACAGCCCGCCGCGCACCGCAACGAGGATCGTCACGAGATGCACTACCACCGCGACGGCGAGGATCATCGCGGTGACGCGCTGCGCCACCCATAGATGCGTCCCGCCCATCACCGATCCAGCCCGAACACGTTCCAGAACAGCGTGCGCTTCAGCCCGGCAATCGCGCCGGAGGGGTCGATGCCGTTCGGGCAGCGCTCGGTGCAGGATTGCGTGGAGTGGCAGGCATGGCAGCCGGCATCGCCGGCCACCGCCGCCAGCCTTTCCTTGCGCGCGCCGTCGCGCACGTCGTTCACCAGCGTCCAGGCGCGATTCAACGCCGCGGGACCGAGGTAATCGCCGTTCCACGCGACGATGTCGCAGCTTGCGTAGCAGACGCCGCAGCCGATGCACTCGATCCCGGCATCCGCCGCCTGGCGTTGCCTCGAGTCCGGCGGCACGACGTGGAACTCGGCCGGCACCGCGCCATCCGGCGCATCCTTCGGCTGGAAGGTCCCCTTGGCGCGCGCCCATTTGTCGAAGAAGGGCGCCATGTCGGTGGCGAGGTCGCGGATCACCGGCAGGTTCGCCAGCGGCCGCAATTCCAGCGCGCCGTCCTGCGCGACCTTCTTCACATGCGTCCGGCAGGTCCAGCGCGCGCGGCCGTTCACCACCATCGCGCAGGATCCGCACATGCCGACGCGGCAGGCGAAGCGATAGGCGAGCGTCGGGTCGAGTTCTCGCTGGATATGCGTCACCACGTCCAGCACGGTCTGGTTCTCGCGGGCCGGCACCTCGTAGCGCTGCAGCGCGCCGCCTTCGGCATCGCCCCGCCAGACCGAGACTTTCAGCGTGCCACTTTCCAACCGGCCAGCCTCCTCTTGCGCGATCAAGAGGTTGCATGGTCTTGTATAAGACACAAGACCCGAGGATGTGCAAAAAATGAAACAGCGCGGCGCCGACCTGTTGGTGCGTGGCCTCAAGGCGGCGGGGGTGAGCCGGATCTTCACCCTCTCCGGCAATCACATCATGGAGGTGTTCGACGCCCTGATCGGCTCGGGCATCGAACTGGTGCACACGCGGCACGAGGCGGCGGCGGTGCACATGGCGGACGCCTATGCGCGGCTCTCGGGCCAATTGGGCGTGGCGATGGTTACGGGCGGGCAGGGGCACGCGAACGCCTGCGCCGCGCTGCCCACCGCGCTGGCCGGCGAGGTGCCGGTGCTGCTGCTCTCGGGCCATGCGCCGCTCGCCGAGCTCGGCAACGGCGCCTTCCAGGAACTGCCCCAGGCGGCGATGGCCGCGCCCGTCACCAAGGCTTCCGGGACGGCACAGAGCGCCGCGGGCTTGGCTGCCGACGTGGCGCGCGCTGTCTCCGTAGCGCTCTCCGGCCGCCCCGGCCCGGTGCACCTCAGCCTGCCGACCGACGTGATCGAGGCCGAGATTGCCGAGGTCGCGCTGCCGGCCCCCGCAGCCTTCGCCCCCGTGCCGATGCAGCTGCCGGCGCAGACCGCGCGCCTAGTCGCCGAGGCCATCGCGCAGGCCGCGCGGCCGCTGCTGCTTGCGCCGCCCTCGCTGATCACGCCGGCCGGCACCGCGGCGATGGACGCGCTGGAAGCCGCCTGCGGCATCCAGCCCGTGGCGATGAACTCGCCGCGCGGCCTCGCCGACCCGACGCTCGGCGCGCTCGCCGAACTGCTCGCCGAGGCGGACCTCGTCGTGCTGCTCGGAAAGGCGCTGGACTTCACCTCCCGCTTCGGCCGGCCTGCACCGCAGGCGCGCTTCATCGCGCTGGAGCCGGAAGGCGCGCTGATCGCGCGTGCACAACGACTCCTCGGCGAGCGCTTCCTGTTCGGCGCCGTGGCCGATCCGATGGCGTCCGTCACCGCGCTTACGGCGGTTGCCAGCCGCGGTGCTGCGCAGGATTCCTGGGCGGCGCGCGTGCGCGAGACGATCGCCTGGCGCCCCGCCGCCTGGGCCGCCTTCGCCGGCGCGCCGGACGGCCCGATCCATCCCGCGACGCTCGCACATGCCGTCAGTGCCGCGCTGGAGGCGCACGGCGACGCCACCTTCGTCTGCGATGGCGGCGAGGTCGGGCAATGGGCGCAGGCGATCGTGAAGGCGCCGCGACGCATCACCAACGGTGTCGCCGGCGCGATCGGCGCGGGCACGCCCTTCGCCATCGGCGCGCGTGCCGCGATGCCGAAGCCGACGCTCGCGCTGATGGGCGACGGGTCCTTCGGCTTCCACATGGCGGAGCTCGACACCGCCGCGCGGCACGGCACGCCCTTCGTCTGCGTCGTCGGCAACGACAGCCGCTGGAATGCCGAGCACCAGATCCAGATCCGCGACTACGGCGCGAACCGGGCGCATGGCTGCGAGCTGGCCCCCGGCACGCGCTATGACCTGATCGCCACCGCGCTCGGCGGTCATGGCGAATTCGTCGAGCGCGCGGCCGACCTGGCCCCCGCCCTGGCGCGCGCCTTCGCGAGCAACAGGCCGGCCGTGGTCAACGTCATCATCGAGGGCCAGCCGGCGCCTGCCCTGAAGCGGTGACATGAACCCGGCCCGCCGCCCGCTCTACGCCCAGACCGAGGAAATCCTGACGCGCCGCATCGCGGAGGGCACCTGGCCCCCCGGCGCGCTGATCCCGGCCGAGGCGGAGCTGGCGGTGGAGCTCGGCGTTTCGCCGGGCACGCTGCGCAAGGCACTCGCAGCACTGGAGCGCCGCCGCCTGATCGAGCGCCACCAGGGCCGCGGCACCTATGTCGCGGCCCATACGTCCGAGCGCGCGCTGTTCCACTTCTTCCGCGTCTTCGACGTCGAGGGCCGGAAGCACACGCCGACCAGCTTCGTGCTGGACTGCCGCACCGGCCCCGCCACACCCGAGGAGGCCGCCGCGCTGGCCCTCGACCAGGGCGACGCGGTGCACCGCGTCGAGCGCATCCGCGCGCTGGCCGGCGAGCCGGTGATCCTGGAACGCATCCTGCTGCCCGCCATGCGCTTTCCCGGCTTTGCCCTGCCGCTGCTGCGGGAGATGGAAGACGAGCTCTACGTGCTCTACCAGCGCGACTATGGCGTCACGATCGGTCGCGCCGAGGAATGGCTCGCTGCCATCGGCGCGAGCGAGACGCAGGCGGCGAAGCTGCGGGTCTGGCCTGGCGCACCGCTGCTCGAGATCTCCCGGGTTGCCTACGACCTTGCCGACCGCCCCGTGGAGCGCCGCCTCACGCTGCTCGACAGCCGCCTGCACCGCTATCACGCCACGCTGGACTGACGAGCCGGAAACCCTTCGCCGCGCGCCGGGGTTCTGGCCCGCGAGGAGGACCCGGCATGGCGAAGAACAGCGAAGCCGCGCGGCGCAACCGCTTGATCAACCCGGCGCGGGACGGCGCCACCATCAAGGACCCGCCCGACCTGCACACGGCGCAGGAGGCGATGACCGCCGACCAGGCGAACTACCTGAAGACCCTCAGCCACGAGGCCGGCGAGCCCTTCGACCCGGACCTTACCAAGGCGCTCGCCGCGCGCCGTATCCGCGAACTGGAGGCCCGCACCGGCCGGAAGGGTTGATCCCCACTTTGGCACCTTGGCACTTCACGCACGGGCTGCTCCCGACAGGCCAAGCGTGCCTCGATGACGAGGCAAACATAAAGGGAACATCGGCGCGGCGCCAGCGTTGTCGCCACAAGCCCCGCCAGACGTTGGCGCGGGCCGGCACGCTCCAGGATGAGGACAGATGGCGAAGGCGAAACAGCAGCACGCGGAGAACCCGAAGGCCGATCCCGATCCGGGCTCCAACACCGTCAAGGACCCCGAGGACTGGACCACCGGCGAGGAACGGATGACCGGCGCGCAGGCCTCCTACCTCAAGACCTTGAGCGAGGAGGCCGGCGAGCCCTTCGACCCGGACCTCACCAAGGCCGAGGCGTCGAAGCGCATCGACGCCCTGCAGGAGAAGACGGGCAGGGGCCGCTGACCCTGCCCGGTTCAGACGATCATGATGTCGTTCGCGGTCAGCGCCGGTGCGCCATCAAGGTTCACCAGTCGGAGCGCGCCGGCGCCACCGGCCCCGTCGGCGTCGTAGAACAGGGCGCCGATAGCGGTGTTGTAGATGATCTGCGGCGTGCCGAAGACTGAGGTCGCCGCGCTGGAGGCATGCGCCACGAAATTCGCGGGATCGAGCGCGCCGAGCGCCAGCCCACCGAAACCTGCCTGCGACAAGCCGATGATGTCCAGGCCGGGTGCGAAATCGAAGATGCGGTCAACCCCGTCGCCGGCTGCAGCGAACAGGAACAGGTCGGCCTCGGCGCCGCCGGTCAGCAGATCGCGCCCGCCGCCGCCGAACAGCGTATCGGCGCCGCCCTGTCCCAGCAGCTGGTCGTTGCCGCCTTCGCCCTGCAGCCAGTTGTCGCCGCCATTGCCGCTAATCCGGTTGTTCAGCGCGTTGCCGATGCCGATGAAGTCGCCGCTGCCGGTGAAGCTGAGCCGCTCGATGTTGTCGCCGAGCGTCCAGTCGAGCGCGGCGGCGACGCTGTCATCGCCCTCGCCGGCGAGTTCCAGGATGGCATCTCCGGGATCGTTGACGATGTAGCGGTCGGCGCCGGTCCCGCCGGCCAGGCTGTCCGCGCCGTTGCCGCCGTTCATCTGGTCGGCGCCGCCCTGGCCGACCAGCGTGTCGTTGCCATTGGCGCCCAGCATGGTGTTGGACAGGCCGTTGCCGAAGATCACATTGGCCAGGCCATTGCCGTTGGCACCGACTGCGACGGTGCCGAACAGCGTCAGGTTCTCGAGATTGGCGCCGAGCGTGTAGCTGATGAAGGAGCGCACCACATCCGTGCCGCCGCCGGCGAGTTCGGTCACCACGTCGGCCAGGTTGTCCACCACCAGCGCGTCGTTGCCGAGGCCGCCCCGCAGCGTGTCGGCACCGTCGCCGCCATCCAGCGTATCGTCGCCGTCCAGGCCGAGGAGCAGATTCGGCGCGGCGTTGCCGGCGATGACGTTGCCGTGCGCGTTGCCGGTGCCATCGGTTGCCGCTGCGCCGACCAGCGTCAGCTGCTCGACGAAATCGCCGAGGGTGAAGGTGACGAAGCTGCGCACCGCATCTGTGCCGCCATCATCGCCGCCGGAGCTGCTCTCGGTCACCACGTCGCCGAGGTGGTCCACGAGGTAGGTGTCGTTGCCGCCGCCGCCGGCCATGCTGTCGCCGCCGGCGCCGCCGTTCAGGCTATCGTCGCCAAGATCGCCGAACAGCGTATCGGCGCCGTTCGCGCCGACCAGCGTGTTGTCCAGCGCATTGCCGGTGATGTGGTTGTCGGCCCCGTTGCCGGCGCCGGTGACGGCGCTGCCGGTCAGCAGCAGATCTTCGAAGCCGGAGCCGAGTGTCCAGTTCACCTCGGCGACGATGGTGTCGGCGCCGCTGCCGCCGGCTTCGCTCACTGCGTCGCCGCCGCCGACGAAGTAGAGGTCGTTGCCGGTGCCGCCGTTCAGCGTATCGGCGTCGCTGGCGCCGTCCAGCGTGTCGTCGCCGGCCTCGCCGAGCAGGTTGTCGTTGCCGGCGCCGCCGTTGATCGAGTCGTTGCCGTCTACCGCGCCGGGAAGGGTGAAGTCGCTGAAGCCGCGCAGCAGGTCGTCGCCGTCGATGCCGTTGATGGAATCGTTGCCGCTGCCGCCATTGATGGTGTCGTTGCCGCCGCCGCCATCGATCTGGTCGATGTCCTGGGCGCCTTCGATGCTGTCGTCGCCGCCCTGACCGAAGAGGATGTCGAAGTTGAACTCGCCGGCGTTGTCGCCGTCGTCGAAATTGTCGCCGAAGATCGTGTCGGCGCCCTCGCCGCCGAGAACGCTGTCGAAGTCGCCTTCGCCATAGAGCAGGTCGTTGCCGTCGCCGCCGACCAGCGTGTCGATGCCGCCCGCGCCGCGGAGGCTGTCGTTGCCGAGCCCGCCCAGCATGTGGTTGCCGGCGGCATTGCCGGTGAGCGTGTCGTTGCCGACGCCCGAGATGATCGCCTCCATCTCGGTGAAGCTCTCGCCGAAGAAGTTGGTGGCGCCGGTGGCGAGGTCCACGACGTAGTCGCCGCCGAAGCTGGTGGTGTCCAGCGTGTCCGCGCCGGCACCGCCGACGATGGTCTCGGGCGTGCCCAGGACGGCGTAGATGTAATCGTCGCCGCCATCCCCGAGGGCCGTGTCGGAGCCGCCGCCGCCGTTGAGCGTATCCGCGCCCTCGCCGCCGGACAGGCTGTCGGACAAGTCGCCGCCGTGCAGGCTGTCGGCGCCGTCGCCGCCATCGAGCGTGTCGTTGCCCGCGCCGCCATCCAGCGTGTCGGCATGCAGGCCGCCGAACAGCACGTCGCTGCCATGATGGCCGGCCAGGCTGTCATTGCCGTCGCCGCCTTCGAACTGGTCGTTCTGCGCACCGCCGATCAGCAGGTCGTCGCCGCCCTCGCCCAGCACGGAGTGGGTATTGCCGCCGATCGTCTCGCCGCTGGCGGTCACCGTGTCATTGCCGCCGCCGGCCTGCAGTTGCAGGAATCCCGGCGCGGCGAAGCCGGGCAGGAAGAAGGTGATGCCGGTGAAATCGTAGTTGTCGGCGCCGCCAGTGCCGAGGAAGGTGGTGAGGAAGGTGTCGAGCGTCTCGACATTCACGAAGGGCAGCGTGGTGCCGAGCTGGACGAAGCCTTCGAGGAAGTCGATGCTATCGTAATCCGTGCCACCGTCGATGGTCATGCCAGCGAGGTCGGTGACGGCGTTCAGGTCGAAGCCGTCATTGCCCGCGCCGCCGAGCATCGTCTCCGCGCCGCTGGCGTTGCCCGGGTTGAGCACGTCCATGCCGTCGCCGCCGCGCAGGATGTCGGCGCCGTCGCCTCCAGACAGGACGTCGTTCTCGGTGCCGCCGTCGAGGCTGTCATTCTCCGAGCCGCCGTAGAGCGTATCGTCCCCCGCCTCGCCGAGCAGCGTGTCGGCGCCCGCCTCGCCGCGCAGGGTGTCGGCGCCGGCATTGCCGCGGATCAGGTTGGCGGCGGCGCTGCCGAGCAGCGTGTCGTTGCCGATGCCGGAGAACAGCGCTTCGAAGTTGGTGAAGCTCTCGCCGCCGAAATTGCTCGTACCGGTGACCAGGTTCACTAGGTAGGCGCCGGTGTAGGAGGTGGTGTCGAGCGTGTCGTTGCCGGTGCCGCCATCGGCGTTATCGGAGCCGTTCACCGCGAAGATGAAGTCATCGCCGCCCTCGCCCATCGCGGTGTAGCCGCCGCCGCCGGGGTTGATCGTGTCGGCGCCCTCGCCGCCCATCAGGCTGTCGGCGAAGCCGCCGCCGAGCAGGCTGTCATTGCCGTTGCCGCCTTCGAGCGTGTCGGCCTCGGTGCCGCCGTCGAGCGTGTCGTTGCCGTCGCCGCCGATCAGGCGGTCGGCGCCCTGGCCGCCGAGCAGCGTATCGGCCTCGGTGCCGCCATCGAGTAAGTCGGCCTCGGTGCCGCCATCGAGGCGATCCCCGTCGGCGCCGCCGAGCAGGCTGTCCGCGCCCTGGTTGCCGAGCAGCGTGTCGGCGCCCGCCTGGCCCTCCAGCGTGTCGGCGTCGTCGCCGCCGTCGAGGGAATCGGCGCCGTCGCCGCCGAGCAGGCGGTCGAGGCCGATGCCGCCCGCCAGCCGGTCGTCCTCGGTGCCGCCATCGAGCGTGTCGTTGCCGCCATTGCCGATCAGCGTGTCGGTGCCGGCCGCGCCGGCAATCGTGTCGTTGCCGAGGTTGCCGTCCATCCGGTTCGCGGCCGTGGTGCCGGTGAGCGTGTCGTTACCGGTGCCGGAGACGATCGCCTCCATGCCCAGGAAGGTCTCGCCGCCGAAGTTGGACAGCCCTGTCGCCAGGTTGACGGCGTAGTCGCCGGTGTAGGAGGTGGTATCGAGCGTGTCGTTGCCGGCGCCGCCATCCACGCTGTCGCCGCCGAGGACGGCGAAGATGTAGTCGTCGCCATTGCCGCCGAGCTGCGTGTCGGAGCCGCCGCCGCCGCCGTCCAGCGTGTCCGCGCCCTCTCCGCCGGACAGGCTGTCGGAGCCGCTGCCGCCGTACAGGCTATCCGCCGCGCCGCCGCCGTCCAGCGTGTCGTTGTCGAGGCCGCCATCCATGTGGTCGAAGCTGGCGCCGCCGATCAGCAGGTCGTTGCCGGCTTCACCCAGGATCTTGTTGTAGAACTGGTCCGGAGGGTTCTGGAACTGCAGGATCGAGAGGTCGGTGTCGCCGGCATAGACGGTGTCGGCACCGGCACCGGCGCTCAGCAGGCGGATCTCGGCGGGCAGGTTGAAGAAGGGGGAGAAGCGGACGAACGGGCGGAAGTCATAGAAGTCATCGCCGCCGGTGCCCACGAACTGGGTGAGGAAGGTGTCGAGCACCTCGATACCCACGAAAGGCAGCGCACTGCCGAGCTGCAGCACGCCCTGGATGAGGTCGGCCGAGTCGTTGCCGCTGCCCCCCTGGATGACCAGATTGGCGATGTTCGAGACCGCGTTGAGATCGAAGGTGTCGTTCCCACCCTCGCCGTAGAGGCTGTCGGCGCCAGGGCCGCCGATGATGAGGTCGTCGCCGTCCCAGCCATAGACCTGGTCATTGCCGATGCCGCCGCGCAGCGTATCGGCGCCGCCCCGGCCATCGATCGTGTCGTTGCCGTCGCCGCCATCAAGCGAGTCGTTGCCGGGGCTGTTGAAATCCGGGTCGCCGATGATGGTGTCGGCACCGGCGGTTGCGACAGGGCCACCGTCGCTGTTCGTTACGGTATTGATGGTGTCATTGCCGACGGTGCCCGCGATGTTCGCCATGGCGTCCTGCTTCTCTCGCTAACGAAATGATAACATATCGTCCCGAGCATGCAAGAAAGACGACTATGCGCAGAAAAGAGGCAAACAACGGCCGCGCACTGCCGGCGGGAGCGGCTTGCCGGCCGCTGAAAGACCGGCAATCACTGCGCTTCTGTGACATGCCTGCGGTTCGTCGGCCCCCCGCCGTCGCCAGGCGGCAGCATCTGGCGGAACGACGCGCGGCATGCGGAAGCCTGGCGACCTCCTCTATGGCCTGGACGACCGGCCGCCAGCCGGCGTCGTCCTTTCCATCGCGGTGCAGCAGGCGACCATCGTGCTGGTTTGGCTGCTGCCGGCCTTTGTCCTGGCACGCGAGATGGCCGCCACCCCGTCGCAGGCGGCCGCGCTGTTCAGCATGACCTTTGCCGCCTGCGGTATCGGCACGATCCTCCAGGCGACGCGCCGATGGGGGCTCGGCAGCGGCTTCCTGGCGCCGGTCACGCCGTCCAGCGCGCATCTGGTGCCCTCCATCCTGGCGGCGCAGGCGGGCGGGCTGCCGCTGGTGGCCGGGATGACGCTGTTCGCCGGGCTGCTGACGGTGTTGCTGGCGCGCGCCCTGCACCGGATCCGCACGCTGATGCCGCCCGAGGTCGCGGGCGCGGTGGTGTTCATCATCGCCATCGGCGTCAGCCTGACGGGCGCCAGGCTGCTGCTGGCGGGCGGGATTGGCGCGCCACCGGCGCCCGCCGCGCTGCTTGTCGCGCTGACCACGCTGGCGGTGGCGATCGGCCTCGGCATCTGGGGGCAAGGGCCGCTGCGCCTGGGCGGCGTGCTGATCGCCATGGGCTGCGGCAGCCTGCTGGCCGCCTCGCTCGGGCTGCTGCAACCGCCAGACCTGGCCGAACTGGGGAGCCTGCCGTTGCTCGGGCTGCCGGATCTGAGCGGGCGAAGCCTGGCCTTCGACCTCGCCCTGGTGCCGGCCTTTGTCATCGCGTCGGTCGCCAGCGCGCTCAAGACTGTCGGGATGATCACCGCGCTGCAGAAGCTCAACGACGCCGACTGGGTGCGGCCGGAGCCGCGCAGCATCGCCGGCGGCGTGACCGGCGACGGGCTGGCCACCGCGGTCGCGGGCCTGCTCGGCGCGCCGGGGGTGAACGTCAGCCCGAGCAATGTGGCGATCCAGATGGCCTCCGGCGTCACCAGCCGTTCGGTGGCCTTCGCCACCGGCGCGCTCTGCCTGCTGATGGCCTGCTTCCCGCGTGCCGCGGCGCTGCTGCATCACATCCCGGCGCCGGTGATCGCCGCGATGCTGATCTATGCCGGTGGGCTCATGCTGGCGAACGGCATGCAGCTGGCCGCCACGCGGCTGCTCGATGCGCGGCGGAGCCTGTCGGTCGGGCTTGGGGTGGCGGCGGCACTGACGGCGGAGGCGGTGCCGCAGCTCGCCTTCTGGGTGCCGGCGGGGCTGCGACCGCTGGTCGCCTCGACCGCGCTCGGCACGCTGGTCGCGCTGCTGCTCAATGCCGCCTTCCGGATGGGCGTGCGGCGGCGGGTGACACTGACGATCCCGGCGGAGGGCCTGCCGGGCGCGGAGGTGGACGCCTTCATCACCGGTGCCGGCGCATCCTGGGGCGCGCGGCGGGAGGTGGTCTCGCGCGCCGCGCACCTGGCCGCGTCCTGCCTCGATGCCATCGCCGTTTCGGGTTGCGCGCGGGGGGCGCTGACGCTGGAACTCGGCTTCGACGAGACGCGGATCGACATGCGCATCGCCTGGCCCGGCGCGCCGATCATCCTGGCCGATCGGCCGCCGAGTGCCGACGAACTGCTGGACGAGCCGGAGGCGCCGGCGCGGCTGGCCGGCTACATGGTGCGCCGCCTGTCGGACCGGCTGCGGCTGCGCCACCGCGACGGCACCAGCGAGCTGACGCTGGCGCTGGACCACTAGACCCGAGTTGCCCGGACTGTGTTCGGGCAGCTCGGGTCCAGCCCTTTCGAGCCAGCGATTCACGCCCTGGCGTGCCCGCCTGCGGCGTGCACACCCAGGGCGATCGCGGGCTAAGGGTGGTCAGGCCGGCGCGTCGTGCCGCAGCGCGCGGATCTCCGCCTCGAGCTTCGCCGGATCGGGGTTGTCGGGCCAGGGGATGGCTTCCTCGATCGCCTCCGACAGCAGGCGCTTGTATTGCGCGCGCGGCACCTCGCGGCAGCCGAACTGCGCCAGGTGGGCGGTCTGGAACTGCGCATCGAGCAGGCGGAAGCCGGCCAGGCGCAGCCGCGCGACGAGATGCACCAACGCCACCTTGGAGGCGTCGCGGGCGCGGCTGAACATGCTCTCGCCGAAGAAGGCGCCGCCGAGCGAGACGCCATAGAGGCCGCCGGCCAGCTGCCCGTCTTCCGGCGGGCCGAGCCAGACCTCCACGGAATGCGCGTGGCCGATCCGGTGCAGCGCGGCGAAGAGGCGCTCGATCTCGGGGTTGATCCAGGTCTCCTCGCGCCCTTCGGCGGGCTCCGCGCAGCCGGCGATCACGCCCGGGAAGTCGCGGTTGGAGGTGACGGTATACGGGCCGGAGAGGGTGGTTCGCAGCAGGCGGCGCGGCAGGTGGAAGCCATCCAGCGGGATGACGCCGCGCATCTCCGGGTCGAGCCAGTACAACCGGTCGCCCCGCCGGCTTTCCGCCATCGGAAACAGCCCCGCGCGGTAGGCGCGGAGCAGAAGCTCGGGCGTGATCTCGAACTGGCGTCGGCTCACGCGGCGAGTATGCGCGTTCCTTTCGCGCAATGCCATGTTGGCGACCGGGTCGTTCCGCCGGACCGGTGCGAGCGCGGCGGCGCTACGTCCCGCGGGAGACGAAGCGCTCCAGCCAGTGGATGGTGTAGTCGCCGGCCTGGAACTCGGGGTCGGCGACGATGCGCTGGTGCAGCGGCAAGGTTGTGCGGATGCCGCTGACCACCATCTCCGCGAGCGCCCGGCGCAACCTTGCAATCGCCTCGGCGCGTGTCGCGCCGTGCACCACCAGCTTCGCCACCAGGCTGTCGTAGTGCGGCGGCACGACGTAGCCGGAATACAGCGCCGAATCGACACGCACGCCGAGGCCGCCCGGGGCGTGGTACATGTCCACCCGGCCCGGGCTCGGGGTGAAGCTCTCGGGGTCCTCGGCGGTGATGCGGCACTCGATCGCATGGCCGGAGAAGCGGATCTCCTCCTGCCGGTAGCCGAGCGGTTCGCCGGAGGCGATGCGCACCTGCTCCTTTACCAGGTCCACGCCGCAGAGCATCTCGGTGACGGGGTGCTCCACCTGCAGGCGGGTGTTCATCTCGATGAAGGCGAACTGGCCATCCTGCCAGAGGAACTCCAGCGTGCCTGCATTGCGGTAGCCGAGCTCCCGCAGTGCCTTGGTCACCTGCGCGCCGAGCGCATCGCGGTCGGCGGCCGAGAGCACCGGGCTGCCGGCTTCCTCCACCAGCTTCTGGTGGCGGCGCTGCAGCGAGCAGTCGCGCTCACCGAAGTGCACGACGTTGCCGTGGGTATCGGCCAGCACCTGCATCTCGATGTGGCGCGGGCGATCGAGGTATTTCTCCATGTAGACGGCGTCGTCGCCGAAGGCGGCCTTGGCCTCGGTGCGGGCGACGCGCCAGGCCTCCTCCAGCTCCTCCGGCGCGCGCGCCACCTTCATCCCGCGCCCGCCGCCGCCGGCGGCGGCCTTGATCAGCACGGGATACATGATCTCGTCGGCAACGGCGCGGGCTTCGTCCAGCGTCTCCAGCGCTCCGGGCGAGCCGGGAACCAGCGGCACGCCGAGGCGGCGCATCGCGTCCTTGGCGGCGATCTTGTCGCCCATCATGCGGATATGCTCGGGCGAGGGGCCGATGAAGGCCAGCCCATGCGCTTCCACCATCTCCGCGAAGGAGGCGTTCTCCGAGAGGAAACCGTAGCCGGGATGGATCGCATCCGCGCCGGTGATCGCCGCGGCCGAGAGGATCGCCGCCATGTTCAGGTAGCTCTCGCGCGCCGGCGGCGGCCCGATGCAGACGCTCTCGTCGGCCAGGCGCACATGCATCGCCGTGTTGTCGGCGGTCGAGTGCACCGCGACGGTCTGGATGCCCATCTCCTGGCAGGCGCGATGCACGCGCAGCGCGATCTCGCCGCGGTTGGCGATCAGCACCTTGCGGATGTTCATGTCAGTGCGCGCCGCTGCGCGGCGCCGCCGGCCGGTTCAGACCTTCGCACCTGGCGGCGCTGCGGTCCTCGGACGGCGTGCCCCGGTCTTGCTGAGGAAGCATCACTCGATCACCAGCAGCGGCTCGCCGTATTCCACCGGCGCGCCGCTCTCGATCAGGATGCGCGTGACGGTGCCGGCCTTCGGCGCGCGGATCTGGTTGAACGTCTTCATCGCCTCGATCAGCAGCAGCGTCTGGCCCTGCGCGACGCGGGAGCCGGTGGTGATGAAGGGCGCGGCACCGGGCTCCGGCGCCAGGTAGGCGACGCCGACCATCGGCGAGGTGATGGTGCCGGGGTGCGGGCCTTCGGCCTCCGGCGCGGCGACGGCGATGGCGGCCGATGCGGCGGGGGCGGCCGCGGGGGCGGCGGCGACCTGCGCCAGAGCCTGCACGGTGATCTGCCGCGCCACGCGGATGCGCGAATCGGATTCGACCAGCTCGATCTCGGTGAGATCGGTCTCGCGCAGGATCTTTGCCAGTTCGCGGATTGCCGCGGGGTCGAACGTCACGCCCGCCATCAGGGCTCTCCTTCCTGGTCCAGCAACTCCGCGACCGCGCGCAGCGCCAGCGCATAGCCCTGGATGCCGAGGCCCGCGATCACGCCGGTCGCGGCCTTCGATACGTAGCTCAGATGCCGGAATTCCTCCCGGCGGTGGATGTTCGAGATGTGCACCTCGACGACCGGCAGGTCCACCGCCTTCAGCGCGTCCATCAGCGCGACGGAAGTGTGGCTGTAGCCGGCCGGGTTGATGATGATCGCCGCCGCGCGGCCGCGGCATTCCTGCACCCAGGTGATCAGCTCGCCCTCGCCGTTGGTCTGGCGGAAATCGATGGCGAGCCCCAGCTCCTCGGCGGCTTCGGCGCAGAGCGCCTCCACGTCGTCGAGCGTCGCGCTGCCATAGACTTCGGGCTGGCGGGTCCCGAGCAGGTTCAGGTTCGGGCCGTTCAGGACGGCGATCAGCGGCGGAGTCAAGGGGATATCACCCGAAAGAGGGCACGGCGGGCCGCCTAGCACGCTCGCGCGAGCCGGGGCAAGCCGAGGCGGTCGCACAGCCCGGGCCGGCGCGCCGCCGTCTTGCCCGCAGGGCGCCCGCTCGCCATCTTCCGGCGCATGGACGTGACCGCAAGCGCCACCATCCGCATCGAGGTGAACGGCGAGCCGCGCGAGGTGCCGGGTGGCGCCAGCGTTGCCGATCTGCTGGGCCTGCTCGGCCTTGCCGCGCCGAAGGTGGCGGTGGAGCGGAATCTCGAGATCGTGCCGCGCTCCGCCTGGGGCGCGACCCGCCTTTCGGATGGTGACCGGCTGGAAGTCGTCCATTTCATCGGAGGGGGCTGACCATGCCCGACGACGGCCTGCCGCTCGCCGAAGACAGCTGGACGGTTGCCGGCAGGCGCTTCCACTCGCGCCTGATCGTCGGTACCGGCCGCTACAAGGACCTGGAGGAGACCGGCCGCGCGATCGAGGCGTCCGGGGCGGAGATCGTCACCGTCGCGGTGCGGCGGGTGAACCTTTCGGATCCGTCGGCGCCGATGCTGCAGGATCACGTGCCGCCGGACCGCTACACCTACCTGCCCAACACCGCCGGCTGCCACACCGCGCAGGATGCGGTGCGCACGCTGCGCCTGGCGCGGGAGGCCGGCGGGTGGAACCTCGTCAAGCTGGAGGTGCTGGGCCCGCCGCCCTTCCTCTACCCGGACATGCGGGCGACGCTGGAAGCCGCCGAGGCGCTGATCAAGGACGGCTTCGAGGTGATGGTCTACTGCGCCGATGACCCGGTGGCGGCGAAGCGGCTGGAGGAGATGGGCTGCGTCGCCATCATGCCGCTCGGCGCGCCGATCGGCAGCGGGCTCGGCGTGGCCAATCCCTTCATGATCCGCGCCATCATCGAGCAGTCGAAGGTTCCGGTGCTGGTGGATGCCGGGATCGGCACCGCCTCCGATGCGGCACTGGCGATGGAGCTGGGCTGCGATGCGGTATTGCTGAACTCCGCCATCGCCCATGCGCGCGACCCGGTGCGGATGGCGGTGGCGATGAAGCATGCGGTGATCGCCGGGCGGGCGGCCTTCCTGGCCGGGCGGATGCCGCGCAGCACGGCGGCGGATCCGTCCTCGCCGGTCTCGGGCCTGATCCGGTAAGGGATTCGCCGGTCCGCTCCGGCGGATTCGCCTGCCGGGGGCGCAAAGCGCCGGAGGAGGTGCCGGCCGGGGCAGGGGGAGCCGGGGGGCTTTTCCGGCAGCTTCTACAAACGGCAAGAAAAAAACTGGGTGCCGGGGGTGATTTCCCCTTGCCCCCCCCGGCCGCGGTGGCTAGATGCGCCCGCAGACGCAGTACGCACGTGCCTCTGGCCCCAGGCCCACGGAACCCAGATGCCCCGGACGGGGCGCCAATACCGGGTCACCGCGGCGCAAGGTTTACGCAACGACGTCAAGCGTTCCGGCACCCGACGGGGCAACCCCGAGGGCCACTTTCGCTGGTTCGTTGGACCGTTTCGTCAACTGTGGGGCCGTCGCCTGACTCGGGCGGTCTCCGACTATCGAAGGGGAGTGGGGCGCGATGAACCCGAAGATCGCTGCCTTCCTGCGCGCGCATGAGCCTGCAACGCCATGCCTGGTGCTGGATGTGGATACCGTCGAGCACAATTATCGCCGGCTGCTCGCCGCGATGCCGCACGCGCGCATCTACTACGCCGTGAAGGCCAACCCGGCCGCGCCGATCCTGGAGCGGCTTGTCGGGCTCGGCTCCTCCTTCGACGCCGCGTCGTACGAGGAAGTCGAGGCGTGCCTGGCGGCCGGCGCCGACCCGGCGCTGATCTCCTACGGCAATACCGTGAAGAAGGAGCGCGCGATCAAGGCCGCCTTCGACCACGGCGTCACCATGTTCGCCTTCGACAGCGAGCCGGAGCTGCGCAAGATCGCCCGTGCCGCACCGGGATCGCGGGTCTATTGCCGCATCTTCGTCGGCAATGACGGCGCCGAGTGGCCACTTTCGAAGAAGTTCGGCTGCGAGGTCGCGATGGCGAAGCGGCTGATGGTGCTGGCCGAGGAGCTCGGCCTCGACGCCTATGGCCTGTCGTTCCATGTCGGCTCGCAGCAGACCGCGACCAGCGCCTATGAGGCGGCGATCGCAAAGGTCGCCATGCTGTTCACGGATCTGCAGGCGGCCGGCGTGAAGGTGCGCATGGTGAACCTCGGCGGCGGCTATCCCGTGCGCTACCGCCAGGAGGTCCCGGGCATCGACGATTTCGGCGCCGCCATCATGGGCGCGATGGCCGAGCATTTCGGCAACGCCCTGCCCGAGATGGTGATCGAGCCCGGCCGCTTCATCGTCGGCGATGCCGGCGTGGTGGAGAGCGAGGTCGTGCTCGTCTCCCGCAAGGGCGAGGACGATCCGGTGCGCTGGGTCTATCTCGACATCGGCCGCTTCGGCGGTCTGGCCGAGACCGAGGGGGAGGCGATCCGCTATGCCTTCCGCACGCCGCATGACGGCGGCGCGGAAGGCCCGGTGACCATCGCCGGCCCGACCTGCGACAGCGTGGACACGCTGTACGAGAAGTCCAACTACCGCCTGCCGCTCGCGCTCGCCGATGGCGACCGGGTGCAGCTGCTGGCGACGGGGGCCTATGTGACCACCTATGCCAGCCAGGCCTTCAACGGCTTCAAGCCGCTGGCCGAGCACTACATCTGATCTCCCGGAACTGACCTGGGCCGGCGCGGATTGTCCCCGCGCCGGCCGTCCGCGTGTGCCGCCTGGCCCCACCGTGTCGCACCCGGTTCGTGGAACCCGGCGGAGCGCCGTCGGTTCTGCCATGCGTGGCGTCGGGGCACGGCTCCTGCCGGCCGGACGCTGCGCAGCGGCGCTCCGCAACAAGGGGCGCTCCGCAGCAAGGACAGGGCCATGAACTGCAATGTCGGCGGCACTGATCGCGTTCTCCGCACGGTCCTTGGGTTCGGCTTCCTCGCTGCCGGCCTGACGGCGCCCATGGATCGGACGCTGCGCGCGGCGCTGCTGGTGCTCGCGGGCATCGGGCTCACGACCGCCGCCACCCGCTATTGCCCCCTGAACGCCGCCCTCGGGTTCGACACCTGCAATCGTCGGCGGTTGGCCTGAGGGGTGCGCGCCGGCCTGGCGGGGCCTGCGCGATCACGCCCGCGGCACGCGGGCGGCGCACCGCCCGGCGATCGGCGTTCCCGCACGCGTCGGCTTCCAGGCTGGTTCAGTGCGGCCGTGGTGGTCGGTGCCTTCGTCACGCTGGTGGTGGCGGAAACGCGGCGTCCGCTCCGCCGGCCGATGGCGGAGCCGAAGGCCCGGCGCGACCTGCGCAACCTCGGCGTGGCCGCGCTGAGTGCGGCCACACTGCGCGTGCTGGAGAAGCCGGTGGTCGAGCCGCTCTCGCGCGAGGTGGAGCGACGCCGCTTCGGCCTGCTGCAATGGCTGGCACCCCCGCGCTGGCTCGAGGTGCCGCTCGCCATCGTGCTGATGGACTACACGCTCTACCTCTGGCACGTGCTGACGCATCGCGTGCCGCTCCTGTGGCGCCTGCACGCGGTCCACCATGTGGACCTCGATCTCTCCGCGACCACGGCGCTGCGCTTCCATTTCGGGGAGATGGCGCTCTCCGTCCCCTATCGCGCGGCACAGGTGGTGCTGCTCGGGGTGGGGCCGCGGGCGCTGTCCGTCTGGCAGGATTTCCTGTTCGCCTCGATCCTGTTCCACCATTCGAACCTAAGGCTGCCGCTGCCGCTGGAACGGCGGCTGGTGCCCTGGTTCGTCACGCCGCGGATGCATGGCATCCACCATTCGATCGTGGAGGCGGAGACGAACTCGAACTGGTCGAGCGGCCTGACGGTCTGGGACTGGCTGCATGGGACGCTGCGGCTCGACGTGCCGCAGGACCGCATCAGCATCGGGCTGCCCGCCTGGCGCGACCCGGCGGAGGTCACCCTGCCGAGGATCCTGGCAATGCCCTTCGCACGGCAGCGGCCGAGCTTCCGGCTGCCCGACGGCCGGACGCCGCGCCGGGCACCGTCGAGGGCGCTGCTTCCGGGTTGACAGGCCCGGCCGGTGCCGCGCCCGGCCGTTTTCCTGGGATGGGAGCTTTATTCCGTTCGTTTTTCGGCGCTATCCTGTCCGCATCATGGACGAGATAGACCGCAACCTCATCCTCGCCCTGCAGCAGGACAGTGCCGCAGGGCTTGCCGAACTGTCGAAGGCGGCCGGGCTCTCCGTCTCGGCCACCGCGGAGCGCGTCAAGCGGCTGGAGGAGCGCGGGGTCATCCGCGGCTGGCGGATCGAGCTGGACCCGCTCGCGGCCGGCTGCCCGCTTCTCGCCTTCGTCTTCGTCGCCATGCGCCCGGGGCGGGACGACGCGGCCTTCCTGAAATCGGTGAAGCGGCAGGAGGCGGTGCTGGAATGCCACACCGTCACCGGGGCCTGGTGCTACCTGCTGAAGCTGCGCCTGCCGGACATCGCGGCGCTCGAGAGCTTCGTCTCCGAGGAGGTGCGCGGCCTGCCGGGCGTCGAGCGGACCGAGACGATCCTGGCACTCGCCAGCCCGAAGGAGACCGCGATCCTGCCCGTCGCGCCAGCGGTGGAGGAATAGGCGACCGCTGGCGGGCGGACCGCCGCATCGCGGCGGTCAGGGCACGATGACGCTCACCCGCAGGAAGGTCGCCGGCAGCGATGTCGCGTCGCGGCTGGTGTTCTGGGCCTCGAACAGGGCGCGCAGCTCCGCATGGAGTTCGTCGGCGCGGCCGTTCCGCTCCGCCGCCTCGAAGGCGTTCATCGTCGGGCCGTAGTAGTGCCGGAACAGGTCGAGGAGGTCGGAGGGCGGCCGCGGGTACCGGAACACGTAGGTGTCCCGCTCGAAGGAGAGGTTGGTTTTCGGCACCCCGGCCTGTTCGAAGCGCTCGATGACCTGCGGCTCGACTCCCCAGGTCATCGGGCTGACGAAGCCCTCGGGCGGCGGCGGGGAATAGGCGGCGCTGATCCGAAGGATCTGGGCGACCAGCGTCGGATCGTTCGGGATCCAGTTGCCCATCACGATCCGGCCGCCGGGGCGCGTCACCCGCACCATCGCCTTCGCCACGTCGAACGGCCGCGGAGCGAACATCGCGCCGAAGATGCTGACCACGAGGTCGAAGCCGCGGTCCGGAACACCGGCCAGGTTGCAGGCGTCGCCTACCTCGAAGCGCAGGTTGGAAAGACCGGCTTCCCGCGCGCGCCGCTTGCCGGCCTCGACGAGGTTGCGTGCGATGTCCACGCCGAGCACCTCGGCGCCGCGCCGCGCCGCCGGCAGCGCCGTGGTCCCGTCGCCACAGCCGAGGTCGAGAACTTTCAGGCCGGGCGCGACGCCGATCCTCTCGACGAGCGCCTCGCCGCTCTCCCGCATGCTGGCGGCGATGCGCGTGAAGTCGCCCTTCTCCCAGAGCGCCTGGTTCGGATTGACGGGCGACGCGGCGGCATTCGCCGCGGCCGGCTGCATCTGTTCGGCGATCGGCATGATGTCTACTCCCCACGGATTTCTTCCGTGGGGGCATCATGCCGAGGGGGCGTGTCGCCGCGATGTCGCGGCGACCGGAATCGTGTTTCGTGCGTGACGCTGCGGCGCTGCCCGCCTGCACGCGGTCAGGGCGCCGGGCGGACGCCCATCGCCAGCGTGCGCTCATCCATCCGCGGCACATGGCTGATGCCCGGCTTGTGCGCCCAGACATTGGTCAGGTGCACCAGCGGGAACATCGGCACGTTCTGCGCCGACCAGCGCACCAGCTCATGGATCGCCGCCTCGCGCCGCTCGTCGTCCATGATCGTCTCGGCGCGCGCCAGCAGCGCGTCGAATTCCGGCGAGGAGAAGCGGCGATGGTTGGCCGAGCCGGTGCGGCGCTGCCGGTCGAAGGTGGTCAGCACGCTCTTGGCGAATGAAAGGCCCTCGCCGGTCGTGCTGCCCCAGCTGCCGAGCGACATGGAGAATTCCTGCCGCGCGGCGCGGCCGGAATAGCTCGCCCAGGGCAGCGCCTCCACAGCGGTCTGCACGCCGATCCGGCTCCACATCTGCGCCACCGCCTGGGAGAGGCGGGCGTCATTGGGGAAGCGGTCGTTCATGGTGTGCAGCGTGATGCGGAAGCCGTTGGGGAATCCGGCCTCGGCCAGCAGCCGCTTCGCACCCTCGGGGTCGAAGGCGGCGGGCCGGGTGTTCGGATCGTGCGAATAGGCGCCCTCCGGCAGCCACTGACCGGCCGGGACGGCGAGCCCATCCATGGCGCGCTCCGCCAGCGCCTGGCGGTTGATCGCCATGTTCAGCGCGCGTCGCACCCGCACGTCGAGGAAGGGATTGGCCGCCAGCGGCTGGCCCTGGTTGTCGGTCACGTGCGGCAGCGGGCCGGGGCGCGAGTAGTCCGGGCCGATATGCGCCAGGCGCAGCGACTGGATCTCGGAGAGGCGCACGCGCTGGTCGCGCCGCAGGCGCGGCAGGTCGGCGGGCGAGACCTGGTCGATCAGGTCCACATCGCCCGCCAGCAGCGCCGCGGTGCGGGCCGGGTCGGCGGCGACAAAGCGGTAGGAGACGCGCTGCCAGGGCTCCGCACCGGCGAAGTAGGTCTCGTTGCGCGCCAGCTCGGTGCGGTCGCCCGGGCGGTGGCCGGCCACGCGGTAGGGGCCGGTGCCGATCGCGGCGCGGCCGGCATTGTAGTCCTCGGTCGAGGCGCCCTGGCCGACATGGCGGGAGATGATGAAGACGCTGGCGAGTTCCGGCAGCAGCACCGGGTTGGGCCAATGGGTGACGATGCGCAGCGTGTGCGGATCGGGCGCGCTGGCCGATTTGACGCTGCGCAGGGTGGCGCCGAAGCCGCCCGGGCTGTTCGGCACGTTCGGCGCGCGCTGCAAGGTGAACAGCACGTCATCGGCGGTGAAGGGGCGCCCATCGTGCCAGGTCACGTCGCGGCGAAGCTTGAACTCCCACTCGGTGTCGGAGATCAGCCGCCAGCTCTCGGCGAGTTGCGGGCGGATGCGCGCCTGCCCGTCGCGGTCCACCAGGCGGCCGAAGATGTGCTCGGCGATGGCGTTGTTGGGCGCGGCGTTGAAGAAATGCGGATCGAGCGAGGTGATGGAGCCGCCGGTCGCGACCGTCAGGTTCTGCCCGAAGGCGGGCGCGGCGAGCAGGCTGATGGCGGCGGCGAGGCGGATGGCGTGCATGGCGGGTTTCCCTGGACTTGGCGCATGCTACCTGGGGGTGGCGCCGGCTGGTCAAGCGGCAAACTAGCCTCCCCCCGCGCATGCTGCTAAGACAAGTCGACGGGGATTACCTGGGACCGGAGGGAAAACAATGCGCAACAGCATCCGGGCGGCCGCGATGGCCGCTGTTTCGGCGTTCGCACTGAACGCCACCATGCAGCCCGCGGGCGCGCAGCAGCAGCCGACCACGCTGACCATGGGCGTCGGCTCGCCCGTGACTTCGCTCGACCCGCACTACCATCAGCTTTCGCCGAACAATGCCGTGGCTGACATGATCTTCAGCAAGCTGGTGGAGACCGACGCGCAGGCGCGGCGGATCCCGGGCCTTGCGCTCGAGTGGCGCGCGGTCGGCCCCACCGTGTGGGAATTCAAGCTGCGGCCGGGCGTGCGCTTCCATAACGGCAGCGAGTTCACGGCCGAGGACGTCGTGGCGACGCTGCAGCGACTGCCGAACGTGCCGAACTCGCCGTCCTCCTTCGGCGTCTACGCGCGGCCGATCGAGCGCATGGAAATCGTGGATCCGCTGACCATACGCTTCCACACCCGCGAGCCCTACCCGCTGCTGCCGCTCGACATGACCAATGTGCGGATCATCGACGCGCAGACGCACGCGAACGCGACGACGGAGGGCTTCAACTCCGGTGACCTGGCGGTCGGTACCGGCCCCTATCGCGTGGTGTCGCACCGCCAGGGCGACCGCATCGAGTTCGAGGCGAACCCCAACTATTTCGAGGGCGCCCCCGCCTTCCAGCGGGTGAGCTACCGGATGGTGACCAACGATGCCTCGCGCACCGCGGCGCTGCTGGCCGGCGACCTCGACTTCATCGACCAGGTGCCGACGACCGACCTCCAGCGGCTGCGCAACGACCAGCGGCTGACGACCTCGGAGACGGTGGGCCTGCGGCTGGTCTTCCTCGGCCTCGACCACCTGCGCGCCCCGGACGAGAACAGCCCCCACATCACCGACAATGACGGCCGGCCGCTCGGCAAGAACCCGCTGCGGGATGTGCGGGTGCGGCGCGCGCTCTCGATGGCAATCGACCGCGCGGCGATCGCGAGCCGCATCATGGAGGGGGCGGCGACGCCGTCCGGGCAGTTCCTGCCGCCCGGCACCTTCAGCCACGTCCCGGGCCTCGAGGCGCCTGCCTATGATCCCGACGGCGCGCGGCGGCTGCTGGCCGAGGCCGGCTACCCCAACGGCTTCCGCATCCAGCTGAACAGCCCGAACGACCGCTACATCAACGACTCGCGCATCGCGCAGGCGGTCGGCCAGATGTGGACGCGCGTGGGCGTGCGTACGGGAGTGGAGGCGCAGACCTGGGCGACCTTCGTCGGCCGCGCCAGCCGGCAGGAATACTCCACCTTCCTGATCGGCTGGGGCTCCAACCCCGATGGCAGCCATCCGATGCGCAACATCATCGGTTCCTTCTCGCGCGAGCGTGGCTGGGGCGCTTCCAACCGCGGCCGCTACTCGAACCCCGAGTTCGACAAGCTGCTCGCGGAGTCGCTGGTCGAGCTCGACGAGGAGAAGCGCGAGCAGATGCTGATCCGGCTGCAGCGCATGGCCGCCGAGGACGTGGCGGTGATCCCGCTGCACATCCAGACCAACATCTGGGCGATGCGGCGCGGCCTGCAGCACACCCCGCGGGTGGACGAGCTGACCCGGGCGCAGGACGTGCGCCCCGCGGCCAACCGCTGAGCTGAGGCGAGGCCGGGAGGATGAGCGTCTATCTGCTGCGGCGGCTGATCCAGGCGGTCGGCGTCGTCTTCGCGATGTCGATCATTGTCTTCATCGGGGTGTTCGCCATCGGCGACCCGGTGGAGATCCTGATCAGCCCCGACGCGGACCAGATCGAGCGCGAGCGCGCGGTGCGCGCGCTCGGCCTCGACCTGCCTCTGTGGCAGCAATACCTCGTCTTCCTCGGCAAGGCGCTGCAGGGCGACCTCGGCAATTCCTTCGTGTTCAACGAGCCGGCGCTGCAGATCATCCTGCAGCGCATGCCGGCGACGCTCGAACTCGCGATCGCGGCGACCTTCGGCGCGATCCTGATCGGCCTGCCGCTCGGCCTCTATGCCGGGCTCAAGCCGAACAGCGCGGGGTCCAAGGTGATCATGGCGGGGTCCATCCTCGGCTTCTCGCTGCCGACCTTCTGGGTCGGGCTGATGCTGATCATGGTGTTCGCCGTGCAACTCGGCTGGCTGCCCTCGACCGGCCGCGGCGAGACGGTGGAGATCCTAGGCACGCGCTGGTCCTTCCTGACGATGGACGGGCTTTCGCACCTGCTCATGCCGGCGCTGAACCTCGCCTTGTTCAAGATCAGCCTGGTGATACGCCTGACACGCGCCGGCGTGCGCGAGACGATGCTGATGGACTACGTCAAGTTCGCGCGCGCCAAGGGCCTCAGCCCGTTCCGCGTGACGTTCGTGCACGTGTTCAAGAACATCCTTATCCCGGTGGTGACCGTGACGGGCCTCGAATTCGGCTCCACCATCGCGTTCTCGGTGGTGACGGAGAGCATCTTCGCCTGGCCGGGCATGGGCAAGCTGATCATCGACAGCATCAACGTGCTCGACCGTCCGATCATCGTCGCCTACCTGATGATCATCGTGCTGATGTTCATCACCATCAACCTGATCGTGGACCTCACCTACTCGTTCCTGGATCCGCGGGTCCGGCTGGAAGGCAAGTGACATGAGCATCGCGCTTCAGGGCGGGGACGCGGCGGAGCGGGAACGCGTCGAGACGCCGTTCCAGCGTTTCGTCTCGGAATTCGCCGAGAGCAGGCTCGCGATGCTCGGGCTCATCGTGTTCAGCATCATCGCGGTGGTGGCGATCCTCGCGCCCTTCATCGCGCCGCAGAACCCCTACGACCTGGCGGTGCTGGACATCATGGACGGGCGGCTCGAGCCCGGCAGCGTCTCCGGCGATGGGGCGACGACATTCTGGCTCGGCACCGACGACCAAGGCCGCGACATGCTCTCGGGCATCATGTACGGCCTGCGCATCTCGTTGACGGTGGGCGCCGGCTCGGCGCTGCTGGCCTGCATCTTCGGCGCCTCGCTTGGGCTGCTGGCGGCGTACGTGGGCGGGCGGACGGACAGCGCGATCATGCGCGTGGTGGACCTGCAGCTCTCCTTCCCGGCGATCCTGGTCGCTCTGATGATCCTGGCCTTCCTCGGCAAGTCGGTGATGAACGTGGTCATCGCCATCGTCGTGGTCGAATGGGCCTACTACGCGCGCACCGTGCGCGGCACCGCGCTGGTGGAGCGCCGGCGCGAATACATCGAGGCGGCGCAGTGCCTGGCGCTTCCGACACGCCGCATCCTGTTCCGCCACCTGCTGCCGAACTGCCTGCCGCCGCTGATCGTCATCGGCACCATGCAGGTGGCGCGCGCGATCGCGCTGGAGGCGACGCTGTCCTTCCTCGGGCTCGGCGTGCCGATCACCGAGCCCTCGCTCGGCCTGCTGATCGCCAACGGCTACGAGTACATGCTCAGTGGAAAATACTGGATCAGCTTCTATCCCGGCATCGCGCTGTTGATCACGATCGTCTCGATCAACCTGGTCGGCGACCACCTGCGCGACGTGTTGAACCCCAGACTCAAGAAGTAGAGCGCGTGAGCGACATACCGAAGGTCGCGGCGCAAGCCGCGCCCCCCACCCTCGAGGTCCGCAACCTCTGCACCCACTTCTTCACCCGCGCCGGCGTGGTGAAGGCGGTGGACGACGTCTCCTTCAGCGTGTCGCGCGGCAAGGTGCTCGGCCTGGTCGGCGAGTCCGGCTCCGGCAAGTCGGTCACGGGCTTCTCGATCATGGGGCTGGTGGACCCGCCCGGTCGCATCGTCTCCGGCAGCATCTGGTTCCAGGGCAAGGATCTCGCGAAGCTCTCCGACGAGGAGATGCGCAGCCTGCGCGGCAACCGCATCGCGATGATCTTCCAGGACCCGATGATGACGCTCAATCCGGTCCTGCGCGTGGACACGCAGATGATCGAGACGGTGCTGGCCCACGAGAAGGTGCCGGAGGAGGAGGCCCGCCGCCGCGCGCGCGATGCGCTCGGCATGGTCGGCATCCCATCCCCGGATGAGCGGCTGAAATCCTATCCGCACCAGTTCTCGGGAGGCATGCGCCAGCGCGTCGCGATCGCCATCGCGCTGCTGCACCGGCCGGACCTGATCGTGGCCGACGAGCCGACCACCGCTCTCGACGTCACCATCCAGGGCCAGATCCTGGCCGAGGTGCAGAAGCTGGCGTTGAACACCGGCACCTCGCTGATCTGGATCACTCACGATCTCTCCGTCGTCGCCGGTCTCGCGGACGAGATTGCGGTGATGTACGCCGGCAAGATCGTCGAACAGGGCGATGTCGGCGAGGTGCTGGACAAGCCGCTGCATCCCTACACGCATGGCCTGATCGGCAGCGTGCCCTCGCGCAACCGACGCGGCGAGCCGCTGCGCCAGATCCCCGGCATGACGCCCTCGCTGCTCTCGCTGCAGCCTGGCTGCGCCTTCCGCGCCCGCTGCCCCCGCGCGCAGGATGACTGCGTCGTGATGCCCGAACTCCATCCCTGGCTGCCCGGGCGCCTGGCGCGGTGCCACCATCCGCACCTCGAAAGCCGGGAGGAAGCGGCATGAGCGCAGCCCTCGATCAGGCGCATGAGCCGCGCGTCTTCACCGAAACCGAGACGCCGATGGTGGAGCTGCGCGGGGTTTCGCGCCGCTTCTCCAAGAAGCTCGACATTGCCGCCAAGCTGGCCCGTCGCCTCGGCGCCGATGTGAAGGAGGAGATCGTCCACGCCGTGGACCGCGTGGACCTTCGCGTCCGCAAGGGCGAGGTGGTCGGCCTGGTCGGCGAGAGCGGCTGCGGCAAGTCCACGCTCGGGCGCATCGTCGCGGGCATCCTGCCACAATCGGAAGGCGAGGTGTTCTGGAATGGCCAGAACGTGGACAGCCTCACCGGCGATGCCGCACGCATCGCCAAGCTGCGACGGCAGATGATCTTCCAGGACCCCTACGCCTCGCTCAACCCGCGCATGAAGGTGGCCGACATCGTCGGCGAGGCGCCGCAGGTGCACGGCCTCATCAAGCGCGGCGGCTTCGACGACTATGTGGACGAGCAGATGCGCCGCGCCGGCCTCGACCCGAACTTCAAGCGCCGCTACCCGCACCAGTTCTCCGGCGGCCAGCGCCAGCGCATCGGCATCGCCCGCGCGCTGGCGGTGCAGCCCGAATTCATCGTCTGCGACGAGGCGGTGGCGGCGCTCGACGTGTCGATCCAGGCGCAGATCCTCAACCTGTTCATGCGCCTGCGGCGGGAACTCGACCTCACCTACCTGTTCATCAGCCACGACCTCGGCGTGGTGGAGCACCTCTCGGACCGCGTCGTGATCATGTATCTCGGCCGCGTGGTCGAGGAAGCGCCGACCGAGAACATCTTCCGCGGCGCGAACCACCCCTACACGCGGTCGCTGCTGGACAGCGTGCCGCGGATCGAGAATCGCAAGCGCGCCTTCACGGTGGTGAAGGGCGAGATCCCCTCGCCGATCAACCCGCCATCGGGGTGCCATTTCCACCCGCGTTGCCCGCTCGCCTTCGATCGCTGCAGGGTGGAGGCGCCGAAGCTGAAGGACGTCGCTTCGGGCCATCGCAGCGCGTGCCACCTGAACGACCGGGCCTGATCCCGCGCTACCGGGCGCAGTGGGAGACCGCTGCGCTCGTCGCCGACTTCCTCGCCGGGCGCGACGCCGCGACCGATCCGCTGTGGCGTGATTCGGGCGCGGCCGACCCTTCCGAATACGCGCGCTGGGCCGACCATCTCTGCGGCTGCGCCTGCCTGCAGATGGCGCTCGATGCGCGGGGCCGGCCGGTGCCGCCGATCCATGAGGTGCGTCGCGGCGTGCAGGCGCTGGGCGGCTATGTCGAGCAGCCGGACGGGGCCATCCGCGGCCTGATCTATGCCGGCGCGGTCGCCTGGCTGGCGGAGCAGGGGATCGCGGCGCGGGTCGTGCTGGACCTCGAGGCCGCGGACATGCCGGCGCTGGTGGCCACGGGCGGTCTGTTCATCGCCTCGGTGCATCCGGGCATCCGTCAGCCGGAGGAGGCGCCAGCGGCGCGCGGCGGCCATCTCGTGCTGGTATTCGCTGCGACGGAGCGGGGCGCGCTGCGCTTCCACAACCCGTCCGGCGACACCCCGGCGACCCGTGCCGATGCGCGGCTACCACCCGAGGTCTTCGCGCGGTTCTTCGCCGGGCGTGGGATCCTGCTGCCCTGAACGGGGGGCGGGGCGCGGCAGGCCGCACCCCGCCGGTCGTCTCAGGTCGATTTCAGCTCCGGCCCGCGACCGCGTCCGCGGCCCGGCGGGTCCGAGGGGTCGTTGTCACTGGGGCCGGTCGGCGCCGGGCGGTTCCCGCCGCGTCCGCGGCCCGGCGGATCGGAAGGATCATTGTCGCTCGGGCCGGCCGGCACCCGGCTGCCGCCACGGCCCTGACCCGGCGGGTCCGAGGGATCGGAGTCGTTGAGGCCGGTGCGTGGCCCGCGATTGCCGCCGCGGCCCTGGCCGGGCGGGTCCGACGGGTCATTGTCGCTGACACCGCCCTGCCCGCCGCGACTGCCGCCACGGCCCTGGCCGGGTGGGTCGGACGGATCGTTGTCGCTGATGCCGCCCTGCCTGCCGCGACTGCCGCCGCGGCCCTGGCCGGGGGGGTCGGAGGGGTCGTTGTCGTTGAGCCCGGTGCGTGGTCCGCCACTGCCGCCGCGGCCCTGGCCAGGCGGGTCCGACGGGTCGTTGTCGCTGATGCCGCTCTGCCCGCCGCGATTGCCGCCGCGTCCCTGGCCGGGTGGGTCGGACGGGTCGTTGTCGCTGATGCCACCCTGCTGCGGCCGGCTGCCGCCGCGGCCGTTGCCGGGCTCGTCGGACGGGTCGCTGTCGTTGAGGCCGGAGCGGGGCGGGGCGGGCACGCCGCCCCCGCCGGACTTCGCCCCCTGCGCGGCGGCGATCCCCGGCACGGCCGCGGCCCCGCCCAGCGCCGCCAGGCGCAGCACCAACAAGCGACGTCGCAGCGGGGATCGGGCGGGATCGTCGGCCATATGGGTCTCCTCTTCCCGGCCATGTTCTTGCGCAACCGACCCGGCGTCCAGTGGGAAGGTGGCTGGACCCTGCCGCAGGCGATTCCCTCTTGCGTCGTAGTTCTTGATTTGTTCTTATTTGTCGCATGAGCCACGCCCTGACCGCCGACGGCCTGAGTGCCGAGGCCCGCCACGTGCCCGATGATCTCCGCATCCCGCGCCCGCCCCGCGCGCTCCGCCTTGCACTGCGGCGGCCGGAGCCGCTGTGGCGGGAGGCGATGCGTTGGTCGCTGATCGGCCTGTCTGCGAGTTGGGCCGCCGGTGAGGTTACGCTCCGCCTGTTCGGCCCCTGAGCCCGCCGGGTGGTCGCGCGCCGGCTGTCATCGCCGGAGCCGCCCACGGCCGGTGGTCGCCGGCACCGTCGAACAGCGTGCCCGCCCGGCCGGTTGCGGCTGGCGGTGTATCCGTGGCGTCGCCAGCCGGTGCAGCCCTCAGGCGAGGGCGCGCTCTACGAGCGGACCGGGCGGCGGGGCGGCGGCGATCTCCCTGATGATCTTGCGTTTGACCGCGGTTTCGAAGGCATCGAAGCCCTCGGCGACCATCAGGAAGCTGCCGGGGCCGCCGATCACCTGCTCGCGGTAGTAGTCATCGAGCGGCGGCAGGCCGGCTGACCAGGGCTGCGGCGTGCGGTCGAGCACCGCCAAGCCGTTCAGCACGACGCCCTTGCCGAGTGCTTCCGCGCGGGCTTCGGCCAGGGGGCGGCCGGAGTTGTTCACGCCGTCGCCGGAAATGTCCACCACCCGGCGGGTGCCCTCGTACTCCCGGCCGAACAGGTCGGCGGCGAAGTCGATGGCGCCGGAGATCGACGTGTAGAGCCAGGCGCGGCGCGGCGCAGCATCGATGGCCGCGGCGACCCGTTCGGCGGCGGCGGCGCTGTCGATCTTTGCCCAGGGCACCAGCAACTCCTGGATGTGCCAGTCGGACCAGGTGAAGAGGCTGACGGCGATCTGGCCGAGCGGACCGCTGGCGATGCCCTCGATCAGCTTGCGGTCGCGGAAGGCGGCGGCATAGCCGCGGAGTTGCATCTCCTGCTCTTCCTGGTCCACCGAGCGGCTGACATCCACGGCCAGCACGAGCTCGACATCCACCGGTTCCTTGTCAGCCGCGCGGGCGCGGTCAGCGAGCAGCGCCGGGGCGGCGAGTGCGCCGAGCAGCAGGCCACGGCGGCCGGGGCGAAAATGCCGAGGGATTCGGTGCGTCATCGAGCAAGCGCCTTTCAGGTCCACTGTGGACCGCGACTGTCAGGCCGCCTTGGCGTCTTGCTCCTCACGGTGGACGTATACGGATGGCGGGGGGACTTGCAACCGAGGCGTGCGTCGAAAACTGTTCGCCCGCGCGCTGATTGCCCAGGAACGCAGCGGCCGCTGACTTTCCCGCTTGGCGCGGCGGCAAAGCTTTACGGCCGGCAAGGGTGTTGAGGCGTCCATCTCCCGGCCCGGCGGAAGGCGCAACGAAAAAGGGGCGCCTTTCGGCGCCCCTTCCATCGAGTCGCGCTGTGGCAGGCTCAGCGCAGGACGATCTCGACGCGGCGGTTCTGCGGCTCGCGCACGCCGTCGGCGGTCGGCACCAGCGGGCGGCTCTCGCCGAAGGCCTGGATGACCATGGCGGTGCGGGGCACGCCACGGCGCTCGAGCTCGGCGGCGACCGCCTGGGCGCGGCGCTCGGAGAGGCGCTGGTTGTACTGCGGCGTGCCGGAGCGGTCGGCGTGGCCGGAGACCTCGATCCGCGTGGTCTGCACGCGGGTGGAGTTCTGCGCGGCCTCGGCGATGATCTGGCGGGCGCGGTCGGTCAGGTCGGCGCGATCCCAGTCGAAGAAGACCAGGAAGGTGCGGGCCGGGGCCGGCGCGGCGGCCGGGGCAGGGGCCACCACCGGCGGCGGAGCCACGCCGAAATTGTAGCGCAGGCCGAGCATGATGGAGTGGTTGTAGTTCTCGGTCTCTGCGGTCCCGCGCAGCTGCGTGGGTCCGCTTTGCGCCACGGCCGTCAGATCGGGGTTCAGCGAGCCCATGAAGCGGTATTCGGCCGTCAGAGACAGGCCAGGATATTCGCTGATCGGCAGGGCTGCGCCGAGGATCGCCTGATATGCGAAGACCCAGTCGCTGCCCGGGATTGCGACGTTGCTGCCGATCGCCTGCTGGCGGACCTGCTTGTAGTCATGCAGCACGACGCCGGCACCGATGCCGGCATAGGGAACCACCGGCAGGCCGAGGTCGAGATCGTAGAGCGCGTTCAGCATGAACCCGACCGAGCGCACGTCGCCGCTGCTCGCGCTGGCAGCCGGCAGGCCGAAGCCGCTCACCTGGTCAACATTGCTCTCGCGGTAGCTGAGCTCCAGCTCTGCGCGCAGGCCGTTGCCATAGCCGTAGCCGAGGCTGAGCGCGCCGACGAAGCCGGGATCGGCCTCGACCGTGCCGTTGCTCCGCCCTGGGGCGAGGCCGGGGACCGAGAGCGAGACATCGCTGTCCATGAACAGGTTCACGCCGGCGCCGGCGCCGACATAGAGACCGTTGACCGCCTGGGCCTGGGCCGCTAGCGGCGCCAGCAAGGCGACACCGGAGAGTAGGGCGCTCCGCAGGGGCTTCATGCTTCTTCCTCCAAGCAACGTGGCAACTGCAACCGCGTCAGACCCCTGCAAGTCGCTGGCCTGGAAGCCTGCGAGGCGGTGCCCCCGGCTTCATGCGAGAGTTGATACAATACAGGCGAACCGTTTGGACGTAAGAGCGATTCGCTGCCAAGCGCAAGATCCGGCAACACTGTGTCCAAAAAGACAGAAGGGGCGCCTTCCGGCGCCCCTTCCATCGAGTCGGGCTGTGGCAGGCTCAGCGCAGGACGATCTCGACGCGGCGGTTCTGCGGCTCGCGCACGCCGTCGGCGGTCGGCACCAGCGGGCGGCTCTCGCCGAAGGC
>NZ_JAWLHG010000008.1:0-54708 GCF_041690465.1 Falsiroseomonas sp. | reverse complement strand
GCGGGTGGAGTTCTGCGCGGCCTCGGCGATGATCTGGCGGGCGCGGTCGGTCAGGTCGGCGCGATCCCAGTCGAAGAAGACCAGGAAGGTGCGGGCCGGCGCCGGCGCGGCTGCTGGGGCAGGAGCCACCACCGGCGGCGGCGGGGCCGCGCCGAAGGCATAGCGGAGGCCGAGGAACAGGCTGTGGTTCATGTTGGTGAGCTCGGCGTTGCCGCGGGTCGCGCCGGCGGTGGCGTCGATCTCGGGGTTCAGCGTGCCCATGAACCGGTATTCGGCCGTCAGCGCCAGGCCGGGCGCGACGTCGTTCAGCGGCAGGGCGGCGCCGACGATCGCCTGGTAGGCGAACTGCCCGTTCGAGCCGTCCACCACCGCACCGGTGTTGCCGCGCAGGCCGTCGGCATCGGTCCAGACATAGCCAGCGCCAAGGCCGACATAGGGCTGCACCGGCAGGCCGAGGTCGAAGTCATACAGCGCGTTCGCCATCACACCGTAGGAGCGAACCGTGCCGCTGCCGCCCGTCACGCCGCCGAAGCCGGAAACGCTGTCCACTTCGTTCTCGCGGTAGTTGCCCTCGATCTCGGCGCGGACGCCGTTGCCGAAGCCGTAACCGAGGCTGATCACGCCGCCCCAGCCGAGGTTGAACTCGGCATTGCCCGAGCGCGGCGCGGCGAACTGGCTGCTGAGGTCGACGTCGCTTTCCATCAGCCAGTTGATGCCGGCGCCGGCACCCACATAGAAACCGCTGACCGGCTGGGCCTGCGCGGCGACCGGCAGAGCCAGCACCGTCGCGGCAAGAAGCGCCCTTTTGAGGCTCATCTGGGATTCTCCTCGGAATCTCGAACTGGGCACCGGTGCGGCTGAGGAAGGAGCCAATCTCGAAGCGGCAAGCCTTATGCCTGGCGCCGATCGCTCCAGCCCTCAGTCAGGGCGATGCATGAACCGGAACATATCACCGATTCGGTTCGCCGATACCTCCTGCGCAACGGAAATGGCGCAGTGTGGCGAAGCCGCAACAGCAGGGTGTCGCGCCCGCGCTACACCGGCGCGAGCGCTGCCGGATCGCCCGCCGAGGCCAGGCTTCCTTTCGCCAGTAGCCGCGTCGCATGGCCCAGCTTGCGGCCATCACGCGCTTCGGACTTGCCGTAGAGGTGCAGCGCAACGCCGGGTTGCGCCGCCAGATCCGGCCAGCGGGCGTAGGATTCGGGTCCGACCAGATTCTTCATCACGGCATCGTGATGTCGGGCGGGATCCGGCAGCGGCAACCCGGCCACCGCCCGCACATGCATCTCGAACTGCCCGCACAGGCAGGCATCCATCGTCCAATGGCCCGAATTGTGCGGCCGCGGCGCCATCTCATTGGCCAGCAGACGACCATCCGGCAGCAGGAACATCTCCAGGGCCAGCAGGCCGACCAGCCCGAGTCCGTCTGCCAGCCGCGCGACGTGGGCGCGAGCAGCCGAGGCCACCTCGGCCGGGACCTGGGCCGGGGCGATCGAGAGGTCGAGGATGTGGTGATGGTGGCGGTTCTCGGTGGCGTCGAAGGTCACCACCGCGCCATCCGCGCCGCGCGCGGCGATGGCCGAGATCTCGCGCTCGAAGGGGATGAAGGCTTCCAGGATCAGCGGCCGCGGCGCCAGCCTCTCCCAGGCCGGATCGAGATCCTCCGGCGCGCGCAACACCGCCTGGCCCCGCCCGTCATAGCCGAGCCGGGTGGTCTTCAGCACCGCCGGCAGGCCGAGGGCGGCGACCGCCGCCTCCAGATCGGCGCGGCTGGCGACCTCTCGCCAGGGGCCGACGGGCAGTCCGGCCGAGTCGAAGAAGCGCTTCTCCAGCAGGCGGTCCTGGCCGATGCGCAGCGCCTCCACCCCCGGCCGGCAAGGTACCAGGGGGGCGAGAATGTCGAGCGTGGCGGCGGGGACGTTCTCGAACTCGAAGGTCACCACGTCCACCGCGGCGGCGAAGGCGGAGAGTGCCGCGGCATCCTCATAGCCGGCGACACTGCGCGCGGCCGCCACCTGCATCCCCGGGCTGTCGGCCTCCGGCGCATAGACGTGGCAGCGATAGCCGAGCCGGGCCGCGGCCAGCGCCGACATGCGGCCGAGCTGCCCGCCGCCGAGGATGCCGATGGTCGAGCCGGGCGCCAAGGGCGAGGTCATGCCGGCATCTCCGGCACCGACTCCGTCTGCGCAGCGCGCCAGGCAGCGAGCCGCCGCGCCAGGTCGGGGTCGGCCAGGGCCAGGATGGCCGCGGCCAGCAGCGCCGCGTTCACCGCGCCGGCCCGCCCGATCGCCAGGGTGCCGACGGGGATGCCGGCCGGCATCTGGACGATGGAAAGCAGGCTGTCCATGCCCTTCAGCGCATGGCTTTCCACCGGCACGCCGAGCACCGGCAGCGCCGTCATCGAGGCCGCCATGCCCGGCAGATGCGCCGCCCCGCCGGCGCCGGCGATCAGCACCTTGAGGCCGCGGCCCTCGGCGGCGGCGGCGTAGTCGAACAGCCGGCGCGGGGTGCGGTGGGCGGAGACCACGCGCGCCTCATGCGGGACGCCGAGCTTCTGCATCGTCTCGGCCGCGTGGCGCATGGTCTCCCAGTCGGAGGTGCTGCCCATGATCAGCCCCACCAGGGGCGCCGCGTCGCTCATCTTGTCCAACCGTATCGGCTCATCGGGAGAGGGAAAGCGGCGCGGGCCTGGTCTGCCGGCCCCGGCGCATCAGGCGATCACGTCCGGGATCAGCCGGCTTTCGAGCCAGGCGATCTCGTCCTTGAGCTTGAGCTTGCGCTTCTTCAGGCGCTGCAGCTGCAGCGGATCCGCGCCCGACTCGCCCAGCCTGGCGATCACCGTGTCGAGGTCGCGGTGTTCGCTGCGCAGCTCGTGCAGGCGGCGGAGGAGGCTGTCGCGATCGGCCAGCATGCGCCCCCGGATCCAATCATGGTCGTTGCGGCGGCCGGGCTTCGTTAACCCTTGCGGGCGCAGGAAGGAACCGGCGGCGGGACGAAGAAATCCTGGACCCCGCCGACAGACGGCATAACATGGGTGTCGTGGGGGCAGAAGTGACGGATCGCGGGAGTTGGGCCCGGCGTCGAGTCCGGCCCTGCTACGCGACCTGCCACAGCCCCTGCGGACAACGGACAGGGATCGTGCGCATGCCAGAGTTCCCCCGCCTCCGCGCCCTCGAGGAGCGCCACGCCGCGCTGGAAGCCCGCATCAGCGAGGAGGACAACCGTCCCCGCCCCGATGCGGACCAGCTGTCCCGGCTGAAACGCGAGAAGCTGCGGCTGAAGGAGGAGATGGAACGGCTGAAGGGCCAACTCGTCCACTGAGTGGAAAGGGGGGCACCGCGACGGTGCCCCCGACCAGCCGGTTTCAGTCGGCGCGGCGCGTGCTTCGTTTCAGGCCGCGTCGTCGGTGGGAATAGGCGTGGTGTTGGTGGCCCCCGTCCGGGCATTCGCCGCGGCCACCGCCTCGTTCAGCGCAGTCTGCGTGCACAGGCCAAGGGTGACCGGATCGCGCGGCTTGATGTTCGCCATGTTCGGATGGCTCTTGTCGCGCACCTTCTGGATCGTCTCCTTGGTGGTGGCGAGCAGCTTGACGACCTGCGGGTCCGAGAGCTGGGGGAAGTTGCGCAGCAGCCAGGCGATGGCATCCGGCCGCTCCGTCCGCTTGGCCACAGGAATGTAGCGCGCGCCCTTGCCGCGGGGCTTGGGCAGGGGGATCGAGCTTTCGAGCAGGG
Source organism: Falsiroseomonas sp. (assembly GCF_041690465.1). GTDB lineage: Bacteria > Pseudomonadota > Alphaproteobacteria > Acetobacterales > Acetobacteraceae > Falsiroseomonas. Next base: position 50,977 of record NZ_JAWLHG010000008.1, on the reverse strand, counting down.
TCAGCCGGGCGGAGGGGTCGGCCTCGGCGCGGGCGATCTCCTCGCGCGTCAGCTGGCCGTTCGCCACCGGGTCATAGCCGACGATACCCTGCGCGACCTCGCCATCCGCGATCGCCTGCACCTCCAGCGGGTGCATGCCGACGAAATCGGCGATCTGTTCGAAGGACAGCGAAGTCTTTTCGATCAGCCACACGGCGGTGGCCTTGGGCATCAGGGGCGTCTTCATCGGCTGGCCTTCGGGAATATCGGGACAGGACCGGGGCACATGCGGGCGCGAGCGCCAGCCGGGGCGCCCTTGCCTCGTCGCCATGGGATATAAGGACCGGATTGGGCCGGGTCAAAGCCCGGCGGTGCAAAGGGCGAAGGATATGGACGACCCCGAGGGCCCGCGGCCCGTCAACCGCTTCGCCCCACCGGTGATCGACCGCTGGGGCGTGGATGACCTGCGTGCCTATATCGCCGAGCTGCGCGAGGAGATCGCGCGCGCCGAGCGCGAGATCGGCAAGCGCCAGGCGAGCAAGGCGGCGGCCGACCTGTTCTTCCGGCCGCCCGGCTGAGCGCGCGACCGCCGCCGGGCCCGGTCAGGCCAGCCAGGCCCAGCTGGAGAGGCGGAACCGCATGCGCAGCACCAGCCCCTCGGGCCGATACTCCGTCTCCAGCCGGCCGCCGAGCTCGTTGACCACGCTGCGTTCCACCAGCCGCGTTCCGAAGCCCCGCCTCGGCGGCGCGGAAACCGGTGGCCCGCCATGCTCGCTCCAGGTGAGCGTGACCATCTGCGGCTCCTCTTTCGAGGCGAGCGACCATTCGACATGGATGCGCCCCTCGGGGGTGGAGAGCGCGCCGTGCTTGGCGGCGTTCATGGCCAGCTCGTGGAACACCGTATGCAGCGCGATGACCGCCTTCGGTGCCAGCGCAAGCTCCGGCCCGGTATTGGTCACCCGCGCGGCGCCGGTATCCTCGCCGAGGAACGGCGCGAGGGTCTGGCGGACGACGTCCGCCAGCAACGCCCCGCCGCCGCCGGTACGGGTCAGAATGTCCTGCGCCCGGCTGAGCGCCAGCAGCCGGCCCATGAGGGTTTTCCGTGCCTCGTCGAGCGACGAGGCGCCCTTCAGCGTGTAGGTGACGATCGCCTGGACTGCCGCATAGGCGTTCTTGACCCGGTGGTTCAGCTCCGCGAGCAGCAGCAGCTGGCGTTCGTCGGCGCGCCGCCGCTGCGTCACGTCGGTCAGCACGCCGAGCAGGTGGGTGATCCTGCCCTGCGTGTCGCGGAACGGTCTTCCCTGCACGCGAACCCAGCGCGGCGCGCCGTTGTCGGCGCGGCGGATGCGGAACTCGATCGCCCAGATCACCTCCCGCGCCATGGCGTCGCGGAAGCTCGCGGCCACCCTCGCCCGGTCCTCGGGGAGAATGCTCATGCGCAGCTCCGCCTCGGTCATCCGTCCCTGCGCGCCGGACAGGCCCAGGATCTCGTCGCAGACCGGGGATCGCTCGATTTCCCCGGTCGCGAGATTAATCTCCCAGGCGCCCTGGCGGCCGACATCGAGCGCCGCCCCCAGGCGGATCTGGACACGGCGGAGCTTCTCGTTCGCCGCCTTGAGCCGGCGGTTGGCCTCCTGCACTTCCCACGCGCTGCGCCGAATGGTCTCTTCGCGCGCGGCGTCACGATCGTTCGCGGCGGCGCTCCGTTCGAGCAGGACGTAGTCCGTCACGTCCTCCACGCGGTGCACGATGCGCGCCACCGATCCATCCGCGCGCAGCACCGGCGCGTTGATCGGACTCCAGTAGCGCGGATCGAAGCCCGGGCGCCCGTCACGCCGAGGGATATCGTATTTCTGCACAGCCATGGTGTCGGGCGCGCGCTGCGCCAGCACGCGCTCGAGCGAGGCGCGCAACTCCCGCACGCCGGTCGCCCCCGGATCGTCGGGCCTGTCGGGGAAGGCCTCGAAGATGCCGAGCCCGAGCAACTGCCCGCGCGCGCTGCCGGTCGCCGCCAGATAGGCGTCGGTCGCGGCGAGGATGGTGAAGCGCGGGGGATCGGCATCCAGCAGCAGGCAGGGGCTCGGCACCGCTTCGAAGGCGCTCTGGAAGTCGATGGCAGCTTCCGGCGCAGCCGGTCGGTTCGAGGGCATCATGGAACCGGCGTGCACCCGCTGGCTTGTTGCTCCGGTCGGATAACATCCGGGCGCCGGGTGCAGACAGGCCGCGTGCGGTTGATCTCGTGCCTGTGATAGGCGAATCCTGAGTTGTGTAGACAGCAGGCCGATTTGGTTGCGCATCGGCGAGAAGCGGGGTGAAGCGGCGTGGCGATCGCGGGCGGAGCGGACTTTCCGGCACGGATGCCGACAGGGATCGGCGGCGTGGATGCGGTGCTCGGCGGCGGCCTGCTGCGCGGCTCCGCCTACATCGTGCAGGGACCGCCCGGCGCGGGCAAGACGATCCTGGCCAACCAGATCTGCTTCAACGCCGCCGCTTCCGGTGAGCCGGCGCTCTATGTCAGCCTGCTGGCCGAGGCGCATGACCGGCTGCTGACCTACATGCGCCCGCTGCGCTTCTACGACGCGGCGCTGGTGCCCGAGCGGGTCTCCTACCTCAGCGCCTACCCGATCCTGGAGAAGGAAGGGCCCGGTGCGCTGCAGCGAATGCTGCTGGAGGAGGTGCGCCGGCGTGGTGCCCGTGTGGTGGTGCTCGACGGCCTGTTCGTCATCCATGATGCGTTCGGCAGCGAGCCCGCCTTCCGGCGCTTCGTGCATGAGATGCAGGGGCTGGCGAGCCTGGCCGGGTGCAGCCTGCTGATGCTCACCAACCAGGCCAGAAGCCGCGCCGCGCCGGAGCACACCATGGTGGATGGCTGGATCGAACTGCTGGACGAGATCCACGGGCTGCGCGCCGTGCGCGCCCTGGTGGTGCACAAGCAGCGCGGCTCGGCCTATCTGCGCGGGCGGCACCTCTACCGGATCACCGATGCGGGCATCACGCTGTTCCCGCGGCTGGAGGCGGCGCAGCCGTGCGAGCCGGATACGGCGCCACGGAACGGCCGGATCGGAAGCGGCATCGCGCAGTTCGACACCATGCTGATGGGCGGGTATCCGCCGGCTTCCTCGACCTTCCTGCTGGGGCCGTCCGGCTCCGGCAAGACGACCTTCGGCCTGCACTTCCTCGGCCGGTGCACGCCGGAGGAGCCGGGCCTCCTGTTCGGCTTCTACGAGACGCCGACGCGCCTGATGGTCAAGGCGCGCCGCATCGGCCTGGACCTCGAAGGGCTGGTGGCGCGCGGCGCCGTCGAGGTGATCTGGCAGCCCGATGCCGACAATCTGGTGGACGAACTCGGCCACCGGCTGATCACGGCCGCGCAGCGCCGGCGCGCCAAGCGGATCTTCGTGGACGGGCTCGGCTCGTTCGAGCGCGCGATGCTCCACAAACAGCGGCTGCCTGCCCTGGTGGCGGCGATCCACAACATCCTGCAGCCGCTCGGCGCAACCATCCTTTACAGCCGTGAGGTGCAGGAACTCGACATGCTCGAGCGGCTGCCCGACAGCGACCTTTCGACGATGGCGGAGAACCTGATCCTGTTCCACTACGCGCGGCAGGGGCGGCTGCTGCATCGCATGCTGTCGATCCTGAAGCTGCGGGACAGCGACTTCGACCCCTTCGCCGAGGAATTCCACATCACCCCGGACGGCGTGCGCTTCGGCCGGAGGCCGCTCGCGACCGCCCGCCCGGCGGAGGCCGACGAACTGCCGGATGTGCCTTCCCTCGGGGACACCCCGCCCACCGGCCCATGACATGAAGAAGATCATGGTGGTCGAGGACGAGATCGTCGTCGCGATGAGCGTCGAGATGGTGCTGGAGGCGGAGGGCTATGCGGTGGTGCTTGCCACTGACGGCCGCGAGGGGCTGCGGCTCGCGCATGACGAGCAGCCCGACCTGATCCTCACCGACCTCATGATGCCGCGGATGGATGGCGCCGCCATGGCCGCCCGGCTGCGGGAGCAGCAGGTGCGGACGCCCATCGTCATGATGACCTGGATCGCCGAGGATCGGCTGCCGCAGGCGCGGCGCGCCTTCCATGATGCCTTCCTGACCAAGCCGTTCAGCGACGAGCAACTTCTCGCCGTGGTACGGCGCCTGCTCGGGCCCGCCTGACGGGCTGGCCCGTCGGGCGTCGCCGTGCGGGTCAGGACGCTGCCCCGGACTGGACGGCGGTGCAGGCCAGGGTGCTGGCGCCGGGGCACGAAAAAGGCCGGCGGATCGCTCCGCCGGCCCCCGTTCAACTCAGAAGGTCAGGCTCAGGCGGCCTGCTTCGGCTGCTCCGCCTCGTTCGCCTCGATGGCGCGCGGGGCACGGCCCTGGATCGCGATGCGGCGCGGCTTCAGCGCCTCCGGCACCTGGCGCTTCAGCATGACGTGCAACAGGCCGTTCTCCAGGTTCGCGCCCTCCACCACGATGTGGTCGGCGAGCACGAAGCGGCGCTCGAAGGCACGGCCGGCGATGCCGCGATACAGCACGCGGCCCTCATCGGCCTGCTGCGGCGCCTTGCCGGCGACCGTCAGCGTGTTCTCGTGCACCGTCAGTTCGATGTCGTTCGGGCCGAAGCCGGCCACCGCCATGGTCAGCACGTAGCTGTCCTCGGCGGTCTTCTCGATGTTGTAGGGGGGATAGGCAGGACCCTCGGCCGCCGCCCGGGCGGTTTCGACGAGGCGGGCCATGCGGTCGAAACCGATCGCGGCGCGCATGAGGGGGGAAACGTCGAACGCATTCATCGATTGAGCTCCTTCGATCAGCAAGCTCGGTTGGTCCTGCGGATGACGGCCCATGGACCCCGCAAGGGCGGTCCTGCCGATCCGCGCCGGCGGCCCCGATCGGGCGCCTCCGGCGGCGACGCAGATGGAGTGGGCACGGGGCGGCTTCAAGACCCCGGTTGACTCCGGTTCGACCTCCGCCCTCCCGACGCTCGCGAGGCCCCTGCAACGCGAAGCGGCGCGCCCCTGGGGGCGCGCCGCTGGCCGGCACGATGCGGGCGGGAGCCTCAGCCCTTGCGCGAGCCGATGCCGGCGAAGCGCTTGTTGAACTTGGCGATCTGGCCGCCGGTGTCCACCACGCGCTGCTGGCCGGTCCAGGCCGGGTGCGACTTGGGGTCGATGTCGAGCCGCATGGTGTCGCCCGGATTGCCGTAGCAGGACCGCGTCTTGAACGTGGTCCCATCCGTCATGATGATGTTGATCTCGTGGTATTCGGGATGGATGTCGGGCTTCATGGCAGGGCTCGCACGCAATGGGCCCGCCGACGGCGACCGGCAGGCACGGGAGACGGGCGTATAGGGGAGGGCAGGGCGCGGTGCAACTGCGCCGGCGGCTGCCCGGCGGCGGCGAATTGACCGTGGCCGGGCGCGGTCCTAGCGTCCGCGCCCTTGCCGCCGGCCGGAGCAGCGCGCGTGAACCAGGCGACCTCGCCTTCGGACGCTGGTCGTCCGCTCAACATCCTGTCGATTCAGTCCTGGGTCAGCTACGGGCATGTCGGCAACGCCTCCGCCGTGTTTCCGCTGCAGCGGCTCGGTGCCGAGGTCTGGGCGGTGAACACCGTGCAGTTCTCCAATCACACCGGCTACGGCGCCTGGCGCGGCAGCGTGTTCGGCGCCGAGCTGATCCACGAGCTGGTGGAAGGCATCGCCGAGCGTGGTGCGCTGCCGCGCTGCGACGCGGTGCTCTCGGGCTACATGGGCGCGGCGGAGATCGGCGAGGCGATCCTTGCCGCGGCGGGGCGCGCCAAGGCGGCGAACCCGGCGGCGATGTATTGCTGCGACCCGGTGATCGGCGATGTCGGGCGCGGCGTCTTCGTCCGCCCCGGCATCCCCGAGTTCATGCGCGACCGCGCGTTGCCGGCCGCCGACATCGTCACCCCGAACCAGTTCGAGCTGGAATGGCTGACCGGCCGCGAGGTCCGCTCGCTGGAGGGCGCAAAGGCCGCGGTGGCGGCGCTGCAGGCGCGGGGGCCGCGCTGCGTGCTGGTGACCTCGCTGCGGACCGAGGCGACGCCGGATGACGCGATCGAGCTGCTGGCCGGGGAGGGCGGCGAATTCTGGCGTCTGCGCACGCCGCTGCTGCCGCTCAGCATAAACGGGGCGGGAGATGCGATCGCCGCGCTGTTCCTGTTCCACCGGCTGCGCTGGGGCGAGGCGCGGGTGGCGCTCTCGGCCGCCGCATCCTCCATATACGGATTGCTTCGGCGGACGGCTGAGGCACGCTCGCGCGAGATCCTGACCGTCGCCGCGCAGGAGGAGTTCGTCACGCCGAGCCGGGTGTTCCGCGCGGAGCCCTGCTGACGCGGAAGGGCCTGGGCGGCGATGCGGTGCGAGGCCCAGCCTCGCACCACCTGGCCACCCTGCGCCTCGCTAGACGATGATGAGGTCCGACTGCGAGAGTGCGCCAGGCGCTGCCCCGACGACGAGGGCGATCATCTCGTCGTAGCGGGTGTAGGTGCCGGTGCCGTCGGTATCCAGGAAGATGCCGGTGCCGGTGAAGCCGTCCCGGGTGAAGTTCTCGCGGAAGAAGTACTCGCCCGCGCCACCGGCGACCTGCATCTTGTCGCCCGCCTCGAAATCCATGATGCGCGCGTGGTGGTTCATGCCGGCCTGGGTGGCCTTGCCGTCGTCGTAGAACACGCCGCGCGCGTCGCCGAGGACGAAGACATCGTTGCCCGCGCCGCCGGTCAGCACGTCCAGCGTGCCATGGCCGAGGCGCCTGTCGCCGCTCTCTGGCACGCCGGAGATGGTGTCGCCGCCGGCGGTGCCGGTGAGCGTGTCACTGCCGGTGGTGCCGTAGATGAGAACGCCCTGCGGCTCGTCGGTCGGCGCGGGATCGGTGGTCGGCGCCGGTTCGGGCGCCGGCTCCGGTTCCGGCTCGGGGGTCGGTTCCGGCTCTGGCGCCGGCGCCGTCAGCTGGTCGAGGTTGAGCATCTTGTCGAGGTCGAGACGCCCGCCGCTGGCCACCTTGCCGGCCAGCGAGTCGGTGGGGGCGGCCGAGTTCAGCAGCGCCGCCCGGATCTCCGCCGCGGTCGCATTGGGATTGAGCGACGCATAGAGCGCGACCGCGCCGGTGACGTGCGGCGCGGCCATCGAGGTTCCGCTCATCCCGCCATAGCCGCCATTCGAGGTGGTGGAGACGATGCCCTCGCCGGGTGCGGCGATGTCCACCGATTGCGTGCCGTAGTTGGAGAACCAGGACAGCCCGCCGCTGCCGTTGATGGAGGCGACGGAGATCACCGCCTCGTAGCCCGCGGAGCCCATGGTGCTCATCGAGGCCGGGTAGATCGGGGTGCTGTCGGTGTTCCGGGAATTGTTGCCGGCGGAGGCGACGGTGAGAATGTTGGCCTGCGCGGCGCGGTCGATCGCACCCTGCAGGGACGAGCTGTAGGAGCTGGTGCTCCAGGAATTGTTGGTCGCGACGAAGTCCTGCCCCACCGCCTTCTTGCTGGCGTTGGTGAAGTAGTCGAGCGCCTGCACGGCGCGGGAGACGTAGCCACCGCCATCCGCGCCGGCATATTTCAGCGCCACCATCGAGGTGGCCCAGTTCACGCCGGCCACGCCGACGCCATTGCCGCCGACCGCGCCGATCGTGCCGGCGACATGCGTGCCGTGGCCGTTGTCGTCCCAGGGGTCGTTGTCGCCGTTCCAGAAGTCCCAGCCGACCAGGTCGTCTCGGAAGCCGTTGGCGTCCTCGTCGGTGCCGTTCTCCCACCGCGTGTCGTTCAGCAGGTCGCCGGCGTCGATGTAGCCGTTCTTGTTGATGTCGGTGACGTAGGAGGCATTGGCGCCCTGGTTCAGGTCACGGAAGGTGATCAGGCCATCGCTGTCCGTATCGACCAGGTTCTTCTTGAACGAGACCGGGATTTCTCCCTGGTTCAGCCAGATGTTCATGTACAGATCCACATGGCTGTAGTTGATGCCGGTATCCACCACGCCGGTGACGACCTTCATCGAGCCGGTGACGCCGGCCGACCAGGCTTCGCCCGCCTGGCTGCCGAACTGGTTCACCACCTCCGTCGAATCGCCGTACATCCCCCACAGCGAGCCGTTGGTGTAGCTGGTGTCGTTGGCGATGGTCGCCAGCGCGGTCACCGCATCCGCCACGTCGTCGGCGCCGGACGAAGCTTCGCCGCCCTGCGGCCCTTCCGTCGCCACGCTGGACGGTGCTTCCGGCAGTGCCAAGGCCGGCGGCACGCCGGCAGGCGTCTGGACCTCTCCTGGCCGCTGGTCGGGAGCGGTGCCGGGCATGCTGCCAGCGACATCCTCCTCCCCGTCCTCCGCCCATCCTGGCGCGGTGAAGATCAGCTTTCCGGTGTACCCAGTCTGCGACATCGGCCGATCATCCCCTCTTCATAACGAGCTGCGCCACAGTGATCGAAAGGAGTTAACGAAGTCTCGCGCGGGATATTCCACTCGCGAGGCTTCTTGCATGGCTTGTCTCGTGGCGGACAATCGGCATGCTGGCCATCGCGGTCAATGACCAGGTGTGTAAATACAACACTAAGATGCAAATGCTTTTGCGGTCCTACATGCTCGAACTTGTATGATTGCGAGATGTTGGCAGACGAGGCAGAAACGAAACTTAGTGACTACAATTTATGTTCAGAGATGTTTCCTTGCATTGTAGGGCAGCACCAGGCTGCGCAGTCGCGCCGTGGGCCAGGAGCAGAGCCCGTGCCGCAGCGTGGAAAGGGAGGAGGAAGTGGCGCGGTGCTCGCCTGCGGCGAGCGCTCGCCGCGTGGTCAATCGATGCGCCGAGGCCGAGCGCTTCTGACGCGGCCCCGCCAATGTCGCAGGAGCATGCAGACCGTCATCCGCAACGCCGCGCGCACCCGGCCGGGCTCACGACCTGCCGGCGCATGTCGTCCTCGATCAACGGCAGTTCTGCGCGGCATTGCTTCGCCCGCAGTCACCACCGATCCCAGCGCGATCATCGCGCGGTCTGGTGAGACGTCCGGCCCATGGCCGGCTACCGATGCTCACATCAGGGACGGCGTATCGGCCGCCGCACCAATCTCCGACGCTGCTCTTTCGAACAACGGATCATCGGCGCCGCAGATGGGCGGTTGGTGCAGCGCGCGAGGCTCCATCAGCGCCGGCGCATCGGCCGGCGGCGCTGCCCTGCCAGGGGCGGGCGGGTCAGCCCCGCCGAAGGTTGATCGGCAGCGTCATGCCCTTCTGATGGCCGGTGATGTTCCGCCGCCATGCAGCATGGATGAAGTACTGGCCAAGCGGGATGTGTGGCAGATCCTGCCACAGCGCCGCCTGGATCCGTCGCGCGATCGCCTTCTGCGCATCGAGGTTCGGCGCGCCGAGCCATCCCTCGCGCAGCGCCTCCAGCGTCGGGCTGGTCGGCCAGCCGAACCAGGCCTGGCGGCCATTCGCGCGCAGCAACGGATGAACGCCGGGATTGCCGAGGTCGATGCCGCCGAACAGCACGATCAGCGCGTTCCAGCCGCCCTGGCCCGGCGGCTCCTGGCGGGAGCGGCGCTGCAGCACCGTTCCCCAGTCGCTGGTCGCGCTCTCGGCATTGAGGCCGCTGCGCTTCAGCGCATCCACCGCGACCGTGGTGAGCGCGTTGTTGTTCACCACATCGGTCGGGTGCAGCACGATGACGCGCTCGTTCGCGTAGCCGGCGGCACGCAGCGCCTCGCGCGCGGCGTCGAAGCTTCGAGGGCCCATCAGCGCCTGGATGCCTTCATCGTTCGCCAGCGGCGAAGCTGTGGGGAAGGCGCCGATGCCGTCCGTCCACAGGCTGCGGTCGTCGCCCATGATCGAGGTCATGTAGTCCGACTGGTTGATCGAATGCAGCAGCGCGCGGCGGATCGCCGGATTGTCGAAGGGGGGATGCAGGTGGTTGAAGCGCAGATGCGCGATGGTGCCGCCGGTGTCGATGCGGTCCACGACGATGTCGCGGTGGCGGCGCAGCACGGCGCGCAGGTCTGGCGCGACCTGCTCGTACATGTCGATCTCGCCGGCCTGCAGCGCCGCGGCAACAGTGCCGGGATCGGGGATCCAGTTGAACTCGACGCGCTCGAAATGGCCGATCTTGGCGCCGCCGAGCAGGCTGGGCGGGCGCGGATTCGGCACATAGCCCTCGAACCTGCGGTAGACCGCCCGCGCACCCGAGAGCCGTTCCTCCGCGACGAAGCGGTAGGGGCCGGAGCCGACCACCTCGGTGAAGGGCCGCGCCGGGTCCACCGTGGCGAAGCGCTCGGGATAGACGAAGCAGGGATAGCTGCTCGGCTTGCCGAGCGCCTCCAGCATCGGACCGAAGCGCTGCTTCAGGCGGATCTCGACGCGCCGGTCATCGAGCGCGCGCATCCCCTCCGTGCGTGCGCGCAGCGTCTGGCCGAGCGTGTCGCGTGCCGACCAGCGCGCGATGGAGGCCACCGCGTCGGCGGCGCGGATGGGCTCGTTGTCGTGGAAGCGGATGCCCTCGCGCAGGGTGAACACCCAGCGCAGGCCGTCGTCTTCGACGACGTGGCCCTCGCAGAGCTGCGGGCGCATTTCGAAGTTCTCGTCCGGCCCGTAGAGCGTGTCCCAGCACATATGGCCGTGGTTGCGCACGCCGTAGCTGGTGGTGCTCATCGGATCGACGGCCGTCACATCGGCCTGCGGCATGTAGCGGAAGGTCGTGGCGGCTGCGCCCTGCGCCAGCGCCGGCATGCATGGTGCGGTCGCGGCGGCGGCGAGACCGGAAAGCAGGGTGCGGCGGCGCATGGTGTCCTCGGCGGGCTGGATGGGCAAGCATGGCGTAGCTGCGGGACTGCGCGCAACCGTTGCCGCAGGCTTGAAGCGGCGCGCCGGCAGGGCCAGTTCCAGCGCTCCGGTCCGGGCCCCTCTGGCGTATCGTTCACGACGACGATGCGCGATGTCGGACCTCCGCCTTGCGGTGCCTCCCCGGCAGCCGCGACCTGGAGGAGCGGCGCCATGGCGCTCGAGACTGTTATTCCCCGCTTGAGGGCCTTCGCCCTGCAGCCGCGCTCCTGCCGGCGGTCCGGCGGCGCGCCATGATCGAGGCCGTGATCGCATGGCTGGTCGCCACCTTCCTGCTCGGCCCTTTACAGGAGGGCATGGCCGATCGGCTGGCCGCGGCGCGGGCCCCGGCGGCCGTGGTGGAGCAGGTGGCGCGCTGCGTCGCGGACTCGGCGCCGCAACTCGTCGCTCGGGCCGGTGCCGATCCGTGGTGGGCGATTTCCACCGCTGTCGGCGCCTGGAGCGGCACCATTGCGCCCGAGGCGGCGCTGCGCGATGCCGTCCCCGGCTGTGCGCCCGCCCTTGCGGCGGCGCGGCCCTTCCTCGGCGGAAGCTGACCGCCGGGAGTCATTGCGGCTTCTCCATCTCTGCAGCGGTTGCAGCCTGCGCGCCTCGCCGCGCATGATGCTCAACCGGGGAAGCAAGGGAGACGCCTCATGCCCGTTTTCGTTTCGCGCCGCGCCGCATTGTTCGCCACCGCGGGCGCCCTGTCACTGCCCGCGCTCCGCACGGCGCAGGCGCAGCAGACCTTCGAGTGGGTCGCGGGTTCGGTGGGCGGTGGCTGGTACACCATGGCCGCCGGCCTCTCCGCGCTGATCGCGGAGGAGAATCCGGCGATCCGCATCCGCGTGGTGCCGGGCGGCGGGCTGGCCAATTCCACCCGCGTCAACAACAACCAGTCGCCGATCGGCTGGGGGATCGACGCCTTCGCCGCCGCCGCCGCCCGCGGCGAGGACCCCTACAACCGCAAGCATGAGGACCTGCGCAGCCTCGGCACCGGCTACAGCCCGACCGAGCACAACCTGCTCCGCACGGCGGAAGGGCCGGAGGACATGCGGGCCATCCTGACGCAGCGCGGCCTCAAGATCGCCGCCCCCCAGCGCAGCAGCACCGACGAGATGACGCTGCAGCGCATCCTGCGCTTCCTCGGCACATCCCCGGACCAGATCCGCAGCAATGGCGGGCGCTACCTGAACGGCAGCTACGCCGATATCGGCGCCGCCTTCGCCGACGGCCAGGTGGACTACATGTACGCCGCGCTCGCCAAGCCGGCGGCGCTGCTGACCGAACTCGGCCAGGGCCGCCGCGCCGCGCGGCTGGTCGGCTTCCCCGACGACATCCGCAAGCACCTGATCGACACCTACGCCTACAACGAGGGCGTGCTGCCGGCGGGCACCTATCCGACGCTGCAGACCGGCCCGCTGACGGTGACGACCATGGACAGCGTGATCATGGTGCACAAGGACGTGCCGGACGACGTCGCGTACGGCATCACCCGGACGCTGATCCGCAACCGCGGCCAGCGCCTCACCTCGATCCATGCCAGCATGGGCGCCTTCGACCCGGCCAAGGCCTGGCGCTACCAGGGCGTGCCGCTGCACCCCGGCGCCGCCCGTGCCTTCCGCGAGGCGGGCGTGATGCCGCCGGCCTGATCCGGCCTGCTGCCCGGCGGGCCGCGCCTTGCGTGATCTCCAGGGCCCGCTGAGGGCCCTCTGCTGGAGTTGGGCCGCGGCAGCCGCCGCGGTCCACCTCTATTTCGGCGGCACGGGATTCCCCGAGCCGATCCAGATGCGCGGCTTCCACCTGCTGGTGTTCACGCCGCTGCTGTTCCTGCTCTACCCCGCGACGAAACGCTCGCCGATGCATCGCCCGACCGTCCTCGACTGCGTCTGGGCGGTGGCCGCCGGCGTGCCGCATGCCTGGGTAATGTGGAACTGGATGGCGGTGGCCGACCGCATGGAATACGTGGACGAGTTCACGCCGACGATGATGGTGCTCGGCACCATCGCCATCATCACCCTGCTGGAGGCGATCCGCCGCGCGGTGGAGCCGGGGCTGGCGATCATGGTCGCGATCTCGCTCGCCTACATGCAGTGGGGCTGGCTGGTGCCCGGCGTGCTGAATGCGCGTCCCTTCTCGCCGGAGGAGATCGTCGAGTCCGCCTGGCTGGTTCCTACCGCGGGCGGCGTCTATGGGCCGCTGACCGGCATCGTCTCCACCATCATCGCGGTCTTCATCCTGTTCGGTGCCTTCCTGCAGCACAGCGGCACCGGACGGCTGTTCTCGAATTTCGGTGCTGCCGTGGCGGGGCGCTATTCCGGCGGGCCGGCCAAGGTGGCGGTGGTCACCTCCGGGCTGTTCGGGACGATGAGCGGCAGCAGCGTCTCCAACGTCATCACCACCGGCTCGATGACCATCCCGCTGATGATCCGCACCGGCTACCGCCCCGTCGCCGCCGGCGGCATCGAGAGCGCGGCAAGCGTGGGCGGGCTGCTGATGCCGCCGGTGATGGGTGCCGCCGCCTTCGTGATGGCCGAGATCACCAACATCCCCTACGGCCAGATCATTGTCGCCGCCGCGATCGGCGCGGTGCTGTACTTCTTCGCCATCCTTGCCGCCGTGCATTTCGAGGCGCGGCGCATGGGCTTGGCGCCGATGCCGATGAAGGAAATCCCGGCCTGGCGCGAGGTGCTGGCGGATGCGCACCTGGTGCTGCCCATCATCGTGCTGGTCTGGCTGATGATGGAGCGCTGGTCAGGCAACTTCGCCGCCTTCTGCGCCACCGCCTCGATGGTTGCCATCGCGCTGCTGCGGGCGCGCACGCGGATGGGGCCGGTGGCGATCTTCCGCGCCTTCGCGCATGCGGGCTTCACCATGGCGCCGCTGGCGGTGACCATCGCGGGCGCCGGCATCGTGGTCTCGGCGCTGACCGCGACAGGCATGGTCGTGGCGTTCGGCGGCATCATCAAGCAGCTGTCGGGCGGGCATCTCGCGCTGCTGCTCACGCTGCTGGCGCTGACGGTGCTGGTGCTGGGGATGGGCGTGCCGACGACGCCCGCCTACATCATCGCGGCCGCGATCGGCGTGCCGCAGGTGCTGGAACTCGGCCAGGCGCTCGGGGTGGATCCGCTGCAGGCGCATCTGTTCGTCTTCTACTTCGCGGTGATCGCCGATGCGACGCCGCCCGTCGCTGCCGCCGCCTTCGCCGCCGCTGCCATCGCCAAGGCAAGCCCGCTGCTGACGGCGCTGCATGCCTCGCGCTACGGCATCGCCGGCTTCACCGTGGGCTTCGCCTTCATCTACGACCCGGGCATCATGCTGCGCGGCAGCCTGGCGGCGATCTCGCTCGCCACCGCGATACAGGTGGTGGCGCTGACGCTGATCACCGCCGGCTTCGCGGGCTTCCTGCTGGCGCCCCTCGGCACGGCGCTGCGCGTGCTGCTGGCCAGCGCCGGGCTGACGGCGGCGTTCGGCCATATGCTCACCGACACCACGCGCCTGCTGGTCGGCGCGTGCATACTCGCCGCGGTGGCGGCGGTCCAATGGGCGGCGGCACGCACCGCGCCCGCACGACAGGGAGAAGAGAGATGATCCGACGCGGCCTGCTTGCCCTCGGTGCGACGCTTGCCGTCGCATTGCCGGCTATGGCGCAGACCATGGCGCCCGCCGGGCCGACCCTCGCCGCCACGCGCAGCAAGGGCGTGGTGGATTGCGGCGCGCATCCCGGCGCGGCCGGCTTCGGCGTGGCCGACAGCCGCGGCGAATACCAGGGCCTCGATGCCGATATCTGCCGCGCCGTCGCCGCCGCGATCTTCGGCGATGCCAGCAAGGTGCGCTTCACCGTGGTGACCTCCGCCGCACGGCTGCCGGCGCTGCAGGCCGGCCAGATCGACCTGCTGCCGCGCACCACCACCTGGACCCAGTCCCGCGACACCGCCAACGGGCTGAACTTCACCGCCGTCACCTTCTACGACGGGCAGGGCTTCATGGTGCGCCGCGCCTCGGGCGTGACGCGTGCCAGCGAGCTGGAAGGCGCTTCCATCTGCGTCACCTCCGGCACCACAAACGAGCTGAACCTGGCCGACTGGGCGCGCAGCAACCGCATGAACATCCGCCCCGTGGTGTTCGAGCAGAATGACGAGACGCGCATCGCCTACGCCAGCGGGCGGTGCGATGCCTTCAGCACCGATGCCAGCCAGCTTGCCGGCACCCGCACCACCTTCCCGCGGCCGGAGGAGCACATGGTGCTGCCGGACATCATCTCGAAGGAGCCGCTGGCGCCGGCGGTGCGGCATGGCGACGACCAGTGGTTCGATATCGTGCGCTGGACCATCTACGCCCTGATCGAGGCGGAGGAGCTCGGCATCACCCGGGCCAATGTGGACGAGATGCTGAACAGCCCGCGGCCGGAGGTGCGGCGCCTGCTCGGCGTCACCGGCGACCACGGGCCGTTCATGGGGCTTGAGCGGCGCTGGGCCTACAATGCGATCAAGGCGATGGGGAATTACGGCGAGATCTTCGAGCGCCACCTCGGGCGCGATTCGCCGATCGGGCTGCCGCGCGGGCTGAACGATCTGTGGACGCGGGGTGGGCTGATGTACGCGATGCCGGTGCGGTAGGCGCGGGCGGGGGCGCGGCGGCAGCGCCCCCGCTCGCATCTGGAAAAGTATTCAGTATACTTTCAAGAGCGGCAAGTCCTAGGCTCCGCAGCCGGAGGAGATGCGGACAAGGACCGACCGATGCAAGCTGGGCATGGCAAGCACCTGCGCGGACTCGAGGAGGGGGCGCGCCGGACGCAGAGCTTCGGCCGCTTCGGCCAGATGTTTCCGGACCTCGAGGCGCTGGAGGTTGATGACGACCGGCTCGCGAAGCTGGCCGCCACGATGGTCGATGTCGGGCAGTCCGGCGACAACCGCAACATCCCGGCCGGCTACACCTATCTTGGCCAGTTCATCGACCACGACATCACCTTCGACACCTCGGGCCTCGGCGAGAAGGTCAACGATCCGACCGCGGTGCTCAACTTCCGCTCGCCGCGGCTCGACCTCGACAGCGTCTATGGGCGCGGGCCTGCGGACCAGCCCTTCCTCTATGACCGCGTCGATCCCCGCAAGCTGGCCGTCGGTGTCACGGGGCCTGGTGGCGAGCCGCGCGGGCCTGGCGGCCGGCGCATCCGTGCGGGCCTGCCCAACGACCTGCCGCGCAGCCGCGAAGGGCTGGCGATCATCGGCGACCCGCGGAACGACGAGAACCTGCTGGTCGCGCAGACCCACCTCGCCCTACTGAAGTTCCACAACGCGGTCGTAGACCGGATCGACCGCGCGGGCACCGCAAACCCCGACCAGGTGTTCGAGGAGGCGCGCCGCACCGTGCGCTGGCACTACCAGTGGCTCGTCCTGCACGACTTCCTTGACCGGCTGGTGGACTTCAACGACGTGCACGACGTTCTGACGAACGGACGGAAGCATTACCTCTTCGAGCGGCAGAGCGAGTACGCGGACCCCTACATGCCCGTCGAGTTTTCCGTCGCCGCCTATCGGCTGGGCCACTCGATGGTGCGGGAGGACTACAGCCACAACCGGGTCTTCCGTCCCGGCGCCGGGCCCTCGACCTTCAGCTTCCTGTTCCACTTCAGCGGCCTCTCCGGCGGCATCGTCGGCGAGCGGGTCGGCGAGCCGGACATCGTGGCGAAGCTCAGGCTGCCGAAGCTGAAGCTTGCCGACGGATCGGAGGTCGACCCCTTCCCGTTGCCGAACCTGCCGGGCGACTGGGCCATCGACTGGAACCGCTTCTACGAGATCGGCGTATCCAAGGCGCCGCCGCAGGGCGCCGAACCGCCAGCCAACGAGTTCAGGCTGAACTTCTCGCGCCTGATCGACCCCTACCTCGTGCCGGCGCTCCACGACCTGCCCGGCGGCGGCGGCAACCTCGCGCACCGCAACCTGCAGCGCGGCGTGAAGATGCATCTGCCGAGCGGCCAGGCCGTTGCCGGCGCCATGGGCATCGCGCCGCTGACACCGGCGGAGATCGCATCCAGCGGCCCGGACGGCGCAAAGGCGAAGGAGCTCGGCCTGCATGAGAAGACGCCGCTCTGGTACTACATCCTGAAGGAGGCGCAGCTGAGGGGCGATGGCGGGAACCGGCTCGCGGGAGTCGGCAGCCGCATTCTCGCCGAGGTATTCGTGGGGCTGCTGGAAGGCGATTGTGAATCCTACCTGCGCCAGGACCGCAACTGGAAGCCGGCGCTGCCATCGCAGCACGCCGGCACCTTCACCATGCCCGACCTGCTGCGCTTTGTCGGCGACCTCGACCCGGTGAACGAGCCGACCAGCTTCGAATGAAGCGGCAGCGGCGCGGGGGTGCCGCTCAGTTCGGCAAAGGCGCGTCCAGCCGGGCGGGGCTCCCCTGCCGCCGCCCGGCGACTGCGAGCAGCGCGCCCTCCGCCGCGAAGGCCAGCGCGGCGGTGGCGGCCGCGCCCTGCACCACCATCACCTGGTTCTGGTTCTGCAGCCCGAGCACGATGGGCGTGCCGAGCGTCGCGGCACCCGCCAGCGCGCCGACCGCGGCGGTCGCCACGGCCAGCACCAGCGCCACCCGCAGCCCGTCCAGCACGAGCGGCCAGGCCAGCGGCAGTTCCACCTCGGCCAGGATGCGCGCCGGCGGCACGCCGATCGCTTCGGCCGCCGCGCGCACATCCGGCGGCACGGCCTCCAGCGCGGCGACGGTCGCGCGCAGCACCGGCATCAGCGCATAGAGCAGCAGCGCCAGCGCCGTCGGCCAGAGCCCGAAGCCGAAGGCCGGCACCGCCAGCGCGACCACGACCACGGGCGGCACCGATTGCGCCGCCGCGGCCAGCGCATCCGCCGCCGGCCGCATCCCGCGCCCGCGCGGCCGCGTCACCCAGATGCCGAGCGCGATGCCGAGCAGCGCCGCCGGCACGACGCCGGCCAGCGACAGCCCGGCATGCGTCAGTGCCAGCGAGGCCAGCCGTCCGGCCGGGAAGGGTGCCGCCGCCTCGCCGAGTGCGCCGCCGAGCAATGCGGCGCCCTGCGGCGCGGCAAGCGCGGCCAGCAGCAGCGCGAGCAGCAGCGGCGGCCAGGCCCGTCTCATGGCGCCCCCCTCATCGCGCCTGCCGCAGCAGCGTGCCGGCGCGCAGCGAGCCCGACGCGCCTTCCAGCGCCAGGCTGTCGCAGCCGCGCTCGGCCATCAGCGAGAGCGCGTCGGCCAGGCTCGCATCGCGCGGCAGTACCGGCGCGTCGTCCGGCGCCGGCGCGGGATCGAGCGCATCCGCCGCCGGCAGCAGCGCCAGGCGTCGCAGCCCCGGCTGCGCACCGCCGAGGAGCTCGCGCGTGAAGGCATCGGCGCCGGGCGCAACGACGGCGGCCGGCGGCCCGTCGGCGACGATGCGCCCGCCGCGCAGCACGACGATGTGGGTGCCGAGCTCCAGAGCTTCCTCCGGATCGTGGGTGACGAGCACGATGGTCTTGCCGGTCTCGGCGTGGATCCGCCGCAGCTCGGCGCGCAGCTCGCGGCGGGTGATGGGATCCACCGCGCCGAAGGGTTCGTCCATCAGCAGGATGTCGGGATCGGCGGCAAGGGCGCGCGCGAGGCCGACGCGCTGCGCCTGCCCGCCGGACAGCGCGCGCGGCAGCCGATCCGCCATCGCGGCGTCGAGCCGCAGCATGCGCAGCAGATCGTGCACGCGCTCGGCTATGCGCGCGCGATCCCAGCCGAGCAGGCGCGGCACGGTGGCGATGTTCTCGGCGACGGTCCGGTGCGGGAACAGGCCGACCGACTGCATCGCATAGCCGATCGAGCGGCGCAGCGCCGGCGCGTCCTGGCGCATCACGTCCTCGCCGCGCACGCGCACGGTGCCGGAGGCCGGCGCCACCAACCGGTTGACCAGGCGCAGCAGCGTGGTCTTGCCAGAGCCGGAGGGGCCGACCAGTGCGCAGAGCTCGCCTTCGCGCACCTCCAGGCTGACGCCGGAAAGCGCCTGGGTTCCGCCGAACTGCACGGTGACGTTGTCGAAGGCGATCATGCGGGCAGCGCAAGCCGGCGTTCCGCCGCGCGGGCCAGTGCATCGGCGAGCAGCGCAAGTCCGACGATCGGCAGTGCGCCGAGCAGCATCAGATCGGTGGCGAATTGCGCCAACCCCTCGAAGACCAGCGCGCCGAGGCCGCCGGCGCCGACCAACCCGCCGAGCGTGACCAACCCGATCGCCTGCACCACCGCCACCCGCAGCCCGCCGGCGAAGACCGGCAGGGCGAGGGGCAGGCGGACCTCCCGCGTGATGCGCGCCTCGGTCATGCCCATGGCGTGCGCGGCGGCAACGGCTGTCGGGTCGGCGGCGGCGAGCCCGCCGGAGATGCTGCGCCAGAGCGGCAGGGTGAGATAGGCCGCGGTCGCCAGCACCGCGGGCGCCGGCCCGATGGCGGCGAGCCCGAGCCCGCGCAGCGCCGGCAGCGCGGCGAGCAGCGCGGCGAGGATCGGGATCAGCAACGCGAACAGCGCGAGCCCCGGCACCACCTGCACGCCCGCGAAGGCGGCACCGAGCGGGCCAGCCAAGCGCGGACTGCGGAACGCCGCCCAGGCGAGTGGCGCCGCAACGAGCAGCGCCAG
Organism: Falsiroseomonas sp.; assembly: GCF_041690465.1. GTDB lineage: Bacteria > Pseudomonadota > Alphaproteobacteria > Acetobacterales > Acetobacteraceae > Falsiroseomonas. Next base: position 31,575 of record NZ_JAWLHG010000008.1, on the reverse strand, counting down.
CACCAGCGCGCCGCCGGCGAGCGCGAGGTGGCGCAGCAGCGCGGCCTGCACGGCGTCCGCACGGGCGCGGTACTCCACCATCAGCGAAAGCGGCTCGATCAGGCCGCTGGCGAGCAGCAGCACCAGCGCCGCGGCACCGCCGAGCCCGAGCAGGGCGCGCCCGGTGGGCGCCAGAGCCGCGGCGCAAGCGACGCAGAGCACCACCGTCGCCACCAGCGCGAGCCAGAAGCCGCCGCCGAGGCCGGCCCGCGCGGCGGGCGACATGCCTTCCAGCGCCCGCCCGGCACCGAGGCCCGTCGCACCGACCAGCAGCAGCGCGGCGGCCAGCGCCGAGAAGGCGGCCGCCGCCGGTGGCGCGCGCCGGGGCAGTGCGGCAAGGACGAGCAGCGCCGCCACAACCACCGGCCAGCCGAGCGCGGCCAGCGCGGCGAGGGGTTGGCCCGGCAGCAGGCGGTTGGGCGCGACGGCCAGCCAGGGCAGCGGCAGGAGCAGCGCAGCGAGCGCCACCAGCGCTGGCACCGCCAGCGTGGGGTTCACCGCAGTGCGCCGATGGCCACCAGATGCGCGCGCGCCACCGCCGCCGCGGGCTGCCCCTCGACCGCGATGCGCGCGTTCAGCTTCTGCAACGTCTCGAGGTCGAGCGAGGAGAAGACGGGCGCGAGCGCGGTGCGGATCGCGGGGTGGCGTTCCAGCACCTCGGCACGCACCACCGGCGCGGGCTCGTAGACCGGCTGCGCGGCCTTGTCGTCGCGCATCACCACGAGGTCGAGCGCGGCGATGGCGCCATCGGTGCCATAGACCATCGCCGCATTCACGCCGGAGATGCCCTGCGCGGCGGCGCGCATCGTCACCGCGGTGTCGCCGCCGGGCAGCACGACGATGTTGTCGCGGGGGAAGGTGCCGCCATAGGCCTTCTCGAAGGCGGGCAGGGCGGCCGCGCTCTCCACGAACTCGGCCGAGGCGGCGAGCTTCACCTCGCCGCGCTGCGCGGCGGCGAAGAGATCGCTCATCGTGCGCAGGTTCAGCCGCTGCGCCACGTCGCGCCGCACTGCGATCGCCCAGGTGTTGTTCGCCTTGGCGCGATCCAGCCACACCAGGTTGTTCTCCGCCTTGTCGAGCTCCGCGGCCAGTGCGGCGGCGCGCTCGCTGTCGCGCCAGGCGGGGTCCTCCGGGCGGCGGAAGAAGAACGCGGCATTGCCGGTGTATTCCGGATAGATGTCGATCTCGCCGGCAAGCAGCGCCTGGCGCACGATGCGCGTCGGGCCGAGCGCCAGCCTTGCTTCGGTGGGCACGCCGGCATTCTGCAGCGCGAGCAGGATCATGTTGCCGAGCAACGCGCCTTCGGTGTCGATCTTCGACGAAACCACCACCGGCCCGCCCGAACGCTGTGCGGCGGCGCTGCGTGCCAGCATCGCGGTGGCGCCCAGCGCGAGCATCGTGCGCCGCGTGGCGCGGGGCGTCTTCGCTTCCGACATCTGTTGTCCTCCGTGCGGTCGCGACCAGCCTATCCCCCCTCGCGGGTGGATTGCCAAGCTCACGATGCCGGGAGGTGGGCGATCAGCCCGTTCGGTCAAGCGCCCGCCACAGCGCTTCGGCCAGGGCGCGCGCGGTGGCCTCGTCCGCGGCAAGCCGCAGCCGTTGCCCATCGCGCGCGACGAGATGAACCTCGGCGCCGGTGCTGGAGGTCAGCAGGGAAGCGGCGACAAGCTCCGGCGGCGCGGCCGGGCCGAGCGTCGTCGGCGTCATCGTCAGGTGTCCTCTTGTGCCTGATGCGCGCGATGCTTGCGCGCGGGGGCACAATGCCGGGCTGGTGTTGCGCGAAGATGAACGCCGCGCGTCATACCAGCGGCCGACTTCGTCCGCCGATGGCATGAGTCTTGTTCTGCCCTCGGCGGCGGGCCGCATTCGCGGCCTCGCCATCCGTCAAAGACCGATGCCGCTCGTATCCTCGACGCGCGCTGTGCGCGCGCGCCGTGGCGGCTCAGCGCCGAGCGAGCCCGAGCACCTCGCGCAGCCGCGCCAGCATCGCCTGCGCCGGGGCGCCGAGTTCCTCCTCCGGGCCGGCCACATCCTCCACCGCGGCGAGGGCGCGGCGCCGCTCGGCCTTGTCGGCGAGCAGGCCGGGCAGCGTGGCCAGCGCCTCCTCCGGCGCCATCTCCACCACCAGCGTCTGCTCGCGGATCAGTGCCTGGCGTGCGGCGGAGGTCATCTCGGCGAAGGGCGCCTCGCCGGTCAGCAGCGCCTGGCTGCGCGCGAGGCGGGAGCGGCGGACGCCGCCGCGCGCGCGCGCCAGCAGGATCATCATGCGCACCACCGCCTCGGCGTAGCTGCCCTCGGCGATGCGCGCGAGTGCGGCACGCACCGCCGGCGCATCGGCCAGCGCGTCGGCGGTCTCCGCCACCTCCTCCTCGGCCGTCGCCTCGGCCACGCCGAAGGCCGCGAGCGTGCCATAGACGGTGTGGAAGGCGGTCTCGGTCCAGGCATCGCGCCAGTCCCGCCAGGTGTCCATCGCATCGCCCACGCGCTCGGCCATGGCACGCTCGGCGGCGACGAAGGGATTGTCGGCGGCGGCCGGCGCGCGCTGTGCCTTCACCCGCTCCGCCGCCGCGGCGAAGGGCAGCATGAAGGGGTTCAGGTCACTGACCATGTAGCGCCGTGCACGCATCGGATGCATCTGCCGGCGCAGCTCGGCGGTCCTCTCGGTGGTCATCTGCCGCACCGCGGGGCCGATCATCAGGTCGTAGAGCGTCTGGTTCACCGCGGCGATCTTCGCCACCGCCGGGAAGGCCTCGTTCTCCGCCTCGCCGGAGACGGCGCGGATATCGGCGATGGTGCGGCCGACCAGCTCCACCTGGTAGCCGGCATTCACGCCGCTGCCCTCGGCCGCGGTGATGCGCATCTCGTAGAGGCCGGGCGCGACCGCCTCGATCATGTCGAGGGTGTTGGCGATCTCGGTGTGCTCCTTGTTCGCCACCTTACCGCTAACGAAGATGCCGAGATGGCCGATGTCGTCATGCACGAGATAGACGATGGTCTGGCCGAGCGCGCGGATCTCCTTCTCGTCGCGATAGACGTCGGCGATCCAGCGCAGCGCCTGGCCGGGCGGCGTGATGTTGTCGCCGACGGAGGCGAAGACGATGATCGGCGACTTGATGGACCGCATGTTGAAGGTCGCGCCGTTGCGGCCCGGCCCCGCGCTGATCTCGCCGCGCGCGAAGCGGTCGCCGATGAACAGGTTCTCGACGATCCAGCGGATCTCGTCGCGGTTCATCAGGTAGTAGCCGCCCCACCAGCGCTCGAACTCCAGGAAGCGGTCTGGCTCGCTGTCGGCCTTCTCGTAGAGGCTCCAGTATTTGCGGAACCAGGTGTTGCCGGGCGAGAGCGCCTCGAAGTTCAGCACGAGGTTGGCGCCGTCGAACCTGCCATTTCCGAGGTCGGCCATCAGCGCCGCCGGCCAGGAGCCGCCGGCCAGCCCGCCGGTGTAGCGCATCGGGTTCCGCCCGCGCTCGCCGGCCCAGTAGGAGAGCGGGGCGCCGTTGAGGACCAGTGGCCCCATCAGCTCGGGGTCGGAGGCGCCAAGCATCATCACCGCCCAGCCGCCCTGGCAGTTGCCGATAACAACCGGCTTCGGTGCGTCCGGGTGGAGTTCATGGACGCGCTTGAGGAAGGTGCGCTCGGCGGCGGTGATGTCCAGGATGGTCTGGCCGGGTTCCGGGTCCTTGAAGAAGATCACGAAATACACCGGATGGCCGCGGCGCAGCGCGACGCCCACCTGGCTGTCCGACTTGAAGCCGCCGATGCCGGCGCCGTGGCCGGCGCGCGGGTCGATGATCACGAAGGGGCGCATCGCCGGGTCGGGGGCGCGCATGCCGGCGGGCGGCTTGATGCGGACGAGGGCGTAGTTGCAGCGCCGCGGCAGGGTGCGGCCGTCCACCACCATCTCCCAGTCGAACACCAGCACCGGCGGGCAGCCCTGCTTCTCATGTTCGACGAAATCGTTGCCGGCGCGGCGCATGGTGTCCCAGAACAGGGTGGCGCGCTGGGTGGCGTCCACCGCGTATTCCATCGCTTCCTGCATCAGGGTGAATGGGTTGCGGCCGAAGAACGGCATCAGCGCGGGCGCGGCGGGCGGCTTCGGCGCCAGTGTCTCGGCCTGGCGGGCGGCGAGTTCGGTGAGACTGCGGGCCTGGTCCAGCGCGCGGCTCACGGTCTCGGCGCTCTTGGCGAGGAGTTCGCGGCTGGGATTGGGTGGCAGGGCGTTCACGGGGCGGAGGTCCTGGAGCTCATGGTATGCTGCAACGCACCATATAGGGTGAGGTGTATTACAATTCGCGTTACGTCCTGCCCATCTCCGGCTGCCCGGATTTCCAGGCCGGCACCCGCAGATTGATCAGCGGGCCGTGTCCGTGAACCAGCCGAGCAGAGGCCGGGCCGGGCCTTCGGCCCTGCGGGGGCGGTGCCGGCTTCGTGCTCAGGCGTGTTCGGCGAACTGCAACGCAGCGAGGCGGGCGTAGAGGCCGCCCGCGCGTACCAGCGCCTCATGCGCGCCCGTGGCGACGATGCGCCCCGCCTCCAGCACCACGATGCGGTCGGCCCGGCGCACCGTGGCCAGGCGGTGCGCCACCACCAGCGTGGTGCGGCCGCGCGAGAGGCGTTCGAGGGCCTGCTGCACCGCCTGCTCCGATTCCGCGTCGAGTGCGCTGGTCGCCTCGTCCAGCAGTAGGACCGGCGCGTCCTTCAGGATCGCGCGCGCGATGGCGATGCGCTGGCGCTGCCCGCCGGAAAGCGTGACGCCGCGGGCGCCTAGATGCGTGGCGAAGCCCTGCGGCAGCGCGGCGATGAAGTCCGCCGCGGCGGCGGCCTCGGCGGCGCGGCGCACTTCGGCGTCGGTGGCGTCGGGGCGGCCATAGCGGATGTTCTCGGCGGCGGTGGCACCGAAGATCAGCGGTTCCTGCGGGACCAGGCCGATGCGGCGGCGCAGCGCGCGAGGATCGAGGGTGGCGACATCCACGCCGTCCAACGTCACGCGGCCGGATTGCGGGTCGTAGAAGCGCAGGAGCAGCTGGAACAGCGAGGTCTTGCCGGCGCCGGAAGGGCCGACGAGGGCCACCGTCTCGCCCGGCTCGACCGCGAGGCTGATATCCTCCAGCGCCGGCTGGTCGGGTCGCGAAGGATAGGCGAAGCGCACATGCTCCAGCGCCACGCGACCCTGCGCCGGTTCGGGCAGCAGCGCCGGACGCGCCGGCGCGGCGATGTCGGGTTGTACCGAGAGCAGTTCCAGCAGCCGGTCCGCCGCGGCGCCGGCGCGCTGGATCTCACCCCAGAGCTCGCTCACGGTCGCGCCGGCGCTGGCCGCCAGCACGGCATAGAAGACGAAGGCGGCGAGGTCGCCGCCGCTCATCCGGCCGGCCACCACATCCTGCCCGCCCACCCAGAGCGCGAAGGTGATGGCGCCGAAGCCAAGCAGGATCACCGCCAGGATCAGCGCCGCGCGTGAGGCGATGCGGCGCAGCGCGGCGGCGACCGAGGCCTCGGTGCCCTCGGCGAAGCGGGCGCGCTCGGCGCCTTCCTGGGCGAAGGCCTGCACGGTGCGCAGGCCGTTCAGCGTCTCCTCGGCCCGCGCGGCAAGGTCGGCGATGCGCTCCTGCGCGATGCGGGAGAGGCGGCGCTCCCGCCTTCCGAACAGCACCAGGGGTGCGATCACCACCGGCAGCACCAGCGCCACGATGCCGGCGAGCTTGAGGGAGGTGGCCGCCATCATCACCAGCGCGCCGGTACCCGTCACCGCGTTGCGCAGCCCCATCGAAATCGCCGAGCCGACCAGCGATTGCAGCAGCGCCACATCGGCGGTCATGCGGGAGAGGATGTCGCCGGTCCGCGCCGTCTCGAAGAAGGATGGCGAGAGGCCGAGCACATGGTCATAGACCCGCCCGCGGATATCCGCGGCGACGCGCTCGCCGAGCCAGGAGACCAGATAGTAGCGCAGCGCCGTCGCCACGCCGAGCGCGGCGACGATCGCCGCCATCAGCGCCGCCGCGGTGTTCAACCCGGCCTCGCTGCCGGGGCCGAGCCCGGTGTCGATCAGTCGCTTGAGCCCCTGGCCGAGGCCGAGGGTCAGCAGCGCCGCCGCCACCAGCGCTGCCCCGGCGCCGAGCGCCCGGGGCAGGTAGGGGCGGAGATGCGGTAGCAGGAGCCGCAGCGCCAGCACCGGCGCGCGGGAGGGGGGGAGGGCGGTCACACCGCGCAAAGTGGCGGCGGGCGCCCTTCCCGGCAAGTTGCGGCGGCCTGAGGCTACTGCAGGAACTCCGGCTCCAGCAGACGCGGCATCAGCAGCGCCATGTCCGGCCAGAGGATCAGCAGGCAGAGCACGCCGAGCATCGGCAGGAGCATCAGGCAGACATCCTTCAGCACATCCACCAGTCGCAGGTTCGCAATCGAGCAGCAGATCAGCAGACACAAGCCGTAGGGCGGCGTCACCAGGCCGAAGGCCAGCGACATGATGGCGATCATCGCGAAATGCACGGGGTGGATGCCGGCATCGGCGGTGATCGGCTGGAGGATGGTGCCGACGATGATGATGGCCGGGATGGCATCCAGGAAACAGCCGACCACCAGGAACGCCGCAGCGACGAAGAAGCCGGCGGCGATGGGTCCCATCTCCCAAGCCGCGACGCCGGAGAGCAGCGCATCGGGGATCTTGTAGAAGGCGAGCAGCCAGCCGAAGGCGCTGGCGGTACCGACGGCGAACAGGGTGATCGCGGCGAAACGGCCGGTGTCGCTGAAGGCGCGGAACAGGCGGCGTGCATCCATCTGCCGATAGACCAGGAAGGACAGCGCGAGCGCATAGAGCACGGCGATGCAGGCCGCCTCGGTCGGCGTGAACCAACCGAAGACCTTGCCGCCGATGATGATGAAGGGCGTCATCAGCGCGGGGACGGAGATGAACAGCGCGCGTCCGAGCTCGCCCCAGGTCGCCTTCGGATAGGTCGGGTAGCGGCGCGATTTCGCGTACAGGTGCACGGTGCCCATCTGCACGCCGGCCAGCATCAGACCGGGGATGATGCCCGCAAGGAACAGCGCGCCGATGGACGTGGTCAGCACGCCGCCCCAGACGATCATAAGGATCGAAGGCGGGATGACGACGGCAAGCACCGAAGAGACGGCGGTGATCGCCACCGAGAAGCTGGGCGCGTAGCCTTCCTTGATCTGCGCCTCGATGAACAGCTTGCCCTGGCTGGCGGCGTCGGCGGTGGAACTGCCGGAGATGCCGGCGAAGAACACCGAGAGGACGACGTTGATCTGTGCGAGACCCCCCGGCAGGTGGCCCACCAGCGAGCGCGAGAGCCGTACCAGCTGGTCGGTGATGCCGCCGGCCGTCATCAGGTTGGCGGCCAGCAGGAAGAAGGGCACGGCGAGGAGGATAAAGGAGTTGTAGGAGTTGAACGTCTCCTGCACGAGGATCATCGGCCAGAGCCGGTCCTCCATGAACAGCGGGGGCAGGCAGGCGATGCCGAGCGCGACCGCCACCGGGACGCGCAGCGCCAGCAGGGTGAAGAAGATGCCGAACAGCAGCCAGGCGGCGTCGCCGGTGGCCAGTGCGTTGCCGCCCATCACTCCGCCGCCTTCTCGCCGTGCAGCAGCACCTGCACATCGTCCCACATCCGCTCGCCGGCGAAGAGGATCCAGGTGGCGCCGGCGATCGGCCAGGCGATGTGGATGGTCCAGAGCGGCAGCTCCGCCAGCTCGCTGATGCGATACCAGGCGGTGTCGGTGAATTCCCAGCCATAGACCAGGAAGACATAGGCGAAGAACAGCACGAAGAGGCCCGAAAGGATGTCCATCGCCGCCTTGGTGCGCCCGCGCAGGTTCTGGAACAGGTCCACGGTGAAATGCGTGCCTTCGCGCACGCCGATCATGGCGCCGATCATGATCATCCAGACCAGCAGGAAGCGCGCCAGCTCCTCGGTCCAGATGTAGCGGGGAATCCACTCCACGAAGCGGGCGAAGATCTGCATCGTCACCGGAATGATGATGATGGCGACGCTAATGACCAGCAGCAGGTCGAGCACCCGGCTGTAGTAGAACGTGATGCGGCGGAAGATGCCGCGCGCGCCGGGTGGCGGCATGCGGTCGGTCCTTGCTGGGTTGGCGGGATGCTGACCGGCGGGGCGGCGGGCGCCGGCCCGCCGGAGGGGCTCAGGAGGTGAGCGAGGCGATCTGGTTGTGGATCGCCTCCGCATCGATCTCCTTGGCGTAGGCGACCATCACCGGCTGCACGGCGGCGTTCATCTGCGCGCGTTCGGTGAACTCGATCTTCCGCAGCCGGCCGGCGGCGGCGAGCGCATCGACCTTCTGCGAATCCTCGGTGCTCTCGGTCTGGCGGCCGAAGGCGCCCGCTTCCTTGCCGGCGCGGCGGATCGCCTCCTGCAGCTCGCGCGGCAGGCGGTTCAGCGTCTGCACCGAGAAGCAGAGCGGGCGGATGGTGATGGCGTGCTGCGTCATGATGAGGTTCGGACCGACCTCGTAGAAGCGCATCTGCTCGACGCCCGCGGCCTCGTTCTCGCCGGCCTCGATGACGTTGTTCTGGATGGCGTTGTAGACCTCGTTGTAGGCGATGACCTGCGGCGCCATCCCGATCGCCTGGAAGGTGCGGCTCCAGATCGGGGCGCCCTGCACGCGCACGCGCAGGCCGCGCAACTCCGCCATGTTGCGCACCACCTTGTTCGCGAAGATGTTGCGCACGCCGCCGCCGGCATAGCCGATCAGCGCCACGCGGGCGCGCCGCTCCACCTCGTCGGCCACCGGCTTCAGCAGGTCCTGGTCGAGAACCTTGTTCCAATGGGCAAGGTCGCGGAACAGGAAGGGTGCATCGATGTAGGGCGCGGCGCGGCTGAAGGTGGACATGTGCGCCGGGCTGACGATCGCGAAGTCCACCGCACGGCCGGCCGACATGTACTCGAAATACTGCTTCTCCAGCCCCAGGGAGCTGTTGTTGTGCATCACGAAGTTCACCGGGCGGCCGTAGTACTGCTTCACCAGGTCCTGGAACCGCTGCATCGTGCGGTTGAAGACGTGTTCCGGATTGAACTGGCTGGCGCCGTTCAGCGTGATGGGGGCCTGCGCGCGCACCACATTCGGTGCGGCGAGCAGGGTCGTGGCGGCACCGACGGTGCCGAGGAAAGCGCGACGTTGCATGGACAGGTCTCCCCTTGATCCGCCGGCATTGCGCCCGGCTTGATGCGGCGCAGGCTAGCCCGGCGGCGGCCGCTTGGGAACCACCCGGTTACGTGGCGGGCCGGACCCATCGCATGATATGGCGGGCGACCAGGCAGACCTCGCCGGCCTGGTTCACCACTTCGCAGGCGCTCTCGGCACGCGCGGCGGCTTCGTCGGTCCGCTCCACCAGGTAGCGCGCGGTCAGCGTGTCGCCCTCGAAGACCGGGCGGAGGAAGCGCACGCGGTCGTAGCCGAGCGAGACCGGCAGGCCCTCCGCGCCATTGGCGATGGCGCGATGCGCGATGGTGCTGGCGGTGGCCGAGAGCAGGCCGAGCACCAGCGCACCATGCGCGATGCGCCTGCCATACGGTGTGGTCGCGGCATAGGCGGCGTCCACATGCAGCGGATCGTGATCGCCGGTGATCTCGGCGGTCAACAGCAGGTCGCGCTCGGCGACGGTCTTGGTGAAGGTCGCCGACTCGCCGGGCGCGATGCCGAGCCTCACGCCGGCAGTTCCGCCAGCCGTGGCGAGGCGGGACGGCCCGGCTTCGCGGCGATGTCGGCGGCCAGGTTCATGCGCGCATTGCGGAACAGACGCGGGTCCATGGACCGCAGATCCGGCGCCACGGCGGGGCGGAAGCCCATGCGGGCAATGACCTGCTCCACGGTGAGATCGGGCGCGATCTCCACCAGTTCCGGGCCCGCCGGGCCGAGGCGGAACACCGCGGCCTCGGTGACGTAGAGGACCGGCTGGCCGCGTTCGCGCGCATAAGCGCCGGAGAAGGTGATCTGCTCCACCTGTGCCACCGCTTTCGGCTTGCCGCCGGCGGTCAGCGTGCCGCCGAAGATCACCCGCTTCGCGTTCTGGCTGATGTTGATGAAGCCGCCGGGCCCGATCAGGCGATCACCGAAGCGGGAGACGTTCACGTTCCCCGCCGCGTCGAACTCGGCGAAGGAGAGGAAGGCGAGGTCGAGCCCGCCGCCATCGTAGAAATCGAACTGGTAGGGCTGGTCCAGCTGCGCGTCGGGATTCATCGCCGCGCCCGCCTCGCCGCCCGAGGCCGGTGCGCCGCCGATGTTGCCCTGCTCGTTGGTGAGGCAGACGGCATCGAGGCAGCCTTCCTCGGCGGCGACATTGGCGATGCCGGTGAAGATGCCGGAGCCGAGGTTGCACACCGCGCGCGGGAACAGTTCCAGGGCGCCGCGCCGCGCCACCACCTTGCGCGCATCCTGCTTCAGGACGGGGATGTCCTCCAGCGGGATGCGCAGCTCGCCGGAATAGGCGGGGGAATAGGGCGTCTCGTAGGTCTGCTCCTGGTCCGGCGCGAGGACGACCAGGTCCACCAGGATGCCGGGGATCTTCACCATCTTCGGGTGGATGCTGCCGCGGCGGGCGATGCGCTTGACCTGCACCACGACGATGCCGCCGCAGCGCTTCGTCGCCTGCGCCTCCGACAGCATCTCGAGCGTGACGGCCTCCTGCTCCATCGAGACGTTGCCGTCCTCGTCCGCCGTGGTGCCGCGCAGGAAGGCGACGTGGATGTGGTAGGGCTTGTAGAACAGGTATTCCTCGCCGCGGAACTGCACCAGCTCCACCAGCTCCTCCCTGGCGGAGGGTGACTGCCGGCCACCCTGCAGGCGCGGGTCCACGAAAGTGTGCAGGCCGGTCTTCGTCAGCAGGCCGGGGCGGCCGGCCGCCATCTCGCGCATCAGCTGGGAAAGCGCGCCCTGCGGCAGGGACCAGGCCTCGATCTCGTCCCGCAGCGCCATCGCGCCGACCGGGGGCGAGTTCACGTAGCTGCCGGCCACGTTGCGCTTCAGCAGTCCCTTCTGCGCCAGATGGCCCAGGCCGCGATGCGCGCCGTCGCCCACGCCCACCGGATGCAGCGCGGTGATGTCGCGCGGCGCGCCATTCTCGCGGAAGCGGTTGCCAAGGGCGGCCAGCAGCGCATCCGGCACCGCATGCCCGCCACCCGAGCCGCCGATCAGCAGCGTGTCGCCGTCCCGGACGAGGGACGCGGCCTCGGCCGCCGTCACCCTGCGCATCCTGCCCGTTTCCCCTTCGCTGGATGGCGCTACTCTACCGGGCGCGCGGTCGGGAGGGAACGGGATGGACGGGCGGGTCACGCTGGAGCAGGCGGAGGGCGTCGCCGTGCTGACGCTCGACCGGCCCGGCAAGCACAACGCCATCACCAACGCGATGGCCGGGCAGCTTGCCGATCATGCGCGTGCGATCAACGCTGACGCGGCGATCCGTGCCGTGCTGCTGAAAGGCGCCGGGGAGCGCGCCTTCTGCGCGGGCATGGACCTGAAGGCCATCGAGGCCTTCCAGACGCCCTGGGAATTCCGCCACCGGCCGGACTATCCCGGCGCGGTGCGGACGATCCGCAAGCCGGTGGTCGCCGCGGTGAAGGGCTGGGCGCTCGGCGGCGGATTCGAACTGGCGCTGGCCTGCGATATCCGAGTCGCGGGCCGCAGCGCTCGCATCGGCTTCCCGGAGGTGACGCGCGGCTGGGTCGGCGGCGGCGGTGCGTCGCAACTGCTGCCGCGGGTGGTCGGCCTTGGCCAGGCGATGCGGCTGCTGCTGACCGGGGAGCAGGTCGAGGCCGAGGAAGCCGTGCGGCTGCGCCTGGTGGAACAGGTGGTGGAGGATGCCGCGCTGGAGGAGACGGCGCTGGCCCTGTGCCGCAGGCTCGCCGCGCTGCCGCCCGTTGCGGTGCAGGCGGTGAAGGCGGCGGTGCGGCAGTCGCTGGAAGCGCCGCTCGCGGCGGGGCTTGCCTATGAGAACGAGATGAACGTGCTGTGCCTTGCGGCACTGCGGGAGGGGACGTGATGATCGGCGTGGGCATCGTCGGGCTCGGCATGGCCGCGGCGCCGCACATGCTGGCGATCCGCGACCTGGAGAAGGCGGGACGCGCGCGGCTGCTCGGCGGCTTCTCGCCGAGCGCGCAGCGGCGCGGCGCCTTCGCGCAGGCCTGGCGGGCGCCGGTGTTCCTGAGCCTGGATGCGCTGCTCGCAGCGCCCGACCTCGACCTCGTCATCGTGCTGACGCCGCCTGGCGCGCACCTGCCGGTGGCGGAGGCGGCGGCGAAGGTGGGGAAGCACATCCTGGTGGAGAAGCCGCTCGAGATCTCGCTCGAGCGCGCCGAGGCGCTGGTCACGATGGCGGAGCGCGCGGGCGTGACCCTCGGCGTGGTGTTCCAGCACCGCTTCCGGCCGGCGGCGCTGCGGCTGAAGCAGACGATCTCGGATGGCGAACTCGGGACCCTGCTGTCCTGCTCGGCCTCGATCCGGTGGTGGCGCAATGCGGCCTATTTCGCGCAGCCGGGGCGGGGGATGAGGGCGCGCGATGGCGGCGGCGTGCTGCTCACGCAGGCGATCCACACGCTCGACCTGCTGCTGCACCTGGCGGGGCCGGTGGCGCAGATCGGCGGCTTCGCGCGCACCTCCGCGCTGCGGGCGATCGACACCGAGGACATCGCCGCGGCCGCGCTGCGCTTCGCCAGCGGCGCGATCGGGGCGCTGGACGCGACGACGGTGGCCGAGCCCGGTTTCCCGGAACGCATCGAGATCGCCGGCACCGGCGGCAGCGCCGCGCTGGTGGCGGAGCGGCTGGAACTGCATGTGAAGGACCGCCCGGTGGAGATCCTGGATGGCAGCCTTGCCGGCGGCGGCGGCGCCGATCCGATGGCCTTCGACCACGGCCCGCACCGTGCGATGATCGCCGAGATGTTCGACGCCATCGCCGCCGGCCGCCAGCCTTCCAATGCGGGTGCGACGGGGCTGGCAGTGCAGCGGCTGATCGCGGCGTTGCTCGAGAGCGCGGCCACGGGGCGCTTCGTTCAACCCTGACGAGATCCGCCGCTGCGCATGGCGCAAGGCTTCGTGCGTTGCATGCCGGGCGACGCCGTGCACGGTGCTGTCATGTTGCATGGCGATGACGAGCGGGTGACGCTGACGTGAAGGGGAGGTCGGCATCACGCGGCAGGCGCGATGCAGCCGATGCGGTAGCGCGGTGGCTGGGCGTGGCTTGCGTGGCGGTGCCGGTGGCGGTGCTGCTGCTGGCGACGCTGGTGTTCGGGCTGCACCCCGCGCGCGCGCTGCGCGATCCTGCAGCCTATGTGGACTTTCCGTTCTATGTCGGCATGTTCTCGCATCTCGGCGTGCTCGGCTGGTGGACGGCTGCCGCGGCGGGCCTGCTGGCGGCGTTCACCCTGAAGGAGGCCTCCGAGCAGCGGAGGATGATGCTCTGGGCAGGGCTGGTCTCCGCGATGCTGGCGATCGACGACCTGTTCATGGTGCATGACAACGTGATGCCGGCCTATCTCGGCGTTCCGGAGTTGCCGGTGCTCGCGGCGATCGGCCTGTCGGGTGTGGCCTATCTCTGGCGCTTCCGTGCCTTGCATATGCAGGTGGCGCCGGTCCTCCTCGTGGTCTGCCTGGTGCTGTTCGCCTCCGGCATCGTGGTGGACCTGGTGCGCGGCTCGGCCCAGGACGAGCAGGGGCTCGGCATCCTGTTCGAGGATGGATTCAAGCTTGCCGGCATCGGCGGCTGGGCCGCCTATCACTTGCTTGTCGCGCGGGACTTCCTGCGGCAACGCATGTCGCCGCAGGGCGACGGCGCGGGCTGAGGGTGTTCAGGAAGCGTCGTCGATCCGCGCGCCGTGCACCATCAGGTCGTTCTCGCCCTTCTGCACCACCTCGCCCTTCTGGTTCACCAGTTCGAAGCCGAGCGTGACGATGCCGCGCGACGGGTTCTTCGTCAGTCGCTTCGACAGCACGGTGATGCGCGCGGCGATGCGGTCGCCGACCAGGATCGGGCCGGTGAAGGACCAGCGCCAGTTCAGCGAGACGATGGCGGCGAAGCGCACCGGCGCGCGGTTCTTCAGGCCGTCGCACAGCGCGAGCCCGAGCAGCCCATGCGCGACGCGGCCGGGATAGCCGAGCGCGCGGGCGTATTCGTCATCCATGTGGATGTCGTAGAAATCGCCGGTCAGGCCGGCAAAGCCGAGGATATGTCCCTCGGTCACGGTGATGCCGCCGGTCTCGAAGGCCAGGCCGGGTTCGATCTGCTCGTAGCGCAGCAGCGCCTTGTCGATCTTCATCACAGCCGCTGGATGTGCAGCCCGCCATCCACATGGAAGGCGTCGCCGGTGGAGAAGGGAATCGCCCCGCTGACCAGCGCGGCGATGGCATCGCCGACATCCGCCGCCTCGCCCCAGCGGCGGATCGGCGAGAGGCCCTCGGCGATGCGCTGTGCGTAGCGCGCGGCGACCGGTGCCGTCATATCGGTGCGGATCACGCCGGGGCGGATGTCGTGCACCGGGATGCCATCCTCGGCCAGGCGCAAGGCGAAGCAGCGCGCCACCATGGAAACCGCCGTCTTGCTCGCGGTGTATTCCGCACGGTCGGGCGCGGCCATGAAGGCGTTGGCGGAGGAGACGAAGACCAGCGCGCGATGGCCGCGCCGGGGCGCGCCCTCCGCCACCATCCGTCGGGCGATGGCCTGGGAGACGAAGAAGGCGCCGCGTGCGTTGATGTCCATGCAGCGGTCCCAGGATTGTGGCGTGACGTCCAGCAGGTCGCCGCGCAGCATGGCGCCGACGCCGGCATTGTTCACCAGCGCCTCCACGCCGCCCCATTCGCTCCAGGCCCAGTCGGCAAGCGCGGCGACGGCCTCCAGGTCCGACACGTCGCAGAGCCGGAAGCCGAACCTGCCGCCAAGGTCGGCGACGGCCGCGGCGGTTTCGTCCGCGCCCTCCTCGGCGATGTCGCAGCCGAGCAGATCATAGCCCTTGGCGGCCAGCGCCGCGCAGGTCGCGCGCCCGATGCCGCGACGGGCTCCCGTCACCAGTGCAACCGGCCTCATCCCAGGATTTCCCTCGCCATGATCACCCGCTGGATCTGGTTGGTGCCTTCGTAGATCTGCGTGATCTTGGCGTCGCGGTAGAGCCGCTCCACCGTCACGCCGCGGATGTAGCCGGTGCCGCCATGGATCTGCACCGCGTCTGCCGTGCGCGCCACCGCGGCGTCCGAGGCGAAGCACTTCGCCATGCTGGCCTCCAGCGTCGCGCGCCGGCCGGCATCCATCCGCTCCGCCGCGTCGCGCACCATCAGCCGCGCGGCATGCGCATCCCTGGCCATGTCGGCGATCATGAACCGGATCGCCTGCTGCTCGGCGATCGGCCTGCCGAACTGCACGCGCTGCTTCGCATGGGCGACGCTTTCCTCCAGCGCTCGCTGCAGGATGCCGAGCGCGAGCGCGGCGATGCCGATGCGGCCCTTGTCCAGGACCGACATCATCATGTGGAAGCCGCGCCCCTCGGGCCCGAGCAGCGCCTCCGCCGGCAGCCGCGCATCCTCGAAGCGCAGGCCACCGACCGGGGAGGCGCGCTGGCCCATCTTGTGCTCCGCCCGCAGTCGCTCGACGCCCTTCGCGTGCAGGTCCACCAGGAAGATGGACATGCCGCGATGCCCGGCGGTGGGGTCGGTGCGTGCCAGCACCGCCGCGAAATCGGCACGTGGCGCCATGTGGATCCACATCTTCTCGCCGTTCAGGCGCCAGCCATCGCCGTCGCGCAGCGCTGTGGTCTTCAGCGCCGCGAGATCGGAGCCGGCCTCCGCCTCGGTCAGCGCATAGGCGCAGTTCTTCTCGTAGCGCAGCAGGGGGGCCAGGAACGCGTCGCGCTGCGCCGGCGTGCCGTGCTCGCTGAGCAGCGTCGCCAGCAACTCCACCAGTCCCACCTGGTCGGCGACGCTGGCATAGCCGCGCGACAGTTCCTCCATGACCAGCGCATAGGCGGTGACACCCGCCTCGGCGCCGCCCATGGCTTCCGGCACGGTGATGCCGAGCAGGCCGAGCCGGCCCAGGGCGAGGTAGATGTCGCGCGGGAATGCCTCGGTCTCGTCCAGCTCGGCGGCGCGCGGCGCCACCTCGCTTTCTGCGAAGCGGCGCGCGGTGTCGCGCAGCGCCTCCAGCGTGCCTGCATCGGGCACGGCGTTCCCTCCTCGGTTCGTGCCGCGCAGCATGCCGCCGCGGCGCGCTCAGCGCCAGACGCCGGGACGGACCGAGGCGGCGGTCACCAGGCCATAGGCGGTGATGCCCAGTGCGACAGCGAGGAACTGGCCCTCCAGCCCCAGCGGCCCGGCCATCAGTGCGCCGCCGAACACCGCGATGGCGAAGCGCGAGCAGGCCGCGACCACCGGCCAGCCCATCCGCCCCGCACCCTGGCAGCCGAAATACAGCGCCATTCCGAGGCCGAAGGCGCCATAGGCCGGGCCGATCACGGCCAGCGCGCGCGCCGCGACCTCCACCACCGCCGCGTCGCCGGTGAAGGCCGCGGCGAAGCTCCGAGGGAACAGCGTCACCAGCAGCCCGCAGGAGCCGGCGATCACGAAGGCCAGGCCACCGCCGGTCCAGGCAAGCCGCCGCGCCTCCGCCCAGTCGCCCATGCCGACCGCGCGGCCGACTAGCGCGGTCAGCGCCGAGCCGATGCCGAAGACCAGCGGGATCATCAGGAACTCCAGCCGGGCGGAGATGCCGTAGCCCGCCACCACCGTCGGCCCCTGTGCCGCCAGCTGCGCGGTGACGAAGATGGTGGTGAGGTTGGCGATCAGCGCCAGCAGGCAGGCCACCAGCCCCACAGACAGGATGCGCCCGAACATCGCGCGGGAGGGCCGCAGGCGCAGGCTCGGCGCGAAGCCCGCGCCGCCGCGCAGCACCGCCAGCCCCATCACCGCCGCCGTCAGCCAGAACACCCCCGCGAAGGCCGCGCCAAGCCCGGCGAGCCCCATGCCGGCGGGCTCCGCCAGCAGCCAGGCCAGCGGCGGATAGAGTGCCCAGCCGAGCAGCAGCACGCGTGCCGCCAGCCCGTGCCGGCCGCCGCCGCGCAGCACGGAGGCGAGCGTATTGCTCAGCCAGGCCGGCAACGCGCCGGCACCGAACAGCCATATCGAGTAGGCCGCGGCGGCCTCTGCGGCCTCGCGCCCGCCGACCCAGCCGAGTACGGTGCGCGGGAACAGCGCCAGCGGCAGGGCGAAGAGCGCGGCGGCGGCGAGCGCGATCAGCCCTGCATGCATCACCAGCGCCGCCGCATCCTCCCGCCGGCCGCCGCCGAGCGCGCGCGCGATGGCGGCCACCACGCCGCCGCCCATCGCGCCGGCCGAGGTCATCTGCATCAGCAGCGCGAAGGGCAGCACCACCGCCCAGCCGGCGAGCGCCGCCGTGCCCTGCCGGGCCGCCAGCCATGTCTCGAAGAGTTGCGCCGCGACCTGCAGGAAGGAGACCAGCGCCGTCGGCGCCGCCAGCGCGAAGATCGACGCGAGACGTCGGCGCATCAGGCGGGGAGCGCGAGCATGGCGCGGAGCATGCCGCCGCTGCCGCTGGCTGCAAAGCGCGGCTTGACCCCTGGCGCGCCGCGCGCCCTCATGGCCGCCATGACCGACGCACATGCCCGCAGCCCCTCCGCGATCGCCGCAGCGATCGACGCCGCCATCGACGCCGCCTTCGAGCGGCAGGTCGGCTTCCTCGCCGAGCTGGTCCGCTTTCCCTCGCTGCGCGGGCGGGAGGCGCCGCTGCAGGACTGGTTCGCGCGCCAGATGGCCGCGCGCGGCTATGCGGTGGACCGCTACACGCTCGCCGACGTGCCGCTCGCCTCGCATCCCAAGGCGGCGCCGATGGTGGAGGCCGATCCGGCGGCCAGCGTGCAGGTGGTCGCCACCCACCGCGCTGCGAGCCCGACCGGCCGCAGCCTGATCCTGCAAGGCCATATCGACGTGGTGCCCGAGGGTCCGGCCGAGATGTGGACGCATCCGCCCTATGCGGCGGTGATCCGCGACGGCTGGATGTACGGCCGCGGCGCGCATGACATGAAGGCGGGCGTCGCCTGCATGGTCTTCGCCATGGACGCGATCCGCGCGGCGGGCTTCGCGCCGGCCGCCGACGTCTACATCCAGACCGTCACGGAGGAGGAGAGCACCGGCAATGGCGCGCTCTCGACGCTGATCCGCGGCTACCGCGCCGATGCCTGTCTGATCCCGGAGCCGACCGGGCACACCATCACGCGCGCGCATACCGGCACGATCTGGTTCCGCCTGCGCGTGCGCGGCGTGCCGGTGCATGTGGCGGTGGCGCAGGCGGGCAGCAATGCGATCATGTCCGCCTTCCACCTGATCCAGGCGCTGCACGCGCATGTCGCGCGGCTCAACGAGGCGGCCAGGCAGGATGCCTGGTATGGCGAGATCCCCGACCCGCTGAAGTTCAATCCCGGCATCATCCGCGGCGGCGACTGGGCTTCCTCCACGCCCGCCTGGTGCGAGGTGGATTGCCGCATCGGCCATCTGCCCGGCACCGATCCGCATGAGGCGATGCGCGCGGTGGAGCGCGTGGTCGCCGAGGCGGCGAAGGCCGACCTGTTCCTCGCCAACAACCCGCCGGAGGTGGTCTGGACCGGCTTCCAGACCGATGGATTCGTGCTGGAGCCCGGCTCGGAGGCCGAGCGCGTGCTGGCCGACGCGCATCTGGCCGTGCACGGCGCGCCGATGCAGGAGCGGCGCTCCACCGCGGTGAACGACACGCGCTACTACGGCATCGACTACGGCATGCCGGCGCTGTGCTACGGCCCGCTCGGCGAGGGCGCGCACGCCTTTGACGAGCGCACCTCGATCGAGGACCTTCGCCGCTGCACCCGCACCATCGCGCGCTTCATCGCGGAGTGGTGCGGGCTGCGGCCGGGCTGAGCGGCGGCCTGGATCAGGCCGGCCGCACGCCGGCGCTGCGCACCACACCGCCCCAGCGCGTCGCCTCCTGCGCGACGAAGGCGCCGATCTGCACCGGCGAGAGGTTGCCGAGCGAGACCACCCCGATGCCCTCGAGCCGCGTCCTGGTGGCGGGCTCGGCAAGCGCTGCCTGGATCTCGGCACTCAGCCGCGCGGCGATTGCCGGATCGAGCCCGGCCGGCGCGGCGAGCACGAACCAGTTGGTGGCGACCGCCTCGGGGAAGCCCTGTTCCTTCAGCGTCGGCACCTCCGGCAGCGCGGCGACGCGCTCCGCCGAGGAGACCGCGAGGCCCTTGAGGCTGCCGCCGCGGATCGCGGCCGCATTGGCGCCGGAGGTGTCCCAGAGCGAGACGGTGTCGCCGGCCAGCACCGCGCGCTGCGCATCGGCCGCGCCGCGGAACGGCACGTGCAGCAGCTTGACGTCCGCCTGCATGGACCACAGCACGCCCGCCAGGTGGCCGGCGGAGCCGACGCCGGAGGAGCCGAAGGAGACCTCCTCCGCCCGCTGTGCGGCGCGCGCCTTGTAGTCGGCGATGCTCCGCAGCGGGCTGTCGCCCTTCACCGCGCAGACCAGGGGCGCGCCGCCGAACATGCTGACCCAGGTGAAGGCGCGGGAGGGATCATAGGCGAGGTTGGGGAAGAGCGAGGGCGCGACGGCCAGCGGGCCGGTGTTGGAGATCAGCAGCGTGTGCCCATCCGGCACCGCCCTCGCGGCCTCGCCGGTGGCGAGCGACCCGCCGGCCCCGGGCCGGTTGTCGATGACGAAGGGGCGGCCGAAGGCTCGCTCCAGCCGCTCCGTCAGCGGGCGGATGATCAGGTCGCTGGTGCCGCCCGGCGCATACGGGTTGATGACGCGCACCGGCCGGTTCGGCCAGGCGCCCTGCGCGGCGGCGAAGCGCGGCGCGGCAAGGGTCGCGGCGGCGGCGAGCAGAAGGCGGCGGCGTTGCATGGTTGAGGTTCCCCGGAGGTCCGGTCGAGCCAAGCAAGCGCCGTGCCGTCAGCCGGCGTAGAGCTTCCCCAGTTCCGGCGCGAAGCCGGTCAGTGCGCGGGGACGAGCTGCACGCGGCGCGCCGGGTGGCGCAAGGCCGACCATCGCCTCCGCCAGCCGCACCGCGGCGGCGGTGCCATCCACCAGCGGCACGGGCACGCGCGGGGCGATCACCGGCGCCAGGCCGGCGAGCGGGCCGCCGGCGAGGATGATCGCTTCCGCGCCATCCTGCTCCACGGATTGGCGACAGAGATCGGCGATGAGATCGGCGCGCTCCTCCGCCACGCGTCCGGGATCGCCAGAGAAGGGCGGACCCATGCGGAAGCCGGCGCAGCGAGAAGCGAGGCCGTGATGCGCCAGGCATTCCTCGAACATCGGGCGCAGCGCGGCGGTGAAGCTCACCACGCCGAAGCGGCGACCGAGCATGGAAGCGGCGTGGAAGGCGGCCTCGCTGATGCCGAGCACCGGCACCTCCAGCAGTTCCTTCGCCGCATCCAGGCCGGGATCGCCGAAGCAGGCGATCACCGCGGCGTCGTAGCCGCCGCGACGGGCGGCCAGCGCCGCAAGCGTGGCAGGGCCGGCCACCAGCCAGTCGGCGCGGGTGACGATCAGCGGCAGGCCGAAGGGCGCGGTGACGGCCTCGACTTCCGTGCCCGGGGAGGCGGCGGCGCGGGCGGCGGCGGCGATGCGGTCGGTGACGCCGTCGGTGGTGTTGCTGTTGACGACGAGGATGCGCATTCAGCGGGCCTCCTGCGCCAGCCAGTGCTGCGCGATGTCGCGGCGGCGCGCCACCCAAAGTCCGGGCGTACGTGCGACGTGTTCGAGGATCTGCTCGAGGCCGTGCATGCGCGCCGGGCGGCCGATGATGCGCAGATGCAGGCCGATGGAGAGCATCCGCGGCGCGCTGCGGCCTTCGCGCATCAGCCAGTCCATGGCCGAGATGCAGTAACGGGAAAAGTCCTCGGGCTGCACGAATCCGCCGCCGGGGCCGAAGCGCATGTCGTTGGTGTCGAAGGCGTAGGGCAGGATGACATGCCGGCCACCATCGGGGCGCGCGATGCTGCGCGGCATGTCGTCGTCGTAGCAGTCGGAATCGTAGAGGAAGCCGCCTTCTTCCAGCAGCAGGCGCCGCGTGTTCACGCTGCTCGCGCTGCGGGTGTGCCAGCCGACCGGCCGCTCGCCCGCGGCGTCGGCGATGGCCTCGACGGTGGCGGCGATCACCGCCCGTTCGGTCGCCTCCGCCATCCCGGCATGGCGTTCCCAGCGCCAGCCATGCGCCGAGATCTCGTGCCCCCGCGCGGCGGGTGCCGCGGCAAGCGCCGGCGTCGCGGCAATGGCGCGGCCGCAGGCGGAGAAGGTGGCCTTCACGCCGAAGGCGTCGAACAGGTCGAGGATCCGCCAGATCCCGGCGCGGCTGCCATAGGCGAAGTGGCTTTCCATGCAGGGATCGGGGTGGCCTTCGACTTCCTCGCGCGCCTCGTAGACGCTTTCGTTGCGCGCATCGTCGCTGGTGAGCGACAGCTCCGCGCCTTCCTCCACATTGACCACGAAGGACAGCGCGAGGCGCGCATCCTCCGGCCAGGTGATCCGCGGTGGCGTCGGACCATGGCCGGTCAGCTCGCGGCTGGCGGGCGGCATCCCTCCGGGGACCATCGCTCAGGCTCCCCGGTAGAGCGAATAGCCGAAGGGCGTGAACTTGATCGGCAGGTGGTAGTGCTGCGCGAGGTCGAAGACGCGGAAGCGGAAGGGCACGACATCGAGGAAGGGCGGCGCCTCGCTGCCGGTTGCGCGGTGGAAGGCGCCGAGATGCATCAGCACCTCATGCTCGCCCGGCTCCACGCCTTCGCCCTGCGCCACCGGATGTTCCAGTGCGCCGGTCGGGCCGATGCGGCCTTCGGCGATGGTCACGCGCGCGCCATCCGGCTCGATGCGGTCGATGCGCACCGCCATGCCCTCCGCCACGCGGCCGCGCGCCACGTCCACCGCATGCACCGAGATGCCGCCCGCCTTCATCCGCGATTCTCCAGCGTGAACAGCCGGCCCCATGCCGCGCCCGGCCTTGCCGCGATGCCCGCGACGCCAAGCCCGCCCCAGATGCCGAGCGCCGTGGCATCGAGGAAGGGCAGGCCGAGCTCCGCTTCCAGCGATGCTGCCAAAGGCGCAGCGGCACAGTTGGTGTTCCAGGCGATGATGGCCTGCACGCCGGCGGCGCGCGCAACCTGGCGCGCCATCGCCACGACGGCCTCGTCGCCGACCGCGGCGAAGCCGAGGTTGTCGGCGATGCCGAGGCTCGCCTGCGCCACCGTCTCGATGCCTTCGGCGGCAAGGCCGCGCGCGGCGCGCTCGTTGTAGTCGCGCCCATGCGGGCCGATCAGCGCGATCCGCGTGAGGCCGAGCAGCCGCAGGGCCCGCAGCAGCGCCAGGCCCGGCGTGTCGGCGGCGATGCCGGTGCGCGCGGTGATCCCGGCGACCAGCGCGCGATCATGGTCCAGCCCGATCACCGCGCCCTTGCCGGCGCTCAGCACGATGACATCCGGCCGCGCATCGGCGAGCAGTTCCGCGGCGTCCAGCAGCGCCGGCACGTCGTGGCGATCCGGCGAGGGATCGGTTGCGCCGCGCTTCGCGATTCGCGTGAACAGCGGCGCCACCGGCAGCCCGCGCAGCATCGCGATGGTGGTGCGCTCCACCACCGTGTTGGCCGAGGGCAGGATGGTGGAGAGCAGATGCGGCGCGGCCGGCATCAGCACGTCGGGGGCAGTGGTCATCAGCCCCATCCTGCCGCGCCGGACCGGCTGCCGCCAGGGGCGCATGACGCCGGCATGAGACTTGCGCAGGTTGCGGCGAAGACAGGGAGACACCGTATGTATCGCCGCCAACTGCCCATCATCGCGGCAGCCACCGCCTTCACGCTGGGCAGGCCCGCCCTGGCGCAGACCGGCTGGCCCAGCCGCAGCATCCGCATCGTCGTCACCTTCCCGCCGGGCGGCTCCTCCGACCTCGTCGCGCGGGTGCTGGCGGATGTGCTCTCGCAGAAGCTCCCGCAGCGGGTGATCGTGGACAACCGCCCCGGCGCGGGCGGCACGCTCGGCGCCGCGCATGTCGCGACGCAGCCGGCGGATGGCTACACGCTGCTGCTGAGCAACACCGCGCCGATCGTCACCTCGCCGCCGCTCTATCCGAATGTCGCCTATGATCCGGCGGCAGGCTTCACGCATATCGCCTATCTCGGCGCGACGCCGCTGGTGATCATGGTCAATCCGCGCCAGGTGCCGGCGAACGTGACGGACCTCGCCGGGCTGGTCGCCTGGGCCAAGGCGCAGCCGGCGCCGCCCGGCTATGGCAGCTCCGGCGCCGGCTCGGTGCACCACATCTTCGGCGAGGCGCTGATGGCGCGCACCGGCGTGCGGCTGACCCACGTTCCCTATCGCGGCAGCTCGCCGATGCTGGCGGACCTGCTGGGCGGCGCCATCCCGATCGGCTTCGACACGCTGCCGCAGAATGTCGAGAACATCCGCTCCGGCCGGCTGCGCGCCATCGCGGTCACCTCGCCGATGCGCCAGGCGATGGCGCCGGAGGTGCCGACCACCGGGGAGGCCGGCTTCGCCGGGCTGCTGGCGGAGAATTGGCTCGGCTTCTCCGCGCCGCCCGGCCTGCCGGCGCCGATCGCGGCGAAGCTGCATGCGGAGGTGACGGCCGCGCTCGCGCTGCCGCCGGTGCAGCGGCGCTGGGAGGAACTCGGCATCGCTCTGCGGCCGATGAGCCAGGCGGAGTTCACCGCCTTCGTCGCCGACCAGGTGAAGACGGTCGGCGGTGCCGTGCGCGCGCTCGGCATCACCGCGCAATGAGCGCCGCCCGCATCGTCGCGGTCTTCTTCGGCCGCCCCGGCGCGGGCAGCTTCAACGCCGCTGGCGTCGCGGGGCTGGCACGCGCCGCCGCGCGCCATGGCCTGGCGCCGGAAACGCTGTGGGAGCCGGAACCGGCGCAGCGTGCGCAGACCCTCGCCGCAGCCGCCGCGCGCGCCGATCTCGTCATTGCGCATGGCGGCCAGGGCGAGGCCGGAGTGCGGCTTGTCGCGCCGGCGTTTCCGCGCACCGCCTTCGCCGTGACCCAGGGCCGCATCGCCGGGCCGAACATCGCCTGCTTCGAGGTGCTGCAGGAGCAATCCGCCTTCCTCGCCGGCGCGCTGGCGGGCTGGTGGAGCCGCGGTGGCGTCGCCGCGCATCTCTCCGGCGAGAAGGTGCCGCCCGGCCTGCGCGGTCGCGCCGGCTTCGCCGCCGGGCTGTCTCACGCGCGCCCCGATGCCGTGCTGCTCACCGGCTTCTGCGGCGATCAGCATGATCCGGAACTCGCCGGGCGCTGGACGGCGATGCAGGCGGCCGCGGGGGCGGAAGTGCAGTTTGCCATGCTCGATGGCGGCCGGTCGGGCGCCATCGCCGCCTGCCGCCATGCGGGTATCCGCGCCATCGGCAATGTCCGCGACTGGACGGCGGAGGATCCGGTCTTCCTCGCCTCCGCGGTGGCGGAGAACGGCTTAACTGTGGAGGCAGCCGTTGCGGCGTTCCTCACCGGCCGCTTCACCGACCGGCGCATCGGGCTCGAGGCGCCGGAGGCGGTACGCCTCGCGCTGGCCGCCGATGTGGATCCGGAACTGGCCACGCGCGTGGAGGCGCTGCGCGGGGCTATCCTCTCCAGCGCCGTGGCCGTGCCGGAGCACTATGACGGGCCGGAGTGGATGCCAGGCTGAGGCTCAGACCTTCGGACGCGCCCGCAATTCGTCGCGGATGTCCGCCAGCAACGCCTCGGTGGGCGTCGGGCCGGTCGGCGCCTCCTTGGCGGCTTCGGCCGGCTCCTCCGACCTGCGCAGTCGCGACAGCACGCGCAGCAGCCAGAAGATCGCCATCGCCACGATCAGGAACTTGATGATGGCGTTGATGAACCTCCCCACCGCCAGCACTGCCGCGCCGCTCTCGCGCGTCGCTTCCAGCGAAGGCAGCCGCTCGCCGCTCAGCACGATGAAGAGGTTGGAGAAGTCGATCCCGCCGACCAGCAGGCCGATCAGCGGGTTGATCAGGTCCTCGACCAGGCTGGAGACGATGGCGGTGAAGGCGGCGCCGATCACGATCCCGACCGCGAGGTCGATCACGCTGCCACGCATGATGAAGGCCTTGAACTCGCGGAGCCAGGCCGGCTCCTTCAAGGGAATCGGTGGCTGCATCTGGTTGCACTCCGCTCTCCTCGCGCAGCTTCGCAGTTTCGGCCCGCGCGCAAAACGGAAATGTCACCCGGCCGGCTCGACCCCACACCATAGCGCGATGAGTGCCGCCACCACCGCCACGCCGCGGCGGTAATCTGCCTCGTCCACCCATTCGTCGCGGCCGCCATTCTGCGTCAGGTCGCCGCAGAGCGGGCCAAGCCCGACGCAGGGGATGCCGGACTGCACCATCGGGTTGCGGATGTCCGACGAGGTGTGCAGCGGGTTGATCTCCGGCACCTGCCCGGTGCCCAGCCGCACCGCCTCGCTGGTCGCGGTCCAGAGCGGGTGGTCGAGCGGCACTTCGGCGCCGGTGACGCCGGACAGGAAATGCAGCACGGGCGGCGTGTCGCGCAGGAACGGGTCTGCGGCGGCGGCCTCGGCCATCGCGGCCTCGACCTCCGCCTGCACGGCGGCGAGCTTCTCGCCCGGCGGGAAGGACAGCGCGCAGAACAGCTGCACCGCCGGCGCCACGCGGCTGGCGCGGCCATCGCCGAGCGTGCGGATGTCGCCGACCAGCAGGTTGGTGGAGCGGCCGATCGCCGCATCCAGCGCCGGGTGGTGCACGCGTTCGCCGCGCCTTGCATCCAGCGCGCGCAGCGCAGCCAGCACCACCATCGCCTTGTCCACCGGGTTCACCGCGACATGGGCGAAGGCGGCATGTCCCGGCTCGTTGGTGGCGGGCAGGCGGCCGGGGACGATCACCTTGAAGATCAGCTGGCCGGCGGCCAGCGCCTTCACCTCCCGCATGCCGATGCCGGATTCGGCGGGGTGCAGATAGACGGCCGCATCCGCCGCGACGCCGCCATGCAGCAGCGCATGCACGCCCCGCGCGTGGCGCTTGGAGGGCGTACTGGCGAGGATGACGTCGCCCTTCGGTCTTAGCCCGGCATCGCGCAGCACCTGGATCGCCTCCACCATGGTGGCGACGCCGGCCAGGTCGTCGGCCACGCCCCAGCCATGGATGCGCCCGCCATCCACCTCGCCCGCCAGAGGGTCGTGCATCCAGCCATGCTCGGGCTGGAAGGGCTCGCCATCGGGATGGGCGAAGAAGATCACGCTGCGGCCGCCGCCGGCGCCGGGCAGGCGGGCGAGCACGGCCTCGCGCTGGTCAGTCGCCATGGCGGCCTCGGCGGCGAATTCATCCTTCAGCACCACCTCGGCGGGACGGTAGCGGCGGCGCTCCACCTGGCAGCCGAGCGCCGCGCAGGCCTCGGCGACGCGCCCCTGCACGGCGGCCTCGCCCTCCGCCTGCAGGCGGATCAGCGCGCGCAGGAACTCGACCGCGGCGGCGCCGCCTGCCTCCGCCGCGCGCTGCACGCGCGCCACCGACTGATCCATTGATGAATGCTCCTGGAATCGAGGGGGATGGTCCGGCGCGGCGGCAGGCGCGTCAATGCGCGCTTGCGGAACCGGCCGGGGCGTGGCCATGTTGTCGTTACGCAAACGGCGCCGGGGAGCGGTCGCGCGCGCATGATGCGTCTCATCATCGGGGCCAAGTGGTCCTCCACCTGGACGATGCGCGGCTGGCTCGCCTGCCGCCTCTCGGGCCTGCCCTTCGTGGCGGAGACTCTCTGGCTGTCACGGCCCGACAGCAAGGCGAAGCTGGCCAGCGCCTCGCCGACCGGGCTGATCCCCGTGCTGGAGCATGAGGGCTTCATCGTCACCGACACGCTGGCGATTGCCGAATATCTGTGGGAGCTGGCGCCGGGTTGCGGAATCTGGCCCACGGAGTTGCGCGCACGCACCGTCGCGCGCATGTCGGCCGCCGAGATGCACGCGCATTTCGCGGAACTGCGCGCGGCGCTGCCGATGAACCTGGTGAAGCGCTGGCCGATCGCCAACGGCATCCCTTCGAACGCGAAGCTGCTCGGCCGACCGGGCGTGCAGGCGCAGGTCGCGCGCGTGCAGGAGAGCTGGCGCCAGACGCGCACGGCCTGGGGCGCGGGCGGGCCCTATCTGTTCGGGGCGCGCTTCTGCTTCGCGGACGCGATGTGGGCGCCGATGGCCAGCCGCTTCCGCACCTATTCGGTGGCGCTGACGCCGGAGGCGCAGGCCTATGCCGATGCGGTGCTGGCGCATCCCCTGGTCGCCGAATGGGTCGCCGGTGCCGAGGCGGAGGCGCGGGAGATCGGCTGGGAGGCCTGCGCGGCCTGGCCGTGATCGTGGCGGCGCTCGGCGCCGCAGGGTGCCGCATCGCAACGGTGCGCAATCACCAGCGGTTCCGGGACGCATGATGCGCGCATCGGTTCCCTCGGCTTCGCCTAGGTAGGGACACGGAATCCTCTGCTTCGCCGCGGCATCCCACATCGCGATGGGTCGGCACAGCACCAGAGCGGGCAGCCTTCGGCACGCCCTGCCGCTATGCCAGTACCGGAGAGGAATGACAGCATGACACGAACCCCCGATTACCGTCCGCACGTCGCCGCGCGCCCCCTGGGCGGCCGGGCCCTTCTGCTCGCCGGCGCTGCCGCGCTGGCACTCGGCTTCGGCAATGCGGCGTTGGCGCAGCAGGGCCAGGCGCAGCAGCGTCCGGCGCAGCAGGGCCAGCAGGCGCAGCAGCAGCCAGGCCAGGCCGGCCAGCAGGGCCAGATGCCGCAGGCGCAGGCCACCCAGATGCAGACCGTCGAGCGGTCGCTCCGCACGGCGCAGGAGCAGCTTTCGCGCAACCAGCAGCAGCCGAATTTTGGTCAGGCGCGCGCCGCCGTGGAGGCTGGGACGAACGCGCTGCAGGGCGTGCCGCAGCAGGCCCAGCGTGGGGAAGCCTACCGCACGGCGCAGCGTGAGCTGAACGAGGCGCAGCAGGCGCTGCGGCAGCAGCAGCCGAACCGCGAGCAGGTGGCCGGCTCGCTGCGTGAGGCTGCGGATGCCCTGGTGATCCTGATCCGCGAGGTCGGCGGTACGGCCGCTGCCGCTGGCGCAGCAGGCGGCGCCCAGGGCGCACAGATCGCCGTGCAGCAGCCCTCTCCGCAGGTGACGGTGCAGCAGGCGCAGCCGCAGGTCACCGTGCAGCAGCCTTCCCCGGATGTGACGGTGCAGCAGCCCGCTCCGCAGGTGACGGTGCAGCAGCCCGCTCCGCAGGTGACGGTGCAGCAGCCGCGGCCCGAGGTGACCGTGCAGCAGGCGCAGCCGCAGGTGACGGTGCAGCAGCCGCGCCCCGAGGTGACTGTGCAGCAGGCGCGGCCCGAGGTGACTGTGCAGCAGGCGCAGCCGCAGGTGCGCGTGCAGCAGGCCGAGCCCCAGGTGAGGGTGGAGCGCGAAGGTCAGCCGCAGGTGACGGTGCAGCGCCAGGGCGAGCCGCAGGTGCAGGTCCAGCGTGAGGGTCAGCCGCAGGTGACCGTGCAGCGCGAGGGCCAGCCGCAGGTGCAGGTCGAGCGCGAGCGCCAGGCACAGGTCCAGCGGGAGCGCGAAGTCCGGCCGGGCATGACCGAGCAGCGGACCGGCGCCACCACCGCCGTCCCGCCGCCCGCGCAGTCCGGCGGTGCCCAGCCGCAGGTCGCCGTCGCCACGCCGACGGCTGGCGTGCCCCTGACCACGGTGCAGAGCCTGATCGGCACCGATGTCTACGGCGCCAACGGTCGCGAGGCCGGCGAGGTGGAGAACCTGCTGATCGACAACAGCGGTCGCGTGCGCGCCGCGGTGATCGAGTGGGGCGGCTTCCTTGGCATCGGTGAGCGCCGTGCCATGGTGCCGATCGAGCGGATCCGGCTCGGCGCCGCCGGCAACGACCGCGCCCTGCTCGAGATGACGCGCGAGGAGCTGGAGGCGCTGCCGCGCTACGATCGCGAGCGCGTCGCCGATTACGGCCGCGAGCGCGGCTGGGGCGAGGGGCTGCGACTCTATCGCTGACCCTGGCGGGTCTGGGCCGGCGGCGGGATGCCGCCGGCCCATTCCCTGCCAAGGAATCCGGCCGGCTTCGCGCTGGCCCTTTCAGGCAGCGCCGGGATGACCCCGGCGCTGTCTCAGCATGACGGCACCCGCGGCAAGACCGCCCACAAGCAGCAGCCAGTCCTGCGGCACCGCAAGCAGCACGGCTGCGGATCCGCCGATCACCGCCCAGAGCAGCGGCACCGCGAGCAGCCACCGCGGCACCGGCGCCTCAGCCAGCAGCAGAATGCCGAAGGTGAAGATCGTCACCGGACAGGGGGTGACACCGAAGGCCGGCAGATCGGACCACTCATGGCCGGCAAGCCGCCCGAGCAGCGGGTAGACCAGTGCCGCATAGGCGACCAGCGCCAGCCCGAACACGCCGCGCCAGCCTCGCGGCGGCCCGAAGGGCAGCCCGCCCCGTCGCACGGCCGCAAGCAGCAGCAGCCCGCCCTGCAGCAGGAAGGCCGCGCCGAACAGACGCGCCGCCGGGTTGATCGCCGCGAAGTGCAGCAGGTGGTAGCCGAGACCCGTCCAGATCCACATCGCCGCGAGCGCCGCCGGCACCAGCCGCGCCGCGGCCCCGCCGCCGCGCAGCGCCAGCGCCACGGTCCCGGCACCCAGCAGCAGCGCCACCGCCTGGGCCGGCCAGATCGCCGCGTTGTAGGCGGCGAAGACCGCGAAGAACTCCGCGACGGTGAATGGCAGCATGGCAGCGCCTCCTCTGCCCTTCGGATGCGTGGGGAAGCGCGCAACCTCGCCCATCCTGCGGGTCATCCGGGTTAACAGCCTGGCACAGCTTGCCTAACCTGCCCGCCTTTGAGGACGGGACGGGCGGACGATGCTGGCAGTCTGGTGGCCTTGGCCGCGACGATGCAAGGCGGCGCGGCGCGGCCGCGCGGCATGACGGGCGAGGCGGCGCCGGCCGGGGCACGACGCGTCGTTCTTGCGCTCGGTACGGCGCAGACGCTGTCCTGGGCCTCCTCCTACTACCTGCCCGCGATCCTCGCCGCCCCGATGGCGCGCGAGATGGACCTGCCGGTCTCCTGGGTGTTCGGCGCCTTCTCCGTTGCGCTGGTGCTTTCGGCGCTGCTCGGCCCGGCGGTTGGGCGGGCGATCGATCGCCTCGGCGGCAGGCCGGTGCTGGCGGTCTCCAACCTGGTGCTGGCAGGTGGGCTGCTGCTGCTGGCGGTTGCGCCCGGGCCCTGGGTGATGGCGGCCGGGTGGGTGGTGCTCGGCATCGGCATGGCCATGGGGCTCTACGACGCCGCCTTCGCCACGCTGGCCGGGCTCTATGGGCGCGCCGCGCGCGGGCCGATTACCGGCATCACGTTGATCGCCGGCTTCGCCAGCACGGTGGGCTGGCCGCTTTCGGCGGTGCTGGAGGAAGGCTTCGGCTGGCGCGGCGCCTGCCTGGTCTGGGCCGGGCTGCACCTGGCGATCGGGCTGCCGCTGAACCGGCTGCTGGTGCCGCCGGCGCCACCGCCCGAGAAGCTGGCCGCCACCGAGGCTGGTGATGCCCCGCCGGCGCCGCGTTTCGCGATGCCGCTGCTGGCCTTCGTCTTCGCGGCAACCTGGACGGTGACGGGCGCGATGGCGGCGCACCTGCCGAACCTGTTGCAGGCCGCGGGCGCCTCCGCGGCGGGTGCGGTGGCGGCAGCGGCGCTGGTCGGGCCTGCGCAGGTGGCGGCGCGGCTGCTGGAATTCGGGCTGCTGCGGCGCTTCCATCCGATCCTGTCGGGGCGGCTGGCGGCGCTGGGCCACCCGCTCGGCGCGGCGGCGTTGGTGGCCTTCGGAGGGGTGGCGGCGCCGGTCTTCACCGTGCTTCACGGCATGGGCAACGGCATGCTGACCATCGTGAAGGGCACTCTGCCGCTCGCGGTGTTCGGGCCGGTCGGCTACGGCGCGCGGCAAGGGCTGCTCTCGGCGCCCGCGCGATTCATGCAGGCACTCTCGCCCTTTGCCTTCGGGCTGCTGCTGGAGCGCGGCAGCGTGCAGGCGGCGCTGACGCTCACCGCCGGGCTCTCGCTCGCGGCATTCGTCGCACTGCTGCTCCTGCGGATGGCGGCGCCGGTCAGGCGATAGGGCGCGGGATGTCCGGGCCGGGCGGGCTGACCGGCGGGATCTCGGTCGGGGAGGGCACTGGCCCCGCCGGCGGCACCTCCGGGCCCGGTGGCTGCGGCGTCACCGGCGGCAGCCCGGGCAACTCGGGGCCTGGCTGCGGCGGCGTGTCCGGTCGAGGCGTCTCGGTGGGTGGTTCGGCCGGTGGCTCGGGTACTTCGCGCGGCGGATCGGATCCTTGCATCCGGACCCAACGCGCCGCGGCGCCGCCGGTTGAGCGGGGCAGGGTTCAGCGCGGTGCCGGCGCATTCGCTGCCGCTAGACCCGAGTAGCCCAGGCTGGAATCGGCTTGTGATTGGATGCGGCGCGGCAGGGTGTGATTCGTAGGCGTCCAGCTTTGGCTGGAGGCGGAGAT
>NZ_JAWLHG010000007.1:0-199973 GCF_041690465.1 Falsiroseomonas sp. | reverse complement strand
ATCTCCGCCTCCAGCCAAAGCTGGACGCCTACGAATCACACCCTGCCGCGCCGCATCCAATCACAAGCCGATTCCAGCCTGGGCTACTCGGGTCTAGCCGCCAGCGAAGCCGTGCTCGTCCCGCAGCCGCTGCCAGATCCGCTTCGCCGTGTGCCGCTGCTTCGCCGGCGCACTCCGTCCGCCACCAGCATCGCATCGACCACCCCGGTCAGCGTACCCAGCTTCGGCCGCTCCACCGGCTTCGTCCGCACATAGCCCGGCGGCTCGGAGAACCGGCACATCTTCGCCACCGTGTCACGGCTGAGACCCAGCCGCCGCGCCACCTCTCGCCGACTCAACCCCTC
Organism: Falsiroseomonas sp.; assembly: GCF_041690465.1. GTDB lineage: Bacteria > Pseudomonadota > Alphaproteobacteria > Acetobacterales > Acetobacteraceae > Falsiroseomonas. The sequence goes on along the minus strand of NZ_JAWLHG010000007.1, from coordinate 199,629 downwards.
CGCGAACACAAGCTACCGAACCGTCGCGTAAACCTCCACGGCATACATCCTCCGGAGCCTCCTCCCGACCGGAAGGCACTCCTATCAATGGCCGGATTTCACTACGCCCGCAGCGCCGCCATGGCGCCGCTCCATTGGCCGACTTTCGCGCCGCCACGTACATCGCAGGCCTGGCCGCTTTGGCGGACCCAGGCCTCCGAGCCGGATGATGCGCAGCCGGCAGTTCGGTCAGCCTCGGTCCGGCATAGCCGTCGTCCGGCAGCAGCCGGAACAATGCGCTGTCCAACCCCGCCGGAGCATGCCGGCACAGCGCCCGCGGCGTCGGCTCCTCGGCCGGACCACGATAGAAGCGCGCCGGCACGTTGTCGGCACCCTTGTTCAGTCGGCGCGGGCGCCACTCGCACGAACCAGCGGCACCCAATACTCGATCTCCTCCCGCAGGAAGACGGAGAACCGCGCTGGCGTGTAGCCGGTCATGGGCGGCAAGCCCAAATCGCCGCTCAGCTTCTGCGCGACGGAAGGGTCGGTCAGCACCGTCTCTGTCGCCGCAGCCAACCTGTCCACGATCCCCTGCGGTGTCCCGGCCGGTGCGAACAGGCCGAACCAGGAATACGCTCTGTAGCCGGGCAGGCCTGCCTCGGCGCTGGTCGGCACATCCGGAAGGAGCGACGATCGCTCCGGGGTGGCCATGACCAGCGCGACCAACGCACCGCTGTCCACATGCGGCTTGATCAGGCCCGGTGCATCGGCGGTGAAGTCGATCACGCCGGCCAGGAGGTCGTTGAACACCGGCCCGCTGCCACGATAGGGCACGTGCACGGCCTGCGTGCCGGTCTGCTGCAGGAACCCGACGCAGGAGATGTGGCCGGACGAACCATTGCCGGCGCTGCCATAGCTGAGCTTGCCGGGGTTGGCCTTCAGGTGCGCGATGAACTCCTGCAGGGTGGAGACGCCGAGTTCCTTACGCACCGCGATGCCGATCGGCACCAGCACGGTGGGGGCGACCGGGACCAGGTCCTTCACCGGATCGTAGGGCATGTTCCTGTAGAGGCCCATCGCCAGCGCGGTGGTCGAAAGGCCGCTGAAGGCGAAGGTGTAGCCGTCCGGCGCCGCCTTCGCGACGGTGTCCACGCCGACGGTCCCTCCTGCGCCTGGGCGGTTCTCGATGACCATCGGCTGGCCGAGAACCTCGGAGAGCTTCTGCGCGACGATGCGGCTGCTGATGTCCGTGGCGCCGCCGGCCGCGAAGGGCACTACGAGGCGCACCGGGCGGGTCGGCCAGTTCGCCTGCGCCGCAGCCGACGGGATCGCCGGAGGAGCGGCAAGAAGACCCGTGGCGGCAAGCAGCATCCGCCGGCGCGGCAGGATCGGAAGGAAGGAGTTGCGCATCGAATGGGGTCCGCCTTCTTGGATTTCTGGCTTGCTGTCACCGGCGATGCCGGTAGGCGCCGACTGTAGCATTTCCGCCGCAGCGCAACAGCCGGAGCGATTCCCGTATCGGCGCAAGGCCAGTTGCCAGTCGTTCAGCTGCCCGGAAGCGCGGCACGCAAGGCGGCGATGAAGCTGCTGGCCAGCTTGGAGGTGCCGAGCCCGACCGCGCGCACCAGCAGGATGCGCCGACGCAGCGCCGGGACGAAGGGGCGCGCGACGACACCCGGCGGCAGGTCGCGCGCAGACAGCCCGTCCACCACCGCCACACCCGCGCCCTCGCGCACCAGAGCCATGGCGCTCAAGGTGGTGCCGACCTCGATCGCGACGCGGCGCTCGATCCCCGCCTGCTCGAAGGCGGCATCCAGGCTGCGGCCGAAATCGAGCCAGCTTCCGAACCCGATCTCCGGCTCCCCCGCGAGATGCTTCGGGCCGAGCTGCTTGCGGCGTGCCAGGGGATGCTGCGTCCGGATCAGGACCACGCAGCTCGTGGTGCCGATCTCCGAGGTTTCGAGTCCCGGCAGCCCGATGGGGGACAGCGCCACACCGAGGTCGATGCGGCGGGCCACCAGCGCCTCCGCAAGTTCCGAAACCGGCAGCAGATGGAACACGATACGCGCAGCCGGGTGCTCCCGCCGGAGAGCCGCGATCGCCTTCGGCACCGCCGAGACTGCGAGCGAAGAGGTGGCCCCGATGCGCAGTACCCCTCCCCCACCGCCGCCCAGCTCCCGTGCCAGCGCCTTCAGACCCTGCATCTCGCGGAACAGGCGCTCGACCTCGGGCAACAGCTCCTCCGCCTGCGCGGTGGGCACCAGGCGGCCGGCACGACGGAGGAAGAGCGGATAGCCGAGGCGGTCCTCGCAATGGCGCACGGCCTTGGAGAGGGCGGGTTGCGACACGTGCAGCACCTCCGCCGCGGCACTCAGCGTACGGCACCGCATCACTGTCCGGAAGATCTCGATCTCGCGCGCGTTCACGGCGGCGGAGCGTACCGCCGTCGGGCGCGGCCGTCACGCGGACGCAAAGCGTCCAGGCGCGAAGGGGGCGGTCGGGACGGCCGTCTCGCCGCGCGCCGCCAGTTCCGCGACGGTGGCGCCGACACCGGGCGCCATCTGGAAGCCATGGCCGCTGAAGCCGAAGGCGTGGACGAGGCCCGGCATGGTCCGCGAAGGTCCGAGCACGGGTTGCATGTCCGGCGTGTAGCCCTCCACGCCGCTCCAGCTGCGGATGGCCTGGGCACCCGCCAGGTCGGGGATGATACGCACCAAGCGCTCGAGCATGGCGAGGAACTGCTCCGGCGCGCAGCGCGCCCGCGGTGGTTCCAGCGTCACCGGCTGCCGGGTGCCGCCGCCGAAGACGATGTTCCCGCGCAACACCTGGCGGAAGTAGAGACCGGCGCTCACGGTGCCGAAGGCCTCGCGCAGGCGATATGGCAGCGGCTCCGTCACCCCGAGCTGCGGCCCGCGCGGCGTCAGCGGCACTGCCTCCCCGGCCGCGCCGGCGAACTCCGGTCCCCAGGCGCCGGCGGCGTTGATGACTTTGCGTGCCCTCACGCGGCGCCCGTCGGACAGCTCCGCCACCAGGCCCGACCCATCGGGCGCAAGGTGGAGGACGCGCGTCTGTTCCACCACGATGGCCCCGGCGCCGCGTGCCGCCCTGCCGAAGGCCGGCGCGGCCAGGCGCGGATTGGCCTGCCCGTCGCCGGGCAGCACGGAGGCCCCGACGAACTGCCTGCCGAGCCACGGGAAGCGGCTGCGGAGCGTGTTGCGGCCGATCAGCTCGGGCACGACCCCATGCGGACGCGCCGCCTCGGCCCAGTCCGCCAGCACCTGCATGTCGTCGTCGCTGGAGGCAAGGCGCACATGGCCGGTCACCGCATATTCGCAGTCCGCGCCGATCAGCTTCGGCAGCTCGCCCCAGATCGCGCGGGAGCGCTCGGCGAGCGCCAGCTGCGTGGGATGGCGGCCGTGGCGACGCACATTGCCGAAGTTCACGCCGCTCGCCTGCGATCCCACCAGGCCGCGCTCGACCAGCACGACGGGAACGCCGTGGTCCCGCCGCAGGAAGAACGCGGCGGAGGCGCCGACCAGCCCACCGCCGATCACCAGCACATCCGTCCGAAGCTCCCCCTGCGCGGCCACTGCGCCCTCCCGCTCACCCGGTCTATCCTGGGGGCGAAGCCTCGCCCTGGCCAATGCCGCGGCGAGGCCAGGCCATAGCCGTTGGTTATGGGCTTCCCTCGTGTCGGAGTTGGACCTGCGGGCGCGCTTCGGCAACTCTTCCCGGCACATGTCACCAGGGACGGATGGAACAGCATGGGGTGGCGCATTGGCGTGGACATCGGCGGAACCTTCGCGGACTTCGCCGCCCTCGATGAGGCGAGCGGGACGCTCGCCACGCTCAAGGTGCTGACGACACCGGCCGAACCTGGCCGCGACGTGGCGGACGGGCTCGCGCGGCTCGCCGCGCAGGGCGTGGATCTCGCCTCGGTCGTACGCTTCGTCCATGGCACGACGGTCGGTGTGAACACGCTGCTGCAGCGGCGCGGCGCCGTGCTCGCGCTGTTCACGACCGCAGGCTTCACCGACATGCTCGAGCTCGCACGGCTCCGAATGCCGGAGACCTACGGCCTGTTCTGCACGCGCGCCGAACCTCTGGTGCCGCGCGAGCGCGTCTTCCCCATCCTGGAGCGGATGGACGCCGCCGGCCGCACGCTGCGCGCGCCCGACCGGCCCTCGATCGAGGCGGCAGTCGCAGGGGCGCGGGCGGCCGGGGTTGATGGAATCGTCGTCTCCTTCCTCCACGCATGGCGGAACCCGGCGCATGAGGAGGCGGTCGCCGCGATGCTCGCCGAGATTGCGCCGGACCTCTTCATCTTCCGCGGCAGCGAGGTCTGGCCGGCGATCCGCGAATACGAGCGCACCACCACCGCCGTGATGAACGCCTATGTCCACCCGCGCGTCGCCGGCTACCTCGAGCAGGTGGAGGGGCGGATCGCGGCGGCCGGCGTGCCCGCGCCGCTCCTGCTGACGACCTCGGCGGGCGGCACGATGACGGCCGGCCAGGGGCGGCGCGACTGCGTCGGCATGCTGCTCTCCGGGACCGCCTCCGGCGTGGTGGGGGCGGCGGTCGTCGCGCGCGCGGCGGGCGCGCGGGAGGTTCTGACGCTCGATGTCGGCGGCACCAGCGCGGACATCGCGCTGCTGCGGGATGGGGCGCCCTCCTTCGGCACCGGGCAGGAGATCGGCGAGTTCCCGCTGGCGGTGCCGACGGTTGCCGTGAACTCTGTTGGGCGTGGCGGTGGCTCCGTCGCCTGGATCGACGCGCAGGGCGTGCTGCAGGTGGGGCCCTCCAGTGCCGGGTCGGACCCCGGGCCCGCCTGCTTCGGGCGCGGCGGCAAGGAGTTCACCGTGACGGACGCGGCGCTGCTCTGCGGCGTGCTGGGGCACGGGCAACTCGGCTACGGCGCCATCTCGCCGGAGCCGGCGCTGGCCGAGGCGGCCGCCGCGCCGCTGGCGGCGCGGCTGGGGATGGAGGTGCCGGTCCTCGCCGAAGGCGTCCTGCGGGTCGCGGTGAGCGGCATGCTGGTCGAGATCGAGAAGCTGCTGGCGCGTGCCGGGGCGCATGCGAGCGAGCTGACGCTGATGCCCTTCGGCGGCGCGGGGCCGATGCTGGGCGCCATGCTCGCGGAGGCGGCCGGGATCCGCAGGATCCTGGTGCCCGCCGTGCCGGGCACGCTCTGCGCCCTCGGCGCGCTGGCGGCCGACCTTCGGCGCGACGCGGTGCGCACCGTGCTGCTGCCGCTGGACGCCGCGGCCTGGCCGGCGATCGTCACCGCCTTCCGCGGCGTCGCGGCGGAGGCCGCCGGCGCGCTTGCCGCGATGGATGGCGGCGCCGAGGGCGAGATCGAGCTCGGCGCCGAGCTGCGCTACCGCGGCCAGTCGCATGAGCTTCCAATCGAGGTGGCGGCGGAGACCGCGCAGGCCGAGGATCCGGCGCGACTTGCCGCGCTGTTCCACGCCGCGCACGAAGCCGCCTTCGGGCATGCCGAACACGAAGCTGCGGTGGAGGTGCTGAGCGTGCGCGCCGCCGCGCGGCGGCGCGCCCCACCCGTGCCCATGCCGCGGATGCCCGAGCAGCGCGCCGAGGCCACGCCGGCGGGCCGCGTGAAGCTGCGGGCCGGCGGCGCCTGGCTCGACGCGGCGCTGCATCGGCGGGAGGCATTGATGCCCGGCGCGCGGCTCGCCGGGCCCGCCATCGTCACCCAGGCCGATACCACGCTTCTCGTCCCGCCGGGCTGGCGGGCTCAGGCCGACGGGCTCGGCAACCTGGTGCTGGAGGCCATCTGATGCGCACCGACCCGATCACCCTGCAGGTGCTCCGCAACCACTGCCGCGCGGCAGCGGAGAGCATGGCGACGACGCTCTACCGCACCGCGCATTCCACCTTCGTGAAGGAGACGGAGGATTTCACGATCCAGATCCTCGACGTGCGGGGGAAGACCTGCGCGGTGCCGCTCGATCTCGGCGCCACCTGGTATCCCGGCGTGGACTATGAGGCCGCGATCGCGTTGGTGCCCGGCGGCTACCAGCCCGGCGACATCGCGATGACGAACGACCCCTATGCGGGCAACCTCGCCACGCACACGCCGGACCTGCATTTGTGGAAGCCCGTCTTCCACGCGGGCGAGCTGATCGCCTATGCCGCGGGCCACATCCACAATACCGATGTCGGCGGCGCGGTGCCCGCCAGCGTCTCGCGCACGCTCACGGAGGTGCACCAGGAAGGCATCCGCGTGCCGCCGTCCAAGCTCTTCAGCGCCGGCGTGCTGGACGAGGGCCTGCGCCGCCTGATGCTCAACAACGTCCGCGTGCCGGAGCAGAACTGGGGCGACCTGAAGGCGCTCATCGCCGCGGTGAACACGGGCGAGCGCCGCATCCTCGATCTCGTCTCGCGCTTCGGCGCCAGGACCTTCACCGACGGCCTGGCGGATCTGCTGGACTATGCCGAGGCGCAGGCGCGGGCGGTGATCGCATCGCTGCCGGACGGCGAATACGTCTTCGACGACTACTGCGACGAGGACGGCGCGAACGGCGACCCGCTGCGCCTGCACCTGGCGCTGCGCATCCGCGGGGATTCTGCGGAGCTGGACTTCACCGGCACCGATCCGCAGACGCTCTCGGCCATGAACGTGCCCACGGGCGGCCACCCGCGGCACACGCTGATCCTGGTCGGCGTCTACTACGTGCTGTCCACGCTGAGCCCCGGCATCCTGCTCAACTTCGGCACCACGCGCCCGTTCACCTGCATCCTGCCCGAGGGCAGCGTGGTGAACCCGCGCTTCCCCGCGGCCGTCGGCATCCGCAGCCTGACCTGCGCGCGGCTGCGCAGCGTGGTCTTCGGCGCCTTCGTCCAGGCGGCACCGGAGCGGATGCCGGCAGCGCCCGCGGGCTCCTCCACCATCGTGAACCTGGCGGCCGAGGATCCACGCACGGGCCGGCGCGCGATTGCGGCCGTCGCACCGATCGTCGGCGGCGGCGGCGGAATGCCGCACCGCGACGGAACGGATGGCTCGGGCGCGGACGCCGCCTACCTCAAGAACAGCCCTGTCGAGGTGACCGAGGCCGAGGCGCCGATCCGCGTCCTCCGCTACGGCCTGATGCCCGAGACCGGCGGCGCGGGCGAGACGCGCGGCGGTCTGGCCACCGTGCTCGAGTTCACCACCGACGCACCCGAGGCGCGCGTGACGGCGCGGAACAGGGACCGCTCCATCTTCCGCGCCTGGGGAATTCTGGGCGGCCTGCCCGGGGCGCCGAGTACCTTCCATCTCAATCCCGAGACGGATCGCGAGCGCGATCTGCGCAACACGGATCTGGTACAGCTCGCGCCAGGCGACGTGCTCCGTATCGTCTCGCCGGGCGGCGGCGGCCGCGGCGACCCCTTTCGGCGCGATCCGGCGCGCGTTCTGCGCGACGTCCGGGCGGGGAGGATCGGCGGCGAGGCGGCAGAGCGGGACTACGGCGTCGTGCTGCGCGGCGGTGAGGTGGACGACCTCGCCACCGTGACGCTCCGTGCAGCTCGCAGGCCGCGCAGCGGCTTTGACTTCGGTCCGGAGAGGCGCGCGCATGAGGCGATCTGGCCTGCCGCGGCCTATGCGCATATGGCTGAAATCATGGGGCAGATTCCGGTCAACTGGCGCAACCTCGCCAAGAAAGCCTTCTTCCACGCCATGAGCGCCCGGCGAGAGACGATGCCGCTCGAGCAGCAGCTCGACGCTGTGCTGGCGGACCTTACGGCCCGCCACCCGTCGCTGCATGCAAAGCCCAGATCGCCGCGTTGAGCTTCGACCTGTAGCCTCCCTCGACCGCGAGGTCATGCGTGCGGCCCGCGCCAACGAGGCGTGCAAGCGGTTCATGATCGCACCCGGCGTCGGCGGCGTGGTGGCGCTCTCGGTCTGGGCCGCGATCGACGAGCCCGCGCGGTTCCGGCACTCAGCGAGCGTCGGCGCCTACTTCGGTCTGACGCCGCGGCGCCGCGCATCGGGCGAGATCGACCGAACGGGGCGGGTCTCGAAGTGCGGCGACAAGGGCGTCCGCACGCACCTCCACGAGGCCGCGAACGTCATCCTGACCCGCATCCGCCGCCCCTCGGCGCTGCTGGCCTGGGGCCTCGGCATCGCGAAGCGATCCGGATTCAAGAAGGCCAAGGTGGCCGTTGCCCGGAAGCTCTCGGTCATCCTCCATCGCATGTGGCGCGACGGCACCGAGTTCCGCTGGACCGGTGCCGCGTCCGCCAGCGCCTGATCCCTACGCGGCCGTCGTCGGCCGGAGGAGTTCGTCCCCGCCGGGACGAGGGCGAGGGTTGAGGCCGATCCCGGGAAGGCCAGCCTGCCAAAGCGGCCGACGGCGAACACCACATTGGCCCACCCAGATCCACTCAAGGCCATGCTGTGGCGGCGCCAACCGACCACGGACAGAACCATGAGCCCGGCGGCGCCGATCAACCGATGTCCTTGACGACGGCCATTAGCCCGCGATCGCCCTGGGTGTGCACGCCGCAGGCGGGCACGCCAGGGCGTGAATCGCCGGCTCGAAAGGGCTGGACCCGAGTTGTCCGGACACAGTCCGGGCAACTCGGGTGTAGAGAACCAGCCGGGACGCGACCAGGAGACCTGACCGGCAGCCAGGGGCCGGAGTGCCTGGCCCCTCGCTGCCCCAAGGCCCGTTGACTACTCCAATGCGTTACTCCAACCTCCCGCCGTCGCTCGTTGTAAGGCGCAGGTTTCAGGCGGGCCGGAGCAAATCAGCTCCGAATCCAGATCCCCCAGCCACTCCGTTCCCAACCGCCGGCAGCTCCACGGTTTTTCCCCAGGTTTTCGGCACTTTCCTGCCTCAGACCGGGGTGTCGCACATGCGTGTCACACAAGGGTGTCGCACGCGGTACCTTCAGCCAGCGGCCCGGGCTGGCGGATCACGCGCCGGACGCCACCCACCTTCACCGTCGTGGTGACACCTAGTACTGGCGCGGTCGTCGCCCGGGCACTTCGAGCGCGCGAGAATCGCTTGACCTGTCGCGGCATAAGATTGGTCGAAGGGTGGCCCGCAGGGCCGCCATGGCCCTCGACGCCGCGTTCGAGGAGCGGGTCGCCAGGATGGCAGATGACGGGTTCACCGCCGAAGCCCAGGCCGCGATCATGCGGGCGGCACGGGACCTCGTCCTCGAGCGCATGACCCGCGAGCGGGCAGTCCGCGGCGCGGACGCCCCCCCCCACTGCCGCGGCCCCGAGGCGTCGACCCGACGACCCTACCGGCAGTGCCCGGTCGGCTGGAGACGGAACTCTCCAGCTTCCCGGCCCAGGTCGGGGACGCGGAGCCGGACGAGATCGGCACCATCGCCACCCTGCCGCCGCGAGCTCCGGCTCGCCATCGCCCATGATCACTGCCTGTGCGCCATGCTGCTCCGCCAGGGTGCCCAGGCGGCAGGTGTGATCAAGGCCAGGGGCGAGACTCTTGGTGATCGGCACGCCGGCGCCTGCAGCATGCTGCAACCTTGTCCCGTCGCGATGAATGGATGCGGCTTGGCACGGCACAGCTATGCTAGTCTCATTTCCCTATGCGACGGCTGGCGGCTCGCGCGCCGCACCGCCCGACGACGAGAGGCCGCGTGTCTATGCCGCCGACGATCGATGCCTTCCTGCCGGCAACCCGGATTGCCTATCTCTCGATGGAGATCGCGTTCGACCCGGCGGTCCCGACCTATGCCGGCGGCCTCGGCGTGCTGGCTGGCGACACGATGCGCTCCTGCGCCGACCTGGAACTGCCGGTGGTCTTCGTGACGCTGGCCAGTCGCGAGGGCTATTTTCGCCAGGAGATAGGGCCGGACGGCACTCAGGTTGAGCAGCCCGATCCGTGGGATCCCGCAGCACGGGCGACGCGCCTCGACGCGATGGTCGCCGTCCGCCTCGAAGGACGCGCCGTGTGGATCCGGGCCTGGCTGCATCTGCATGCCTGTCCGCATGGCGGCTGCGTGCCGCTCATCCTGCTCGACACCCAGCTCGAGCAGAACGATCCCGAGGATCGAGGCATCACAGATCGCCTCTATGGCGGGGACGCGACGCTTCGTCTGAAGCAGGAAGCGGTCCTCGGCATCGGCGGCGAGCGGATGCTACGCGCGCTGGGCTTCGAGATCCGGATCTACCACCTGAACGAGGGGCACGCCGCGTTGCTTCCCCTCACGCTGCTCCGCCGCCGGCGCCTGCCGCTCGACCAGATCGCTGCAGGTCCGCTGCATTACGACCTCGACGAGGTGCGCGAGCGGTGCGTCTTCACCACGCATACGCCGGTCGAGGCGGGGCATGACCGTTTCCCCTACGATCTGGTCGAACAGGTGCTCGGGGACTTCTTCGAGACGGACCAGCTTCGCCTGCTCGGCGGGCCCGGAGCGCTGAACATGACGCTCCTGGCGCTGAACCTGAGCGCGTGGGTGAATGGCGTCGCGGCGCGCCATGCGGAAACCGCGCGGCGGATGTTCCCGGGCTATCGTATCCGCGCCATCACCAATGGGGTGCATGTGCCGACCTGGGCGCATCCGGCGTTCCGGCGCCTGTTCCAGACCATCGCGCCTGACTGGGCGCATGATCCGGATACGCTGGTGCGCGCCGACCGGCTTCCCGACGAGGCGGTGTGGAACGCCCGCACGGACGCGAAAGCCCGGTTGATCGAGGACGCGCGTCAGCGATGCGGCGTGCAACTGCAGCCGGATCTGCCGGCGATCGTCTTTGCCCGGCGCATGACCGGGTACAAGCGGCCGGACCTGCTCTTCACCGACCTGGAACGGCTGCGAGCGATTGCTGCCCGGCACCCGTTCCAGGTCGTCGTCGCAGGCAAGGCGCATCCGAACGACCGAGACGGCAAGGCGATGATCCGGGCGGTCCACGAGCATGCACGCATGCTCCGGGGTGCCGTGCCTCTCGCCTTTCTGCCCGGCTACGACATGGCCCTGGCGAAGGTGCTGGTCGCCGGCGCCGACATCTGGCTGAACACGCCCCTGCCGCCGCTCGAAGCGTCCGGCACCAGCGGGATGAAGGCTGCCCTGAACGGCGGGCTGAACCTGAGCGTGCTGGACGGCTGGTGGGCGGAGGCCTGCGAGGAGGGCATCACCGGCTGGGGCATCGGCCAGCAGGTGGCGGCGGGGGATGGCGACCATGCGCGGGAGCTCTACGCTAAGCTGGAGGAAGCGGTGCTGCCGCTGTGGCACGGCGACCGGGTGCGCTGGATCTGGATGATGAAGCAGACCATCGCCCGGATCGGCTCGCGCTTCCACAGCCAGCGCATGATGCGCCGCTACGCCGCTGAGGCCTACCTGCGCTGACGCGAACGACGTGCACCGCCGCGGAACGGCCGCCACCGGTATGCTGCCCTATTGCCCCACTCTCCGGTAGCGGTCGTCGTAGGCCTTCATCGTGACCGCGAGCGCCTGCAGCACTGCAGCCTCCGCAGCCGGCAGCCCGACCCAGCACCGCGCTGATGATCTCGCCGCGGGACGCGCCGGCGCTGGCCAGGGCGACATGGGGGTGTCAGGCCCTCGTGCATGCCCAGAGCCGCGAGCACCGCGAGATAGGCCAGGGCCTTTGTCTTCGCGTCTATCCCCGTCCTCGTGCGGGTGCGCGGCGATGGCGCAGCCGGTGTTGCATGGGGCTTTGGTGGCCTTTCGGCGGCTCGATTGTCGTGACGCGGCCGGGCGGCTCCGTCGCTGCCCGGTGGGCGGCGTTGGCGGTGGTGATGTCGGCTGTGCGGCGTCTGGTTGGTAGGGACGGCCGGACGCCATGGCCAGCGTGACGCGGCGGACCGCGACCGGCGGACTTGCGCGCCGATCTTGCGGAGCGCGAGGCGCATCGTGCTGCAGGGTGCATGGGCTCGGCATATTGGCCGATCACCGCAGAAGGGCGGGTGCTCTGCATCCTGCTCGAAGTCCATGCCTTCGCGGTATTCGGCTAAATCACCGCCGCCTTCGCCTGCTTCTTCGTCGGCGGCGATGCCAGGGACCGCGCGGCCGTATCGGAACAGGCCGTCCGCCCCCCCGAGCCACCCCCTCCGGCGGCGGCGCCCGGTGCTGCGGGCCGCCAGTTGCTCACTGGGCGGCGTCCTCGATCTCCTGCGGCAGGTTTCGCCCCCGCGCCACCAGGCTGGTGACGCCCGGCATAGCGCCGCCGTGCCGACGGATCGCCGCCAGCAGCATCAGGGCCGGGCGTGACAGCGTGCCCTCCCCCGGTACAAGCGCTTGCGCCGTTACCACCGAGCGTGGCTCCAGCCGCAGCCGCGCCACGCCGTGGTCGCGGTCGTCGAGCAGGAGGAAAGGATCGATGACCGCCACGCCGGCGCCTGCGCGCACCAGTGCAAGTGCCGTCGAGGACTGGTTGACCTCCAGCGCGATGCGCCGCTGCATCCCGGCTTCCCGGAAGGTCTGCTCCACCAGCCGCCCGAGCGGCAGGCTTCGGCTGAAGGAGATCAGGGGATAGGGCGCAAGGTCTTGCGGCGTCACCGCGGCCGACGCGGCCAGCGGATGACCGCTGGGCGCCACGCAGACCAGTTCCCCGCCGCAGAGGGGCACCAGCCTCGCATCGGTTTCCGCAACCGGCGTCAGCACCAGGCCGAAATCCACGCCACCCTGCGTCACCGCCTCGACCGCCGCCAGGTTGTCCATGGTCTGCACGGTGATCTGAATGCGCGGCCGCGCGCGCCGGAAGGCGGCGACGGCCTGCGGCAGCAGGTTGTCCGCCAGCGTCGGCGTCACCGCCACCACGACCGAGCCGACACTGGCGTCGCGGATATCGGCAACCAGGCGGTCGATGCGTTCAAGGCCCTTGAAGACGCGGTCCACCTCGTCGAGCAGGATGCGCAGCTCCGGCGTCGGCTGCAGGCGGCCCTGCGCGCGCAGGAACAGCGGGAAGCCGGCGCTGGCGGCGCATTCGCGCAGCATCATGCTCACCGCCGGCTGCGAGACGCGCAGTTCGGCCGCCGCCGCGGTGACCCCACCATGCAGCGCGACCGCACGGATCACCTCCAGCTGTCGGAAGCTTAGCTTCATCAGTTCAACTTACATCCTTCTGCCGAAATGGGGGTTGATCTTATTTTTCCAGAGTTCCAGGCTACCGCCATCTCGCCGGGACCATAAGGCGGGCCCAACCAGTGGACATCCATGCGCATCACGGCCATCGAGAGCTCCGTCGTCGCCTTGCCATTCTCCATGGGCGGCCCGCATCCGCTCTTCGCCGGGCAGCCCTGGGACCGGCTGGAGATCCTGCTGGTCCGGGTGGAAACCGAGGAGGGGCTGGTCGGCTGGGGCGAGGCCTTCGGCCATGCGGCCATCCCGGCCACGAAGGCGGCGCTCGACACCATCGTCGCGCCACTGGTGGTCGGCCGCGACGCGCGCGACATCAACGCGATCACCCGCCAAGTCTTGCACGGCGTGCATCTGCTCGGGCGCAACGGGCCGTTCGTCTATGCCTTTTCCGGCATCGAGATCGCACTGTGGGACCTGCTCGGCAAGCGCAGCGGCCAGCCGCTCTGGCGCCTGCTCAGCGGCAGCGCACCGGATCCGGCAGGATTGGACGCCTATGCCAGCCTGCTCTCCTATGGCGGCGACCTCGAGCTCGTCGCGCGCAACACCGCCGACGCACGCGCGCAGGGCTATCGGCACGTGAAGCTGCACGAGCTGACGCGGGAGGCTGTGCTGGCGGCCAAGGCGGCGGCGCCGGACGCGGCGATCATGCTCGACGTGAACTGCGCGTGGACACCGCCGGTCGCGCGCGACATGGCGGCCAGCCTGGCGCGCGACGGGCTGGCCTGGCTCGAGGAGCCGGTCTGGCCGCCGGAGGATTCCGCCGGCCTCGCCAGCCTGCGCCGCTTCGGCATTCCGCTGACCGCCGGTGAGAACACCGCCGGCCTGTTCGGCTTCCGCGCCCTGATGGAAGCGGGCGCCATCGACATCGCGCAGCCCAGCGTCACCAAGCTCGGCGGCATCGGCGAGATGCTGCAGGTCATCGCCCTGGCCCGCGCACATGGCGTCGAGGTGGTGCCGCACTGTCCCTATTTCGGGCCGGGCTTCGTCGCCACGGTGCACATCGCCGCCGCGCAGGTGGAGCGCCCGCTGATCGAGGTGCTTTGGCTGGAGATGGAGGCCAACCCCTTCGACCCCTGGGTGCGCGTGCGTGACGGCAAGGTCGAGGTGCCGACCGCGCCGGGGCTCGGCTGCGACCCGGATCCGGCGGTGCTGGCGCGCTACAGGCGCGCAGCGCCCACACGCATCGAGGCGAGGCGCGCCGCATGAAGGTTACCGCTGTCGAGACCACGCCCGTCGTCGTCACGCTGCCGCAGCCGATCGGCAGCGCGCTCGGCCAGATCACCTGCTTCGGGTGCATCCTGGTGACGCTGCGCACCGATGCAGGGATCACCGGCGAGAACCTGGTCTTCACCCTGAACGACCGGCGCACCAAGGTGCTGCGCCAGATGGTGGACGACTTGGCCGATGTCGTCATGGGCCGGGATGCCGGGCACATCGCCGGCTTCTGGGCGCGCGCCTGGAAGGACATCAACTTCCTCGGACACAAGGGCGTGCCGGTGGTCGGCATCTCGGCCATCGACGGCGCGCTGTGGGATGCGCTCGGCAAGGCGGCGGGACTGCCGCTGTACCGCCTGCTCGGCGGCGCGCAGGACCGCGTGCCGGCCTATCACAGCGGCGGGCTTTGGCTGTCGCGCTCAGTGGACGAACTGGTCGCGGAGGCTCGCAGCTTCCTCGACCAGGGCTTCCGGGCGATGAAGATGCGGCTCGGCAAGCCCGATCCGGCCGAGGATGCCGCCCGTGTGCGGGCGGTGCGCGACGCCATCGGGCCGCATGTCGCGCTGATGGCCGATGCAAACCAGGGCCAGACCGAGGCGCAGGCGATCCGCCTCGGCCGCATGATCGAGGAATTCCGCCTCACCTGGTTCGAGGAGCCGCTACCCGCCTGGGACCTCGACGGGCTGGCGCGCGTCGCCGCCGCGCTGGATACGCCGATCGCCAGCGGCGAGACGGAATACACGCGCTACGGCTTCCGCCGCATGCTGGAGCTGCGCTCGGCCGACATCCTGATGCCCGATCTGCAGCGCGTCGGCGGCGTGAGCGAGTTCATGCGTGTCGGCCACATGGCCGAAAGCCACGATGTGGCGGTTTCCAGCCACCTCTTCCCGGAGACCAGCATCCAGGTGCTCGGCGCGCTCTCGAACGCGATCTACCTCGAATACATGCCGTGGTTTTCGCCCCTCTACACCGAGAAGCTGGAGTTCGTGGACGGGGATGCGGTGGTGCCCGAGCGTCCCGGCTGGGGGTTCTCCTTCGACTGGGATCGCATCCGGCACCTGCAGAACCAATAGCCCGGCCCCGCACAGGCGTGGCCCGAGAACGAAGAAGACAAGGAGGAAGCACCATGACCATCACGCGCCGCGGTCTCGCACTCGGTGGCGTCGGCCTTGCCGCCGCAGCCGGCTCCGGTCTCGCCCGCCCCGCGCTGGCGCAGGGCGAGCCCATCCGCATCGGCTGGCTCGCCGCGCTGACCGGGCCGAGCTCCGCGCCCGCTATCGGCTTCGACCGCGGCGTGCACCATGCGGTGGACGCGCTCAATGCCGCCGGCGGCGTGCGCGGCCGCCGTCTCGAACTCGTCGTGCGCGACACCCAGGGCGATCCCACCAAGGCGGTGAACGCGGCGCAGGAGATGATCAGCCGCGCCCGCGTGCATGCCATCTGGGGACCGACCAATTCCGGCGAGTCGCTCGCCGTCACGCCGATCATCGCGCGCGCGCGCATGCCCAACGTGCATCCCTGCTTCGTGGACACGCTGATCGACCCGGCGCGCTATCCGAACGCCTTCCGCATGGCGCCGTCGAACAGCCAGATCGACGACGCCGTCAGCAAATACGGCGTGGACATCCTGAAGCTGAAGCGCTTCGCGGTGATCGGCGACACCACCGGCTATGGCACCACCACCGTCAACAGTTCCTCGGCCAGCTTCCAGCGGCGCAATGCCGAGGTCGTCTACCGCGGCACCATCGATGCGACCCAGCCGGACCTGACGCCCGACATGCTGCGGATGCGCAATGCGGGCGCCGAATCCATCGCGATCTGGACCGTCTCGCCCGGCCTGATCTCGCGCATCATGAACACCCGCGCCAACATGGGCTGGGACGTGCCGCTGATCGGTCATCCCGCCATGGGCTCCGGCGAGGTGGGCCAGCTCATCGCCAAGCCGGAGAATTGGCAGAAGACCTACATCCTGGGCTTCAGGAACTGCAGCTACGGCGAGGACGGCAAGCTGCCCCAGCATGTGCAGGCTTTCGTGGACAGCGTGCGCGGCAAGATCAACCTGGAGGACACCACGCTCTGGTGGGTCGCCGCCGGCGTGGACGCGATCAACATCATCGCCAAGGCCGTGCAGGAATCCGGCGGCACCGATCCCGCGGGCATCATCGCCTACTGGAACGGCGTACGGGCCTATCCGGGCCTCTACGCCAGCTACACCTGGTCGCCGCAGAACCACAACGGGCTGCCGGAGAGCGACCTGGTGATGTCGGAGGCGAATTCGCTGCGCCAGGGCGCTTACAAGCTGGCCCCAGGCTACACCTGAACCGAAGGGAACGGCGCACGGCCATGCTGCCTGCCATCATCCTGTCCGGCCTCGCGGTCGGCGCCGTCTATGCGATGATCGGCGTGACCTACAACGTCATGTTCTCGGCGTCGCGGGTCATGAGCTTCACCGCCGGGCAGCTGGGCATGCTCGGCGGCGTGCTCGGCGCCGCCTTCATCGGTGTGCTCGGGCTGCCGGCCCTGCTCGGCTTTCTGCTCACGCTTGCGGCCTGCGCGCTGGTGGGCGTGCTGACGGAGATCATCGCGGTGCGCCCGGTGCTGAAAAGCCTGGACCAGCACCTCTACGTGCTCTCGACCCTGGCGCTGGCGTTGATGATCCAGCAGTTCGTCGCCATCGAATGGAGCACGGAGCCGCAGCCCTTCCCGAACCTCTTCGGGTTCCAGGGCGGCGGAGCCGGCGACGAGAAGTTCTGGCTGCCGATCCTGGCCTGCGCGGCGACGGTGCTGGGGCTGGAGTTCCTCTACCGGCGCACCCTGATCGGACGCGCCTTCCTCGCCATCGCCGAGGACAATTTCGCCGCCCGGGCCCTCGGGCTGCCGGAGCGCAACCTGCGGATGGCGAGCTATGCGCTGGCCGGGGTGATCGGCGGCCTCGCCGGCTTCGCGTCCGGCCAGCTCTTCCTGGCCTTCTTCGCGAATGGCGCGATGCTGAACTTCTACGGCTTCGTGCCGGTGGCGCTGGGCGGGCTCGGCAACAACCGCGGCGCCATCATCGGCGGGCTGGCGCTCGGCGTCTTCCAGCAATCGGCGAACTTCACCTTCGGCGGTGTCTTCGCCTCGGTCGCCGTTTTCAGCGTGTTCATCGTCGTGCTCCTCATGGCACCGCAGGGGCTGTTCGGCGCCCCCGCGCAGCGCCGCGTATGAGCGCGTCATCGAGCGTGGCCGCGGGGCGCGGCGCCCCTCGCCAGGCATCGGGCGCATTGTGGCAGGCGCTGCCCTTCCTCGGCATCTTCGCCGCGGCGCTGATCCTGCCCATGGTCAGCAACGACTACTGGACGCTGATCGCGACGCGCGCGGCGATCTACTGGGTGCTGGTCTCGGCGCTGAACCTCGTCGTCGGCTTCGCCGGACAGCTGGCGATCGGCTGGGTGGCGATGCTCACCCTCGGCGCCTACACCACGAGCGTGCTGGTGGCCGGCAACGTGATGCCGCCCGTACCGGTCTTCCCCGCGCTCGGCGTGGCGGCCCTGGTCGGCGGCGTCTTCGGCTTCATCGTCGGCCTGCCGGCGCTGCGGCTGCGCACCTTCTACTTCGCCATGACCACGCTGGGCTTCGCCACCATCGTCACGCAGGTGGCGCTGGCTTGGCAGGGCGTCACTGGCGGCGGCATCGGCATCGTCGGCCCGGTGCTGCCCGCCCCCTTCGACACCATCTTCGGCTTCTACCTGTTCTGCCTGGGCCTGGCGGCCTTCTGCACCTGGATCAGCGCGAATGCCGCGCACAGCCGCTTCGGCCGCTCGCTGGTCGCGATCCGCGATGCGGAGGTGGCGGCGGAATCGTCCGGCATCTCCAAGCCGCGGCTGCTCGGCGCCGTGTTCCTGTTCGCCGGCGCCATGGCAGGGATCGCCGGCGGGCTGTTCGCCACGCTGCAATCCTACATCAGCCCCGAGGCCTTCACCTTCGACCTCTCGGTGCTGTTCTTCATCGCGATCCTGATCGGCGGCCGCGGCTCCATCCTCGGCCCGTTCATCGCCACGATCGTGCTCACCTGGCTGCCGGAATTCGCCGCACCGCTGGTCGCCTGGTCCACCTTCCTCTACGCGGCCCTGCTGCTGGCGATCGTGCTGCTGGTGCCGGGCGGCATCGCCGCGCTGCTGGACTTCCGCAGCCGACGGCGCATCGAGGCCGACCGCACCATCGTCCCGCGCCCTGAACTGCTGCCCGAGATCCTCGGCGGCCGGAAGGCGTCGGAGGCGATCACGCTCAAGGACATCGTGCTGAGCTTCGGTGGCGTGCGCGCCGTGGATGGTCTCGACCTGACGATCGAGCCGGGTGCGGTGCACGGCCTCATCGGCCCGAACGGGTCGGGGAAGACCACCACCCTCAACGTCATCTGCGGCTTCTATCGGCCGGAGACCGGCAGCGTCACGGTGGATGGCGAACCCCTGCCCGCCGCTGCGCCGCAGACGCGCGCCGCATCGGGTATCGCCCGCACCTTCCAGACACCGAAGCTGATCGGCGAGGCCTCGGTGCTGCAGAACGTCATGGTGGGCGGCGCCATCCGCGGTCGCGGCAGCTTTGTGGAATCACTGCTGGCCCTGCCGCGCCACCGGCAGGACGAGGCGATGCTGCGCCACGATGCGCTGCTCGCGCTGCGGTGCGTGGGCCTCGGCGCACTCGCCGATGTGCGTGCCGACCGGCTGCAGCACAGCGAGCTGCGCTTCCTCGAGATTGCGCGGGCCCTGATGCTGCGGCCGCGCTTCCTGCTGCTCGACGAGCCCGCCGCCGGGCTCTCGGCCGAGGAGATCCGCAGCCTCGGCGGGCTGATCCGCGCGATCAGCCGCCAGGGCACCGGCGTGCTGCTGGTGGAGCACCATGCCGACCTCATCTTCGAGATCTGCGACCAGGTGACGGTGCTCAATCTCGGCCGGGAACTGGCCGCCGGCACGCCGGCGGAGATCCGCGCCCATCCGGAGGTGGTCAGTGCCTATCTCGGCTCCTGAAGCGCTGCTCGAGGTCAGCGGGCTCGAGGCTGGCTACGGCAAGATTGCGGTGCTGCACGGCGTGGACCTGCGGGTCGGGGCGGGCGAGGTGGTGTCGCTGCTAGGGCCGAACGGCGCCGGCAAGACGACGCTGCTGCGCGCCGTCACCGGCCTGCTGCCCTGGAACGGCGGCAGCGTCCGCTTCGGCGGCCGTGACATGCAAGGCGCCGGTCCGCGCGGGTCGGCGCGCGCCGGACTGGTGCACGTGGTGGAAGGGCACCGCATCTTCACGCAGCTCAGCGTCACCGACAACCTGCTGCTGGCCGCCTACGACCTGCCGCGGCGGGACCGCTCGGCCCGCATCGAGGAGGCGCTGGCCGTGTTCCCCGAGATCGCCGCCAAGCGGCACGACCGCGGCGGCGCGCTGAGCGGCGGACAGCAGCAGATGCTGGCCGTGGCACAGGGCCTGGTGCGGCGCCCGCGGCTGCTTCTGCTCGACGAGCCATCGGCGGGCCTCTCGCCAGTGTTGGTGGACCGCGTGCTCGGCGTCGTTTCAGAGTTGCGAGCGGCCGGCACTGCCGTGTTGCTCGTGGAGCAGTTGATCGACAAGGCGCTGGCCGTTTCGGACCGGGTCTATGCCATGGCGCAGGGGCGCGTGGTGCTGGAGGCCAGGGCGGACGAGCCCGGCCTGCACCAGCGGCTGGAGCGTGCCTATTTTGGCGAGGCCGTTGCGGCTTGACCGCCTGGGTCCTCCGCTTGTGCGTGCAGATCTCGAGCTCGGCCACGAGAGGCGCAACCCGCAACTGCCGCGGGGCGAGGCGCTGATCGGCAGGCCGTTGATGGCGCACTCAGCGGTGAAGATCGCGTCGGTCCGCGCGGCGACGCGTGGCACCGCACCGGAGCCGGCGGCTGCATCGTCCGCCACCTCGCCCGCACTGGCCGCGCCACCCGGCAAGGGAACGTGGCAGGGACCGGGCGGCACGCAAGCCGCAACGGCCGCACAGGGTTCGCCTGGCACCACGGCGCAGCCCGCGACGAGGGCGGCCGAGCCGAACGCCCCGCCTACCGCAGCCATCTACGCCGAGCCGGCGTCGGGCGCATCGGGCGCCGAAACATCGGAGTTGTGGGGCATCGCCGATGAGCCCGCGCGGCCGGACTACCAGCCGCAAACCTAAGATGCCGCCGAGCATGACTTACGCGCAGCCTGGGGCTCCGACTATGACAGCCGCCTCAACCGCGCTCGGACCCTCCCCGCCCGTCGCGGCAGAGGCGAAGAAGCTCGGCTTGGACAACAGCAGCCGCTTCACCGTCGCGGTTGAACGCGCTGCGCGGCGGCGCGGCCGGTTGCGCCGTCCCGCTGCGCTGGCGCAACAGCGCGGGCAGGCGGCGGCGGGTGGTCGCCCCGTCCG
This sequence comes from Falsiroseomonas sp., assembly GCF_041690465.1. GTDB lineage: Bacteria > Pseudomonadota > Alphaproteobacteria > Acetobacterales > Acetobacteraceae > Falsiroseomonas. The sequence goes on along the minus strand of NZ_JAWLHG010000007.1, from coordinate 178,973 downwards.
AGCTGTCCAAGCCCCTCCCGCACGCTGGAAACCTTGGACGCTTCGCCACACCAACCCGGCGCGTCCACCTCGAAGTGGTGCCCGGCTATCCGCCGTCACTGCAATGCCTACCCGGCCGAAAGTGTGGGGAAGATTGTGGGGACACCGCCCGCGCGACACACGAAATCTGTGTAAAACCAAGCGCATACGGCACCAGGGTGGCGGAGGGGATGGGATTCGAACCCACGATAGGGCTTAACACCCTATAACGGTTTAGCAAACCGTCGCCTTCAGCCGCTCGGCCACCCCTCCGCACGGGTGTTCAAGGCTAGGTGCTGAAGTCGCACGACGTATGCGACGGCGCTTCTACCCGCCCCGCCACACCCAAGCAACCCTCACCACCTGGCCGCGCCGACCTCAGGAAAGCGCCACCTCGAAGCCGCGGCGCACGGCCGGGCGGGACATCATCCGCCCATACCAGGCGCCGACCTGCGGGAACTCGTCGAACGATACCTGATGCCGTTCGTGCCGCCAGGCCCAGCCGATGATCGCAAAATCCGCGATGCTCGGCTCGCCCTCGGTCGCCACGAAGTCGCGGCCGGCCAGGCGCCGGTCCAGCACGTCATACAGGCGCTTGGTCTCACCGTGGTAGCGGGCGAAGCCGTAGTCGCGGGCTGGGCCCTCGGACTGCATCAGGAAGTGATGGACCTGGCCGGGCATGGGGCCGAAGCCGCCCATTTGCCACATCAGCCACTCCCACACCGCCACCCGCCCGCGCATCTCCCGTGGCATAAAGCGGCCGGTCTTCTCGGCCAGATAGAGAAGGATGGCACCCGATTCGAAGACGCTGATCGGCTGCCCCTCCGGCCCGTCCGGATCGACGATCGCCGGAATCCGATTGTTGGGGGAAATCCGAAGAAAGGCGGGCTCGAACTGCTGGCGCTTGCCGATGTCCACCGGCGTGACCCGGTAGGGCAGGCCCATCTCCTCCAGCGCGACGCTGATCTTGCGCCCATTGGGCGTGTTCCAGGTGTAGAGGTCGATCATCCTGAGGGGCTCCCGGCCGGCAGTGCCAGCCGCTTGATCCCACGCCCGGCAGCGCACGCCAAGCTTGACCGCCCCCCGTCCGGTTTGCGATTCAGGCGGGGTGACAAGCCTCGTCAGCCTCCGCGCCGGGGACGACGACACGCTCTGGGCCGTGATCGCGACCGCGGGCCGCAAGAGCCGTGTCGCGAACGTCTATCGCTCGCGGGTGGATGCGCTGGCGGACAGCGCCTGGCGCACCCAGCAGGTCAGCGACTACGCGGACTGGCTGCGGCGATCCCGCCAGCCGGTACCGCATTACAGCGTGGCGCCCATCCGGCGGGCCGATCTGCCGAAGAAATGGAGCCCCCTGCCCGCCCTCGGCTTCCTGCGCGGGCAGGTGATCTGATCCCGGGCAGCGGCGGAACGGGGATCAAGGGCACGCCGAGACCACGACGGCCGCGCCAGAGCTTCGAACGAGCATCCTTTTAGGCACGCGCCATCCGGATGAGCAGCGGCGCATGCAGCACGCGCTCCGGCAGCCTGTCGCGGGCGGCCAGATGCGTGGGCGTTTCGCCGTTCGCCAGGGTGCCGAGCGGCACGACCAGATCCTCGCGCACGCCGAACACCGCATCGCTGTCGAGGTAGGGGTCGCCCTCCGGGAAGAGTTCCGTCACCAGCGGCCTGTAGCCCGCTGCCTCGGCAATCACGTGCAGATGGGCAGGCCGCCAGGCATCGCGGCCGAGCGCGCGCAGCATGTCCCCGGCCGGGCCGTCATAGGGAACGTTGTAGGACTTCGGACGCGTCGTGCTGAAGGCGAAGGTGCCGTCCGGCGCGCAGCGCAGCAGCGCATGATAGTTCTTGGCTGGCTGCGCCGCATCCTGCACCGCATAGAGGCCATTGTCGGCGTTCTGCCAGAGGTCGAGCGTCGCACCCGCGATGCCCTCGCCGGTCTCGGCATCGAGCACGCGGCCGGTGACAACCATCGGCTCGCCGGGCTGGTCCTTCCACAGGTCGCCGCCATCCGCCAGCTCCGGCGCACCCCGCTGATGGAAGGGTCCGAGGTTGGAGCAGTTCGTGGCGCCCTTCGGCGTGTTCACCATGTCCACCAGCGCGGAGACGCCGAACAGGTCGCTGAACAGGATGAACTCGTTGCGCTCCGGCGTGGTGATCTCGCCGGCGCGGGTCAGCGCCATCAGCCCGGCCATCCACTCGGCATGGGTGAGCTGCGTCTCCTTGACGAAGGCGTGCAGGTGCTTCGCCAGGCTGCAAAGCACTTCCTTCGTACGGGCATCTTCGGCCTTTGCCGCGTAGTCGGCGAAAGCCTGGGTAATGGTATCGGGTGAGACGTTGCGCATGATGCTCCTTTCGGCCGGCCTGCCGCCTCAATCCGCGCGGGCGCCGGAGGCGCGGACCACGCCGGCCCATTTCTCCACCTCCGCGCGCATGTAGGAGGCGAAGTCGGCGCGGCTGCGGGTGTCGGGCGCGAAGCCCATGCGGTCCAGACGCTGGCTGACCTCGGGCGAGCGCAGCGCCCGGTTGACCTCCACGTTCATCCGCTCGGTCACCTCGGCCGGCGTGCCGGCGGGCGCCATCAGGCCGAACCAGGTCAGCGCCTCGAAGCCGGGATAGCCCTGCTCCGCCACGGTCGGCACATCGGGCAGCGAGGGGTCGCGCTGCAGGCTGGTGACTGCGATCCCGCGGATCCTGCCCTCGCGCACCAGCGGCAGCGCCGGCGGCAGGGAGGTGCTGCCGATCGGAACCTGGCCGCCGACCACGGCGGTGACGGCCTGCGCCGGGCCGAAGGGCACGTGCTGCACCTCCACCTTCGCCAGCGTGCGGAACAGCAGTTCCATGCCGAGATGCGTCGTCGTGCCGTTGCCGGAGGAGCCGTAGTCGAGCGGCCGCGTGCGCGCCGCCGCGATCAGCTCCGCCAGCGTTCGGACATCGAGCTTCCCGGGATTCACGGTGAGGATGTTCGGCGTGCTGGCCAGCAGCGCGACGGGCTCGAAATCCGCCGACGCATCATAGCCGGCACTGCTGTAGAGGCTCGGGTTCACGGTGAAGGCAACCGAATGGGCCAGGAAGACCTGGCCGTCCGCCGCGCTGCGCTTGACCTGCACCGTGGCGATGTTGCCGCCGGCACCCGGGCGGTTCTCCACCACCACGGGCTGGCCGAGCACCGGCGTGAGTGCGTTGCCGAGCGAGCGCGCCAGCACGTCGGTCGAGCTGCCCGGCGGGAAGGCGACCAGGATGCGCACCGGACGCTCCGGCCAGGCGGCGCGCGCGGCGTGCGGGGCGGCGAGCACGCCGACCGCCGCGGTGAGTGCCGTGCGGCGCGTGAGCTTGGTCATCCTCTCTCTCCCTACCATTCGCCGATGATCACGCCGTTCGCGCGGGCGCCATCGGTTCTTGCCTCGACATCCTCGTCGCTGACCGTGATGCGGTTGCGCCGGTCGGCGAGGCGCGCGAAGAGCTTCGCGTGCAGATCCGCACGAACCGCGGCGTGCGCAGGATCGCGGCCGAGGTCCACCAGCTCATCCGGATCGCTTTCCAGGTCGAAGAGCTGCGCGCGGTCGAAGGCCTTGAAGGCTACGTATTTCCAGCGCGCGGTGCGGATCATCCAGCACTTCGCCTCCTGCGCGCCGAGGCCCAGGATCCTGCGCGCGCGATAGAAGGCGAAGTCGAGCTCGCTGAACACCGCATCGCGCCAGGCGGGGTTCGCGCCATGCAGCAGCGGCAGCAGCGAGCGGCCTTCGAGGCGATGCGTCGGCAGCTTCACGCCCATTGCGTCGAGGAACGTCGGCACCAGGTCGATCGCCTCCACCATGCGCGCGTCCACCGTGCCGCGTGTGGCGTCTGCTTCGGCGGAGGGATCCACGATGATCAGCGGGATGCGCAGGCTGCATTCGTGGAACAGCTCCTTCTCGCCCATCCAGTGGTCGCCGAGATAGTCACCGTGATCGGAGGTGAAGACGATGATCGTATCGTCGAGCCGGCCCTGCGCGTCGAGCGCGGCGATGACTCGCCCGACATGGTCGTCGATCTGCTTCACCAGGCCCATGTAGCCGGGCAGGACATTGGCGCGGACCTCGTCGCGGCCGAACGCCTGCGCAGCGTCCATCGCCAGGAAGGCGCCATAGACGGGGTGCGGGTCCCCGCGCTCGGCCGCGTGCTTCACCGCGGGCAGGAAGTGCTGTGGGCCATACATCGCGTGATAGGGCGCGGGCGCGATATAGGGCCAGTGCGGCTTGATGTAGGAGAGGTGCAGCAGCCAGGGGCGCTCGCCGCTTTCGCGGATGAAGTCGATGGCGCGGTCGGTCATCCACGCCGTCTCGCTATGTTCCTCCTTCACGCGGGCGGGCAGGTGGCAATTGCGCAGCGACCAGCCGGAGAGGATTTCTCCCTGTGACCCCTCGGCCGAGTTGGCCCAGCTGTGCCAGGGATTCTCGCCGTCATAGCCCTGCGCGCGCAGGAACTGGTTGTAGCGCAGCGAGGGGCCGGTACGCTTGTCCGGGTGCTCGCCATCGTCGCGCTCGAAGGGCTCGAACCCGCCTTCGGCGATGGTCACGCCGAGTTCGCTCTCCCGCGCCAGGCCGAGCCGCGCCATGCCCTCGCCGTCCGGTATGATGTGGGTCTTGCCGGCGACGGCGACGCGCATGCCGGTCGGGCGCAGGTAGTCGCCGAGCGTGTATTCGCCGATCGGCAGCGGCACGAAGTTCCAGCTTGCGCCGTGGCTGTGCACGGTGCGCCCGGTGTAGAAGGACATGCGCGAGGGGCCGCAGACCGGCGACTGCACGAAGGCGCGGTCGAAGCGCACCCCACGCCGCGCCAGCGCGTCGATATGCGGCGTTTCCAGATGCGGATGGCCGTAGCAGGACAGGTAGTCCCAGCGGAGCTGGTCCGCCATGATGAAGAGGATGTTCCGCGGGCGGCCCATGGATGCGCTCAGTCCACCGTCACGCCGACGAAGCGCACCACCTCGCCCCAGATCCGCGCCTCGCGCTGCACGAAAGTCTGCGCTGCCGCGCCGTTGAGGCCCGTCGTCGTCAGCCCGGCCGTGGCGAGGCGCGCGCGCAGCGCCGGCGTGGCGAGCATCTGCGCGCAGGCCGCTTCCAGCTTCGCCATGCCTGCCCCGTCGAAGCCATGCGGCGCGAAGAGGCCGTTCCAGGCGCCGACGTCGAAATCCGGGAATCCCTGCTCGGCGACGGTCGGCACATCGGGCAGCGAGGGATCGCGCCGCGCACTGCCGACGGCGACCGCCCGCACCTGCCCGCCGCGGATCAGCCCCATCGCGGTGGGCAGCGCCACCACGGCCATCGGCACGTGCCCCGCCGCGACCGCACCGACCGCCTGCGCCGGCGGAAAGGCGACGTGCTGCACCTCCACCTGCGCGAGCCGACGGAACAGCAGCTCCGCCCCCAGCCGCGGCACCGTCCCGGCGCCGGAGGAGGCGTAGTCCAGCGGCCTGGCGCGCGCCATCGCCAGCAGGTCCCCCAGGTTCCGTGCCGGGCTGTCCGCGCGCACGATGAAGGCGGCGGGCGTGGTGGCGATGATCGCAATGGCGCGGAAATCCTCGACGGTGTAGCCGGCCGAGCGGAACAGGGTCGGGTTCACCGCGAAGGCCGCGCCATGGACCAGCAGCGTGTGGCCGTCATTCGCGCCGCGCACAGCGTTGGCCGCGATGTTGCCGCTGGCGCCGCCGCGATTCTCCACCACCACCGGCTGGCCGAGCGCCGGCGCCACCGCCTCGGCCAGCGCACGTGCAGCGATGTCGGTGGCGCTCCCGGGCGGGAAGCCGACGACGAAGCGCACCGGCCGTTCCGGCCACGCGGCATGGGCGAGACGCGGGCCGACCAGGGTCGCGGCGGCGGCGAGCGCCGCACGGCGGCCGAAGGCGATGCGTGTCATCGGTTGTTCCCTCCCACTTGGCGCAAGCCGGGCGCGGTCAGGCTGCGAAGGCGGGATCGTCCGCGACGGTGTTGCGCAGCACGCCGATCCCTTCGACCTCGACCTCCACCAGCATGCCGGGCGCCAGGAACAGCGGCGGCTTGCGCGCATAGCCGACGCCGGACGGCGTGCCGGTGGCGATCACATCGCCCGGCTCCAGCGTCATCACCTCCGACAGGATCGCGATGCAGCGCGCGACGGGGAAGATCATGTCGCCGGTCGTGCTGTCCTGCACGGTCTGGCCGTCCACGCGCGTGGTGATGCGCAGCGGCGCTGCGCCGGCGGGCAGTTCGTCGGGCGTGACGAGCTCCGGCCCGAAGGCGCCGGTGGCGTCGAAGTTCTTGCCCATCGTCCATTGCGTGGATTTGCGCTGGTAGTCGCGCAGCGAGCCGTCGTTGAACAGGCTGTAGGCGCCGACATGGTCGAGCGCATCCGCCTCCTTGACGCAGCGCGCGGTCCTGCCGATGACGACCGCGAGCTCGGCTTCGTAGTCGAGCTTCGTCGAGCAGCCGGGCCGCAGCATCGGCGCCTCCGGCCCGACCAGCGAGCTCTGCACCCGCAGAAACACCGCCGGATAGTCGGGAATGGGATTGCCGCCTTCCTTGGCGTGCAGCGCGTAGTTCAGCCCGATGCAGACCACCTTGCCAGGCCGCGAGATCGGCATGAGCAGCTTCAGCCCCGCCATCGGCCGGCGCGCGGACGACTCCGCAGCCGCGGCGGCGAGGCGCCCCCGCAGCTCCGCGCCCCCAGCCAGGATGGCGGCGGGATCCTCCGGGAAGCCGGACAGCGCCGAGACCGGCACCACCGCATCGCCGATGCGCACCCCGGTGGCTGCGCGGTCTCCATCCTCGAAACGCAGGAGGCGCATGACTTGGTTTCCTCTCGGCAGAACTGGCCTAAATGGGTTTTTATCGATAGAATGTGCTTCATGCAAGCGAGTACCGACGACGGCCTCACGCTCCAGGTGCATCGACAGCTGCGCAGCGACCTGCTGCTCGGCCGCATCGCGCCGGGGACCAAGCTGAAGGTCCAGGCGCTCAGCGCCACCTACGGCGCCAGCGCCAGCCCCGTGCGGGAGGCGCTGTCCTCGCTCGCCGCCGAGGGGCTGGTGCAGCGAATCGAGGGCCGCGGCTTCCGCGCCGCCCCCGCCACGGTCGAGGATTTCGACGAACTCGTGCGCGCCCGCTGCTGGCTCGAGGAAGTGGTGCTGCGCGAGAGCATCGCGGCCGGCGACGCGGCGTGGGAGGAGGCGCTGGTGGTGGCACGCTGGCGGTTCGCCCGCATCCCGCGCTCAGGCAGCGCCGAGCGCTTCGCGCCCAACCCGGCCTGGGAGGCCGCGCATGGCGCCTTCCACCAGGCGCTGCTCGCGGCCTGCCCCTCCTCGACCCTGCGCGACATGGCGGAGGCGCTGCGCGAGCGCGCGGAGCGTTATCGCGCGCTGGCCAATGCGGTGGCCTATCCCGGCCGCGACATCGCTGCCGAGCATGAGGCGATCGCCGAGGCGGCGCTGGCCCGCGATGCGACGCGCGCCGTTGCGCTGCTGCAGGACCATTACCGCCGCACGGCAGGCTTCCTGCGCAACGCGCTGGCGGCGTGATCTCAGGAGCGGCGCGGCACCAGCAGCAGCGGCCGCACCAGCCTGCGCCAGGCCAGCGCCAGGCCGGTATAGACGAGGAAGATCGCGGCCATCGAGGCGAGGCCCGCCAGCGTCTGCCCGGTCCCGCCATAGACCTCGCCGGTGTGCAGGAAGCGCAGGAAGGCGCGCGCGCGCTGCGCCGGCGGGGCCTCCGCGCTGCCGCGGCGGAGAAGGACGCTGCCATCGGCGCGCGAGAGGGTGAGCGCCGTCTGGCGATCGAACTGCGCACCGTTGCCGGTGTCCACGCGCAGCTCGGCCGTGGCGGCGTCGGGCGCGGGGATGCGCAGCGACAGGGTGCGGTATTCCGGGATCTGGGCGCCGGCGACGGCAAGCAGGCGCGCCGCCGTCACCGACTCACCCGGCACAAGCGGGGCGGCGACCGTTGCGCCACGCGCCGCCGGCGGCGCCTCGCCGGAGACGCGCTGCAACAGCGCGCCGGCCCAGGAATAGGAGATCACCACACCGGAGACGACGATCGCCAGCAGCGGCAGGAAGGCCCAGGCGGCGAAGACGTGGTGCCAGTTGTAGTCGCGCGCCTTGCCAGCCGGCAGGCTCGTGCGGAACAGCAGCTTCGGCCGGATCGCCACCCATCGCCAGACCCGCGGCCACCAGAGATAGGCGCCCGAGGCCAGGATGAAGAGGAAGGCGAGATTGGCCGCGCCGGTGATGCCACGCCCGGTGGCGCGCGCCTCGCCGGACATCGCCAGCCAGCGGTGCAGCGCGGTCACGGTCGCGAAGAACGCCTTGGTCCGCTCGGCCGGTCCCTGTAGCACCTCGCCGGAATAGGGATCGAGCAGGAAGGCCACGCGCCGGCCGGAGAGCACCCGGATCGGCGCCGCCGGATCGCGCGCGAAGACCACGCCGTGCCCGGGCGCGGCGCCGTGCGCGAGGGCGGCGGCAAGCACCGCATCGGGCTCCAGCGGCGCCCGGCCGGCCGGCGCCGAGACCGCCTGGTTCTCGGCGAAGGCGACGATCTGCCGCTCATAGGTCAGCAGCACGCCGGTCGCCGAGAGCAGCAGGATAACGAGGCCGGTCTCCACGCCCACGATCAGGTGGGACCAGAACACGGCGCGCTTGAATGTCATGGCTGGACCTGCCCGATACCGGAGGCACTCTAGCGCCGTCCGTTGTGTCGTTCTGTTGCCGATCGTCCTTTGTGGTTTCGCTGCCGCGGCGCCGCGGCCCGCCGCGCGATTGACAGGTGCACCCACCCTCCGCCGTCATGCCGCGGCGAGCCCAGGAGGAGAGGGATCATGGACGCGGCGCTGACACTGCACGGCTATTTCCGGTCCTCCGCCGCCTGGCGGGTGAGGATCGCGCTGGAGCTCAAGGGCATCCCCTACGCCCAGACTTCCCGCCACCTGCGCCGCGGCGAGCAATCGGCGCCCGACTTCCTCGCGCTGAACCGCCAGGGCCTGGTGCCGGCGCTGGAGGTCGAGGGCCAGGGCGCGCTGGCGCAGTCGCTGGCGATCGTCGAATGGCTGGAAGAGACGCAGCCAGGTGCGAAGCTGCTGCCGGCGGATCCCTGGGACCGGGCGCGGGTGCGGGCGCTCGGGCAGATCATCGCCTGCGAGGTGCATCCGATCCAGAACCTGCGCGTGCTGCAATACCTGAAGCGCGAACTCGGCCAGGAACAGCCGGCGATCGACGCCTGGGCACGGCACTGGATCGCGCTCGGCCTGGAGGCGTTCGAGGCACGCCTTGGGGAGAAGGAGAGCGGCCGCTTCTGCCATGGCGATGTGCCGGGGCTGGCCGATCTCTGCCTGGTGCCGCAACTCGGCAATGCGCGGCGCTTCGGGCTGGACCTCGCAGCCTATCCGCGGATCCTGGCTGTGGAAGCGGCCTGCATGGCCCTGCCCGCCTTCCGCAAATCCGCGCCGGAAGTGCAGCCGGACGCCGAGTAGATGTCGCCTTGCCGGCCGGCCGACTGCCGGAAAGAATGGGTGCAACGCGGGGCGCGACCCTCCGCGCCGGGAGGAAACGCATGCCGCTGATCGAACCGCTGCCGGAGGATCACAACCCGGATCTCGTGGACCTGATCCAGTTCTTCCGCGGCCCGCTCGGTACCGTGCCGAACTCGGTGCTGACCATGCAGCGCCGGCCCGCCATTGCGCGCGCCTTCACCGAGCTGAACAAGGCGGTGATGGCGAACCATGGCCGCGTCACCGCCGAGCAGAAGCGGCTGATCGGCTACCTGGCCTCCCACACCGCCGGCTGCCACTACTGCGAGGCGCATACCATCCTCGCCGCCGAGCGCTTCGGCGCCACGCCGGAACGGCTTGCCGATATCTGGTCCTACGGCACCAGCCTGCACTTCACCGTTGCGGAGCGCGCCGCCTTCGACTTCGCGATCGCCGCGGCCTCCGTGCCCAACGCCGTGACGCCGGCGATCGCCGCGGCGCTGCGCGCGCATTGGACCGAGGACGAGATCGTCGAGATCCTCGGCGTCGTCGCGATGTTCGGCTTCCTGAACCGCTGGAACGATTCCATGGGCACCACGCTCGAGCCGATCGGCATCGCGGCCGGCGAGAAGAACCTGGCACGGGAGGGGTGGGATGTCGGCAAGCATGTCTAGGATGGGGCGCCGCGGGCTGCTCGGCGGGGCGCTGGCGCTGCCGGGACTCGGGCTGGGGCTGCGCGCCGCGGCACAATCCGCGCGGGCGCTCACCATCGTCGCGCCCTTCCCGGCGGGCGGGTCCTCCGACATCCTGGCGCGGGTGGTGGCCGAACGGCTCGGGCCGATGCTCGGGCGCAGCGTGGTGGTGGAGAATGTCAGCGGCGCCGGCGGGCGCATCGCCGCGCGCGGGGTGGAGGCGGCCGCACCCGATGGCACGCGGCTGCTGCTGGCCAATACCTCGGTGGCGGCGCTGACGCCGCTCAGCGATCCGCAGGCCGGCTATGATCCGCTGCGCTTCGTCCCGGTCGCGGGGGCGGCGGAATTCGCCGCCGGGCTGGCCAGCGGGCCGATGACGGGCGCGACGACGCTCGCCGAGCTCACGGCCTGGCTGCGCGCCAATCCCACGCGGGCGAATTACGGCGTGCCCGCCACCGGCAGCCTGCCGCACCTGACCGGCATCCTTTATGGCCGCGTCATCGGGCTGGAACTGACCGTCGTGCCCTATCGCGGCGGTGCGCCGATCGCGCAGGACCTGCTGGCGGGCAATCTCGCGGTGGGCATCGCGGCGGCGGCGGATTTCGCCGGCGTGCACCAGGGCGGCCGGGCGCGGCTGCTGGCGGTGACGGGCACGCGGCGGTCGCCGGGCCTGCCGGATGTGCCGACCTTCACCGAGGCGGGGCTCGCAGGCTTCGAGGCGAATGCCTGGACCGGTTTCTTCGCACCGCCCGACACGCCCGAGGCGCTGGTCGCACCGATCGGCGCGGCGATCCGCACCATCCTGGCCGATGCCACCGTGCGTGCGCGGCTGGAGCAGGTGGCGCTGATCCCGGCGCCGTCCGACGGAACGGCCCTTCGTGGCTGGCTGGAGCGCGACCGTGCTGCGTTCAGGCCGTTGCTCGCAGCCGCGGGGCTCGGCCGGTAGCTTGCCGGAACGGCCGCGCCGGGCCAGCCTCTCCGCCCCGATCTCCTGGAGCGACGACGCATGATCACCCGACGCGGCCTTGGCCTGCTGGCCGCTGCCTTGCCGCTGCCTGCCCTTGCGCAAGGCTGGCCGGCGCGCACGATCTCCATCGTGGTGCCCTTCCCGCCGGGCGGGTCGAACGACCTGCTGGCGCGCCCCATGGCCGCGAAGCTGCAGCAGGCGCTCGGCGGGCACTCGGTGGTGGTGGACAATCGGGGCGGCGCGGGCGGCACGGTCGGGGCGGCCTTCGTGGCGCGCAGCCCGGCCGATGGCCACACGCTGATGTGGGGGCATGTCGGCACGCTGGCGGTCAATCCCTGGATCTATCCCAACATCCCCTACGACGTGCTGCGCGACTTCACGCCCGTCGCGCTCTGCGCCACGCTGCCCGGCGTGCTGGTGGTGCATCCCTCGGTCGGGGTGCGCAGCGCGGAAGATTTCGTCGCCCTCGCCAAGGCGAACCCGGGCACCATCGAGTATGGCAGCGCGGGCAACGGGTCGGCCTCGCACATCACCATGGCGGCTTTCGCCGATGCGGCCGGCATCGAGCTGGTCCATGTGCCCTATCGCGGCAACGGCCCGATGCTGACGGACCTGCTGGCCGGCCGCGTGAAGTGCAGCTTCGCCGGCGCGCCCGTGGTGCTGCCGGCGGCGCGGGAGAACCGCCTGCTCGCCCTCGCCGTCAGCTCGCGCGAGCCCTCGCCGCTGGTGCCCGGCGTTGCGCCGGTCAGCGCGCGTGCGGTGCCCGGCTACGACATGGTGCAGTGGCATGGCATCGTCGCACCGGCAGGAACGCCGGCCGCCGTGGTGCAGCGGCTGAACGGCATCATCAACGGCCTGCTCGGAGACGCCGAGATGCAACAGCGCCTGGCGATGGAAGGCGCGGTGGCCGCCCCGCGCACGCCGGAGGGCTTCCGCGAGCTGATCTCGACCGAGCTGGATCGCTTCAAGGTGCTGATCGAGCGCGCCGGCATCCGCCAGGGCTGATGCCGACCCTGACGCTGGCCTGCGGCGACTACGACCGCACGCGCCCGATCCTCGATGGGCGCGTCGCGGTCGCCGGCGCGCGCATCGCGCCGGTGAAGCTGGCCAGCGAGCAGACCTTCCCGCGCGCGGTCACGCGCGCGGAGTTCGACGTGACGGAGCTCTCGCTCTCCTCGCAGATGGTCCAGGTGTCGCGCGGCGAGGGCGAGTATGTCGCGCTGCCGGTCTTCGTCGCGCGCGCCTTCCGCCATGGCTGCATCTACCTGCGGCGCGACGCCGGGATCACAGCGCCGAAGCAGCTGGAAGGCCGCCGCGTCGGCATCCCGGAATACGGCATGACGATGGGCCTCTGGCTGCGCGGCATCCTGGCCGACGAGCACGGCGTGGATGTCAACGGCATCGCCTGGCGCACGGCGGGCACCAACGCCGCCGGCCGCAAGGAACGCCTGCCGCTCGAACTGCCGCCGACGATGGATGTGCGGCCGCTGCCGCCGGATGCGACGCTGAACGCGGCGCTGCTGGACGGCGAGATCGACGCCATCCTCTCGCCGACGCCGCCCGCCGCCTTCGCCGCCGGCGATCCGCGCGTGGTTCGCCTGTTCCCCGATCCGCGGGCCGCGGCCGAGGCTTTCCACCGCCGCACCGGCTTCTTCCCGATCATGCACCTGATGGGCGTGCGGCGGGACGTGCTGGCGCGCGCGCCGGGCATCGGCCGCGCCCTGTTCGAAGCCTTCGCCGCTGCGCAACGCCTGGCGGAGCGGGAATGGGACACGACGCTCGCCGCGAGCTCGCCGGCGACGCTCTTCCCCTTCCTCGCCGAGGAGCGGGCTGCGATGCTGGCGCTGCTCGGCCCCGATCCGTGGGTGCACGGCATCGCCGCCAACCGGGCGGAGCTCGGAGCCCTCTGCCGCTGGTCGCAGGCGCAGCACCTGGCGCGGCGACGCCTGGCGGTGGAGGAATTGTTCGACCCGGCGACGCTCGACACCTGACGAGGAGCACGACCATGGCCGCGCCCGACATCGACTACTACATCTCGCTGAACAGCCCCTGGACGCATCTCGGCGCCGCCCGCATCGAGGCGATCGCGCGGCAGCACGGCGCGCGGCTGCGGGTGTTCCCGGTGGAGTTCGGCGCGGTGATCTTCCCCGCCTCCGGCGGCGTGCCGGTGCCGAAGCGCAGCCCGCAGCGCCAGGCCTACCGGATGGCAGAGCTGCGACGCTGGCGCAGCCATCTCGACATCCCGATCGAGCTCTCGCCCACGCATTTTCCGTTCGACGAGACTCTGGCGGCGCAATGCGTGATCGCGACGCGCGAGCTGACCGGCGACGCGCAGGCCGTGGCACTCGCGCACCGCATCCTGAAGGCGCTGTGGGAGGAGGACGACAATCCCGGCGAGCGCGAGGTGCTGGCACGGCTGATCGCCGAGGTCGGGCTCGATCCCGCCGCGCTGATTGCCGAGGCCGACCGCGACGAATGGGCGAAGCAGCGACGTGCCGACAGCGAGGCCGCGCTCGAAAGCGGCGTGTTCGGCGCGCCGAGCTATGTCATCGAGGACGAGATCTTCTGGGGCCAGGACCGGCTGGAGTTCGTCGCGCGATACCTCGCGCGCGACTGATGGAGCCATACCTCGCCAATGGCTGAGAGCTACGCCGCGGCGTAGCGCGCCAGCGCCAGGTCGTCATGCGCGATCTCCGGCTTGCGGCCGGTGACGAGATCCGCCAGCAGCCGCCCCGAACCGCAGGCCATGGTCCAGCCCAGCGTGCCGTGGCCGGTGTTCAGGAACAGGTTGGCATAGCGCGTCGGGCCGACCACCGGCGTGCCGTCCGGCGTCATCGGGCGCAGGCCGGTCCAGAAGCTCGCCTGCGCCAGGTCGCCGCCGCGCGGGAAGAGGTCGGCGACGGAATGCGCCAAGGTCTCGCGCCGCGGCTTGCGCAGCCGCAGCGAGAAACCCGCCAGCTCGGCGGTGCCGCCCACCCGGATCCGGTCGCCGAGCCGGGTGATCGCCACCTTGTAGGTTTCGTCCATCACCGTGGAGACCGGTGCGGCGGCTTCCTCGGTGACCGGCAGCGTCAGGGAATAGCCCTTCACGGGATAGACCGGCACATGCACGGCCAATGGCTTCAGCAGCGCCGGCGTGTAGCTGCCCATCGCCACCACATAGCGATCCGCTGTGAAGCGTCCGGCGCTGGTCTCGACGCCGGTGACGGCGCCGGCCTCGGTGGTCAGCGCATTGATCGTGACGCCGTGGCGGAAGGTGACGCCGGCATTCGCCGCCAGCGCGGCAAGCCGCTGGGTGAACAGGAAGGCGTCGCCCGTCTCGTCGCCCGGCAGCTGCAGCCCGCCGACGAACTTCCCGGGCACCAGGCCAAGCGCCGGCTCCGCACCGACGCAACCGGCGGCGTCGAGCAGGCTGTGCCGCACGCCGAACGCCTTCAGCACCTCGACATCGGCCCCGACCGCGTCGAGCTGCTTCTGGGTGCGGAACAGCTGCAGCGTGCCCCTGGTGCGCTCGTCATAGGCGATGCCGGTCTCGGCGCGCAGTTCCTTCAGGCAATCGCGGGAGAACTCGGCCAGCCGCACCATGCGCGCCTTGTTCACGCCGTAGGCGGCCTCGGTGCAGTTCGCCAGCATCTGGCCGAGCCAGCGGTACAGCCCGCCATCGAGCTGCGGCCACAGCACCAGCGGGCGGTGGCGCATCATCAGCCATTTCAGCGCCTTCACCGGGATGCCGGGGCCGGCCCAGGGCGCCGAATAGCCGGGGGAGACCTGGCCGGCATTGGCGAAGCTGGTCTCCATCCCCGGCGCGGGCTGGCGGTCCAGCACCGTCACCTCGTGGCCGGCGCGCGCCAAGTACCAGGCGCTCGCCACGCCGACCACGCCGGAACCGAGAACCAGGACCCGCATCGCAACGCTCCCACCAACGGAACGCCGGCAGCATAGCCGCAGCGATCGGCGAATTTCCGGCGGATCCGGCGCATGGGATGGCGGAATGACCCAGGTTGTCGCAGAATATTGCGTCTTTCCGCAGGATCTGCCGCATGGATGAGCTCGACCGCGCGATCATCCGCGAACTCCGCCGCGACGGCCGCATGCCCAACGCCGCGCTGGCCGAGGCGGTGGGCCTCTCGCCCTCCGCCTGCCTTCGCCGGCTGCGGCTGCTGGAGCGCCAGGGGACCATCCGCGGCTACACCGTGGTGGTGGAGGAACCGCCGGCACGCGACAGCGTCACCGTGATCGTCCAGATCACACTGGAACGCCAGACGGACGAGCATCTCCGCCGCTTCGAGGACGCGGTGCGGAAGTGCCCCGAGGTGCGCGAGTGCCACCTGATGACCGGCATGTCCGACTACCTGCTGCGCGTGGAGGCGCGCGATGCCGCCGATTACGAGCGCATCCACAAGGAGGCGCTGTCGCGCATGCCGGGCGTGGCGCGCATCCAGTCAAGCTTCGCCATCCGGACGGTGATCCGCGGCTGAACGGCGCTGCGGCGGTTTGTAGAGCGGATTCACGCCTCCGGGCTTTCACGCCTCCGGCGATCCGCTCTATCCCTCCTGCTCGCGGTCCGCGGCGCAGGCATTGTGGATGCGCGTGGCCGCGATCGCCGCATGGCCCATGCCGACCACGATCTGGTCGAGCCCCGCCACGATGTCGCCCGCGGCATAGAGGCCCGGCACGCTGGTCATCATGCCGGCATCCACGCGCAGCGAGCCGTTCGGCTCCTGCACGGCGCCGAGCGCCTCGGCCAGGCTGGTTCGGTAGCGCAGGCCGAGGGCGGAATAGAGGATCTCGAAGCGCAGTTCCGCCTCGTCCACGCGCACCGCGGCGATGCGCCCGCCCTGGACGTCGAGGCCGATCACCGGCCGTTCCTCGATGCGCACGCGGTGGCGATCCAGCCGCGCACGCAGAGCGCCATCGAGTTCCATCGGCTGGCCGAGCGTGAGCAGCGTCACGTCCTCGGAATAGCTGCGCGCGATGAACAGCGCCTCGCCAGCGCCGCGCGCGCCATGGCCGATCACGGCGATGCGCCGGTCGCGGCTCTCGAATCCGTCGCAGATCGGACAGTAGCGCACCAGGCCGCGCCGCACCGCGTCCGGCAGGTCCGGCAAGGCGGGCTCCACATCCACCGCGCCGGTCGCGAGCACCACGTTCCGCGCGCGGATCGGCACGTGCTGCTCGGGCGTGGCGACGAAGCCCTCGGCGTCGCGCTCCAGCCTCGCGATGCGGGCAGCGATGACCGGCACGCCGTAGCGCGCCAGGTGCTCCCGCTGGCGGGCCAGGATCTCCGGGCCGGGAATGCCCTCGGCGAAGAAGGGGATATTGTGGCTGGCCGGGATCCAGGCGGCGCGCGGCTCGCCGGCATCGGCCAGCGCCACGCGCCGGCGGAAGCGGGCGAGGTAAAGCGCCGCGGTCATGCCCGCCGGGCCGCCGCCGATCACCAGCGCATCGAGGGTGTCTTGCATCCTGTGGCAACGCCCGGGGGGCCGCGGGGCTTCATGTCGCGGCACCATTGCCGCTCCGCCGCGTTGCGCCCCGCGACAGACGCAGCGCGGGAGCCCCCCCGCGACGCATGCCTTGCGGGAGACACGACATGGCCCGGAACCCTGGCCCCCCCACGCCTTGGATGGTCCTCGCCGCCGCGATGGCGGGCTGGCTGGC
Organism: Falsiroseomonas sp.; assembly: GCF_041690465.1. GTDB lineage: Bacteria > Pseudomonadota > Alphaproteobacteria > Acetobacterales > Acetobacteraceae > Falsiroseomonas. Next base: position 162,167 of record NZ_JAWLHG010000007.1, on the reverse strand, counting down.
CGTCGGCGCCGCGCGGCAGCAGCAGGGCTCAGCCCACTCCAAGGCACCGCTGCGCGCGGTGGGGCGGCGGCGGCGGCGGCTTGGCCAGCGGCACGCCGCACTCGGCCACGATGCCGCACAGCCGCAGGAGATCCCCGGCCGCGGCTGGTGGCAGATCCTGAAGCGCACCATGAAGGAGGCGGGCAACGACCGGCTGCTGACGGAGGCGGCGGGCATCACCTTCTACACGCTGTTGGCGCTGTTCCCGGCCATCGCGGCGCTGGTTTCGATCTACGGCCTGGTCGCCAACCCCGAGACGGTGCAGCAGCAGGTGCAGGCGCTGTCCGGGGTGGTGCCGGGCGGCGGGATGCAGATCATCGAGGAACAGGTCACGCGCGTGGCGAGCCAGCCGGGTGGCACGCTTGGCTTCGGCGTTGCGCTCGGCCTGCTGGTGTCGCTGTGGAGCGCCAACGCCGCCACGAAGGCCGTCTTCGACTCGCTCAACGTCATCTACGAGGAGGAGGAGAAGCGCGGCTTCGTGAAGCGCACCCTGGTCACCCTCGCCTTCACGCTGGGCTTCCTGCTTTTCGCCGTGCTGGCGATGGCCGCCGTGCTCGTGCTGCCGGTGGTGCTCGGCTATCTCGGCCTCGGCACCACGGTCGAGTGGCTGCTGCATGTCGGGCGCTGGCCGCTGCTGGCGGTGGCGGTGGCGCTGGTGCTGGCCGCGCTCTACCGCTACGGGCCGAGCCGGGAGACGGCGCGGTGGCAATGGGTGAGCTGGGGCAGCGTGGTGGCCTCCGTGATGTGGCTGCTCGCTTCGCTCGGCTTCTCCTGGTACGTGGCCAATTTCGGCAGCTACAACGAAACCTACGGCTCGCTCGGCGCGGTGATCGGCTTCATGACCTGGATCTGGATTTCCGCCGCCGTGGTGCTGTTCGGCGCCGAACTGAATGCCGAGATGGAGCATCAGACCGCTCGGGACACCACCACCGGGCCGGAACGCCCGATCGGCGATCGTGACGCCGAGATGGCCGACCGCGTCGCCCGCCCCTGACGGGGCGTGTCTCGGTTCGGCCTAGACCGGCGCGGCAAGCCGCGGCGCCGGCGGCCAGACTGAGACACTGGGGACGCAAGCGGATTGTTGCACCCGGCCGCGCCCTGCATGAGAGTATGGGCGACAGCTGGGAGAGAAGAGATGCAATCCAAGACTACCCGCCGTGGCCTGATGGCCGGCGCCACGATACTGCTGCCGCTGCCCGCGCTCGGGCAGGGCGGCTTCCCGGACAAGCCGATCCGCATCATCGTGCCCTTCCCGCCGGGCGGCGGCACCGACAACCAGGCGCGCGCCTTCGCCGACGCGCTTTCGCGCGAGATGCCGCAGCGCGTCGTGGTGGACAACCGCGCCGGCGCGGGCGGCAACATCGGCGTGGATGCCGCGGCGCGCAGCGCGGCCGATGGCTACACGCTGCTCGCCACCGGGCCGAACATCATCAACACGCGCTACCTGATCAGGGACACGCCGTTCCGCTGGGAGCGCGACTTCGACACGCTCGGGCTGATGTTCTCCTCGCCGAACGTGCTGGTGGTGCATCCCTCGGTGCCGGCGCGGACGGTGCCGGAGCTGATCGCCCACCTGAAGGCCAATCCGGGCAAGGTGAACTTCGCCTCGGCCGGCGCCGGCGGCTCGATCCACCTCTCGGGCGAGCTGTTCATGAGCATGACCGGCACTCAGATGGTGCATGTGTCCTACCGCGGCGACGCGCTGGCGCGCGCGGACCTGACCAACGGCAATGTGCAGCTGATGTTCAACACCCTCGTCACCTCGGTCCAGCCGATCCGCGCCAACCAGTGGCGCGGCCTGGCGGTGACCGGCGATACGCGCAACGCATCGCTTCCCGAGCTGCCGACCGTTGCCGAGGCCGGCGTCCCCGGCTTCAGCGTGATCTCCTGGATGGGGCTGTTCGCGCCGAAGGGCATTCCAGCGGATGCCGTCGCGCGGATCCGCGAAGGCTTCGACAAGGTCTTCGCCAATGCGCAGAACCGCGCCGAGTTCGCGCAGAAATTCGGTGTGGACGTGATCCCCTCAAGCGGTGCGCAGCACCTCGCCTTCATGCAGGCCGAGGAGCGGAAATGGGCGCCGATCCTGTCGAGGATCGAACCGGCCTGACCATGCGGCGCCTGACGATCGCGGCGGAGAAGTGCCGCTTCCTGCCGAGCGGGCGCGTCACCGACGACACCAGCGTCCTCACGCTCAAGACGCTGGTGTTCGAACCCCTGGTACGATGGACCGAAGGCGGCCGCGTAATGCCCGCCCTGTTCGCGCGGTGGGAGGTGGGCGCGGGCGGCAGGCGCTGGCTGTTCCACCTGCGCGAGGGCGCCGTATTCCACGACGGCAAGCCCTGCCTGGCCGAGGACGTCCTGGCGATGATCCAAGGCATCCTAGGCTCGGTGGACATGTTCGGGATGAAGTGGTCGTACAGCCGCTACCTGGCGCAGGCGACGCTCTCGGCGCCGACGCGCACCACATTGCTTGTGGAGAATCCGGAGCCCTTCGCCGATATCCTCGACATCTTCTCGGAATTCTTCATCTGCCGCGAGGATGCGTCCGGCGCCCCAGTGCTTGGCACCGGGCCGTATCGCGTGACGGGCTTCGCGCAGGACGATTTCGCCGAGCTTTCCCGCGTGGGCGACACGCCCGGGCCAGAACGCATCACCTTCCGCGCCATCCCCGACGCCGCCGCGCGGATGGCGGCGTTGAACGCTGGCGACGCCGATGCAGCGATGCAGCTTGAGAAGCTGGAGCACGGGCCACGCTTCGAGGACGCCTTCGCATGGGGGCGCGCGGTCAGCACGCTCTCCGTCATGCATTACCTGAACTGCTTCGCGGGCGCCTTCGCGCATCCGGCGGTGCGGCTGGCGATCAACCATGCGGTGGACCGCCACGCGATCCTGGACGGGTTGTTCCACGGCCTCGGCGCGCTCTCCGCCACCGTGGTCAGCCCGCTGCACCTGGGCGCGCGGGAAGCCGCGCTGTCGCCGATCGCCTATGACCCGGAGCGCGCGAAGCGGCTGTTCGAAGAGGCCGGCACGGCTGGCCCGATCCATCTGCGCACGCCGCTGGAACTGCCAGAGAAGGCGCGGCTGATCACCCAGGCAGTGGCGGATGCACTCGCGCGGATTGGCCTCCCCAGCCGCATCGAGGAACAGCCCGACCGCCCTGAATATGCGCGCGAGGTCGGGCGCAAGCAGATCGGTGACGTCGCCATCTTCGACAGCTCGCCGCACTCCACCTTCCGCGTGCTGGACGACAAGGTCTCCTCCGTCAACGAGGCCGTGTGGTGGCAGGGCTATCATGACGAGGAAGTGCAGCGCCTGATCGCAGCGGCCAACCGCTCAGTGGAGGATGACGCGCGCGAGGCGGCCTATGGCGCGGTGCTGCGGCGCCTGCAGGCCAACCCGCCCTGGCTCTATCTGTTCCACCCCATCGAGGTCTTCGCTGCCCGCCCCGGCGCCGGGCGCTTCACGCTGGAAGGCAGCGGGATTCTGCGGGTCGAGGGCTGACGGGACACCACCACCTCGGGCAGACTGGCGGCAGCGACAATGGAGGTCCGCGATGTCCGCCGAGAAGCGCCTTGCCGAGCTTGGTATCGCGTTGCCGAGCCCGCCCGCACCGCTCGCCAACTATGTGCCCTGGCGCATCGGCGCCGGGCTGCTGTTCCTCTCCGGCGTCGGACCGCGGCGGGCGGATGGCAGCTCCATCACCGGCGTGCTCGGCGCCGATCTCGACGTGAAGGCGGGATACGAGGCGGCGCGGCTTTGCGGGCTGAACCTGCTGGCCAACATGCGCACGGCGCTCGGCACGCTCGACCGGGTGGACACCATCCTGAAGGTGCTCGGCATGGTGCGCGCCACGCCGGAGTTCGGCGACCAGCCGGAGGTGATCAACGGCTGCACGGACCTGTTCGTCGAGGTGCTCGGCGACCACGGCCGCCCGGCACGCTCGGCGGTGGGCATGGGCAGCCTGCCGCGGGGCATCGCGGTGGAGATCGAGGCGGTCGTGCTGATCCGCTGACCGGTCAGCGCCTCCGCAGCGCCTCCGTCACCAGCAGCAGCGCGAGCGAAGCGAGGAACAGCAGGCTGGCCGCCGAGAGGATCGTCGGCGTCATGTATTCGCGGACGTTCGCATACATCTGGCGCGGCAGGGTGAACTGGCCCGGCCCCGCCAGGAACAGCGTGATGACGAACTCGTCGAGCGAGGTGGCGAAGGCGAAGACCGCGCCCGCGGCCACGCCCGGCCAGATGCGCGGCAGCAGCACGCGGCTGAATGCCATCCAGGGTGGCGCGCCGAGCGAGGCGGCCGCGCGCAGCAGGTTCGGATCGAAGGTGGCAAGACTCGCCAGCACCGAGACCAGCACGAAGGGCACCGCCACGACCGTGTGGCCCAGCACCAGGCCCGGCAAGGTGCCTGACAGCCCCACCAGCGAGAAGGCAAAGAACATCGAGGCCGCGGTGACGATGAAGGGCGTGACCATCGGCAGCGTCAGCAGCCCGAGCAGCACAGCGCGGCCGCGGAACTGCCCGAGATGCAGGCCGAGCGCCGCCGCGGTGCCGAGCACGGTCGCCACGCACATCGTCGCCGCACCGACCACCAGGCTGTTCCGCGTGGCCAGCACCCAGCGGTCATCGGCGAAGAAATCCGCATACCAGCGCAGCGAAAGACTGCGCGGCGGGAAGCTCAGCACCTCGGTCGGCGAGAAGGAGAGAACCAGCACCGCCAGCATCGGCAGCATCAGGAAAGCGAGCACTAGCCCGGCCACCACCAGCAGCAGCGGCGATGCACGCATCCCCGGCATCAGACGCGCGCACCCACGGGCGTGCCGCCGGTCAGCACGCGCAGCAGCGCCACCACGGCGCCCGCCATAGCCAGCAGATACACCGACAGCGCCGCCGCCATCCCCCAGTTCACGTCGCGATTCAGGAACTGCGCGATGAACCAGGCGACCATCTGGTCACGTTCCCCGCCCAGCAGCGCCGGCGTGATGTAGAAGCCGACGGCGAGCAGGAAGGTCATCGCCCCGCCCGCCAGCACGCCTGGCAGCGACAGCGGCAGCCAGACGCGGCGGAAGCGCAGCCAGGGCCCGGCACCGAGCGAGGCCGCCGCCTGCAGGTGGCGCGGATCGAGCCGCGCCATCACGCCCACCATCGGCAGGATGGCCACCGGCAGCAGCACATGTACGGTGGACAGCAGCACCGCGATGCGCGTGCCGACCAGCTGCACCGGCGCCTCCACCAAGCCGAGGAAGACCAGCGCATCGTTGATCGGGCCCTCGCGCTGCAGCAGCGCGAACCAGGCGGTGCTGCGCACGAGCACCGAGGACCAGAAGGGAACGAGCACCAGCAGCAGCCCGATCGAGGACCAGGGCGGCCGGAGCGAGGCGATCGCCGCCGCCACCGGCCAGCCCAGCAGCACGCAGGCAGCGGTGACGATCACGCTGACCCAGAGCGTGCGCAGGAACAAGGTGATGAACAGCGCCCGGTCCGGCTCCACCGGGCGGACCTCGCCGTCCGGCGTCCGCGTCAGGTCCAGCGCCCGCAGCAGGTAGAGCGATGTGAAGGGGCCGCCAGCGCGCTGCAGCAGCTTCCAGACCTGCGGGTCCGCCCAGCGCGGATCAAGCGCGGGCAGGCTCTCCGCATAGGGCGCGGTAAGCCTGTCGCTGGCGCGCGCGGTGCGCAGCAGCAGGGCGCGCATGCCGCTCTGCTCGAAGTTGAGGCGCTGCGCAAGCGCGCCGATTCGGCGCTCTTCCAGCGCAGCGCCTGCTTCCTCCGCCAGGGCGGCGAAGGCGGCTTCGGGCGGCAGGCCCTGCCCATCCCAGCCGGCGAGCGCAGCGCGCAGACGCGGCATGGTCTCGGCCACCTCGCGGTCGGTCACCGCCGTCAGCAGGGTGTTGCCGACCGGCAGGAAGAAGGCGCCACCGAGCAGCAGCAGCAGCGGCGCCAGCAGCGCCGCCGCCAGGAGCTTCTGCCGGCTCAGCGGTTAAGCCATGCCGCGAAGCGCTGCTCGAGATCCGGCCCCTGGTCGAGCCAGAACTCGGTGTTGATCTGCAACCCGCGATCCTGGTGGTTGCTCATCATCAGCGGGTTGCGTTCGCGGATCGCCGGATCGTTCGCCACGGCCGCGGTCACCGGGTTGATCGCCCAGAGCTGCGCCAGCGCGCGCAGCGGTTCGGGGTTTGTGATGTGCTCGACCAGCCGCATCGCCGCGGCCCGGTGCGGCGTGCCGCGCACCACCGCCCAATAATCATAGGCGAACAGCAGCGTGTCCCAGTTCAGGTCGAGCTTCGCGCCATTGCGGATGGCCGTCGCCGTGCGCCCGGTGTACCCCGCGGCATAGGCGACCTCGCCGGCATTGACCAACTCGAGCGGCTGCTGGCCGCCGGTCCAGAAGGTGAGGTGCGGGCGGATGCGGTCCAGCGCGGCGAAGGCGCGGCGCTGGCCCTCCGGCGTCGCCAGGACCCGATAGACATCGGCCGCGGGCACGCCGTCGCCCATCAGCGCGATCTCCAGCGTCATCCGCGCGCCGCGGCGCAGTGCGCGGCGGCCCGGGAAGCGCTGCACGTCGAAGAATTCCTGCCAGCTGGACGGGCCGGTGGGATGGCGATTGAGGTCGCGGAAGAGGGAGACGCCCCAGCCGATCGCCCCTGCCCCGCAGGTGGTGGTGCCGCCCGGCAGGAACTTCCCGCGATCCACGACGGACCAGTCCATGCGCTCGAAGATGCCGTCCTCGCAGCCGCGGATCAGGTCCGGCGCCTCCACCATCACGACGTCCCAGGTGACGTTGTTGGCCTGCACCATCGCGCGGATGGGACCCACGTTGTAGTCGTAGGAGGCATCGCGCACCGGGATTCCGGTCTGCTGCGTGAAGCTCTGGAACAGCGTGGTGCGCATATGGCCCTGCAGCGCGCCGCCGCCGGCCACGATGGTCAGCTCGCGCTGCGCCATCGCCGGCGTGGCGCAGAGGGCCAGCGCGGCCAGCAGGACGAGAATTCTTTTCATCGTGGTGCCTCCCAGGGCATATCGGGCGGCGGGATGCTCGCCGCCGGCGTGATGTGCCAGCCCGCATTCTTCCTGTCGTAGTAGGTATTGAGCAAGCGCGTCGTGATCGGTCCCGGCACGCCTGCATGCGCGCCTCGACCGACCTTCGCTCCATCCAGCCGCGTCACCGGGAACAGGCCGCAGGAGGTGGCGGTGAGGAACACCTCCTCCGCCCGCGCCAGATCCTCCGGCATCAGCCGGCCGTACCGGGCAGGGATGCCGAGGTCGCATGCGATCTCGAACATGGTGCGGCAGGAGATGCCGGGCAGCACGTTGGCTTCCGGCGAGACCAGGCCACCATCCAGCACCGCGACGACGTTGAAGCCCGGCGCCTCCGCCACTGCGCCATCCGGGCCAAGCAGCACGGCGACGTCGTATCCGGCGTCCTTGGCGGCGAAGGTGCCGCGATGGAAGTCGCCCCAATGGGTGTTCTTCCAGTGCGGATTCACCGAATCGGCGGCGATGCGCGGCACGCCCCGGACGATCATGGCATGCAGGCCGCGCCGCATCTCCTCCGGCTGGCCGCGCAGGATCAGCGGCGTGACGGTGGCGAAGAAGCGGTGCGCATTGTGCTTCGCCGGGTCCCGCGTGCCGGGCACCGCGGTGCCGCGCGTGCAGGCGAAGTAGACCAGCGTGTCGGGCAGCAAGCTGCGGCGGAGCAGCCCGGCCAGAAGCCGCCGCAGTTGCTCGCGCGTCATGCCGGGATCCAGCCGCAGCCCCGCGCAGGAGGCGAGGAAGCGGTCGAGATGGTCCTCCAGCCGGAAGAAGCCGCCCTTCCAGCTGTGCACCACGTCGTAGGTCATGTCCGCATACATCAGGCCGAGGTCGCGCACCGGGATGCGCGCCTCGCCGAGCGGCACCACTTGGCCGTCCACGAAGGCCAGCGCCTGCGAGAAATCGGCATTCGCCGTGGTAAGGTGGGTGGGGACGTGCAGCATCTCGGCCATGGTGGAGATGTGGCGCTACCCGGCGCGGAGGTCAAACGGGCCGCCCCCCGCTACCACAGGCCAGGCAGCCAGAGGCTGAGCGCAGGGAACAGGGCCAGCAGCAGGATGCGCGCGAAGTCGCTGCCGACGAAACCGAGCACGCCACGATAGGTCTCGCCCATCGGCACGTCCTTCGCCATCGCGTTGATGACGAACAGGTTGAGGCCGAAGGGCGGGCTGATCATGCCGACCTCCACGCTCATCAGCACCAGGATGCCGAACCAGACCAGCACCTGCGTCTGGTCCAGGCCGAAATCGAGACTGAGCATCAGGGGCACGAAGATCGGCAGGGTGAGGAGCACCATCGCCAGGCTCTCCATGAAGCAGCCGAGCAGGAAGTAGATCAGCAGCACCACCAGCAGCACCGCCAGTGGCGGCACCGCCAGCCCCGCCACCGCGGCGGAAAGCTCGGCCGGCAGGCGGGAGAGCGCGAGCGCCGCGCTGAACAGCTCGGCGCCCAGCAGCACCAGGAAGATCAGGCCGGTCGTCACGGCCGTCGAGAGCAGGCTCTCCTTCAGTCCCTGCCAGCGCATGCCGCCGAGCGCGACGGCCAGGATCCCGACCGCGGCGGCGCCGATCGCCGCCCCTTCGGTGGCGCTGAACCAGCCGCCATAGATGCCCGTGATCACCACGACGAAGACCAGCATCACCGGCCAGACATCGGCCGTCGCGCGGAGCCTGTCGCCGAAGGGCAGCCGCTCGGCGGGCGGTGCCGCCTGCGGCGCGAGCCGGGCATAGAGGCTCACCACCAGCATGTAGCCGGCGGTGGCGAGCAGGCCGGGGATGACGGCGGCAACGAACATCGCGCCGATGCTCTGCTCGGTGTAGATCGCGTAGATCACGAGGATGACCGAGGGCGGGATCAGGATGCCGAGCGTGCCGCCGGCGGCCAGCGTGCCGGTGGCGAGCGCGGGCGAATAGCCGTGCCGCCGCATCTCGGGGAACGCCACCTGGCTCATCGTGGCGGCGGTGGCCAGCGAGGAGCCGCAGATCGCGCCGAAGGCCGCACAGCCGCCGATGGTCGCCACCGCCAGCCCGCCGCGCCAATGCCCCATCCAGGCGCGCGCGCAGCGGAACAGCGCGCGGTTCATGCCGCCTTTGGTCGCAAAGTCGCCCATCAGCAAGAACAGCGGAATCACCGACAGCGTGTAGGAGGAGAAGCGGCTGAAGGTGAGCGTGTTGAGGGTCGCGAACAGCGGATCCCATCCCGCGATGCCGGCATAGCCGAGCCCGCCGACCAGCAGCATGGCGATGCCGACCGGCATCCGTAGCGCAATCAGAACGAGCGCCGCCGCAAACATCAGCAACCCGATGTCGAAGTTGCTCATGCCGGGTGGCGCGCCCTGGCCGCGGCCTCTACCGCCACGAATCCGGCGCAGAGCGTCCACAGCGCCATGCCGAGGCCCGCCGCGGCGTAGCCCCACCAATACGGGATCAGCAGGAACATCGTCTCTCGCTCGCGGTCCCACATGTTCAAGCCGCCGACCGCAAGCCGCCAGGCCAGCACCGCGACCACCGCCGCCGCCACCGCGCGCATCACGGCATCCAGCCCGGCGATACCGCGCGCGGGCAGCTTCTGGGTGAAGAAATCCACCATCACATGCGCGCCCTTCATCTCGCAGAGCGGCAGGCAGAGCGCGACCGCGACGCCGAGCGCCATCTCGACGATCTCGGAGTCGCCCAGGATCGGCTGGTTCAGCAGCGCGCCACGCAGCACCGAGGCGACGGTGACGCCGACCGCCACCAGCAACAGCGCGCCCGCAACCAGGGCGGCGAGCGTCGCGGCGCCGGTCAGGGCGCCGCGCAGTCGCGCAAGGCTCACGCGCGGCCGTGGCGGGCGGTGATCGCGGTCATCTGGTCGAACAGCGCGCGCCCGTTGCGACCGCGGCGGTTCATCTCGCCGATCCAGGCCTCGTAGGCCGGCGCAACGGCGTTGCGCCAGCGCGCCTTCTCCTCAGGGCCGATCTCGATGATCTCGTTGCCAGCGGCGCGCGCGGCATCCACCGCCTGCTTGGTCTGCGTGTCCCAGATCTCGCCGAGCTGGCGCGAGAGGCCGCCGCCGGAATTGGCATCGATCACCGCCTTCAACTCGGCGGGCAGGCGATTGTAGCTGCGCTGGCTCATCAGCGTCAGCAGCATGCCCTGGAACAGGCCGGTGCCGGCCGGCTCGCTGTGGTATTTCGCCACCTCGTAGAGGCGGAAGGGATGGGTGATGGCCCAGTTGATCAGGAAGCCGTCCACCTGGTTGCGCGCCGTCGCCTCATAGACGCCGCCGAGCGGGATCCCGACCGGCGTGCCGCCAAGAGCGGTCACCGCCTCGCCGATCCAGCGGCCGGCGACGCGCAGGCGCAGCCCCTTGAAATCGTCCTGCGTGCGGACCGGCTTGCGGCTGGTGTGGACCAGTGCGCGGTCGGTGGAATGGATCGAGATGATCTTGATGCCGCGATACTCGCTGTCAGCCAGGTTGTTCGCCGCATACTCATAGGCGGCCGCCGACATCGAGGCGGAGAGGCCGGTGTTCATGAAGGGCATCTCGATGCCCTCCGTGCCGATGAAACGCCCGGGCGTGAAGCCCGGGACGGTCCAGATCATGTCCACCACGCCGTCCTCGAGCTGCTGCGGCAGGTCGCGCGGCTGCCCGCCGAGCTGCATCGCCGGGTACATCTCGACCTTGATGCGGTTCTGCGATTGCTGCGCCACGCGCTCCGCCCAGCGATCCAGGTGGAGCGTGTGGTCGAGCGCGGTGGGCGAGGAGAAGGAATGGCAGCGGAAGGTGAATTGCTGCTGCGCCTTCGCCACCAGCGGTGCGGCCAGCGTCAGGCCGAGGCCCGCGCCCATCAGGTGTCGTCGCTTCATGGTGTCCCCCATTCTCCCTGGTGTCGTTCAGCGCGCGGGATGCGCCGGCACGAAGACCGGCCTCAACAGCCAGCGCCGCGCGATGTCGAAATAGCCGCGGAAGACGAAGTGGCCGTTATGCGCCAGCAGCTTCTCGCGGTTGCGTCGCCAGAAGCCGGGGATCTCGAACCACGGCATCTGCGGGTAGAGGTGGTGCACGATGTGCAGGTTGTTCCACAGGAAGAGCAGCCCGAACACCCAGTTGCTCTCGACGCTCGCGGTGCGCTCGCCCGGCGTCGGCCCCCAGCGATGCTCGGTGAAGGCGCGCAGCAGGCCGATGGAGATGCCGGGCAGCACCATCACGACGTAGTAGTACCACACCGGCATGCCGGCGACGGCGCTGACGAACCAGAGGATCACCGCAAGACCCGCAAGGAAGCCGATCCAGGCCGGCACGTCCGAATAGTCGCCCCGCGCAAGCTTGCCGTATTCCACCAGCACCAGCTTGCGCAGCCGCAGGAACGGCCCGATCAGCAGCCGCCCGGCCAGCGTCTGGTTGGCCAGCAGCACGGCCCGCCACGCCGGTGAATACTGCGACCAGTCCGCCTGGCGGTGATACTGGGTTTCCGTGTCCTCGCCGGGGTAGGTCAGCACCGTGTTGCGGTGATGTGCGCTGTGGCTGCGCTTGTAGAGCTCGAATGGCCACCAGCCGCCGATCGGCGGCCAGACCAACGCCGTCCGCAGCCAGCGCGGGATGCTGCGCCAGCCATGGATCGCCTCGTGCTGCAGGGAGAAATGCCAGGCCAGTACATAGCCGCCCGCCAGCATCAGCAACGGCCAGAGAATCGCGGCGTGGAACCAGACCAGCACGAACCAGCTGGCATAGATCGCGACCGCCACGCCCCAGGTCGGCAGCTCCCACCGCCGCCACCAGATCGGCGACGGCGCCAGCGCGGCGGCCCGGGGGAGTTCCGTCTCCAGCATGGGCCAAGCGTGGCAAGAAACATGCCGGCATGGCAAGCTGCGTGGCATGCAGCTGATCGCCTGTTCCCGCATGTACGACGTCGCGCCCGCCGCGCGCGAGGCCTGGCACGGGATCTTCGCCCGACTCGTGGCGCTTTCCGGCATCCCCCTCGCGCCCTTCATCCACCAGGCGCCGGCACCGATCGAGGAGCTCTGGGCGCGCCCGGACATGGGCTGCGTCTTCATGTGCGGCTGGCCCTGGGCGATGGACCCGGCGCCGCGCCCGGTGCCACTGGCCGCCCCCCTGCCCTCGCCGTCGCGCTATGTCGGGAAGCCGGTCTATCTCAGCGACTTCGTGGTGCGCGAGGACGCGCCCTACCGGCGGCTGCCGGATGCCTTCGGCGGGCGGCTCGGCTGGACGGTGTCGCACAGCCATTCCGGCTGCAACGCGCCGAGGCACCATCTGCTGCGATATGCGGCACGCTTCCCCTTCGCCGGCGCTGTCGGCCCGCTGGTCACGCCGATGGCCGTCGCCGCCGCGGTGCGGGAGGGGCGGTGCGAGGTCGGCCCGATGGACGGCTTCGCGCACGACCTCCTGCGCCGCCACGCGCCGGAGCGGGTGGCAGGGCTGCGCATCCTGGAAAGCACGGATGTTGCGCCAATCCCCTTCCTGGTCGCCGCGCCGGAAACACCGGAACGCATCGTCAGGCCGCTGCGCGCCGCGCTGCTGGCACTGCATGAAGATGCGGCCTCACGCACCCTGCTCGACCAGCTGCTGGTGCGCCGCTTCGTGCCGGTGGAGGAAGCGGCCTATCTGCGCCTCGGCCCCACCTGGGCCGCCGCGGCCGAGAAGGCCGGCATGGAATTGCCGCCGCGCGGCATGGCGGCTGCATAACCCGCCCCCATATCGGCATCGATCCAACCGGAGAGCACCCCGCCTTGCCCGCCCCGAGAACCCTCGCCGAGTTGGAAAAGGATGCCGCACGCGACCTAGCGCTGATCGCCCATCCTCGCCTCGAATGGCTGCAGCCCAAGACCAGCGGCGGTGCGCCCGTGCTCGATGTGCTGATCGTCGGCGGCGGGCAATGCGGCGTGGTCACCGGCTTCGCGCTGCTGCGCGAGAAGGTGCGCAACATCCTGGTGATCGATCGTGCCGAAGCAGGCAGGGAAGGCCCCTGGCTGACCTACGCCCGCATGCCGAACCTGCGCAGCTGGAAGGACCAGAGCGGGCCGGATCTCGGCATCCCTTCCCTCACATACCAGGCCTGGCACGAGGCGCAGTTCGGCACGGCGGATTGGGAGAAGCTCAAGCTGATTCCGAAGGAGAAATGGAGCGATTACCTGCTCTGGTTCCGCCGCATCACTGGCGTGCCCGTCCGCAACGGCGTCGAGGCCGGGCGCATCACGCCCGCGCGCACCGATGACGGCCTGCCCTGCCTCAGCGTGGAGACCAGTGCCGGCCCGATGCTGGCGCGCAAGGTGGTACTGGCCACCGGCCAGGAGGATGCGGGCCGCTGGTGGATGCCGGAGTTCGTCGCCGCCCTGCCCGCGCATCTGCGCGCACACGCCGCCGATGCGGTGGATTTCAGCACGCTGCGCGGCAAGGTGGTGGCCGTGCTTGGCGCCGGCGCCTCGGCCTTCGACAACGCGGCAACCGCGCTGGAGCACGGCGCCACCGAGGTTCACCTGTTCTGCCGCCGTGCCGAGCCGCAACTGGTGCAGCCTTACCGCTGGCTGACCTTCTCCGGCTTCCTCCGCCACCTGCACGAGATGCCGGACGAATGGCGCTGGCGCTTCATGGCGCATGTGCTTGGGCTGCGCGAGGCCTTCCCGCAGGATACCTGGGACCGCTGCGCGCGCTTTGCGAATTTCACGATGCATGTCGGCCGCCCCTGGACCGATGCGCGCGTCACGCCCGACGGGCAGGTGGAGATCGCAACGCCGCGCGGTGCCTTCACCGCCGATCACCTGATCTGCGGCACCGGCATCCGGATGGCGTTCGACGCCGTGCCGACGCTCGCCAGCTTCGGCCACAACATCGCGCGGTGGTCGGACCGCTACACGCCGCCGGCGACCGAAGCGGATGAGCGGCTCGGCGAGTTCCCCTATCTCGCCGGCGACTACGCCTTCCAGGAGCGTGTGCCCGGGGAGACGCCGTGGATCCGCGACATCCACCTGTTCGGCATCTCCACCACCATGTCCTTCGGGCCCGCCGGCGCCTCGATCAACGCGATGGTCTATGCCGTGCCGCGGCTCGCGGCCGGCCTCACCCGCGGCCTGTTCCGGGCCGACCTGCCGCGGCTCTGGCAGGACTACCAGGCCTACGACGTTCCACTGGCGGAGATAGACCCCGCCAGGCTGGCGGCTGAATAGCGAAGGGGTCTGGACCGCGCGCGCCGGCGCGGTGATGCTGCGCTACCGGGCAGTACAACAAGGGGGCTAGGTCCATGGCTATCGTTCCGCTTTCCCGCCGTGCCGCGTTGCTGGCGGGCGGCAGCCTGGCCGCTTCGGCCATCGCCGCAATACGCCCTGCGGCCGCGCAGGGCGCGCCGATACGCATCGGCGAGCTCAATTCCTACAGCCGCATGGCGGCCTTCTCGGTGCCGTACCGGAACGCAATGCAACTGGCCGCCGACACCATCAACCGCAACGGCGGCGTGATGGGCGGCCGTCCGCTGGAATTCATCTTCCGCGACGACGGCGCGACGCCGGGCGACGCGGTGCGCGTGGCGGAGGACCTGCTGACGCGCGAGAACGTCGCCTTCATCGCAGGCACCTTCCTCTCCAATGTCGGCCTCGCCGTGTCGGACCTGGCGAACCAGCGCAAGCGCCTGTTCCTGGCGACCGAGCCGCTGACGGATGCCATCACCATGGCGCAGGGCAACCGCTACACCTTTCGCCTGCGGCCCTCCACCTACATGCAGACGCGCATGCTGGTGGAGGCATCCCGCGGCAAGACGCAGAAGCGCTGGGCGATCGTCGCGCCGAACTACGAATACGGCCAGTCGGCCGCCGCCAACTTCAAGAAGCTGATCGGCAGCGCCATCCCGGGCGTGGAGATCGTGGCGGAGCAATACCCGGCGCTCGGCCGCATCGACGCCGGCGCCACCGTCGGCGCGCTGCTGCAGGCCCGCCCCGATGCGATCTTCAACGTGCTGTTCGGCGCCGACCTGACGGCCTTCGTCCGCGAAGGCAACACGCGCGGCCTGTTCGAGCGCCGCTTCGTCCTCAGCCTGCTGACCGGCGAGCCGGAATACATGATCCCGCTCGGCGATGAATGCCCGGAGGGCTGGGTCGTCACCGGCTATCCCTGGGAGCAGGTGGAGTGGCCCGCGCACAAGGCCTATGTCGAGGCCTATCGCGCGCGCTTCAATGATACGCCGCGCAAGGGCAGCCTGCTCGGCTACGTCACCGTGGAGGTGATCGCAAACCTGCTCAACAATGCGAACACGCTGGACAACGAAGCGCTGGTGGATGCGTTCAAGGACCTCCGCACCGACACGGTCGTCGGCAACGTGACGATGCGCGGCCTGGACCACCAGGGCACCATGGGCACCTGGGTCGGCGAGACGGTGCTGCGCGGCCGCACCGGCACGATGCGCAACGCGCGCTACGCCGATGGCGCGAACTACCTGTTCCCCGAGGCCGAGGTGCAGGCCGCGCGGCCGAACGTCTAGTGGATCCTGCGCTCCTGCTGGTTCAGTCGCTGTCGGGGCTGGCCAGCGCCTCCTCCCTCTTCGTGATCGCCTCCGGGCTGACGCTGGTGTTCGGCGTCACCCGCATCGTGAACTTCGCGCATGGTTCCTTCTACATGCTGGGCGCCTACATCGCCGTGACGGTGGTGCCCTGGATGCTGGAGCTGGACCGCTCGCCATGGCTGTTCTTCGTCGGCGTGCTGGTCAGCGCGCTGGCGGTCGGCCTGCTCGGCGTGGCGATGGAGCTGCTGCTGCTGCGCCGCATCTACAAGGTGCCGGAGCTGTTCCAGCTGCTCGCCACCTTCGGCGTCGTGCTGATGGTGCAGGATGCGGTGCTGTGGATCTGGGGCCCGGTGGACATCACCGGCCCGCGCGCGCCGGGTCTCCGGCATGGCGTGTACATCCTGGACCAGCGCTTCCCGGCCTATGAGCTGTTCTTGATCTTCGTCGGGCCTGCGGTGCTCGGCCTTCTCTGGCTGCTGATGCACCGCACGCGCTTCGGCATCCTGATCCGCGCCGCGACGCGCGACCGCGAGATGGTCGGCGCGCTAGGTGTGAACCAGGCCATGCTGTTCACCGGCACCCTGTTCCTCGGCGCCTTTCTCGCGGGGCTTGGTGGCGCGTTGCAGATCCCGCGCGTCTCCGCCTCGGCGCAGATGGACCTCTCCATCATCACGGAGGTCTTCGTCGTGACTGTGATCGGCGGCATGGGCAGCGTGACCGGCGCCTTCCTCGCCGCGGTGCTGATCGGCCAGTTGCAGGCCTTCGGCGTGCTGATCTTCCCGAAGATCACGCTGGTGCTGGTGTTCCTGCTGATGGCCGTGGTGCTGGTCGTGAAGCCCTGGGGCCTGCTCGGCCGGCCGGAGCCCGCCGCGGGCCGCGCGGCGCTGCCGGAAGGCATCCTGCATCCGCGCGGCTTCGGGGCGGTGGAGCGCGTGCTCCTCCTGCTGGCGATCGGCGCGACGCTGGCCCTGCCGCTGTTCGGCGACGCCTATGCGCTGAAGGTCGCGACCGAGGTGCTGGTCTTCGCGCTGGCCGCCTTCTCGCTGAACTTCCTGGTCGGCAATGGCGGCATCGTCAGCTTCGGCCATGCCGCCTATTTCGGGCTGGGGGCCTATGCCGCGGGGCTGCTGGTCACGCGGCTCGGCGTGGCGATGGAACCTGCGCTGATCGCCGCCCCGCTCGCCGGCGGGCTGTTCGCGGCGCTGTTCGGCTTCTTCGTGGTTCGGCTCTCCGGCATCTACCTGGCGATGCTGACGCTGGCCTTCGCGCAGATCGCCTATGCGGTCTGCTTTCAATGGGTGGAGGTGACCGGCGGCGACAACGGCGTGGTCGGCGTCTGGCCCTCCGCATGGGCCGCCTCGCGCCAGGTGTATTTCTACTTGGTGGCAACCTGCGCGATCGCCGCCATCCTCGCGCTGCGCCATGTGGTCTACGCACCCTTCGGCGCGACGCTGCGCGCGGCGCGCGATTCCGAACAGCGTGCGGATGCGATCGGCGTGGATGTGCGCACGCATCGCTGGCTCGGCTTCACGCTCGCCGGCAGCGCGGCCGGCCTGGCAGGCGGGCTCTACGCCTTCTCGAAGGGCTCGATAGATCCCACGCTGCTCGGCGTGCCGGTCTCGGTGGATTTCCTGGCGATGATCCTGCTCGGCGGCATCCAGACGGTGATGGGACCGCTGATCGGCGCGGCGGCATTCCACAGTATCAAGGACGTCTTCATGCCGCTCACCGATTTCTGGCGCTTCTTCCTCGGCGCCTCGATCATCGCGCTGGTGCTGATCTTCCCGCGCGGCCTCGGTGGCGCCTATGGCGCGCTGCGTCGCAGCCCGGAGGCCTCGCGCGCATGACGCTGCTCGCTGCCGAGGCACTGAACAAGCGGTTCGGCGGCGTGGTTGCGGCGCGCGACGTTTCCTTCGCGCTGGCCGCGGGCGAGATGCTGGCGATCATCGGGCCGAACGGCGCGGGCAAATCCACCACCTTCAACATGGTCGGCGGACAGCTCCGGCCCGACAGCGGCCATGTGATGCTGGCGGGCCAGGACATCACCGGCATGCCGCCGCGCGCGGTCTGCCGGATGGGTGTCGGCCGCACCTTCCAGGTGGCGCAGACCTTCCTGTCCATGTCCGTCGCCGGCAACGTGCAGATGGCGCTGATCGCCCATGCCGGCCGCACGCGCGACATGATCGCGCGTGCCGATGCGCTCTACCGCGAGGATGCGCTCGCCCTGCTCGACCGCGTCGGGATGCGCGCCGAGGCGGACCGGCCGATCGGCGAGCTTGCCTATGGCGACGTGAAGCGCGTGGAGCTTGCCATCGCGCTCGCCGCCGCGCCGCGCCTGCTGCTGATGGACGAGCCGACCGCCGGCATGGCGCCGCGGGAACGCGCCGCACTGATGGGCCTGACCGCCGGCATCGCGCGGGAGCAGCGGATCGGCGTGCTGTTCACCGAGCACGACATGGACGCGGTCTTCGCCCATGCCGACCGCATCCTGGTGCTCGTGCGCGGCGAGATCATCGCCGCCGGCACGCCGGAACAGGTCCGCGCCGACGAGCAGGTCAAGCGCGTCTATCTCGGCACCACCGGCCATCGCGCCGCCCTGCGCGCGCGGAAGGTTGCGCATGGCTGACCCGGTGCTGGAGGTCGAGCGACTGACGGCCGGATACGGCCCGGCGGAAGTGCTGTTCGGCGTCTCGCTTTCGCTCGGCCGCGGCGAAGTGGCGGCGCTGATGGGCCGCAACGGTGCCGGCAAATCCACCACGCTGAAGGCCATCATGGGCCTGCTGCCGCCGCGCAGCGGCCGTGTGCGCTTCGCCGGGCAGGACATCGCCGGCCTCGCGCCCTTCCGCATCGCGCGCCTCGGCCTCGGCTACGTGCCCGAGGACCGGCGCATCTTCACCGACCTGACGGTGTTCGAGAACCTGGAGGTCGGCCGGCGCGCGCCACGCGAAGGGCGTGCCGCCTGGACGCCGGAGAGGCTCTTCGCCGTCTTTCCCAATCTGGCCGAGATGCGCAGCCGCCGCGCCGCGGCGATGTCGGGCGGCGAACAGCAGATGTTGACCATCGCGCGCACGCTGATGGGCAACCCGGACGCCGTGCTGCTTGACGAACCATCTGAGGGCCTCGCGCCGGTGATCGTCGAGCAGATGGCCGAGGCAGTGCTGCGCATGAAGCAGGAGGGCATCGCCGTGCTGCTCTCCGAGCAGAACCTGGATTTCGCCGCCGCCGTCGCCGATCGCGCCTATGTCATCGAGAAGGGCGAGATCCGCTACGCCGGCACGATGGCGGCGCTGGAAGCGGATGAGCAGGTCCGCGAAGCCTGGTTGACGGTGTGACGCATGCGGCGCGTGGCGGGCATCGATGTCGGCGGTACCTTCACCGACCTGCTGCTGCAGGAGGCGGATGGCAGCGTCCGCCTGGCCAAGGTGCCGACGACCGCGTCCAACCAGGCCGATGGCGTGCTGGCGGCGATCGAGGCGGCAGGCAGCGATCCCGCCTCGCTCGACCTGATCATCCACGGCACCACGGCCACCACGAATGCCGTGCTGGAGCGCAAGCTGGCCCGCGTCGGGCTGATCACCACGCAGGGATTCCGCGACGTGCTCGAGCTCGGCCGCCGCACGCGGCCGCATCCCTACGGCCTGACCGGCAGCTTCGAGCCGTTGGTGCCGCGCGAGCTGCGGCGGGAGGTGGCGGAGCGGATGGACGCGCGCGGCGCCGTTCTGATGCCGCTCGACGAGCAAGCGGTGGAGCGGGAAGTCCGCGCGCTGTTGGTGGCGGGCTGCGAGGCGCTCGTCATCCATTTCCTGCACGCCTATGCCAACCCCACACATGAACGCCGTGCGGGCGAGATCGCGCAGGCCATCTGGCCGAACGCCTACGTAACGCTCGGCCACGAATTGCTGTCGGAGTTCCGCGAGTATGAACGCGGCACCACGGCGTCCGTGAATGCCGCCGTGCAGCCGGTGCTCGATCGCTACCTGCATCGCCTGCAGGAACAGCTCGCCACGCGTGGCCACCGGCGCGACCTTCTGGTGATGAACGGCAATGGCGGCACCGTGCCGGCGCGGCTGGTGGCGAAGGAAGCGGCCAAGACGGTGATGTCCGGCCCCGCTTCCGGCGTCATGGCGGCGGCTGCGACACTGGCGCAGAGCGGCCTGAAGAACGCGATCACCTACGACATGGGCGGCACCTCCACCGATGTCGCGCTGATCGCGGGCGGGGTGCCGGAAGTCTCCGCGGAGCTCTCGATCGCCTATGGCCTGCCGATCCATCTGCCGATGGTGGATGTGCGCACCGTCGGCGCCGGCGGCGGCTCCATTGCCGGGCTGGATCGCGCCGGGATGCTGCGCGTCGGTCCCGAGAGCGCCGGCAGTGACCCGGGCCCGATCTGCTACGGTCGCGGCGGCGCATGGCCGACCATCACGGACGCCAACCTGGTGCTCGGCCGGCTCGATCCGGAACGCCTGCTCGCGGTGCGCGATGCCGTGCCGATGGCACGCATCCGCGAAGCCTTCGCGCGGGAGATCGGCGACCCACTCGGCCTCTCGGTCGAGCAGGCGGCGGAAGCTGCGATCCGCTTGGCGAACGTGCACATGACGGGTGCGATCCGCATGGTGTCGCTCTCGAGGGGGCATGACCCCCGTGACTTCGTGCTGTTCGCCTTCGGCGGCGCCGGGCCGCTGCATGCGGTGGCGCTGGCGCGCGAGATCGGCATCCCCGAAGTGCTGGTGCCGGCGCGTCCCGGCCTCACCAATGCGCTCGGCTGCCTGGTGGCGGACCTGCGGCAGGATCTGGTCAACACGCTCAACCGCGGCCTTGACGACATACCCAAGGAGGAGGTCGCCGCCACCCTGGCTGCGCAGCGTGAGCGCGGGCTCGCCATCGTGCTGGCCGAGCGGGGCGAGGTCGAGCAAGCGGTGGTGCAGCATTCCGCGGACATGCAGTTCCGCGGCCAGACGCACCTGATCCGTGTCGCGCTGCCCCGCGCGCAGATGACTCGCGCCGAGATCCAGGCCGCCTTCGAAGCCCGCTATTTCGCACGCTTCCAGATCCGCATGCCGGAGATCCGCGCGGTGCTGGTGAACCTCAACACGAGCGTGATCGGCAAGCGGCGCGGCTTCGATCTGCGCGCGCTGCTCGGCAAGCACCCGCGCGCCGAGGATGCGCGCATCGGCAATCGGCCGCTCTACGCCGAGGGCGCCTGGCACCGCGCCGCGGTCTGGCAGCGGGAGAACCTGCCGGAAGGTGCCCGCATCGCAGGCCCGGCGATCCTGCAGCAGGCGGACGCAACGACCGTGCTGGAACCGGGCTGCCATGCAGTGGTAGACTCCATCGGCAATCTTCGCATCCGGGTGCAGGCATGAGCGAGCCCGACCCGCTCACCCTCGCCGTCATCCAGGCCGGCCTCCAGCAGGTCTGCAACGAGATGGACATCGCCTTCTCGCGCGCCGCCTTCTCGCCGGTGATCGCCGAGGCCGACGATCGCAGCGACGGCATCTACGCCGCGGAAGACGGCGCGCTGATCGCGCAGGGCGAGCTTGGCCTGCCGGTCTTCGTCGGCACCATGGCGCATTCCGCCGCACACCTGGCGCGGCTGATCCGCGAGGGAGCCGTGGCGCCGCCGGAGCCGGGCGACATCTACATCGTCAACGATCCCTATCTCGGCGGCACGCATCTGATGGATGTGCGCTTCGCAAAGCCGGTCTTCGTGGACGGGGAGCAGTTCTGCTGGCTGCAGAACACCGGCCACTGGCCGGATATCGGCGGCATGGTGCCGGGCGGGTTCAGCGCGCATGCAACGGAAGTCGAGCAGGAAGGGCTGCGCCTGCCGCCGGTGAAGCTGTTCAAGCGCGGCGAGCTGGACCGCGAGATCCTCGCCATCATCCAGTCCAACATCCGCGTCGCCGAGCAGCGCATCGGCGACATCAAGGCACAGGCCGCGGCGCTGCTTGTCGGCGAGGCGCGGCTGCGCGAGATGCTGGACCGACACGGCGCCGGCACGCTGCGCGCCGCCATCGCCGGCATCCGTGCCCGCGCGGCGGATCGGATGCGCGCGGAGATCCGGCGCATTCCCGAGGGTGTCTACCACAGCGAAGCCTTCGTGGATTCCGACGGCGTGGTGAACCAGCCGCTCCGCATCGCGCTCACCGTCACGAAGCGCGATGACAGGCTGGCCTTCGATCTTTCCGGCTCCTCGCCGCCCTGCCAGGGGCCGATGAACTCCGTCTGGGCGACGACGTGCAGCGCGATCTACCTCGGGGTGAAGCACGTCTTCCCGCATGTCCCGATCAACGCCGGCACCTTCGAGCCGCTGGAAGTGATCAGGCCCGAGGGTACCTTCCTCGATGCGCGCTATCCCCGCCCCGTCTCCGGCTGCGCGGCGGAGGTCTCGCAGCGCATCGCGGAGGCGGTATTCCTCGCGCTCGCGCAGGCGATTCCGGATGAGCTCTGGGCGGCGCCCGCCGGCACATCGGGCAACTTCGCGCTCGGCGGCTTCGATCCGCAGCGCAACGCAGGCTATGTGATGTACCAGATCACCGGCGGCGGCTATGGCGGCAATGCGCGGGAGGACGGCCTGACAAATGGCTGCTCCACCATCGGCATCAGCAAGACCGCGCCCGTCGAGGTGATGGAGCAGTACTACCCCGTGCTGTTCCACCGCTTCGCGATCCATGAAGGCTCCGGCGGCGGCGGCCGACGCCGCGGCGGGTTTGGCGTGCATTACGAGATCGAGCTGCTGCGCGGCGAGGCGAAGGCCAGCTTCGTGATGGACCATGGTCGCTTCGGCCCGCCGGGCGTGCTCGGCGGCGGCGACGGCGCGCCCAATGTCGTGAGGCTGCATCGTGGCGGCGCCACGACCACGCCGGAACATCTCTCCAAGGATCAGGGCCTGCGCCTCGCCGCTGGCGACCGGGTGGAGGTGATGACACCGGGCGGCGGCGGGTACGGCAACCCTCAGATGCGCGAGCGCGAACTCGTCGCGCGCGACGTGGCCCGCGGCTACTACACGGAAGAGCAGGCCTTCCGCCTGTTCGGGCCGTTCAGATGACCGCCTATCATCGCCCGCACAGCCTGGCCGAAGCGCTGGCGATCCGCGCCACGCACGACGTCGCGGTGATTGCCGGCGGAACGGACATCTACCCGGCGAAGGCCGCGCGCCGCGCCTGGGGCGAGCCGACGCACAAGGACGTGCTCGACATCACCGCAATTGCAGGGCTGGACCGGATCGAGGAGACCGCATCCGGCTGGCGCATCGGCTGCCTGGTCACCTGGTCGGCGCTGCGGCGCGCCGTGCTGCCGCCGCTGTTCGACGGACTGAAAGCCGCGGCGAAGGAAGTGGGCGGACCGCAGGTACAGAATCGCGGGACCGTCGTGGGCAATCTCTGCACCGCCTCACCGGCTGGCGACGGCATTCCGAACCTGATGGCGCTCGATGCCTGCGTCGAACTCGCCGGACCGGAGGGTCGGCGCGTGGTGCCTCTCCGCGATTTCC
The DNA here is from genome assembly GCF_041690465.1 of Falsiroseomonas sp. GTDB lineage: Bacteria > Pseudomonadota > Alphaproteobacteria > Acetobacterales > Acetobacteraceae > Falsiroseomonas. The sequence goes on along the minus strand of NZ_JAWLHG010000007.1, from coordinate 139,122 downwards.
TCGTCGGCTACCGCGCGACGGCACTTGGCGCGGCGGAGATCGTCCTCGCGCTGCACGTGCCGCATCTCGCCGGTGCGCAAGCGCGCTTCGAGAAGCTCGGCGCAAGGCGTTACCTGGTGATCTCGATCGCCATGGCCGCCGCCGTGGTCGCCACTGATGGAACTGGCCGCATCGCGGTGGCGCGCATTGCCGTCGGCGCCTGCTCGGCCGTGGCGCAGCGGCTGCCGGTCCTGGAGGCAGCGCTCGCGGGCGTCGCGCTGCGCGATGCGGCCGCGGTGCCGCAGGCGTCGCATCTCGCCGCACTAACGCCGATCGACGACGTGCGCGGCTCCGCATCCTATCGCCGCGATGCCGCGCTGACGCTGCTGCGCGACCTGCTGCGGGGGTTCGCCGCATGATCGCCTTTACCCTCAATGGCACGCCTCGCGCAGTGGAGGGACCACCTTTCGCGCCGCTCTCGGAGACGCTGCGCGACCGGCTCGGCCTCACCGGCACCAAGGTTGGCTGCGAGGCCGGTGATTGCGGCGCCTGCACCGTGCTGGTAGATGGCGCACAGGCCTGCGCCTGCCTGGTGCCGACCGCGCAGGTGGCAGGCGCGGCGATCCTCACCATCGAGGCAGAACATCCCGTGCTGGAGCGGCTGCGCGCCGCCTTCCTCGCGCACGGCGCGGCGCAATGCGGCATATGCACGCCCGGCATGATTATGGCCGCGGCCGACCTGCTTCTGCGGGATCCCGCACCGACACGCGACGCGGTGGCAGATGCCATCGGCGGCGTGCTCTGCCGCTGCACCGGTTATGTGAAGATCCTGGATGCGGTGATGGACGCGGCGCCGTCCGTCCTGCCCATGCCGGCGTCCGGTGCGGCCGTGGGTGCCGCGATCGCACGGCTCGACGGTGCACCGAAGGTGTTCGGCACCGACCACTTCGGCGCCGATGCCGCGCCCGCTGATGCGATGTGGCTGCGCATCGTGCGGTCTCCGCATCACCGCGCCCGCTTCACGCTGGGGGATCTGGAGGTCGCGCGCGTGCGGCTCCGGCTGGAGGCCATCCTCTCGGCACGGGACGTGCCGGGCCTCAACGCCTTCGGCATCATGCCGAACCTCAAGGACCAGCCCGTGCTGGCCGAGGGCGAGGTGCGCTTCCGCGGCGAGGCCGTGCTGGCACTCGTCGGCGAGCGCGCCGCGGTGGAGGCGGTGCGCGATGCCGATGTGCCGATGGCCTGGGAGCCCCTGCCCGCGCTGCATGGCGTGGAAGACGCGACGGCGGCGGGCGCGCCGCAGTTGCACGCGCATGCGCCGGGCAATGTGCTGGTGCGCGGCCGGCTGACCTGCGGCGACGTCGACACCGCCCCTTCCGCCGTGACCGCCGAGGGCCGCTTCACCACCAGCTTCGTCGAGCATGCTTATATCGAGCCGGAGGCCGGCTACGCGGTGCCGACGGCGAATGGCATGGAGATCGTCGCCTGCACCCAGGCGCCCTACATGGACCGGGAGGAGACCGCGCGCGTGCTCGGCCTGCCCGAGGAAGCGGTACGCATCATCCCGACCGCCTGTGGCGGCGGTTTTGGCGGCAAGCTCGATGTCTCCATCCAGCCCTTGCTCGCCATCGCGGCCCAGAAGGTGAAGCGGCCGGTGCGCATCATCTATTCGCGCACCGAAAGCATGGCCTCCACCACCAAGCGCCATCCGGCGGTGCTGCATGCGCGCATGGCCGCCGATACCGCCGGGCACTTCACCGCCTTCGAGCTCGACGGTGATTTCAACACCGGCGCCTATGCCAGCTGGGGGCCGACGGTTGCCAACCGCGTGCCGGTGCATGCCTCCGGTCCCTATCGCGTGCCCAATGTCCGCAACCGCACGCGCGCGATCCACACCAACGAGACGCCCGCCGGCGCCTTCCGCGGCTTCGGCGTGCCGCAGGCCGCGATCGCGACGGAAGCCCTGGTGGACGAGCTGGCCGAACAGCTCGGCCTCGACCGGTGGGAGATCCGGCGTCGCAACGCGATCCGCGCCGGCGATACCACGCCCTCCGGTCAAGTGCTGCACGCCTCGGCGGGGCTCCCGCAATGCCTGGATGCGCTGAAGCCGGAATGGGATGCGATGCTCGCCCGCGTCGCTGGGCACAATGCGGGCGCCGCCCGCCACAGGCTTGGCGCCGGCATCGCCTGCATGTGGTACGGCTGCGGCAATACCTCGATGTCGAATCCCTCGCGCATGCGCGTGGTGCTGGCCCGCGACGGCACGCTCACGCTGTTCAACGGCGCGGTGGATATCGGCCAGGGCAGCACGACGGTGATCGCGCAGATCTGCGCCGATGCGCTCGGCCTGCCGCTGGCCACGTTCCGCTTCGTTCTTGGCGACACCGGACTCACCTTCGATGCGGGCAAGACCTCCGCCTCGCGCCAGACCTTCGTCAGCGGCCGCGCCGCGCTGGAGGCCGGCCGTGACCTGCGGCGTCGCATCCTCGCCCTGGCCAACGCCGGGGAGGATGCGACGCTCGCCCTGGATGGCACACGGCTGGCCGTGACCGATGCGAACGGCGGCGGGCGCGTGATCGAACTTGCCGGCCTGCCCGGAGACCTGGAAGGCGACGGCCGCTACGATCCGCCGACCACCGCGCTCGATGCGGAAGGCCAGGGCGTGCCCTACGCCACATACGGCTTCGCCGCGCAGCTCGCGCTGGTGCGCGTGGACACGGCACTCGGCACGGTGAAGGTGGAGGAGATCGTCGCGGCGCAGGATGTCGGCCGCGCGGTGAACCCCACCCTCGTGCTCGGGCAGATCCATGGCGGCATCGCGCAGGGCCTCGGGCTGGCACTGATGGAGGAGTTCATCCCCGGCCGCACCGAGAACCTGCACGACTACCTGATCCCCACCGCGGGCGACGTGCCGCCGATCCGCGTGCACCTCATCGAGGATCCGGAACCCGAAGGCCCCTTCGGCGCCAAGGGTGTCGGCGAGCCGGCGCTGGTGCCGACCGCGCCGGCGATCCTCGGCGCGATCCGGCACGCCACCGGCGTCACCATCCGCCACGTGCCGGTGCTCCCGCATCGGCTGTGGGAGGCGCTGCATGTCCGATAGGGTCAGCGCACAGGCCCGCAGCGAGAAGTACGGGCAGAGCGAAGGCGATGGCATCATCCGCTGCGATGCCTGCCCGGTGCTGTGCCGCATCCGCCCCGGCCGGTCCGGCGCGTGCAGCCGCTACGCCAACGAGGATGGGCAGCTCGTCCGCACCGATCCCGCCCTGGCACTGGCGCAGACGCTGGAAGCAGGCCGTCCCGTCGTCGCCTTCGCCGAGGGCGCGTGGGACGGCAAGCTGCTCGATCCCGGCCGCGCCTTCGTCACCGGCATCGGCGCGGGCACGACCTATCCGGACTACAAGCCGGCGCCCTTCATCGTCGGCGCCACGCATGCGGGCGTGGACACCGTCACCGTGGTGACGGAGGGGATGTTCAGCTATTGCGGCGTGAAGGTGAAGATCGACACCGACCGCCATCTCGGCCCGGAAGCCGCACCGGTGCGTGCGAAGGGCGAGCAGGTCGGGCACGTCACCACCGCCGAGTACGGCAGCCAGATGCTCAGCCTCGGCGGCGTGCGGCACCTGACGGGCGGCAGCAAGAAGGAGGGCAATGTCACCTGCGAGACGCTGCTCGCCCTCTGCGCGGCGGAGCCGGTGACGCTGACGATCGATGGCGGGCACGAGGTCGTCGTGCAGGCCGGGCAGGCGCCGATCGTGGATGGCACGCCGGAACGCCGCATGCGGGTCGGCTGCGGCAGCGCGACGGTCGGCATCTTCGCGCAGCAATGGCTCGGCCATGCCGACGAGGTGATCGTGGTGGATGACCACATCACCGGCGTGCTGAGCGAGCACCAGGCCGGCAAGGTGCTCGGCATGCGCGCGACCGGCATCCGCGTGCGCGGCCGCCGCTCCACACCGGGGCGGTATTTCCAGGTGGCCGCGCCCGGCCTCGGCTGGGGCGGCACCGACATCACCGATCCGCTCGCCATCATCGAGAGCATCGACCCGAAGCTCGCCTGGCCCGGGCTGCGCCTGCTGCTGACCTCCACCACCGGCGAGGACGCGTTGTGGTGCGTGCTGGACGAACAGCTTCGGCCGATCCCCGCCGAGATGCCGAAGCCCGTGCGGACCGTGGTGGAACGTATCGGCGAGAATTGCGAGCCTTCGCTCTGCACCGTGCTGTTCATGGCCGGCGCCGGCGGCAGCCTGCGCGCCGGCGTCACGGAGAACCCTGTGCTGCTCACGCGCGCGGTCGCGGCGGGCGAGGTGCGCGTGACGATGGGCGGCGCGCCGGTCTATCTCTGGCCCGGTGGCGGCATCACGGTGATGGCGGATGTGCTGCGCTTCCCCGGCAACGCCTTCGGCCACGTGCCGACCCCCGCCCTCGTCGCGCCGATCGAGTTCACCCTGCCCCGCGCGCTCTACCAGCGCCTCGGCGGCCACATGGACGAGATCGTGCCGGTGGAGGAGCTGCTGCGCGGCCTTGGCGAGCAGTTGCGCGTCGAGGGCTGGATGCCCGGCAATCCATGGCCTTTCGCGAAGCCATGATCGCGCAGCGCCTGGCCGGAGAACGCCTGCATCTGAGCCACGGGCCGATGGATGTGGTGCTGCGCGGCTGGGGCGCGGCGCACGAGGTGGCGGCGGCGGAGCTCGCGGCGGCGGCCCGCTTCGCCACGATCCTGCAGGAACTGGTCGCCGAGCTGCCCACGCTGCGTGCCGCCGTCGGTGCGGAGACGAGGCTGGACGGCCCGGTCGCCCGGCGGATGCTCGCCGGCTGCCTGCCCTTCGCGCGCCAGGGGGTCTTCGTCACGGCGATGGCGGCGGTGGCCGGCGCGGTGGCGGACGAGGTGTTGGCGGCGATGCGCGCGGCTGCGCCGGGGCTCAGGCGCGCCTACGTCAACGATGGCGGGGATATCGCGGTGTTCGTCGCGCCAGGGGAATCGCTGACGCTGGGAATGGTGGCGGATCCGGCGGGGAGCCCAGCACGTGCGGGCGGCTGCGCGCGCGGGCCTGTCGCCGACTTCGACGGCACGCTCAGTCTCGGCCATGGCATGGGCATCGGCGGGGTGGCCACCTCCGGACGCCACGGCCGCTCCTTCTCGCTCGGCATCGCCGATGCGGTCACCGTGCTGGCGCGCGATGCCGCCACCGCCGATGCCGCCGCCACGCTGATCGCCAATGCGGTGGATGTCGAAAGCCCCGCCGTGCGGCGCCGCGCGGCACGCGCGCTCGATCCCGACAGCGATCTCGGCGACCGGCCCGTCACCGTCTCCCTTGGCCCGCTGGACGAAGCGGAGATCGCCGCCGCGCTCGATGCCGGCGCCGCGCGTGCCGAGGCCTGGTGCCGCGCCGGCCTTATCCGCGGCGCCGCGCTGCGCCTCGCTGGCCGCGCGCGGATTGCCGGTGCGTCTGTCCCCGCCCTCCCGGAGCACGCCGCATGAGCCAGGAAGTCGCAATCCGGAAAACCGTGCTGCATGTCGAGGAGGTTCGCCATGATGGCGGCCCGCCGCTGGCCAGGCCCGTGCTCAAGGGCTGGTGCGCCGTGGTGCTCGCGAACCCCTTCGCCGGCCGCTACGAACCCGACCTCATGTGGATGATGGAGGCGATGAAGCCGGTCGGCCTCATGGTCGCCGAGAAGCTGCTCGCCGGCCTCGGCGGCAACCCGGACGCCATCGAGGCCTATGGCAAGGGCGGCCTGGTCGGCAGCGCGGGCGAGCTCGAACACGGCGCGCTGTGGCACGTCGCGGGCGGCTACGCCATGCGCGGCCTGCTCGGGAAGGCGCTGTCCATCGTCCCCTCCATGACCAAGGTGGGGCCGATGGGGGCGGTGCTCGACCTGCCGATCCACCACCGCAACGCGGCCTACGTGCGCAGCCATTTCGACGGGATCACCTGCGTCGTGCCGGACGCGCCCCGGCCCGACGAGATCCTGTTCGCGCTTGCCATGACCACCGGCTCCCGCCCCCATGCGCGCGTCGGCGGCCTGCGGCAGGAGGAAATCGCGCAATGGGATGGCCAGCGCTGACATCGCCGCAAGGCGCGCGCTTCCCGTCCCGCGTGACAGGCCTCATATAGCCGGCATGTCCACCCGTTCCGTCGCGATCGTCGGCGCCGGCCTTGCCGGGCTTGCCTGTGCCAAGACGCTGGCTGCCCACGGCATCGCCGCCCGTCTGTTCGACAAGGGCCGCGCCCCCGGCGGCCGCATGGCCACCCGCCGCGTCGAGGTGGAGGGGCGCACGCTGGAATTCGATCACGGCGCCCAATACCTCACCGCGCGCAACACGCTGTTCCGCGCCGCGCTCGAGGCCAGCAACACCAAGCCCTGGCCGGATGAGACCCGCCGCGTCGGCGTGCCCCGCATGTCGGCCATCCCGCGCGCCCTGGCGCAGGGGCATGACGTGACGCTCGCGCGAGAAGTGCAGGCGGTCATCGGCGAGCCGGGCGCCTGGCGCCTGCGCCACGTCGGCGCCAGCCGCGGTGGCCAGCCCGGTGGCGCTGCCTCCGAGGACGGGCCGTTCGATGCGGTGCTGCTCGCCCTGCCGGCGCCGCAGGCCGCTGCGCTGCTGGCGCAGCCGGCACCGCATCTGCAGCGCGTGCTGGAGATGGTGCGGATGGCCCCCTGCTGGACGCTTATGGTGGCCTTCGAAAGCCGTGTCGCGCTGCCCGATTCGGTGCGGTTGCCGGGCGGGCCGATCGGCTGGGCAGCGCGCGACAGCTCGAAGCCCGGCCGCAACAGCGACAACGAGTGCTGGGTGGTGCAGGCCGGCCCCGACTGGTCGCGCGAGAACCTGGAACTTTCCGCCGCCGCGGCCGGGGAAGCGCTGCTCGCCGCCTTCGCCGCGCTGGCCGGCGGCGGCCTGCCGCCGACGACCTACGCCGCCGCGCATCGCTGGCGCTACGCCCTGGTCGAGAAGCCGCTCGGCGCGCCGTGCCTGTGGGATCCGCCGCGCGGCCTCGGCGCCTGCGGCGACTGGTGCATCGGCGCGCGCGCGGAGGCGGCGGTGGATAGCGGCGCCGCTCTCGGCGCGGTGATCGCCTCTGCAAAGGGCACGCCCGGGTGATCCTCGGCGCGACGCTGGAGGATTGCCTGGCGGAGGCGTTCCGCCGCCTCGCCCGCGGCGTCGCGGATCGCCGCTCGCCCTTCCACACGCCGACGCTGGCGACCATCGGCGCGGATGGCGCGCCGGAGGCCCGCACGCTGGTGCTGCGCGGCTTCGAGCCGGCTTCCCGGCAACTCCGCCTGCACAGCGATGCGCGCTCCGGCAAGGTCGCCGCGCTTGCGCGCGATCCACGCTGCCAGCTGCACCTCTACGACGCGGCGGCGAAGCTGCAGCTGCGCCTCTCCGGCCGGGCTGCGCTGCATGACGACGCGCTGGCCGACGCCGCCTGGCGCGACAGCCGGCAAAGCTCGCGCATGTGCTATGCGGTGGAGCCCGGTCCCGGCACGCCGGTGGCAGCACCACCGCCCGCGCCGCGCGATGCCGAGGCCGGCCGCGGCTGGTTCCGCGTCATCCTGCTCCGCTTCGACCGGCTGGAATGGCTGGAGCTCGCCGCCGCCGGGCACCGCCGCGCCCGCTTCGACTGGCCGGCCGAGGCGCCGCTCGCCGCGACCTGGCTGGTCCCCTGAGCGAGGAGCGCAGCGATGACCGACCATGAGGCGATCGCCGCCGAAATCCTGCGCCAGACCGCAGCGCGCGGTGCGGAGAAATCCATCTGCCCGAGCGAGGTCGCCCGCGCCCTGGCGCCGGAGGAGGAGGCCTGGCGGCGACTGCTCGGCCCGGTGCGCGCCGCGGCCATCCGCCTCGCCCGCGAGGGCCGCATCGAGGTGCTGCGCAAGGGCAAGCCGGCCGATCCGGCGGGCGAGATCCGCGGCGTGATCCGGCTGCGGGCCTCACCGCCCGCGGCGGCGGAGAAGGAATGACCATGCTGCAGATGATGCTCGGCCGGGGTCCGGCCGGCCTGCCCCCGCCGGCGCCGCTGGATTTCGCCACGCTGCGCCTGCCCACCTCGCCCAACGCGCATCTCGCCGCGCCATCCGGCACCACCACGGAGCGGCATGAGACCACGCCAGTGCTGCCCATGCCGCCCGATGCCGCGTGGCAGGTGCTGCGCCGGCTCGGCGAGGGGATGGAGCGCGTCTGGAAGCTCGCCGAATGGCCGGAACTGCGCCAGGCGCAGTGGGTCGCGCGCACGCGCTGGATGAACTACCCCGATCTGGTCAACGGCCAGGTCGTGGAGCTGCCCGGCGGGTCCGGCCTGTTCCTCTATTCGCGCAGCCTGATCGGCCATTCCGATTTCGGCGTGAACAAGGCCCGCATCGCGGACTGGCGGCGCGCCTTCGACGAAGCCCTCGCCACTGGCCGCTGACACAGCGCCAACGGAGCGCCGCCCATGCGCCGTCTCGGTTCCTTCCTCGGTGACGCCTGGGCGCTGACGCGGCCCTATTGGCGGAGCGACGAACGCGGGCGCGGGCTGCTGCTGCTCGGCGCCGTCGTCACCCTGAACCTCTCGCTGGTCGGCATGACGGTGGTGCTCACCTACTGGCAGCGTGCCTTCTACAACACGCTGGAGCAGAAGGACGCCGCCACCTTCTGGCGCCTGCTGCTGCTCGGCGGCGAGGCGGACGGTACCTGGTTCCCCGGCTTCGCGCTGATCGCCTGCGCCTACATCCTGGTCGCGGTCTATGCGCTTTACCTGCGCCAAGCCCTGCAGATCCGCTGGCGGCGCTGGCTGACCGAGCGCTATCTCTCGGAATGGCTTTCGGGGCGCGCCTATTACCGCATCGCGCTGACCGACCCGACCACCGACAACCCGGACCAGCGCATCGCCGACGACATACGGCTCTTCGTGGACGACACGCTCTCCCTCGGCCTCGGGCTGATGAACAGCGTGGTCACGCTGGTTTCCTTCATCTTCGTGCTGTGGTCGTTGAGCGGGCCGCTCGAGGTCTTCGGCGTCTCGATCCCCGGCTACATGGTCTGGGTGGCGCTGCTCTATTCGGCGCTCGGCACTTGGCTCGCGCATCTGATCGGCCGGCCGCTGATCCGTCTGAACTTCCTGCAGCAGCGGGTGGAGGCGGACTTCCGCTACGCGCTGGTGCGGCTGCGCGACAATGTCGAGGGCGTCGCCCTGCATGGCGGCGAGGCGGATGAGGAGCGCGGCCTGCGGGCCCGCTTCGGCGCGCTGATGCAGAACTGGTGGGGCATCATGGTCGCCACCAAGCGGCTGACGTTCTTCACCGCCGGCTTCACCCAGGTGGCGAGCATCTTCCCGATCGTCGTGGCGGCGCCGGGCTACTTCGCCGGCAGGATCTCGCTCGGCGGCCTGGTGCAGACCTCGTCGGCCTTCGGCCAGGTGCAGGGCGCGCTCTCCTGGTTCGTGGACAACTACGCGCGGCTGACCGAATGGCGGGCGACAGTGGAGCGGCTCACCGGCTTCAACCGCGCCATCGAGGCCGCCCGCTTCGCCGATGCCGGCGTGCGCGCGGCGGCGGAGCCGGACGAGGCGGTGGTGATGCGGGGCGTCACCCTCTCGCTGCCCGATGGTCGCGTGCTGATCCAGGATGCGGCGCTGCGGCTGGAGAAGGGCGAGGCGGTGCTGATCACCGGCGCTTCCGGCAGCGGCAAGTCCACGCTGTTCCGTGCCCTTGCCGGCATCTGGCCCTTCGGCCGCGGCACGGTGGGCATTCCGGAAGGCAGCCGTGCGCTGTTCCTGCCTCAGCGCCCCTACCTGCCGCTCGGCTCGCTACGCCGCGCCGTGTGCTACCCGCTGAATGCGGCTGAGGTGCCGGAACCGACGATCCAGGAGGCGCTGGATGCGGTCGGCCTCGGCCGCCTCGGCGACCGGCTGGACGAGGAGGATGCCTGGGAACGTCGCCTCTCGGGCGGCGAGCAGCAGCGCCTGGCCTGTGCGCGGGCGCTGCTGGTGAAGCCCGACTTCCTGTTCCTGGACGAGGCGACGGCGAGCCTGGACCCGGCGGCCGAGGAATCGCTCTACACACTGCTGCGGACCCGGCTGCGCGACACCGCCATCCTCTCCATCGCCCACCGCCCCGCCGTGGCCCGGCACCACGACCGGGAATTGCGCGTGGCCGATGGTCGGCTGGCGCCTGCGCATGCGCCGATCTAAAAACGTGAGACAAATCCTTTGAAGCACGCTTCTGAACGGATCTTCACTTTTACGACAGCGAATCCAACCCCAGATTGCGGTGCGGCCCGGCTGGCCGGGCGCGACCCTGAAAGGAGACCTCAACATGATCCGCATGTTCCTTGCTGCCGGCGCCCTGGCGTTCGGCCTCGCCACCACCCCGGCCGTGGTGACGCTGGGCGGCACGGCCGCCGTGGTGGCGACCGCCTTCGCAACCGGCGAGGCGCAGGCGCAGCCGGCTGCCGACCGGCGCACGCAGCCGGGCTCCGGCTCCTGCCGCTACGCGGGGGGGCGCCGCTGCTGACGCCGGCGCGGGGCGGCCATCGCGCCGCCCCGACCTCGCGCGCCACATCGGCAGGCTGAGGGCGCATGCGCGTGCTAGCCTGGATCGGCGTGCTTCTCGGCGTAGCGCTGCTCGCTGGCCTCTGGTGGCTCTGGACGCCTGACGAGCCGCGAGCGGCGCTCGAAGCCCACTACGCGGCGCCGCCCAGCCGCTTCACGGAAGTGGACGGCGTCCGCTTCCATATCCGCGACACCGGCCCCCGGCAGCCGAAAGCGGTGCTCCTGCTGCACGGCTTCGGCTCGTCCCTGCACACCTGGGAAGAATGGGCGCGGCTGATCGAGTCGGAGCGGCGTGTCGTACGCCTCGATCTGCCAGGCTTCGGCCTGACCGGCGCCGACCCTTCCGGCGATTATTCGGACCTGCGTGCCGTGGCGCTGCTCGAGGCCCTGCTGGACCGGCTCGGCGTGCAGCGGGTGGACCTGGTGGGCAGTTCCATGGGTGGGCGAATCGCCTGGCGCTTCGCGGCCGAGCGACCTGAGCGTGTACGCCGCCTGGTGCTGATGGCGCCCGACGGCTTCGCCAGCGCCGGCTTCGAATACGGCAAGCCCATCGGCGTCTCGCCGCTGATGCGCACACTGCCCTACACGCTGCCGACGCCCCTGCTGCGCGCCGGGCTCGCGCCCGCCTACGCCGACCCCGCAGCGCTGCGGCCCGAGGTGCTGGCGCGCTACCGCGCCATGATGCTCGCCCCCGGCGTGCGACAGGCGATCCTCGACCGCATGGCGACCCACGCGCTGGTGCCACCCGAGCCCTTCCTGCGGCGCATCACGGCGCCGGTGCTGCTGCTCTGGGGCGCGGCGGACCGGATGGTGCCCGCCCCGCACGCCGCCGACTACGCACGCATATTGCCGGACAGCCGGACGGTGGTGCTGCCCGGCCTCGGCCATGTGCCGATGGAGGAGGAGCCGGCGCGGTCGCTGGCGCCGGTGCGGGCTTTCCTGGAGGAAGAGTAGGCCGGGCAGAAATCAACCTCTTGTTGATGAATGCCTGCGTCGGTGGCATTCATGGTTGTGGAATGTCCGGCTTCGCAACCCGACTCGCCGCCCTGCTGAACCCGCTCCGCGCCCGCGGCGGTGGCGCGCCGCGCGGCTTCTCCGAAGGCCAGGCCGGGGTGATCGCCGAGCCGGCGCCGGTCGGCGTCAAGGCACCGCGCGCCTGGCGGCCCGAGCCGGCGGAGGGAGCGGCGCCACCCGCCCTCCCGCCCGACGGCCTGCCCTTCCCGTCCACCGGCCCGCACGGCCATCGCCACCGCATGCGCACGAAGCTGCTGGAACGCGGCCCCGATGCGCTGGCCGACTATGAACTGCTGGAGATGCTGCTCTTCCTCGCCATGCCGAAGGGCGACACCAAGCCCTTGGCCAAGGCGCTGATCAACCGCTTCGGCAGCTTCGCCGCCGTGCTCGCCGCACCGCAGCGCGACTTGCTCGAGGCGCGCGGCCTCGGCGAGCACAGTGTCGCGGCGATCAAGCTGGTGCAAGCCGCCGCGCACCGTCTCGCCCGCGCCGAGCTGATGGAATCGCCGATCCTCAACAATGCCGAGCGGCTGGACGCCTACCTCGCCACGGTGATGGCCCGCGAAAAGGTCGAGCAGTTCCGCGTGCTGTTCCTCGACCCCAAGAACCGGCTGATCGCCGACGAGGTGCAAGGCCGCGGCACGGTGAACCACACGCCGGTCTATCCGCGGGAGGTGGTGAAGCGGGCGCTGGAGCTGCACGCCACCGCGCTGATCCTCGTGCACAACCACCCGAGCGGCGATCCCACCCCCTCGCGCGGCGACCTCGACATGACCGCCGAGCTGCGCCAGGCGGCGACGCTGTTCGGCATCGTGCTGCACGACCACATCGTGGTCGGCAACGGCACCACCTTCTCCTTCCGGCGCGAGGGCCTGCTGCCGCGCGGGTGACCACCGTCCGATGACCGCAGGGCCGTCAGGCCCGGAGGTCTGAATCGGCCGGCTCGGCGTCAGGCTCGTCACTCCAGCCGGAAAGCGTCGGCGATGCGCCGCACCCGGCCGTCGGCATCCACCAGCAGCACGTCGAAGCGCACGCCCGCCGCGCCATGGCCGGGATTCGCCGCCATCCAGGCCTCGGCCGCGCCCGCCAGCCGGCGTCGCTGCGCGGGGCCGAGCGCATGGGCGGCCTCGCTCAGCGTCGCGCGCGCCTTCACCTCGACGAAGGCAAGCAGCCCGTCGCGCTCGGTCACCAGGTCGAGTTCGCCGGCCGGCGTGCGGACACGCGCGGCCAGCACCTGCCATCCCTCGGCGGCGAGCGCCTCGGCGGCGCGACGCTCGGCGTGGCGGCCGCGTGCATCGGCGGCTTTCCTCGAGGTGTCGTCGCGCGCCATGCTGCGCTTCTCGCATGGCGACTCCGGAGGCTGGAATGCGCCGACTGCTTCCCCTGCTCCTCGGCCTGCTGCTCGCCGGCGCGGCCGCCGCCCAAACAGCCATCCCATCCGCACGGCCAGCCGCGACGCGCCACATGATCGTCGCACCCCACCCGATGGCGGCCGAGGCGGGGCTCGAGATGCTGCGCGAAGGCGGCAGCGCACTCGATGCCGCGATTGCCGCCTCCGTCATGCTGACGCTGGTGGAGCCGCAGGCCAGCGGCATCGGCGGCGGCGGGCTGATGTTGCACTGGTCGGAGCCGCTCCGCGCGCTGACCGCCTGGGACGGGCGCGAGGCGGCGCCGGCCGCGGCGACGCCCGGCCTGTTCCTCCGCGCCGACGGCCAGCCGATGCGCTTCGCCGAGGCGATGGAAGGCGGCCGCAGCGTCGGCGTGCCCGGCCTGCTGCGCATGCTGGAAGCCGCGCACCGGATGCACGGCGAGCTGCCCTGGGCCCGGCTGATGCAGCCCACCATCCGCGCCGCCGAATCCGGCTTCCCGGTGCCGCAGCGCATGGCGGCCGCGATCGGCGCCACCGCGGACTCCCTCCGCCGCAACGCCGGCGCCCGCGCCTATTTCCTGGACCCCGAGGGCAACCCCTGGCCGCCCGGCCACATGCTGCGCAACCCCGCCCTCGCCGCCACGCTGCGCGCCGTCGCGGCGGAGGGCGCGGATGCGCTGATGCGCGGGCCGATCGCCGCTGACATCGTCGCCGCGGTGCGCAGCCATCCCAACCCTGGCGGGCTGACCGAGGCCGACCTCGCCGCCTATCGCCCGGCGATCCGCGAGCTGGCCTGCGTGCCCTATCGCCAGCGCCGCGTCTGCGGCATGGGGCCGCCGACCTCGGGCGGCGTCGCGGTCGGGCAGATCCTCGCGCTGCTCTCGCGCTTCGAGGTCGCGGCGCTCGATCCCGCCGGCGCGGAGGCCGCGCATCTGCTCGGCGAGGCCGGGCGCCTCGCCTTCGCCGACCGCAACCTGTTCCTCGCCGACGACGCCCATGTGCGGGTGCCGCTGCGCGGGCTGCTCGACGCGCGCTATCTCGCCGCCCGTAGCGCCTTGATCGAGCCCGGCCGCGCCATCGCAGCGCCGGCCGCGGGCGATCCGCCCTTCCAGGAGGGCAGCCGGGCGCCGCAGCGCGCCGAGTTCGGCGCCGGCACCAGCCACATCGTGGTGCGCGACGCCGCGGGCGACGCCGTCTCGCTGACCCCGACGATCGAGGCGGTGATGGGCTCGCGCATCTTCGTGCGCGGCTTCCTGCTGAACAACCAGCTCACCGACTTCGCCTTCCGCCCGGACCAGGATGGCCGCCCGGTCGCGAACCGGGTGGAGCCCGGCAAGCGCCCGCGTTCCTCCACCGCGCCGACCATCGTGGTCGATGCGCTCGGCCGGCCGGAGATCCTCGCCGGTTCGGCGGGCGGCGCGCGCATCATCGGCCATGTCGCACAGACCATCGTGGCGCTGCTGGACTGGGGCATGACGCCCGAGCAGGCGGTGGCGCTGCCGCGCATCGGTGTCGCCGGCACCGGGCCGGTGGAGCTGGAAGCCGGCACGCCGGCGGCCGCCCTCGCGCCCGCGTTGCAGGCGATGGGCCACCGCACGGATGTGCGGGAGATCACCTCCGGCCTGTCGGTGCTCCGCGTCACGCCCACCGGCCTGCTGGGCGCGGCCGATCCGCGGCGGGAAGGCGTGGCGCTCGGCGATTGAACTCGGGGGGCTGTTCGCACCCGCCGGCATGTCACTACGATGGCGACGTGATCGCCTATCGCACCCTGCTCGCCATCGACCTGCTGACCGCTGGCGTGTTCGGCTGGTTCTTCCTGCTCGGCCTGGCTGACGGGACCGTCTCGTCCTTCAACATCGTGCTGTGGCTGGCGATCCTGGGTGGGCTTGCGGCGGTGATCGGCGGCGGGATGGCGCTGCGCCGCCGCGGGTCGCCGGCGCGGGGCGCGGCGCTGCTGGCAGTGGTCGGCGTGCCGGCGCTGCTGGCCGGCCTTGCCTTCGTGGTGCTGATCCTCTCCAACCCGCGCTGGAACTGAGGCGATGCGCGCGGTCTGGGCCTGGCGGATGATGATGCTGGTGGCGATGCCGGCGCTGGCGCTGCTGGCCTTTGTGCTCGCCGCGGTGCCACCGATACCCGGGGAGGCGGGTCAGCAGAGCGCGGAAGATACCCAGCGCTGGATGGTCGCGCTGGTGCTGGGCGTCCTCGCCGTGCTGGGCAGCATCGTGCTGCGCCGGCGCGGGCAGATGGGCGGGGCGATCGTGCTCGCGGCGATCGTCGCGCTGCCGGCGCTGCTTGGCTTCGGCCTCGTCGCCTTCATCCTGCTGCTGTTCATCGTGAAGTAGCCCCGGGCCTCAATCCAGCCCGACCAGCCCCCGCGCGAAATCCCGCGCGGTGAAGGGGCGCAAATCGTCGGCCTTCTCGCCGACGCCGACGAAATGCACGGGCAGCCCGAATTCCTGCGCCAGCGCCACCACCACGCCGCCCTTGGCGCTGCCATCGAGCTTGGTCACGGCCAGGCCATCCACCGACACCATCTCCTTGAACACCTTCACCTGGCTCAGCGCGTTCTGGCCGGTGGTGGCGTCCAGCGTCAGCAGCACGGAATGCGGCGCTGTCTCGTCCAGGCGGCGGATGACACGCACGACCTTGCGCAGTTCCTCCATCAGCGCCGCCTTGTTGTGCAGCCGCCCGGCGGTGTCCACCAGCAGCACGTCCATGCCCTCGGCCCTGGCGCGCGCCAGCGCGTCATGCGCCAGGCCCGCGGCGTCGGCGCCCATCTTCGCGGGTGCGACCACCGGGCAGCCGGTGCGCTCGCCCCAGATCTGCAACTGCTCGACCGCCGCCGCACGGAAGGTATCGCCAGCGGCGAACATCACCTTCAGCCCCTGCCGGCGATACTGCTGGCCGAGCTTGGCGATGGTGGTGGTCTTGCCGGTGCCGTTGACGCCCACCACCAGCACGACATGCGGCGCATGCGACGCGACGATCTCCAGCGGCCGCGCGACCGGGGCGAGGATGGCCGCGATGCTGTCCGCCAGCGCCGCCTTGACCTCCTCGTCCGTGACCTCCTTGCCGAAGCGGGACTTCCGAAAATCCTCCACGATGCGCCGCGCGGCGGGCAGGCCGAGATCGGCGGCGATCAGCGTCTCCTCCAGCTCCTCCAGCGCCTCGTCGTCCAGCTTGCGCTTGCGGAAGACGGTGGTGATGGCGTCGGTGAGGCGCGCGGTGGACCGCGAAAGCCCGGCCTTGAGGCGGGAGAACCAGCCGCCACGCTGCTCCGGCGCACCCTCAGGCTCCGGCACGCTGTCGGCCAGCGCCTCGCGCACGGCACCGGCGTCGTCGCGCGGCGGAACTTCCGCTGCCGGCGGGGTGGGCTCGGGGGGCGGCGCGACACCCGGCGTGGTGTAGGAGGTCGCCGGCGACTCGTAGGGCGGCGCGACATTGGGGTCCGGCTGCACCGGCACCGCCGGCGGTGGGATCGACGGCTCCGGCTCGGCGGAGGGCGGCTGCCCATCCTCCCCCGGCGCGCCTCGGCCACGCAGACGATCCCAGAACCCCTTGAGCGCCATCGTCTAATCCTTCGTGGCGCGCTGCTCGCGCGACTCCACCGCGATCAGGCCGTCATCGTCGAGCGCAACGGTCCGCAGCGCCCGCAGTTCGCCGCGCAGACCGGCCGCTCCGCGCAGCCGCACCGGCGCGAAATGTGCGCTGTGGCCTCGGTCGGGTGCTTCCAGCAGTACATGTTCCACCTGGCCGAGGCGCGCTTCGCAGAAGCGGCGCGCCGCGCGGCGGCCGGCCTCGCGCAGCCTTGCCGCGCGCTCCCGCCGCACCGGCACCGGCAGTTGCGGCATGCGCGCGGCGGGCGTTCCCGGGCGCTCGGAATAGGGGAAGACGTGCAGGAAGGTCAGGCCGCATTCCTCCACAGTCGCCAGCATCTCGGCGAAATGTTCCTCGGTCTCTGTGGGGAAGCCGGCGATCAGGTCCGCACCGAAGGCGATGCCCGGCCGCAGCCGGCGGGCACGGTGGCAGAGCGCCACCGCTTCGGCGCGCGAATGCCGCCGCTTCATCCGCTTCAGGATCAGGTCGGCACCGTGCTGCAGCGAGAGATGCAGATGCGGCATCAGCCGCGCCTCCTCGGCCAGCAGGCGCCAGAGGTCGTCATCCATGCCAACGGGATCAAGCGACGACAGGCGCAGCCGCGGCAATTCCGGCACCAGCGCCAGCAGCCGCCGCACCATCTGCCCGAGCGTCGGGCGGCCAGGCAGGTCGGGGCCGTAGCTGGCGATGTCCACCCCGGTCAGCACGACCTCCTTGTGGCCGCGCGCCACCAGGCCGCGCACCTGCTCCACCACCGCGCCGACCGGCACGCTGCGCGAGGGGCCGCGGCCGAACGGGATGACGCAGAAGGTGCAGCGATGATCGCAGCCCTGCTGCACCTGCACGAAGGCGCGGGCGCGGCTGCCGAGGCCGGCGGGCGCCTCCGGCAATGCGATGGGCGCCGCGCCCGGCATGGCCCAGCTCTCCGGCCGGAGCTTCGCCGCGTTGGCGATCACCCGCTCCACGCCCGGAAGCCCGGCCCAGGCGTCGGGCGCGATCTCGGCGGCGCAGCCGGTGACCAGGATGCGGCGCGAGGGATTCTCCCGCGCGGCCTTGCGGATCGCCTGGCGGGCCTGGCGCTCCGCTTCCGTGGTGACCGCGCAGGTGTTGACGATCAGCGCATCGCCCTGCCCGGCCGCGAGCGCGCGGATCGCGTCCGACTCGCTGGCGTTGAGCCGGCAGCCGAAGGTGAGGATGTCGGGCATCATCCGAAGCGCGACAGGTCCAGTTCGCCGGTGAAGGCGGTGGCGACGGGCCCGGTCATCAGCACATGGCCATCCTCGCGCCACTCCATGTCCAGCGCGCCGCCGGGAAGCTCCACGCGGGCGCGCCGCCCGGCCAGCCCGCGGCGCGCGGCATTGACGATGGTGGCGCAGGCGCCGGAGCCGCAGGCGAGCGTCATCCCCGCCCCGCGCTCCCAGATCACCAGGCGGATGCGCTCGGGCGAGAGCACCTGTGCGAAGCCGATATTGGCGCGGTCGGGGAAGAGCGGGTCGCGTTCCAGCTTCGGGCCGATCTCCGCCACCGGGATTGCGTCCAGGTCGTCCACGAAGAAGGTCGCGTGCGGGTTGCCCATCGAACAGGCCGCCGGGTCCGAGACCGGGCCGAGCGCGAGCGGCAGGTGCCGCGTGTCCATCTCGCGCGCCAGCGGCACCTCCCGCCAGCCGAGGCGGGCGGGCCCCATGTCGGCGCGCCAGAGGCCGCCGGAAAGGCGTTCCACCGGCAGGTCGCCGGCGATGGTGCGCACCACGACGCGGTCAAGGCCGGCCTCGTCGGCTACCAGCGAGGCGATGCAGCGCGTGGCGTTGCCGCAGGCGCCGGCTTCCGAACCATCCGGGTTGCGGATGCGCATGAAGACGTCGGCCCCGGGCTGCGGCGGCTCCATGACGATGAACTGGTCGCAGCCGACGCCGAAATGCCTGTCCGCGACCGCGGCGGCGAGCGCCGGCGTGACCGGCAGCGCCCGGGCGCGCGCATCCAGCACGCAAAAATCGTTGCCGAGACCGTGCATCTTCCGGAAGGGCACCTGCATCCTCCGCATATAGAGCGCCGGGCGCGGCGCCGGAACCCGCGACGCCCCGCGCGGCGCCCGGCACATCGGCGGAGCAGCGCCACCTCGCCCATCCCGGGCCGCCGCTGCGTTCCTTCCGGAGACGCCAAGCGGTTGTGGTAAGATTTTCTTTTTTCCGCGACACTATTGCGTCCTGGCAGAAATTTCCCCTCTTTCTCCGGTGTCAGAGCCCGCGGGGAACGCCATGCCGAGCATCCACGTCCTGCACGAGAACGACGCCTGGGTGGTGCCGCTGCGCGCCGCCTTCGCCGCCACCGGCGGGCGCTTCGAGGAATGGTTCCTCGACACCGGCCTGCTCGACCTGACGCGGCCGCCGCCGGAAGGCGTGTTCTACAATCGGATGAGCGCCTCCTCGCACACCCGCGGCCACGTCCATGCGCCGGAATATGCCGGCGCGGTCATCGAGTGGCTGGAGCGGCACGGGCGGACGGTGGTGAACGGGCGCCGCGCGCTGCAACTCGAGCTTTCCAAGGTGGCGCAGTACCAGGCCCTGGCCGCGCATGGCATCCCGACGCCCGAGACCATCGCCGTGGTCGGCGTGGCGCATATCCCGACGGCGGCGGACCGGCTCGGCTATCCGCTGATCCTGAAGCACAACCGCGCCGGCAAGGGGCTCGGCGTGCAGCTGGTGCGCAGCAGCGAAGGCCTGGCGCAGGCACTCGACAAGCTCGCCGCGACCGACGACCCGCACGCCCATCCCCGGGACGGCATCTGGCTGGTGCAGCGCTACGTCGAGGCGCCGGAGCCCTTCATCACCCGCGCCGAGTTCATCGGCGGCCGCTTCCTCTATGCCGTGCGGGTGGACACGTCGGAGGGCTTCGAGCTCTGCCCGGCCGACGCCTGCGCGACGGAGGAGGGCGCGGCGTGCCCCGCTGTGGCGCCCGGCGAGAAGTTCCGCATCGTCGAGGGCTTCACCCATCCGCTGATCCATCGGATGGAGGCCTTCCTGACGGCCAACGGCATCGGCGTCGGCGCCATCGAGTTCATCACCGACCGCACCGGCCGCACCTTCGCCTACGACGTCAACACCAACACCAACTACAACGCCGAGGCCGAACGCCGCGCCGGGCGCGAGGGCGCTCGCACCGGCATGGGCGCGGTGGCGGCGCATCTTGCGGAGTTGCTGGGGCGGCAGATGCGGCGGGCTGCGTAGCCCGCGATCGCCCGGAGTCTGCACATCGAAGGTGGGCACGCCGGGGTGTGAATCGCCGGCTCCTGTCCAGCGGCGCGCCTCAGGGTGGCTGGTAGCCGCCCTCGACCCGCGAGGGCTCGGGGCTCGGCTGGAACAGGTTGCCCGGACGGTCCGGCGCGGGCGGTGCCCGCTGCAGCGTTCGGTGGACCAGCCCGGAGGCCAGCCGCGTCACCAGCCCGGGGGCGAGCTGGGCCCCGAGCACCGCCGCCCCCGCCTTCGGCCCGACCGGGAATTCGCCGGGCGGCGCGTTCACCGCCGCCCAGACGATCGCATCCGCCACGGCCCGCGCCTCGTCCATCAAGGGCATGGTTGGCTGCCGCCCGGTATACACGGCGGCGTTCCCCCAGACGGGCGTGTCCACCGCCCAGGGCAGTATGGTCACGATGCGGATGCTGTCGAGCCCGGCCAGCCGCATCTCCTCCCGCAGAGCCGCATCCAGGCCGATGATGCCGTGCTTGCTGGCGGCGTAGGAGGCGTAATAGGCAACCGGCACGCGCCCCACCACCGAGGCCATGTTCACCAGCGTTCCGCCGCCCTGCACGCGGAAGCGCCGCAGCGCGGCGTGGCTGCCGCGGATCACGCTGCCGAGGTTCACATCGACCGTCCGGATGTGGTCCGCGAGCGGGACCTCCGCGAAGCGACCGATCGGGATCACCCCAGCATTGTTGAACCATACATCCACCCGCCCGAACCGCCGCCAGGCGGCCTCGGCGAGCGCCTCGACCGCCTCCGCGCTGCCGACATCGGTTGGCACCACCAGCGCCTCGCCGCCATTGGCGCGGATCAGCCGCGCCACCGCCTCCAGCGCCTCGCCGCGGCGGGCGGCGAGCACGACGTTCCCGCCCAGCGCGCCGACACGCTCCGCCACGCCACGCCCGATGCCGGAGGAGGCGCCGGTGACGACCCAGCTGCGGCCGGCGACCGCGGCGCGATCGGACTCGTAGACCGCCGGCATGGCGCAGGCGGCAGGCAGCAGCAGCAGGATCGCGAGGAGGATGCGCGGCATCGCGGGCTTCCGGCCGTCGCGCGCCGGGATGCGCGGGACCGGGATGCAACGGCAGGCCGCCTCCTTCGTTGCGCGCGGCCTGCTCTCAGCGATCGCGAAACGCGATGGCGTTGCGCAGCGCATGGGCGATCTGCTCCATGCGCCGCTCGAAGCCGGCGGCCGCCTCCGGCCGGCCCAGCGCTTCCGCGCCCACGACGCCGCGCAGGACGGAGCCCTCGAGCTGCGCCGCCATGCCCTCCATCGAGCGCAGCGCCGCGGCCGAGCCACCGCCCTCCACCGCCGCGCGCAGCACGGCGATCTCCCCGAAGGCGGCAGCGAGGGCCGTCTCAAGTGCGACGATCTCGCCGCGCAGTTCCTCCATCTCGTCGCCCGGCATCCCGCGCTCCACCCTCGGTTGCGGTTCGGCCCGCCCAGTGCCACGGCCGCCGGAGCGCCAACGCGCCGCGCGGCGCAGCGTGGCGCCCGTGCGGCTAGGACAGGCGGCTAGGACAGCGTGAAGGCCTCGTGCACGGCGGTCTTGATGCCGCCGCCGACCACCGGCCCGCCGCCGGCGACGTAGATGAAGTCGCCGATCGTCACCGCGCCCATGCCGTGGCGTGGCGTCGGCATCGGCGCATGGTGCTGCCAGCTGTCGCTGACCGGGTCGTAGCTCTCGACCTGGCCGTGCACCTGGCCGGTGAGCTGGCGGTTCACGAACCAGCCGCTCTCGCCCCCCATCGCAAAGAAGCGGCCGCGATACACCACCAGCCCATGTCCCGAACGCGGCGTCGGCAGCGGCGCGCGGACTTCCCACTGGTTGCGCGCAGGGTCGTACACGTGGTGCAGGCCGGTGTTGTACTCGAAGGTGTTGAAGCGGCCCCCGACGATGTGGATGAGGCCGTCATGCACCACCACGCCGGCATGATCCCGCGCGCCGGGCAGCGCCTTGCGCATCTCCCACCTGTCCGCCTGCGGGTCGTAGACCTCGTGCCAGCCCACCGAGGCTCGCTCGGGCTCGGGGTTCGAGGCGCCGCCGATGTGGTGGATCTTGCCGTCCACCACGGCGAGCGCGCCGGCGCCACGCGGGCGGGGCATCGGCGCGATGCGGTCCCAGCGGTCGGCGGCGACGTCATAGACGAAGGCCAGGTCGTCGGCGGCGCGGTTCTGGTTGTTGAAGCCGCCGAAGGCGTAGATGCGGCCGGCATGGGCGACCACGCCGACATGGTTGGCGCCGCGCGGCAGCCGCGCCTTCTCGGCCCAGCTGTCGGTCGCCGGGTCGTAGACGTGATGGTAGTTGTTGTTCACCCGCTGCTCGGCATAGCCGCCGATCACGTGCAGCTTGTTGTCCCACGCCGCGGCCCAGGCCATCTCGGTGCGCGGAATGGGCAGCGGCGCGCGGTTCACCCAGCGGCCGGGCGGGCCGGCGGGGGCGGGGCTGTCCACGAAGCGCTGCGAATACTGCTCCGGCGTCAGCTGCACCGGCCCCTGGCCGCGCAGCGGCGCCATCTGGTCCGACGGGATCGGCACGCCGTGGTGCGGCATCGCCGTCTGCGCCCTCGGCGCTGCCGTCGCACCGAGCAGCCCCGCGGCCGCGCCGAGCATCATCCTGCGTTGCATCGTTCCTGGAATCCCCTGGGGCTGCCGCGTTCGTCGCGGCGCCGGCCAGCATAGAGGGTCGCGGCGAATCTGGCAGTGAGCGTTGTTGCCGCGGCGCGGCGCCCGAGCTTGCTTCACGCTGCGGTGAGACGCGCGGCTCATTGCCCTACTGGCGCCGAACCCCCGCACCGGCAGGCGGTTGCCTCGCCCAGGCCCACGGCTGAGGAGCAGCCCGCGATGTTCTTCCGGACCAACCAGTTCCAGTACAACGCAAAGCCGGAGAAGCCGGACCCGCTCTACGCCAAGAAGCTCCAGGAGGTGCTCGGCGGCCAGTGGGGCGAGATGAGCGTGATGATCAGCTATCTCTTCCAGGGCTGGAACTGCCGCGGCCCGGCGAAGTACCGCGACATGATCCTCGACATCGGCACCGAGGAAATCGCGCATGTCGAGATGCTCGCGACCATGATCGCGCGGCTGCTGGAGACCTCGCCCGTGGACGCGCAGGAGGATGCGGCGAAGAACTCGCTGGTCGGCGCCATCATGGGCGGCTCGCGCATGGAGGACGTGATCCTGGCGGGCATGAACCCGCAGCACGTGATCGTCAACGGGCTGGGCGCGGCGCCCAACGACAGCGTCGGGTATCCCTGGAATGCGCGCTACACCATTGCCAGCGGCAACATGCTGGCCGACTTCCGCTACAACGTCACGGCGGAGAGCCAGGGCCGGCTGCAGGTCTGCCGTCTCTACGAGCTGACCGAGGACCGCGGCGTGCGCGACATGCTCTCCTTCCTGATCGCGCGCGACACCATGCACCAGAACCAGTGGCTCGCCGCGATCGCGGAGCTCGAGGCCGAGGGTCTCGGCGAAACCCCGGTGCCGGCCTCCTTCCCTCAGGAGCGCGAGTTCCAGGAGGTGTCCTACCAGTTCTGGAACTGCTCCGGCGGGACGGAGAGCGCGCAGGGCCGCTGGGCACGTGGCCCCGCCCCCGACGGCAAGGGGCAGTTCGAATACCTGGCCGACCCGAAGCCGCTCGGCGAGACGGTCGTGGAGCTGTCGGCGGTCGACCCGCGCGTGCACGGCACGCCGAAGGCCCCGGTGCCGCCGAAATCTGCCGGCGGCCCGAATCCCGCGGCGGCCAATGATCCGGCGAAGGCCGGACGCAGCGGCAAGTCGGCCTGAATCCTGCCGCACTCCGGCCCGGTTCGGGCGTTTCCATGCCGTCTCGAACCACCGCCGCGGCAATGGCCGCGGCGGCCAAGCCGGAGTGCCATGCATGCGACGCCTCATTCCTGCCCTGCTGCTCGCCCCCGCCCTTACCCTCGGTGCCTGCGCTGGGGGGCTCGATGCCAATGACCGTAACCAGCGCGCGCTCGGTGGCGCCGCGCTGGGAGCCGGTGCCGGCGCGCTCATCGGCTCGGTGACCGGCAGCGCCGGGCGTGGCGCGCTGATCGGCGGCGCGCTCGGGGGGGTGGCCGGCGCGCTGACGCCGCAGCCGAACCCGGCCGGCATCCCGGCCGACCCCTACCCTGCGCAGCCCTACGATCCGCGCTATGGCGGCTGGTACGACCAGTACGGGCAGTGGCATCACGGCCCGCCGCCCTCCGGTTACCAGCCGAACTATCGCTGAGACGGGCGGCCCGCCCTGCCCGGCCTCACCGCCGGCGCAGCGCCCGCCCGAACTGCTGCAGCCCGACCACCTGCTGGCGCAGCCAGCCGCCGGTGGCCAAGCTCTCCGGCGCGGTCGGGTCGCCGGTGCGCGGATAGCTGCGGCGGTCGAAATCGGCGGTGTGGAAGATCCAGTCCCACACCGGCAGCAGCACCGCGTAGTTGCGGCCATGCTCGCCGGCGGAGAGCTCGCCATGGTGGATGCGGTGGAAGCGGGGGCTGACCACCAGCCGCTCCCCCACCCGCCCGTAGTCGAGCCGCACATTGGCGTGGCTCAGGCTCTCGGCGAGCTGGCGCAGCATGACGATGAGCACGAACTGCACCGGCGGCACGCCGATCAGCAGCGCCAGCGCGCCGAACCAAAGCGCCGCGATCGCGTCGTCCAGCAGGTGGTTGCGGTCGTCGGTCCAGAAGGTCATCTGGCGCTGCGCGTGATGCACGCTGTGCAGCGCGTACCACCAGCCGAACATGTGCTGGAAGCGGTGGCGCCAATACTCGCCGAAATCGAGGATCACGACATACAGCGCGAGCGCCAGCAACGGCGCATCGCGCAGGGCGGGAAACACGGTCTCCAGCGTCGGCGGCACGAAGCCGGTATCGGCGAGCCAGCCATTCATCGCCCGCTCCGCCGAGGAGAGCAGCACGAAGGCGATGAGCGGCAGCAGGCCAAGGCGGGCGAGCAGCGTGTAGAGCACGTCCGTCCTGATCGCGCCGTGGTCGGTCACCGGCTCCACCGGCCGCAGCGCCTCCAGCGGTCGGCAGACGGCATAGACCAGCGCAACCTGCACGACGCCGAGCAATGCGAAATCAAGCCATTCCTGGACGCGGTCCGCCCATTCCATGAGCCCCGCCTCGTAGAGTGCCGGTTGCACGGCGCCTTCGTAGAGCGTGCCGGAGGCATCCACCCAGAGGTTCATCAACCAGTCGAACATCAGGCTGCAACACCCTGCGCCGGAAGAGTTTCGAAGCAAAATCCCTTGGCGACGAGGCCGGTGACCAGCGCCTCCAGGACGCCCGCGAAGGGCTCGCGCCGGCTGCGTACGCCCCAATGCATCACCAGCACCTCGCCGGCGCGGATATTCGCCAGGTTCCGCCGCAGCAGCGCCGCGTTGGGGTGCTGCGTGCTGTCGAGCTCGTCGCCGAGGAAGCCGTTGCGCGTCCAGCCCTGGTGCCTCAGCCCACAGCCCTCGGCCAGCCGCAGCGCGTTCGGCGTGGTGATGCCACCCGGCGCGCGCCACAGCGGCAGCACCACCGCTTCCGGCACCATGCGCCGCAGTGTCTCGACCGGGCGGGCGAGTTCGGCGCACATCGCCGCCTGGTCCAGCACCGCCGCCCCCGGCCCGCGCCGGGGAACGAAGCGCACCTGCCCGGGCGCCGGATCGCCGCGGAAATACCAATGCCGCCAGGTGTGGCTGGCGAAGACATGCCCCTCCGCCACCCGGGCGCGCCAGAACGGTGCCCAGGGCTCCGCGAGCGTCGTGTCGCCGCGGAAGGTCGGCTCGTCGGCGACGAACAGCGTCGCGCGGACACCATGCCGGCGCAGGATCGCGGCGATCGCCTCCGCCTCGCGGCTCCAGCCGGTGTCGATTGTCAGGTAGACCGGCCCGGCGCAGCGCGCCGGCGACTGCGCCAGCGCCGGGGCGGCAAGCGCGCCGAGGCCCGCGCCGAGCAGCAGGCGGCGCCGCATCGACCTAGCGCACGGCCGCCGGCGCCGCCGGGGCCGCCTCTGGCGCGCCGCGCGGCGCCGGCAGCGGGCGCGAACCGGAGGTCGCTCCCGGCATGGCCGCGGCGAAGTCGCCGGACAGCCCCTCGCGCAGCGGCTTGAAGAAGATGCCGTGCGGGCTGCGGCCGACGCGGATGGTCTGCCACTCCGCCTGCTCCGGGTCGAGCACCGCGACGCGCCCGGACCAGCGCAGCGTCATCCAGACCCGGCCTTCCGGATCGAAGGTCAGGCAGTCCGGCCCGCCCGGGATGTTCCAGGTGCGGCGCACCGCCAGCGTCTCAGGGTCCAGCTCCGCCAGGCGGCTGTCCACGCGGGAGGTCGCGAACAGCGCGCGGCCGTCCGGCGAGGGGAAGATTGTGTGCGCCCCCCGCCCCAGCGTGAAGGCGGGCGTGACCTCCCGTGTCTCCGGGTCGAGGGAGACGAAGTGGTCGCTGCCCATGATGCCGACGAGCAGCTTGCCGCGGTGCCAGATGATGCCGGCGGGCTGTGGCCCGACCTCGACCGACCACAGCTGCGTGCGGCTTTCCAGGTCGAAGGCGACCACCGCGGCGTCGCCCTGCATGGTGACGAAGACCCGCCTGCTGTCCGGCGAGAAGGCCACGTGGCTCGGCATGTCGCCCGGCCGGAAGCGGTGCACCAGCTCGAGCGTCGCCGCCTGGTAGATGTCCACCTGGTCGCGACGGAGGCTGGCGACCACCAGGAACCGGCCGTCCGGGCTGTACTCAAGATGGTAGGGATTGGAGATGCGCTCGCGCCGCCGCACCTCGCCGGTTCGCGCGTCCATGAAGATCAGCTCGTTGCCGCCGGAATCGCCGATGACCAGCTGCGTCGCGTCCGGCGTCAGCACCAGGTGATGCGGCTCCCGCAGGACCGGGATGCGGCGGATCTCCTCGCGGGTGGTGGCATCCAGCAGCAGGATCGAGGCCTCGCCCGAATTCAGCACGTAGAGCATGTCCGCCCGCGCCGCGAAGGGCGCCGACAGCGCAAGGGCGAGCAGAAGTTTACGCAACTGCACCGTGGCGGTCCTCGGAAGGCGGCAGCGTGGAGAATCCGCGGGATGCCGGTGGTTGTCCAGCTTCCCGCCCCTTGCGTCTACCGGCGGCTCATTGCGCCGGCTTGAAGCCCAGCGCGACGCCGTTCATGCAGTAGCGCTGCCCGGTCGGCGCCGGCCCGTCCGGGAAGACATGGCCGAGATGCCCGCCGCAGGTGGCGCAATGCACCTCCGTCCGGCTCATGAAGAAGGAGCGGTCGGTGCGGGTGGCGACCGCGCCCTCGATCGGCGCCCAGAAGCTCGGCCAGCCGGTACCGCTCTCGAACTTGGTCGCGGCGTCGAACATCGGTGTGCCGCAGCCGGCGCAGACGAAGGTGCCGGGGCGCTTCTCGGCGTTCAACGGGCTGGTGCCCGGGCGCTCGGTGCCGTGCTGGCGCAGCACGCGGAAGGCCTCGGGCGAGAGCTCGGCCTGCCATTCGGCTTCCGACTTCTCAACCGGGAAGTGCTCCTCCGCATGCTTCTCTTTCGATCCGAACATCAGGCAGCCCCCTTCTTCAGGCGGTCGGCGAAGGTCTTGCGGAACTTGGCGACCTTCGGCGCCACCACGACGCGGCAATAGCCCGACCATGGGTTCCGCGCGAAGTAGTCCTGGTGCTCCGGCTCGCCGGGCCAGAACTTCGTGAGCGGCACCACCTCGGTCACCGCCTTGGCGCCCCAGATGCCGGACGCATCGATCTCGGCGATGACCTCCTTCGCCACCCGCTCCTGGTCGGGCGAGTGGGTCAGGATGATGCTGCGGTATTGCGGGCCGACATCGTTGCCCTGGCGGTCCTTCGTGGTGGGATCGTGCAGGGTGAAGAACATGCGCAGCAGGTCGGCGTAGCTCACCCGGGACGGGTCGAAATCGATCTGCACCACCTCGGCATGGCCGGTCTTCTTGCCGCAGACCTCCTCGTAGCTCGGATTGTCCACATGGCCGCCGGCATAGCCGCTTTCCGCGCGGGAGACGCCGTTGAGATGGCGCAGCGCGCCCTCGATGCACCAGAAGCAGCCGCCCCCAAGGGTCGCTGTCTCCCGCGTCGCGGTGTCCGTCGCCATGCCATCCTCCATCCTGTTGACCCGGATGTGGGGTGTTCGGCGCCCGGGTGGAGGGGGTTACGCGAAGACGCGAGGGGCGGCAGTCTCTTTGCCATGCCTGACTTCGCCGCCCGCCTCGCCGCCGCAACCGCCTTCGCCGAGGCGCATGAATCCCCCTTCCCCCGCGACCTGCGCGCGCATCTTGAGGCCGGGCATTTCGAACCCGCACCGCACAATGCGCTGATCGGCCCGATCTTCCCCCGCGGCGCCCCCAACGGCCTGATCGAGCGCCGCGGCGAGCGCCTGGCCAGCTGGGGCGACACGCGCCAGGCGGACATGACCTTCAGCGCCGCCAAGTCCTACCTCTCCCTGCTGGCCGGCATCGCCTGGTCCGACGGGCTGTTGCCCGACCTCGACGAGCCGGTGCGGGCCCGCATCCGGGATGGAGGCTTCGAGAGCGACCAGAATGCCGGCATCACCTGGCGCCACCTGCTGACCAACACCTCGGAATGGGAGGGCGAGCTGTTCGGCAAGGCCGACCTGATCGACCGCGGCCGCGACCTGGCGCGCGAGGGTGCGGGGCCGAAGGGCATCGCCCGGCCGTTGCAGGCGCCGGGCAGCTACTGGGAATACAACGACGTGCGGGTGAACCGCCTGTCGCTCTGCCTGTTGCGCCTGTTCCGCCGCCCGCTGCCGGAAGTCTTCGCCGAGCGCATCCTGGACCCGATCGGGGGCAGCCGCGACTGGACCTGGTACCCCTACGACAACAGCACGGTGGAGGTGGATGGCCGCCGCCTGCCCAGCGTGCCCGGCGGCACGCATTGGGGCGGCGGGATGCGCATCCATGCCGAGGACCAGGCGCTGATCGGCCGGCTGGTGCTGAACCGCGGCGCCTGGGGCGGCAGGCAGGTCATCCCGGCACGGTGGATCGACTGGTCGCTCGCTCCCTGCCCGCTCAACCCCTCCTACGGTTTCCTCTGGTGGCTGAACGGCGCAGGACGGCAGCCGGGGGCGCCGCGGGATTCCGTCTTCGCGCAGGGGGCGGGCGGCAACTACACCTGGATCTGGCCCGCGGGCGAGGTCGTCGCGGTGCTGCGCTGGGTACACCCGGACGCGCTCGGCCGCTTCTGCGGCATGGTGGCGGCGGCCCTCGGCCCGGCCTGAGCGCTGCCCAGTGTCTCGGTCTGGCCGCCGGCGCCGCGGCCCGCCGCGGCGGGCAAGGTCGAATTGAGTCACGACCGAGCGCAGGACGCGCCGCGGCGCGCCCTCTATTCGCTCACCATTGGGGATGCATTCCGTTGCTGTCGGCGGGCGGCGATGGGGGAGGGACATGCCGTGACGAATGGCGTTGAACTGGTCGAACTCGCCCGGGTCTGGCGCGGCCCTGTCGTGGAAAGCATCCATCACGGCGTGATCGCCGTGGCGGACACTGGCGGGACTCTGCGCCACGCCTGGGGCGACGCAGGCTGGATGCCGACGCCGCGCTCCGCGCTGAAGCCGTTCCAGGCGATTGCGCTGGTCGAATCCGGTGCCGCCGACGCGCTGGGGCTCACCGACGAGCACATCGCGATGGCCTGCGCCTCGCACCACGCGCAGCCGTTCCAGGTCGCGCTGGTCGGCGACTGGCTCGGCCGGCTCGGCCTGACGGAGGATGCGCTGGTCTGCGGCCCGGCCGTGCCGCGCAACGAGGCCGATGTCGCCAATGCCTATGCGCAGGGCGGGCCGCGGCGCGTCTTCCACAACTGCTCGGGCAAGCATTGCGGCTTCCTGAGCGTGGCGAAGCATCTCGGCGCTCGGCTGGACTACGCCAACCCCGACCATCCGGCGCAGAAGCTGTACCGGGACGTGCTCTCGGAGTTCACCGGGCTCGATGCCCACCGGCTGCCCTACGGCGTGGACCATTGCGGCTTGCCCGCGCTGGCGCTGCCGATCTCGGCGATGGCGAAGGCGATGGCCCGGCTCGGCGCCGGCCAGGCCGTCTCGCCGGAGCGCCGCGCCGCGGTGCGGCGCGTGCTGAACGCCATGGCGAGCAACCCCGACCATCTCTCGGCCAAGGATTCGCCGCTCGCCCGGCTGATCCGCTACACCGACGGCAACGTCATCGCGAAGACCGGCGCCGAGGGCTACCTGGTGGCCTGCGTGCGCGACAAGGCGCTCGGCATCGCCATCAAGGTGGCCGATGGCGACAACAGCGGCCGCGCGCGGATGGGCGTGCTGGCCCGTATCCTCGGCCGCATCCACGCCATGCCGACCGAGGAGGCTGAGCTGATGATCGCCGCGGTCGAGCCGGCAATCGCCGACGGCAATGGCCGCGAGGTCGGGCGTGTCGAGATCGTCGTGCAGCGCCCGCAGCCGACGCAGCCCACCCGGGCAAGCCTCGGCTTCTGGCTTTCCGAAGTGCCGGGCGCCAGTGCGCTGGACTACTTCATGCCGGCCGAAACCCGCCGCTGAGTTGCGGGCCGGCCGCAACGGCCGGCCCGTATCACCCCATCGCCGTCAGCGCCTTTCCGGCGACGAGGCGCAGGATGCGTGTCGGCCGCTCCACCCCGATCAGGCGGTGGACGATCAGGATCACGCTGCGCCCGGCGGTCGCATCGCCGAGCGTCTCAAGGAAGGCGCGCTCGGTGTCCGGGTCGAGGCCGGCGGCCGGCTCGTCCAAGATCAGCACCGGCGCCTCGGACAGCAGCGCGCGCGCCAGCGCCAGCCGTCGCACTTGGCCGCCGGAGAAGCGCGCGCCGGCCTCGCCGCAGCGCGTGGCGAGCCCTTCCGGCAGGCTGCGCACCAGCTCGCCGATCCCCGCCGCATCCAGCGCGCGCCACAGCGCCGCCTCCTCCGCCTCCGGGCGGGCGAGACGCAGATTGGCCTCGATGCTGTCGTCGAACAGCCGCGCATCCTGGGTCAGGCAGGCGATGCGCGTGCGCACCTCGTCGGCCGCCAGCGTCGCGATGTCCACGCCGCCGAGCAGCACCCGCCCGGTCTGCGGCGCGGCGAGCTTCAGCAGCAGCGACGCCAGGGTGGACTTGCCCGCACCCGACTGCCCGAGCAGCGCGATCCGCGCGCCTTCGGGCACCTCCAGGTCGAGCCCGTCGAACACCGGCGGCCGCTCCGGGCTCCAGCTGAAATGCACCGCCTCCACGCGGATGGCGTGACCGGCCGGCATCGGGGCGGGCGATTCCGGCTCGGCGACCGGCGGCGTGGCATCCGCGGCTTCGAACAGGCGCCGCGCGCTGGCGCCGGCAGCGGCCAGGGCGGCGCCGGCCCGCGGCATCAGCCCCAGCGCCTCGGCCGCGGCGGTCGCCAGGAACAGCCCGAGCACCGCGCCGGCCACACCCTCCTGCCCGATCGCCAGGCCCCAGCCGATGGCGACGAGCATCGCGGCCTGCGTCAGGATCATGCCCGCCGCGCCGCCCCAGGCACCGCGCCGCGCGAGCAGGCGCTGTGCGGCGGAGAGCGTCGCGCCTTCCTCCGCGACGCGCTGCGCGGCAATGCGCTCGGCGCCGGCGGAGAGCGTGTCCTCGATGCCGGTGAGCGGATCCACCGCCGCCGCGCGAAGGCTGCCCTGCGCCGCGGCGACACGCCGCCCGGCCTCGGCGGCGCCGGGGGCAAGCCACGGGGGCAGCAGCAGCGCCAGGGCGAGCGGCGCCGCGACCAGGAGCGCCAGCGGCGGGGAGACGGCGCCGAGCACCAGCGCGATCGCCAGCACCACCGCGATGGCCGCCACCGCCGGCACCAGCGCACCGAGATAGACGCGGTCCAGCGCATCGATATCGGAGACCAGCCGCCCGAGCAGGTCACCGGTCCGGCGGAAGCCGACGCCCGCCGGCAGCCGTTCCGCCAGGCGGCGGAAGAACCACACCCGCGTGTCGGACAGGGCGCGGAAGGCGGCGGCGTGGCTCACCAGCCGGTCGAGATAGCGCGCGACAGGGCGCAGCAGCGCGACGGGCCAGATCCAGGCGAGCGCCACCGCCGCGCCGGCGAACAGCGCCGCACCGCTGAGGCCGTTCGCCACGCCGCGCCCGGCGACGGCCATCAGCGCCACCCCGACTAGCACCGCCAGGGTCGCCATCGCCGCGCCGGCCACCAGCCAGCCCATCCGGCCGCGCCACAGACCGAGCACGCGGAGCAGGTCGCGGGTCATGCGCGGGCGCTCCCCCATGGTCACTCGCCCGCCATCCGCGCGCCCACGGCACGGCCATGCTCGATCTCCAGCACCCGCCCGAGCACGCGCTGCGCGGCGCGGGAATGCGTGGCGATGATCGCCGTGCGCCCGGTGCAGAGGCGCCGCAGGCTCTCCAGCACCTCCGATTCCGTGCCGGGATCGAGATGCGCGGTCGGCTCGTCCAACAGCACCAGCGGCGCGTCACGCAGGAAGGCGCGCGCCACCGCGACACGCTGCGCCTGGCCGCCGGAAAGGCCGAAGCCGCCCTCGCCCACCAGCGTATCCAGCCCCTGCGACAGCCCGCGCGCGAAAGCCATGACCTGCGCCGCCTCGGCGGCCGCCTCCACCTCGGCATCGGCCGCCTCGGGGCGCGCCATGCGGATGTTCTCGCGCAGCGTGCCGCGGAACAGATGCGCCCGCTGGCCGACATAGGAGGACAGCCGCCTGAGCTCGGCCGGCGCCAGCACCGTGGCATCCTGGCCGTTCAGCGCGATGCGGCCCGAATCAGGGCGGCGGAAGCCCATCAGCAGCCGCAGCACGGAGGATTTTCCCGCCCCGGAGGTGCCGGACAGCACCAGCGTCTCGCCCGGCATGACCCGGAAGGTGAGGCCGTCCAGCGCCGGCGGCCGCGTCGGGTCGTAGGTCAGCCGCACATCCTGGAAGGTGACCACCAGCCGGCGGGGGATCTCCTCAAGCCGGAAACCGGGTGGGCCTTCCGGCTCGGCGAGCAGCGGCGCGAGCTCGGCTGCCGCACCGCGGGCCGAGAGCTTCTCGTGATAGGCCTGGGAGAAGCTGCGCAGCGGCGCGAAGAAGGCCGGCACCAGCAGCAGGGTGAAGATCGCCGCCACCGGATCGGGATGCGCCGCCCCCAGCACCGCGCCGTGGCGGATGGCGAGCAGGGCGATCGCGCCCGCCGCCAGCACCTCGAGCGAGGCGGAGGACAGGAATGCCACCCGCAGCACCTTCATCGTCCGCTCGCGCAGCTCCGCCGCGGCGGTGCCCAGCGCCTGCGCCTCGGCCTCCTGCCGGCGGAACAGCACCAGCGTGGGCAGGCCGCGCATGCGGTCGAGGAAGCGGCCGGAAAGCCGGCCCAGAGCATCGAACTGGCGCCGGCTGGCCTGCGCCGCACCGATGCCGGTCGCCGCCATCGCCACCGGCATCAGCAGCCCGGCCACGGCCAGGATCGCGCCACTGGTCGGGTCGGCCCAGGCCGCCGCGGCGGCGACCAGCGCCGGCCCGGCGATCGCCAGCACCGCGGCGGGCAGCCAGCGCGTGAGGAAGCCCTCCAGCGCCTCGATCCGATCCACCACCAGCGCCGCCCGCTCGCCGACCGGCCGGGGGTCGGAGGGGCCGTCGGCCAGCAGGCGGTCGAACACGGCGGCGCGCAGCCGCGCCTTCGCGGCTTCGCCGGTCGCGACCAGCGCGCGCTCCTGCGCCACGCCGAGCCCGGCCGAGAGCGCCACCAGCGCCGCGGCGGCACCGAGTTCCGTCCAACCGGCCGAGCCGAAGCCGAGCAGGGACGCGATCAGCATGGCAATCAGCAGCGCCTGCGCGATGCCCACCGCCACTTGGCCAAGCCCTAGGGCGACCGGCAGCGCCAGCCGCGCGCGTGCCCGCTTCGCTTCACGCCGGAGGAGTTCCTCCGCGGCGCGGTCCGTGTCGTTCGCAGCCCGTGACATGCCCGGACGACCATAAGACAGCACCGCGGCGCGGTCATCCCATCGCGTCAACATCACCTGACAGGCGTGGCGGGCTTGCCGGTTGCCACCATGGCGCCAAGCTGACGAAACGAGCCGCCCGCCGAGGATCCCGATGCTGCCCACCCACGGACGCTACGACTACACCGCCTGGCGCGGCCGGCAGGCCTATGCCTGGCCCAACGGAACCCGGCTCGCGGTCTATCTCGGCGTGAACCTGGAGCACTTCGCCTTCGGCGAGGGGCTGGGCGCGGAGCTCGCACCCGGTGGCCCCCAGCCGGACGTGCTCAACTTCGCCTGGCGCGACTATGGAAACCGGGTCGGTGCCTGGCGGTTGCTCGACCTGATGGATGAGCTCGCCCTGCCCGCGACCGTGCTGCTGAACAGCGCCATGTACGAGTACGCGCCGGAGCTGGTCGCTGCGCATCGCGCCCGTGGCGATGAGATCGCCGGCCATGGCCGCACCAATTCCGAGCGCCAGTCGGTGCTGCCGGAGCCGGAGGAGCGCAAGCTGATCGCCGAATCGACCGCCGCCATCGCCCGGCACGAGGGCAAGGCGCCGCGCGGCTGGCTCTCGCCCTGGATCGCGGAGAGCCTTGCCACGCCCGACCTGCTGGCCGAGGCCGGCTACGCCTATACGCTGAACTGGTGCGCCGATGATGCGCCGGTCTGGATGCGCACGCGCGGCGGCAAGCTGCTCGCCGTGCCCTACCCGCAGGAGGTCAACGACATCCCCGCCATCGTCGCCCGCAAGGAATCGGCCGAGACCTTCGCCCGGATGGTGGTGGATGATTTCGAGGAAAGGCTGCGCCAGGTGCGCGGCGACGGGCAGCCGCAGGTGATGGGCATTGCGCTGCACCCCTACATCGTCGGCCAGCCGCACCGGCTGCGGGCACTGCGCCGCGCGCTGGCGGTGATCGCGCAGGCGCGCGAGGAGATCTGGATCACCACCGCCGGCGCGGTGTTCGAGCATGTCGCGGCGCTGCCGGCCGGAGTGGTGCCCGGCTGTCCGCGCGCCGCCGCCGGGGGACGCCCGGCATGAAGCGGCTCCTGCTTCTGGCCGCGCTGCTGCTCGGCGCCTGCGCCACCTCGCCACCCGGGCCGCCGTTGCAGACGGTGCCGCGCGTCGACCTCTCGCGCTATGCCGGCACCTGGTACGAGATCGCGCGGTATCCCAACTCCTTCCAGGACGGGCGGGGCCGGCGCTGCGTCGCCACCACCGCGACCTATGCCCTGCGCGAGGATGGCCAGGTGGCGGTGACCAACCGCTGCCTCGACGCCACCGAGGGCAATCGCGAGGTCGTGGCCACCGGCACCGCCTATGCGGTGGAGGGCAGCGGCAATGCGAAGCTGCGCGTCACCTTCTTCTGGCCCTTCTACGGCGACTACTGGGTGATCGGGCTCGATCCCGAGTACCGCTGGGCGGTGGTGGGGGCGCCGGGGCGGGAGTATCTGTGGATCCTGTCCCGCACGCCGCAGATGGCGCCGGACGACCGGGCTGCCGCGCTCCGCATTGCGGCGGCGCAGGGCTTCGACCTCGAGCGCCTGCAGGAGACACCGCAACCGCCACGCCAGGCGAGGCTGCAAGGGAGACGCGGATGAGCTGGTCCATCCCGCTGGGCCGCGTGCTTGGCACCGAAATACGGCTGCACCTCACCTTCTTCCTGCTGCTGGCCTGGATCGGCTTCGCGCACTACGCGCAGGGCGGCACGCCGGCGGCGCTGGAGGGCATCCTCTTCATCTGCCTGATCTTCAGCTGCGTCGTGCTGCACGAATTCGGCCATGTGCTGGCGGCGCGGCGCTACGGCATCTCCACGCCCGACATCACCCTGCTGCCGATCGGCGGCGTCGCGCGGCTGGAGCGCATCCCGGAGAAGCCGTCGGAGGAGCTGGTCGTTGCGCTTGCCGGCCCGGCGGTGAACGTGGCGATCGCGGCGCTGCTGTTCGTCCTGCTCGGCGGCGCACCGCCGGTCGAGGCGATGGCGGCACTGCCGGGCGCCGAGCACGGCATGCTGGCGCGGCTGTTCTGGGTGAACGTCGTGCTGGTGGTGTTCAACCTGATCCCCGCCTTCCCGATGGATGGCGGCCGCGTGCTGCGGGCGCTGCTCGGCTACCGGATGGGCCATCGGCGCGCCACCGACATCGCCGCCACCACCGGGCAGGTGGTGGCCTTCCTGCTGGGTTTCCTCGGGCTGATCGGCGGCGCGCCGCTGCTGGTCTTCGTCGCGCTCTTCGTCTGGCTGGGCGCTGGGGCGGAGGCGCAGGCGGTGAAGCTGCGCGAGCTCTCGCGCGGGATGATGGCCTCCGACGCGATGATCACCCGCTTCGAGACGCTGCCTGTCGCCGCGCGCATCGAGGATGCGGTGGAGATGCTGCTCAGCGGCGCGCAGACGGACTTCCCCGTGGTGGATGGCGGCGGCAGGCTGCGCGGGATCCTCACGCGCTCGGACCTGATCCGCGCGCTGCGCGAATCGGGCGCCGAGAGCGCGGTGATGGAGGCGATGCAGCGCGAGGTGCCGACGGTGCATCACCGCTCGCCGCTGGACGAGGCGCTGCAGGCAATGCAGGCGGCGGCCGGTCCGATCGGCGTGCTGGACGGCGCCGGCCGCCTCGTCGGCCTGCTGACGCAGGAGAATCTCGGCGAGATGCTGATGGTGGAGGCCGCCCGCGGCCGGCGCGCGCCGCCGGCAAACCCCTGGGCGCGGGGGGCCTGATCTCATGCTTGGCGCACGAAGGTTTCACCTTCGCGCGCTCAAACGCCGGCGCCGCTCCGCGGCTTGGCTCGTCATGCCGAAGGCATGCGTTCCGGATGACGCATAAGCGGCGGGCCGCATTCGCGGCCTCGGCCGGCTTAGGGCCGGCCGCAGGTCGAACCCCTGGGCGCCGGGTATCAGGCCGCCTCCGCCGCCGGATCCCCTGGCGCCGTCTCCCGCCCCGATCCGGTGAGCGCGACGATCCGCCGCCCGGCGGCATCGGTCCGGCAGACGATGGCGCCCTGCCCTTCCAGCCATTCCAATAGCCGCCGCGCCCGGCCCTCCGACCGGCTGCCATAGGCGCGCGCGATGGCGGCGTCCGAGGGACAGGGCTCGGCGCCCAGTGCGGCGCGGGCGAGCAGCAGGTAGACGCCCTGCGTATCCTCCGGCAGCGCCGCCGCCTGCTCGGCCACGGCGGGCCAGTCGGCATCGTCCATCGCCGCCTCCGCGACCCCGGCACGGGCCAGGGAGAGCATGCGGCGGAAGGCCGGGATGTCCGGCGGCGTGCCGCCGAGACGTGCAATGCGGCAGCGCACCAGGAAATCCTGGTAGAGCACCGCCGGCTGGCGATAGGCGGCGTCGGGCTCGGCGAGCACGGCGCGCAGCAGTTCCGCCAGCTTGGTGCGGCGGGCGGCGTCCTCTTCCAGCGTCAACGCGGCCTCCGCCGGCGCATGCACCGCGGCCGGGCGGGCGGCGGCGAGCTGTGCGGCGATGTCGGGCGGCGGCGCGGAGGGGCGGCGCGGCGGCGGCAGGTTGCGCGGATCGGGCGCGGCGGCGGCCTTGAGGATCAGCTCTCGCGCCTCGTCGGACGGCGCCTCGGGCGGCGCGACCAGCTTCGGGCCGGCGCCGCGCGAGCCGGTCTCCACCGCGCCGATGCGCAATGCCAGCGGCCGGCGCGAGATGGCCGGGCCGAGGGCCACGAAATGCCCGCGCGCCAGGTCGCGGAACATCTCGGCCTGGCGCCGCTCCATCCCCAACAGGTCGGCGGCGCGCGCCATGTCGATGTCGAGGAAGGTGCGGCCCATCAGGAAGTTGGACGCCTCCGCCGCGACGTTCTTGGCCAGCTTCGCCAGGCGCTGCGTCGCCACCACCCCGGCGAGCCCCCGCTTGCGGCCGCGGCACATCAGGTCGGTCATCGCGGCGAGCGCGCTGCGCCGCGCCTCGTCCGAGACGTCGCTG
The DNA here is from genome assembly GCF_041690465.1 of Falsiroseomonas sp. Taxonomy (GTDB): domain Bacteria; phylum Pseudomonadota; class Alphaproteobacteria; order Acetobacterales; family Acetobacteraceae; genus Falsiroseomonas. The sequence continues at coordinate 101,546 of NZ_JAWLHG010000007.1, read as the reverse complement.
CCCATCGCCGGCGCGAAGAGCTGCGCCTCGTCCACCACCACCAGCATCGGCGACCAGGCATCCCGCTCCACGCCGAACAGACCGTCGAGGAAGGCGGCGGCGTGGCGGAGCTGGTTGTCCACCTCCAGGTTCTCGAGGTTCAGCACCACCGAGACACGGTGCCGCCGCACCCCATCCGCCGCCCGCCTGAGGCCCGAGATGCCAGAGGCCGCGGCGTCGATCACCAGGTGGCCGTAGCGGTCGCCGAGGGTGACGAAATCGCCTTCCGGATCGATCACCGCCTGCTGCACCCAGGCGGCGGACTGCTCCAGCAGCCGGCGGAGCAGATGCGACTTGCCCGAGCCGGAATTGCCCTGCACCAGCAGGCGCGTCGCCAACAACTCCTCGAGGTCGAGTGTCGCCGGCGCTCCGGCGGTGGTCGTCCCGATCTCGATGCGGACCGTCATCACCCCTCCATCCTGCCCAGGGGAGGTAGCGGGGCCGGGCGCGGCTGGCTACCCGAGTTCGAAGGTCGTGACCCCGAAGATGCGGTCGGTGCGCAGGGCGGGCGCCGGTCCGGTGTACATGCGCGCCGTCTCGAACACCGGCGCCAGGCCGAATCGGGTGGCGAGCGCCACCGCCTCGCGGTGCGGCTCCGGCACGTCGAGGAAGACGGGGCCCGGTTCCACACGGGCGACCAGCGCGGCGAGCAGCGCCTCGGCGTCCCGCGCATCCTCGGCGACCAGCGGACCGACCTTGTGGCCGCTGCGGCAGGGGCGGATCACACCGAAGCCGGCCGCCGTGCCATCCCTCAGCAGCGCCAGCGCGACATGGCCTGGCGCGCCGAGCCAGGCGCGCAGGAAGTCCGGCCGCTCGGCGGGAAACACCGAGCGGTCGAGCGCCGCGAGCGCAGCAAACGGCACGGCCGTGGCCGGCACCACGTCGGGGTGTGCGGCCGGCTGCGACGGCGGCTCGCCGCCGAAGCGGATGTTGTTCCAGGCCAGCACGAAGCCCGATTTACGGTAGTTCGGCTGCTGCGCCACCACCCCATCCAGCCCCACCAGCCGCCCGGCGAGCTGCTTCATGCCGGCGCGCCAGACCGCCATGCCATGCCCCTGCCCACGCACCTCGGGGCGGGCGATGTAGAAGCCGATGAACCCGAAATCCGCGCCGTAGCGCGTGGCGGAGATCACCGCGCGCAGCTCGCCGCCCGCGAAGGCGCCGAGGAACAGGCCGGGATCCTGCGCCAGGAAGCAGTCGAGATCGGCGAGGCCGGGGTTCCAGCCCTCGGCCGCGGCCCAGTTCACCGCGTGCTCCGCTTCCAGCGGCGTCAGGGTGCGGATCGTGGCCATCAATGCATCAGGTCGCCGCCATTGGGCGAGATGGTGGCGCCGACGAAGAAATCACCGCCCGGGGAACTGGCCAGCAGCAGCGCGGCGGCGGCGATCTCCTCCGGCTGGCCGACGCGGCCGATCGGCAGCGTCGCACCGATGCGCTCGGACCAGTCGGCGCCGAGCTGCGCCGTCAGGTCGGTCTCCACCGGGCCGGGTGCGATGGCGTTGACCAGGATGCCCTTCGGCGCGCCCTCGCGGGCCAGCGCGCGCGTCATGCCGACCAGCGCGGCCTTGGCGGTGCAATAGGGCACCACGTTCGGCGCCCCCTTGAAGGCGAGCTGGCTGGCGGTGGTGATGATCCGCCCCCTGCCCCGCGCCGCCATGCCCGGCCAGACCGCCTGGGCGGCGAAGAAGCTGGCACGGACATGCACGGACATCACGCGGTCGAACATCTCCTCCGTGATGGTCTCGAAGGGGCCGCGCAGATTGAGGCCGGCATTGTTCACCAGCACGTCGCAGGGGCCGAGCGCTGCCTCCGCCGCGCCCATGAAGGCACGCAGCGCCGGCAGCTCGGCCACGTCGAGCGCGGCGTGGAAGGCACGGCGGCCGAGCGCCTCGATCCTCGCCGTGACGTCCGCGGCGCCTTCCGCATCGTGCAGGTGGCAGAAGGCGATGTCGGCGCCCTCCTGCGCGAAGAGCAGCGCGATCGCGCGCCCGATGCCGCGGCTGCCGCCGGTGATGATCGCCACCTGCCCGCTGAGTTGCCCGCTCACGCCAATAGCCTCCGCATCGCATTCCCGAATTCATCGCGGATCGCCATGGCGTCCACGTGCCGCCCGGCCTCCACCACAACCTTGCCGCCGCAGACCACGCGGCGCACCGGATTGCCCTGGCCGCTGAACACCCAGGCGTCGAGCAGCGCATCGCCCTCGCGGCCAAGCAGCAGCGGATGGGTGTCGTCGAGCTCAACGAGATCGGCGCGCATCCCCGGCGCGATGGCGCCGATCCTGCGCCCGCTGACCTGCGCACCACCGGCGAGCGCCGCGTCCAGCAAGGTACGCCCGGGATGCGGGTTCTGCTCCGCCGTCGCCACCGCGCGCGCATGGTCGCGCAGGCGCTGCGTGGTTTCCAGCTGGCGCAGCTCGAAGGCGGGCGAGGTGCCGACATGGCTGTCGGTGCCGATGCCGAAGCGGCCGCCTTCGCGCAGGAAGGCCGGCAGCGGAAAGATGCCGTCGCCGAGCGAGGCCTCGGTGGTCGGGCAGAGCCCGGCGACCGCGCCGGACTTCGCCAGGTCGGCGGCCTCGCCTTCGTCCATGTGGGTCGCGTGGATCAGGCACCAGCGCGAATCGAGTGGCAGGTTGTCCAGCAGCCAGCGCACCGGCCGCGCGCCGGTGGCGGCGAGGCATTCCTCCACCTCCTTCGGCTGTTCGGCGGCATGGAGGTGGATGGGGCCGTCGAAGCCGGCGATGGCGCGCAGCATGTCGGGCGTCACGGCGCGCAGCGAATGCGGCGCCAGGCCGACGCTGGCCTGCCGGTCGCCGGCGGCGGCGGCGCGTGCGCCTTCCACGATGCGGCCGAAGCCGTCGAGGTCGTTCAGGAAGCGTCGCTGCCCCGCATGCGGCTCCTTCCCGAAGATCCCGCCATGCCGGTAGAGCGAGGGCAGCATGGCGATGCCGATCCCCGCCCGCCTCGCCGCCGCCAGGTGCCGCTTCGCCATCTCCGCGATGTCGTCATACGGCGTGCCGTCCGGCTGGTGATGGAGGTAGTGGAACTCGGCGACACAGGTGAAGCCGTGTTCCAGCAGCTCGGCGTAGAGTTGCGCGGCCACCGCCTCGGCGTCCTCGGGCGAGAAGCGGCCGACGAAGCGGTACATCGTCTCCCGCCAGGTCCAGAAGCTGTCCTGCCCGGCCGGGCTGCGCCGCTCGGCGCCGCCGGCCATGGCGCGCTGGAAGGCGTGGGAGTGCAGGTTCGGCACGCCGGGGACGACATGGCCGGACAGGCGCCGCGCCGCGCCAGCGGGGGTGCCAGGGGTCACGGCGGCGATGTCGCCGGCCGGATCCACCGCGATCCGCACCGCCTCCGCCCAGCCGCCCGGCAGCAAGGCCCGGGCCGCCCAGAATTCGCGCGCCGATGTCATGCCGTTCCGCTTGCCTCTCGCCTGTCCCTCAGGCTTGAGTCAGGCATGACCGATCCCGCGCGCATCCGCAACGCCCTCCCCAATTCCCCTGGCATCCGCGCCCCCCGCGGCCTGGACCTCACCTGCCGCCACTGGTCCACCGAGGCGGCGATGCGGATGCTGATGAACAACCTGGACGACGAGGTCGCCGAGAAGCCCGGCGAGCTGGTGGTGTACGGCGGCATCGGCCGCGCCGCGCGCGATTGGAAGAGCTACGAGACGATCCTCTCCGTCCTGAAGCGGCTGGACGAGGAGCACACGCTGCTCGTCCAGTCCGGGAAACCCGTCGGCGTGTTCCGCACCCATGCCGATGCGCCGCGCGTGCTGATCGCCAATTCCAACCTGGTGCCGCGCTGGGCGAGCTGGGAGCATTTCAACGAGCTCGATCGCAAGGGGCTGATGATGTACGGCCAGATGACGGCCGGATCCTGGATCTACATCGGCTCGCAGGGCATCGTGCAGGGCACCTACGAGACCTTCGCGGAAGCCGGCCGCCAGCATTTCGGCGGCAGCCTGGCGGGGCACTGGATCCTCACCGCCGGGCTCGGCGGCATGGGCGGCGCGCAGCCGCTGGCGGGCGTCTTCGCCGGCGCCTGCGTGCTCGCCGTGGAATGCCAGCCATCCCGCATCGAGAAGCGGCTGGAGACGAAGTATCTCGACCACCGCGCCGATGACCTCGACACCGCGCTGGCGATGATCCGGAGCGCCTGCGCGGAGCGACGCGCCATCTCCGTCGGCCTGCTCGGCAATGCGGCCGAGGTGTTCCCCGAGCTGGTGAAGCGCGGTGTGGTGCCGGACATCGTCACCGACCAGACCAGCGCGCACGACCCGGCCAATGGCTACCTCCCCGCCGGCTGGACGCTGTCCGAATGGGACGCGAAGCGGGAGAGCGACCCGGCCGCCGTCGCCGCGGCGGCGAAGCACTCGATGGTCGGCCACGTCCAGGCGATGCTGGACTTCAAGGCGCGCGGCGCGGTGGTGATGGATTACGGCAACAACATCCGCCAGATGGCGAAGGAAGAAGGGCTGGCAAATGCCTTCGACTTTCCGGGCTTCGTGCCGGCCTATATCCGCCCGCTGTTCTGCCGCGGCATCGGCCCCTTCCGCTGGGCGGCGCTGAGCGGCAACCCTGACGACATCCGCAGGACCGACGACAAGGTGCGGGAGCTGATCCCCGACGACCCGCATCTGCACCAGTGGCTCGACATGGCGGAGAAGCGCATCGCCTTCCAGGGCCTGCCCGCGCGCATCTGCTGGGTGGGGCTCGGCCAGCGCGACCGGCTCGGCCTCGCCTTCAACGAGATGGTGGCGCGCGGCGAGATCGGGCCCGTCGTGATCGGCCGCGACCATCTGGATTCCGGCAGCGTGGCGTCACCGAACCGGGAGACGGAGGCGATGCGCGACGGCTCCGACGCCGTCTCCGACTGGCCCTTGCTGAACGCGCTGCTGAACACCGCCTCGGGCGCCACGTGGGTTTCGCTGCATCATGGCGGTGGGGTGGGCATGGGGTTCAGCCAGCACAGCGGCATGGTGGTCGTCTGCGACGGCACCGAGGCCGCTGCGCGCCGGCTGGCGCGCGTGCTGTGGAACGACCCCGCCACCGGCGTGATGCGTCACGCCGATGCCGGCTACGACATCGCGATCGATTGCGCGCGGGAGCACCGGCTCGACCTGCCCATGCTGTGATGGGTCGCGCTACCGGATCACGCTGAGGGTATGCGCGGTGAGGTCGTGCTCGAGCACACCCGCAGGCGGGGTGATGCCACGTCCGCCGAGATGTGCGAACAGCCGCTTCACGACCGCGCTGTTGTCGCCCTCGCGCCCCTTCGGCAGTTCTTCCCAGCCGGTGAAGCCGGCGACCTTGCCGATCGTCTGCCAGGTGGCGTGGCGGACCAGCTTGCCGCCCGGCACGTCGCTGGCGCGCTGCTTCATCGCCTTCTCGAGCGTCCGCCCCGCGGACTGGTTCGGCGCCGCCTCGATCGCCATCACGCGGACATGCGACAGCCCGTCCAGCGCCCCCGCCGCCTTGGGGAAGAGGTGGTCGATGTTGAACGCCCGGCCGTCGGGCCGCCCCGGCAGGCCGAGCCAAGTCTTCGCGAAGGCATCGTAGAGATCGCGGTAGCCGGTGTCGGTGGGGTCCACCCAGAGTTCCGGCTCGGTCCCCTGGACCCAGACGAAGGCGCGGGTCAGGGGCTCGGCGCCCAGTGTCCGCAGGCTGCCGCCGAGCCGCATCGTCCCAAGCACCGGCCCGGCCGTGCCGAGCTGGCCGAGGTCGGCAATCCCGATCCAGGCACGCCCGCTCCCCGCGAGGAATTGCAGAACCAGCGTCGAGACCTGCCGCCGCAGCGGCTCCGGCCAACCAGCCGCCATCCGCGCCTCCTTCCTGCTACGGACCGCGAGGGGGGCGGCCCGCCTGCCATCCTGGGCCATCCACGGCGCGCCGCCAACGCCAGCGCCCGGTGGCGGCAGGCGTGACGAAACCGGCACTTGTGCATGGCACAGCGGCAGGGCCAAGCTCCGCACCGTGATGATCACGCCCGGCCATGCCCACCTGTCGGAGCTGCGCGCCGTGATGGCGGGCCAGCCCATCGCACTCGATCCCGCATGGCGCGCGGATGCGCAGCGATCGATGGATGCGCTCGCGAGACGGCTGGCCGACGGCGAGGCGCTCTATGGCGTCAACACTGGCTTCGGAAAGCTCGCCTCCACGCGGATCGCGCCGGAGCAACTCGCGCAGCTGCAGCTCAACCTGATCCGCAGCCACGCCGCCGGCACCGGCGCCTTCCTGCCGGCGCCCGTGGTGCGCCTGATCCTGGCGCTGAAGGCGCTCTCGCTGGCGCGCGGCGCCTCCGGCGTGCGGCCGGCGGTGGTCGAGGCGCTGCTCGCCCTGCTGCAGCACGACGTGCTGCCGGCGATCCCGGCCAAGGGCTCGGTCGGCGCCTCCGGCGACCTCGCTCCGCTCGCGCATCTCTCGCTGGTGCTGATCGGCGAGGGCGAGGCCTTCCAACAGGACCGCGTGCTGGACGGCACGCAGGCACTGGCGCTCGCCAACGTCGCGCCCCTCTCGCTCGGCCCGAAGGAAGGGCTGGCGCTGCTCAACGGCACGCAGGTCAGCACCGCGCTGGCACTCGCCGGGCTGTTCGCGGCCCAGGACCTGCTGAAGACGGCGCTGGTCGCCAGCGCGCTCAGCCTCGATGCCGCGCGCGGGTCCGACACGCCCTTCGATCCGCGCATCCATGCGCTGCGTGGCCAGCCCGGGCAGATCCGCTGCGCCGCGGCGCTGCGCGGGCTGATCGCCGGCAGCCAGATCCGCGACAGCCACCGCGAGGGCGATACCCGTGTGCAGGATCCCTATTCGCTGCGCTGCCAGCCGCAGGTCGCCGGCGCCTGCCTCGACCTGCTCGACAACGCCGCCGAGGTGCTGCTGCGCGAGGCGAATGCCGTCACCGACAATCCGCTGGTGACCGACGAGGGCGAAGTGCTGTCCGGCGGCAATTTCCACGCCGAGCCGGTCGCCTTCGCCGCCGACACCATCGCGCTGGCGATCGCCGAGCTCGGCGCGATCAGCGAGCGGCGGATCGCACTGCTGACCGACCCGGCGCTGAACTCCGGCCTGCCCGCCTTCCTGGTCGCCGACAGCGGCGTCAATTCCGGCTTCATGATCGCACAGGTCACCTCCGCCGCGCTGACCGCGGAGAACCGTGCGCTGGCGGTGCCGCGCAGCACCGACAGCCTGCCGACCAGCGCGAACCAGGAGGACCATGTCAGCATGGCGACCGCCGCCGGGCTCCGGCTGGCGGAGATGGCGACGAACCTGGCGACGATCCTCGGCATCGAGATCCTGGCGGCGTGCCAGGGCATCGAGTTCCACCGCCCGCTGCGGAGCTCCGCCCCGCTGGAGGCGGCCCATGCGGCGCTGCGGGAGCTGGTCGCGCCATGGGACCAGGACCGCGCCATGGCGCCGGACATCGAGGCTGCGAAGCGCCTGGTCGAGCGCGGCACCTTCGCCGCGCTGGTGGAACTGCCGGCGTGAGCTTCGACCGCGTCTGGCTCGACGCCCAGCTGTGCACGATGGTGCCGGGCCGCGGCGATCCGCTCGGCATCATCGAGGATGGCGCGGTCGCCGCGAAGGACGGGCGGATCGCCTGGGTCGGCCGGCGCGGCGGGCTGCCCGGCGCAGCGGCCGTCACCACGCGCTGCGACGGCGCCTGGATCCTGCCCGGCCTGATCGACTGCCACACCCACATCGTGTTCGGCGGCAACCGCGCGCGCGAATTCGAGATGCGGCTGGAAGGCGCAAGCTACGAGGAGATCGCGAAGGCCGGCGGCGGCATCCTCTCCACCGTCGGCGCCACCCGCGCGGCGAGCGAGGACGCGCTGGTGCAGGCCGCCCTCCCCCGGCTGGATGCGCTGCTGGCCGAAGGCGTCACCACCATCGAGGTGAAGTCGGGCTATGGGCTCGATCTCGCCACCGAGGCGCGGATGCTGCGCGCCGCGCGCCGGCTCGGCCGCGAGCGGGCGGTGGGCGTCGTGACCTCCTGCCTCGCGGCCCATGCGGTACCGCCCGAATTCGCCGGCCGCCGCACCGACTTCGCCCGCCACGTGGCCGAGGCGATCATCCCCGCCATCGCCGCCGAGGGCCTCGCCGATGCGGTGGACGCCTTCACCGACAGCGCCATCGCCTTCACGCCGGAGGAAACCGGCTGGGCCTTCGACGCGGCAGCCCGGGCAGGGCTACCGGTCAAGCTGCATGCCGACCAACTGCGCGACGATGGCGGCGCCGCGCTCGCGGCGCGCCACGGCGCGCTTTCTGCCGACCATATCGAATATGCGAATGCCGAAGGCATCGCCGCCATGGCGAGGGCCGGCACCGTCGGCGTGCTGTTGCCCGGCGCCTTCTACTTCATCCGCGAGACCCACCAGCCGGACATCGCCGCGATGCGGGCGGCCGGGCTGCGGCTGGCGCTGGCCACGGACCTCAACCCCGGCTCCTCGCCCGCGCTGTCGCTGCTGCTGATGCTCAACATGGGCTGCACGCTGTTCCGCCTGACCGTCGCCGAGGCGCTGGCCGGCGTCACGCGCCACGCCGCCGCGGCGCTCGGCCTTGCGGATCGCGGCGCGCTGGCGCCCGGCCTGCGCTGCGACTTGGCGCTGTTCGGGATCTCCCGCCCCGCCGAGCTCTGCTACTGGATGGGCCGGAACCCCTGTGTCGCGCGAGTGCGCGCGGGCGAGGATTGCGGGGTGGCCGCCGGCGCATGACGCTGTCCGTCACGGAGATGCAGCACCTGGTGCGCGAGGGCGTGCCGCTGGCTGCCGCCTGGGGGGTGGAGGTGCTGGAAGCCGCGGATGGCGCGGCGGTTCTCCGCCTGCCGCATCGCGAGGATCTGCTGCGCCCTGGCGGCACCGTCTCCGGCCCGGCGCTGATGGGGTTGGCCGATGTGGCGATGTGGGCGGCGCTGCTCTCGCTGACCGGCGGACGGGACGAGAGCCTGACAGCCAATCTCTGCATCACGTTCCTCCGCCCGCCGGCGCCGGGCGCGGTGATCGCGCAAGCGCGGGTGATCAGGAAGGGCCGCAGCCTTTCCTATGGCGAGGTGATGCTGCGCCCGGAAGGCCAGTCCGCGCCCTGCGCCCATGTCACCACCAGCTGGGCGGCGGCGCGGCGCGACTGAGCCGCGCGTCAGGAGGCGGAGAGCGCCGCCTTGCGAAGCACGCTGGCAAGCCGCATCCGGGCGCCTTCGGCCTCCTCCGCGGCGTCGCGGATCTCGGGATCGTCGAAGAAGCGCGCGGCGCGGAGCTGCCGCACCGCCAGGTCGAACTTGCCGCCCTTCAGCGAGTCCTCGACCGCCATCAGCCGCGCGGCGGTGTCGGGGCCGAGGCCGCGCTCCTCGGCGGCGAATTCCAGCCCGGCATCGGTGCCTCGGCTCCAGGCGCGGCTGGCGGTGATCGCCTGGCCATCGCTCAGCCGCAGCACGAGACGCCCGGGAAGGGAGATCGGCGTGGCCGTCTGGATCCGTGCCCCGCCCTCGCTGGTGTCGAGTACCAGGCAATCATGCAGGGTATTGGCAAACAGGACCTGCGCCCTGCGCAGCACGCTGCTCCGCGGAAGCCGCCGACGCTCGCTTCGGGTGGCTTCACTCTGCATGGGACACGCCCTCACCGGTCATAACAATTCCGAACAATACGATAATTAAAAACGACATTCAACGTATGAGTTCGCATTTTTCGACGGTTCCGGCACCCCGTCCGCAGCGGGCCCGTCTGCCAGGTTGCAGCGCGACCGCGGCGCACCGGCAGGCTGGGCGCTTGCATCCACACGGCAAGGTTTCCATTTCACGACGAACCACCGCCGAGGAGGAAGGACGATGCGTGCCCGCGATCTGATGACCCGCGACCCGATCACCCTGCCGCCCGAAACCCCGCTGGCCCTGGTCGCGCGCGCGCTGGCGGAGCGCGGCATCTCGGGCGCCCCGGTGGCGGATGCGAACGGCGCCCTGCTGGGCATGGTCACGGAAGGCGACCTGATCCGCCGCCTCGCCGCTCCCGAGGACGCGCCGCGCTCCTGGCTGCGCGACTTCTTCACCCCGTCCGGCCGCCAGGCTGCCCGGTTCGCACGCACCCACGGACAGCGCGCCGCCGATGTCATGACGACCAGCCTGGTCACCGCGGAGGAGGACACCCCCATCTCGGTGATCGCCAAGGCGATGGAGGAGCGTGGCATCCGCCGCGTGCCGGTGGTCCGGGACGGCAAGCTGGTCGGGATCGTCTCCCGTGCCGACCTTATCCGCGCCGTGATGTCGCCCCCCGATTCACTGGCCGAGGACGCGCCGGACGAACGTATCCGCCGCGCGGTCACCGAGGCGATGCGGACCCAGCCCTGGGTGGACGCCTACTTCATCTTCCCCGAGGTGAAGGATGGCGTCGTGTCCTTCCACGGCTATTGCCGGAACGAGGACGTGAAGCGCGCCCTGCGCGTGCTGGCCGAGCGGATCCCCGGCGTGAAGGGGGTCGAGGTGATGGTCGAGAAGGCACCGCTGCCCGTCGCCGCGCCCTGAGGACGGCGCCCGCTGGTGGGGGGGGGGGGCCGGCAGCCCCGAAGCTCCCAGCGATCCGGGCCGCGAGCGGCGCCGCCGGTGCGCCGGTGCCGTTCGCGGCGATGTCCTGTCCACGGCCCGCCAGCCGTGCCCGCCGTCAACGAATCATCAAGGTTCATGCATGGACGTGTAGTTTCGTCCGAAAATGTATCCTGGAGCCCTGAAATCGCAACATCGGGGCGGGCGCGTCTTGAAATCCGAGCCAGACCCGAACACAGTTTCGTTAACGTCGCTGGTTCGGGCGGTGCTTGCACCAGTCCCGACGGGTGCCGGAGCCAAGATGAAAGGTCACGTACCGCATGGACGGTCGTGCTCCAGATGATCGGCCGATGGGCTTCGCCGAGACGCAGGACGAGTTCCTGCCGCGGGGCAGCACCGAGCGCAGCAGCCCTGCGGCGGATCATGATCTGATCCGGCGTCTGGCCCGCGAGCGCATGCTGGCGCGAGAAGGCGCTGCCGGACCGTCCGGCCCGGCCGGGCGCGGGCGCTGGTTCCTGCCCTTCTCCGGCTGATCAGGCGGCGCTCCGCCGGCCGGTGAACAGCACCGCCACCAGCATCCCGCCCACCGCCAGCAGCACCCCGGCAAGCTTCGCTGCGCCCAGCGGCTCCCCGAGCACCAGCACCGAGAGCAGCAGCGCGGTCACCGGCACCAGCGTGGTGATGCAGGCGGTGCGCGTCGCGCCCATCAACTCCCCCGCCCTTGCATAGAGCGTGGTCGCCAGTGCCGAGGCGACCAGCCCTTGGGCGACCGCCTGCAGCAGCGCCATGCCGAGCGGCAGATGCGGCACCGCCCCGCCGCCGAGCAGCAGCCAGGGCGGCAGCAGCACCAGCGCGGAGAGCCCGCACATCGCCGCATTGCCGGCGAGCGCCGGCACCTGCCAGCGGCGCAGCAGGAGGGTGAAGGCCGCCCAGACCGTGCCGGCACCGAGCAGGATCAGGTCACCGCGCCAGGCACCGGGATGCGTGCCGGCGATGCCGTCCCAGCCGATCAGCAGCACGCCGGCGGCCAGCACGCCGATCGCCATCATCCGCCCGCGCGTCGGCCATTCCCCCAGCAGCGGGATACCGAGCACCGCGCCCATCACCGCCGCCATGATCGGCGCGATGGTGCCCCCATGGCTCGCCGGCGCATGCACCAGGCCCCAGCCGAACAGCAGCGCGTTGCCCGCCCCGCCGGTGGCGACCAGCCCCAGCAGGCGCGGCAGCCCGATCGTCGCCAGCACGCGGCGCGACCGCCAGGCGAAAGGGGCGAGCACCAGCCCGGCGGCGAGGTAGCGCAGCACCGCAAGATCCAGCGGCGAGTAGCCCGCCATGGTCCCGCTGCGCGCCACCACCGCCTGCGCGCCCCAGGCCAGGGCGGCCGCAAGGCCGAAGGCCATGCCGAGCGGGATGTTGCGGCCGGATGGGATCACGCCGGCGGATCTAGCCCGGCCCGCACCTCGCGCGAACCGCGCGGCGCCGGATCAGGCGGCGAAGACCTCGTTCACCTCGGCGCCGAACCGGTCGAAGGCGACTCCGTAGCAATGGATGGAGATCGCCGTCCGGCAGGAGAGGTTGGCCAGCCGGTGGATCAGCCGCGGATCGGCCGGCCCGTTGCCGGTGGCGCCCGGCGCCAGCAGCCGGGTCTCGCACGGCACCGGCGGCTCGCCAGGGGCGTAGTAGGTTTCGGTCAGCACGCCCTGATGCACGCCGAAGGCGCACCAGGTCCGGTGCGCATGCACGGGCGACATCTGGCCGGGGCGCCAGACCAGCGCCACCACCGCATAACCACCCTCGGGATCGCTGTGCAGCAGGTGCCGAACGTACTGGTCGGGGCAGCAGGGACAGTCCCTGCCCTCGAGGAGCTCGGGCCGCGCCACATGGGCCGCGATCGCCTGCGCCACCGCGCGGTCGCGCCTGGCCGGCTCGAGCCGGGATGCGCCCGCGATGCCGGCCAGCAGGGAATCGAGCGCGTTGCGGGGGCGGATGAAGGTCATGGCGGGCCGCTGTGATCGTCGCCATTCGGTAACCCAAGACCTTGCTCCCCATCAAGTCAAAAAGAGAGGATCCTTCCCTTCCCTCGCGCGTCTGTAGATCGTTTACGCTGAGTGGGCGGGCTTCGGGAGCAGGCTGGCCCAACCCTCGCGGCCCCGCCCTTGCGCGGGCCGGCCCCCTTGCCCAAGCGGCGCGCGGGCGTCCATCCTGCGCCGCAATCGGCGCCGACCCGGGAAGCGGGCGGCGGGATGGGAGGACAATCCGCAATGACCCCGCGCATAACACGCCGCACCGCGCTGCTCGCCGCCGCAGGCAGCCTCGCGCTGCCGGGCATCCCCCGCGCCCAGACCTATCGCCAGGAGTACAAGCTGTCGGTGGTGGGCAACCGGCCGATCCCGCTCTCGGAAGGCGCCTTCCAGTGGGCGGACCTCGTCACCCGTCGGTCCAACGGGCGGATCAACGTGAAGGTCTATCCGGGCAGCCAGCTCGTCGGCGGCGACCAGACGCGCGAGCTGGTGGCGATCCGCCAGGGCGTGATCGACATGGCGGTGTTCTCCACCATCAACATCTCGCCGCAGATCCGCGAGATGAACCTCTTCTCCCTGCCCTTCCTGCTGCAGGACCATCGCGGCTTCGACGCCATCATCAACGGCCCCGTCGGCGCCGAGCTGTTCCGCGCCCTGGCGACGCGGGAGGTCGAGCCGCTGGCCTGGGGCGAGAACGGCTTCCGCGAGATCTCCAACTCCCGCCGCGCGATCCGCACGCCGGAGGATCTGCGCGGGATGAAGATCCGCTTCGCCGCCGGGGCGATCTTCTCCGAGATCTTCACGGCACTCGGCGCGAACCCGGTGCAGATGTCCTTCGCCGACCTCCAGCCCGCGCTCTCGACCGGCGCGGTGGACGGGCAGGAGAACCCGATCAACCTCTTCCTCGCCTTCCGCATGGACACGCTGGCGCAGAAGCACCTGACGATCTGGAACTACGTGGCGGACGCCGGCATCTTCGTGGTCGGCAAGCGGGTGCTGGAGAGCTTCTCGCCGGCCGACCGCACGCTGATCACCGATTGCGCCAAGGAAGCCGCGCAGGCGCAGATCGCCGCCAGCCGAAAGGGCATCGGCATCGACGGCGACCGCTCCTCGATCGAGGAGATGGAGCGCCGGGGCGTGACGGTGACGGCGCTCTCGGATGCCGAGAAGCAGGCCTTCGCGCGCGCCACCCGCCCCGTCTTCGACAAATGGGCGCAGACCGTCGGCGCCGACCTGACGCGCCGCGCGGAAGCCGCGATCCGCGGCGCCCGCGCCTGAGCCAAGGCGCAGCGGGCGGCGCCCTGCCGCCCGCCGCCTGACGGGACCACGCCATGACCGACAATGCCGAGGTTCAGGCCCCCGGCCTCAAGCTCGGGGAAGCGCCGCCGCGCATTCCCGTGACGATCGAGGGCGCGGTGGGCGCGCTCATCATGGGCACGCTGGCGCTGATCACCTTCGCCAATGTGGTGGTGCGCTACTTCACCTCCGTCTCCTTCGCCTTCACCGAGGAATACTCGGTGGCGCTGATGGTGGTGATGACCTTCGTGGGCGCCGCCGCGGCGTTCGGCGCCGACCGGCACATCCGCATGACCTTCTTCACGGAGAAGCTGCCGCCGCGCACCGCGCGATGGGTCGAGATCTTCGTGCTGCTGGCAAGCCTGTCCGTGTTCGGCGCGATCGGCTGGCTCGGCACCTGGTACACCTGGGACGAATACCGCTTCGAGGTGATGACGCCCGGCCTCGGCGTGCCCTCCTGGTACTACACCGTCTGGATGCCGCTGCTTTCGGTGGTGATCTGCCTGCGCATCCTGGGGCGGATGTGGCGGGTTGCGCGGCTGGGGCTGGTCTAGGGCGATGGCGCTCGAAGGCTCGCTGATCCTTCTCGGCGTCTTCTTCGTCCTGCTGTTCGCGGGCGTTCCGGTCGGTGTCTCGCTCGGCGTCGCGGGCTTCCTGGTGATCGCCGTCGAGGGGCTCGGCGTGATGGCGCTGCCGACCAATGTCTGGACCGGCATCGCCAAATACCCGCTCCTCGCGCTGCCGATGTTCGTGCTCGCCGGCCTGGTGTTCGAGCGCGCGGGGGTGGCGATAAGGCTCGTCAACTTCGCCGCCGCGCTGGTCGGCCGGCGCGCCGGCGCGCTGGCCATCGTCGCCGTGCTGGTCTGCATGGTGCTCGGCGGCATCAGCGGATCGGGCGCGGCCGACGCCGCCGCGGTCGCCGCGGTGATGCTGCCGGCCATGCTGCGCCAGGGTTATCCGCGCCCGTACTGCGCCAGCCTGATCGCCGCGGCGGGCTCCACCGCGGTGCTGATCCCGCCCTCCATCCCCTTCATCGTCTATGCGGTGCTGGTGCCCGGCGTCTCGGTGCCGGCGCTGTTCGTCGGCGGGCTGGTGCCCGGGCTGCTGGCGGGCGTCGCGCTGATGGTGCCGGCGGTGATGCTGGCACGCATCCGCGGCTTCGGCCTGCCGGAGCCTGACGACGATCGCCCGCCGCTCTGGCAATCCTTCAGGGAGGCGATCTGGGGCCTGCTGGCGCCGGTGGTGATCCTCGGCGGGCTGCGCTCCGGCGCCTTCACGCCGACCGAGGCGGCGGTGGTCGCGGTGTTCTATGGCCTGTTCGTCGGCATCTTCATATATCGCGTGCTGACCCCGCGGCAGATCTACGAGGTGCTGCGCGACGGCGCAGAGATCTCGGCCGTGGTGCTGATCATCGTGGCGCTCGCCAGCATCTTCGCCCATGCCGGCAGCACCGTCGGCGCCTTCGATGCGCTGGCCAATGCGCTGGTCGGCATCACCGGCAACGAGGTGGTGATGCTGCTGATGATCACGCTGATCGTGCTGGTCGCCGGCATGCTGATCGACGCCATCTCCATCTTCCTGGTGTTCCTGCCGATCCTGATCCCGATCGCGACGGCGTTCGGCTGGGACCTGACCTGGTTCGGCATCGTGCTGACGATGAATGTCGCGATCGGCGCCTTCACGCCGCCGATGGCGGTGAACCTGATGGTGACCTGCAAGGTGGCCGGCTGCTCGATCGAATCGACGGTGCCCTGGGTGATGTGGTTCGTGCTGGCGATGGGCACCGCGCTGATGCTGGTGACCTTCGTGCCGGAGCTCGCACTGTTCCTGCCGCGGCTGCTCGGGGACCTGTAGGGAACGCTCTCCGGGTCAGCCCGCCCGACCGCCGGGCCGTTCGCGTGTCATCACGCCCAGCAGCGCGACCAGGGCGAGCGCCGTCAGGCCGGCCAGCGCGGAGATGCTCACTGCCAGCGGGGCGCCGAACATCTCCGCCAGCACGCCGATCAATATCTGGCCGAGCGGCCCGAGGCCGATGCACATCGTCACCAGCCCCATCTGCCGCGACCGCTGGCCGGCGGGCACGTTGGTCAGCACGATGGTGGTCTGCATGTTGCTGAACAGCGCAAGCCCGAGCCCGCCGCCGAGCAGCAGCAGGCAGGCCAGCGCATAGCTTGGCATCAGCGGCATCACCGCGAGGGTGACGAGGAACAGCGCCGATCCGCCGATCATGAGGACGCGCAGGCTGGAGCGCGGCGCAAGGCTCGCCAGCAGGATCCCGCCCAGCAGGCCGCCGAACGGCTCCGCCGCGGCCAGCAGCCCGACCAGCGCTTCCTGCACGCCGAACACCGAGCGCGCCAGCGGCGCGACGAGCGCGACGTAGGAGAAGGCGAAGAAGTTCATCGTCGCCGTCACCCCCAGCACGGTCAGCACCGCCGGCTGCCGCAAGGCGAAGGCGAGGCTGTCGGCCAGATCGCCCGGAACCCGCGCGAGGTTCACGCGCCGCGTCTCCTGGACGTGGTGGATGCCGGACGCCAACAGCGCGCCCATCAGGTAGCAGCCCGAGGAGATGGCGAAGGCGCCGGCGAGGCCAAGCCAGGCGAAGGAGATGCTGCCCACCAGCGGCCCGACCATGCGCGCGGATGAGTTCGTCAGGCTGTCGAGCGCCACCGCCTTGGACACCAGGCCAGGGCCGGCACATTCGCCGATCATCCGTCGGCGCGTGGCCATCTCGGTGGCCCAGACGCTGCCGCTGACGAAGGCCGCCAGCCCCAGGTGCCAGGGCTGCACCCAGCCCAGCAGGTAGAGCAGGCAGATGCTCGCGCCGGCCGCGCAACTCAGGACCATGCCGACGAAGAGGATGTGCTTGCGGTTCATCGCTTCGCACACCACGCCGGCGATCGCGCCGAAGCAGAGCAGAGGCAGGCTGCGCGCCGCGGTGACGAAGGCCACCGTGATGCCGGACCCCGTCACCTCGAAGGTGAACAGCGCCGCGGCGAGCACCTCCACCCAGCGCATCGAGTTCATGATGCCGCCGAGCAGCCACAGGCGCCTGAAGTCGCCCGAGGCCAGCAAGTCCCGCGCTCGGCCCTGTGGCGCGGGCGATTCCGGAGGCGCTTCCATCCCGCCGGCCATTGTGCACCGCCGGGGCGCGGCGGCCAACCGCGCCGATCATGCGGCCCCTGGCGGCGGGAGGGGGGTGGATCGCCGCCGCATGCCCACCAACTCTCAGGTCAGCGCTGCGTTGACGGTGCATCGAGGAAAGGAAGCGATGCAGATACAGATCAACACCAACCATACCGCCGGCGACGACGAGTTCACCGGGCGCGTAGAGGCCGCCGTCTCCGCCGGTCTCGACCGCTTCGCCGAACATCTCACCCGGGTGGAGGTGCATCTCGCCGACGTGAACGCCGCCAAGGGTGGTGCGGCCGACAAGCGCTGCATGATCGAGGCGCGGCCGAACGGCCAGCAGCCGGTGGCGGTGACGCACCAGGCGGAGACCATCCCGCTGGCGATTGACGGCGCCATCGAGAAGGCGCGCAAGGTTCTGGACAAGGCGCTGGCCGGGCGGACCGACCATAAGGGCCGCGCCTCGGTGCGCGACAACGACCTGAGCTAGGAGCCTGTCCGAGTATTCCTCGCCCACACCGCAGTCAGCAATTTTGATACACGAAGGCTATCATCGGTATCCGCTTTCACTTTCACAGGCGCTATAGGAGCAAGGTTGTGTCGCCCTTTGTCGCGAATCTGCTTTCTCGGACAGGCTCCTAGCCCGCGATCGCCCTGGGTGCACACCGCAGCTGGGCACGCCAGGGCGTGAAACGCCAGGCCCTTGAACGCCTGGACCAGGGTAGCCCCGAGCACACTCAGGGCTGCTTCGGTCCAGGTCAGCTCCAGGAGGGGCGCACGCCGGGCGGCGGCGAGAAGGGCAGGTCGCCGCGCGCCAGCACCGCCTCTCGCCCGCCATTGGCGGCAAGGATCGCGGCCTGCCGCGCCTTGACGCCCGCATCCAGCACCGCCGGATCCTCCCCCAGCTCGTCGCCCAGCGCAGCCTCGAGCCGCGCGAGCGTGGCGGCATGCGCCGGGTCGCCGGCGAGGTCCGCGAGTTCCTCCGGATCGGCTTCCAGGTCGAAGAGCTGCGCCGGATAGGTGACGTAGCGCACGTATTTCCAGCGTCCCTCGCGCAGCATGTAGGCCGCCTCGCGCGACCCGCTGGCGTGGTACTCGCTGACCACGCGCCGGCCGGGTGAGCCACCCCGCGCAATGTCGAACAGCGACCCCGAGCCCTCCGGCGGCGCCTCCGCGCAGCCGACGGCATCCAGCACGGTGGCGAAGACGTCGGTCAGCGACACCGGCGTGGCGCAGGTGGAGCCGCCCGGCACGCCCGCCCCGGCCAGGATCATCGGAACGCCGACGCTCTCCTCGTACATCACGGACTTCCCCCACAGGCCGCGCGCGCCGACATTGTCGCCATGGTCGGAGGCGTAGAGCACGCGCGTCTCCGTCCCCAGCCCGCAATCCTCGAGGCAGGCGAGGATCTTGCCGACCTGCTCGTCCATGAAGGAGACGAGCCCGTAGTAGCCCGCCATCATGCGCTGCGCCGTCGCCGCATCCTTCACATGGGAATCGTACGGGATGGTCGCCGCGTAGTCGCGGATGAAGGGATGCTGCGGCCGCTCCTCCTTCGCGTAGAGCTTCGGCATGCCCACCACCTCCGGCGGATACCGGAAGAAGTGCTCGGGCGGTGCGATCAGGGGGAAATGCGGCGTGACCAGCGAGACGAAGAGGCACCAGGGCTTCTCCGCCGCCTGCTTCGCGCGCGCCCGCAACCAGACCTGCGCGTCAGCGCAGATGTCGCGGTCATAGCGGGTGTAGTCGCTCTCGCCCGGGCCGGCGGCGGCGGACATCTTGGCCGCGCCTTTGCGCGGCGGCGCGGTCTCGTCGCGGACCAGCGCGAGCAGGTCGCCCTTGCCGTCCACCACATGCATCGCCAGGCGCTCTTCCGAGAAGCCGTGGTCGTCCCCGGGGAGGCCGCGGAAATGCAGCTTGCCGATCGAGACCACCTCATGACCGGCCTCCCGCAGGGCGTGGTGCCAGGAGCGCACGCCGCCATCATAGGGATCGGCGTTGTCGTGGTAGCGGCCCATCGCGTGCAGCGTCTGGCCCGTCGCCAGCGCGGCGCGTGCCGGCACGCAGATCGGCGAAGGGGTGATGGCGGCGGTGAAGCGCGTTCCTCGCGCGGCCAGCGCATCCAGGTTCGGCGTATGGGCGAAGGGGTGCCCGGCGCAGCCGAGCGCCTTCGGGTTGTGCTCGTCGGACAGGATGACCAGCAGGTTCTTCTTCGCCCCGATCGCCACGCCGCGCCCCTCCACCGGTTTCCCCGATGCTGGCCGCGATCGGGCGCGCGGAAAAGAGGGGGACGCGCTACCCTGGGGTGAAATCAAGGGGACCCGAGTCGCGCCATGTCCGACATCTCGCTGGCAACGATCGTCTTCATCGCACTGCTGCTGCTTGCGGTGTTCACCGTCGCGCAGGGCGTCCGCACCGTGCCGCAGGGCGAGGTGTGGTCGGTGGAGCGCTTCGGCGCCTTCACCCGCCTGCTGCAGCCGGGCCTGAACCTGATCGTCCCCTATGTGGACCGCATCGGCCGCCGGCTGAACGTGCAGGAGGTGGTGCTCGACATCCCCGAACAGGCGGTGATCACGCGCGACAACGCGACCGTCGCCACCGACGGCATCGTCTATTATCGCGTCATGGACCCGGCCAAGGCCGCCTATGCCGTGCAGGACATGAGCCTGGCGCTCACCAGCCTGGCGATGACCAACATCCGCTCCGTGGTCGGCGAGCTCGACCTCGACGCCACGCTGTCCGGCCGCGACCGCATCAACACCACGCTGCTGACCGTGCTGGACGGCGCGACCGAGCCCTGGGGCGTGAAGGTCAGCCGCGTCGAGATCCGCAAGATCGAGCCGCCGGAGAACCTGATCCGGGCGATGAACCTGCAGATGACCGCCGAGCGCGAGCGCCGCGCGGCGGTGGCGCGCGCCGAGGGCGAGAAGCAGGCGCTGGTGCTGCAGGCCGAAGGCCGGCGCGATGCCGCGATGCGCGACGCGGAGGCGCGCGAACGGCTGGCGCAGGCGGAGGCGAACGCGACGCGCATGGTCGCCGAGGCCGCCGCCGGGTCGGGCGGCGATGCGCTGCGTTACTTCATTGCCGAGAAATACGTGAAAGCGTTCGAGGCCCTGGCGGCCAACCCCTCCTCGCGTCTTGTGGTGGTGCCGATGGAGAGCTCGGCACTGGCCGGCGGCGTCACCCAGGCGCTGGAGCTGCTGCGCTTTCCCACCGGCGGCGGCGCGCCGGGCACCTCGCCGCCACCGGCGACGACAGGCGGGAACCCATGGAACCGGGGTTGATCTGGATCCTGCTCGGCTTGGCGTTGCTCGGCGCGGAACTGGTGCTGCCGGGCGTCTACTTCGTGTGGGCCGGCACCGCCGCCGTCGGCACCGGGCTGCTGCTGCTGATCGCCGCGCCGGGTTTCGGCGTGGCGGTGGCGGTGTTCCTGGCGCTGCTCGCTTCCGGCGTCGGCACCTCGCTCTGGCTGCGCCCGCGCGGCGGCCCCTCCCACCGCGTGAATGCGCCGGAAGCCGGGCTGGCCGGGCGGCATGGGATCGTGTTGTCGGCGGATGCCCGCGGCCTGCGCGTGAGAATCGGCGACAGCGACTGGCCCGCCCGCACTCCGCGCGGAGTCGCCACGCCCGCTGCGGGCAGCCAAGTGCGCGTGGAGGGTGTGGACGGGACGCTGCTCATTGTGCGGCCTAGCCTGGATGGCGATGCTTGACGTGCCAAGCCTCGCCGGATGACGGCTGGAGCGATGGGTTTGCTGGCCGCCTTGCTTCGAAGGTTTCGCTGGTTGCTGCTCGCCGTCGGGACATGCGCCTTTGCCTTTGGCGTCGGCTATGTGACGGAAGACGCCGCGCTGGGCATGCTCATGTTGCTCTCTGGCCTGCCGCTCGCGTTGGCGGTGGGCGCCTACTGGCGGCTTATGCAAGGCCTGGGGCCGCGACAACCTTACGCCGGGCCGTACGCTCACTTGATCGGTCAGAGTGGCGTGGTCATCGATCATGTGGCCGCCGGTGTCTGGGTGCGGCTGGCCGAGGAAGAGTGGCCGGCCCGCCTGCCGCCGTTCGCTCCGCGCCCTCCCGTGGGCGCGTCTGTGCAAGTGGAGACTGTGGCGGACGACATCCTGATCGTGCGGCCTATCGCACCACCGGCTTGATGCCGGCACCGCTTGCGGCCTAGCTTCTCCGCCAAGCGCCGCGCGCCAAGCGCCGCGCAGAGGGAGACAGAGACGCCATGGCCATCCTCACACGCCGCCACCTTCTTGCCGGGTCCGGGCTCGCCGCGGGCGGGCTGCTCGCCGTGCCCGCCATCGCGCAGGGCCGCTACCCGAATCGGCCGATTCAGATGGTGGTGCCCTGGGGTGCGGGCGGCGGCACCGACGCCACGGCGCGGATCGTCGCCACCCTGCTCGAGAAGGATCTCGGCCAGCCGGTGAACGTGGTGAACCGCACGGGCGGCTCCGGCGTGGTGGGCCACAGCGCGATCGCGACCGCGCAGCCGGACGGCTACACGATCGGGATGATCACGGTCGAGATCACCATGATGCACTGGCAGGGGCTGACCCAGCTCAACCCCACCAGCTACACGCCGCTGGCGCTGATGAACTCCGACCCGCCGGGCGTGCAGGTGAAGAACGACTCCCCCTACGCCGACATCAAGGCGCTGGCGGACGCGATCAAGGCGCAGCCCGCCGGCACCTTCAAGGCCTCCGGCACCGGCCAGGGCGGCATCTGGCACCTGGCGCTGGTCGGCTGGCTGCAGGCGATGGGGCTGAAGGGCGACCATGTGCGCTGGGTGCCCTCCAACGGCGCGGCGCCGGCGATGCAGGAACTGGCCGCGGGCGGCGTGGACATCGTCACCTGCTCGGTGCCCGAGGCGCGCGCGATGCTCGATGCCGGCCGTGCCAAGTCGCTGGCGATCATGGCGCCCGAGCGCAATCCGCAATTCCCGAACGTGCCGACGCTGAACGAGACGCTCGGCATCAACTACTCCGTCGGCGCTTGGCGTGGCATCGCCGGGCCGAAGAACCTGCCCGACTCCGTCACCTCGGTGCTGGTGCCGGCGATCAAGCGCACCTTCGACAACAACGAGTTCAAGCAGTTCATGAACCAGCGCGGCTTCGGCATGATCTACGCCGACCCGCAGGGCTTCGCGCAGTTCATGGCGGCGGGCGACCGCGCTATGGGCGAGGCGATGCGCGGCGCCGGCCTGGCGCGCGGCTGATCGGGAGCGGCGCCGGGCATGCGCCTGAACGACGCGCTGCTCGGCGCCGTCCTGCTGGGATTCGCGGGCTGGGTGTGGTGGCTCACCACCTTCTTCCCCGCCTTCCCCGGGCAGGATTACGGGCCGAACCTGTTCCCGCGCATCCTTGCCGCGGGGATCGGGTTCTGTGCGTTCCTGCTCGTGCTGCGTGGCCTTCGCGAGCGCGCGCCCGCCCTGACGCTCGCGCCCTGGACGCGGGATCCGGCGCGGCTGCTCTCCGTGGTGCTGATGCTGGGCGCGGTGGTGTTCTACATCCTCGCCGCCGACTCGCTGGGCTTCATCCCCACCGCCTTCCTGCTGCTGACGGCGCTGTTCCTCTGGTTCCGCACCCGCGTGCTGGTGGCGCTGCCGGTCGCGGCCGGGGTGACCTTCCTGGTGCATTGGTTCTTCGCCGGCCTGATGCGCGTGCCGCTGCCGCGCGGACTGATGGATCCGTTCCTGTGAGCACGCCGTGGACGCGATAGCGCAGGCCTTCGGGCTGGTCTTCGACCCCTTCGTGCTCGGCGTCATCGCCGCCTCGGCGATCTTCGGGCTGTTCGTCGGCGCGATGCCGGGGCTCACCGCAACCATGGCGACCGCGCTGCTGGTGCCGGTGACCTTCTTCATGGACCCTGTCCCGGCGCTCGGCGCCATCGTCACCGCCACCGCCATGGCAATCTTCGCCGGCGACATCCCGGCGGCGATGCTGCGCATGCCGGGCACGCCGGCCTCGGCGGCCTATGCCGACGAGGCCTATGCGATGACGCGGAAGGGCGAGCTCGGCCTCTGCATGGGGGTGAACCTCGTCTACTCGGTCGCCGGCGGGCTGGTCGGCGTGTTGGTGCTGGTCGCCGCGGCGCCGGCGCTGGCGGAGGTGGCGATCAACTTCTCCTCCTTCGAGTATTTCTGGCTCGCCTGCCTCGGCCTGACCTGCGCGGTGTTCCTGACCAACGCGGATCCGGTGAAGGGCTTCCTTTCGCTGTTCTTCGGCCTGCTGCTGGCCACCGTGGGGATCGACCCCTCCGCCGGCTTCCCGCGCTTCACCTTCGACGAGGTGGAGCTGATGCAGGGCGTCAGCTTCATCCCGACGCTGATCGGCATCTTCGCCGTCAGCGAGCTGCTGCGCGGCGCCGTCTCGGTGCGCGATGCCGGCCAGGCGGTGGTCGAGCAGGTCGGCCACGTCTTCCGCGGCCTCGGCGCCACCTTCCGCGTCTACTGGACGAATTTCCTTCGTGGCAGCGCGATCGGCACGGTGATCGGCGCGCTGCCGGGCGCGGGCGCCGACATCGCCGCCTGGATCAGCTACGCCGTCTCCCGGCGCTTCTCCAGGACGCCCGAGAAATACGGCACCGGCCATGTCGAGGGCATCGTGGATGCCACCTCGGCCAACAACTCCGCCGTCGCCGCCGCCTGGATCCCGGCGCTGGTGTTCGGCATCCCCGGCGATTCGATCACCGCCATCGTGGTCGGCGTGCTCTACATGAAGGGGATGAACCCCGGCCCGACGGTGTTCGCCGAGAACCCGCAATTCATCTACGCGGTGTTCCTGATCTTCATCCTGGCGAACCTGATCATGCTTCCGCTCGGCTGGGCGGCGATCAAGAGCGCGCGGCAGATGCTGCGCACGCCGCGCAACGTCCTGCTGCCTGTCATCCTGCTGTTCTGCATCGTCGGCAGCTTCGCCATCACCAACAGCCTCTACGGCGTGATCCTGATGCTGGCGATGGGCGTCTTCGGCTGGGTGCTGGAGGAGCATGGCATCCCGGTCGCGCCGCTGATTCTCGGCCTGGTGCTCGGCGAGATGCTGGAGCAGACCTTCGTGCAGTCCATGATCAAGGCGGACGGCGCGTACCTCACCTTCTTCGACCGGCCGATCGCAGGCTTGCTCGGCGTCGCGACGCTGCTCATCTGGACCACGATGCTCGGGCGAGCGGCGCTGCGCGCAGGGCGGGGCGCCGTCGCCTGAGGCGGATCAGTCCACCTTCGCGCCGCTGATCCGCACAGCCTCGGTCCATTTCTGGTCCTCGCTGCGCAGGAAGGTCGCGAACTGCTCCGGTCCCATGCCGACCGCGATGGAGCCATCGGCGGTGGTGCGCGCGCGGAAGGCCGGGTCGGCAAGTGCGGCCTGCACCGCCGCGTTGATCCGCGTCACTGCCACATCCGGCATGCCGGCGATGCCCATCACCGCGAACCAGGAGGTCAGGTCGAAGCCCGGCACCGTCTCCCCCACTGCCGGCACGTCGGGCAGCGCGTGGTTGCGCTGCGCCGAGGTGACGCCGAGGCCGCGCAGCCGCCCGCTCTTGATCAGCTCGGTCACCGTGGCGAGCGTGGGGAAGCCGAAATTCACGTTCCCCGCCATCACGTTGTTGACGATGTCCGGCGCGCCGCGGAAGGGCACATGCACGGCCTCCACCTGCGTCGCCGCCTTGAACAGCTCCGCCGCGAGATGCGCGCCTGAGCCGTTGCCGCCGCTCGCATAGGGCTGGCCGGGCCTGGCCTTCAGATCGGCGATCAGTGCCGCCGTGGTGGCCGGGCCGCTCATCGGCACCACCAGGCAATGCGGCATGGCGAAGGCCACGGTGATCGGGACGAAGTCGCGATACACATCGTAGCCGAGGCGTCGGCTGGTCAGCGCCTGGTTGGTCAGCAGCGCATTCGTCCCGAGCAGGATCGTGTAGCCATCGGGCGCCGCCCGAGCGGCGTGCTCGTTGCCGATGTTGCCGCCGGCGCCGCCCCGATTCTCGATCACCACGGACTGCCCGATCGAGGCCGAGATCCGCTCGGCCAGGTTCCGGGCTATGACGTCCGGCGCGGAGCCCGGGATGTAGGGCACCACGAAGCGCACCGGCCGGTTCGGCCAGGCCGGCGCCTGCGCCAGGACTTGTGGAGCCACCAGCAGGCCGGCACCCAGCGTCAGGACGTCGCGACGTTTCATGGCTCGTTCCCCCGTTGCGGCGAGCCTATGCGCGCAACGGTCCTGGCCGCAAGCCGCCTCGCGGCCTAACCTGCCGCCCATGACTCCGATCCGATCG
Organism: Falsiroseomonas sp.; assembly: GCF_041690465.1. Taxonomy (GTDB): domain Bacteria; phylum Pseudomonadota; class Alphaproteobacteria; order Acetobacterales; family Acetobacteraceae; genus Falsiroseomonas. The sequence continues at coordinate 76,277 of NZ_JAWLHG010000007.1, read as the reverse complement.
CCCGACGACCTCGCCCCCGGGATGAGCTTCGACCTGGGCCGATTCGTGCTGCCGCGGGAGGAGGTGCTCGACTTTGCGCGGAAATACGATCCGCAGCCCTTCCACCTGGACGAGGAGGCCGCCAAGCGCTCGATCTTCGGCCGGCTGGTCGCCAGCGGCCTGCACACCTTCTCCGCCGCGGTCGGCCATCTCATGCGCAGCGGGCTGTTGTCGCAAGTGAACCTCGGCGCCGGCGGCGCCGATCTGAAGTGGCCGGCGCCGCTCGAACCCGATACGCCGGTGACGATGCGCGTCACCGTCGAGGAGGTGCGGCCGAGCCGCTCGAAGCCGGAGATGGCGATCGTCAGGCTGCGCTACGTCGTCGCGGTCGAGGCCGACGGCACGGTGGTGCTGGACGTGCTGGCACCGCACTTCATGACGCGATAGGGCGCGGCCGATGCCGCATGACCCGCACCTGGCCGAGCTGATGCGCGATGCGCTGCGCCGGCGCGCCGGCATCGTCGAGAAGCGGATGTTCGGCGGCATCTGCTGGATGCTGCACGGGAACATGCTGTGCGGCGTCTGGCGCGACGGCTTCCTGTTCCGCGTGGGTCCGGAACGCCAGGGGGAGGCGCTGGCGCGGCCCGGCGCCGAACCGATGGACATCACCGGCCGGCCGATGCGCGGCTTCGTCCGGGTCGGCGCGGATGAGGCGATCGATGCCGGGCTGGAGGCGTGGATCGCCCTCGCCGCGCGCTTTGTCGGCGGCCTGCCGCCCAAGGCGCCGCGCGCGCTGGCGCGGCGGTAGGGCTCGCGAGGCGGCGGAATCGAGACGGCGCGGGGGCTTCCCCCCGCGCCGTTCGGCAGGCCCGAGGCTCTCGGCCTTAGGCGGACTTCTTCATGATCTCGTCGGCGACGTTGCGCGGCACCGGATCATAGTGGTGGAACTGCATCGAGAAGCTCGCGCGGCCCTTGGTCATGCCGCGGAGGTTCGAGATGTAGCCGAACATCTCCTTCAGCGGCACATGCGCCCGGACGATCACGCTGGTGCCGGCCATGTCCTGGCTCTGGATCACGCCGCGGCGGCGGTTCAGGTCGCCGACCACGTCGCCGACATGGTCGGACGGCGTGGTGACCTCCACGTCCATGATCGGCTCCAGGATCACCGGGCCGGCCTTCTTCATGCCCTCGCGGAAGCAGGCCTTGGCGGCGATCTCGAAGGCCAGCGCGGAGCTGTCCACGTCGTGGTACTTGCCGTCCACCAGGCTGTACTTGAAGTCCACCGTCGGGAAGCCGGCGAGCACGCCGGTGTCGGCCTGCACCTTGATGCCCTTCTCGACCGCCGGGATGTACTCGCGCGGCACCGAGCCGCCGACCACGGCGTTGACGAACTCGATGCCCTCGTTCCGCTCCTTCGGCTCGAAGGTGATCTTCACCTCTGCGTACTGGCCCGAGCCGCCCGACTGCTTCTTGTGGGTGTAGGTCTCGGTATGCGCCTTGGTGATGGTCTCGCGGTAGGCGACCTGCGGGGCACCGATATTGGCGTCCACGCCGTATTCGCGCTTCAGCCGGTCGATGATGATCTCGAGGTGCAGCTCGCCCATGCCGGAGAGGATCGTCTGGCCGCTCTCCTGGTCGGTGCGCAACCGCAGCGAGGGATCCTCGCCGGCCAGCTTCTGCAGGCCGAGCGTCATCTTCTCGACGCCTTCCTTGGTCTTCGGCTCGACGCTGATGTCGATCACCGGCACCGGGAAGGCCATGCGCTCCAGGATCACCGGGTCGTCGCTGGCGGCCAGCGTATCGCCCGTGCCGGTGTCCTTCAGGCCGACGAAGGCCGCGATGTCGCCGGCGGAGACCTCCTTGATCTCCTCGCGCTTGTCGGCGTGCATCTGGAACATGCGGCCGATGCGCTCACGGCTGTCCTTGGTCGTGTTCATGACCATGTCGCCCTGCCGCAGCGTGCCGCGGTAGACGCGCACGAAGGTCAGGTTGCCGTATTTGTCGTTGATGATCTTGAAGGCGAGGCCGGCGAAGGGCGCGTTCTCATCGGCCGGGATCACCTGGCGCTCGGCCGTCTCGTCCTCGCCCTCGGCCGGCGCGACCTTGATGCCGGGGATGTCGATCGGGCTCGGCAGGTAGTCGAGCACGGCATCGAGCAGCGGCTGCACGCCCTTGTTCTTGAATGCCGTGCCGCAGAGCACCGGGCGGAACTCGCCGCTGATCGTGCCCTTCTTGATGCAGCGCTTCAGCGTCTCGATCGAGACGTCGCCCTTGTCGAAGTATTCCTCCATCGCCGCCTCGTCCACGCCGACGACGGTGTCGAGCAGCTTGGCGCGGTATTCGGCCGCCTTCTCCTTCAGGTCGTCGGGGATCGGCGCATCCTCGTACAGCGCGCCGAGCTCGTCGCCCTTCCAGATGATCGCCTTCATCTCGATCAGGTCCACCACACCCTTGAAGGTGTCCTCGATGCCGATCGGCAGCTGCAGCGTCACCCAGTTGATGCCGAGCTTCTCGGTCAGCGTCGCGGCCGCGCGGTAGAAGTCGGCGCCGGTGCGGTCGAGCTTGTTGATGAAGATGATGCGCGGGACGTTGTAGCGGTCCGCCAGGCGCCAGTTCGTCTCGGACTGCGGCTGCACGCCGGCGACGCCCTCGATGATGAAGATCGCGCCGTCGAGCACGCGCAGCGAGCGGTTCACCTCGATGTTGAAATCGATGTGGCCGGGCGTGTCGATGATGTTGATCCGGTGGTCCTTCCACACGGCGGTCACGGCGGCGGAGGTGATGGTGATCCCCCGCTCACGCTCCTGGTCCATGTAGTCGGTCGTGGTGTTGCCGTCATGCACCTCGCCGATGCGGTGCGACTTGCCGGTGTAATACAGGATACGCTCGGTCGTGGTCGTCTTGCCGGCGTCGATGTGCGCCGTGATACCGATGTTGCGAATGCGATCGAGCGGTGTGCGCGCCACGACGGGCCTCCATGGACGAAAGCGGGCGTCCCCAGGGGCCGTTCCGCCCCAGGTGCCCGCCCGATAGTTCCGAATCAGCGTTTGTGCGCTGCGCAGATGCCCTCTCCGGGGCGGATTTGCAAGCACGCCGGCGAAGGAACCCCCCAATGCGGCCGCATGGCCACACTGTTCCCGGCGCGGGGCGGCGGCCTATCCCACCAGCCGCCGCGCGATCCGGGCGACGTGCCCGCCCTGGTAGCGCGCGCCCGCCACGGTGGTTGCCCCGCAGGGGCTCATCCCGGCGATCTCCTCCGGGCGCACCTCGCCGGGTGCCGGATAGGGCAGGCCGGCAACCAGCATGCCGTGGTGCAGCAGCAGCGTGTGCAGCGCCAGCAGCGTCACCTCCAGCCCGCCATGCTTGGTCGCCGCCGAGGTGAAGGCGCCGCCCACCTTGCCCACCAGTGCGCCGCGGCTCCAGATCGCGCCGGTCTGGTCCCAGAAATGCGCCATCTGGGTCGCCATCCGCCCGTAGCGGGTCGGCGTGCCGACGACGATCGCGTCGTACTCCGGAAGTTCGGCCGGGTCGGCCACCGGCGCCGCGTTCGCCTTGACGCCCATCGCCAGCATCTGCTCGGCCGAGAGCAGTTCCGGCACGCGCTTGACCGCGACCTCGGCCCCTTCGGCCCGGGCGCCGTCGGCCATCGCCTCGGCCATGCGCTCGAGGTTGCCGTAGGTCGAATGGTAGAGCACCAGGATGCGCGCCATGGATCCCTCCGCAAGCGCGCCCCGAGTAGCCCGCCGGCCGCCGCACGTCACCCTTCGTTACCCTCCGATGCGCAGCCAGGGGCGAAGGCAGGGCAGCGCCATGCTACCTTCCGGTGCATGACCGCCCGACGCCACATCGCCCCGATCCGCTTCGGGCTCGGCCTACGTCTCGGTGAGGCACCGCCCGCCGATCCGGAGGCCTGGCTCGCCGCCCAGCTCGTCGGCCCCGGTACGCCGCCACTCGGCGGCGCCACCACCGCCGACGCCATCCGCGCGCGCGCCGAGAGCATCACCATGCGCCGCCAGCGCGACCGCACGCAGGCCGCACAGCAGGGCGGCGCCATGGCCGCCGCGCCGCAGCCGGGAATGGCCGCCGGGCCGCCGGGCCGCAGCCCTCTGGCCGAGCTGCTGCGCAGCGAGATGCGGCTCTGGGCCGAGCGCCGCCTGGACACGCCCGAGCCGTTCCGCGACCGGCTGGTGGATTTCTGGATGAACCACTTCACCGTCAGCCGCCGCTCCGGCGTGGTCGGCGCGCTGCCCGGCCCGCTGGAGCGCGAGGCGATCCGCCCGCATGTCACCGGCCGCTTCGCCGACATGCTGGTCGCCGTCACCCGCCACCCGGCGATGCTGGTCTATCTCGACAACCACGTCTCGATCGGGCCGAACAGCGAGCTCGGCCGCCGTGCCCGCCGCGGCCTGAACGAGAACCTGGCGCGCGAGGTGCTGGAGCTGCACACCCTCTCGCCGGCCGGCGGCTACACCCAGGGCGACGTGCAGCAGCTGGCGCGCATCCTCACCGGCTGGATGGTGGCGATGGAACGCGAGCCCTTCGGCTTCATCTGGCGCCCGGCGGCGCATGAGCCCGGCCCGAAATCCCTGCTCGGCCGCCGCTTCGGCGACGGTCCCGACAGCCAGGAGGCGGCGCTGCGCTTCCTGGCCAACCACCCGGCCACCCATCGCCACCTGGCGGTGAAGCTCGCCCGCCACTTCGTCGCCGACGACCCGCCACCCGCCGCCGTCCGCGCCCTGGAGGAGGTGCTGCGCAGGACCGAGGGCGACCTCGGCGCGGCGGCCCAGGCCCTGATCACCCTGCCCGCGGCGTGGGAGCCGCCGCTCGGCAAGTTCCGCGCGCCGCAGGATTTCGTGCTGGCCGCGACGCGCGCTTCCGGGCTGGAGCGGCCCGATTTCGTGGTGCCGGCGCTCGCCGCCCTGGGCCAGACGATCTGGAGCGCGCCACAGCCGAATGGCTGGCCCGACAAGGCCGGCGACTGGGCCGGGCCGGAGGCGCTGATGCGCCGCGTGGACTGGGCCTACACCTTCTGCGGCCGGCTCGGCCGCGCCGACCCGGCCGCCGTCACCGAGGCCGCGCTAGGCCCCTTCGCCCGCGCCGAGACCGTCAGCGCCATGCGCGGCGCCGGCTCGGTGCGCGACGCGCTCACCCTCCTGTTCGCCAGCCCGGAGTTCATGCGCCGATGACCGACCGGATGCCCTGCACCGCCGAGGCGCCGCACGCCTCCTTCCGGGTGTCGCGCCGCGGGCTGCTGCTCGGGCTGGGTGCGACCATGGCGCTCGGCGGCACCCGTGCCGCCTTCGGCCAGGCACCGGGCGAGCGCCGCTTCGTGGTGGTGCTGCTGCGCGGCGCGTTGGACGGCCTCTACGCCGTGCAGCCCTATACCGACCCGAAGCTCACCGAGCTGCGCGCGCCGCTGCGCCTGCCGGAGCCGGGCCAGCCGGAGGGCCTGCTCGACCTCGGCGGCCGCTTCGGCCTGCATCCGGCGCTGTCCGGGCTGCACGGGATGTATGCCGCCAACCAGGCGCTGGTGGTGCACGCGGTTGCCGGCCCCTATCGCAGCCGCTCGCATTTCGAGGCGCAGGACCTGCTGGAGGCCGGCGCGGAGCAGCGCCTGACCAGCGGCTGGCTCAACCGGGCCCTGCAGGCGATGCCGAGCACCGGCGAGGTACGCCCCGGCCTGGCGGTGGGCAGCGGCGTGCCGCTGCTGCTGCGCGGCTCGGCGCCGGTGGGCTCCTACTCGCCGCCCGGGATGGACCGCCCCTCGGACGACCTGATGCACCGGATCGCGGCCCTGCAGCAGGCCGACCCGCAGCTCGGCCCGGCCTTCCGCGAGGGCATGCGCGCGCGCGGCTTCGCCGAGACCGCGCTCGGGGCGGGCGACACCGACCCGCAGCGGGCGAGCTTCCCGCGCCTGGCCGCCGCGGCCGGGCGGCTGCTGGCGGAGCGTGGCGGGCCGCGCGTGGCGGCGCTTGAGCTCGGCGGCTGGGACACCCATGCCATGCAGGCCAATCGCGTGGTCGGCCCGATGCGGGCGCTGGATGCCGGCCTGGTCGAGTTGCGCGACGCTCTCGGGTCGGACTGGGCACGGACCGCGGTGCTGGTGATCACCGAGTTCGGCCGCACAGCGCGCGCCAATGGCAATCGCGGCACCGACCACGGCACCGGCGGCATCGCCTTCCTGCTCGGCGGCGCGGTCGCCGGCGGCCGGGTGGTGACGGACTGGCCGGGCTTGGGCCCGGACGGCCTGCTGGAGAATCGCGACCTCCGCCCCACCGCCGATCTGCGCGCCGTGGCCAAGGCACTGCTGCGCGACCACCTGCGCCTTGATCCGCGCGCGGTGGCACAGGCCTTCCCGGGCAGCGACGGCGTGGGGGCGATGCGCGGGCTGCTGCAGACGTAGCGGCCCGCAACCCCCTTCGCCCCGCCGGCGTTCCGCCTTCGGATGGAACAAGGGGGAGGCGCCGGTGCCCGAACGTTTCGAGGTCTACCGCTACCGGATCGAGCGCGCCGGTGAGGCGCGAGAGACGCGCTACACCTTCGCGCCGATGAAGGGCGTCGGCTATGCCGGCAATGACGAGCCTACCGACGCACACCCGATGGGCAACGAGCCCGCCGATGTTGGCCAGACCGTGCCCGCCGGCCATGTCGAGGCGCCGGAGGGCAGCCGCATCGTCTCCATGGAGCCGCCGATCCTCGACATCCCCGGCCGCGGCCGGCTGGACCTCGACGCGGTGATCGGCAGCACCGAGGGAGAGGCGCCGGAACTCGGCCCGCTGGTCCGCTGGCGGCCGCGCGGCTGAGGCGCGACGACGCTCAGCAGCGCGGCTGCGCCACGCGGTCCTCCGGCCCGATGAGGGAGAAGGCGAAGGGCTCGGGCGCGCCCGGGTCCACCACAACCCGCACCGCCCGCGTGTCCTGGGCGCCCGGCACCATGATCCGGGTGACGTTCGGCGCCGCTTCGTACGGCTTGTCCTGCAGCCAGAAATGGCTGTCGCCATGGATCAGCAGTACCGGCCGGCCGAAGGCTGCGGCGGCGCGTCCGATCGCGTCGCGCGTCTCGCGGATGCCGCTGTCGTAGCCGCGGCCGCAGCGCTGCACGTAGAAGAGGTCGGCCTGGGTGGCGAGCACCACGGCCCGCGCGCCGGCGCGGCGGGCCTCGGCGAAGGTTCCCTCCAGCCATTCCAGGTTGGCGGCGTTGCGCGCCTCGTACTCGGCCATCGCGCCCTCGGGCGGGACGATTTCCGGGCGCTCACCGGGTTCGGTCGGGCGGTTGTTGTTGCTCCCGACGACGTGCAGCGTCGCAAACACTACGTCATTGTGCGTCCAGCTGGCATTCTCCACGAAGGCGCGGTGCGCGGTGTGCATGTCCGCCTGCCGGTGCAGCGGCAGCGGCCGGCGGCCAAGGCTCAGCGCGTCGCGGAAGAACCGGGCGCGGATCAGCGCCAGCCGCTCCAGCGGGTCGTAGCGGCCGCCGCGGTCCTGCCAGCAATCGGTCCATTCGTTGTCGCCCGGCGTGTAGATCAGCGGCGCGGCGGAGAGGCTCATCCAGGCGAAGGGGCCGAGCACCTTGTCGTCGCTGCACACATCGCTGCCGCCCTTCGTGTCGCCGACGAAGATGGAGAAGGCGGGCCGGGCCTGGTTGATCTGCCCCATCAGCGCGGCGACGCGGCCGGCCTCGCCGAGGCAATCCTGCGGGCGGGTCGGCTGGCAGTACGGCATGTCGCCGAAGGCCACGAAGCTGAAGGGCTGCGGCGCGGCCGGCGCCTGCGCGGCGGCGGGCAGGAACCCGGCCGATACGGCCAGGGCCAGGGCGGCGAGAAGGATGGGCAGGCGCATGAGGGACTCGACCTTCGGCTGCGGAGTGGGGCGGGAGCCTAGCGGCACGCGCGCCGCCTGAGCATGACCGATCCGTGGCGCTTGAAGCTGGACAAGCCCCGGCCGGCGCGCCACATGCCGCGGCCATGCCGGAGGCCCCTCCCCCCATCCCCGCATCCATCGGCCCACCGGGCGCCGCACCGCTCCGGACGGAGGATTTCGACTATGCGCTGCCGGAGCGGCTGATCGCGCAGGCTCCCGCGCGGCCACGTGATGCCGCGCGGCTGCTGGTGGTGCGGCAGGCGGGGCTGGCGGATCACGGTGTGCTGGACCTGCCAGACCTGCTCGATCCCGGCGATGTGCTGGTGGTGAACGACACCAGGGTGATCCCGGCACGGCTGCATGCGCGCCGGGGCGAGGCGCGGGTCGAGATCATGCTGAACCGCGCCGAGGGAGGCGGGCTCTGGCATGCACTGGTGCGCAATGCGCGCCGGCTGCGGCCGGGCGATACCATCGCCATCGAGGGCGCCGAGGGCTGCACGGCGCGCGTGGTGGAACTGGACGGCGGCGCGGCGCTGCTCGATTTCGGGCCCGACCAGGCCCCGCTCGCCGCCGCGCTCGACCGGGTCGGCGAGATCCCGCTGCCTCCCTACATCCATCGCGAGGGCGGCCCGGAGCCCGAGGATGCGGCGGACTACCAGACCATCTTCGCGCGGCGCCCCGGCGCGGTTGCGGCGCCCACGGCGAGCCTGCACTTCACCGACCGGCTGCTTGCCGCGCTGGAGGCACGCGGGGTGCGGCGCGCGACGGTCACGCTGCATGTCGGCGCCGGCACCTTCCTCCCCGTCCGCGAGGGTGATCCGCGCCGCCACCGGATCCACCAGGAGTGGGGCGAGCTGGACGAAGCCGCCGCCGCCGCCATCAACACCGCCCGTGCGACGGGGCGGCGCGTCGTCGCGGTGGGCACCACGGCGCTGCGCGTGACCGAGACGGCGGCGCGCGCCGACGGCACCGTCACGCCCTTCCGCGGCCTGACCGACCTCTACATCCTGCCCGGCCATCGCTTCCGCGCGGTGGATGCGCTGCTGACCAACTTCCACCTGCCGAAGAGCACGCTGCTGATGCTGGTCTCGGCCTTCGCCGGCACGCGGCGGATGCGCGCAGCCTATGCCCACGCCATCGCGCAGGATTATCACTTCTTCTCCTATGGCGATGGCAGCCTGCTGTTCCGCTGCGCCGACGACCTGCCGGCATGACGCTGCACTGGACGCCGAGCGCCACCGACGGCGCCGCCCGCGCCGGCACGCTGCACACCGCGCATGGCGAGGTGCCGACGCCGGTCTTCATGCCAGTCGGCACCGCCGGCACGGTGAAGGCGATGACGGCCGATGCCGTGCGCTCCACCGGCGCACGCATGGTGCTCGGCAACACCTACCACCTGATGCTGCGTCCGGGCGCGGAGCGGGTGGCGCGGCTCGGCGGGCTCCATCGCCTGATGGACTGGCACGGGCCGATCCTGACGGATTCCGGCGGCTTCCAGGTCATGTCGCTGACCGGCCTGCGCAAGATGGATGCCGATGGCGTCACATTCCGCAGCCATGTGGACGGCAGCTACCACCGCCTGACGCCGGAGCGCAGCGTCGAGATCCAGCATCTGCTCGGCGCCGACGTCACCATGTGCTTCGACGAGTGCACGCCCTTCCCCGCCACGCATGAGCAGGCCGCGCTCAGCATGCGGCTTTCCATGCGCTGGGCCGCGCGCTCGCGGCAGGCCTTCACCGCCCGCGAAGGCCACGGCCTGTTCGGCATCGTGCAGGGCAGCGTCTTCGACGACCTGCGCGCCGAGAGCGTTTCCGCGCTGGCCGCCATCGGGTTCGAGGGCTACGCCATCGGTGGGCTCGCCGTCGGCGAGGGCCAGGGTGAGATGCTGCGCGTGCTGGATTTCACTGTGCCGCTGCTGCCGCAGGTCGCTCCGCGCTACCTCATGGGTGTCGGCACGCCGTCGGACCTGATCGGCGCGGTGCGGCGCGGCGTGGACATGTTCGACTGCGTGATCCCGACACGCTCGGGCCGCACCGGCCGCGCCTATACCAGCCGCGGCGTGCTGAACCTGCGCAACGCCCGCCACGCGGAGGATCCTTCCCCGCTCGATCCCGATTGCGACTGCCCGGCCTGCACGCGCCATTCGCGTGCCTATATCCACCACCTGACCAAGGCGGAGGAGATGCTCGGCCCGATGCTGCTGACCTGGCACAACATCCGCTACTACCAGTCGCTTATGGCCCGCCTGCGCGCCGCCATCCTCGCCGGCCGCTTCGAGCAGGAAGCCGCCGCGATCGAGGCCGGTTGGGCCGAAGGCGAGGCCGAAAGGAAGGCTGCATGACGATCAAGACGGATGTCAGCGGCCTCACCATGCTGGGGCAGCATGTGCGCCAGCCACAATCGCCCGAGGAAGCGGTGCTGGAGCGCGTGCCGAACCCGCATCCCGGCACGCGGTATTGCGTGCGCTTCGCCGCGCCCGAGTTCACCTCGCTCTGCCCGCTCACCGGCCAGCCCGATTTCGCCCATCTGGTCATCGACTACATCCCCGGCGACTGGCTGGTGGAGAGCAAGTCGCTCAAGCTGTTCCTCACCAGCTTCCGCAACCACGGCGCCTTCCACGAGGCCTGCACCATCGGCATCGCCAAGCGCCTGATGGAGTTGCTGTCGCCCGAATGGCTGCGGATCGGCGGCTACTGGTATCCCCGCGGCGGCATCCCGATCGACGTCTTCTACCAGACCGGCATGCCGCCGGAGGGCGTGTGGATTCCCCCCCAGGATGTCGCCCCCTATCGCGGCCGCGGCTGAGATCCGCGCGGAGGCGCTGCGCCTCGGCTTCGACGCTGTCGGCTTCGCCCGCGCGCACCTGGCCGATGAGGCACGCGAGCGCCTCGCCCGCTTTCTGGCCGAGGGCATGCACGGCTCCATGGCCTGGATGGAGGCCCGCGCGGAGCAACGCGCGCATCCGCGCGCGCTATGGCCGGAGGCGGTGAGCGTGGTCTCGCTCGGCCTGTCCTACGCGCCGCAGGACGACCCGTTGGCGACGCTCGCGCAGCGCGACCGCGCGACGATCAGCGTCTATGCCCGCAACCGCGACTACCACGACCTGGTGAAGGGACGCCTGAAGCAGCTTGGCCAATGGATGGCGCATCGCTTCAAGGGCAGCAGGCTCAAGGTCTTCGTGGACACCGCGCCGGTGATGGAGAAGCCACTGGCGCAGCAGGCCGGGCTCGGCTGGCAGGGCAAGCACACCAACCTCGTCTCGCGCGCGCACGGCTCCTGGCTCTTCCTGGGCGAGGTCTTCACCACCCTCGACCTGGAACCGGATGCGGCCGAGCACGACCATTGCGGCAGCTGCGACCGCTGCCTGGCTGTCTGCCCGACCGACGCCTTCCCCGCGCCCTACCGCCTGGATGCCCGGCGCTGCATCTCCTACCTGACGATCGAGCATCACGGCCCGATCCCGCACGAGCTGCGGCCGCAGATGGGCAACCGCATCTATGGCTGCGACGACTGCCTCGCCGTCTGTCCCTGGAACAAGTTCGCCCGGACACACAGCGAGCCTGCCTTCGCGCCGCGCGAGGCGCTCACCGCGCCGAGGCTCGCGGAGCTCGCGGCGCTGGACGATGCCGGCTTCCGCGCATTGTTCAGCGGCTCCCCGATCAAGCGGATCGGCCGCAACCGCTTCGTCCGCAACGTGCTCGTCGCCATCGGCAATTCCGCCGACCCGTCGCTGCGCCCTGTCGCGCAGGGGCTGTGCGAGGATGCCGATCCCGTGGTGGCCGAATGCGCGCGCTGGGCCACCGATAGGCTGCCCGCGTGAACGAAACCCGCGCGCTGGTGCTCTTCTCCGGCGGCCAGGATTCCGCGACCTGCCTCGCCTGGGCGCTGGACCGCTTCGATCGTGTCGAGACCATCGGCTTCGACTACGGGCAGCGCCATCGCGTGGAACTCGACATCCGCGGCGATTTCCGCACCTGGCTCGCCGCCACGCCCTGGGCCGCACGGCTCGGCGCGGACCACCTGCTGAAGCTCGATGCGCTCGGCGCGATCAGCGAGACCTCCCTCACCCGCGACGTCGCGATCGAGATGGACGCCGGCGGCCTGCCCAACACCTTCGTCCCCGGCCGCAACCTGATCTTCCTCACCTTCGCCGCCGCCCTCGCCTTCCGCCGCGGCTTGCGCCACATCGTCACCGGCGTCTGCGAGACCGACTATTCCGGCTATCCCGATTGCCGCGACGACACCATCAAGGCGCTGCAGGTGGCGCTGAACCTTGGGATGGAGGCGCGCTTCGTGCTGCACACGCCGCTGATGTGGCGCGACAAGGGCGCGACCTGGCAACTGGCCGAACGGCTTGGCGGCGCCGCGCTGGTCGAGGCGATCCGGCTGCACACCCATTCCTGCTATCTCGGCGACCGCACGCCGCGCGATTGGGGTGCCGGCTGCGGCACCTGCCCGGCCTGCGAACTTCGCGCCCGCGGCTGGCAAGCCTACACCGCGGCGCCGCGCGGATGAGCAGCGCCCGGCGCGAGGGCTTCCTGTTCCTCCTCGGCTTCGCCCTCTGCATCCCGGCCGCCAACTGGATGATCGGCCACGTCGGCACGGTTTGCGCGCCGGGCAGCCCCTGCCTGATCCCGGTGGCGCCAGGCGTCATGGCGCCCTCCGGCGTGGTGACGATCGGTGCGGCGCTGGTGCTGCGGGACCTGGTGCAGCGCCGGCTTGGGGTGCGCTGGGCCTTCGGCGCCGTGCTGTCCGGCGCGGCGCTCTCCACGCTGGTCGCCCCACCCGCGCTGGTGGTCGCTTCGGGCGCGGCCTTCCTGTTCTCCGAGCTGGCCGACCTTGCGGTCTATACGCCGTTGCAACGGCGCGGCCTGGTGCTCGCGGTGCTGGCGAGCAGCCTGGTCGGGCTGGTGGTGGACAGCATCTTCTTCCTCTGGCTCGCCTTCGGCAGCCTCGATTTCCTTGCCGGGCAGGTCATCGGCAAGGCCTGGATGGTGCTGGCGGCGCTGCCGGTGGTGCACTGGATCCGCCGACGCGACGAACGCCTCGGCCGCATGTGAGCGCCGCGGCGGCGATGCGGCGCGCCCCCGCCGGCAGCGCGCCGCCGGCTGCTCAGTCCGGCTGGATGCCGTTCGCCCGCACCAGGTCTCCCCAGGTCTGCACCTGTTGCGCGAAGAAGGTCTTGAACTCCTCCGGCGAGGACAGAACGAGGCGCGCCTGCTGCGTGTCGGTCATGATCGTCCGTGAGCGCTCCTCGCTCAGCGTCTCGCGCAACGCGGTGTTCATGCGCGCCACCTGCGCGGCCGGCGTACCGGCGGGTGCGAAGACGCCCCACCAGGCCTCCGCCTCCAGTCCCGGAAAGCCGATCTCGCCGATGGTCGGCGTCTCGGCCAGCCGCGAAAGGCGCTGCGGGCCGAACTGCAGCAGCGGCCGCAGCGTGCCGCCGGAAATGTGCGGCAGCAGCAGCGCGGAACTGCCGATCATCATGTCCACCACGCCAGCGACGGCATCGTTGACCGCAAGGCCGCCACTGCGATAGGGCACATGCGTCATCCGCAGGCCGGCGCGATCGGCGAAGCGGATCATGGTGAGGTGGCCGATGGTGCCGTTGCCGGTGGAGCCGTAGTTCAGCACGTCGGGCCGTGCCTTCGCCGCGGCGATCACCTCGGCCATCGAGCGGTACGGCTTGTCCGCCTTGGTCGCGAGCGAATAGGGCGACCCGCCGATCAGCATGACGGGATCGAGGTCCTTCATCACGTCGAAGGGCGCGCTCTTCAGCAGGGCGGGAATGGTCGCGTGGCTGTCGAAGGTGAGCAGCCAGGTCAGTCCATCGGGCCGCGCCTTCGCCACCGCGTCGGCGCCGATCGACCCGGCCGCGCCGGAGCGGTTCTCCACCACGACCGTTGCGCCCAGCCGTTGCGAGAGGCCCGGCGTCACCAGCCGAGCCACCGCGTCGGTCGAGCCACCGGGCGCGAAGGGCACCACGATCCGAATGGTATTGCCCTGCGCAGCGGCAAGCCGCGGTGCGGCAAGGCTGACGGCGAGCACGCCAAGCGCGGCGCGGCGGGCGATAAGGGTCATGCGTTCGTTCCTCCCAGCAGAGGGCCGCAGTCTCCCCGGATCGCGCGCGGCCGGCAAGACCGCGGGGTCAGAAGCGTGCCATCCGCCCGCGCACCCTGGCCAGGAATGCCGCGCGGCGCGCCGCGTCGGCGCGGTTCATGTCGTAGAGAGCGTGATACTCCACGCGCGCAGCGCCACCGGTTATCACGCGGAAATACCGCGTCACTGCCTTGCGCGGCGGGTCGCCCATGAACAGCGCCGTCCAGCGCGGCCGGCCATAGGTGCTGATGCCGGCCACCTTGCGGATGTGCTGCAGGTTCGGCCGCGCCACGCCATCCTCGATCACGAAGGAGACGCCCGGCAGCAGCACGCGGTCCATCCAGCCCTTGAGGATCGCCGGCAGGCCGAAGCACCAGGTTGGGAAGGACAGCACCAGCGCCTCCGCACGCTCGAGCCGTTCGACATGCGCCTCCACCGGCGCGCGGTTCGCGGGAACGTCATGGTAGCCGCGCCGCTCTTCCGCGCTCAGCACCGGATTGAAGCCCTCGGCGTAGAGGTCGCAGAGATCCACCTCGTGCCCGGCCTCGCGCAGCCCCTCCCGCGCGGCGTCGCGGATCGCGGCGTGGAAGCTCTCCGGCAACGGATGGGCATAGAGGTAGAGCACGCGCATCAGCCGCGGCCGCGCCCGGTCAGCACGGCAATGTCCTCCGGCGGAAGCTGCACCGGCGTGCCGTTGCGGATGAGTTCGGCAAAGCCCTCGTTCGGCGTCATCAGCGTCAGGCAGTAGAGCTTCGCGGGCCCGTCATTCACCACCACATGCTCGACGCCCGGGCGCAGCACGAAGCAATCGCCCGGTGCGATGGGCATCTCCCGCCCGTCCGCATGGGCCGTGCCGGTGCCAGCCAGGACGAAGAAGCATTCCTCCGCCGCCTGGTGCGTGTTGGGGGGCGTGCGGCCGCCGGGTTCGAAGATCTCCACCACCAGGGTGAAGCTGACGCCGTCCGCCAACGGATCGAACAGGCAGGCGAAGTAGTTGCTGTCGCCGGGCGAGATGCGGAAGCCGCGCAACTCGCCCGCACGCCTGGCGATCACCGGGGCGGTCATCATCGGATCCACTCCTTCCTCGTTGCGGAGACGGCATGCGCGTTGCTAATTCCGCGCCATGCATGTGCTGATGATCTACGCCCACCCGCGGGAGGACAGCTTGGCCGCCGCGCTGCGGGATGCCGCGAAGGCCGCGCTGGAATCGGCCGGCCACAGCGTGGAGCTGCGCGACCTCTACGCCGAGGGCTTCAATCCCGTGCTGAGCGCGGAGGAGCGCGCGCGCTACCACGACGTGCCGGCGAACATGGCCGGCGTCGAGGAGCACGTCGCCGCGCTGCGCCGCGCGGAGGCGCTGCTGCTGGTTCACCCGACCTGGTGGTACGGCATGCCGGCGATCCTGAAGGGCTGGTTCGACCGCGTGTGGTCGCCGGGGGTCGCCTTCCATCTCGGCGCGGGCGCCATCGAGCCGGCGCTGACGAACGTCCGGAAGATCGGCGTGATCACCACCTATGGCTCGCCGGCTTGGCTGCTGTGGTATATCGGGCGCATCGACCGCAAGCTGATCGGCCGTGGCATCCGCCGGCTCTGCGCCCGCGACTGCAAGGTGGAGTGGCTGACGCTGACGCGCATGGACCAGCGCACGCGGGCGGAATGCGAGGCCTTCGTCAGCCGTGTCCGTGCGCGGCTGGCGCGCTGGTGAGCTAGTCGCCGACACCCACCACCGCATCCAGTTCCCGCCAATGCGGCGCCGTCGCCTCCAGCGGGCGGCCATCCCGCAGCACGATGCGGTCCGACTGCGGGCGGGCGAGCAACTCCGTCATGAAGCGCGCCGAGAACAGCAGCAGGTCCGCCGGCTGCCCGGCCGCGATCAGGCCGCGCCCCTTCATCCCCATCGCCTCCGCCGGGTCCGCGGAGGCAGCGCGGTACCAGTCACCGAAGGGATGGTCGAGATGCATGATCCGCGTCGCCTCGCGGAACACCTCGACCATGTCGAGGTCACCATAGGCGTAGAATGGATCGCGGGTGTTGTCGGAGGCGACCGAGACGCGGATGCCGGCCGCCCGCATCTCATGCACCATCGTCACGCCGCGCCAGCGCGGCGTGCGACCGGGCACGCGGTCCTGCAGGTACATGTTGCACATCGGCAGCACGACGATGTCGATGCCGGCCTCGGCGACAGCGGCGATGGTCTCGTGCGCGAACTCCTCCGGCTGGATCGAGAGCGAGCAGCAATGGCCGCACTGGATGCGGCCCTTGAAGTTGCGCCGCAGCGCCGTCAACGCGATCTCGCGCAGCGCCCGCGCGCCGCTCTCGCCGCTCTCGTCCACATGCAGGTCGAGGTCGAGGCCGCGCGCCTCCGCCAGCGAGAAGAAGTGGTCCAGCTCCTCCCGGAAGCCGGCGGGCAGGTCCTCGTGGAGTTCGCCGGAATGGCGCGTGACCATGCCGAGCACGCCGCCCGCCCCGGCCACCATGTCGGCGATCGCCTCGCCATCCGGCCCGGCGAAGCGGTCGAGCGGGCAAATCGAAGCCATCTGCAGTGCGACCCTGCCCGCCCACCGTTCACGCAGCCGCGTCATCACCTGCCAACTGCCGCGGGCGACGGGCAGGTAGGTGTCGACATGCGTGCGGATCGCGACGGTGCCGTGCGCATGGGCGCAGCGGATCGCGAAGTCGGCGCGTGCTTCCACATCCGCTTCCGACCAGGCGGCGGCGCGGTCGTTCATCACCGCGTTGATGGCGCCGCCGAAGGTGCCATCCGGGTTGCGCGTGCGAGGCCAGATATGACCCTTGTCGAGATGCGTATGCGCATCGAGCGGCGCCGGCCAGACCTGACCGCCCTGCATGTCCACGCCGTCCGTGGCGCTGCCCGCCGGCGAAGCTGCATCCCGCGCGCCTGCCGGCGCGACACCGGCGACGCACCCATCCTCGATCCGCAGGTCGAGCCGCACCAGGCCCTCCGCATCCCGCTCCGCCGCGAAGCCGGGCACGAGCACGCCGGGCGCGCGGGCGTTGCGAAGCCAGAAGCGGCTGCCGGCGCGCTGCAGCGCATCCCTCATCGGCGTTCCTTCATCGCGCTCTCATGCCAGTGGCGCAGTGCGAGGTGGGAGACGAGCGTCATCGCCAGGAAGATCGCGATCCCGGTCAGCGAGACCAGCACAAGCGCGGCGAACATTCGCGGGATCTGCAGATTGTAGCCCGCCTCCAGGATGCGGTAGGCGAGGCCCGAGGCGCGCCCGCCGGTGCCCGCGACGAACTCCGCGACGATCGCGCCGATCAGCGCCAGCCCGCCGGAGATGCGCAGCCCGCCGAGGAAATAGGGCATCGCCGTCGGCAGCCGCAGCCGCCGTAGTACCTGCCAGCGGCTGGCGCGATAGAGCCGGAACAGGTCCTGCAGGTTGTGGTCGGCGCTGTTCAGACCGAGCGTGGTGTTGGACAGGATCGGGAAGAAGGCAACGATCCAGGCGCAGATCAGCAGCGCGATGCGGATGTCGTCCACCCAGATGATGATCAGCGGCGCAATGGCGACGACCGGCGTCACCTGCAGGATCACCGCATAGGGGAACAGCGACAGCTCGACCACCCGCGACTGCGCGAACAGCACCGAGAGTGCGAGCCCGAGCGCGGCGGCCACGAACAGCGCCGCGAAGGTGATCTGCAGCGTGATCCAGAGCGAGACGGACAGCGTATGCCAGTCGCGCACCAGGGTGCGACCGATCTCCAGCGGCCCGGGCAGGATGTAGCTCGGAACCTCCCGCACGCGCACGGCCCATTCCCAGGCACCGAGCGCGATCACGCCGATGGCCAGCGGCATCAGGATGCGGAGCCAGCCTTCCGCCGTCAGGCCGAGGATGGTTCGCTCCCGCGCTTCCAGCGGCGCGTCGGCGACCTCGTTGCGGGAGACGGAAACGCTCATTCGCCCATGGCCCCTACTCGCCCATCGCCCTGTGCAGCGCCTCGGACACCTGGCGGCAATGCGCGGCGTATTCGGCGGAGGTGCGGAACACCTCGCCGCGCGGATAGGCTGCGTTGACCTCGATATCCTCGACCACCCGGCCTGGCCGCGCGGCCATCACCACGATCCGGCGCGAGAGATAGACGCTCTCGAACACCGAATGGGTGACGAAGATCGCGGTGAAGCGCTCGTCCTGCCAGAGCGTCAGCAGATCGTTGTTCAGCCGGTGGCGGGTGATCTCGTCGAGCGCCGCGAAGGGCTCGTCCATCAGCAGCAGCCGCGGTTTCGTCACCAGCGCCCGCGCGATGGAGACGCGCATCTTCATCCCCCCCGACAGCGCGCGCGGGTAGGACTTCTCGAAGCCGGCCAGCCCGACCGAGGCCAGCGCCGCCGCGGCGCGGTCCGCCGCCTCGCCGCGGCTCATCCCGGCCAGGCGAAGTGGCAGCATCACGTTCTTCAGTGCGTTCGACCAGGGCATCAGCGTCGGCTCCTGGAAGACGAAGCCGACATCGCCCGTGGCGCGCAGCGCGGAAGCGGCGCCGCGGGTATCGCCGGCCATCTCGATCCGGCCTGTGGTCGGCGCGATCAGCCCGGCGACCATGCGCAGCACGGTGGACTTGCCACAGCCGGACGGGCCGAGCAGGGAGACGAAATCCCCCTGCCCGATCGCCATCTCCACGCCCTGCACCGCAAGCGTGCCGTTGGCGTAGCGCTTCCCCACGCCCTGCAGCGTGACGACGGAAGGACCCGCCGCCACCACGCCCGTCATCCCGCCATCCATCGCGCCCGCCGCCACGCCGGAGTCAGGAAAGCCCGACGCGCTTGTTGACGAAATCCAGCAGGTAGGCCCGGCGGAAATCCATCCCGGCGGGATACAGCCCGGCATCGCGCATCGTCTCGTAGAAGGATTGCCAGCGCGCATCCGTCATCGCGCCGACGCCGAGCGTCAGCGCATCGCCGGATTTCACGATGCCCTGCTCGTTCATCACCCGGATCGCATAGGCGATCTTGGCGTCCGTCATCTCGGGATTGTCGCGCTTGATCTGTGCATTCGCCGCCTCGATCCCCTGGCCGGTCATGTACTGCGTCCAGGATTCCATGGTGGCGTTGACGAAGCGCTGCACCACGTCGCGCTTCTCGGTCACCATGCGGCGGGAGATGTCGATCGTGGTGTTGTAGTTGTTGTAGCCGGCATCGGCGATCAGGAAGACCTTGGGCTTCGCGCCGGCCTCCAGTGCGGCGTAGGGCTCGGAGGAGAGGAAGCCCTGCTGGATGGCGTTACGGTCGGCCATGAAGGGGCCGATGTTGAAGGTGTAGGGGCGGATCTGCTCGTCGGCGAAGCCGAAGCGCCGCCGCAGGAAGGGCCAGAAGGTGACGCGGCCGGAGGCGCCGATCAGGATCGGCTTGCCCTTCATGTCCTCGAAGGAATTGATGCCGTTGCCTTCATGCGTCATCAGGATCTGTGGATCCTTCTGCATGATCGCGCCGATGGTCACGAATGGCAGGTTCTCGCGCACGTAGTTCAGCGCCTGGAAGCCGTTGGACATGATCATGTCCACGCGGCCGGCAAGCAGCAGCTGGGCGGGGTTCTGCTGCGGCCCGCCCATGCGGACCTCGACGTCCAGCCCGTGCCGTTCGTAGATCTTCGCCGCAACGCCGTGATAATATCCGCCATGTTCGGCCTGGGCGCGCCAGTTGGTCTGGAAGGAGACCTTGTCGAGGCTCTGTGCCAGGGGCACGCGGGCGCCTGGCACCGCCGCGAGCACGAAGGCAGCGCCGCCGGTCAGCAGCGCGCGGCGTTCGATCCTGTAGCGGGTGCGATGCGTGGTACCCATGAAGCTGGTTCCTCCGTCACGTCTCTGGGGTCGGCGCCGCCCGGCCGGCAACGCGGTGCCATCCGGCATCACAGCGTCGCGGAGCAAGGCGCATGCCAGGAATCCACCCGCTGGCCGACGCCATAACCCGACCGGGGAGTGCTGCGAAAGCGGGCAGTCGCGAGAATCTTGGGCAGTCGCCGGCACGCGGACGCGCATCAGTTGCGAAACACGCGGTAGCCGGATGGCCTCGTGTTTGCTCTAAAGTCCCGCCGTGAACGACGCCCAGCACCTCCGCCTCGACCGCCTCGTCAAGCTCTACGGCGCCCAGGCGGCGGTGGATGGCGTCTCGCTCGAGGTCGCGCGCGGCGAGTGCATCGCCCTCCTCGGTCCCTCGGGCTGCGGCAAGACCACCACGCTCCGGCTGGTGGCGGGCTTCATCGCCCCCGATTCGGGCCGCATCCTGATCGGCGGCCGGGCGGTGGAGCGCGACCCGCCGCACCGCCGCCAGATCGGCATGGTGTTCCAGAACTACGCGCTGTTCCCGCACCTGACCGCCGCCGGCAACGTCGCCTTCGGGCTCGAGATGCGCAACCTGCCGCGCGCCGAGCGCGAGGCGCGGGTCGCCGAGGCGCTCTCGATGGTCGGCCTCGGCGCGCTGGCGGATCGCTATCCCGCCCGGATGTCGGGCGGCCAGCAGCAGCGCGTGGCGCTGGCGCGGGCACTGGTGATCCGGCCGGAACTGCTGCTGCTGGACGAACCGCTCTCCAACCTCGACGCCGGGCTTCGAGTGGAAATGCGCGAGGAGATCGCCCGGCTGCGCGCACGGAGCGGGATCACCACGCTTTTCGTCACCCACGACCAGGAGGAGGCGCTGGCGCTCGCCGACCGCGTCGCGGTGATGGACCGCGGTCGCATCGTCGAATGCGCCGCGCCGGCGGAGCTCACGGAGCGGCCGCGCCACCTCTTCACCGCCCGCTTCCTCGGCGCGCGCAGCGTGCTGGAAGGCCGCGCGGAGGCCGGGCTGTTCCGCATCGAGGGCGCACCGGCGGTGCGCCTGCCGCCGGGCGCGCCGACGCGCCCGACGCATCTCGTGCTGCGCGCCGCGCGGCTGATGCTGCTGGCCGAAAGCGCGGCGCCCGACCTGCCATTGGTCGCTCCGGCGCAGGTCGAGGCGGTGACGCGCCTGGACGACGCGGTCCACTACGAGGTCGTGCTCGGCCCGCACCGGCTGCGCGTGCGCCGCCCGACTTCCGAACTCGCCTTCGCCCCCGGCAGCGCCGTGACACTCGCGGCGCCCGTCGAGGCGATGAGCTGGATCGAGGACTTCGCACCCTCCCGAGGAGAAGCCGCATGAGCCTGAACATCAAGCGCCGCGCCCTGCTTGCCGCGCTCGCCACCCCGGCGATCTGGGGCAAGGACGCGGTTGCGCAGATCCGCCGCGGCGACGAGCTGACCGTCGGCGTCTGGGGTGGCGCGCAGGAGCGCCTGGTGCGCCAGTACTGCGCCACGCCGCTGGAACAGCAGCACGGGGTGAAGATCAACTTCGTGCTCGGCGGCACCATCGAGCGCCGCGCCCGCGCCTATGCCGAGCGCGGCCGGCCTTCCTTCGACGTGCTCTACCTCAACATCTTCGAAAGCCGCCAGGCGCAGCGCGACGGCGTGACCCAGGCGCCGAGCGCGAACGTGCCGAACTACGCCAACCTCTACCCGATCGCCCGCCTCGGCGGCTACGGCGTGGCCTTCAACCCGGTGACGATCGTCTATGACCGCCGCGCAGTGGCGGCGCCGATGACCTCGTGGAAGGATTTCTGGCGCGACGACCTGAAGGGGAAGATCATCTGGCCGACCTTCCCCGGTGCGCAGGGCACCGCGGCGCTGCTGATGTCGGCCAAGGTCTGGGGCGGCAGCGAGCGCAACATCGACCCTGCCTTCCAGAACATCGCCCGCCTCAGGCCCTTCGCCGCCATCCAGGCCAGCCAGGACCAGCTCTACGGCATGTTCGACAACCAGGTCGGCGCGGCGAGCATCGAGTTCGGCAGCTTCACCCGCAAATACGCCGAGACGCGCAACCCCGACATCGTCGTCGCCGATCCCACCGAGGGCCAGGCCGTGGCGGTGAACGTCGCCTGCATCACCACCGGCACCCGCAACCAGGCGCTGGCCGAGGCCTGGGTCAACCTGCACCTCTCGCCGGACTGCCAGCGCGCCTATGCCGAGCAGATCTACTACAGCCCGACCATCCGCAACCTGGAGCTGCCGGCCGACCTCGCAGCCAAGCTGGTCATGGGCGAGGCCGCGGTGGAGAAGCTGGTGGATTTCGACTGGGACCTGGTGATCTCCAACCAGGCGCGCTGGTCCTCGCGCTTCACGCGCGAGATCGCGGGCTAGCCGATCGTCATGGGCAGGGTGGGTTCCGGGCTCCTTGCCCTGCCCTATGGCGTCTGGCTGCTGGCCGCCTTCGCCGCGCCGCTCGGCGCGGTGATGCTGCTCTCCGTGCAGGAGAGCAGCGAAATGTTCGCGCCGCTCTCGCTGCTCCCCTCCGGCGCACAATATGCCGAGTTGGTCGGCGACCCGTTCTACCGGCGCGTCTTCCTCAACACGCTGCTGCTCGGCGCCGGCGTCGCGGCGGCCTCGGCGATCCTCGGCTATCCCTTGGCGCTGTGGCTGACGCGGCTTTCGCCACGATGGAAGCCGATCGGCTTCGCTATCGTGCTGGTGCCGCTGCTGACGAACGTCGTCGTCCGCTCGCTCGGCATCATCCTGCTGCTGGCGCCGCGCGGCGTCATCGCCTCGCTGGTCGAGGGCATCGGCCTGCCGCGGCCGGAGCTGCTGTTCGGCTGGTTCGCGGTTGGGCTGGCACTGACCCAGGTCTTCCTGCCCTTCATGGTGCTGGCGCTTTACGACGTGCTGGAGGGCCAGGAGAAGCGGCTGGAGGAAGCCGCGACCGGGCTCGGCGCCGGGCCAGCCGCGCGCTTCTGGCGCGTGACGCTGCCGCTCTCTTTGCCGGGTCTGCGGGCCGGGCTGATCATCACCTTCCTGCTGGCCTCCGAATCCTACGTCTCCGCCGCGCTGGTCGGCGGGCGGAAGGTGTGGGTCAGCGGCATGATCGTGCTGAAGGAAGGGCTCGAGATCATGAACTACCCGCTGGCAGCCGCGCTGGCGATCCTGATGCTGGCCGCCGGCGTGATGGCGACGCTGCTGATCAGCCGCGTGGTGACGCTGCTGACCCCCTGGGTCGCCGGCCGCGCGCCGCGCGTCACCTTCTCGCTGCCGCCGATGCTGCGCCGCATCCTCTTCGCGGTGGCGGAGGCTGTGGCGCCGATCGTCTCCCGCGTGCTGCTGGTGACGGCCATCCTGCTGCTGGTCTTCCCGCTGCTGCTGGTGGCGGTGGCCAGCGTGAACGACAGCCCGCAGGCGACGGTGGCGCAGTTCCTCGGCTTCACCTGGCGCTGGTACGCGATGGTGCTGGACAATCCGCGCTACCTCGACGACGCCTTCACCAGCCTGCAACTAGCGCTGGCCTGCGTCGCCGTCTCGCTCGCCATCGCGCTGCCGGCCGCCTTCGCGCTGGTGCGCGGCGGCTTCGCCGGCCGGGAGACGCTGGGCGCGCTCTACATGCTGCCGCTGGCGCTGCCGGGCATCGCGATCGGGCTCGGCATGCTGCGGCTGCTGCAATGGTTCACCGCGCTGCCACCCTTCCTCGGCATCCTCGCGGTGCATGTCGTGCTGGTCGCACCCTTCATGCTGGCGCTGCTGCGCGCCTCGGTCGCGCAGCTCGACCGCAGCCTGGAGGAAGCCGCGGGCGGCCTCGGTGCGACGCCTGCGCGGATCTTCCGCCGCGTCATCCTGCCGCAGCTCGGCCCTGGGATCGCGGTGGCCTGCGTGATCGGCTTCCTGATCTCCTTCGGCGAGGTGACGGTGACCGCCTTCCTCACCACCGCGCGGCTGCAGACCCTGCCGGTGCGGATCTATGCCGAGGCGAGCTTCAGCCTGGAGAACACCGTCAATGCGATCAGCACCATCTTCATCCTGATGACGGTGGCGCTGCTCCTGCTGGTGAACCGCGTGATGCCGCTCGACCGCGTCTGGCGGCGTTAGTCTCCGCTGCCCTCAGGCGCCGGGCGCCGGCTTGGCTGCGCCGCACTTGCGGCGGGCCGCCTTTACCTCGCCTGCTCGCGCGCGAAGGCCGCCACCGCCTCCGCGATCGCCGTCGCCCGCGGCAGGTCCACGGTGTCCGGCCAGCGGTCCTCCGGCGCGTGGAACCAGGGGTTCTCCCCGATCAGCGAGAGATAGCGGCCGCCGCGCTGTTCGATCTCGTGCGCCTCGCCACCGGCCTTGCCGCCGGTCACCGCGTCGATCGGCCCGCGCCTGTGGCCGGCGGCGACCAGTGCCTCCTCCATGCGCTCCGCCAGCCCGTCCACATTGCTGCGCACCACCAGGCGCGGCGCCTCGGCACAGCCGAGATTGGCGCCGAGATGGATCACCAGCGCGCTGTCCCGCGCCAGCTCGGGTTCCGCGGCGAAGGCCTTGTGCGCGCCGATATGCCCGAGCTCGTGGCCACAGCTCGCCAGCGCTACCACCGCGCGCCGGCGCGGCGCCGCGGCCAGCGCGCGCAACGCGACCAGCCAGGCGAGGATGCCGCCACCGCGCTCGGCGGTGCTGGTCCACCAGGAGGTGCGCGGCGTCAGCAGCAGCAGCGGCGGCCCTTCGCCCGGCAGCTCGGCGCGCACATTGGCCGAGCGCGCAGCACCGCGACGCCCCTGCGCCACCAGCTTCGCCGGCGCGCCGCCGGCGGCAAGCCGTTGCAGCAGGGGCGCATCGCGCCCGGCCACCTGCAGCACCGGCGGCCCGACGGGATGCGCCAGGTCGTGCGCGTTCAGCGGCGCAAGGCTGTCCGGCTTCGTCCGCAGCGCGACGACGATGGCCGCATGCCGGCTCTCGCGCCGCGCCAGCGCGAAGGGGTTGTTGGGCAGGCTCGCCGCCTGCGGATGCATCTCGACGAAGCCGATCCGCGCGGCGGAACCGAGCGGCCCGAGCGTGCCCACCACGCCGCCCGCATCGGTGGTGCCGCCATCGAACAGCGGCAGGCCCTCGATGCGGTGATCGCCGGAGGAAAGCCAGGCCTCGCCCGGCACGAAGCGCTCGAAGCCCACCGGCACCAGCCGCGCGGAGGCGCCCGCCGCCTCGGCCTGGTCGCGCAGCCAAGTCGCGCTGGCGGCGTCACCCTCGCCACCGGCGCGGCGCTCGCCGAAGGCGTCGTAGGCGGCGAAGAACTCCGCGGCGTTCATTCCACCCGCGCCCCGGAAACCTGCACCAGCCGGCGCAGCCGGGCGACTTCCTCCGGCCAGTCGGCGGCATAGGCGGCGGGCGAGGCGGCGAGGGTGATGTCACCGCCCTCCCGCGTCAGCGCCTCGCGGAGCGCCGTGTCCTCGGTGACCAGCTTGTTCACCGCAGCATGCAGGCGCGCCACGACGGCGGGCGGCATGCCGGCCGGCCCGACGAGGGAGGCGCCGCTGACGATCACCGGCCCATCGGGCACCGTCTCCTTCAGGGTCGGCACCTCGGGCAGCGCGGAGATGCGCCGCGCGGCGGTTGAGAGCAGCACGCGCACCGTGCCGTGCCGCAGCCGCGGGATCACGATGTTGCTGATGGCGAAAGCGAAGTCCACTTCGCCGGTCTCGACCGCGAGGGTCGCCTGGTTGGCGCCGCGATAGGGCACATGCGTCCCCTCCAGCCCGAGCGCCTTCAGCATCGCCGCGGCCGCCATATGCGCCGGCGTGCCGACGCCGCCCGAGCCGTAGCGCAGCCCGCCCGCCGGCGCGCTGCGCGCGGCGGCGAACAGCGCCTGGTGGTCCTGCCACGGCGCGGCCGTGCGCACGGCAAGCAGAGCCGGGTTCTCGACGATGGTGGCGATCGGCGTGAAATCGCGCAGCACGTCGTAGCCGGGATCGCGCCCCATCACCGCATGGGTGATGGCGGTGCCGCCGCCCCAGAGCAGCGTCGCGCCATCCGGCGCCGCGCGCGCCACCATCTGCGCCGCGAGCAGCCCACCCGCACCGGCGCGGTTCTCCACCACGAGAGTCACGCCGAGCACGTCGGCGAGCTTCGCGGTGACGATGCGGGCGACAGTGTCCGAGGAGGCGCCTGCGGCGAAGGGCACGACGATGCGAATGGTGCGGGGCAGGTCCTGCGCGCGCGCGGGGCGCGCGAATGGCAGGGCGAGCCCCAGCAGCAGGTGCCGGCGGCGCATGGCGTTCCTCCTCTTCCGTCCTTTGGGCGAAAGCCTATGGCAGCGCCTCGGCTGGCGCCAGCATGGTCCGCTTCACGTGCCGGAAGGGCAGCGCGGCGAGGTCGAGCGCCGCCGGCCCCGGGCAGTCGCATTCCACGATGGCGGCGCAGCGTTCGGCGAAGGCGGCGCGGAAGTGGTTCTTCGCCTTGTTCGCCAGCAACCGCGTGGCGCGCAGGTCCACGCCGTGCAGCGCGAAGAAGGCGGGGTCCACCGCCGCCTCCTTCCGGGTGGTGACGATCACCCGCAGCAGCCCTGCGCGCAGCACACAGGTCGGGCCGAGATCCACCTTCATGCCGCGTTCCATCGGCCCGTCATTGACGAAGCGGCCATCGGTGAGGCGCTCGACCGTCGCCTCCAGGGGCACCGGCGGGCCGAAGGCATCGGTGGTGCGGGCGCAGAGGGTGAAGCGCCGTGTTGCCCCCTCCCCGGCCTCGCGCGCCTGCCCCACCGCCACGGGGTCGTGCAGGAAGGCGAAGACGGTCTCCACCGGCGGCCCGGCCGCGACCAGCGTGCGCAGCAGCCCCGGCGTATCCGCGACGCCGCCGGAGAGCGGGTTGTCCGCCGGGTCGAGCAGCGCCACCAGGCCGGCCGGCGCGGCCAGCGCGGTGGCCAACGCGGCCTCCGGCGAGGGCAGCGTCACGGCGAAGCGGGCGCGCCGCGCGGCGATGGCCTCCGCGATCGCCGTGGCCGCTTCGCGCGCAGCAACGGGGTCGGTGGCCCAGGCCATGCCGCAGGGGCCGGCATGCGGCGTGTCGGACCAGGCGAAGCCGCCGAAGGGCGCGGCTTCCAGCACCGGGCCGTGCCGCAGCACCGCCGCCTCGGCCCACACCTCGGCCATTGGGCCGCCGGCCGAGCGCATGTGGAAGCTGTGCAGCACGCAGGGCAGCTTGACGATGGCGCCGTGCAGCCGCTCGCCGGCCATGCGCCGTTCCAGCAGTTGCAGCGCGCGGTCCGCCGTCTCGGCCATGTCCACATGCGGGTAGCTGCGATAGACGCTCGCGCCGTCCAGCAGCGTCGCGATCTCGGGCGCCATGTTGCCGTGGAAATCGAAGCTCGCGACCAGCGGCGTGTCGCCGATAAGCGCCCGCACGCGCCGGATGATGGCGAGGTCGGCGGCCGGCTCGTGCTCCGCCACGCAGGCGCCGTGCAGCGAGAGATAGACCCCGTCCCAGGGCGCGCCGGCGCGCAGCCCCTGCTCCACCTCGGCGAGCCAGGCATCCAGGACGGCGGCGGCAATGGGCCCGCCGGGCTGGGCGGAGGTGGCGCGGAGCAACGCCGCCTGCCAGCCCGGCCGTGCGGCGAGGAAGGCGCAGAGCCCGCCGAGCTCCGTGCCGGTGCCCGCCTGCGCCGCCAGATCCGCGGCGCCCGCGAGCCATTCGCGGGAGCGGAAGGCCTCCATCCCGGTCGGGACGGGTGTGAAGGAGTTGCCCTCGAACCAGAGGCGGGCGACGGCGATGCGCGGCATGGGGACCAGCGTAGGGTAGGATTTCCCGCCCCCCAACCCCCCGCCTCGTCCGCGGGCGAGGCCGCTACAGCCGGTCGGTCAGGAAGGTGTCGCAGGCCTCAAGCCGGCCGCTTTCGAGGCCGGCGCGGAACCAGCGCACGCGCTGGGCGGAACTGCCATGGGTGAAGCTCTCCGGCTGCACGGTGCCGCGGGCACGGCGCTGCAATCGGTCATCGCCGACCGCTGCGGCGGCGTTCAGCCCCTCCTCGATGTCGCCCTTCTCCAGGATGGCGCGCGCCTCATGCGCCCGCCGCGCCCAGAGGCCGGCCAGGCAATCGGCCTGCAGTTCCACCCGCACCTGCAGCGCATTCGCCTCCGCCTCGCCTGCGCGGCCCTTCAGCGCCTCGGCCCTGGACAGCACGCCAAGCAGGTTCTGCACGTGGTGGCCGACCTCATGCGCGATCACATAGGCGGCCGCGAAATCGCCCGTGGCGCCAAGGCTCTGCTGCATCTGGCCGAGGAAGCCGAGGTCGAGGTACACGCGGCGGTCACCCGGGCAGTAGAATGGCCCGACCTGTGCCTGCGCCGTGCCGCAGCCGCTCTCCACCACGCCGTTGTAGAGCACCAGCCGCGGCTCCTCGTAGTTGCGGCCTATCGATTCGAAGAGCGGGTTCCACACATCCTCGGTCTCGGCCAGCACGCGGGCGACGAAGGTCCGCGCCGAATCGGCCGGCGGCGGCTCGCCGCCCGGTCCGCCGCCTTCGGTGGCATAGGGCGGCGGGGTCGGCCCGTCGCCGGAGAGGATCAGTCCGGGATCCACGCCGAACAGCAGCGCCAGCACCACCAGCACCACGGTCCCGAGCCCGCCGCCCGCCACGATCCGTCCGCCGCCGATGCGCCGCCCGACGCGCCCCTGGCCGCGCCGATCCTCCACATTGCCGCTTTCGCGCCCGCCGAGCCGCATGCCGCACCCCTCCCGTCCGGGAGGCGGAACGTAGGCCGGCACTGCGCAGTTTCGTCGCCGGCCCGGGCAGCTACCCGCCGACCATCCCGCCGCGGCCCTCACCCGCCCCGTCGCTCTCGCCGATGGCGACCAGACCCTCCGGCAGCGCGCGGGAGTTGGGCGTCAGCAGCAGCAGCCGCAGCGCCTGGCGTGAGCCGCCCGCATCCGGCGTCTCGGCCACCGGCGCGCCCGATGGCGATTCCGCGCGCCGCTTCCAGACCTGCAGCGGGTTGAACAGCAGCACGTCGCCCGGCCGCACTTCCATGCGCAGCGCCAGCCCCGGCTCGGCGCAGATCGCGTCCAGCAGGTCGAGCGCTTCGACCTGCGCCGCGGTCAGCCGCGGCGTGTGCGGCAGGCGCTGCGCCGCCTCGATTGCATCGCGCGCATAACGCCCGACGAAGGCGCCGGAGGCGGTGCTGAACACCGGCAGGTCCACCGCCGCGGGCTCGGCGACCGGGTCCGGGCCCTGCATCCGCATCTGCAGATGCGGCAGCGGCGCGTAGAGCAGTTCGAGCGCCGCGCGGTCGCGCTTCAGCATCTCGTTGTGCACCGCCGCCGCCGCGACCAGCATCGCCGGGTCCACCTCCGGCGGCTGGCGCAGCGTCAGCAGCACCACCGCATCCGCCGCATCGGCATGGAAGCGCCAGCGCTCCGCCCCGGTCGCCGGGCTCGCCAGGCGCTGCACCAGTTCGCCACCCTCGCCCTGCGGAATGGCGCCGCCGAGATGCACACCGAGCACCAACAGCAGCGCTTCCGCCTGGCCCTCGCCGAGGCGGTCCATCGGCAGGCCGCGCAGCAGCACGAAGCCGCGGCCGGTATCCAGCCGGGTCGCCGCCTGGCGCAGCACGGCACCGAGCCGCGGCATCGCCGCCTCCCCGGCTGCCACCGGCGCGCGGCCGCCCAGGGCGGCGAGCGCCGCCTCGATCTCCGCGGCGTCCTCGGCGCCGAGCGGCACCATCCAGTCGGCCGGCCGCAGATCCGCCGCGCGCCAGGCGGCGGGGCCCACCTGGGGCACGATGCGCGGGCGCACCGGCGGCGAGGAGGAGGATCGGGCGGGGGGCGGCTGGCTGGCGCTCATCCGGCCGAGGCTAGCCCGTCCGGCCCGCCGCTGGAAATCGCGATGACGCTGCTCCCCGCCGGAGCCATCCTTGCCGCACCCTTGCCGCCTTGGCGCATCGCCCGCAGGCTGCTTCCGTCCGCAACGGAGACCGCCGCATGGATGCCGCCACCACCCGCCACCCCGCCCTCGACCTGCCCTTCGACGCCGAGGCGATTCTCGCCGGGTTGCGCCCCTGGGTGGAATGCGAATCCCCCACCTTCGACGCCGCCGCCGTGAACCGCATGATGGAGCTGGCGGCGCGGGAGATGGCGCTGCTGGGCGCGCGGATCGAGCGCATCCCCGGCCGCATGGGCTTCGGCGACTGCATCCGCGCCCGCTTCCCGCATACCGCTGCCGAGACGACGCCCGGCATCCTGGTGCTGGCGCATCTCGACACCGTTCATCCCGTCGGCACGCTGGAGAAGCTGCCCTGGCGGCGCGAGGGCGGGCTGGTCTTCGGCCCCGGCGTCTTCGACATGAAGGGCGGCACCTATCTCGCGGTCGAGGCGATGCGGCAGCTGCTGCGTGCCGCCATGGCGACGAAGCTGCCGGTGACCTTCCTGCTGACGTCCGATGAGGAAGTGGGCAGCCCCTCCACCCGCGACATCATCGAGGCGGAGGCCGCGCGCGCGAAGTTCGTGCTGGTGCCGGAGCCGGCGCGACCGGATGGCGGCGTGGTGACCGGCCGCTATGCCATCGCGCGCTTCAACCTGCGCACCACCGGCCGGCCGAGTCATGCCGGCAGCACGCTCGCCGAGGGCCGCAGCGCGATCCGCGAGATGTGCCGCCAGGTGCTGGCGATCGAGGCGATGACCGGCGAGGACTGCACCTTCTCCGCCGGCGTCATCCATGGTGGGCAATGGGTGAACTGCGTCGCCACGCATTGCGACCTGGAGGTGCTCAGCATGGCCAAGCGCCAGGCCGACCTCGATGCCGGCATCGAGCGGATGCTGGCGCTGCAATCCTCCTCGCCCGACGTGATGCTGGAGGTCAGGCGCGGCGTCACGCGGCCGGTGTGGGAGGCGGATGCGCAGGTGATGGCGCTCTACGCCCATGCGCGCAGTCTTGCGCAGGCGATCGGCTTCGACATCAACAGCCAGAGCAGCGGCGGCGGCTCGGACGGCAACTTCACCGGCGCGATGGGCATCCCGACGCTGGACGGCCTCGGCATCGGCGGCGCCGGCGCGCATACGCTGAACGAGCATGTGACCGTGGCCTCGCTGGTGCCGCGGACGAAGCTGCTGGCGGGGCTGTTCGCGACGATGGCATAGGACAGGCTTTACGCTCTCTCACTTACCTTACAAGGCGCTTGACTTATACCATCGACACGGGCAAGGTGCGCTTCGTTAACAACGGAGCGCCGCCATGGCTGCCTTGATTCCCACTCCCAAACTGCGAGACCTGCTCGGGCAAGCCGACCCGACAGGTGCCATGAACGCCAGACTTGTCTCGTCAACTCGCATCGGCATCGCCGCGGGCCTCGAAGCGCCCAAAATCTTCATCGATCTGCCGACTGAGACGCTGGTACGCGCAACGACTGGTGAGGAGCAGGCGCAGTATGTAACCCTCACCGAAACTGCTCCGACTGAGGCGCCGCGTAGTGCACGGCGAAGCGGCCACTTCACCGTGCGCGTGCTGGACAAACAAGCGACCGAAACATCTTTGAAGAGCGCTCTCCAAAAAATCTTGCGCTTGATTGAGGAAGTGAGGCCCGGCACTTTGCAGAAGCTGGCGGCTTCGAAAGGCCGAACCAAGCGAATTGTCGCGCGCAACCGCCAAGACCTCTTCAAGGACCCGAAGCTGGCGGCCAAGTTTGCTACACCGCTGATGGACGGATGGTGGGTTGGCACGAACAACTCTACTAAGGAGGTCGAGAACTGGGTGCGGCTTGCCTGCAATCACGCAGGTTTGGAGTGGCAGCGTGAAGTTAGTTTGGCTGTGCGCCCCTTATAAGTGGAGCGTCCTTACTGCAACCTCGTATTGGCGCAAGCAGGCCGCGCTCAGGCCTGCCGCCGGCTGCCGATCGCCAGCAGCGCGCCCATCAGCGCCAGCCCCGCCGCCATCGGTGCGAAGCCCGCGAAGCCGAAGGCGGCGATAACCAGCCCGCCCACCGCCGCCGCGGCGAGCCAGCCGATCGAGGCCGAAGTCACGTTCAACCCGAGCACCGTGCCGCGGATCTCGTCGGGCACGTTGCTCAGCGCCGCCATCATGCAGGGCCGCGCGACGGAGGTCGCCAGCACGAAGGCGAAGCCCAGCGCCACCGTCACAGCGACCCCGCCCTGCCAGAGGAACAGCGGCAGCGCGATCACCGCGGCGCAAAGCATCGCGCCCGCGAAGGTCAGCAGCCGGTTCGGCAGCCGGTCCGCCAGCTGCCCGCCGAGCAGCGTGCCGAGGATGTTGCCGAGCGCGAAGACCGCCAGCGGCAGCGCCAGCCCCGCCAGCGAAACGCCATACGCAGTCTGCAGGTAGGTGGCGAAGAAGGTGACGGCCAGCGCGTAGCAGGTCCGCTCCGCCACGCCGATGATCAGCAGCCGCAGCACGCGGCCTGACAGCACGGCGCGATAGTCGATCGCCACCCGCCGCGCCCCGCCCGCCTTCGCCACCGGCTTGCGCATGGTCAGGAACAGTCCCAGCGCGGCGATCAGCGCGACCACGCCGACGGCGAGATGCACCCCGCGCCAGCCGATCGCCGCACCGGCCACGGTCGCCAGCGGCACGCCGAGCAGCAGCGCCATCGACTGTCCCGACAATGTCCAGCCGAGCGCGCGGCCACGCTGGCGGTTCTCGACGCGGGAGGAGACTTCCGTGACCACCGTCGCCGAGACCACACCCGCCGCCGCGCCGCCGACGGTCGCCCAGAAGGCGACACCGGCATAGCTCTCCGACACCGCCACGCCCACCGAGGAAACCGCGAGGCAGATCGGCCCGCCGATCAGGAAGGGCTGCCGCCCGACGCGGTCCGAGAGCGCGCCGGCGAAGACCGAGGCGATGCCCCAGGTCACCGCGTTCATCGCCATGACGTTCGCCGTGAGGCCCAGGCTGACCGAGAGGTCGCGCGCCATGTCGATCAGGAACGGCGCGCGCGTGGTGCCGCTGCCGGAGATGGCGAACAGCGCGAAGCTGCCCGCGGCGATCAGCGCCCAGGGCAGCGGCTTCAGCGCATCCGGCACGGCGCGCCGCGCCGCGGCGTCAGCCCCCGTCCACCGACAGGATCTGCCCGCTGACCCACCCCGCGAAGGGCGAGGCGAGGAACAACACGGCGTTGGCGATATCCTCCGGCGCGCCGAGGCGCTTCAGCGCGATGCCCTCCACCAGCGCCTTCTTGCCGGCCTCGCCATAGCCCTCGAACTGCACGATGGTGGCGGGGTTCGACAGGATGAAGCCGGGTGCGACGCTGTTCACCGTGATGTTGAACGGGCCGAGCTCACGCGAGAGCTGCTTCGTCAGCCCGACCAGCGCATGCTTGGCCGCGCAATAGGCCTGGATCCCGGTCTTGCTCGGCTTCAGCCCGGCGCCGCTGCTGATCGTCACGATGCGCCCGGCCTTCGCGCGCTTCATCCCCGGCACCACCGCCTTGGCCAGCCTGAAGGCGGCATGGGTGTTGATGTCGAAGATCGCGTGCCAGTCCTCCTCC
Source organism: Falsiroseomonas sp. (assembly GCF_041690465.1). GTDB lineage: Bacteria > Pseudomonadota > Alphaproteobacteria > Acetobacterales > Acetobacteraceae > Falsiroseomonas. Next base: position 43,095 of record NZ_JAWLHG010000007.1, on the reverse strand, counting down.
GGCACCTCCTCCACCGGCCGCATCGCCTGGCCGCGCACGCCGCCGGCATTGCAGACCAGCACGCCGACCGCACCGCCGGTGGCGTCCTCGATGCCCTTGATCCAGTCCTGCGCGGCGCCGGGCGCCGTCAGGTCGAAGGCGGCGGTGGTGATGCCGGTGCCCTTCGCGGTCTCGGCGATGTTGTCGGCCGAGATGTCGCAGGCGAAGACCTTGGCGCCGAGCGCGTCGAAGCTGCGCGCGATGCAGCGCCCGAAGCCGTGGCCGGTGCCGGTGACGGCGACGGTCACGCCGTCGTAGCGGATGTTCATGCCAGGTTCCTCGCCAATTCGTTCAGGTTGTCGTCGGACATCGGGCGCTCGCCGCGCTCGCATTGGTGCACCATGGCGATCAGCGCCGTGAGCGCCGGGCAGGCGATGCCATGCGCACGCCCGATCGGGATCACCACGCCGATCTGCGCATCGGCCGGCGTCGCGCGGCGCCGCACCCACAGGTCGCGCCAGATGCCGGAATGGGTCTTCGCGTTCGGCCGGTTGAACGCCTCCAGCGCGGCGATCGAGGCGCGCGCGGCGTCCTCGCTGGCGCCTTCGTAGAAGGCCGAGGGCTCGAAGCCGTTGAAGCCGAGCGGCGTCACGCCCTCCGCCCGCGCGACCGCCATCACCTCGCCGCAGAGCGCGCGGATCAGCGGCAGCAGCTCCTTCCGCGCCAGCGTGTCCGCGATGCCCTTCTCCGCCAGGCCCTGCATGTAGAGCAGCGAGGAATAGGCGAGCTTGCCCCACAGGAAGCCCCAGATGTTCGGCGTCAGCACGGCATCCGGCTCGAAGGTGTCGCGCAGCAGCGCGTGCAGCGCAGTGACGCGCGGCGTCATCGCGCCGTCCAGCTCGCCCACCACCACCGCGCCGCGGCCGCCATACATGATGCGCCCCGGCTCAAGCCAATCGGCGCTGAAATTGACGAAGGCGCCCATGGTGCGCTGTGTGCCGCAGACCTCCGCGATCACCCGCTCGCACAGCCCGTTCTGCAGCGACAGCACATAGCCATCTGGCGCCAGGTGCGGCAGCAGCTGCCGGCAGGCGGCTTCGGTGTCGTGCGTCTTCACCGCCAGGAAGACGCGCCGGAACTCGCCCTGCACGGCATCCGGCGTGAAGGCCGGCGCGGTGACGCGGAAGGCGGCGAGCGGCCCCTCGATGGCGAGGCCGCGATCGCGGTCGCGGATCGCGGCGACATGGTCGGCAACGATGTCGGCGAACACGACAGCATGTCCGGCACGGACGAGATGCGCGCCGACGGTGCCGCCGATCGCCCCCGCGCCCCAGATCAGGATCGGCCCGCGGTCCACTGAAGCCGTCGCCCCGGCCTTTTCGGCGTCCTTCGCCACGCGGCGCAACTCCCCCATGCGCCGGCCGCGCTTGCTTCGCGGGGTGGGCGCGGCTCAACCTGCCTGCCACGCTAACCGGGATCGTCGGGACGTCAATGCGGACCAGCCGCGCCGGATGAGGGAGCAGGCCGACAACCTCCGCGGCGCCGCCCTGATGTCGGCGGCCGCGGTGGTCTTCGCCGCCGAGGCGCTGGCGATCCGCTGGATGACCGAGCGCGGCATCCCGATCGAGGTGCAGGTCGCCTTCCGCGCCGCCGGCCAGCTGATCTGGACGGTGCCGGCCTTCCTCGCCAGCGGCATCCGCGTGTTCCGCTCGCGGCGGGTGCCGATGCATGTGCTGCGCGGACTCGCCTCGCTTTTCACCTGGGCGCTCTACTACGGCTCCTTCGCGCGGCTGGAGGCGGCGACGGCGACCGTGCTCTCCTTCACCAACGTCATCTTCACCACCCTGCTCGCCGGTCCGCTGCTGGGCGAGCGGGTGGATCGCTGGCGCTGGGCCGGCACGCTGATCGGCCTCGCCGGCATCGCGCTGATGCTGCGCCCGGGCAGCGGCGCCGATCCGCTGGGCACCGCCATGGCCATCGGCGCGGCCATCGCCTGGTGCGGCATCACGCTCACCTCGCGCAGCCTGACCCGCACGGAGAGCACGGCGACCATCCTCGCCTGGGTGGGCCTGGTCACCTTCGGCGGCGCGGCACCCTTCGCGCTGGCGGCCTGGGTGCCGCTCGGTCTGCCGGACCTCACGCTGCTGGCGGTCCTCGCCTTCGTTTCGCCCTCGATCATCTGGCTGGTGACGGAGGCGCTGCGCGCCGGCGAGGCCTCCGCCGTCGCGCCCTTCCAGTATCTGCGGCTCGTCTTCGTCGCGCTGGTCGCCTGGCTGGCCTGGGGCGAGCTGCCGGATGCCTGGGGCTGGGCCGGCGGCGCGGTGGTGATCGCCGGTGCGCTCGTCGTCACCCTCGCCGAGGCGCGCCGGCGATGAGCGGCGGGATGAGCATCATGACGAAGGCGGCGCTGCTCGCGCTCGCCTCCGCCTTCCTGTTCAACCTCGAGACGGTGGTGGTGAAGGCGATCGAGGGCGTGCCGCTCGCCACCATCGTGCTGGCGCGCGCCCTCGGCCAGCTGGCCTGGACGGTGCCGCAGCTGCTGCACGATCCCATCGGGCTGGTGCGCACGAAGAACCTGAAGCTCAACCTGCTGCGCGGGCTGCTCTCCGGCGTCTCCTGGTATCTCTACTTCCTCTCCTTCGCGGCGCTGCCGCTGGCCACCGCGACGGTGCTGTCCTTCACCTCGGTGCTGTTCGTCACCGCGCTGGCCGGCCCGGTGCTCGGCGAGGTGGTGCGCTGGCGCCGTTGGAGCGCGACGCTGGTGGGCTTCGCCGGCGTGGTGGCGATCGTGCGGCCCTGGGACGGGGCGGAGGGCGTGGCGCTCGGCCTGCCATTGGCGGCCGCCATCGGCGCTTCCTGCCTCGGCGCCGGCATCGTGCTGACCACCAAGATGCTGGCGCGCAGCGAGCGCACCAACACCATCATGTTCTACATCGGCCTGGTCACCACCGCGCTGGCCCTGCCGGTCGCGCTGCCTGGCCTGGCCTGGCCGGGCTGGAGCAGTCTCGGCCTGCTGCTGCTGACGGCGCTCTGCGGGCCGTTCGCGATGCATCTCTGGATCAACGCGCTGCGGCTGGCGGATGCCAGCGTGATCGCACCGCTCTCCTATGTCCGGCTGGTCTTCGCCGCCGGCTTCGGCGTCGCGCTGTTCGGCGAATTGCCGGATGCCTGGCTCGGCCTCGGCGCGGCGCTGATCGTCGGCAGCGCGCTCTACATCACGCGGCGCGAGGCGAAGGTGGCACGGCGCCGCGCCGCGCCGCTCGTCGCCGCGCCGCAGATCCCGGCTCATCCACCCGAGAGCGCCGCCTCCAGCACCGCCGCATCCAGCGAGAAGTCGCGATAGCCTTGCCGGAGATGTGCGACATACCAGGCCTCGGGCGGGCCCGGCCGGTGGACCCGCTCCACATAGGTCCAGGCCTCCGACGCGCCCGCGACCGGCTCCGGCAGGCGGATGCGGATGCGCTCGTAGATCCCGAAGGCCGTTCCCTCCGCCAGGTCGAGCGCGGCGAGGTGCCCAGGCGTGATCCGCCACAGGCCGAGCGGCACGCTCGCCGCGGCATCGCGGGCGATGGAGGCGTAGCGGTTCACCACCAGCCGCCAGCCCGGCAGCAGCGCCGCGCCGGCCGGCGCCGCACCGAGGCAGCGGCCGAGCATCCGCGCATGGTCGAGATTGCTGCCATAGGCGGCGTAGAGCGTCGGCGCGTCCATCACCGCCGAGCCTCCCCCCGTTGCGCAGCCGGTGCAAGGCGCGCGCCATGATCCTCGCGCTGCAGGCCCTGCCGCTGCTGCTGCTGGTGGCATTGCTGCTCTCGGGCCGGGCCGGGCCGGTGCCGGCGGTGCTGGCCGCGCTCGCCGCCGCGCTGCCCGCCGTGCTGCTCTCCCTGCCGGCCGGAATCCCGCCTGCTGCCTTCGTCACGGAGGAGACGCTGCGCGGCGCCTTCCTGGCGCTGAAGCCGATCGGCGTGGTGACCGGCGGCCTGCTGTTCCACGCCGCCGTGGCGCGAGAGCGTCCGGAAGCCTCGATGGCGCGCGCCGAGCCGCGCCGCATCTTCGTCGCCACGCTGCTCGCCGGCGCCTTCCTGGAAAGCGTGACCGGCTTCGCGGTGGGTGCGGTCTTCGCGCTCTCGGCGCTGCGCGGCATGGGGCTCTCCGGCGCGGCGGCCGGGGCGATGGCGCTGCTTTCGCTCACGCTGGTGCCATGGGGCGGGCTCGGCCCCGGCACGGCGCTCGGCGCGGCGCTGATCGGGTTGCCGGCGCAGGAGGTCGCCTTCGCCACCGCCTGGCCCAATGCCGTGTGGTTCGCGCTGCTCGGCCCGGTGCTGTGGCGGCTCTGCGACGCCGCCGGCATCAAGGTGCCGCCGGGCGAGAAGCTGGTGCAGACGCTCGTGCTCTGCCTGGTCGCGGCGCTGCTGGTGGCGTCGCACGCGCTGTTCCCCTTCGAGGCGGCGGGGATCATCGCCACCGGCATCCCGCTGCTGGCGCTGCTGTGGCGGCTCGATCCGCCCCGCGATGCCGCGGGCTGGCGCGCGGCGCTGCGCTCGCTCGCGCCCTATGCGGGGCTGACCGCCGCGCTGCTGCTGGCGCGGGCGTGGGAGGGTGCGCCCGCCTGGGCGCCCTTCCCCGACCTGCCCGCCTTCCCGCTGACCCATGTGGCGGTGGTGCTGTGGCTCGTCTCCGGCCTGCTGCTGCTGCGCCGGGCCGATCCCGCGTCGGCCGCGCGCGGTGCCTTCGCGCGGGCGAAGCGGCCGGTGCTGGTGATGCTGCTCTATGTCGTGCTGGCGCGCTGGATGGCCGGCTCCGGCATCGCCGGCGCGCTGGCCGAGGCGACCGCATCCGGCCTCGGCCCGCTCGCGCCCTATGCGGTGCCGGTGCTGGGGCTCGCCTCCGGCATGGTGACCGGCAGCAATGTCGGATCGAACGCCGCGCTGATGCCGGTGCAAGCTGCGCTCGGCCAGGCGGCGGGCCTGCCGGAGATGCTTGCGCCCGCCCTGCACAACTTCGCCGGCGCGGCGGGGGCGGGGATGTCCTTCGCCGTCACCGCGCTGATCTGTGGCCTGCTGGCGGACGGCACCCGCCCGGCGCAGCTCTGGCGCCTGCTGGCGCCATCGCTGCTTTCCGTGCTGGTGATCGGGTGGATCGCGGTCGCGCTGGTCGGCTGAGCGCTATCCGATCAGGAAGTCGCTGCCCAACTGGCTGGCGCTGCGGCCCTCGAAGGTGACGACCTGGTAGTACTGGTTGCCGCCGCCGTTCTGGTCCACCCACAGCATCGTCCCGCCCGAGACCGACGTCAGCCGCGCATGGCCGCTGGCCGAAAGCTCCGACCAGCTGTCGCCGGCACCCGCCGCAAGGAAGGCGGAGATGTCCACGCGGTCGCCCTCCGCGGCATTGAAGTCGGTGATGCGGTCGCCGCGGTCGCTGGAGAAGTTCTGGTACAGGAAGGTGTCGGCGCCCGTGCCGCCGGTCATCCGGTCCCAGCTGCCCCCGCCGACCAGCAGGTCGTTTCCCTCGCCGCCATCCAAGGTGTCCCGGGCGGCACCGCCGAGCAGCGTATCCGCCCCGCCGCCGCCCGAGAGCGTGTCGGAACCGCCCAGCCCGTCCAGCTTGTCGGCCCCGGCGCCGCCGGTCAGCACGTTGCCGCCATTGGTCCCGGTCAGCACCTGTCCGCCAGGCTCGGACGGCGGCGGAGGTGGCGGCGGCGGAGGTGGCGGCAGCGGCTCCGGCGCGGCGGTCGCATCGGCGTTCAGGTCGAGCTTCACGTTGATCGAGCCGATGGTGACGTTCTTCTTCACCGTCGAGCCCAGCTCGCCACCCGAGAAGGTCGCCTCGTAGCTGCCGGCCGGCAGCGCGATCTGGTAGCCGCCGGACTCCCAGGTGGTGACGGTCTTCACCGCCCCGGTCGAGGTGTCGCGCAGGCTGAGAGAGACGCCGCCGAGCCCCTCGCCCGGATCGTAGAAATTGTCGCCGTCATTGTCGTCGAAGGCCACGCCGAGCAGGAAGATGCTGCTGCCGGACTTGGCGAAGTTCTCGGTGAGGTCGGTGGCGGTGAAGCCCTTGTACTCGCCCTGCGCCAGGCCGAGGCCCGCCTCGCGGAAATTGGCGTTGAGCAGGTTACCGCGGTGGCCGGGGCTCTCGAACAGCTGCTCGTGCAGCAGCTCGGCCGTCGTCGCGTTGATGGTGCCGGAACGCAGCGCGATGTTCTCGCCCCAGGTCCAGCTGCCGCTGAAGGTATAGCCCGCCGCCTTCATCCGGTCGCCCGCCGAGCTGCCATTGGCGCCGGTGTGGGAGAAGGTGTCGGTGGCCAGCATCCACTCGCTGTGGCCGCGAGCGGCATCGATCAGTTGCGGATTGAACGCCAGCGGCTGCTTCGGCGTGCCGTTCAGCGTGCCGGAGGAGAGGCCCTGGTTGAGGTCGATCCCATACCGCGCCGCCTCGCCGAGCGGGTCGAGGCGGGCGCGGTTGATCATCTCCAGGATGTACTGTTCGAAGTCGGTCGGCGCAGCCATGCGGTCGGACTCCCCCTGTAAGGTTGTATTCTGCCGACCGCATACCAACCCTAGTTGTGCTGGTGTTGCCAACCCCGGTCCGGGTTGAAAAACGTCACCTGCTCAGTTCGCCGCCACGGCGAGGCGCCCCGCCCTGGCGAGGGCCGCCCGGCCCGCCGCCGTTGCGCCGATCAGAAGCGCCCCGTCGGGCTGCCAGCGAAAGGCGATGAGGCCGCGCTCCACCGCCTCCTCCCAGACCGTCAGCCGGGGGCAGGAGGTGCGCCAGGCATCGATCACCTCGGCATAGGGCCGCGGCGCGCGCGCCACGCCCTCGACCAGGTCGAGGATCAGGGGTTCGAGGGTATTGGACATGCGGGTCTCCTCCCGTTCAGGGCCAGAGCAGCAGCCAGGTGCCCTGCGCCACATAGGTGAGCGCGATCCCGGTGACGAGGCGGCCGGCCCAGAGCCGGTAGGAGGCCTCGGTCATCGCGCGCAGCAGCGGCTGCGCCAGCACCGTGCCGAGCGCCGCGGCGGCGACCGCGCCGAGCACCGCCGTCGTGTCGAGCATGCCCGGCGTCGCCGCGAGGCCGCCGAAATAGACCAGCTTCAGCGCGTGCCCCTGCACCTGGCATACCGCCTTGGTGGCGACGATCGCGTGCCGGTCCAGCCGGCCGCCGAGGAAGAAGCGATCGAGCAGCGGCCCGGCGACGCCGGTCAGCAGCATCAGCGACATGCTGGCGACGCCCGCGGCGATGGCGTGCCAGGGGTGCCCGGGGTCCGGCTTCCAGGCGGCAGGCAGCGCCATCAGCAGGAAGGGGCTGAGGCCGAGCGCGATCAGCGCCACCGGCTTGGACGGCACGTAGAGCACCGCCGACCAGGCGAGGGTCGCCGCCAGGCAGCCCACGCCGTAATCCGCCGCGATCCCCCAGCGCACGTGCCGCAGCCCGAAGGCGGCGCGCCAGCCATTGGAGGCGATCTGCGTCACCGCATGCAGCGCCATCGCCGCCGGCAGCGGCAGCAGCACGAGCAGCAACCCGACCAGCAGCAGCCCGCCTGCCATGCCGAAGACGCCCGAGAGCAGCGTCGTCGCGACGGTCGCGGCCCAGATCAGGATCAGCAGCGGGATGGTCATGGCGAGGCCCTCCGACAGCGCCTGCTTGCGCCCGCGCCGGCCCCTGCACAAACTGCGTTTGCTGATCCTGAGGCTCAGTTTCCCTGATGCTACCCTTGTCTCGCCAGCCCTTCCTGAACGGCATCCGCGCCTTCGAGGCGGCTTCCCGCGCCGGCAGCTTCGTCGCCGCGGCGGCCGAGCTCAACGTCACGCCCGCGGCGGTCAGCCGGCTGGTGAAGCTGCTGGAGGAGCGGATGGGCGTCGCGCTGTTCGAGCGCCACGCCAACCGCCTCGTCCTCACCGCGGCCGGCATGCAGTACCGCGACGGCCTGGTGCCGCTGCTCGCCGCCCTCGCGCGCCTCACCGAGCAGGTGGCGGAGCGCGCCGGGCCGCAGCCGCTGACCGTCGGCGTCGGCCCGACCTTCGCGATCCGCTGGCTGATCCCGCGCCTCGCCGACTTCCAGCGCCGCGCGCCGGAGGTCGAGGTGCGGATCACCACCGGCGGCGCCACGGTGCCCTTCTCCGACAGCTGGAGCTGCGGCATCCGGCTCGGCGAGGGCGATTGGCCGGGGCTGGCTTCGACGCCGCTCTTCGCCGCCGACCTGCTGCCGGTCTGCGCGCCGGCATTGGCGGCGCGGCTCGGCTCGCCGCGGGACCTGCCGGAAACCGCGCTGCTGCGCGTGGCGCATGCGGCGGAGGACTGGCCGCGCTGGCTCGCCGCGGCAGGCGCCGCCGGCCTCACGGCGCATGGCCCGGTCTTCGAGTTCTACGGCCAGGCGCAGCAGGCGGCGGCGGACGGCGTCGGCATCGCCATGGGCATCCGCCCCTACATCGACGACGACGTCGCCTCCGGCCGGCTGGTCGCGCCCTTCCCGCTGACGGTGCCGAAGGGCCGCGGCTGGTGGCTGCTGCACCGCCCGGCGCGCGAGGCCGAGCCCGGCTTCCGCGCCTTCCGCGACTGGCTGCTGGCGCAGGCCGCGACGTCGGCGCAAGCCGCGGACACCCTTGCTGGATCGCGACGCGGTGGCGCGGCATGATGGCGCGATGACGCCCCCTGCCCTCGCCCCGAAGCTGCCGCGCCCCGCTCCGGTGCTCGGCGGGCCGGAGGCGCTGAAGCATCTCCGCCGCGATGCCGTGCTGAAGGCGGTGATCCGCCGGATCGGCGCCTGCACGCTGCGCCCGGTGCGGCGCGAGCCCTATGAGGCGCTGGTGCGCGCCATCGCCCATCAGCAGGTGCATGGCCGCGCGGCGGAGGCGATCCTCGGCCGCTTCATCGCGCTCTACCCCGGCCACGACTTCCCGCCCGCGGCGATGGTGCTGGAGACACCGGTGGAGGCGATGCGCGGCTGCGGCCTCTCGGGGAGCAAGGTCGCCGCGATCCGCGACATCGCGGAGAAATCCGTGGGCGGCCTGGTGCCGACGCGCCAAGCCGCCGCGCGCATCCCCGACGAGGCGCTGATCGAGCGCCTCTGCGCCATCCGTGGCGTCGGCCGCTGGACGGTGGAGATGCTGCTGATCTTTACCCTGGGCCGGCGCGACGTGCTGCCGGTGGACGATTTCGGCGTGCGCGAGGGCTGGAAGGTCGCCGCCGGGCTGGAGGCGCAGCCGAAGCCGAAGGAGCTCGGCGCCATCGGCGAGGCCTGGGCGCCGTTCCGCAGCATCGCGGCGTGGTACCTCTGGCGCGCGGCCGATGCGGCGAAGGCGAGCCGCTTCAAGCCGCAATAGCGGCTCGCGGCCGGCATGACCCCGACGCTGCATCCGCGCCTGCTGAACGGGCGCGCCGGCGATCCGGCGGTGTTCGTCGAGGCGCTGCACGCATCCGGCGCGGTGCTGTTCGACTGCGGCGATCTCTCCACCCTCTCGCCGCGGCACCTGCTGCGGGTGGAGGCGCTTTGCGTCAGCCATGCGCATATGGACCACTGGGCCGACGCCGACCGGCTGCTGCGCCCGCTGGTGGGGCGGGAGAAGACGCTCGCGGTCGTCGGGCCCGATGGCTTCGCCGCGAAGCTGCACCACCGGCTCGCCAGCTACACCTGGAACCTGGTGGACCGCATTCCGCTCGACCTGGTGCTGGAGGTCACGGAGGTGCGCGCGGCGCCGCCCTTCCCCCGCACGCGGCTGCGCCTGCAGACAGGCTTCGTACCCGAAGCATTGTCGCCCCTCCCGCCCGATCCCGACGGCGTGGTGCTGCAACTCGGCGCACTCCGCCTTCGCGCCGCGCCGCTCGACCACGGCACGCCCTCGCTCGGCTTCGCGCTGGAGGAGGCGGTGCACCTGAATGTCTGGCGCACGCGGCTGACCGAACGCGGCCTGCCGACCGGCCCCTGGCTCGCCGCGCTGAAGCAGGCGGTTGCTGACGGCCTGCCCGACGACCACCCGATCCCGATCTTCGCCCGCGCCGCCGAGGCCGCTTCCGCGCCCGTGCAGCCGCTGGGCGCGCTGCGCAACCTGGTCGCCGCCACGCAAGGCCAGCGCATCGCCTATCTCACCGACTTCGCCGACACGCCGGCCAACCGTGCGACAGCGACGGCGCTGGCAGCGCGGGCCGACACGCTGTTCATCGAGGCGCCCTTCCTCGCCGCCGACGCCGCCATTGCCGCCGAGCGCATGCACCTGACCACCACCGCCGCGGGCGCCATCGCGCGCGAGGCCGGCGCACGGCGCGTCGAGCCCTTCCACCTCTCGCCCCGCTATCTCGGCCGGGAGGCGGAGTGGATCGCCGAGATCGAGGCCGCCTTCGGTCGCGGACTCGGCCCGCCGGATTGAACCAGGAAAACCGCATGCCGACACGCCGCGCCCTGCTCGGGGGCCTCTCGGGCATGGCCGCCGCCGGCGCGGCGGGCGGCGGCTACGCCGTCTGGATCGAGCCGGCCTTGCGGCTCACCGTCGCCGAGCACCGGATCACGCCGGAAGGCTGGCCCGCCGGGCGCAGCCTGACCATCGCGGCGCTCTCCGACATCCACGCGGCCGATCCCTGGATGCCGCTCCGCCGCGTGGAGCAGATCGTCGCGGCGACGAATGCGCTGCGGCCCGACATGGTGGCGCTGCTCGGCGACTTCCCGCCCTCCCGCCGGATGATGCCCTATGCCGTGCCGATGGCGGAGCTGGCCGCGGCGCTGGGCGGGCTGCGCGCGCCGCTCGGCGTGCACACGGTGCTCGGGAACCACGATTGGTGGGAGGATGCGGAGGTGCAGCGCCTGCGCGGCGGCATCCCGGACGCCGCGCGCATCTTCGCCGATGCCGGCCTGCCGGTGCTGCACAATGCGGCGCGCAAGGTCGGGCCGCCCGGCGCGCAGCTCTGGGTGGCCGGGCTCGGCAGCCTCTGGGCCTTCCGCGGGCGGGGCGGCTTCGTCGGCGCGCACGACCTGCCGCGCGCCCTCGACGCGGTGACCGATGCCGATCCCGTGGTGCTGCTCTGCCACGAGCCCGACATCTTCCCAGACGTGCCGTCCGGCCGGGTGGCGGTGACGCTGTGCGGGCACACCCATGGCGGCCAGGTGCGGCTGCTCGGCTATTCGCCGATCGTGCCCTCGCGCTACGGCAACCGCTACGCCTGGGGGCATGTGGTCGAGCGTGGGAAGCACCTCGTCGTCTCCGGCGGGCTCGGCTGGACCATCATGCCGGTGCGCTTCGGGGTGCCGCCCGAGATCACGCTGGTGCGACTCGGTCACGGATGATTGCGCGAACCGAACCGCCCTCCTGCGTTGCTCGCCTCCCGGGTGCAGGATGGCGGCATGGATGACGACGAGATCGGGGGCACCCTCGCCTTCCTGGCCCTGGCCGAACGCCTGAAGGACACGCTGCGCACCGGCCGCACCGCAACGGGCCGGGTGGAGAGCACGGCGGAGCACAGCTGGCGGCTCTGCCTGATGGCGCTGGTGCTGGGCGAGTCGCTCGGCGTGGATAGCGGCCGGCTGATCCGCATCTGCCTGGTGCATGACCTCGCCGAGGCGCTGACCGGCGACCTGCCCGCCCCCGCACCCCGCCGCGCCGGCGTGAAGGAAGCGCGCGAGCGGGAGGCGCTGGGCACCCTGACGATGACGCTGCCCTCCGCGCCCCGCGCCGCGATCTTTGCGCTGTGGGAGGAGTACGAGACCGGCAGCACGCCGGAAGGGCGGCTCGCCCGCGGCCTCGACAAGCTGGAGACCATCCTGCAGCACGCGCAGGGGAAGAACCCGCCGGAACTCGACCTCGCCTACAACCTCGACTACGGGCGCAAGGACACCGACGCGCATCCGCTGCTCGCCGCGATCCGCGCGCGGCTCGATGCCGCGACCCGCGCGCGGCTGACGGCAGACGAGGACGCCGTCACGCTTCCAGGAACGCCGTGACCTCGGCCAGGAAGGCCTGGGGGTTCTCGGCATGCAGCCAGTGGCCCGCCGGGATCGAGGCGAAGCGCGCCGCCGGGAACAACGCCCGGAAGCGGTCGTGGTATTCGGGCCTGATGTAGTCGGAACTCTCGCCGGCCAGCACCAGCACGGGGCCATCGTAGCGGCCGGGCGGATCGGGCCAGCCGCCCAGCACGTCGATCTCGGCCGCCAGCACCTCGAGCGGCACGCGCCAGCGCGGCGGGCTTTCGGCGAAGAGCAGGTTCTGCAGCAGGAAGCCGCGCAACGCCGGGTTGGGCACCGCCTCCACCAGCGCCGCATCCGCCTCGCGGCGCGTCAGCCCTTCGCGGAGCGGGATCGCCCGCATCGCCGCGATGTAGCGCTGGAACAGCGGCGTGCCGTAGGAAACGGGCGCGATGTCCGCCACCACCAGCCGCTCGACGCCTGCGGGATGCGCCAGCGCCAGCGCCATCGCGACCTTGCCGCCCATCGAATGGCCGACCACGGCGCACGGCCAGGCACCGGCCGCGCGCAGCGTCTCCGCCACGTCCTCGGCCATCTCCGGATAGGACATGGTCGGCGCATGCGGCGAGGCGCCGTGGTTGCGCAGATCCAGCGCCAGCACGCGATGGCCGCGCTCCGCCAGCGCCTTCTGCACCGCACCGAAGTTCTGCCCCGACCCGAGCAGCCCGTGCAGGAACGCCACCGGACGCCCCTCGCCCGCCTCCGTCACCGCCAGCTTCATCGCCACCTCGTCACGACCGCGCCGCCAGCACCACGCTGACCACGATCAGCGCGCCGCCGACCAGAACGTCCCAGCCGATCGGCTCGCCAAGCCACAGCGCGCCCACCACCACGCCCACCGCCGGCACCAGCAGGAACCAGACCGAGGCGACCGCCCCCGGCAGCCGGCTGGTTGCCTCGATCACGCACCAGGTGCCGATCGGTGCCGCCAGCAGGCCGATGAACAGCATGTGCGGCCAGGCCTCGCGCCCGATCCCGCCATCCGGCTCGAACAGGATCGCCAGCGGCATCAGCACCATGGTGCCCACCGCGAAGCACCAGGGCAGCAGCTCCAGCATGGTGCTGCGCGGCGCCCATCGCCGGCTGCCGATGATGGCGATGGTCCAGGCGAGCCCCGCCAGCATCAGCATCACATGGCCGATCAGCATCTGCCTGTCGGTCCAGTCCACCGCCCAGGGCCCGATCAGCACGCCGGCACCCGCCAGGCTGATCCCCGCCGCGATCCAGCGCTTCGTGGAGACCTTCTCGCCCAGCACCAGCACCGAGAGCGGGATCAGCCAATAGGCGACCACGTTGGACAGCACCGCGGTCCGCCCCGCCGGCACCAGCGCCACCGCCAGATGCGTCAGCACGAAGAAGCCGCCGAGCTGGAAGGCGCCGAGGAACAGCACCGCGGTCCGGTCCTCCCGCCCCGGAAAGCGAAGCCGCCCGAGCACGGCCAGCAGCAGCGCCGCCACCATCGCCGCCAGCGCCGCGCGGCTGGTGCCGAACCACAGCGGCGAGGCATGCGACATCGCCGCCTTGGTGATCGGCCAGGACCCGCCGAACAGGAAGATGGCGACGATCAGCAGCCGGAAGGCCGAGCCCATGCCCATCGCGGTGGGGGCCCGGGTGGCCTGCTCCGACACCTCAGCCGGCCAGCGCTGCAAGCCGCGCGCGCAAGGCCAGCGCCTCGTCCTGCAGGCCCGCCTGGCGCGGCGCCAGATCGGCCTCGGTCACCATCGCGCCTTCCGCCAGGTCGCGCGCCAGCGCCACGCCATGCGCGAGCCCGATCGGCACCGCGGCCTCGCGCAGCGATCGCGCCGCGGGGATGCACTTGCCCCAAACCGTCGCGCCGCCCTCCCCGTCCAGCACCTCGCCGGTGCGCAGTGGGCGCTTCGCCACCGCGACGCAATCCGCCGCCCAGCGCGTGGCGCAGCCCGTCGGCTCCCGGCGCAGCGCGGCGGATGCGACGGAGACGCCGAGCTCCAGCCCGATGAAATGGTAGGGCCGCCACAACGCCGCATAGCGGCCGGCCTCATCGGTAACGACGCCGTATTCGGCGAAGCAGCGGCGCGCATAGTCGCTCTCGCCCTCGAACACGACAAAGACGCCCCAGCGCAGGTTGTCCGGGATCTCGGCCCCCTCGCGCGTGAGGGATGAGACGACCTCCACCATGCCCTTGCCCGGCAGCACGCCGCCCGCCTCGCGCGGGCGCAGCACGTTCGGCAGTTGCGCGGTGCCGCAGGGCGGGAACAGCAGTCCGTCCTCCGGCGGCGCCAGGTCGCAGGCATTGGCGATCGCCGCCATCTCGATGCCGGACTTCGTGCCATCCAGGAAGGAGTTGAACATGCGCGGGTTCATCCCGCCCGCCACGGCCTGCTCGCGCGTCAGCCCGTAGAAATCCCACACCGTCTCTGGTGTCGAGGCATGATAGGCCGGCAGGTACTTGGTCCCCTTCCCCGCCGCGACCACGTTGAATCCGGCCGTGCGGATGGTGTCCACCAGCTCCGCCACCAGCGCCGGCTGGTCGCCGTAGGCCATGGAATAGACCACGCCCGCCCGCGCGGCCTCCTCGGCCAGCACCGGGCCGGCCAGCACGTCGGCCTCCACATTCACCATGACCACATGCTTGCCATGCGCGATGGCGTGCCGCGCATGGCGCAGCCCCGCGGCGGGATCGCCAGTGGCCTCCACCACCACCTCCACGTGCGGATCGCCGATCAGCCCGGCCGCGTCCTCGGTGATGGTGGTGGCGGCGATCGCCGCCTCGCTCCAGCCGATGCGGGCCAGCGCGGCACGTGCGCGCGGCACCGAGAGGTCGGCGATGCCGTGGATCGCCAGACCCGGCATGCGCGGCGCCTGGTGGAGGAACATCGAGCCGAACTTGCCGGCGCCGATCACCGCGACCCGCACGGGCCTTCCCTCGGCGGCGCGCTGCCGCAGCATGCGATGGAGGTTCACCTGCGCTCCCTCAGGGTTGGTGCCAGCGCCGCGGCCCGTGGCCCGGCAGCAGCGCGGAGCCCGGCCGGCGCAGCAGCAGCAGCGCGCCCAGCACGGCGAGCAGCACCGCCGCACCCTGGGTAAGCCCGCGCGGCGCGCTGCCCCTGATCCGCTGGGCAAGCAGCAGCAGCACCAGGCCCGCCGCAAGCAGCACCCAGCCGAGCATCATCCGACCGTCAGCATGATCTTGCCGATGTGGGCGCTGCTTTCCATCAGGCGATGCGCCGCGGCGGCCTCGGCGAGCGGGAAGGTGCGGAAGATGCGCGGGCCGCACTTGCCGGCGGCCAGCATCGGCCAGACCTTCGCTTCCAGCGCCGCCGCGATCTCGCCCTTCTCCGCCGTGGTGCGCGGCCGCATCGTGCTGCCGGTCACCGTCAGCCGCTTAACCATGATCGGGCGGAGGTCCACCTGCTCCGCGACATGGCCGCCCAGGAAGGCGATCATCACCAGCCGCCCATCCAGCCGCAGGCAGCGGATGTTCTTCGCGAAATACGGTGCGCCGACCATGTCGAGCACCACGTCCACGCCCTTGCCGCCGGTGAGCTTCTTCACCTCCTCGACGAACTCCTGCGCGCGGTAGTCGATGCCGGCATCCGCCCCGAGCTCCAGGCAGGCGGCCACCTTCTCCGCGCTGCCGGCAGTGGCGAAGACCGTCGCGCCGAACGCCTTGGCCAGCTGGATCGCGGTGACGCCGATGCCGCTGGTGCCGCCATGGACCAGCAGCGTCTCGCCGGCGCCGAGCTGGCCATGACCGAACATGTTGGCAAAGACGGTGAAGTAGGTCTCCGGCAGCGCCGCGGCGCGCAGTGCGTCGTAGCCCTGCGGCCAGGGCAGCGCCTGGGCCTCCGGCGCGGTGCAGTATTCGGCATAGGCCCCGCCATTGGTGAGCGCGGTGACGCGGTCGCCGACCTTGTACCGCGTGGCCTTGGCGCCGACCGCCACCACCTCGCCGGCGCATTCCAGCCCGAGGATCGGACTCGCGCCCGGCGGCGGCGGGTAGCTGCCGCTGCGCTGCGCCACATCCGGCCGGTTGACGCCGACCGCCATGCAGCGGATCAGCACCTCGTCGGCCTGGGGTGCCGGCACCGGGCCGCGTTGCGGCACCAGCACCTCCGGGCCACCGCCCGCGCCATGTGCGATGAACGTCATCTCCGCCGGGATCGCAACCATGCCGTGCATCCTTTTTCGATCCCCGAGGGACCACGCCGAACGCGACCGCGTCAAGCCGCTCGCCGAGGGTTGCGCCGCGCGCGCCGGGCATGTGAGGTAGCGCCGCCTTGCAGGGGAGACGCGCGGGCATGCGGGACATGGTCCGCGGAGCAACCAGCCGCGGGCGGATAGGCCGGCGGGCACTCGGCCTTGCGGCGGCGGCCACGCTCATCGCACCGTCGGCCGCGCTGCGCGCACAGGCCCCGGCGGAGCTTCGGCTGGGCGCGGTCTTCCCGCTTTCCGGCCCGCTCGCGCTGCTCGGCGACGAGAGCTTCCGTGGCGTGGAACTGGCGGTGGAGGAACGCAACGCCGCCGGCGGCGTGTTCGGCCGCCCGCTCCGCCTGGTGCGCGCCGACGCGCCCGACGAGGCCGCCGCCGCCGCCGAGACGCGCCGCCTGGCGGCCGGCGCCGAGCGGGTGGCCGCCTTCATCGGCAGCTTCGCCTCCTCCATCGCGCTGCCAGGCTCGCAGATCGCGGAGGCGGCGGGCATCCCCTGGTTCGAGATCGGCGCGCTCGGCGATGCCGTGGTGGAGCGCGGCTACCGCTGGGTGTTCCGCGCCTCGCCGCACGCCACCGACGTGGCCGTCGCCAGCATCGCCGCCGTGGCGGAGGTCCTGGCGCCGGCGCTCGGCCTGCCGCCGGACCGGCTGCGGCTGGCCGTGGCGCATGAGGAATCGCCCGGCGGGCAGTCCGTCGGTGCCGCGCAGGAGGCGCAGGCCCGGGTGCTCGGCCTGACGCTGGTGGAACGCGCGGCCTATGCCTCGCGCGCGGCGGACCTCAACGCGCTGGTGCAGCGTCTGCGCGGGCAGGAGGCGGAGGTCCTGCTGCACACCGGCGCACCCGGCGACGAGCTGCTGCTGTTCCGCGCCATGCGCGATGCCGGCTGGCGGCCGCGCATGGTGATCGGCACCGCGGGCGGTTACGGCCTCGGCGAGACCGCGCGCAGCCTCGGCAATGCGCTGCTCGGCGCGATGAGCGTGCAGCTCGCGGCCTTCGCGGTGAACGAGGCACATGCCCCCGGCGCGACCGCCTTCGCCGAGGCCTATCTGCGCCGCTATGGGGCGGAGCCGCGCTCCGGCCACAGCCTGGCGGCCTGCACCGGCGCGCGGCTGTTCCTGGAAGCGCTGCATCGCGCCGGCGGGGCCGAGAAGGAGAAGCTGCGCAGCGCCGTGCTGGCGCTCGACGTGGCGCCGGGCACGACGGCGGCGGGCTGGGGGGCGCAGTTCGACGAGCGGGGGCAGAACCTGCGCGCCAGGCCGATCGTCTGCCAGTGGCAGGCCGGGCCGAACGGCCTGCGGCATGTCGCCGTGCATCCGGCCCCGGCAGCAGTCGCCGGGGCCGTGACGCGTCTGGGCGTGTGACCCTCAGTTCGCCCGGATGCCGGCGGCACGCACGATCGGCTCCCAGGTCGCCATCTCGCTGCGGAGATACTCGGCCGCCGAGGCCGGCGTGCTGCCACTCACCACCTGCATCGCCAGGCCCTTCAGCCGCTCCTGCACGTTGGGCAGCGCGACGGCGGCGGTCACCGCGCGGTGGATCGCCTCGATCACCGGCGCCGGCGTGCCGGAACGCACCAGCGCCATGTGCCAAGTATAGGCTTCGTAGCCCTCGACCCCCTGCTCGATGAAGGTGGGGATCTCGGGCGCCAGCGACGAGCGCTCCTTCGTGCTGATCGCCAGCGCCCGCAGCCGGCCGGACCGCGCATAGGGCAGCGCGGAGGCGGCGATGTCGAAGATCATCGGGATGCGCCCCGCCAGGATCTCCGGCAGCGCGGCGGAGGAGCCGCGGAAGGGGATGTGGTTCACCTTCAGCCCGCCCGCCTTGTGCAGGAACAGCTCGGTCGCGAGATGCACCGCGCCGCCGTTGCCGGAGGAGGCGTAGTCGTACTTCCCCGGATTCTCGCGCAGCACCTTGACGAATTCCTGCACGTTCTGCGCGGGGAAATCGTTGTTGACCAGCAGGATCACCGGCACCTGGCCGACCAGCGTCACCGGCGTGAAGTCGCCGATGGGGTCGAAGGGCAGGCGGTCGAACATCGCCCGCGTCACCGCATGCGCCACCGTGGTGTAGAGCACCACGCTGCCATCCTGTGGGCCCTTCGAAACCATGTCGGTGCCGATCACCACGCCCGAGCCCGTACGGTTCTCAACCAGCACGCGGTGCGGCAGCGACTTCGACATCTCCTCGGCGATCAGGCGGGCCGGCACGTCGGTGGGGCCCCCGGCGGCGAAGGGCACCACCATGCGCGTCGGCTGGGTTGGCCAGGCGGCGGATTGCGCGGCGGCGGGGCTGATGCCGAGGCCGGGTGCGGCCAGCGCGCCGGTGCCCAGCGCAAGCAGGTGGCGGCGGCGGAAGGAGGTGAAGCTCATCCGTAAACGTCTCCCTGGCGCGGCCTCAGGGGGCCGCTGCATTGGCGATGCCCCAACGGATGGAGAGAGCCTCGCCCGGTGTCAACCGCCTGGCGCCGTTCAGCCCTGCGCGGTCAGGCGCGCATAGGTCTCGGGGTCGGTCGCGCCTTCGGTGCCGAACAGCAGCACGCGGCTGTCGGAACCGAGCCCCAGCATGGCGCGCGAGAGCGGGTCGGCACTGGCCAGCAGCAGCGCCGCGAGGCCGGCAACCGCGCTCTCCCCCGCCACCACCGGCGGCTTGCGGCGGGCAAGGACGCGCATGCAATCCACCGCGCTCTCATCCGGCACCGACATGAAGGCGAAGGCGCCGCGCTCCAGCTCCTGCCAGGCGAGCAGGCTCGGCTCGCCGCAGGCCAGGCCGGCCATCAGCGTATCGAGATCGCCCGGCACGGACACCGCCTGCCCCGCCTCGGCGGAGGCGAGCAGGCAGGCGGCCTTGTCCGGCTCTGCCACGACCAGCTTCAGCGCCGTGCCATAGCGCGCGCGCAGCTGCACCGAGACCGCCGCCGCCACGCCGCCGACGCCGCCCGGGACGAAGGCATGGGTGGGGGGCGTGTCGAGCTGGTCGGCCGCCTCCTCCGCGATCAGCCGGTAGCCCTGCATCACGTCGCGCGGGACCTCGGTGTAGCCCTCCCAGGAGGTGTCGGAGACGACGAACCAGTTCTCGCGCTCGGCCTCCAGGGTGCAGGCCCGCACGGCGTGGTCGTAGGTGCCGGGCACCACGCGGATCTCGGCCCCGTATTTCGCGATGGCGTCGCGCCTTCCCTGCGACACGCCCTCATGCACGAAGATCACGCAGCGGCAGCCGAAGCGCTGCGCGCCCCAGGCGACGGAGCGGCCGTGGTTGCCATCGGTGGCGCAGGTCACGGTGATCGCCTGCGCGGCATCCCGGTATGCGCCCTCCTCCAGTTCCTGCGTGGTGGCGTGGTTGGCGACGCCGCGGCGGGAAAGCTCGGTCACTAGCAGCTTCGCCACCGCATAGGCGCCGCCCAGCGCCTTGAAGGAGCCGAGGCCGAAGCGCGGCCCCTCATCCTTGTAGTGCACGGCGGCGACGCGTGCAGCCTTCGCCACGTCGTCCAGCGCGATCAGCGGCGTCGGCGCGTAGCCGGGCCAGGATTCGATCTCGGCGCGGGCGCGGCGGAAGTGGCCGTCCGGCAGCACCACGACGCCGGGCGTGCCGTGGCGGCGGTTGAGCAGCAGGCGATAGGGGCGTTCGGGGATCATGGCGGCAGAGAGTGGCGCGCCGCGGGCGGCGGCGGCAAGGTACCACGGGCGCGGTTCAGCCCTCCGTCGCGCCCTCTTGCAGAAGCCTGGCGCGCAATTCGGGCCAGAGCGGCACCTTCTCGCCGCTGTCCTGCCGCGTCACCACGACCACGGCGCGGGCCTCGCAGCAGACGGCCCCGTCCTTCAGCAGCGCGTAGTCATGGACGAAGGAGGTGCGGCGGAAGCCGCTCGTGCGGCAGGCGAGCTGCACCCTGTCCCCGAACCCAACCGCGCGCAGGTAGCGCGCCTCGATCTGCGCCACCACCGGGCCGGGCCGGTCGGGCGCGATAACCGCGCCGCTCAGCGCCTCCCAATGCGCCACGCGCAGGTCCTCGAACAGGGTCAGGTAGGCGGCGTGGTTCACATGGCCGTAGAGGTCGCACTCCGACCAGCGGATGCGGTGGTCGCGGACCATAGCCCAAGGCTTTTGCGGGACTTGTCCGGGGGCCTGCCCGGTCATGCCGGCACCGCCCGCGGCCGCCGCTCGGCATCGATCGCGACGAAGGTGAAGTCGGCCTCGGTGACCTGCTGCATTGCCTCCTCCGCCAAGGGCCGCCGCCAGGCCTCGACGCTCACCCGGATCGAGGTGCGGCCGACGCCGGTGACGGTGGCATAGATGCTCACCTCGTCGCCGACGAAGACCGGGCGGTGGAACACCATCGCATCCACCGCGATGGTCGCCACCCGCCCGCGCGCCCGGCGCATCGCGGCGTTGCCGCCCGCCAGGTCCATCAGCCCCATCAGCCAGCCGCCGAAGATGTCGCCCGAGGGGTTGGCATCCGCCGGCATCGCGGTGGTGCGCAGCAGGGGAGCCTGCTCGGGCGGCCTGTCCTTCGTCGGCGGGCGGGAGGGCACGCCTCAGATCCCCGCGGCGTCCAGGCGCAGGATGGCGCGCGCCAGCGCCTGCGCGCGCGGCACCAGGCTGTCGAGTTCCAGGTATTCCTCCGGGCTGTGCGCCTTTCCGCCAACCGGCCCGACGGCGCAGAGCGTCGGCGCGCCCACGGCGGCGGTGAAGCCGGAATCGGCGCAGCCGCCGGAGAAGCGCGCATGCGCGGCGATGCCGCTGTCGCGCGCCGCCTTCTCGTAGAGCTCGTAGACCTTCGCCGAGGCCGGCGATTGCGTCAGCGGCAGGAACTCGCCGCGGATGGAGAGCGTCGCGCGCGTGCCGGGCACGAAGGATTTGGCGACGATCGCCTCGATCTTGCCCACGATCTCGTCGCGGTCGGCGGGCTCGATATAGCGAAGGTCGATCTGGCCCTGCGCCCAGGGCGCGGTGGTGTTGACGCTCTGTCCGCCGCTGACGAGCCCCACATTCAACGTGATGCCGCGCTTCAGGTCGGTCAGCGCATGGATCGCGGTGATCTTGGCGGCGAGTTCGCCGATGGCGCTGATGCCCTCCTCGAAATTGCCGCCGGAATGCGCGGCCTTGCCCTCGATGTCGAAGGCCATGAACACGCCGCCCTTGCGCCCCGTGACGACGCCCTGGTCCGGCCGCCCGGGCTCGGAGTTGAACACCACGCGCGCGCCGCGGCCTTCCGCCTCGATCACCGGGCGGCCTTCCGGAGATCCGATCTCCTCGTCGCCGGTGAACAGCCCCACCAGCGGCCCTGGCGCGCCGCCGAACTTCCGGAAGGCGGCGAGGACGAACATGTTCATCACCAGCCCCGCCTTCATGTCAGCCACGCCCGGGCCGTAGGCGCGGTCGCCCTGGATGGTGAAGGGCCGGCGCTGCGGCTCCCCTTTCGGGAACACCGTGTCGCGGTGGCCCATCAGCACGATGTTCTGCCGCTGGTTGCCGCTGGCCGTCGCATCACCGCCCTCGACCGTCGCGCGCAGGCAATCCCCGAAGCGCGATTGCGGCAGCCTTTGCACCGCAATGCCCTGCGCCTCACAGAAGCGCGCGACCTGCGCGCCCACGGCATCCACGCCCGCCTTGTCGTAGCTGCCGCCGTCGGTGTCCACCATCTCGCGCAGCGCGGCGATCATCGCCTCGCGCTGCCCGCCGAGCCATTCGAGGATCTGCTGTTCCGACACGTTCAATCCACCTTGCCGATGCGTTGCACCGCGCGCACCAGCCGCGCGCTGTCCTCACGGAAGAAGCGTTCGAAGGCGTCGCCGACGCGGAAATCCACCGGGCTGCCGGCGGCGGCGAGCGCCGTCTTCGTCTGCTCCTGCTCGACCGCCTGGCGCAGGCTGTCGCGCAGCTTCTGCTGGATCGGCGCCGGCGTGCCGGCGGGGGCGAAGACGCCGGCCCAGATATAGAACTCCACGTCGTCGTAGCCCTTCTCCTTGAAGGTCGGCACGTCCTCGAAGCCCGGCGCGCGCGTCGCACCCCATTGCGCCAGCGCACGCAGCTTGCCGTCCCGCACCTGGGAGAGCGCCGGGCCCGGCCCGGAGGAGAGCGCATGCACCGTGCCGGAGAGCAGCGCCGTCATCGCCGGCCCGCCGCCGGCATAGGGCACATGCAGCATGTCGATGTCGGCCGCACCGGTGAACATCGCCATGGCGACGTGCAGCGTGGAGTAGTTGCCGGCCGAGCTGTAGGTGATGGCGCCGGGGCGGCGCTTCGCATCGGCGACGAGATCCTCGAGCGTGCGCCAGGGCGCATCGGCCTTCACCACCAGCACGGTCGGGTCCGCGGTGATCAGCGCAATCGGCGCGAGCTGGTCCACGGTGTAGGATGGCGGACGCCCGTTGATGCGGTCGGCTTCCGGCAGCATCGCCAGCGAGGAGAGCGCCATCAGCAGCGTGTAGCCATCCGGCTGCGCGCGCGCGACGGCGGCATTGCCGATGGCGCCGCCTGCGCCACCGCGGTTCACCACCGGCACCGGCTGGCGCCAGATGCGCTCCAGCGCGGCGGCGACCGGGCGGGCGACGATGTCGGCCTGGCCGCCGGGCGGGAAGGCGACGGTCATGGTGACGGCGCGGGTGGGGTAGTCCGTGGTCTGCGCCTGCGCGGCGCCGAAGGGCAGCGCGGAGGCAGCTGCCGTGGCAAGGAGTGTGCGGCGATGCATGGCTGGTTTCTCCCTATTGCTTGAGGGACGGGGATCGCCCCCGCCCCGGCCCTCCCCCGCACGGGGGAGGCATGGACCGGCTCAGGCGACGGCGTTCTCGAGCACGCCGATACCGGTGATCTCGATGCGGATGACGTCGCCCTTGTTCAGGAATCGCGGCGGATTGTAGCCGATGCCGACGCCGGCCGGCGTGCCCGTGGCGATCACGTCGCCGGGCTCCAGCGTGATGGCGGCGCTGATCGCCTCGATCAACGTCGGGATATCGAAGATCAGGTCGGCCACGGGGGCCTTCTGCCGCTGCTCGCCATTCACCCAGGTGGTGAGCACCAGCTTCGTCGGGTCCGGCACCTCGTCGGCGGTCAGGATCGCCGGGCCCATCGGGCAGAAGGTGTCGAGGCCCTTGCCCAGGATCCACTGGCTGTGCCGCTTCTGCAAGTGCCGCGCAGTCACGTCGTTGACGATGGTGTAGCCGAAGACGTGCTTCAGCGCGTCGGCCTTGGAGATCGCCCGCCCACCATGGCCGATCACCACGCCGAGCTCGCCTTCGTAGTCGAGCCCGCCTGTCGGATCGAGGTCGCCGTTGATCTTCTCGCCGGTCGCGATGATCGCGGTGTGCGGCTTGCTGAACACCACGGGATAGGGCGGCACCACATCCTTGGCGCCGCCATCGAAGCCGGATCCGGCGAATTCCTTCGCATGCTCGTGATAGTTCTTGCCGACGCAGAACACGTTCTTCGGCGTGCGCGGGATCGGCGCGCAGAGCTTCGCGCCGTCCACCTTCGGCGCCTTCGCCACCGCGGCGCGCAGCCGGTCGAGCATCGCCGGCTCGGCGCCGGCCACGTCCAGCATGGTCTCGCCGCGCAGCGCCGGCTCCACCGCGCCGAGGTCGAGCACCGCGCCATCCGCGCCGAGCGCACCGACCTCGAACTGCACCCTGCCCGCGCGCGTGAAGGTCACCAGCCGCATCGTTCGTTCCTCAATTCAGCGTCGTGCGCATCTGCCCGGTTTCGGCCGGTTCCGCCAGGGGCAGGCTGGCCGCGCGCTCGATCGCGCGGGCGGCGCGGAAGGCCAGGTCATCGCGGTAGAGCGCGGCCGCCACCTGCACGGCCCGCGGCATGCCCTGCTCGTCGAGCCCGATCGGCACGCTGATCGCGGGTTGCCGGGTCAGGTTGAAGGCGAAGGTCCAGGGCGCCCAATCACGCCACAGCGATTCCACCGGCCGCACCGTCGGCGCATCGGCATCAAGGGCCGCGGTCGGCGTCGCGGCGGTCAGCACCAGGTCGTAGCGCTGGTGGAAGCGCGCCATGGCATGCGCGCATTCCACGCGCAGCATCTCGGCGCCGAGGAAATCGGCCGCGCTCATTCCGCCCATCTGCTTCGCCACCTCCTCGATGCCCGCATCGAGCAGCCCGCGCTTCTCCTCCGGCGTCGAGGTCCAGATACGCGCCAGCGCAACGCCCCAGACGCGGGAGAAGATGGCGCGGGTGTCCGGCAGTTCGGGCTCGGCTTCCTCGATGATGGCGCCCTGCTCCTCCAGCAGCTTCGCCGCCACCTGCAGCGCCGCCGCGCCTTCGTCGTCGAGCGGCGGATCGAAGCCGAGGCGGCGCACCAGCGCGACGCGCAGCCCGGCGACGCCCTGCTCGATGCCGTCGCGCCAGTCGCGCCTCTCGTCCGGCAGCGAGACCGGATCGCGCAGGTCATGCCGTGCCATGGCGGAGAACATCAGTGCCGCGTCGCGCACGCCGCGCGTCATCGGCCCGGCGACGGCAATGCCGGAGAAGGCGCCATGCGGCCATTGCGGGATGCGGCCATAGCTCGGCTTCACGCCCACCAGCCCGCAATAGGCCGCCGGGATGCGGATGGAGCCCCCGGCATCGGTGCCGATATGCAGCGGCCCGAAGCACGCCGCACCCGCCGCCCCGGCGCCGGAGGAACTGCCGCCCGGCGTGCGGCGGGGATTCCACGGATTGCGCGTGATGCCATGCAGCGGGCAGTCGCCCGGCGTCTTCCAGCCGAATTCCGTGGTGGTGGTCTTGCCGAGGATCACCGCGCCCTCCGCCTTCAGCCCCACCACCGCCGGCGCGTCCTCGGCGACCGGCGCCGCGTCGGTGGTGCGGCTGCCGCGGCGGGTGGGAAAGCCGGCAAGGTGCAGCAGGTCCTTCACTGTGCTGGGCACGCCGTCCAGCAGGCCCAGCGGACGGCCCGCCGCCCAGCGCGCCTCGCTCTCACCCGCGGCGCGCAGCGCCTGTGGGTTCATCGTCGCGAAGGCGTTCACCCAGGGGTTGTAGCGCGCGACGCGCTCCATCACCGCCTTCAACGCCTCCACCGGCGAGAGCGCGCGGCGGGCGTAGAGGTCGAGCAGTTCCTCGGCGCTCATCAGCGCGGGATCGGTCTGCTGTCTCATGCGGGGCGTCCAGGGGCGGGGCTTCCGGGGGCGGGCATGGGGGCGCAGCATAGGCGACCCATCAAGGAGGGAAACCCCGATGCCAGAGCTGAGCCCTAACCCCTGGGAATGGTCGGAACCGGAATGGCGGAAGATCGTCGGCCGCGCCCGTGCCGGGCGCCCGCTCAGGCCCGCCTCCTGGCCGGGCGGCGCGCGCTGCGCCGTCACGCTCTCCTTCGACGCGGACCATGAGACCATCCCGCTGCGCGACGCCGACCAGAGCCCGATGCGCATCAGCCAGGGCCAGTACGGCAACCGCCAGGGCGTCCCCCGCCTCCGTGCGCTGCTGGCCCGGCATGGCGTGAAGGCGAGCTTCTTCTACCCCGCCGTCTCCGCCCTGCTGCATCCGGCCGAGATTCGCGGCGTCGCCGAGGAAGGCCACGAGATCGGCATCCATTCCTGGATCCACGAGGCCAACACCAAGCTGCCCCCCGGCGTGGAGCGCGACCTCACGCTGCGCGCCGCCGAGACGCTGGAGAAGGTCAGCGGCCAGCGCCCAGTCGGCATGCGCACCGCGAGCTGGGACTTTTCCGTCGATACGCTCGCCATCATCCGCGAGATGGGGCTGCTCTACGACAGCTCGCTGATGGCCGACGATGATGCGTACGAGCTGCTGGATGACGGCAAGCCCACCGGCATCGTCGAGCTGCCGCCGGAGTGGATCCGCGACGACGCCGTCTATTTCAACATGGTGCGCTTTTCCGCGCTGCGCCCCTACACGCCGCCTTCGGCCGTGGAGGAGATCTTCCGCGCCGAGTTCGACGGCGCCTATGCGGAGGGCGGGATCTTCCTGCTGACCATGCACCCGCACATCATCGGCCACCGCAGCCGGGTTCCGCTGCTCGACCGGCTGGTGGATTACATGAAGGCGAAGCCCGGCGTGTGGTTCGGCACCCATGCCGAGGTGGCGCAATGGTGCAAGGACAACGCTGCGGTGTGACAGCCCGCGAGCCCTCCCCCGCAGACGCGGGGGAGGGAAAGCCCGGTCAGCTCACGACGATGTCGAACTGCCGCGCGACCGCGGTCCAGTCGCCGATCTGCTCGTTGATCAGCTTCACGAAATCCTCGCCCATCGGCGAAGGCTCGCGCGGCAGCGTCTGCAGGTCGGTCAGGCGCGCCAGCAGGTCCGGCCGGCGCAGCATCGGCGGCACCACCGCCTTCAGCCGCTCCACGATCGCGGGCGGCATGTTCTTCGGCCCCGACAGGCCAAGCCACTGCGCCGAGGTCAGCTTCGGGAAGCCCAGCTCGGCGAAGGTAGGCACGTTCGGGAAGGCCGCCAGCCGCTCCGGCGTGGAAACCGCCAGCGCCCGCAGCGTGCCCTCATGCATCTGCTTCACGTTGGTGGTGATCGGGTCGATCATCGACTCGATGTTGTTGGACAGCAGGTCCTGCATCGCCGGCGCGCTGCCGCGATAGGGCACGTGCTCGAAGTTCGGCACCCGCGCCTCGCCGCTCAGCATCGCGCCGAGCAGGTGCGGCGCCGAGCCGATGCCGGAGGATCCGTAGCGCACCGGCTGGCGCCGTGCGGCGGCGATCAGCTGCTCCAGCGTCTGGAACGGCGAGTTGCCGCGCACCAGGATGACGTTCGGCGCCTCCACCAGGTGCAGCATGTGGGTGAAGTCGTTGGTCGGGTGGAAGGGCAGCGTCGGCATGGTCGCGGCGGCGAAGACATGCACCGAGGCATGGCTCATCAGCAGCGTGTAGCCATCGGCCGGCTGCTTGGCGACGAAGTCGGTACCGATCACCCCGCCGGCGCCGGCGCGGTTCTCCACCACCACGGTCTGGCCGAGCGTCTGGCTCATCATCGGCGCCAGCAGGCGCGCGACGGTGTCCACCAGCCCGCCCGGCGGGAACTGGGCGACCAGGCGGATCGACCGGTTGGGCCAGGCGCCCTGGGCGAGGGCCAGCGATGGCGCGGCCAGCCCGCCGGCCGCAAGCCCCAGAAGGTGACGACGGTTCAACATGAATGCGCTCCCGTTGGTCATGCCGAGGCGGGAGCTGCACATGTCCTGGGCATGACGCCCCGGCCATGGGCGCGGCTGCGCCCCGTGACCGGGATGGCTGCAAGCGCCGTGCCGCGCCTCAGCCCTGCGGCAGCGCCGCCGACCAGGGCGACATCGCATCCGAGATGCCGGTGCGCGCGCCGTCCGGCCCGATGGCGATCAGGTTCGGGCAGGCGAAGTTCACCGGCAGCACGGCATGCTCAACCGTGGTCAGCGGCCCGGCCTTCGCCAGCGCGGCAAGCGTTTCCTCCGTCAGGCGGCGATCGGCGGTCGCGCCCTCCGGCCCGGAGACATCCACACGCGGATGATGCGCCGCCGCTTCGGGGTCCATGCCGAAGCCGGCGACGAAGGACAGCATCTGGAACACCGCCGCCAGGATGCGCCGCCCGCCGGACGCTCCGAGCGCGATTGCCGGCACCCCCGCCGCATCGGTGACGATCACCGGCGACATGTTGGTCAGCGGCCGCTTGCTCGGCGCGATGGCGTTCGGCGAGCCAGGCTGCGGGTCGAACCACATCACGCCGTTGTTCATCAGCACGCCGGACCGCGGCAGCACCACCCGGCTGCCCATGGAGGACAGCAGCGTGGTGGTCATCGACACCATCATCCCGTCCGCATCGCAGACGGTGAGATGCGTGGTGCAGGTCTCCGCCCCCTTCGGCTCGGTGTCGCCGAGGCCGGCCAGCCGCTCGGCATAGGCCGTCTGCATCGCGCGCACGAACTGCAACGTCCAGGCGCTCGAGGGCGCGGCGCCGGACCAGTCCGCCTCGGCCATCAGCTCGGCGACGCGGCGGAAGGTCGGCGTCGCCGTCAGGCCATTGGAGAGCAGCAGCCTGCGCCCGCGCCAGGGCACCTCCACCGCCGGCAGGAAGCGCGCGCGGCAGCCGGCGAGGTCGGCGGCGGAAAGCACGCCGCCCACCTCCTTCACATCCTGCGCGATCGCCTGCGCCACCTCGCCTTCATAGAAATCGCGGAAGCCGGCGCGGGCGAGCTGCTCCAGCGTGTCGGGCAGCGCACCCTGGCGGAAGAAGCCGGGCGCGCCCTGGTAGGGGGCGACCGGCGGCAGCCCGTTCGGCAGGTAGATGCGCGCCGACTCCGGATACAGCCTCAGGGTGCTCGCAGCATTGGCGATCTTCAGCGTGGTGAACCAGTCCTGCGCCAGGCCGCGCTTCGCCAGGGCCACCGCCGGCGCCAGCACATCCGCCGCCGGCAGCCTGCCATGCGCCTCGTGCAGCGCCGCATAGCCCGCGACCGAGGAGGGGATGACGAAGCTCAGCGGCCCGTGGATGTTGCGGTCGCCCTCGATCTCCGGCCAGGAGAACAGGTCCTGCTTCATCCGGCCCGTCATCGGGAAGGCGGCGGCCACCAGCCCACCGGGCGAGACCGGGCCGAAATCCAGCGTTTGCGGCTTCATCCCCGGCCCCGCCACCTGCGCGAATCCGATGCCGCCGAGGCCGGAGTTCCACGGTTCCACCGTCGCCAGCGCGAAGGCCATCGCCACCGCCGCGTCGGCCGCATTGCCGCCGGCCTCCAGGATGGCGATGCCGGCCTCCGCCGCCGCGCGCGACTGGCTCGCCACCATGCCGCGCCGGCCATGCGCGGCGGGCTTGGTCAGCTGCCAATGCTGGGTGGTGTGGGCGGGCGGGTCGTAGCGGAGCGGCATGCGGGGGATCCTTCCTTCCCCCGCAGGATCGCCGCCGCCGGCCCGCCCGGCAAGGCGCCCCCCCTGCCCTCAGACCACCGCGTCCTGGAACACCAGGTTGTCACCGGGCCCGCCATCAAGGACGTCGATGCCCGGCCCGCCGACCAGCAGGTCGTCGTCTTCGCCGCCCCTCAGCGTGTCCGCGCCGTCGCTGCCGATCAGCACGTCATCGCCATCGCCGCCATTGCCGATCAGCTCGATCACCGCGCCGAGATCGGAGGCCTCCAGCACGTCCTCGCCGTCCAGCAGGTTGATCACCAGCCGGTCGGTCGCCTCGAAGCCGAGGATCTCCATCGCGAAGGAAAGGCCGAGCACGCCGATGAACTCGGCGTCGCCCACCACCAGCGCCAGGTCGTCGCCGGCGGTGGCATTGATGATGATGGTGTCCACCTGGCCGTCGCCGCCACCACCGATGGCGGAAAGGTCGATGCTGATGTCGATGACGTCCGTGCCCGACAGGTCGTTGATGATGATGGTGTCGGCGCCCCCCGCGGCGCGGAGGTAGAGCGCCTCCACGCCGTTGACGTCCATCGTCACGTTCGCCACGTCGCGGAACAGGCTCACGCGACTGCCGACGGCGGCGATGTCGATGATCTCGGCGGCATCGCTGCCGTTGAAGTCCAGCAGGTCATAGCCGGCCTCGCCCTCGATCACGTCGCTGCCGTCGCCCGGGTTCCAGACGAAGACGTCATCGCCCGCGCCGAGCAGGGCGAGGTCGTTGCCCTGGCCGCCAGCGAAGATGTCAACGCCCGCCGAGCCCAGCATCACGTCGGCGCCGCGCCCGCCATCGGCGACCAGCTGCAGCGCGTCGGCGCCGAGGTTGGTGGCGTCGATCACGTCATCCCCGTCGAACGCCTCCAGCGTCAGCTGCTCCTGCGCGCCATCGAGCCCGAGCAGCACCACCTGCGCCTGCAGCCCGAACACCAGCACGCCGCCCGCATCGCCCGCCACGATGAACACGTCGGCGCCTCGCGTCCCCTTGATCGTCACGCTGTCCGCCTCGCCATCGCCGCCACCCCCGGCGCCGCTCAGGTCGATATCCACCCGCGTCACGTCGGTGCCGGTGAGATCGGCGATGACGACATCGTCCGCTCCCCCGAGCGCGCGGTACTCGATCCGCTCCACATCGTTCAGGTTCATCACGACGTTGCCGACATCGCGGGCGAAGCGCGTGCGGCCGCTGCCGCCGATGGGGGAGATGTCGACGGCCTCCGCCGCGCCGCTGCCGAGGAACAGCAGCGTGTCGAAGCCGCCCTCGCCCTCCACCTGGTCGCTGCCATCGCCCGGGTTCCACACGAAGGTGTCGTCGCCCGCACCGAGGCGCACGTAGTCGTCGCCCTGGTTGCCGAGGACGAGGTCATTGCCGCTGCCACCGATCAACACATCCGCGCCGCGGCTGCCGAGGATGGTATCGTCGCCATTGCCGCCGTTGAGCCGCAGCTTGACGACCCCGGCCTCCAGCGCGGATGCGTCCACCAGGTCGTCGCCATTGGCGGCATTGATCGTCAGGTGGTCGTTGGCGCCCTCGGACGCCGTCACGGTGACCAGGGCGGCGAGGCCCGCCACCGCGAAGGTGCTGCCCGCGCCGAACACCCCGATCGCCTCGTCGGCGCCGCTGGCACCCACTACCAGCGTGTCGGCCTCGCCGTCGCCGATATTGCCGCCCGGCGTCGCGGCGAGGTTGAGGCGCACCTCCGTCGCACCGGTCGCCGCCAGGTTGCCCAGCTTGACCAGGTCGGCGCCACCGGCGGCCTGGACATCGAGGATCTCGACGCCGGCAACGTCCATCACGACGTTGCCGACATCCCGCGTGAAGCGCAGTCGGTTGCCGTTCGCCGCCGCCTCGATCACCTCGGCCGCGTCGCTGGCATTGAACCGCAGCCTGTCGGTGCCGGCGTCGCCCTCCACCAGGTCGCTGCCGTCGCCGGGATTCCACAGGAACACGTCGTTGCCGTCGCCGCCGAGCAGCACATCCTCGCCGATGCCGCCGCGGATGACGTCGTCCCCCTCGTTGCCGACCAGGACGTCGTCCCCATCGACGCCGACCAGCACGTCCGCGCCGCGGCTGCCGAGCATGGTGTCGTCGCCGGCGCCACCATGGAGCCGCAGCGCGATGATCCCGGCATCCAGCGCGGAGGCATCCACGAAATCGTCGCCCGCGCCGGCATTGATCATCAGCTGGTCATTGGCGCCTTCGGCCTCGGTCACGATGACCAGCGCCGCGAGGCCGACCACCGCGACGTCGCTGCCCG
This sequence comes from Falsiroseomonas sp., assembly GCF_041690465.1. Lineage (GTDB taxonomy): Bacteria > Pseudomonadota > Alphaproteobacteria > Acetobacterales > Acetobacteraceae > Falsiroseomonas. The sequence continues at coordinate 11,895 of NZ_JAWLHG010000007.1, read as the reverse complement.
CGCCGAACACCCCGATCACATCGCCGAGGGCGGTGCCCCCCACCACGACGGTGTCGGCCTGCCCGTCGCCGGTGCTGCCAGCCGGCGTCGCGGCCAGGTTGATGCGCACCTCCTCGACATCGGTGGCCGCCAGGTTGCCCAGCCTGATCAGGTCGGCGCCGCCAGCGGCCTGGATGGCGAGGATCTCCACATCATCCGCGTCCATCACGATGTTGCCGACATCGCGCGTGAGGCGCAGGCGGCCGCCGTTCGCCGTCGCCTCCATCACCTCGTTCGCGCCGCTGCCGTTGAACACCAGCACGTCGGTGCCGGCGTCGCCCTCCACCACGTCGTTGCCATCGCCCGGGTCCCAGACGAACACGTCGTTGCCGGCCCCGAGCCGCGCCAGGTCGTTGCCTTGCCGGCCGGCCACGAAGTCGTTGCCGTCGCCGCCAAGCAGCGTGTCCGCGCCGTTGCCGCCGATGATGGTATCGGCGCCGCCGCCGCCATCCACCGTCAGGGAGACCACTCCGGCGAGGTTGCTGCCGGCGACGAACAGGTCGGCGCCGCCGCCCATGTTCACCACCACCGCCTCGATGTCGCCGGCATCGATGGCGAAGGCCACCGGGCCGGGGCTCTCGATCCGCACCCGCAGGCCGTCGGTGCTGACGCCGAAGGCCTCGGGGCCGCTGCCGCCGTTGATCTCGGCGGTGTCGGTGCCGTCGCCGCCTTCGAAGACGTCGCTGCCGTCTCCGGCATTCCAGACCAGCCGATCATCGCCGGTCTCGCCGTACACCGTGTCGGCACCCTGGCCGCCGACCAGCGTGTCGTTGCCCGACCCGCCGAACAGCCGGTCGTCGCCACCACGCCCAAAAAGCACGTCGTCATTCGCCTGGCCGAACAGCTGGTCCACGCCGGACCCGCCGGTCAGCGTGTCGTCGCCATCGCCGCCGGCGAGATCGGCCGAGGGCAGCGCGCCGGCGCTCTCGTCGAGCGTGATGGCATCGTCGCCACCCTGGCCGACCGCCGTGAGCAGCAGGGTGTTGGCGACCGTGGGCGTGCCGCCGGGTGTCGGCACCGCGCCGCCATTGACGAACAGCAAGCCGGCCGCGTCGCGGCTGAAATCGATGACGTTGCTGTCCCCATCGGCGATCACGCCGAGTACGCCTGCCGCGGGCACGAAGATGCTGTTGATGGCCATGACGTCCTGCTCCACCGCTGGTGAACGATGGGCGGAAGCTAGGATGGCAACATTGCGCTTGGATTTCGTGCCGGTACTGGAATCAGACTCGTGATGCGCGAGAGAGTCACCTTGCCGTTACGAATCCACATCCAGTTGACGAAGGGATCTCCTGCTCGCCGGATGGTAGGGGCGCGTCAGCGTCGCTGCGTTCGCCGCGCCATGATGGCGCCTTCAAAGTCGAAGGATTCGTGCCAGCCGAGATGCGCTTCCAGCGCCGCCTGCGCGCCAGCGGCATCGCCGCGCGCCAGGCAGTCGAGCAGCGCGCGATGCTCGGCCGCCACGGCCGGCGCGGGACGCACGCCCTGGCCAAGGCCCCACACAACTGCAAGCTGCCGCGCCAAGCCGAGCCACAACCCGTACAGCACGGCATTGCCGGAGGCACGGCAGATCTCGCCATGCAGCGCGACATCGGCGGCGACGATGGTCGCCCGGTCGCTCTCGGCCAGTGCCTGCTCATAGGCGGCCGCGGCGCGGCGGGCCGCGGCGATGCGTGCCTCCCCGCCGCCGGCGGCCGCGATCTCCTTCAGCGCGAGCAGCTCCAGCGCCGCGCGCACGCGGGTGAGCTCCGCCACCCCACGGTTGGTCACCTGCATCAGCCGCATGCCCTTGTAGGGCGTGCTGACCACGATGCCCTGGCTCTCCAGCAGGCGCAGCGCCTCCCGCACGGGAACCCGGCTTATCCCGAGGTCCCGCGCGATCTCGGCCTCCACCAACCGGTCGCCGGGCAGGAAAGCACCGCGCGCGGCGGCGGCCACCACCGCCTCCGCGGCCTGTTCAACCATGGTACGCGGCTGCACGGGCGCCATGCGCCGCACGGGCAAGTCGTCGGTGCGCAGCGCTTCGGGTGCTGCCGCGGTGGTGGTGGGGCTCACGGTTCGCAGTCGTTCTCGGGAATTTGAAGAGCTTAGTTGCAATCCCCAGGATCATGAAGTCCGGTGTGACCTGGGAACGACACCATGTCGCAAGGTGTCACCCGAACGCCACGATCGTCGGATCCATCGGCCACATTTCGTGTTATGGTTGCGGGATCGCGAGGGCTGCCACACATCCGCAACCGTCGCGGACCGCCGGGCGGTGGCAGCGCCGCATGGTGTTCCCGACCCCCTTGCCTCGGCGGGAGATCGGCCGCAAACCCCGCCCGCCCGCTGCCCTTCTTCGAGGCGGCCGGCCAGACGGGAGTGGAACAGGTGGCAGGAACGGTCCGGATCGGCGGCCTCGACGTGGCGGCCGCGCTGCGCGACTTCATCGAGCACGAGGCACTGCCCGGCACCGGCGTCGAGGCGGCACGCTTCTGGGCCTCCTTCGAGGCGATCCTGCGGGAATGGGCACCGCGCAACGCGGCGCTGCTGGCCAGGCGCGACGAGTTGCAGGCCAAGATCGACGCCTGGCACCGCGCCAACCCGGCCCGGCCGGTGGACCTGCACGCCTACAAGGCGATGCTCACAGAGATCGGCTACCTGCTGCCCGAGCCGCCCGATTTCCAGGTCGGGACCACCGGCGTGGATGCCGAGATCGCCCATATCGCCGGGCCGCAGCTGGTCGTGCCGGTCTCCAACGCCCGCTATGCGCTCAACGCCGCCAATGCGCGGTGGGGCAGCCTCTACGACGCGCTGTACGGCACCGATGTCATCCCCGAGGCCGAGGGCGCGGAGAAGGGCAAGGGCTACAACCCCGTGCGCGGCGCCAAGGTCATCGCCTTCGCCCGCCGGGTGCTCGACCAGGCCGCCCCGCTCGCCGGCGGCGTCTCCCACGCCCAGACGGCAGGCTATGCCATCGAGGCCGGTGCGCTCACCGCGACGCTGACGGATGGCCGCAAGGTCGGGCTGGCGCGGCCCGGCCAGTGCGTCGGCTACCAGGGCGATCCCTGGTCGCCGCAGGCGGTGCTGCTGGTCAACCACGGCATGCACCTGGAACTGCACATCGACCGTACCAGCGCGATCGGCAAGGACGACCCGGCCGGGATCAGCGACGTGGTGATGGAGGCCGCGGTCACCACGATCATGGATTGCGAGGATTCCGTCGCGGCGGTGGATGCCGCCGACAAGGTGCTGGTGTACCGGAACTGGCTCGGCCTGATGAAGGGCGACCTGACGGCGGAGCTGGAGAAGGGCGGCAGGACCGTCACCCGCCGGCTGAACCCGGACCGCATCTGGAAGACCCCCTCGGGCGGCGCCGTCACGCTGCATGGCCGCTCGGTGATGCTGGTGCGCAATGTCGGCCACCACATGATGACCGATGCCGTGACCCTCGACGGTGCCGAGACGCCGGAGACGGTGCTGGATGCGATGTGCACGGTGGCGATCGCGCTGCACGACATCCGCGGCAAGCGCCTGAACTCGCGCGCCGGCAGCGTCTACATCGTGAAGCCCAAGATGCACGGCCCGGAGGAGGTCGCCGCCGCCGATGCGCTGTTCGCCAGGGTGGAGGACGCGCTCGGCCTGCCGCGCGCCACGCTCAAGATGGGCATCATGGACGAGGAGCGGCGCACCACGGTGAACCTCAAGGCCTGCATCAAGGCCGCGAAGGACCGCGTGGTGTTCATCAACACCGGCTTCCTCGACCGCACCGGCGACGAGATCCACACCGCGATGGAAGCCGGCGCCGTCGTTCGCAAGAACGACATGAAGGGCCTGCCCTGGATCAAGGCCTATGAGGAGTGGAACGTCGAGGTCGGCCTCGCCTGCGGCCTGCGCGGCCGGGCGCAGATCGGCAAGGGCATGTGGGCGATGCCCGACATGATGGCCGCCATGCTGCAGCAGAAGATCGGCCACCCGAAGGCCGGCGCCAACACCGCCTGGGTCCCCTCCCCCACCGCCGCCACGCTGCACGCGCTGCACTACCACGAGGTGGACGTCGCCGCCCGCCAGGCCGAGATCGCCGAGGGCGGCCGCCGCGCCAGCCTGGACGACATCCTCACCGTGCCGCTGGCCGAGAACACGAACTGGGCGCCGAGCGACGTGCAGGCCGAGCTCGACAACAACGCCCAGGGCATCCTGGGCTATGTGGTGCGCTGGGTGGACCAGGGCGTCGGCTGCTCCAAGGTGCCGGACATCAACGATGTCGGGCTGATGGAGGACCGCGCGACGCTGCGCATCTCCTCCCAGCACATCGCCAACTGGCTGCGCCACGGCATCTGCTCGAAGGAGCAGGTGATGGAGACGATGCGTCGCATGGCCGCCGTGGTGGACCGCCAGAACGCCGGTGACCCGCTCTACACGCCGATGGCGCCGGGCTTCGAAGGGGTGGCGTTCAAGGCCGCCTGCGACCTGGTCTTCGAGGGCGCGGCACAGCCGAACGGCTACACCGAATTCGTGCTGCACCGCCGGCGCCGCGAGGCGAAGGCCGCCTGACCGCCGGCGGCCGGTCGGCACGCGGGGGGCAGGCCGCTTGGACGCCGGGATCCTGGCCGAGTTGCAGCGCCGCTACGCGGAGCCGCACCGCACCTGGCATCGCTGGCCGCGCGTGGCGGAGATGCTGGAGCAGACGGAGGAGGTGGCCGGCGCCATTGCCGACCGCCAGGCCTTCATCCTGGCCGCGCTGTTCCATCGCGCGGTGTTCGACCGGCGCCTGCCGGACAGTGCCGCGCAGAGCATCGCGCTGATGCGCGAACTGCTGCCGGGCACGCCGAAGCCACGGCTGGCGCGCGCGGCGGTGCTGATCCAGGCGCTCGCACGGCAGGACCTGCCGGAGACCCGCGATCCCTCGCTGCGCGGCGACGCGTCGCTGATGCTCGACATGGACCGCGCCGTGCTGGGGGCGCCGGCGGCCGAGTTCGATGCCCATGAGGCGGCGTTCCGGCGCGAATTCGCCCATCTCGGCGACGACGCCTATGCCGCGGGCCGCTCCGGCGCGCTGCAGATGCTGCTCTGGCGGGAGCGCATCTTCCACACCGACCGCTACTTCCTGGAGCGCGAGCGCCGCGCGCGCAGCAACGTCACGCGGCTGCTCAAGCGGCTGATCGGATAGCCGGACCGGAAGCCGGCGATGAACGCCCCGGCGTGCCCACTCCTCGGTGTGCACGCCCGGGGCGAAGGCGGCCTACCCGAACAGCCCGGCCGCCCAGCGCACCACGCCGAGGTTGATCAGGTCGTTCCAGGTGGCGAAGACGAACAGCGTGATCAGCAGTGCGAAGCCGGCGCGGAAGCCGATCTCCTGCGCGCGCGGCGGCAGCGGCCGGCCACGGATCGCCTCCGCCGCATAGAATACCAGATGCCCGCCATCCAGCACCGGGATGGGAAACAGGTTGATCAGCGCCAGGTTGACCGACAGCACCGCCATGAAGCCGACCAGGCTGGCCAGCCCGAGCCGCGCCGCGTCGCCCGCGATCTTGCCGATGCCGAGCGGCCCGCCCAGGTCGTCCGTGCCGCGGCTGCCGGTGATCATCTGCCAGACCGCCGCCAGGGTCTGCGCGCTGACATCCCAGGTCTGCACCGTGCCCGCCCAGACGGCGGAGAAGGGATCGAGGCGCTCGAACTCCGCCGGGCCGGTGGCCACGCCCAGCACGCCGACGCTGCGACCGCCGTTCTCCCGCGCCAGCGGCGTGGCGCGGAAGCTGCGCTCCACGCCTTCGCGCACCACCGTGACCTCCACCTCCTGGCCGGCGCGCGGCTGGATGTGGCGCTGCACCTGGTCGAAGCGGGTGATCGTCTGGCCGTCCAGCGCGATGATACGATCGCCGGGCAGCAGCCCCGCGCGCTCCGCGGCGGAGTTCTCCATCACCGCGCCGACCGCGGTGGTCGTGGTCGGCTGGCCCACCGTGGCGAAGAGCCCGGCGAAGAGCAGCGCGGCGAGGGCGAAATTGGCGATCGGGCCGGCGGCGACGACGATGGCGCGGTCACGTACCGGCTTGTCGTGGAAGGTCTCGCCCCGGCGCCAGGCGGCCTGCACCTCGGGCGGGGCGTCGGCGGCGGTCTCCTGCCCGTGCAGCTTCACATAGCCGCCGAGGGGGATCCAGCCGATGCGCCACTGCGTGCCGCGCTTGTCCTCCCAGCTGGCGAGCGGGCGGCCGAAGCCGACGGCGAAGCGCTCCACGTGAACGCCGCGCCAGCGGGCCGCCAGGTAATGGCCGAGCTCATGGATGAAGACGAGGACGCCCAGCACCACCACGAAGGCGAGGATGGTGCGGATCGGATCGGGCAGGAACTCCACGTGGCTCTCCGGTTCGGCCGGTCCTCGGCCTGTTGTCAAACGGCGTAGGCGCGTGCCTCGGCCTGGCGCGCCGCCTCGGCGCGGGCATCCGCATCCAGCGCGATGATCGCCTCCAGCCCCTCGGGCCGGCAGGCGGGCAGCCGCGCCAGGGTGTCCTCGACCACCGCGGCGATGTCGAGGAAGCGGAGGCGCCGTTCCAGGAACAGGCCCACCGCCGTCTCGTTCGCCGCATTCAATATGGTTGGTGCCCCGCCCCCCGCCAACAGGGCCGCGCGCGCCAGGCGCAGCGCCGGGAAGCGCAGCGGATCGGGGGCGAAGAACTCCAGCCGCGCCAGCGCCACCAGGTCGAGGCGCGGGATCTCCGCCGCCATGCGCTCCGGCCAGGCGAGCGCATGGGCGATCGGGGTGCGCATGTCCGGCGTGCCGAGCTGCGCCAGGATCGAGCCGTCGGCGTATTGCACCATGCCATGCACCGCCGATTGCGGATGCACCAGCACCTCGATCCGGTCGGGCGGCAAGCCGAACAGGTGCGCCGCCTCGATCACCTCAAGGCCCTTGTTCATCATGGTGGCGCTGTCGATGCTGATCTTGGCGCCCATCGACCAGACCGGGTGGCGCAGCGCCTGGTCCGGCGTCACCGTCGCCATGCGCTCCAGCGGCCAGTCGCGGAACGGGCCACCCGAGGCGGTCAGCACCACCTTCTCGATGGCCGCCGGGGAGCAGCCGGCGAGGCATTGGAACACCGCGTTGTGCTCGGAATCGACCGGCAGCAGCGTCGCGCCGCCGCGCCGCGCGGCCGCCAGCACCAACTCGGCGGCGCAGACCAGGCTTTCCTTGTTCGCCAGTGCCAGCGTGCCGCCGCGGGCGAGTGCCGCGAGGGTGGAGCGCAGCCCGACGGCTCCGACGATCGCCGCCATGGTCCAGTCCGCCGGCCGGGCCGCCGCCTCGATCACCGCCTCCGGGCCGGCGGCCAGCTCGATGCCCTGGCCGCCGAGTTCGGCCTTCAGCCCGGCATAGGCGGCGTGGTCGGCGACCACCGCGAGGCGGGCACGGAAGCGCCTGGCCTGCTCGGCGAGGGTGCCGACATCCCGGTTGGCGACCAGCGCCTCGATGCGGAAGGCGCCGGGGGCCGCCGCCTCCATCAACGCCATGGTGGAACGCCCGACCGAGCCGGTGGCACCGAGGATCGAGACGGACCGCGCCATGCTCAGCTTCGCCATGCTCAGCCCCATGCCCACAGCACCCGGCCCTGGCCGAGCGCGAAGGAGAGCAGCGCCGCCACCGGCGCCGCGGCCAGCACGCCGTCCAGCCGGTCCAACACGCCGCCATGGCCGGGGATGAGGTGGGACGAGTCCTTCACATGGAAATGCCGCTTGATTGCGCTCTCCAGCAGGTCACCGCCCTGGGAGGCCAGGCCGAGCAGGGCCGCGACGGCCAGCACCGCCAGAGCGCCGGCCCCAGGGGTGAAGGCGAGCGCGCAGGCAAGCCCGACGATCATCGCCGCCAGCAGCCCGCCCGCCGCGCCCGCCCAGGTCTTGTTGGGGGAGATGGCCGGCCAGAGCTTCGGCCCGCCCAGCATCCGCCCGGCCATGTAGGCGCCGATATCGGACGCCCAGACCACCAGGAACAGGAACAGCACATTGGCGCGCCCCGCCTCGCCGTCATGGCGCAGCTCGATCAGCGCGATGCCGGCCAGCCCGATATACAGCACGCCGAGCGCCAGCCGCAGCGCCGGCTGGGTGAGCGCCGCCATGCGGTGGGCGAACCACCAGGAAACGCCGAAGCCGATCGCCAGCACCACCAGCGCCCAGCGCGCCTGGTCCTGCACCGCCAGCGCCCCGGCGGCGAAGACGGCGAGCGGCACCGCCATCCCCGGCAGCACCCGCACCCGCCGGCCGCACATGTGCACCCATTCCCAGGCGAGCAGCGCCACGGCCAGTGCCATCATGCCGGTGAAGGCCTCGGCGCCCAGCCAGATGCTCGCCACCGCCGCCGGGCCGAGCACCGCCGCCGAGAGGAAGCGCTTGCGCAGATCGCCCCAGCGCTTGGCGCGCCGCGCCGCCGCGGTCAACGTGGCCTCCGAAACAGCCTCGGCCGCCGCATCGGCAGCCGCCTGACCCCGCGCCGCGCCGCCCGTCACGGTGCCACCGCGATCAGGCCGCCCGGGCGCCGAAGCGCCGCTCGCGCCGCGCATAGTCGCCGAAGGCCGCTTCCAGCTCCTTGGGGCCGTAATCCGGCCAGAGCACGTCCTGGAACACGAACTCGGCATAGGCGGCCTGCCAGAGCAGGAAGTTGGAGATCCGCTTCTCGCCGGAGGTGCGGATGATCAGGTCCGGGTCCGGCATCCCCGCCGTGCCGAGGAAGCCGCCGAAGCTCGTCTCGTCCACCGTCTCCGGGTCGAGCGTGCCGGCGGCGGCGCGCCGGGCGATCTCGCGCGCCGCGGCGGCGATCTCCGCCCGCCCGCCATAGGAGAGCGCCACGTTGAGGTTGAGCCGCGTGCCGCCCGCCGTCGCCGCCTCCGCCTTCGTGATGGCGCGAACCAGCTCCGGCCCGAAGCGCTCGCGCTCGCCGATCACCCGCAGGCGGACGCCCTCCTTGATGAGACGGGAGACCTCGGTGGCGAGGTAGTGGCGCATCAGCGCGGTCAGGTCGCGCACCTCCTCGGCCGGCCGCTGCCAGTTCTCGGAGGAAAAGGCGAACAGTGTCAGCCAGCCCACCCCGGCATGGCCCGCCGACTCGATGATGCGGCGCGCCGCCTCGGCGCCGGCCTTGTGGCCGAGCGCGCGCGGCAGCCCGCGGGCAGAGGCCCAGCGGCCGTTGCCGTCCATGATGATGCCAACATGGCGGGGCACGCCGGGCGGCGTGCCGGAAGCCGCCGCAGGGCCGTTCGCCGTGGCCCGTGCGGCCGCGCTCATCCCGTCCATCAAAGCCCGTCCTGGGGTACGATCAACCGGTCCGGATGTCCTTCTCCTTCTCTGCGAGCGCGGCGTCTATCTGTTTGATGTGCGAATCCGTCATCTTCTGCACTTCCTCGGACCAGCGCTTCACGTCGTCCTGGCTGGCCTCGGACTTCTTGTCCTTCTCCCATCCCTTGACCGTCTCCATGCCGTCGCGGCGCACGCCGCGAACCGCGACCCGCGCGGCCTCGGCATATTTGGCGGCGGTCTTTGCCAAATCATTACGACGTTCCTGGGTCAGCGGCGGCAGTGGCACGCGGATCACCTGGCCCTCGGCCATCGGGTTCAGCCCGAGGCCCGAGTCGCGGATCGCGACCTCCACCTGCTTGGTGATGGAGCGGTCGAACACCTGCACCGAGAGCAGGCCCGGCCCGGCGATGGAGATGTTCGCCACCTGGTTCAGGGGCTGGTTGGTGCCGTAGGCCTCCACCCGGATCGGCTCCAGCAAGGCGGGGCTGGCGCGACCGGTGCGCAGGCCGGCGAACTCCTTCCGCAGCGTCTCCATCGCGCCATCCATGCGGCGCTGCAGGTCGGCCTTCAGTGCGGGAAAATCGGCGGGCATCTGCCTCCCCCTCAGAGATCAACGACCGTGGTGAACTTGCCCTCGCCCTTCATCACGGCGGTGAAGGCACCCGGTTCGTGGATGTTGAACACGACGATCGGCAGCTTATTCTCGCGCGCCAGGCTGATCGCGGCGGCGTCCATCACCGCGAGGTCGCGCGCCAGCATGTCGAGATAGGTGAGCGTGACGTAGCGCTCGGCATTCGGGTTCTTGCGCGGATCGGCGGAATAGACGCCGTCCACCTGCGTGCCCTTGAGCAACGCGTCGCAGCCCATCTCGGCGGCGCGCAGGGCCGCCGCGGTGTCGGTGGTGAAGAAGGGGTTGCCGGTGCCGGCGGCGAAGATCACCACGCGGCCCTTCTCCATGTGGCGGATGGCGCGGCGCCGGATGAAGGGCTCCGCCAGCGAGGCCATCGGGATCGCGCTCTGCACGCGCGTGGTCACGCCGAGCTTCTCGAGCCCGTTCTGCATCGCCAGCGCGTTCATCACGGTCGCCAGCATGCCCATGCCATCGGCCTGCGCGCGGTCCATCCCGGCGGAAGCGCCGGCGACGCCGCGGAAGATGTTGCCACCGCCGATCACCAGGCAAACCTCGACGCCGAGGGCCACCACGTCCCGCACATCCTCGGCAATCGCGCGCAGCGTCTTCAGGTCGAGCCCGTAGTCACGATCGCCCATCAACGCCTCGCCCGAGACCTTCAGCAGCACGCGCTTGTAGCGGGGGGTATCGGTCATCAGGGCTCCAGGCAGACTCCGGCCGGCGAGGTGGCGGAGGGCGGCGGAAGATAGGCGCCGCGATGTGGCGACGGCAAGGCAGGTGTCGCCAACGATGCACGCCAGGGTGGCGCCAGGCCGGGTACATACGCACGGCCCGGGGCGCACCGCACCCCGGGCCGTTCACGTCCTGGTCAGTGGCCGCGCGTGGCGTGGCCCGCCGGCTCAGCCCTTGCTCATCGACGCCACTTCCGCGGCGAAGTCCGAGGCTTCCTTCTGGATGCCCTCGCCGAGCTGGAAGCGGGCGAAACCGGTCAGCTTGCCGCCGGCCTTCTGCACCACCTGCTTCACGCGGCTCTCGCCGTCATGCACCCAGACCTGCTCCAGCAGCACCACTTCCTCGTAGTATTTCCGGATGCGGCCCTCGATCATCTTCTCGATGATCTCGGGCTTCTTGCCGGAAGCGGCGGCCTGCTCGCGCAGCACGTCCTTCTCGCGCTCCAGCGCCGAGCTCTCCACCGAGGCGATGTCGAGCGCCTCCGGCTTGGCGGCGGCGACATGCATCCCGATCTGCCGGCCGAGCATCTCCAGCGCCTCGATCTCGGACGCCGCTTCCAGCGCGACCAGGCAGCCGATCTTGCCGAGGCCGGGCTTCACCGCGTTGTGCACATAGGAGGCGACGGTGCCGCTCTCGACCCGCAGCACGCGGGCGCGGCGGATGGTCATGTTCTCGCCGATCGTGGCGATCAGGCGGGTCAGCTCCTCCTGGGTGGAGTGGCGGGTGCCCGGGAAGGTCGCCGCCTTCAGCGCCTCGACGTCATCACCGACGGAAAGCGCCAGGCTGGCGACTTCGGCCACGAAGTTCTGGAAGGTCTCGTTGCGCGCAACGAAGTCGGTCTCGGCGTTCACCTCGACCATGGCACCCACGCCGGGACCGCTCGCCACGCCGACCAGACCCTCGGCGGCGACGCGGCCGGACTTCTTGGCGGCCGCGGAGAGGCCCTTCTTGCGCAGCCAGTCGATCGCGCCCTCGAGGTCGCCATCCGACTCGGTCAGCGCCTTCTTGCAGTCCATCATGCCGGCGCCGGTGCGCTCGCGCAGTTCGCGCACCATCGCCGCGGTGATCTCGGCCATCGGAGACTCCTTTTCGTGCCCTCAAACGCGTCGTGCCAGAGGCACGCCTTCGGCATGGCGCGGCCTGCGGCCGCATGGCTGCGCGCCACGGGGCGCGGCGCCCATCCGGGCGCCCGGCCGGCGTTCGCCGGCCGGCAGCGCAGCCGGGCACCGTCACAT
>NZ_JAWLHG010000006.1:0-211131 GCF_041690465.1 Falsiroseomonas sp. | reverse complement strand
GGCGCGAATGATCTTCTGTTCCTGTGTCATCTCCAGGTTCTCCGTCCCGCCGGTGGGCGGGCCGCGGTCCGAGCGCGAGGGCAAGGACCGCGCCCCGCCTACCGGCTCCATCCTTCGAGAACCAACACAGACTGTCCGATCAAGTCTCAGCTATCGCAACGCTGACATCGCATCTCGCCACCGATACGCCGGCGATGATGGTTGCGAATAACCTGTTCAACGCGCTGGTGCTACTGAACGAGAAGCTGGAACCGATCCCAGACCTCGCGCAGCGCTGGACCATCTCGCCCGGTGGCCGCGTCTATACCTTCGAGCTGGCGCAGAACGCGCGCTGGCACGACGGCAGGCCGGTTACCGCGACGGATGCCTAATACACCTTCAACGAGATCATCGCGAAGGTGCATCCGCGCGCCGGCTCCTGGTGGCCGAATGTCGAGAGCGCGAAAGCGACGGGGCCGCATGCCTTTGAGTTCCGCCTGAAGGCGCCCTTCGCGCCCTTTCTGACCATGCTGGGCAGCGTGCTGTCCTCCGGTGCGCTGATCATGCCGAAGCATATCTACGAAGGCACCGATCCCCGCACCAACCCGGCCAACCAGCGCCCGGTCGGCAGCGGTCCCTTCACCTTCTCGCGCTGGCAGCGCGGCGGCTTCATCGAGCTGAACCGCAACCCGACCTACTTCAAGGCGAACCGGCCGTACCTTGACCGCCTGGTGTTCCAGGTGTCGTCGGACCCGGCGGCGCGGCTGCTCGCCTTTGAGCGCGGCGAGATCGACTTCCTGCACTGGTACATCGTGCCTTACGACCGCATTGGCCAGCTACGCAGCGACCGGCGCTTCACGCTCTACCAGAAGGGCGACGCGGCGGCGACGAACGGGCTGATGCTCATCAACCACCGCCACGAGCAGCTGAAGAACGCGAAGGTGCGCCAGGCGCTCGCGCATGCCATCGACCGGAGGTCGATCAATGAACGCGCGCTGTTTGGCGAGGCAAAGGTGGCGCAGAGCCATGTCGGCAGCACGATAGCCTGGGCCTTTACCGATCGGCACGACTACGCCTTCGACCCGGCGAAGGCCAACGCGATGCTCGAGGAGGCCGGCGCGCGCCGCAGCGCCGACGGCAGGCGCTTCCCGCTGCGCCTGTTCTGGGCCGCCGGCCGCGACTACGAGGGGCGGGGGGCGGAGATCATCAAGGACAACCTGCGCGATGTCGGCATCGACGTGACGGTGCAGACCTTCGACCGCACCTCCTTCATCGACCGCGTCTTCCGGCAGTGGGATTTCGACCTGGCGATGCAGCTCTTCACCACCGGGCCCGATCCGACGGTCAGCGTGACGCCGCGCTACCACACGAAGCAGATCCGCCGCGCGCCCTTCGTGAACGGCATGGGCTACTCCAACCCCGAGGTGGATGCATTCTTCGACCGCGAGACGGCGATCACCGACCCCGCCGAGCGGGCGCAGGCCTGGCATGAGATCCAGCGCATACTGATGCAGGACCTGCCGGCGCTGCCGCTCTACGAGCTGCCGCCGATCCACGCGGCGTCCTCGAAGTTCGCCAATGTGGTGACGGGGCCCCAGGGCTACATCGAGAACCGCGAGGACGCCTACGAGGTGCGCTGAGGCGAGGAGACGCGCCGGGTATGGCGCCGCCACTGCTGCTGTATGCCGGGCGGCGCCCGTTGCAGGCTGTGCCGCTCGTCCTCGTCATCTTCCTGATCAACTTCACACTGATCCAGGCGGCGCCGGGCGATCCGATCGACTTCCTGCTCGGCTCCTCCGACGCGACAGAGGAGTACATCGCGCAGCTGCGCGAGGAATTCGGGCTGGACCAGCCGTTTCTCACGCAGTTGCTGGCCCATCTCGGCAAGGTTGCGCAACTCGACCTCGGCTACTCGCTGCGCTTCCGGGAGGACGTGCTGACGCTGATCCTGTCGCGCCGGCCGGCGACGCTGCTGCTGATGGGTTCGGCGCTGGTGGTGGCGAGCCTGCTCGGCGTCCTGCTCGGCGCGGTGGCGGCGCGGCGTCCCTACTCGCTCACCGACAATGCCGCGACGCTGTTGGCGCTGGCCGGCTATTCCATGCCGGTGTTCTGGCTCGGCCAGATCATGCTGCTGGTCTTCTCGCTGCATCTCGCGATGTTCCCGACCCAGGGCATGATGAGCCTGCGCGCGCCGCGCGAGGGGATCGGCATGGTGCTGGACGTGGCGCATCACCTGGTGCTGCCGGTCGCAACCTACAGCGTCTACCACCTCGCGCTGGTGTTCCGCCTGACGCGGGTGAAGATGCAGGAGACGCTGGCGCTCGACTTCATCACCACGGCGCGCGCCAAGGGCCTGCCGGAGAGTCGCGTGGTCTATGGCCATGCGCTGCGCAACGCCATGCTGCCGGTCGTCACCGTGATCGGGCTGAACTTCGGCTTCATGCTGGCCGGCTCCGTGCTGACCGAGACGGTCTTCGCCTGGCCCGGCACCGGCCGCCTGCTCTACGACGCGATCGGCCCGCGCGACTATCCGCTGCTGATGGGGCTGTTCACGGTGCTTTCCGTGATGGTCATCCTGGCGAATGTGCTGACCGACATAATCTATGCACTCATCGATCCCCGTGTCGTCTACCGCTGAGACCGCCGTCCCGCCGGCGCCCTCCGCGTGGCGCATCTTCCGCCGCAACCGCGCGGCGGTGGTGGCGGCCGCCGTCGTCGTTCTGCTCGGTGCCTTCGCGCTGCTCGGGCCGACGCTGGTGCCTTTCGACCCGTCGCGCACCGGCGTGGGGCCGAGCATGGCGCCGCCCGGCGTGCCGCACCTGATGGGCACGGACGAGCTCGGCCGCGACGTGCTGAGCCGTGCGGCGGGCGGCCTGCGCATCTCGCTGCTGGTCGGGCTGAGCGCCGCAGGCGCCGCGACGCTGATCGGCCTGCTGGTCGGCGGCACGGCGGGGTTCTTCGGCGGCCTGATTGACGACGCGCTGATGCGCGTGACGGAGATCTTCCAGGTCATCCCGCGCTTCTTCCTGGCGATCCTGCTGGTGGCCTTCTTCGGCGCAGGACTCGCCAACATCATCTTCGCCATCGCCATCCTGGGCTGGCCGGAGGTGGCGCGGCTGGTGCGCTCAGAAGTGCTGACGCTGCGCAACCGCCAGTTCGTGGACGCGGCGCGGATCGCCGGCGCCTCGCGTACTGCACTGATCGCGGGCGAAATTCTGCCCAACGCGATGGGGCCGGTGGTGGTGAACACCTCTCTGCTGATCGGGCAGGCGATGCTGCTCGAAGCGGGCCTGTCCTACCTCGGCCTTGGCGACCCGTCCGTGGTGAGTCTCGGCGTCATGCTGCAGGAGGCGCAGCAGATCATGCGCAGCGCCTGGTGGACCTCCGCCTTTCCCGGCGCGCTGATCTTCCTCGCCGTGCTGGCGCTGAACCTGCTGGGCGACGGGCTGAACGACGTGCTTGATCCGCGCGCGCGGGAACGCTGAGATGGAGCCGCTGCTCTCCGTCCAGGGGCTCCGGACGCACATCGCCACCCATGCCGGTACGCTGCGCGCCGTGGATGGCGTGGACCTGCATGTGATGGCCGGCGAGGCGGTGGCGCTGGTCGGCGAGTCCGGCTGCGGCAAGTCCATGACCGCGCTTTCGCTCATGCGCCTGGTCCGCCCGCCCGTGCGCACCGTCGCCGGCCGCGTAGCGTTCGAGGGTCGCGACCTTCTACCCCTGAACGACGCCGCCATGCGCAAGCTGCGCGGCGACCGCATTGCCATGGTCTTCCAGGACCCCATGACCTTCCTCAACCCGCTGATGCGCGTCGGCGACCAGATCGCGGAGACGGTGGCCCTGCATCGCGGCCTCTCCCGCGGCGCAGCGCGCGCCGCCGCGGAGGAAGCACTGCGCAGCGTGCGCATTCCCGATCCGGTGGCGGTCGCGCGCAACTTCCCGCACCAGCTCTCCGGCGGCATGCGCCAGCGTGCGCTGATCGCCATGGCGGTGGCCTGCCGCCCCGCGCTGCTGGTGGCGGATGAGCCGACCACTGCGCTAGATGTCACCGTCCAGGCGCAGATCATGCGCCTGCTGGCCGGGCTGCGGCGGGAACTCGGCAGCGCGATGCTGCTGATCACGCACGATCTCGGCCTGGTCGCGGAGTACTGCGACCGCGTCTATGTCATGTATGCCGGCCAGATTGTCGAGCATGCCGAGGTGCGCGAGCTGTTCCGTTCGCCGCAGCATCCCTACACCCGTGCGCTGCTCGCTGCCGCTCTGCCGCCGCATCGCCGCGTCGCCGACTTCGCCGCCATCGAGGGCCAGCCCCCGAGCCTGCTGACCCCGCCTTCCGGCTGCCGCTTCCATCCGCGCTGCCCCTCGCGCTTCGCTCCCTGCGACCGCGAGGCGCCGCCGCTGCTGGAACCGGCGCCAGGCCGCACCGCCCGCTGCTGGCTGCATGCAAGGAGCGGGTCCGATGCCGTCGCTTCTTGAGGTGCGCGACCTGGACGTGCGCTTTCCCGTCGGCGGAGGCTGGCTCGGCCGGGGGCGCCGCTGGGTGCGGGCGCTGGACGGCGTGAGCGTGGATGTCGCGCCCGGCGAGATCGTCGCCGTGGTCGGCGAGAGCGGCTGCGGCAAGACGACGCTGGCGCGCAGCATCCTCGGCCTGGTGCCGCCGAGTGCAGGCAGCGTGCGCTTCCGCGGGGCGGAGGTCAGCGGCCTCGATCGGAAGGACATGCTCGCCTATCGCCGCGCCGTGCAGATGGTGTTCCAGGATCCATTCGACAGCTTGAATCCGCGCCGCACGGTCTTCGGCACGCTGGCGCGCTCGCTCCGCATCCACGGCATAGTGCCGCAAGCAGAGATGCGCGCGGAGGTGGCGCGGCTGCTGGATCGCGTGGGCCTGAGTCCGGGCGTGGCGTTCCTGGATCGCTACCCGCACCAGTTCTCCGGCGGCCAACGCCAGCGCATTGGGATCGCGCGCGCACTGGCAGTGCGGCCGGAGGTGATCGTGGCGGATGAGGCGGTCTCAGCCCTCGACATCTCGATCCGTGCGCAGATCCTCTCGCTCATGCAGCGCCTGCGCGACGAGCTCGGCGTCGTCTGGCTGTTTATCACGCACGACCTCGGCGTGGTGCGCTCGGTCTGCGACCGCGTCGTGGTGATGTATCTCGGGCGCGTGGTGGAGGAAGGCCCGACGGAGGCACTGTTCCGACGCCCGCGCCATCCATATTCGACGGCGCTGATCAATGCCTGCCCGGTGCCGGATCCCGTGCTGGCGCGCGCGCTGCGCACGGAACCGCTGGGCGGCGATCCGCCCTCACCGCTCTCGCCGCCGCCGGGCTGCCGCTTCCATACGCGCTGCCCCGTCGCGCGGCGCGTCTGCGCCGAGCAGGACCCGCCGCTGCGCGTCATTGGCAGAGACCGCCGCGCCGCCTGCCACTTCGCCGAGGAGGCGGAGTCCTGGCCGATGCTCGCCCATCTCACTGAGGATACCCCAGCATGAGCGACATCTTTCCGGTGGTGGTCGGGATCTGCCTGGACGCGGAGGCGATCTGGGTCGGCAAGGCGCCGGAGAACAAGGAGCGTCCGGTGCTGCTCTCGCACGGCGCCTTCGCCATCCGCGAGGGGCTAGCTCCGCTGCTCGATGTGCTGGACGAGCACGGCGTGTGCGCCACCTTCTTCGTCCCTGGCATGATTGCGGACCGCTACCCCGATGCGGTGAAGCTCTGCGCCGATCGCGGCCACGAGATCGGCAGCCATGGCTATGCCCACCTGCCTGTGCACACCCTGACGGCGGAGCAGGAGGAGCACGAGCTGGTGGCCGGGCTCGACTCGCTCGCGCGCATCACCGGCCAGCGACCGACCACCTGGCGTTCGCCGTCCTGGGAGTTCTCGCCGCGCACGCTGGACCTGCTGCTGAAGCATGGCGTGAGCGTCTCCACCAACTACCACGACGCTCTGCGCCCCTATCGGCACATGCGCGACGGCAAGCCGCTTCCTCTGGTGGAGCTACCGGTGCAGTGGCATCTGGCCGATGCGCCCTACTTTCTCTACGGCGGGCAGATCGGGCGCGTGATCCGTCCGGCGACGGATGCCGAGCAGGTCTGGACCGAGGAGTTCGACGGCCTCTACGAAGCGCCGGGCGCCTTCTACCACCTGACGCTGCATGTACAGCTGATCGGCCATCCCGGCCGACTGCGCATGCTGCGGCGGCACCTGCGGCATGTGCGCGGCCGGCCGCGCGTGCAGTTCATGACCTCCCGGCAGGCGGCATCGCTGGTTCCCTGAAAGGCATCCCCTCATGGACGATTATCTGCACCGGAACTAGGTTCTGATCGACGGCCTCGTGGTCTCGAAGTGGAGCCCCAAGGTCTATGCCAACATGCAGCGCGGCGGACTCACCGCAGCGAACTGCACGGTTTGCGTCTGGGAGAATTTCCGAGACACGATGCTGAACATCGCCAGGTTCAAGTGTGCGATCTCCGACCAGCCCGACATCCTCATGCAGGTCCACTCCGTCGCCGACATCCGCAAGGCAAAGGAACTCGGCAAGGTCGGCATCATCCTGGGCTTCCAGAACACCTCCGCGATCGAGGACCGGCTGGACACGCTGCAGCTGTTCAAGGCGCTCGGCGTCGGGGTGGTGCAACTCACCTACAACACGCAGAACCTGGTCGGCGCCGGCTGCTGGGAGGAGAATGACAGCGGCCTTTCCGGCTTCGGGCGCGAGGTGGTGGAGGAAATGAACCGCCTCGGCATGCTGGTGGACCTTTCCCATGTCGGGGCGAGGACGGCGGACGACGCGATCAGGCATTCGAAGAAGCCTTGCGCCTATTCGCATATCTGCCCGGCAGGGCTCTACGATCATCCGCGCAACAAGTCGGACGCGGCGCTGCGCTTCATCGTGGAGTGCGGCGGCTTCGTCGGCGTCACCACCTATCCGCCATTCATGAAGACCGGTGCGGCGAGCACGCTGGACGACTGCATCGACGTCTTCGAATACGTGATCAACCTCTGCGGTGAGGGGAATGTCGGCATCGGCACCGACTTCACCGAGGATTACGGCGAGGACTTCTTCGATTGGCTGCGTCACGACAAGGGCTATGCACGCCGGATGGTGCCCACGCGCGGCACCGCGCCCTTCGTCAAGGGGCTGGAGACGCTGGCGGATTACCCGAATCTCACCCGTGCCATGCAGCGCCGCGGCTGGAGCGAGACGCGGATCCGTGGCGTGCTGGGCGAGAACTGGCTGCGCTTCCTGGGCGAGGTCTGGGGCGGCTAGTCGGTCGCGGGCAAGGCCAAGTCGCCGGCAGGCAAGGGCAGCGGCGCGGTCCTGCGAAACTTCGCCCCGAGGAACAGGGCACATGCACTACTCGATCTTCAGCCTCCTGAAGAATGCCGTCACCGGCAACAGGCTTTGGACTCCGGCGTGGCGCGACCCGCCGCCGAAGCCCTTCTATGACACGCTGATCGTCGGCGGCGGCGGGCATGGGCTGGCCACCGCCTACTATCTGGCGAAGGAGCACGGCATCACCGACGTCGCCGTGCTGGAGAAGGGCTATGTCGGCTCCGGCAATGTCGGGCGGAACACCACGATCATCCGCTCCAACTACTTGCTGCCGGCAAACACGCACTTCTACGAGAAGTCGCTGCAGCTATGGGAAGGGCTGGAGCAGGACATCAACTACAACGCCATGGTCTCGCAGCGCGGCGTGCTGAACCTATACCACTCCGATTCGCAGCGCGACGCCTATGCGCGTCGCGGCAATGCGATGCGGCTGGCGGGCGTGGATGCGGAACTGCTGGACGCCGCGGCGGTGCGCGCCATGGTGCCCGGCATCGACATGGACAGCGCCCGCTTCCCGGTGAAGGGCGGCCTGCTGCAACGGCGCGGCGGCACCGTACGGCACGACGCCGTCGCGTGGGGCTATGCGCGCGCCGCGGACCGCCGCGGCGTGGACATCCTGCAGCACACGGAGGTGGCCGGCATTCGCGTGGAAGCCGGCCGCGTCACCGGCGTCGAGACCACGCGCGGCTTCATCGGCGCGAAGCGCGTCGGGCTTGCGGCGGCCGGCAATTCGGGCCGCGTCGCCGCCATGGCCGGGCTGCGCCTGCCGATCGAGACGCATGTGCTGCAGGCCTTCGTCAGCGAGGCGGTGAAACCGGTGCTCGACATGGTCGTCACCTTCGGCGCGGGGCACTTCTACGTCAGCCAGTCCGACAAGGGGGGCCTGGTTTTCGGCGGTGATATCGACGGCTACAACACGTACGCCCAGCGCGGCAGCCTGCCGGCTGTGGAGGAGGTGATGGAGAGCGGCGTTGCGCTGTTTCCCGCCTTCTCCCGCCTGCGCTACCTGCGCCAATGGGGCGGCGTGATGGACATGAGCATGGATGGCTCGCCCATCATCGACCGCACGCCGATCGACGGTCTCTTCCTCAATTGCGGCTGGTGCTATGGGGGGTTCAAGGCGACGCCCGCCTCGGGCTGGTGCTTCGCGCACACCATCGCCACCTGCGCGCCGCATGCGCTGAATGCCGGCTTCCGCCTCGACCGCTTCGCCACCGGCGCGGTGCTGGACGAGAAGGGTGCCGGCGCCCAGGCGAACCTTCACTGAGAGCGCCACCATGCGAATCACCTGCCCTCACTGCGGCGAGCGCGGCAATGACGAGTTCACCGTGCTCGGCGCCGCCGATCCCGTGCGCCCCGCGCCCGATGCGCCGCTTGAGGCGTGGGTCGCCTATGTGCATGAGCGCGAGAACGCCCGCGGCGTCCATCGCGAGTTGTGGCATCACCAGCATGGCTGCCGCACTTGGCTGGTGGTGGAGCGCGATACCTGGACCCATGCCGTGATCGGCGTGCGCGCGGCGCGGGAGACGCCGGCATGAACGCGCCGCAGGGGCCGGTCACGCCGGCTCGCGAGAACCTTGCGAGCGGCGCGGCAGCGCCCACGCAACCCTGGCGGCTGAAGACCGGCGGCCAGATCGATCGCACGCGTACCCTCTCCTTCAGCTTCGACGGAAAGCGCTTCGCCGGTAATCCCGGCGACACGCTGGCCTCGGCGCTGCTGGCAAATGGTGTGCGGCTGGTCGCGCGGTCGTTCAAGTATCACCGTCCGCGCGGCATTCTCTCCGCCGGCGCGGAGGAGCCGAACGCGCTGGTGGAACTGCACAGCGGCGCACGGCGGGAGCCGAACACGCGCGCCACGCAGATCGAACTGTTCGAGGGGCTGGAGGCGCGCAGCCAGAACCGCTGGCCGTCGCTCGCCTTAGACCTCGGTGCGGTGAACGGCTTCTTCGCGCCACTGATCGCGGCGGGCTTCTACTACAAGACGTTCATGTGGCCGGCTTCCTTCTGGGAGAAGCTCTACGAGCCGCTGATCCGCCGCGCCGCAGGCCTCGGCCGCGCGCCGGACGGGCCGGACCCCGACCGATACGAGCGCGCGCATCTGCATTGTGACGTGCTGGTCGTGGGCGGCGGTGCGGCCGGCCTCATGGCGGCGCTTGCCGCCGGTCGCGCCGGCGCGCGCGTGTTGCTGCTGGAGGAGGATGTGGCGGTCGGCGGAAGGCTGCTCTCGGAAGTCGAGGAGGTGGATGGCCGCCCCGGCGCCGAATGGGCGCGGCAGGTGGAGTCGGAACTCGCCACGCTGCCGCGCGTGCGGATCCTGCGCCGCACCACTGCCTTCGCGCTGCTCGATGGCGGTGTCGTCACGGCCTTGGAGCGCGTGGCCGACCACCTGCCGCAGCCGCCGGCGCATCTGCCGCGGCAGCGCTACTGGAAAATCGTCGCGCGCCGCGTCGTGCTCGCCGCCGGCGCAATCGAGCGGCCGGTAGTGTTCGGCGGCAACGACCGCCCCGGCGTGATGCTCGCCGGTGCCGTGCGCAGCTACGTCAACCGTTTCGCCGTGCTGCCCGGGGCGCGTGCGGTGGTGTTCACCGCGGGCGACGATGGTTGGCGCAGCGTCGCAGACCTCGCCCGCGCCGGCGCGCGGATCGAGGCCGTGGTGGATGCACGGCGTGAGGTGCCAGCAGCGCAGGCACAGCTTGCTTCGCAGCTTGACGCGCGGCTCGTCGTCGGTGGACGTGTAGTCGGCACGCAGGGCGGGCGGCACCTGGTCTCGGTGCAGATCGCCAACGCGCAGGGCGGCGAGGAGGGCGTGGGAGCGGACCTGCTCGCCATGGCCGGTGGCTGGAATCCCTCGCTGCATCTCTCCTGCCATCTGGGCGGCCGGCCGCGCTGGGACGAGGCGATCCATGCCTTCGTGCCCGGCGACCTGCCGGCCGGGATGGGCGTTGCCGGCGCCGCGCGTGGCCGCTTCTCCACCCATACCGCCCTGGCCGAGGGCGCGCGGGAGGGCGTGGCGGCCGCGCGGGATTGCGGTTTCGCGAGCAACGGCCCGGCGATTCCGCGGGCGGAGGACGCGCCGGGCGATCTCGCGCCGCTCTTCCACGTGCCACGCGGACACGGCAAGGCCTTCGTGGATTTCCAGCACGACGTCACGGACAAGGATGTCGCGCTGGCGCATCGCGAAGGCTTCCGCAGCGTCGAGCACCTGAAACGCTACACCACCCTTGGCATGGCGACCGACCAGGGCAAGACGGCGAATGTCACGGGGCTGGCGGTGATGGCCAACATCACCGGCCTCGGCATTCCCGGCACCGGTACCACCACGCATCGCCCGCCCTGGACGCCGGTGGCCATCGGCGCCATTGCCGGCCCGCATCGCGGCCGGCATTTCCGCCCCGCGCGTCGCACGCCGCTGCATCGCTGGGCCGCCGCGAACGGCGCCAGCTTCGTCGAGGTCGGGCCCTGGTACCGCGCCGAATGGTACGCCCGCCCCGGCGAGGCTGGCTGGCGCGACAGCGTGGACCGCGAGGCTCTCGCCGTGCGCGCCGGCGTCGGCGTCTGCGACGTCTCCACCCTCGGCAAGATCGAGGTGGTCGGCCCTGGTGCTGCGGCGTTGCTCGATCTCGTCTACGGGAACATGATCTCGACCCTTGCGGTTGGTCGCGTGCGCTACGGCGTGATGCTGCGCGAAGACGGCTTCGTGATGGATGACGGCACCGTCGCGCGCCTCGCGCCCGACCGCTTCTTCGTCACCACCACCACGGCGAATGCCGGCAAGGTGATGCAGCATATGGAGTTCTGCCACCAGGTGCTGCGGCCGGACCTGGACGTTTCACTGCTCTCGGTCACCGATGCCTGGGCGCAGGTCTCCATCGCCGGGCCACGTGCGCGCGACCTGGTGGCGGCGGTGATCGATCCCGCGCCGGACATCTCCAACGGCGCACTGCCGCACATGGCCTGCATCGAGGTGAGCGTCGCCGGCGTGCCGTGCCGCCTGTATCGCCTCTCCTTTTCCGGCGAGCTGGCCTATGAGCTCGGTGTGCCGGGCGACTACGGCGAGGCCGCGATGCAGCGCATCATGGCGCGCGGCGCGCCGCTCGGCGTCACGCCCTATGGCACCGAGGCGCTCGGCGTGCTGCGCATCGAGAAGGGGCATCCGGCCGGCGGGGAGCTGAACGGGCAGACCACGGCCCGCGACATCGGCCTCGGGAAGATGGTGTCCACGAAGAAGGACTGCATCGGCCGCCGCCTGGCCGAGCGTCCGGCGCTGGTGGATCCGGCGCGGCATGTGCTGGTCGGGCTGAAGCCGGCGGACGGGCGCTCGCCGATCCGCGCCGGCGCGCATCTCTACGAGATCGGGGCGCAGGTCGTGACATCGAACGGCCAGGGCTACGTGACCTCGGCCTGCCACTCGCCGACGCTCGGCATGCCGATCGCGCTGGCGCTGCTGGATCGCGGCGCGGAGCGCGTCGGGCAGCGGATCCGCGTGCTCGATCCCCTGCGCAATGGCGATATGGATGCGGAGGTCTGTTCGCCAGTCTTCGTCGATCCGGAGGGAGGTCGGACCCGTGGCTGATCTCACGATGCTACCGCGCTCGCCGCTGGCCGGGCATCTGCCGCCGGGCCGGCATGGCCGTGCCGACGGCGCCCCGGGTGTGGCGGTGACCGAGCGCGGCGACCTGGCGGCCGCCTCGCTCGCGCTGCGCGCCGGCCAGGACGCCGCCTTGGCCATTGCGCTGCTGGATGGCTTCGGCCTGGCTCTGCCGCAGCGCGCCGGCTGCACCGCCGCCGGTGCGCTCGAGCTGGTCTGGACCGGGCCTGGACAGTGGCTCGCCCTGGATGCGGGGCGCGAGGACGTCGCGCGCTTCGGCTTTGCGCGTGCTCTTGCCGCCCAGCTAGGTGGCGCCGCCTCCGTCACCGACCTGACTGGAGCGCGCGCCGTGCTGCGGCTCTCCGGCCCTGCCGTGCGCGAGATGCTGGCAAAGCTCGTCCCCATCGATCTGGATGAGTCGGTCTTCCCGCCCGGCGCCGCCGCGCTGACGCTCGCGGGCCATATGGGCGTCACGCTCTGGCGTCCGCCGACGGCGGAGGACGCCTGGCACATCGCGTGCTACCGCTCCTTCGGCGAGAGCCTGGCGCATGACGTGCTGGAAGCCGCAGCGGAATTCGGCTGCGAGGTGTCCGCAACGACGTGACGCGCGGCACGGGATATGGGCAGGATCCACGCCATGGCGACGGCCCGCTCCCTGCCGGCCACCTCCGGCCCACCCGATCCGCGCGGACGCGACCGGCGCCCGCGCGTGCCGGTGCGGCACAACGGGCGCAGCGGACCGCGTCGCATCGGCTTCCTCCTCATCCCGGGCTTCGCGGTGCTGGCCTATGGCTGCGCGATGGAGCCCTACCGCGCTGCCAACGAACTGGCGGAGGAGGCGCTCTACACCTGGCGGCACATCTCGCCCCATGGCCGCCCGGTGGAAGCCTCGAATGGCATCGCGATCCTGCCCGACCAGGGCATCGACCGGCCTTGCGAGGTGGACGACCTGCTGCTCTGCGCCGGTGGCAACCCGACGGAGTTCGAGGATCCCGCGACGCTCGCCTGGCTGCGCGCCCAGGCGTCGCGCGGCATCCGCATCGGAGGCGTCTCCGGCGGAACGGAGATCCTGGCGCGCGCGGGCCTGCTCTCCGGTTACCGTTGCACGGCGCACTGGGAATATATCCCGGCAATGCGGGAGCGTTTCCCGGACCTGCTGCACACGCAGTCGCTCTACGAGATCGACCGCGAGCGCTGCACCTGCTCCGGCGGCACCGCCGCGCTGGACATGGCGGTGGCGCTGATCGAGGCGGAATACGGACGGCCGCTGGCGCACGCGGTCGCGGAGTGGTTCCTGCATACCCGTCCGCGCGACAAGGACGAGCCGCAGCGGATGAGTCTGCGCGAGCGCTACGAGGTCGGCCATCCCGGCCTGCTGCAGGTGCTGGCGGAGATGGAGGAGGCGCTGGAGGATCCGCTGCCGCGCGCGGAGCTCGCCCACAGCGCAGGCGTCTCCGTGCGGCAGCTCGAGCGGCTGTTCCGCGCACATCTCGGCCGCAGCTGCTGCTCATGTCCACCTCCACCAGCATCGCGCCGCGGCTGTTCCGCCAGGTGGCCTTCAACCCAGTAGAGGATTTCGCGCTGGTCGGCACCATCGGGTTCGCGCCCAACGTGCTTGTCACCGGGCCGCGCGTGACCATCGGTTCGATCACCGAGCTGATCGCGGAGGCGAAGAAGGCGCCGGGCCGGCTGCGCTATGCCTCCTCCGGCCCGGGGTCCGGATCCTGGATCGGCATGGAGCTGCTGAAATCCATGGCGGAGATCCAGCTGGAGGAGATTCCCTACAGCTCCACGGCACAGGCGACGACGGACACGATCAGCGGCCAGATCGAGCTGCACTGCCCGAGTCTGGCCGGGGCCATGCCGACCCTGCTCGCGGGGCACTTCCGCGCGCTCGGTGTGACCAGCGCACGCCGCAGTCCGAGCGCGCCCGACATCCCCGCCATCGCCGAGACCGTGCCCGGCTATGATTCCGCCGGCTGGTATGCGCTGGCCGCGCCCGCCGGCACACCGGAACCGGTGCTGGCGCGGCTGAACACGGAGCTGCAGGCGATGGTGACGGAGCCCACGGTGAAGACGGCGCTGGCCAACACCGGAGTGGACGCTGATCCCGGCTCGCGCGGCGCCGCGTCGGAGGCCATGCTGGCCGGCATGCGGCGGCTGACGGCGCTGATGGACCGGATCGGCCACCTGCCACGGTAGGATCGACGCCGATGAGCATGACGACCCGCGAAGCTGGTGAGACCTATGCGCAGCGCCCGGCGCTGCGCGGCACGCGCCACATGGTCTCGGCAGGCCATTACGGCGCGGCGCATGCCGCCTTCGCCATTCTGGAAGCCGGCGGCAACGCCGTGGATGCGGCAGTGGCAGGCGGCATCGCGCTGGGCGTGCTGCAACCGGATATCGTCAACGTCGCCGGCGTCGCGCCGATCATGCTGCGCATGGGCGATGGCGAGGTGTGGACCATCGCGGGCCTGGGCACCTGGCCCGCCGCGACGGATCCCGAGCTGTTCCTGCGCAACCACAACGGCGCGATTCCGGATGGCGTGCTGCGCACCGTGGTGCCCGCCGCACCGGATGCCTGGATCACCGCGCTCGCCCGCTTCGGCACGATGCGCGGGTGCCGACGTCTATACCTGCGGGCCATGGTGCCAGGGGCCGGCCCTGGGGCAGGCGCTCAACATCCTCGATGCGGCGGCGCTGCAGGCGGCGGGCCACAACTCCGCGGACTACCTGCACTGGATCGCCGAGGCGCGGAAGCTCGCCTTCGCCGACCGCGAGGCCTTCTACGGTGATCCGAACCACGTGGATGTGCCGATCGCCGGCCTGCTCGACCCCGTCTATGGCGCCGCGCGCCGCGCGCAGGTCGATCCCGCCCGCGCCTGGCCGGAGATGCCGCCCGCCGGCACGCCGCCTGGCGCCGCGCCGCGTGGCACGGCACCGGGCGCCGGGGCGGCGTGGCGCGAAGGCCCGCCGTGCGACCTGCCGCGCGACACCTCCTACATCTGCGTCGTGGATCGCTGGGGCAACACCGTCTCCGCCACGCCGAGCGATGTCTCGAACGACACGCCTGTCGTGCCGGGCACCGGGCTCTGCCCCTCTTCCCGTGGCTCGCAATCCTGGACCACGCCGGGGCATCCGAGCCGGCTCGCCCCTGGGAAGCGGCCGCGACTCACCCCGAATCCGGCGATGGCGGTCGCACCCGGACGCTTCGTGCTGCCTTTCGGCACGCCGGGCGGCGACGTCCAGACCCAGGCGATGCTGCAGACTTTGCTGAACGTGCTGCTGTTCGGGATGGACCCACAGGACGCGGTGGAGCACCCGCGCATCGCCACCTACAGCTTCCCGGACAGCTTCGAGCCGCACGCCTACCATCCCGGGCGCCTCTGCATCGAGGCGCGGATCGCGCGCGCCACCGGCGAGGCGCTGGCGGCGCGCGGCCACCAGGTGACCTGGTGGCCGGAGCGGATCTGGCGGGCCGGGGCGGTCTGCGCAATCCACGCTGACCTCGGCACAGGCATCCTGACGGCCGGCGCCGATCCGCGCCGGCCCGGCTACGCGCTGGGCTGGTAGCGCTGACGCTTCAACCGGCGGCGAGGGCGCGCAGCGCTGCCTGGCGCTCCGACGCAGCCGCCGCCAGCCTTTCGCGCCATGCTCCGACGCGCGCCTCGTCTGCCGTCAGCTGTTCCCTCATGCGGGCGGCCATGCGCCGCACCTCTGCGGGCGCCGTGCCGCCGGGCACGGTGCGCGCGGCGACCGAGCGGGTGGGATCCAGAGCCTGCGCCACCGCGCTGGCATCCAGGTCCGCCGGCCGACCGGCAACCTCCACGGCCGCCGCGTCCACGATCTCGACCGTCGCCTCATGTGCGCCGCGCCCGGCCTCCATCAGCCGCCGCACCACCGCGCCTGCGACGTGGTGGGCGGTGCGGAAGTCCATGCCGGCGCCGCGCACCAGCGCATCGGCCAGGTCGGTTGCGGTGGAGAAGTTCGCCCGTGCGCGGGCCAGCAGCAGCTCCGCGTTCGGCTCCGCCGTCGCCGCGGCGATGCCGGCAAGCGCCAGCGCCCGCTCCGTCTCGGCGAGCGCCGGCCAGATCATCGCCTGGCCTTCGCGGTGCGCATCCAACGTATTGGTGAAGTGGCTGCCGCGGATGATTGCGCCGGCCGAGGCGAAGGCCGCCACGACATGCCCGGCCTTGCCTTTCAGGTGCTCGAGCACGACCGGGTTCTTCTTCTGCGGCATGATCGAGGAGGTGCCGCAGACCGAGTCCGGGAACTCGATCGAGGAGAATTCGTGGCTGACCGCGACATGCATGTCCTCGGCGAAGCGGCTCAGCGTGAGGGCGAGTTGCGCGGCGGCCGCAACCACCTCCACCGAGAAATCCCGGCTGGCGACGCAGTCCAGCCCGTGCTCGAGGAGCCCTTCGAAGCCGAGCAGCCGCGCCGTCAGCGCACGGTCCACGGGGAAGGTGGTGGTGGCGAGCGCCGCAGCGCCCATCGGCGAAAGGTTGAGCCGGGGCCAGGCATCCAGCAGCCGCGCCGCGTCGCGCTCCAGCGCGGAGGCGAGGCCGGTGAGATAATAGCCGAAGGTGATAGGCTGTGCGGGTTGCAGATGCGTGTAGCCAGGCATCACCACTTCGGCGAAAAGCGCGCCGCGAGCGATCAGGGTACGGCGCAGCGCGGCGGCGCCGTCGAGCAGGCGCAGCACCGCGTCGCGCACACGCAACCGGTCGAGCGCAGCGGAGAGGTCGTTTCGGCTGCGCGCGATATGCAGCCGGCCGCCGGGATCGGCGCCGACGAGCGCGATCAGTCGCGCCTCGACGTTGAAGTAGGCGTCCTCCAGCGCCGGGTCGGGCGTGATCGCATCGGGTCCCTCGTCCTCCATCTTCAGCAGCCCGCGGGCAATCGCGGCAGCCTGCGCCGGCGTCACGATGCCCTGGCGCGCAAGCATGACGAGATGCGCGGCGTTCAGCGCGCCGAGATAGGGGAAAGTGAGCACCAGTTCGCCCGCCAGGCGTGGGGTGTAGATGTGCTCCAGCACCTCCGGCGCAATCCCCTGGGCGAGGCGGCGGCTGACCTTGGATGCGTGCGACATGGGGCTACTCCGGAAGGGGACTCAGAGGCTCGACGCGTCGGGCGCGCGGATGGTGCTGGTGGAGGAGCGGCCGAGCCGGCGTTCGAGCCGGCGCGACAGCCAGGTGAGGACCGAGCAGATGGAGAAGTAGACGAGCAGCACGAAGGTGTAGATCCCAAAGGCCGGATTAATGCCTTGCATCACCGTGCTGCGCTCGATGATGAGGCCGCCCGCCTTGAGGAACTCGGTCACGCCGACGAGCGCGCCGAGCGAGGTGGATTGCACGATCAGCGCCAGCAGCCCGGTGAAGGCAGGCAGTACCGCGCGCAATGCCTGCGGCCAAAGGATCAGCAGGTAGATCTTCCACAGCCTGAGGCCGAGCGCGGTGGCCGCCTCGCGCTGGCCGTTGTGCACGGCATTGATGCCGCCGCGCACGATCTCCGCCCCATTCGCGCCGCCCCACAGGGAGAGGCCGAGTGCGACGGCGGGGAATGGCTCCAGCGGCACGCCGAGAAAGGGCGCGCCGAAGAAGATGGTGAAGATGGTGACGATCAACGGGATATCGCGAAAGGTCTCGACGTAGAGCGCGACCAGCACGCGCACCCAGCGCGGCTTCACGGTGGCGAGCGTGCCGAGCACCACGCCCAGGATGGTGGAGGAGAGCAGCGTGACCGCGGCGAGCAGCAGCGTTGCGCGCAGGCCGATCAGCAGCAGCGGCGCGTTCTCGACGATGAGGGCGAGGCTGTAACTCATGCGCGGAAGGGCGCCTGCAACCGATGCTCGATGACCCGCACGGCAAAGCTGAGCGACAGCACCAGGACGAGATAGCCCACCAGCAGCACGGCCAGCATTTCGAAGGCGCGGAAGTCGCTGGCGATGCGGTCGAAGGCGACCCCCGCCAGGTCACGCAGGCCGATCGCCGAGACATAGGCGCTGTTCTTCACGAGCGAGACGCAGGTGTTGAGCATCGAGGGCAGTCCTACACGCACCGCAAGCGGCAGGCCGACAAGCCGAAGGTACTGCCCGCGCGAGAGGCCGAGCGCGCGCCCCGCCTCCCGCAGACCGGGCGCGATCGCAGCCAGGCCGCCGCGCACGTTCTCGGTCTGAAAGGCGCCGGCCCATAGGGTGAGCGCCAGCACCCCGGACCAGAACAGCGACAACGTGAGGCCGAGCGCGGGCAGGCCGAAGAACACGAAGAACAGCTGCACCAGCAGCGGGGTGTTGCGGATGAACTCGACATACGCCGCGACGAGCTGCGCCAGCACCGGCACGCGCATCACCCGCATGCTGGCGCAGACCAGCCCGATCACGATGGAGATCACCATTGCGATCAGGCTGATCTGGATGGTGAGCAGGAAGCCGGCGCGTAGCGCCGGCAACTGCTTCACCAGATAGGCGACGTCGAATTCCAAAGCCGTGGCTCAGCGGGCGTTCGGCCGCGGCTGCGTGAATGCCGCGGTGTAGGGCCCGCGGATCTCCGCCGGCACCCATTTCTCGAGCCACTGGGTGTAGAGCCCCTCGGACTTCATCCGCGCCAGCGCGGCGTTGATCCAGGCCATCCACTCCGGCTCGTTCTTGCGCAGCCCGACGGCAGCGTCGGAGACCGCGAAGGGCTCGCCCACCAGGCGCAGGTTCTGGTCGCGCGCGGCGATGACGATCAGCGTCGCCGCATCATGCGCATAGGCTTCGCCGCGCCCCTGCAGCAGGGATTGCAGCGCGTCCGAGGCGGTGTTGAGACGCAGCGTGTTGAGGTTCGGCATGTTGGCGTCGAACCAGGCGGCCTGGGTGGTGCCGCTCAGCATGATGACCGTGCGGCCCTGCAGGTCGTCCAGGCCGCGGATCGGGCTGTCGCGACGCACCAGCAGGTCGGATCCGCCCCAGCGATAGGCCTCGGAGAAGTCGACCACCCGCGCGCGATCGGGCGTGACGCCGAGGGTGGCGATCAGCAGGTCCACGCGGCGGGCGTTGAGCTGCGGGATGCGGTTGGCGGCGGTGACGCATTGCAGCTCGATCTTGTCGGCGCTGCCGAAGGCCCAGGCGGCCATCTGACGCGCCATCTCCACCTCCACCCCGGCGTATCCGCCATCGGGGCCGCGGAAGCCGTAGGGCGGCTGGTCGCAGCGCACGCCGGCTCGCAGCACGCCCTGCTCGCGGATGGATTGCGGCAGTGGTGGCAATTGCTGTGCCAGCGCCTGCCCGGCCGCGAGACCGAGCAGCAGCGCACTCGCTGCCAGACTCCTGCGGAATATCCTCACTCTCTTGCCTCCTTCGTGGTTGTGGTGGTGCTCCGGCGGGGTCGTCCCAGCCGTTCGGCCACGACCTCGCCCGGGTTGGCGGTGAAGTCGCGGAGGTGGTAGGCGGCGCTGGCCAGCTGCACGAAGGCCGCGGTGTTGGTCAGCGGCGGCACGGCCGGGAAGGGGATGTCGGCGAAGAAGGCACGCCGGTTGGTGCGGCCGAGCATCAGCTGCGCGGCGTGCCAGCCGAGGAATGTCATCAGTGCCACGCCGTTGCCGTTGCAGCCGACCGCGTGCATCACGCCGTTCTTCTCCGTCACATGCGCGATGCGATCTGCCGTCATCGCGACATAGCCGCCCCAGGCATGGGTGATGCGGATGGGCGACAGCTCCGGCCAGAAGCGGAGCATGCGCGCGCGCAGCGCCAGCGCCAGGCGCTGCGGCTCCACCTGCAACGCGCGGGGACGGCAGCCGAACAGGATGCGGGTGCCGTCCGGCGAGGGACGCGTGTAGGTCAGCTCCTTGCGGCTGTCGGTCACCATCCGGAGGCGTGGGATCAAGCGATCCATCATGCCTGGCGGAAGCGGCTCGGTCGCGATCTGGTAGCTCATCACCGGCACCAGGCGCTTCTGCAGCCAGGCGCTTGAGGTGTCGGTATAGCCGTTGGTGGCATAGAGCACGTGCTGCGCGCGGACCTCGCCGCGCTCCGTGGACACCTTGTGCCCGTCGCCGTCGCGCAGCGTGCCGAGCACGCGGGCATGGCTGAACAGCCGCGCGCCCGTGGCGCGGGCCGCCTCGCGCAGGGCGCGGTTCAGCTTGGCGGGATGCAGGCCGCCATAATCCTCCACGACGAAGCCGCCATGGAAGTAGTCGCTCCCCACCTCCTCGTGCTGTTCTTCGCGCGAGAGGATGCGGATGGTGACGCCGGTGCGCGCATGAAGCGTCTCCGCGTTGCGCTTCAGCGTCTCCAGGTGCTTCGGCGCGAAGGCGCCGAAGAAGCGGCCGCAGAGCTGCAGGTCGGCGTCCAGCTTCTCGCGGGTGATCAGGTCCTTCAGGAATTCGAAGGTGGCTTTGCTGTCCTCAAGCGCGGCGAGCTGCTTCTCTGCCGGCAGCCCCTTCAGTGCCGCGGTCAGCACCAGCTTCTGGCCGGAACTCACCATGCCGCCTGAGCGCGAGGAGGCACCGCCGCCGAGTGGCCCGGCATCCAGCACCGCCACGGAAGCACCGCCACGCGCCGCTTCCAGCGCCGCGGAGAGGCCGGCAAAGCCGCTGCCGATGACGACCAGGTCGACGCGCTTCGGCAGTGGTTCGTCACGCGCCGTCTCGGGAGGCGCAGCTTCCCACCAATAGGGCTGGGCGAGGAAGCCGGGATGGAAGGCAGAGCCGATCATGCAGCCATCTCCAACAGCGGCGGCGGCGCAGTGGCGGTGTCGCGCATGCCGGCGGAGGTGCCGATCAGCACCACGCGTGCTCCATCCGGCAGCAGGTTGGCCGCACGGGGCAGCGCTGCGAAGCAGGCGGCAGCGCACAGTTCAAGGAACAGGCCGTGCCGTGCGGCAAGGGCCGCCTGCGCGGCCTCCGCTTCCGCGTCGTCCACAACGATCGCCGCGCCACCGGACTCGCGCACCGCGCGCAGCGCCTGGTCGGTGGTCGTCGCACCGGCGGTGGACGCCTGGCGCGTGTTGCCGGAGAAAACATCGGTGATACGCGCACGCCCGGCGAGCACCGCGGTGAGTCGCGGGAAAGGCTCCACCGCGATCAGCCGCGGCACGGCATGCCGCGAGAGACCCGCTTCGCGCAGCGCTGCGAAGCCGGTGGCGAGGCCCCAGATGGTGTCGCCGCGTGCCGTCGGTACGAAGATGGCGTCCACCCCGTCCGACATTGCGGCCGCAATCTCGAAGGCGAGCGTGCGGTAGCCTTCGACGCCCCAGGCGCTGCTGCCGACGGCGGGCAAGGCGTGATTGGTGGCGGGATACCAACCTTCCGCCGCCAGCCTTGCCGCGACGGTCCATCGCGCGGTGCTGTCATGTGCGCCGAGCACGCGCGCGCCGTGGGCATGCAGGGCGCGACGCACCGCGTCGGGCACGGCCGGCGTCACCACGACGCAGCATTCCAGGCCGGCGCGTGCCGCATACGCCGCGAGCGACACGCCCGCATTGCCCGAGGAGGCGCAGACCACGCCGCGCGCGCCGATCTCCCTCGCGCGGGCGAGGACCAGCGGCGACATGCGGTCCTTGTGGCTGCCGGTCGGGTTCATCCACTCGGCCTTCACGGCGAGCGAGCCGAGCGAGTCCGGCGCACGCAATTCGATGAGTGGCGTGCCCCCTTCGCCCATCCCGTCCCAGCGCAGATAGGGAAGCCAATCGCCGGCTTCCGCCATGCGGGCACCCGGCGGCGGCAGCCTGCGTTCGCGCGGCGCGTAGATGGCGGCAAGGCTGGTGGGCGTGCCGGCGGCTCGTGCGCGTGGGCAGCCTTCGGGCCAGTCGCCGACGGGCAGGTCCGGGCCGCCATCGAGTGGCCGGAAGCCGAGCAGGTCGGGATTGCGCCGGATCGCCGCACCTTCCATGCGGCGCATTGACGCGCGCCCGCATCCATGCCGTCAAATGCCTTGTGTCGCAGCTTCCATGCGACAAAGGCATGGAGGGGCGGATGGAGCTGAAGCAGGTGGAGGCCTTCCACGCCGTGGCGCGGCATGGCGGCTTCTCCCGCGCCGCGCGCGCGCTGAACGTAGGGCAGCCTTCGCTCACGCGTTCCGTGGCGCGGCTGGAGGCGGGCATCGGCTTCCCGCTGTTCCTGCGCGGACAGGGTGCCGCACGCCTCACGCCGGAAGGCGAGGCATTCCTGCGCGAGGTGGAGCGTGCTTTCAGCGGTCTCGACCGGTTGCGCGTGGCGGCGCAGGACATCCGCAATTTCGGCACCGGACGGCTGCGCCTGGCCTGTCTGCCGGCGCTGGCCGGGGGAGTGATGGTGGATGCGCTCGCCCGTTTCCTGCGGAGCCGGCCGGCGGCGACGGTGGCGTTGCAGGTGCGCCCTTCCACCACCGTCTACGAATGGGTGGCAACGCGACAGGCGGATTTCGGCCTTGCCGCGCCGCGCAGTGGCTTCCCGGCCGTGGAGGAGGAGGAGTTCCTGACCTTGCCGGGCGTGCTGGTGGTGCCGCGCGGCCACCGCCTGGCGCGGCGCCGCACGCCGGTCAGCCCAGGTGACATCGCTGAGGAACCATTCCTTGCGCTCGCGCTGGAGGACGGCACGCGGCACAGTTCCGAGCAGGTGTTCCGCACGGCGGGAGTCGAGCCGCGCATCCGGCTGGAGACACCGTACAGCGCAACTCTCTGTCGCCTTGTCGCGGCGGGGCTCGGCGTCGCGCTGGTCAATCCGCTGGTGGCGGCGGACGAGGCACGCGGGCTGCCGATCGTTGCACTCCCCTTTGCGCCGGCCGTACCCTTCCGGTACCTGCTGCTGCGCGCGCGTGGCGGTGGCCGCGACCGGCTGGCGGAGGCTTTCGCCACGGAGCTGCTTGCGCATGCCACGCGGCGTGACACGGGCGGCTGATGGGCTATTCCACCCGCGCCCCGGACGCGCGCACCAGCGGCTCCCACGCCGCGATCTCGTCGCGCAGGTACTGCGCGAAGCGCTGCGGCGAGTAGCCGCGCATCAGTACAGCATCGAGCGAGACCAGCCGCGGTCCGGTTTCCGGATCCGCCAGCGCGCGGTCCACTGCGCTGTTGAGCTTCGCGACCAGCTCAGCCGGCATGTTGGCAGGGCCGAACAGGCCGAACCAGGAATAGGCCTTGTACGGCGGCAAGCCCGCCTCGGCGAGCGTCGGCACCTCCGGCATGACCGGCGAGCGCTGGTCACTGGCGACGAACAGCACGCGTGCGCCGCCGCTCTCCTGATGCGGCTTCAGCGCGCTCAGCACCTCATGCGTGAACTGCACCTCGCCGGCGAGCAGTGCGGTAAATGCGGCGCCGGCGCTGCGATAGGGCACGTGCACCACGTTTGTGCCGGTATGCGCGACGAAGTTGGCGCCGGCCAAGTGACTGGTCGTGCCGACGCCATTGCTGGCGTAGTGGTACTTGCCGGGATTCGCCTTCAGCTCCGCAATCAGCTCCTGCGCGGTGCGCACGTTCCAGCCGCGCGTCGTCGCCGCGAGGGCGAGCGGCACATAGACCGTTGGTGCAATCGCGGTGAGGTCGCGTAACGGGTCGTAGGGCAGGTTAGAGTAGAGGTGCACGGCGATGCCGACCGCCGACAGCGCAGCGCAGACCAGCGTATAGCCATCGGGCGCGGAGCGCGCGACATAGTTGGTGCCCACGGTGCCGCCGCTGCCGACGCGATTCTCCACCACGACCGACTGACCGAGGATCTCAGAAAGCTTCGGCGCCAGCACGCGCATCGTGACGTCGGTGGCTCCGCCGGCGCCGTAGGGCACGATCACCCGGATGGGGCGGTTGGGAAACGGTGCCTCCTGCGCTCGCAGGAGGCCGGGCAGGGCGAGCCCCGAGGCGGAGAGCGCGACGAGGCTCCGACGGCGCATGCCCGGTGGGCGGCTGGGTGGGCGGCTGGCATCCTGGGGTCCCATATTCTCGTCCCTCCCTGTTGCGTCACGCGCGAAGCAGCGTCGTGACCTCCTCCATGCGGTTCAGCTTCTCAAAGCGCTGCAGCCGTTCCAGCGCCGCCGCGGCGCGCTCCGGCGGCAGGGCGTCGCGGGCACAATCGAGGAACTTGGCGCCGAGCTCGTCCTCGCCCAGCGGGTCGTCGGGGTGACCATGCGGCACGACCCGCACCTCTCGCCGCGTGTCGCCACCTGCCAGAGAGACCAGCAGCGTGGCGCGCTCGGACGATTCCGTGACTGGCAGGTCACTGCGCAGCTCAGGATCCACGCGCATCTCGATGCGCTCGATCATGGCCGCGATGGAGGATCGCGCGATGGCCGCCTCGGTGAAGCTCGCCATGCTCAGCGAACCATCCTCCAGCGTCGCAGCGAGGCAGTAGGGCAGGCTGAAGCGTGCCTCCGAAGGGGTCGTCGGCACCCGGTAGCGCAGATTGGCCGCGGCAATGCCCGAGACCAACGCCTCGATCCGGACCACATCCGCAGCATCCGTTCGCAGCCTGCGCAGCGCATCGACTGGCCGGTGCGTGGAAGCGCAGCAGGGATATGCCTTGAGCCATACACCGTACTGCTCCATTGCCGGCGGTGCGCCGAGCCGGTCGGCAAGCCCGGCGAAGCCGGGCGCTGCGTCACCGGCCATCATCTCGAGGTAGCCCCACTTCCCGTCGAACGCTTCCTCGATGCCTTCCAGGCCGGCCGCGGCCAGCTGCGCCGCGATCATCCCATTCTTGGCGGCGAGCCCGGCATGCAGCGGCTTCGCCGCGGTGCCGAACTGGCGCTTCGATCCGCCGGCCATGCTGGTGGAGAGCGAGAGCGCCATCGCCATCCGCCGTGCATCCAGCCCGAGCAGCCGCCCGCAGGCCGCCGCCACGCCGGGGCTGCCGAGCGAGAGCGTGGTGTGCCAGCCGCGCCGGTAATGTTCCAGGTTCATTGCCTCGCCGAGCCGCGCCATGACCTCGAACCCGACGAGATAGGCGTCCAGCAGTTCGGCCGCGCCGGCGCCGGTGGTCTCCGCCAGCGCAAGCAGCGCCGGCACCAGCGCGGCGCTTGGGTGCGACATCGAGGGTTCGAGCACGTCGTCGTAATCGATCGCATGCGCCGCAGTGCCGTTGATCAGCGCCGCCGCCGGCGCGGGCATGCCGCCTGCCGCGCCAACGACGAAGCAGCCGCCGCTGCCCCAACCGGCACTGCCGCGCCGCACCGCTGCGACGGCCGGCTCCGACTGGCCGGCCAGCATCACCGCGAGCGTGTCGAGGACGGCGCGCCGCGCGCCGTCGCGGCAGGCGGCCGACCAGTCACGCGGCGCCTCTGCGCACCAGGTGGCAAGGATTGCAGTGGGGCCCTGCGTCACGGCATGTACTCCGGTCAGTCGGCGCGTGCGCCGGAGGCCTCGACAAGCGGACGCCAGGCGGTGACTTCCTCCTGCACGAAGGCGGCGAACCGTTCGGGGGTCCAGCCGCGCATCGGCGGCGTGCCCATCTGGTTCAAGCGCTCGGCGACGTTGGTGTCGGCCAGCGCGTGCTCCACCGCGGCGGCCATGCGGTTGATGATCGGGCGTGGCGTGGCCGCGGCGGCGAACAAGCCGAACCAGGAATAGGCCCTGTACTCCGGCACCCCTGCTTCGCGCATCGTCGGCACGCCTGGCAGCTGGTCAGAGCGCTCTTCGGCGGTGACGAACAGGCAGCGCGCCTGCCCGGATTCGTGATGTGGCCGCAGCAGGCCGTAGATGTCGTGCATGTAGTGGATCTCGCCCGCGAGCAGCGCCGCGATGGTCTGCGCGCCGCTGCGGTACGGCACGTGCTCCAGCTGCGCGCCGATGCGGGTGGCGAAGTTGGCGCTGGCAAGATGCCCCGTCGCGCCGACGCCGTTGCTGCCGAACTGGTAGCGCCCCGGGCTGGCGCGCAGCGTGCTGATCAGCTCTTCGGCGGTTCGGATGTTCCAGCCGCGCGTGGTGACGCAGAGCGTCAGCGGCACCCAAATCGTCGGCGCCACCGCCGCCAGGTCGCGCACCGGATCATACGGCAGGTTGCGGTAGAGAGCCGCCGCAATGCCCGTGGATGAAAGCGTCGCGTGCACATAGGTGTAGCCATCCGGCGCCGATTTCGCGACATGGTCGGTGCCGACCGTGCTGCCCGCGCCCGGCCGGTTCTCGATAACGACCGGCACGCCGAGGAACTCGCTCAGGCGCGGCGCCATGGCGCGGATCGAGATGTCGGTGCCGCCGCCGGGGCCGAAGGGCACGACGATCCGGATCGGCTGGCTCGGCCAAGCCGGCTGTGCTGCCACCGGAAGGGCGGGTGCGGCGACCAGCAGGGCAAGAGCGGCGAGCAGTCGACGCCGGAGCGATGGGCTGGACGGATGGGGCATCGAGGCTTCTCCGGTTGCTTGCACGGCGCCGCCCCGGGGAGTCCGGCACGGCCCCACCTCAAGGCGGGAAGGCTACCGACGCCTCCGATCCACTGTAAACAACCCAGTCCGCAGGGATGCATAATGTGGCCTTATGCCCGGAGTCGGATACGCGCCATGAACGCCCGCCAGATCGAGGCCTTTCGCGCCATCATGCGGTGCGGCACGCTGACCGGTGCGGCGGCTGCGCTGGGTGTGTCGCAGCCCGCGCTCAGCCAACTGCTGTTGCATGCCGAGGACCAGCTCGGCTTCAAGCTGTTCCAGCGCCAGCGTGGAAGGCTGGTGCCGACGCCGGAAGCCGAGCAGCTCCTGCCCGAGGCCGAGCGACTGCACCGAGACTTCGAGGGCTTCCGCCGCTTCGCGATGGAGCTGCGGCGCGGCCAGGCGGGAACCGTGCGGCTCGCCTGCTCGGCGCCGCCGGCGCTTTCCTTCGTGCCGCGCGCCTTGCAGGCGTTCCGCAAGGCCTGCCCGGCGGTGCGTCTGGTTTCCAACGTGGTGCCGGTGAGCGTGCTGACCGAGATGCTCGGCCGCGGCGACGCCGATCTCGGCGTGGCGATGAGCGACCGGCCGCAGCCGCTGATCCGCACCGAGACGGTCGGCGGCAGCGAAATCGTCTGCGTGCTGCCGGCGGGTCATGCGCTGGCCATGCGCAAATCTGTCGGTGCGGCCGAGCTGGCAGGCGAAACGCTGATCTCCTACCGCGCCGATAATCTGCCGGGCGAGCTGCTCTCTCGCGGGCTGGCGCAGGAGGGGCTGGCCTTCCGGCCGCAGGTCGAGATCGATGTCTCGGTGATCGCGCTGTCCTTCGTGCGGCAGGGCATCGGGATCGCGCTGGTGGACGGACTTCTGCCGTGGGACGATTTCAGCGGGCTGGTGGTGCGGCCCTTCCGCCCGCGCATCGCGTTGCCGATAACGCTGATGACCGGCACCCGTAAGCCGCTCTCCCTCGCGCAAGAGAAGCTGCGCAGCCTGCTGCAGGAGGCGCTGCGCGACTATGCCGCCTCGCCTGCCGCCCGCGGGCTGGTGAAGGCCACGATATAAGGCGGCCTTATCCGCAGCCCCCGACTCCGGGATTTACGCGCTGCCCGCGCGGTCGGATAGAGTCGGCGCGGTTCCCGGGAAGAGGTTGCGCGCGCATGGGCTGGCGGCTGGGTGTGGATATCGGCGGCACCTTCATCGACTTCTG
This sequence comes from Falsiroseomonas sp., assembly GCF_041690465.1. Classification (GTDB taxonomy): domain Bacteria; phylum Pseudomonadota; class Alphaproteobacteria; order Acetobacterales; family Acetobacteraceae; genus Falsiroseomonas. The sequence goes on along the minus strand of NZ_JAWLHG010000006.1, from coordinate 183,722 downwards.
CGCGCTGGACGAGGCAACCGGCGCGCTATGCACGCTGAAGGTCCTGACCACGCCCGCGGAGCCGGGGCGCGAAGTGATGGAGGGCCTGGCGCTGCTGCAGGCGGAGCATGGCCTCGACCCCGCCGGCATGACGGCCTTCGTTCACGGCACGACCGTCGGCATCAACACGGTGATCCAGCGCAAGGGCGCGCCGCTGGCGCTGTTCGCCACCGCGGGATTTGAGGACGTAATCGAACTGGCACGGCTGCGCATGCCGGACATGTACAGCATGCTCTGCACCCGCGCCGATCCGCTGGTGCCGCGCGACCGCATCTTCGGGATCGGCGGCCGCATCTTGTCGGACGGCAGCGAATCCGAACCGCTCTCCACGGAAGACGTCCGCCGTGCTGCGGCGCTGGCGCGCGAACGCGGTGCGCAGGGCGTGGTGATCGCGCTGCTGCATGCCTGGCGCAACCCGGCGCATGAGCGGGCGGTGAAGGCGATCCTGCGCCGGGAAGCGCCGGACCTCTTCGTGTTCGGCTCGGCCGAGGTCTGGCCGGTGATCCGCGAATACGAGCGCACCACCACCGCGGTGCTGAACGGCTATGTGCATCCGCGCGTGGATTTCTACCTTGACCGGCTGGAGGCCGCATTGCGCGAGCGCAGCGTGCCGGCGCGGCCGATGATCACCAAATCCAACGGCGGCATCATGGCGGCCTCGCTCGGCCGTACCGCCTGCATCGGCATGTTGCTCTCGGGCACCGCGTCGGGCGTGATGGGCGCGTCCTTCCTCGCGCGGCAGGCGGGGGTGGCGAATGCGCTCACGCTCGACATCGGCGGCACCAGTGCCGATGTGGCGCTGGTGATTGAGGGGCAGCCGCAATTCGGCACCGGCGAGATGATTGGCGAGTTCCCGCTGCATGTGCCGAGCGTCTCCGTGACGTCCATCGGCGATGGCGGCGGCTCGATCGCCTGGGTGGACGGCTTCGGGATGCTGAAGGTAGGGCCGGAGAGCGCCGGCTCCTCGCCCGGCCCGGCCTGCTACGGCCGCGGCGGCGACCGCGCGACGATCACCGATGCGATGGCAGTGCTCGGCTTCCTCGGCCACACGCCGCTAGCCTACCGCTCCGTCAGCATGGATCGCGGTCGCGCCGAGGCAGTGGTGGGCGGGCTCGCGCATCAGCTTGGCCGGGGGATGGAGGAGACCGCGGAAGCAGTGGTGGAGGTCGCCGTCTCCTCGATGTTCGCAGAAGTGAACAAGCTGATCGCCCGCTACGGCGTGGACCTGCGCGACTTCACGCTGATGCCGTTCGGCGGTGCCGGCCCGATGCTGGGCTGCCTGCTCGCGCGGGAACTGGGTATGGCGCGGGTGATGATCCCGCGCCGGCCCGGCGTGGTCAGTGCACTCGGCGGGCTCATCGCCGATGTGCGCAACGACTTCATCCGCACGCTGTTCCTTGACCTGGTGCAGGCAAGCCTGCCGATGCTGCGCAGCGCGCTGGCGGAACTTGGCGCGCAGGCCGAGCGCTGGCTACGGGATGAGCAGGGCTTCACCGGCCCCTCGGCCATCACACTGCTGGCCGAGATGCGCTATCACGGCCAGTCGTTCGAGCTGGAAGCCGCGATCGAGCCCGGCTGGATCGAACGCGGCGAACTCGGTGCGCTGTGCGATGCCTTCCACCGCCAGCATGAGGCCGTTTATGCCTTCAGCGATGGCGCCGCGCCGGTGCAGTTGGTGAACCTGCGCCTGGTGATTGCTGGCGCCACCGCCCCGCCCGACTTTCCGCCCGAGCGGCGCGTGGACGGCGCGCCGGCGCCCGCACGCTTGGTGGAGGTGTTCCACGATGGCGCCCGCCGACGCATGCCGCTCTACCTGCGCGAAGCGCTGCACCACGGCCACGCCTTTGCCGGGCCTGCTATCGTTGCGCAGGAGGATGCGACCAGCTGTATCCCCGCCGGCTTCGCCGCCCGCGTGGATGCCCATGGCAACCTACACCTGGAAGCAGAAGGCTGAGGGCGCGCGAGATGGACAAGGTCACCCTGCAGGTCTTCGCCAACCACGCCCGCGCCGCGGCCGAGAACATGGCCTACACGCTCTACCGCACGGCGCATTCCACCTTCGTGAAGGAGACGGAGGACTTCACGGTCCAGATCACCGACCCCGACGGCAACGTGATCGCCGTGCCGATGGACCTCGGCGCCACCTGGTATCCTGGCCTCTACTACGGCCGCGCCATCCGCATGATCGAGGAAGGCTACGAGCCCGGCGATATCGGCTTCACCAACGATCCTTACAGCGGGTTTCTGGCGACCCACGCGCCCGACATGCACATGTGGAAGCCGATCTTCCATGAGGGCGAGATCGTCGCCTATGCCACCGGCCACATCCACAACACCGACATGGGCGGCGCGGTGCCGGCCAGCCTCTCCCGCGCGCTGACCGAGATTCACCAGGAAGGCATTCGCTTCCCGCCGATGAAGATGGTGCGCGCCGGCGTGCTGAACGAGGAAGTGGTGCGTATCATGCTGCTCAACGTGCGCAAGCCGGAGCAGAACCTCGGCGATCTCAAGGCGTTCCGCGGCGCGCTCGACACCGGCGAGCGGAAGATCCGCGCCATGCTGGCCAAGTTCGGCGCGGCCGGCTTCAAGGCGGGTTGCGCCGGTCTGCTCGACTACGCCGAGCATCAGGCGCGCGAGGTCCTGCGCTCCATTCCCGATCGCGAGTACGACTTCTGCGACTACTGCGATGAGGACGGACCGAACGGGAACCCGGTGCGGCTGGCCTTAAGGCTCTCCATCCGCGGCGATAGCGCGGTGCTGGACTTCACCGGCACCGATCCGCAGCTCACCTCGGCGCTGAACGTGCCGACCGGCAGCGATCCGCGGCACACGCTGCTGCTGGTGGGGGTCTACTACGTGCTGACCGCGCTCAATCCGCAGATCCTACTGAACTCCGGCCTGACGCGACCCTTCACCTGCATTGTGCCGGAAGGCACGGTGCTGAACCCGCAATTCCCCGCGGCCGTTGGCATGCGCAGCCTGACCTGCGGCCGACTGCGCAGCCTGGTGTTCGGCGCCTTCAGCCTGGCGGTACCGGAGCGCATGCCCGCCGCACCGGCCGGCAATTCCTCCATTCTCAACGTGATGACCACCGACAACCGCACGCATCGCAGCGTGCTGGCGGCGATCAATCCGGTGGTCGGTGGCGCCGGCGGCTTCCCCACACGCGACGGCACCAACGGATCGGGCGCCGATGCCGCCTATCTCAAGAACACGCCGATCGAGATCACCGAGACGGAGGTGCCGATCCAGATCACGCGCTACGGCCTGATGCCGGACAGCGGCGGGGCCGGGCGGTGGCGCGGAGGGCTCGGCACGGCGCTCGACTTCACGGTGTTCGCGCCGAATTCGCGCGTCACCGCGCGCAACCGCGACCGCTGCCGCTTCCGCGCCTGGGGCACGTTGGGAGGCAAAGCGGGCAAGCCCTCCGATTTCGTACTTAACCCCGGCACGGCGAAGCAGCGCGTCCTCGGCAACATCGATACCATTGCGTTGGATCCGGGCGAGGTGCTGCACATCCATTCTCCCGGTGGCGCTGGTCGCGGTAGCCCGCTGGACCGCGAGCCAGAGCGGGTACTGCGCGACGTCCGCTACGGCTATGTCTCGCCGGCGGCGGCGGAGGCCGAGTACGGGGTCGTCATCCGCGGCGGTGCGGTGGACATCGCGGCGACCGAAGGGCGCCGTGCCGAGATGCGCGCGGAGGAGACGGGCGGCCATTTCCACTTCGGCCCCGAGCGCGACGCGTTCGAGCGGATCTGGACACCGTCGGCGTATGCCGAACTCACCGGCATCCTCGCTGCGCTGCCGGTGCACTGGCGCTTCTTCGTCAAGACACGGCTGTTCGAGCAGTTGCGCGACCAAGCGGCCGAGGACGGCGCCACCCGCATTCGTGCCGCCTACGAGGCGTTGCGCCGCACGACTCCGGGGCTGGCCTAGGCGCGCCGTTTCAGCGCTTCATCTTCCCGACACTGCGGGTGATGGCCAGACTCAGCACCGCTCGGCCGCGGAATCCGTTGCCGATTGCCAGCGAGCCGTCGCCGACCACCATCCAGGCGGCCTGGTAAGCGGCGCGGGGCTGCTTCGTGCGCCCGGCCGGATCTGCGGCGTTGGTTTTCCCGATCTCGGCCGCCGCCTTCGGCCGGCGGCCCCGGTTTACCTTCGCCGCGGAGCAGGGCTGCCCGGCTGCGATCTGCTCCATGGTTGCGTGCTTCTGGATCTGAATGACCAAGCGCAGCGTCGGTGCCGGTGCAGCCGACGCCGCGCCCCGGGGTTCGATGGAACGGGAGAAGTTACGCTTGGCACGCCAGGCGGCGGGCGGGTCGGCCCTGTCCTCGGCGCAGACCTGCGAGCGAGGTAGGCCATGTCGCCTCCAACGTCGGGCGGGCGTGGTCGTCTGGCTCGGCGACTGGCTTCCTTAGGTTCCACCGAGCGCAGCGGCCAGCCATCGCGATAGAGGAGCGTCGCACCCTACGCGTTGCGACGAATCCCGTCGCGTTGCGGGACGCTGACTGCGCAGACAACCGTTCGCCTGCTTGAATGGGCCGGGCAGACGCGTGTTCACCCGCGGTGCGGCCGGGAATGCGAAAGCCTGCCGCCACCTAATCGGCCAACGCCATGCGAGGCCGGCTGGGCAGCCCGGCCATCTCGCGGATCATCTTGCGGCGCACCGCGCTGGCGAACTGGTTGAAGTCCTCCGCGGGGACGACGAAGGCGCCGGGGCCGCCGATCACCGCTTCGCGGTAGTAGTCCTCCAGCGGCACGGGCCCGGCATAGGCGAAAGGCGGGTGATCTTTGGCGATCGCCAGGCCGTTGATGACGATGCGCTCGGCGACGGAGCGGCCGCGTGCCTGCTCCACCGGCGGCCCGCTGTTGTTGCCGCCGTCGCCGGACACATCGATCACCCGCCGCATGGCGCTCCACGGCACCTCCGACAGCAGCCTGCGCGAGAAGTCGATCCCGCCGGAGATGGAGGTGTGGAGGTCTGAGGTGACGGCGGGATCCGGGCGCCGCAGAGGTCCGGCAGTCGGGCGGCGAACGCCTCCGCATCGGCCAGCGAGGCGATGCGGGTCCAGGGGACGACCAGGCGCTGGTAGCCGGCGCCGGCCCACTCGACATAGGCGACACCGATGGCGCCGCCGGCGCCACCGCAGATCGCGGCGACCACCGCCGGATCGGCGATCGCGCTCCTGTAGCCCTCTCGTTGCAGCAGCGCCTGTCTGGGGCGACGCCTTCGACGGGACCGCGGCAGATCCCGGCGGGCGGCAGGACCGCACGGCCGAAGGCGTGGTGCGGGCGGTCTCGGCGGGCGAGGCAGCGGAGATCGAGCGCGCCCGGAGCAAGCCGGATGGCGAAGTCACGGCGCACGACCTGGTCCTGCGTGCGCTGCCATTCGTTCTTGCCGCGGATCCGACCAGTGCGCGACGGGCACTGGCGCTTCTGGAAGAGGCGCTGGGCCTGGACGCCGACGACCCGGCGCCGGTCGCGCTGGCTGGGTGGTGCCGCACGCAGTTGGCGCTCTACCACACCGCGCCCGATCCCATGGCCGAGCGGAGGCGCGCGCTGCGGTTTGCCGAGCACGCGGCGGCGCTGGACCCGCTCGGTGATCCGCTGGTGCTGGCGGCACGCGGCAGCATCGTCGCGGCGGCGCGCCACCGCGAGGACGGCGACGCGCTGCTGGCGCGCGCCCAGGCCATGGCGCCAAGCTTCGCCTGGAGCTGGAAGAGGAGCGCCTGGGTGAGGGCCAACTACGGAGAGCCGGAGGCCGCGCTCGCGCACTTCCAGCGCGCGATCGCCCTGAAGGGGCCGCGAGCGCCGATGGCCAATTGCTTGGCGGGCATCGGCACCGCCCACTTCGCCGCCGGGCGGCACGCGGCAGCATCGTCGCGGCGGCGCACCGCGAGGAAGGCGACGCGCTGCTGGCGCGCGCCCAGGCCATGGCGCCAAGCTTCGCCTGGAGCTGGGAGAGGAGCGCCTGGGTGAGGGCCAACTACGGGGAGCCGGAGGCCGCGCTCGCGCACTTCCGGCGCGCGATCGCCCTGAAGCGGCCGCGAGCGCCGATGGCCAACTGCCTGGCGGGCACCGCCACCGCCCACTTCGCCGCCGGGCGGCACGCGGAAGCCGCGTCCTGGCTGCGCCGAGCGATGGCGGAGAACCCCGGCGCCGTGGGGCTCAACCGGGTGCTCGCCCCTTACTACCTCGCGCTCGGCAAACGGGCGGCCGCCCGCGCGTCGCTCGGCCGGCTCCGTCGCGCCTATCCCGCCATCACGGTCAAAGTCGTGATGTTGCACCTGCCACGCATCCGCGCGGGCCGGGCGATGGGTGACGACGGCCCCATCCCGGACGGCCTCGCCGCACTCGGCTTGCCGCCCGGACCTTCGCCGTATGGCTTCTGAGCGAGATTGCTGCCGTCGCCGCAGAGGACCGCGTTTCCGATCCCCGAGGAGTTCCCGGGGGTAGGTGTGGGACCGGATGGTGGGCGGACCTGGCGCGGCAACGCCATCATCGGATCCTCGGAAGAGGTCGCGCCGCCGTCTTGTAGTCCGCCCAGGGATCGGCCCGTCTCACCCGCGCCGGCGCGGTGACGATAGTGAAGGCGCCGGGGTCGAGCTTCGCATTCACCTCGCGCCAGGACACCGGCATGGACACCGGCGCGCCCGGACGTGCGCGCGGCGGGCAGGCGGCCACCGCCGTCGATCCGCGGTCGTTCCTGAGGCAGTCGAGGAAGATCTTTCCCGTCCGCGCCCGCTTGCTCATGGTCGTCGTGAAGCGGTCGCGGCCGTCCGCCGCCATCACCTCCACCATCGCCCGGCAGAAGTTCTTCACCTCGGGCCACTCCGACCTCGGCTTCAACGGCACGACGACGTGCAGGCCCTTGCCGCCGGTGGCCTTGCAGAAGGCGCCGAGGCCGAGACTCTCGAGCCGCGAGTGCAACTCCTGCGCGGCTTCGACGACGCGCCCGAATGGCAGGCCCTTGTCGGGAACGAGGTCGAATACAAGGCGGTCGGGACGGATCTCGTCGCCCATGCTGGCCCCCCTCCACGGATGGATCTCGAGCACCCCCGCCTGCGCCACCGCGGTCAGCGCCTCCGGGCGATCCACCGCGAGCAGCGGCTTGCTCTCGCCGGCGACCTCCACGAGGCGGATCAGGCTGGAGGTGCCCGGCATGGCGTGACGCTGAAAGAACCGCTGGCCGTGGATGCCGTCGGGGGGCCGGACCAGAGAGAGCAGCCGGCCGCCGATGTAGGTCATAGGCCAAGCGCAGCATCGCGTCGCCCGGCGTGTCGAAGGCTTCGACCAACCTGATGCCCGCCGGCGCCTTCGCCAGCAGCGCGCGCAGGCGATCCTTTCGCTGCGTCAGCGGCAGGTCGCGCAGGTCCTCGCCGCCCATGGCGAGCACGTCGAAGGCGTAGAAGATGAGTGCGCCGGTGGTCTTATGCTCCATTGCTGCCTGCAGGGCGGCGAAGTCCGGGTTGCCCTCCGCGTCCAGCGCGACCGGTCCGCCGTCGATGATGCTGTCCGGCAATTGCGACAGCGCCCCCGCGGTCTCGGGGAAGCGGCTGGTCCAGTCATGGGCGTTCCGTGTCCGCGACTTCCGCTGGTCGACGCTCGACAGTTGGTCGCGCCGCCGCCGCCGCCGCGTCGCGGTCAAGGCCAAGTGGACACGCGGCGAGGCCAATCCGCGCTTCGTCGTCACCTCGCTGAAGCCTGAGGAGGCCGCTGCCCGCAGCCTCTACGAGCGGATCTACTGCGCGCGGGGCGAGATGGGCCAACGCACTGCGTTGGCCCGCATCGAGGAATGCCAGCCCCACGCAACACCGGCCCCCGCCCTCACCGCGCACCCGCACGAGGACGTGGTGATCGGACCGCGCGCTCGCTGCAAGCGTGCGCAATGCCCGCGGCAACCGGGCGCTGCAGGGCAAGCGCTTCCCGCGATGCTGCTCAGGACGGTGGCAGTGGCCGCCAACCCGGGAGACAGCGTAGCACTGCCCCATCGCCGCTTCGCCCGACACCGGAAGGCCTGGCCGACCAGGTCGCGCAACCGGCGCGGCTCGGCTAGCCTGGGGGCGGAGGTACCGCAAATGGACGAGGATTTCCGCAAGGCCGCGCTTGACTACCATCGCCTGCCGCGGCCCGGAAAGCTCAGCATCGAGCCGACCAAGCGCATGGCGACCCAGCGTGACCTGGCGCTCGCCTACAGTCCGGGCGTCGCCGCCGCCTGCGAGGAGATCGCGAAGAACCCGGACGCCGCCTGGGACTACACGGCGCGCGGCAACCTGGTCGCGGTGATCTCCAACGGCACCGCCGTGCTTGGGCTTGGCGCCATCGGCGCGCTGGCCGGCAAGCCGGTGATGGAGGGCAAGGCGGTCCTGTTCAAGAAGTTCGCCGGCATCGATTCCATCGACCTGGAGGTGGAGGAGCGCGACCCCGACCGCTTCATCGAGGCGGTTGCGGCACTGGAGCCGAGCTTCGGCGCGATCAACCTGGAAGACATCAAGGCGCCCGAGTGCTTCGCGATCGAGCGCGCGCTGCGCGCCCGCATGAAGATCCCGGTCTTCCACGACGACCAGCACGGCACCGCCATCATCGTCGCCGCCGCGGTGCGCAACGGCCTGCTGCTGCAGGGCAAGCACATCGAGGATGTGCGGGTGGTGAACACCGGCGGGGGCGCCGCGGCGATCGCCTGCCTCGACCTGCTGGTGGCGATGGGGCTCCGGCGCGAGAACGTCACCATCTGCGACATCGACGGCGTTGTCTGGGCGGGCCGCCCCAACACCGATCCCTTCAAGGCCGCCTACGCGCAGGACACCGCGGCCCGCACGCTTGAGGAGGTGCTGGAAGGTGCCGACGTCTTCCTCGGCCTCTCCGCGCCGCGCGTGTTGAAGCCGGAATGGCTGCACAAGCTGGCGCGCAAGCCGCTGGTGCTGGCGCTGGCCAACCCCGAGCCGGAGATCCTGCCCGAGGCGGTGCGCGCCGCGCGGCCGGACGCAATCGTTGCCACGGGGCGCAGCGACTACCCGAACCAGGTCAACAATGTCCTCTGCTTTCCCTTCATCTTCCGCGGCGCGCTGGATGCCGGCGCGACGACGATCAATGAGGAGATGAAGGTCGCCGCCGCGGACGCCATCGCCGCGCTGGCGCGGATGGAAGCGTCCGAGGTGGTCGCGGCGGCCTATGGCGGCCAGGCGCCGGTGTTCGGCCCGGACTACATCATCCCCAAGCCCTTCGACCCCCGGCTGATCCTGGAGATCGCGCCGGCGGTGGCGAAGGCGGCTGCCGAATCCGGCGTCGCGCGCCGGCCGCTGGAGGATCTGGGCAGGTACCGCCGCGAGCTGGAGCGCTTCGTCTTCCGCTCCGGCAACCTGATGCGCCCGGTCTTCGAGGTGGCGCGGAGCCGGCTCGCGCGCGTGGTGTTCGCCGAGGGCGATGACGAGCGTACCCTCCGCGCGGTGCAGACCGTGCTCGATGACGGCCTGGCGGAGCCGATCCTGATCGGGCGGCGCGAGGCGATAGCCGCACGCGCCGCCGCGATGGGCCTGCGCATGGATTTCTCCCAGTCCGTCCGCGTGCTGGACCCCAATGCGGATGCCGATGTGTTCGACCGGCTGGTGCCGCTCTACCAGCAGAAGGTCGGGCGCCGCGGCGTGCCGCCGGATGCCGCGGCGCGCCGCGTCGGCAACCGCCCGACCGTCGCTGCCGCGCTGCTGCTGGAAACCGGGCTCGCCGATGCCTGCCTCTGCGGCGGCACCGGCGACTGGCTGAGCCACTGGCACCACGCCTATGACGTGATCGGCCGCAACCCGGATGTGAGCCGCGTCTATGCGCTTTCCGCGCTGATCCTGCAGACCGGGCACCTGTTCTTCGTGGACACTCACCTGACGGTGGACCCGACGCCGGAGCAGATCTGCGACATGACGCTGCTCGCCGCCGAGCAGATCCGCGCCTTCGGCATCGTGCCCAAGGCGGCGCTGCTCAGCCATTCCTCCTTCGGTGCCTCTGGTGCGCCGGGCGCGCAGAAGATGCGGGCGGCGCTGAAGCTGCTGCGGGCGAAGCAGCCGGACTTCGAGGTGGATGGCGAGATGCACGCCGATGCCGCGCTGGTGCCCGCGATCCGAGACCGCGCGGTGCCCGACAGCACGCTGACCGATGCGGCAAACCTGCTGGTGATGCCCGACATCGACGCCGCCAACATCGCCTTCAACCTGCTGAAGGCGGCCGCCGAGGGGCTTCAGGTCGGGCCCATCCTGCTCGGCATGGCCAAGCCCATCCATGTGCTGGTGCCGAGCGTGACGGCGCGGGGGATCGTGAACATGACGGCGCTGGCGGCAGCCCAGGCGAATGGGCTGCGGGCGGGGTAGGGGATGTCAGTGAGCCGCTTGCGTGCCCTTCCGCACTTCGCCCGACCCTTGGCCTCCATGCTTGCCGTCGTTGCGCTGGGCGGCTGCGCGACGGGAGACGGGGACATGTTCCATGCGCAGTACGCCCGTTGGAACATGTCTGGACCGCGGGCAGGGATCACCAGATGGTGGTGTGATAATGCTGATCGTGACGTCATCGGTCCTTGTATGACCCGCGCCATTGAGCGGCAGAGCGTCGATGACCTGAACAGGGTCATCCGCGACAACCGGCTTGACTTCAGAGGGCTTCGTTCTCACGCGCGTATGACGTGTGCCGACGCCGGCATCGAAGAGAACGCAGCTGCTCGAACCGTTCCATGCTACCGTCGCTTCGCGGCCCGGATGCGGTGTGCTTTGCAGAGTATGGGACTCCTCCTGCCGCCGCCGCTCAAGTTCGGTCCATGGCGTTCCGGAGTGCAGTGGTATGACGTCAGTGTGCCGCGGGAAGGACCACCTCAAGTCTTGGCTAGCCGCCTCGTGTTCGATCCCCACCCGGAAAATGACAATGACTGTGCTCGGCTCCCCGGAGAGCGCTGAGCATAGACGCCACCCTCACTGCGTGATGGCCCTCAGCCCCTGTCCTGACGGGCGTGCCAAAGGCGAAGGATCGAGACTTCGTCGCCCGTCACTTCATAGGCCAGGATATACGGCCGCACGATCACCAATTCCCGCGTTCCGCGCGCCCGGCCCCGTCTACCGCGGAAGGGGAAGCCGGCAAGACTATCGGCAGCAACGACACGTTCCGTGACGACCTCTTCTGGTGCGGATTCTCCTCCAGAAGATAGGCGAAGATCCGCGCCAGATCGTCATTCGCTGCATCGCGCCAGCGCACGATCCGTTCGCTGTTTGTCACTTCCCGACCGCCTCGGCATTGTGCCGGCGTCGGGCTAATTCGTTTGCTCTTGCCCGCGCCTCCGCGATCATTTCGAGCAGACGCTTGCGGAAGACCAGGTGCGAAATGCCGGGGCCGCCCGCACGGGCTTCGGCGACGGCCGCTTCCAGGGCAAGCCGCTCCTCCTCGTCTCGGTCCAGGGGCTCGGAACGGGCGTCATCGGTCATCCAGCACTCCCGCAGGCGACACTGATCTATAATGGCCCCTCGACCTTCCCGCTGCCAGACCTTCCCCCCGTGCCGCCCCGCGCCCACATTCCGCTCATGAGCAACCTCCCGGAGAAGAAGGGCAACCCCGCCGTCGCGGCCTTCATCCAGAAGGTCGCCTCCATGCCGACTGTGCGGCCCGCCTCCGGCAAGCCCGGCCGGCTGATCTTCGCCATCGATGCCACCGCCTCCCGTCAGCCCACCTGGGACCGCGCCTGCCACCTGCAGGCCGAGATGTTCCTCGCGGTGAAGGAGATCGGCGGGCTTGCCGTCAGCCTGGCCTTTTACCGCGGCTTCCAGGAATTCGCCGCCACCCCCTTCCTGACCAATGCCGATGACCTCGCCCGGCGCATGACCGGCGTGAGCTGCCTCGGCGGCCAGACCCAGATCCTGCGCACCCTGAAGCACGCCTTGGCCGAAACCCAGCGCGACAAGGTCAACGCCGTGATCTTCATCGGCGACGCGCTGGAGGAGGATGTGGACCCGATCTGCCACGTCGCCGGCGAGCTCGGCCTGCGCGGCACGCCGGTGTTCTGCTTCCAGGAGGGGCAGAACCCGATCGCCGGCAACGCCTTCCGCCAGGTCGCGCGCCTCTCGGGCGGCGCCTGGGCGCCGTTCGATGCCGCCAGCGCCGGCACGCTGCGCGACCTGCTGCGCGCCGTCGCGGTCTTCGCCGCCGGCGGCCGGCAGGCGCTGGCGCGGCTCACCTCGGACGGCGCCCGGCGGATCGCCGGCCAGCTCCCGGCGCCGCGGAGGGGCTGAGCCGTGGCCTATCTCCTGGTCGGGGTCCTCGCGCTGCTGGCGCTGCTGGCGCTGGCGAAGCTGTTCGTGGAGGCGAAGCCCGGCCAGGTGAAGCAGGCGGCGGCCTGGGGAGGCGGGCTGCTCGGCGCGGTGCTGCTGGTGGTGCTGCTCGCCTCGGGCCGCGGCGCGCAGGCGCTCTGGGCCGCGGTGCTGTTCGGGCCCGCGGTCTGGCGGATGTTCCAGGGCTGGCGCGCGGCGCGCACCTTCGCCCGCGGCGGGGCGGCCAGCCCGGGTGGCGCCAGCGATGTCGAGACGGCCCATCTGGAAATGGGCCTCGACCACGACACGGGCCGCATGTGGGGCCGCATCAAGCAGGGTCGCTACGCCGGGCGGGAGCTCGCCGATCTCGACCTGCCCGGCCTCCTCGACCTACTGGCGGAGTTGGCAGCGCGCGACCCTGAAAGCATGCCATTGTTGGAGGCCTGGCTCGACCGCGCCCATCCGGACTGGCGGGACGCCGCCGCCTGGCATGATGCCGGCCCGCCGCCCGGCCGCCCCTCCTCCGGCCGGATGACGCGGGAGGAGGCGCTCTCGGTGCTCGGCCTTCCCGAGGGGGCGAGCGAGGCCGAGATCCGCGCCGCCCACCGGCGGTTGATGCGTGCCGCCCATCCCGACCAGGGTGGCTCGGACTGGCTTGCCTCAAGGTTGAACGAGGCTCGCGACACCCTGCTCGGCTGAGCCGCCTTCCGCCGATGGACGCCTCGCGCCGTCCATGGCACTCCTCCGCCGGGACCACCGCCCAAAGGAGATACACCGATCGTGCCAAAGCCGCTCCGGAAGGCCGTGCTGCCCGTCGCCGGTCTCGGGACCCGCTTCCTGCCCGCCACCAAGCAGATGGCGAAGGAAATGCTGCCGGTGGTGGACAAGCCCCTCATCCAGTATGCGGTCGAGGAGGCGCGCGCCGCCGGGATCGAGCAGTTCTGTTTCGTCACCGGCCGCGGCAAGTCCATGCTGGTGGACCAGTTCGACGTGGCCTTCGAGCTGGAGCGCGTGCTGACCGAGCGCAACAAGGCGAAGGAGCTGGAGGCGCTGCGCGAGCAGGCGCTGCCGCCCGGCGCCATCGTCTCCACCCGCCAGCAGGTGCCGCTCGGTCTTGGTCACGCGATCTGGTGCGCGCGCAACTTCATCCAGGACGACCCCTTCGCCATCCTGCTGCCCGATGACCTTATGCTGTGCGACGTCTCCTGCACGCAGCAGATGGCCGAGGCCTATCAGGCGACCGGCGGGAACGTGGTGGCGATCGAGGAGGTGCCGAAGGAGCATGTCTCGCGCTACGGCGTGATCGCGCCGGGGGCGACGCAGGGCAACCTGGTCGAGGTGAAGGGCCTGGTGGAGAAGCCGCCGGTCGAGAAGGCGCCCTCCAACCTCACGGTCATTGGCCGCTACGTGCTGATGCCGGAGGTGATCGGCCACCTTTCGAAGTTCGAGAAGGGCGCGGGCGGCGAGATCCAGCTGACGGACAGCATGGCGAAGCTGATCGGCGCGCAGCCGTTCCACGGCCTGCGCTACCAGGGCCGGCGCTTCGACTGCGGCGACAAGGCGGGCTATCTCGAAGCCCAGGTGGCCTTCGCGCTGTCCCGCGAGGACATGGCACCGGCCATGCAGGCCATCCTCAAGAAATACGCCTGAACGGCGAGCCGGAGCGCGACCGCTGATGACTGTCTTCCATCACAGCTTCGATCCCACGACGCTGCGCGAGTACGACATCCGCGGCATCGTCGGGCGCACGCTGCACCCCGAGGACGCCTTCGCCATCGGGCGCTGCTTCGGCTCCTTCGTCGTGCGCGCCAAGGGCACCAAGGTCGCGGTCGGTTACGATGGCCGCCTCTCCTCGCCCGAACTGGAGGCGCAGCTCGTCGCCGGGCTGCGCGCCTGCGGGCTGGAAGTGCTGCGCATCGGCTGCGGGCCGACGCCGATGCTCTACTTCGCCTCCTACGCGCTGGAGGCGGATGGCGCGGTCATGGTCACCGGCAGCCACAACCCGCCGGACTACAACGGCTTCAAGATGATGCTGTCGAAGAAGCCGTTCTTCGGGAAGCAGATCCAGGAGATCGGCCGGATGGCCGCCGAGGGGGACGTGGTGCCCTCCGCGGTCGGCACCGACCGGCAGGTGGATGTCGCCGACCAGTATGTCGCCCGCATGCTGCAGGACTGGGATGGCGGCGAAGCGTCTGGCAAGGCGGGCGCCCTCAAGGTGGTGTGGGACCCCGGCAATGGGTCCGGCGCGGAGATCGTGAAGAAGCTGGTCGCGAAGCTGCCGGGCACGCACTACGTCATCAACGGCACGATCGACGGCACCTTCCCGGCCCACCACCCGGACCCGACGGTCGCGAAGAACCTCGAGGAAATCATCGCGGAGGTTGCGAAACAGGGTGCCGATCTCGGCATCGCCTTCGATGGCGATGGCGACCGCATCGGCGTGGTGGACGACGAGGGCCATATCCTGTTCGGCGACCAGCTGCTGGTGGTGCTCGCGCGCGACGTGCTGAAGGCGAAGCCGGGCGGCACCATCATCGCCGATGTGAAGGCCAGCCAGGTGCTGTTCGACGAGATCGCCAAGGCCGGCGGCACGCCGCTGATGTGGAAGACCGGCCATTCGCTGATCAAGGCGAAGATGGCCGAGACCGGCAGCCCGCTGGCCGGCGAGATGTCGGGTCACATCTTCTTCGCCGACAAGTGGTACGGCTTCGACGATGCGCCCTACTCGGCGGTGCGCCTGCTCGGCATCGTCGCGCGGATGGGCGGGAAGCTCAGCGCCGTGCGCGCCGCGCTGCCGCAGGTGATCAACACGCCGGAGCTGCGCTTCGATTGCGCCGACACCCGCAAGTTCCAGGTGGTGCAGGAGGTCAAGGACCGCCTCGCCGCCGAGGGCGCAAGGGTGCAGGACGTTGACGGCGTGCGGGTGCTGACCGATGACGGCTGGTGGCTGCTGCGCGCCTCCAACACCCAGGCGGTGCTGGTCGCGCGCGCCGAGGCGGGCAGCGAGTCGGGGCTCGACCGGCTGAAGGCGCAGATCGCCCGCCAGCTGGAGGCCTCGGGCCTGGCCGCGCCGGATTTTTCCGGCGCCAACGCGGGGCATTGAGGGCGGCGGCGTGCCGATCTTCCTCTACGGCACGCTGCTCGATCCCCGGCTCTTCGCCCGCTTCGCCGGTCGCGCGCCCTTGCGCCGCGCCATGCCGGCGCGGCTCCCGGGGTTCCGCCGGGTGCGCCTGCGCGGCACGCCCTATCCCACGCTGATGCGCGGCAAGGGGGAGGTGCAGGGGCTGCTGCTGCCGCGTCTCCCGCCCGAGGCGCTGTCGCGGCTCGCCGCCTATGAGGGCGCGTCCTACGCGCTTCTGCCGGTGCGGGTGGCGACGCCGCGTGGCCCGCGGCGGGCGCGGGCATGGGTTGCGCCGCGCTGGCGTGCCGAATGCCTTGCATCCTGGGCCCCGCACGCGCGAATGTGAGCCACGCGGCGACGCACGCCGCGTTAGACGTGGAGGCTCCTCGCGGTTCGGCGAGGCCAAGGAGTGCTGCATGTCGGACGGATCGCGCAAGGTCCTGGTTGTCGAGGACGAGGCGCTTGTGGCCATGCTGGTCGAGGATGCACTGCTGGATGCCGGCTTCGGCGTGATGGGGCCAGCCGCGACCGTGGAAGAGGCAATGGCGCTGCTGGACCAGGAACGGCCGGATGCCGTGGTGCTCGACCTCAACCTGGCGGGTGAGACCTCCACCCCGGTTGCCGATGAGCTCGCCTCGCGCGGCATCCCCTATGTGATCGCGACCGGCTACGGCGCCTCAGGCCTGCCGGCGGGGCACCAGCACGCGATGGTGCTGGCCAAGCCGTACGATCCGCAGGAGCTGACCTCGATGCTGGGGCGCATCTGCCGCCAAGCGGTCTAGCGGCGGCCTCTCCGCGGCGGCACCTCGTCCGGGAGCGATTGGTTCAGACGGCCGCGCTGTGGCGTGCGGCCGCAGCGGCGAGGCGGGCATCGAAGCAGGCAGCGACATGGCGCACGAAGCGGCGCCCCGCTTCGGTCACCAGCAACCGCCCATCTTCCAGCCGCGCCAGCCCATCGCGCAGCAGCGGGGCGAGGCGCGGCACGGCGCTTTCCCACACCAGGGCAGGCACGCGCTGAAGATCGAGCTGCAGGTCGCACATCACGGCCTCGATGATGGCGCGGCGGATGCGATCGTCCTCTGTCAGTTCCAGCCCGCGCGCCACCGGCAGGTGCCCGCCCTCCACGGCGGCGAGCCACGCCCGCTCATCCGGCAGGTTCTGTGCGTAACCCTGCGGCAACGCGCCGATCGCGCTGGCGCCGAGGCCGAGCAGCACCGGCGCGCGATCCGTCGTGTAGCCCTGGAAGTTCCGGCGCAGCACGCCGGCGCGGCTCGCCACCGCCATCGGGTCCTCCGGCCGCGCGAAATGGTCGAGGCCGATTGCCACGTAGCCGGCTTCGAGCAACGCGCGCTCCGCCGCCTCGGCCTGTTCCATGCGGGCGAGCACATCCGGCAGCATGTCCTCGGCAATCGCCTTCTGGTGCGGCTTCATCCAGGGCACATGCGCATAGCCGAACACAGCGACGCGGTCGGCGCCCATCTCGGCCGCGAAACGCGCGCTGGCGGCGACATGCCGCGTATCCTGGCCGGGCAGGCCGTACATCAGGTCGAAATTGATCGCCTGGATGCCCGCGCCGCGCAGCCGGGTCACGGCGCTCTCCACCATCTCCCGCGGCTGGATGCGGCCGATCAGCCTCTGCACGCCTTCATCCATGTCCTGCACGCCGAGGCTGGCGCGGTTGAAGCCGGCCCGGCCGAGCAGGGCGACGGCGTCATCCTCCAGAGTCCGGGGATCGAGCTCCACCGAAAGCTCGGCATCGGCGCGGAAGGCGAAGGCCTCGCGCAGCGCCGCCATCACTTCGCCCAGCCCGCGCGCGCCGATCGCCGAGGGCGTGCCGCCGCCGAGATGCAGTGACACGACCGGCGGGCGCACCGGCAGGGCCGCGGCCAGCAACCCGGTCTCCCGCACCAGCCCGGCGGCGTAGTGGGAGAGCCGCGCCTGGCTGCGGGTGATCGCGGTGTGGCAGCCGCAGTACCAGCACAGCTCCTTGCAGAAGGGGATGTGCAGGTAGAGCGAGAGCGTATCGCCCGGCTGGATCGCGGCCAGCCAGCCACGATAGGTGGCCTCCGCCATCGGCCCGAAATGCGGCGCGGTGGGGTAGGAGGTGTAGCGGGGCAGGTTCTGGCGCGCATAGGCTTCGAGCCGGGCGCGCGGGTCGGGGAGGGCGTCCATGCCGGCAAGATTGCCGCCGCCGGAAGCCTCGGTCCTTGCGCAGGATCAAGTCCGGGGCGCGCTACCCCGCGGCACGTTCGAGTGCCGAGAGCCGGGCGGGCAGGTCGTCCTCCGCGCAGGCCATCACGGCCGCGACGCCGACGCCGACCCGCCGCTTCGCCCGGTCGCCGAGTGCGACGCCGTCGCCGGAATCGAGATCCACCGCCAGACCCCCCGTGCCGGCCGTGCCCTGCAGCACCACGCTGGTCCGCTCATCCTGCGCCAGCGCCAGCCGCCGCCAGCCCTCGCCGCGCAGCCGGAGCCGCAACGCCAGCCCGCCCGGTGGGCCGCGCAGGTCGAGCAGCACGCGCACCGGCGTGCCGGCCGGGACATCGAGCGGCAGGAGCAGCGAGGTGACGCCATCGCGGGTCCAGGCGCCCCACGCCTCCTGCCACCACCAGCCGAGTCCCTCCCGCACCGCCTCGCCCCAGGCGCCGGCGGGCGTCGGCGGCGGCGGGGCGGCGGCGAGCGACAGCCGGATGCCGGCGGGGAAGAGCGGACGCGCCGGGGCGGATGGCTGCGGGCGCGCGAGATGGGCGAGCACCTCCGCCGCCGCCTCCTGCCATGGCCTTGTCGCGGCGGCGCGGTCGATCCGCTCTTCCAGCGCGCCGCGATGGGTGGGGTCGGTGACCAGCCGGGCCAGCGCCTCCACCAGTCCGGGCAGGTCGCCGGTGGGAAAGAAGACTGCGCCCGGTGCGCCGGACTCCAACAGGCCGCTATGCGCCGGCACCACGCAGAGCTTGCCGGCCGCCAGGCTCTCGCTGACCGGCAGGCCCCAGCCCTCGTGGAAGGAGTTGTAGACGGTGAACAGGCAGCGCGCCGTCAGGCCGGCCAGCGCCAGGTCCGAGACGCCGGAGAGCACCGTCACCTTCCGCCGGAGCAGCGGCGAGCGTTCCAGCAGGCCGAGCGCCCCCTCCGCCCGCCAGCCGGGGCGGCCGACGCAGACCAGGCGCGGCACCGCGGCTTCCGGCAGCCGGCGCGCCAGCTCGATCCAGGCCTGGAACACCATCAGGTGGTTCTTGCGGCTTTCCAGCGTGGCGACGAAGAGGACGAAGGGCTCTTCGGCCACATCGAGGTCGAGCGCCTCGGCGGCGGCCAGCGCTTCCGCCTCGGGCGGCGGCGGCGCGGCGGCGAGGGGGACCACCTGCGGCTCCACCTCCAGGCCGAGCGGCGCGGCGAAGCGGCGGATATCGGCGGCGGTGGCGCGCGAATTGGCCAGCAGCAGGTCGGCATGCAGCGACAGCGCGGCGAACCAGCGAGCGTAGAGTCGCGCGGTCAGCTCCAGGCAATGCTCCGGCATCAGCAGCGGCACGCAGTCATGCACGAAGGCCGCGTAGCGCAGCGGCACGCGGCGGCGGAGCATCCGCAGGCCGCGGAAGTAATCCTCGATCCCCCAGGCATTGCCGAGGCTGGCGAGCGTCGCACCGGGCAGCAGGGGTGCCTCCGGGCGTGGATCGGCGGCGCAGAGCGACGCGGTCGCGCGGCGCCAGGCGGGATCGGCAGCCTCGGCGCCGATTCGCGACAAGGCGAGCACGTTGCGGAATGCATCCGCATCCACATGCCACCAGCGCCAGGCGGAAGGATCATAGGCGACCATCAGCACCGGCGCGGGCGGGGCAGGGTGTTCCAGGATGGCGCCGAGCAGGCCCATCTGCACGCGCTGGATGCCGGTCGGCGTGCGCGCATCGCGAAGGTAGTCGAGCAGGTCGGTGACGTCGAAGCCGAGCTGGCTGGGCGCGCCTTCCGGCGGCAGCGGCAGCGCCGGCCGGGCGTCTTCCGGCGGCGGCGCGAGGCGGTGGCGCAGCAGCGCGACCTCCCGCCGCAGCAGCGCCGATGCGGGATCCAGCGAGAGCGCACGCGCCATCGCCTCGGCAGCCTGGCTCCCGCGGCCGAGCAGGCGCAGCGCATGACCTTCCTGCAGGGCGGGATCGGGATCCTGCGGCGCGAGTTCGGCGGCGCGGCGGTAATGCGCAAGGGCGGCCTCGGGGTCGCCGCCTTCCTTCACCGCGTGGCCGAGCTGGACATGGATGGCGGCATGCGCGGGGCGGAGCGCCAGATAGGCGCGGTACTGCGGCTCGGCCGCCGCCCAGTCGCCGCTATCGCGCAACGCGTCGGCGCGGGCCAGGATCGCCTCCGGCGATTCGTCGGGCTGTTCCATCGCTGCGCCGTGCAGTGCGGCCTGCCTCAGGCGGTAACCGATGCGCGTGCGGGCAGACGCGCGCCTTCGGCGGAGAAGACGTGCCAGGCGGCGGGCGGGAGCCCGACGGGCAGCACCTCGCCGATGTCGCCGGCGGCCAAGGCCAGGCGCGCGACCAGCTCCTCGCCGCCCGGCAGGCGGCCATGGATCACCGTTTCGGAGCCGAGCGGCTCGACCAGCTCCACCGTCAGGGGCAGCGCGGCGGTGCCGGCGGGCCGGTGCTCGACATGTTCGGGACGGATGCCGATGGTCAGTGCCGTGCCGTCGGCCCCCGGGCGCGGGCCGTCGGCGAAGGGCAGGGTGACGCCCGCCTTCAGCGCGGCGGCCGTGCCCGACTCCGCGAGCGTGCCCTGAAGAAAATTCATCGCCGGCGAGCCGATGAAGCCGGCGACGTAGGTATCCGCCGGCTCACCCCAGACCTGCATCGGCGAGGCGACCTGCGCCGCCCGGCCATGGTGCATCACGACCAGCCGGTCGCCGAGCGTCATTGCCTCCACCTGGTCATGCGTGACGAACAGGCTGGTGACGCCGAGGCGCTTCTGAAGGCGACGGATCTCCGCGCGCATCTGCACGCGCAGCTTGGCGTCGAGGTTCGAGAGCGGCTCGTCGAACAGGAACAGCTTGGGCTCGCGCACCACCGCACGCCCCATGGCGACGCGCTGCCGCTGGCCGCCGGAAAGCTGGCGCGGCTTGCGGTCGAGCAGGGCGGCGATCTCCAGCATGTCCGCGGCCTCGCCAACACGGCGGCGGATCTCGGCGCTGGGCATGCGGCGGATCTTGAGGCCGTAGGCCATGTTCTCGAACACGGTCATGTGCGGGTAGAGCGCATAGTTCTGGAACACCATGGCGATGTCGCGATCGGCGGGCTCGAGCCTGGTCACGTCGCGGCCATCGATGCGGACGGTGCCGGAGCTGGGCGTCTCCAGCCCCGCCACGATGCGCAGCAGGGTGGACTTGCCGCAGCCCGAGGCGCCGACGACGACGATCATCTCGCCATCCTCGACCTCGAGGTCGATGCCATGCAGGACCTGCGTCGGACCGAACTGCTTGCGGATGCCGGAAAGGCTGAGCGTCGCCATTACTTCTCGGTCTCCGTCAGGCCCTTGACGAACCAACGCTGCATGAAGAGCACCACCGCGACCGGCGGCAGCATCGCCAGCACGGCGGTGGCCATGATGACGTTCCACTCGTTCTGTGCGTCGCCGTTGCCGATCATCTTGGTCATGCCGACGACCACCGTCTCGAGATCCTTGTCGGTGACGATCAGCAGCGGCCAGAGGTACTGGTTCCAGCCATAGATGAAGAGGATGACGAACAGGGCGGCGATGTTCGTCACGCTCAGCGGCAGCACCACGTCCTTGAAGAAGCGCAGCGGGCCGGCGCCGTCGATCTTCGCGGCCTCGACGTACTCGTCGGGGATGGTGAGGAAGAACTGGCGGAACAGCAGCGTCGCGGTGGCGGAGGCGATCAGCGGCACCACAAGCCCGGTCATGCTGTTGATCAGGCCAAGGTTCACCATCACCTCGAAGGTGGGGATGATGCGCACCTCGACCGGCAGCATCAGCGTGATGAAGATCAGCCAGAAGGCGATCATGCGGCCGGGGAAGGAGAAGAACACCACCGCATAGGCCGAGAGCAGCGAGATCGCGATCTTCCCCACCGCGATCAGCACCGCCATGTTGAGGCTGTTCCACAGCATCAGCCAGGCTGGCACGCCGCCGGTGGTGCGCACCTCGTTTCCGCCGGTGACCCAGGCTGCCACGTAGTTCGCTACCGCCTCGCCGCCGAACCACAGCGGCACCTCGCCGCGGCCGATCGTGTTCACGTCGTGGGTGGAGCCGACGATGGTGATCCAGATCGGGAAGGCGAAGATGAAGACGCCGAGCGCGAGAATGGCGTGGGCGAACCAGCGGCTCCTTGCCTGCCGGCGCTCGGTCGCGCGCGCCAGGGCGAGGTCCTGCTCGGTGGTGTCACGCATCAGCATGGGAAGGCGCCACCGCGAGCTGTGCGGGCGGCCCGCGAAAGCGGGCCGAGGCCGCGGACCGGCCGCCCGGCGTCCGAGGTCATCAGTAGTGCACCTTGCGCTCGATGAACCTGAACTGGATCGCGGTCAGCGCGATGACGACCGCCATCAGGATCACGCTCTGCGCGGCGGAGGAGCCGAAGTTCAGGTTCTGCACGCCGTCCAGGTACACCCGGTAGATCAGCGTCGTCGTCGCCTGGCCGGGCCCGCCCTGGGTCAGCGCGTGGATGATGCCGAAAGTGTCGAAGAAGGCGTAGACGACGTTGACCACAAGCAGGAAGAAGCCGGTCGGCGCCAGCAGCGGGAAGACCACGGTCCAGAAGCGCCGGGCCGGCCGTGCGCCGTCGATCGCCGCCGCCTCGAGCACGGAGCGTGGGATGGATTGCAGGCCGGCGAGGAAGAAGATGAAGTTGTAGCTCACCTGTTTCCAGGCGGCGGCGAGGATCACCAGCAGCATCGCCTGGTCGCCATTCAGCTTGTAGTCCCATGGCACGCCGAGGCCATTCAGCATTCGGCCGAACAGGCCGATCTGCGGGTGGAACATGAACAGCCACAGAACCGCCGCGATGGCCGGCGCCACCGCATAGGGCCAGACCAGCAGCGTCTTGTAGGCGTTCGCGCCGCGGATCGCCTTGTCCGCCTGCACCGCCAGGAACAACGCCGCGGACAGCGCCGAGAACGCAACCGCGGAGGAGAAGACGACGGTGTTCCAGACCACGCCGAGGTAGTTCGGATCGGCCAGGATCTCCGCGAAATTCTCGAAGCCCACGAAGTCGCGGGAGAGGCCGAAGGCGTCCTCGCGCAGGAAGGAGCCGTAGATCGCCTGGCCCGCGGGCCAGAAGAAGAACACGCCGGTGATGAGAAGCTGCGGCAGCAGAAGCAGGTAGGGGAGGGCGACGCCCTTGAAGATCACCTTCTTGCGCAAGCGGGCGGGCCTCCGTGGTGTCCGATGCGGAAATCTCCCCAACCCTGCCCCTCCCCCGCAAGGGCGGGGGAGGGGACGAGGGGAGATCAGCCCCGATTGGCGCGCTCGAAGTTGCGCAGCACCTGGTTGCCGCGGGTCACGCTGGCCGCCAGCGCCTGCTGGGCGGTCTGTTGCCCCTGGAAGGCCTTCTCCATCTCCTCCTGCATGATGTCGCGGATCTGCACGAAGCCGCCGAGGCGGATGCCGCGGTTGTTGTCCGTGCTGGCGCCGCGGAGCATCTGCTCGATCGGCACCTCGGCGCCGACATTCTCCGGCTTGCTGTAGAAGCCCTGGGCCTTCGCGTATTCAAAGCCGGAGCGGGTGATCGGCAGGTAGCCAGTGTCCATGTGCCACTGGCCGGCCACGTCCGGCCTGGCGAGATAGGCGAAGAACTCGGCGATCGCGCGCTGCTCGGCCTCGGCGCGCGGCGCGCTCGGGCCACCGTTCATCGCCCAGAAGCTGGCGCCGCCGATGATGCTGTTCGCCGGCGCGTTCCGCACCCCCTCATAGTAGGGCAGCATCGCCACGCCCCAGTTGAACTGCGCCTCCCGCTGCACGCGGGCGCGGAAGCCGGAGGAGGTGGTCATGATGGCGCAGTCGCCGGCAGGGAAGGCGGGCTCGCCAGAGTTGTTGCGGCCGCCGTAGCGGAAGATGCCTTCCTTCTGCCAGTTCACGAGGTTGCCCAGGTGGCGCTGCATCAGCTCGTTGTTCACGGCAAGCTCGGTGTTCAAGCCGCCGAAGCCGTTGGCGAGCGTGGCGAGCGGGATGTCGTGGATGGCGCTAAACTGCTCCACATGCACCCAGGTCGGCCAGGCGGTGGACATCGGCACGGCGATGCCGGCCGCCTTCATCTTCTTCAGCGCCTCCTCCACGCCGCCCCAGGTGGTGGGGAACTGGTCGGGGTTCAGCCCGGCGCGGCGGAAGGCGTCCTTGCTGTAGTAGGTGATCGCGGTCGAGCTGTTGAACGGCATCGACATCTGCTTGCCATCGGCCGCCGCGTAGTAGCCGCGCACGCCAGGCAGGAAGTCGTCGAAGTTGATGTTCACACCGGTGCGGGACAGCAGCTCGTGCACCGGGATGACCGCGCGGCCGGCATTCATCATGGTGCCGGTGCCGACCTCGAACATCTGCACGATGTGCGGCGCCTGGCCGGCGCGGAAGGCGGCGATCGCGGCCACCATCGTCTCCGGGTAGGAGCCTCGATAGCTCGGCACCAGCCGCGCGCGGGACTGGCTGGCGTTGAAGTCGGCGACCACCTTCTCGAGGATGCCGCCGAGCGGCTGCGACAGGCCGTGCCAGAACTGGATCTCGACCGGCTGCTGCGCTGCGGCGGGTCGGATCGCGGCGCCAAGGCCCAGCGTGGCGGCGCCGGTCATCAGGGTGCGGCGGTACATGGGCTTTCCTCTCCCAGGGTGTGTGGCCGCGGGCTGGTAGACCGACCGCGTTGCAGCCTTCTTACAATCTTATGACAGACCGATGAAGGGCTTTACGCGACTGTCGCCGCCGCCCGCAGGCCGCTGATCATCGAGGAGCGCAGAAGGTGCTCCCGCGCCCGCACCGGGTCGCCGGCGGTGCGCTGAAGCTCCGTTAGCATCTCGGCGCGCCTAGCCGGGTCGGTCTCGCGCATGCGGGCGCGGTTGCGGTCGGCCTGGGCAATGATCTCGCGCTCCGCCACCGGGCGCCGGCGGCGGGTGTAGCGGTCGAGCAGCGACTCGTCCGCCTCGTTGCGCCAGACGGGGGCGAGGGTGGCGGCAAGCTCCATCGCGTCGTGGATGCCGCCATTCATGCCCATCCCGCCGGAGGGGCTGTTGAGATGCGCCGCATCGCCCGCCAGCATCAGGCGCCCGCTGCGGTAGCTCTCCACGATGCGCTGGTGGACGCGATACGGGCGCAGGTCCGGCACGTCATAGGGCGTGCCCTTGGGGTGGATCGCCTGCAGCTTGCGCTCGATCGCCTCGGGGCGCAGCGCGTCCTCCACCGTTTCGCCCGGCGCGGGGTAGAGGCTGGCGCGCCACCTGCCGGGCACGCGCAGCAGCGAGAAGGTGCCGCTGAAGGCCGGGTGCTGCGTCCAGATGTAGTTCACGTTGGACAGCCCCTCGAACACCGCGGCGAAGTCGAAGGGGGTGGTGGCGAGGATGGTGGTCTCGGGATAGGTGTCGCCCGGGAAATCCAGGCCCATGGCGCGCCGCACCTCGCTCCGCGCCCCGTCGCAGCCGACCGCATAGGGCACGCGCAGCGGGTCGAAGCCGGTGCCGGACAGCGTCACGCCATCGGCATCCTGCGCCACCTGCTCGACGCGGCAGCCGAAGCGGAGATCGACGGCATCCGCATGCTCGGCGCGCAGCTTCGCCAGCAGCAGGCGGGAGAGCTTCCACTGCTCCGCTTGCAGCCGGTAGGGATGCGCGGTGTCGTCCTTCAGCACGCCGAGGTCGAAGACGGCGCGGGCGCCATCCTCGTGCCGGCGCACCTGCCAGGTCGGCGTCACCAGCCCCTGCGCGATCAGCGCCTCCGCCACGCCGAGTTCGTCCAGCATGTCGAGGCTTGGCGGGTGGAAGGTGGAGGCGCGCAACGCCTCCGAGATGTCGGCCTCGGCCTCCAGCACGAGGCTCGGCAGGCCGAGCATCGCGAGGCGCAGCGCCAGCACCAGCCCCACTGGACCGGCGCCGACGATGGCAATGCGCTGATCCATACGTCGTCAGCTTTCGCGCGCCAGCAGGCTTTCGAGGTACGTGCCATAGCCGCTGTTGCGCAGCGGCCTGGCCAGCGCGCGCAGCTGCTCGGCATCCACGAAGCCCATGCGCCAGGCGATCTCCTCCGGCGAGGCGACCTTCTGGCCGGTGCGCTTCTCGATCACGCGGATGAACTCGCCGGCTTCCAGCAGGCTGTCATGCGTGCCGGTGTCGAGCCAGGCATAACCGCGGCCGATCTGCGTGACGCGCAGCGTGCCCTCGCTCAAGTACACGCGGTTGAGATCGGTGATCTCCAGCTCGCCGCGCGCAGAGGGCTTCAGCGCACGGGCCAGGGCCGGGGCGCGCTGGTCGTAGAAGTAGAGACCCGTCACCGCCCAATCGGAGCGCGGCTGCCTCGGCTTCTCCTCGATGGTGAGCGCACGGCCGGCGGCGTCGAACTCCACCACGCCGTAGCGCTCGGGGTCGGCGACGCGATAGGCGAAGACGGTGGCGCCGGTCGCCGTGGCGCCCTTCGCTTCCGCAAGCCGCTCCTGCAAATCGTGGCCGTGGAACAGATTGTCGCCGAGCACGAGGGCGGAGGGCGCGCCGGCGAGGAACTCCTCCGCCAGGATCAGCGCGCGGGCGATGCCGTCCGGCTTCTCCTGCACGCAATACTCGATGCGGATGCCCCAGGCCGCGCCATCGCCGAGCAGGCGCTGGAACAGCGGCAGGTCGTGCGGCGTCGAGATCAGCATGATCTCGCGGATGCCTGCCAGCATCAGCACCGAAAGCGGATAGTACACCATCGGCTTGTCGTAGACCGGCAGCAGCTGCTTGGAGACGGCGAGTGTGGCCGGATGCAGCCGGGTGCCCGCGCCGCCCGCGAGGACGATGCCCTTCATGTGTTCGTCTCCTTCACCGGGCCGACCAGGACGTCTAGGCAGCGCGCCAGCGAGGCGCGCCAGTCGGCCGGCGCGATCCCATGCACGCGGCCGATCTTTGTGCAGTTCAACCGCCCATCCGCCGGTCGCCGCGCCTTCGTCGGATACTCGGCGGTGGTGATCGGCACCAGCCGGGGGCGCGGATGGCCGCGGCGCGCGGCCTGGTCGAGGATCTCTGCGGTGAAGCCGTGCCAGGTGGTGTGCGGCGCGCCGGTCAGGTGGAACAGGCCGAAGGCCTCGTCCCCGGCGGGTGCGGCCAGCAGGCGCGGCGCCATGCGCGCGACGGCCTCGGCGAGGTCGGCGGCGAAGGTGGGGGCGCCGCGCTGGTCGGCGACGATGCGCAGCTCCTCGCGCTCCTGCGCCAGGCGCAGCATGGTCTTGAGGAAGTTGGCGCCGTCCGCGCTGCACACCCAGGCGGTGCGGATCACCACGCTGCGCGGATTGGCGGCGAGCACGGCGCGCTCGCCTGCCTCCTTGGTGGCGCCATAGGCGCCGAGCGGGTTCACCGCATCGCCTTCGACATAGGGCGCGCCCTTCAGCCCGTCGAAGACGTAGTCGGTGGAGAAATGCACGAAGGGCGCGCCGCGCGCCGCGGCCGCCTCGGCCAGCCAGCCGGCGCCGGTGGCGTTCACCGCCTGTGCCAGCTCGGGCTGGTCCTCGGCCCGGTCCACGGCGGTGTAGGCGGCGGCGTTCACCACCAGGTCGGGCGAGGCCGCCGTCATCGCCGCGGCGATGCTCTCCCGGCTGGTGAGGTCGAGTTCCGGCGGTTCGAGCGCGGTGAGCTCATGCCCCTCGGGCGCCAGCCGGGCGAGCAGCGCGCGCGCCACCTGGCCTTCGCGCCCGGCGACGAGGATCCGCATCAGAACACCGCCCCGAGTTCGGCCAGGCGCGGCCAGCGACGGTCCTTGTCCGAGAGGATCGCCGCATCGGGCGCCACGCCCCATGCGATGCCGAGCGCCGGGTCGTCCCAGGCAAGCCCGCGGTCGCAGTCCGGCGCGTAGGTGTCGGTGACCTTGTAGGCCACCTCGGTATTCGCCTCGCGCGTCACGAAGCCATGCGCGAAGCCGACGGGAACATAGAGCATCAGGCCATTCTCGGCCGAGAGTTCGGCGGCGATATGGCGGCCATGGGTCGGCGAGCCGGGGCGGAGGTCCACCGCCACGTCCAGCACCCGTCCGCGCAGCACGCGCACCAGCTTGGCCTGCGCCCGTGGCGGCAGCTGGAAATGCAGGCCGCGCAGCGTGCCGATGGAGGTGGACACGGAATGGTTGTCCTGCACGAACTCCTCGGCGATGCCGAGGGCGGCAAAGTCGCGCCGGCTGTAGGTCTCGGCGAAGACGCCGCGGGCGTCGCCGAAGCGACGCGCCGCGATCAGCAGCGGGCCCGGAATGGCCAGCGGCCGCGCCTCGAAGTTGCCGGCGCGGGCGGCCTCCGGCGAGCTGGACGGCCCGGTCTTCTCGTCCGGCATCGGCAATGTCCCTCGCGATCTGGTTAATGGCGCCTCAATAACCGATGGTTGTATCGACCGGAAGCGCCGTGCCGGCATCACGTCTCTGCTTCCGGCTCCGGATCGAGCCCCGCGGCCAGCCGCTCCACCAGCTCGAGTTGCCGCGGCAGGCAGACGCTGCGCAAATCGTAACGGTCCACGATGCTGCGACGCGCGGCAGCGGCGAGCGGCGCGTGGCCCGCCGGGTCGGCGAGCACGCCGAGCACGCTGCGGGCGATCGCCTCCGGCTCGAAGAAGGGCACCAGCAGGCCGTTCTCGCCATGGGTGATGGCCTCGGCCACCGGCGGCGTGTCGGAGCCGACCACCACCGCGCCGCAGGCCATGCTCTCCAGCATCGACCAGGACAGCACGAAGGGGTAGGTGAGATAGACATGCGCGGCGGTGACGCGGAACAGCTGATGCAGCGCGTCATGCGGTACGCGGCCGGTGAAGTGGATGCGGGAGAGGTCGAGCCGGCCCTCCATCTCGGCCAGGATCCTTTCCTTCCAGCTTGCCGCGCCCTCCGGCTTGCGGCCATAGGAGACCTCGTCGCCACCGACCACCACCGCGTGCAGGTCCCGCCGTTCCTTCTGCATGATGGCCAGCGCCTGCATGAAGGAGGGGAAGCCGCGATAGGGCTCCAGATTGCGGGCGACGTAGGAGATCACCGGATCGCCCCTGCGGAACTCCCGGCCCTCCGGCGTGCGGAACACCGCGCCCTCTCGCGGGGCGCAGCGCACGGTGTCCACGCCTTCGTGCAGGCAGGTCATGCGCCGGCGCGCCCAGTCCGGGTAGCGGCTCCATTGCCAGCGGGTCGGGCTGACGCCCCAATCGGCCGCCTGCAGCGAGATCAGCTGCGTCGCGTTCAGCACGCGCACCCGCGCCGCATCGTCGAGCGAAACCCCCTGCGCCGGGTCGAAACCCAGGTCCTGGCCGAAGGCGTTGTAGTAGAATTCCCAGTAGTAGAGGGTTCGGGCGCGTGGGAAGACATCCTTGAGGAACAGCCCTTCGCCCCAGCCGGGGTGGCAGACGATGATGTCGGGCTTCAGCCCTTCCTGGTCGCGCAGCTGGACCAGGCGGTTGGCAAGTTGCTGGCCACGCCGCACTGCGCCTTCCAGGGGGCGGATGTAGCGATGCGTCTGCTCGCCCGCGCCGCGCGGCGGGCCATAGGAGACGTAGCGCACGCCCGGTGCGGCATAGCCAGGCTTCTCGCCAACGCCCCAGACCTGCACACCGGTGCGCGCGGCCAGCGCCGGCGCCAGATGGGCATACTGGCCCGGGAAGTTCTGGTGCACGAACAGCGCGCGCAGCGGGCGTCGAGGCTGGAAATCGGGCATGCTGGGTCCGGTGGTGTCGTTCCGCGAGGCTGCTTGCAGCCCCGAGGCGGGTCAAGCCGGCGCCAGGCGGCGCGGCGCACCATGCTCCCGCACCCGTGACCGGCGGCGGGGGAGGCCCGCTGGCCGCCAGCGGCTACCAGAGACAGCGCAACGAACGGAGAGACGAGCGGATGGCGAAGGAGGAGAGGGGGCGGCGGCGTGGCGCAGCGGCACTGGAGCCGCTGTGGTGGCGCGATGCGGTCATCTACCAGCTGCACCCGAAATCCTTCATGGACAGCAACGATGATGGCATCGGCGACTTCCCGGGGCTGATCGCCCGCCTGGATCACATCGCCGGGCTCGGCGTGGACGTGATCTGGCTGCTGCCCTTCTACCCCTCGCCCTTGAAGGATGACGGGTACGACATCAGCGACTACACCGGGGTCAATCCCGACTACGGCAAGCTCTCGGATTTCCGCCGCTTCGTGCAGGAAGCGCATGCGCGCGGGCTGAAGGTGATCACCGAGCTGGTCATCAACCACACCAGCAGCGATCATCCCTGGTTCCAGCGCGCCCGCCACGCGCCGCCCGGCTCGCGCGAGCGGGACTGGTATGTCTGGTCCGACGACGACAAGCGCTATGCCGGCACGCGCATCATCTTCTGCGACACCGAGACCTCGAACTGGACCTGGGACCCGGTGGCCAAGGCGTACTATTGGCACCGCTTCTACAGCCACCAGCCGGACCTGAACTTCGACAATCCGCGCGTCATCGCCTCGGTGCTGCGGGTGATGCGGTTCTGGCTCGACATGGGCGTGGATGGGCTGCGGCTGGACGCCGTGCCCTACCTGATCGAGCGCGAGGGCACCAGCAACGAGAACCTGGCCGAAACCCACGCCATCCTCCGCCGCATCCGCGCCGAGCTCGACCGCCGCTATCCCAACCGCATGCTGCTGGCCGAGGCGAACATGTGGCCGGAGGACGTGCAGCAGTATTTCGGCGAAGGCGACGAGTGCCACATGTGCTTCCACTTCCCGCTGATGCCGCGCATGTACATGGCGGTGGCGCAGGAGGACCGCTTCCCGATCACCGACATCCTCCGCCAGACGCCGGACATCCCCGAGGGCTGCCAGTGGGCGATCTTCCTGCGCAACCACGATGAACTCACGCTGGAGATGGTGACGGATTCCGAGCGCGACGCGCTGTGGAACACCTACGCCGCCGACAAGCGCGCCCGCATCAACCTCGGCATCCGCCGCCGCCTTGCGCCCCTGATGGAACGCGATCGCCGGCGGATCGAGCTGATGAACGGCCTGCTGCTCTCGATGCCGGGGACGCCGGTGATCTACTACGGCGACGAGATCGGCATGGGCGACAATGTCTACCTGCGCGACCGCGACGGGGTTCGCACGCCGATGCAGTGGTCGCCCGACCGCAATGGCGGCTTCTCGCGCGGCGACCCGGCCGCGCTGGTGCTGCCGCCGATCCAGGATCCGCTCTACGGCTTCCAGGCGGTGAACGTCGAAAGCCAGCTGCGCGACCCGTCCTCCCTGCTGAACTGGACGCGGCGGATGCTGGCGGTGCGCAAGCGCACCAAGGCGTTCGGGCGCGGCAGCATGCGGCTGCTCTACCCCGGCAACCGCAAGGTGCTGGCCTATCTGCGGGAATGGGAAGACGAAGTCTTCCTGTGCGTGTTCAATCTCTCACGCGCGGCGCAGGCGGTGGAGCTGGACCTGTCCGAGCTCGCCGGCCGCGTCCCGGTGGAGATGCTGGGCGGCACCGCCTTCCCGCCGGTCGGCACGCTGCCCTACCTGCTGACCCTGCCACCCTATGGCTTTCACTGGTTCGTCCTGGCGCCGGATGTCGCCATGCCGACCTGGCATGTGCCGGCACCGGAGCCGCTGCCGGAGCTGCGTACGCTGGTGGTCCGCTCCGGCACATCCTCGCTCGGCGCCGAAGCGAGCGCGGCGCTGGAACGCGAGGTGCTGCCCGCCTGGCTGCCACGCCGGCGCTGGTTCGACGGCCCCGAGGCCCAGGCGGAGGGCGCCCGCTTCGCCTACGCCGTCCCTCTGACGCCCAACGGGCGGGTGCAGCTGGCCGAGGTGGAGACGCGCAGCCGCCATGGCAGCGCACGTTGGTGCCTGCCGCTCGCCGTGGTCGGCGAGGAGGACGCCGCCAAGCCCGCCGGCCAGCTCGCGCTGGCCCGGCTGCGCCAGGGGCCACGCGTCGGCCTGCTGACCGATGGCGCGGCCGGCGAGGCCTTCCCGCGCGCGGTGCTCGCCGCCTGCCGGGAGGGGCGGCGGATCGCCACAGCGGATGGCGAGTTGCGCTTCCTCGCCACCTCGGCGCTCGGTGCGCTCGAGCTGCCGGATGCGCCGGAGGTGCGGCGCATCGGCGGCGACCGGCACAACAGTTCCATCGTCATCGGCGAGCAGGTCGTGCTCAAGCTGCTGCGCCACCTGCATCCCGGCCTGCATCCCGAGGCCGAGATGGCGCGCCACCTGACGGAAGCCGGCTACACCGGTATGCCGGCGCTGCTCGGCGAGGTGGTGCGCTGCGATCCTGACGGGACGCAGCATACGCTGATGCTGCTCAACGCCTTCGTCCGCAACCAGGGCGACGCCTGGGCCTGGACGCTCGACTGGCTGGCCCGCACCGTTGACGAGGCGGCGCTGACCGAATCCGAACCGGATGAGCCGTTGGCCGGCTATCTCCCGCTGGCCGAGGCGATCGGCCGGCGGCTTGCGCAGCTCCATCTGGTCCTCGCTAGGCCGAGCGCCGACCCGGCCTTCGCGCCGGAGTCCGTGCCCGCCGAAACCGTGCGGGGCTGGGCGTCGGAGGCCGCCGCCGCGGCGTCCCGCGCGCTGCGGGTGCTGGCGCGCCCCGGCATGGTGGGACCGGGGGCCGAGGAGACGCTGGCGAAGGAGCTGCTCGGCCGGCGCGACTCGCTGCTCGCTGCCATCGAGGCTGCGGCACCGCAGGCCGATGGGTTGATCGCCACGCGCATCCACGGAGATTTCAATCTCGGGCAGGTCCTGGTCTCGCCCGGCGACGCGACGATCCTGGATTTCGAGGGCAAGCTCGGCCGCAGCGTGGCCGATCGCCGGGCCAAGAGCAGCCGCTGGCGCGACGTCGCGGGGTTGCTGCGCAGCCTCGACTACGCGGCGGCCGTGGCCACTGCGACGGAGGAGAGCGGGACCGCGACCGCGGCGCCCACACCGCGCCGGATCGAGCTGATCGCCCGCTGGCGCCAAGCGGCCGGAACCGCCTTCCTGGCGGCCTACCGTGCCGCCTGGGAAGCCGAGGCGGGGCCACTGCCAGCGGGCGCGGAGCGTTTGCTCGACCTCTTTCTGCTGGAGCAGGCCGCCAACGAACTGGTCGAGGACGCGGCCGAGCGGCCCGCCTGGCTGCCTGTCGCGTTGCGCGGGCTGGCGGAGTTCGCGGGAAAACTGCTCGATGAAATACAACCTGGAGGCGATGACCTCAGTTGACGGGAGTAATGTATACACTTAGACGGAATAACTGCTGGCTCTCGCTCCCGTGAGCGACGAGTCGGCGGCGCCGCCGGTGCGGCGTCCCTGACCTCACGCCAGGGAGCCCCGAATGAACCTCAACGTCCTCGTGCGCGGCCAGTCCAATGCGATCCTGATGATGGAGAGCGGGGGGTGGGCTGGCCATGCCGCGCTGCAGAGCGAGGTGCAGCGGCTACTCGGGTTCGACGGTGTCAACGAAACCGTCTCGCTGGTCTATGACCGCTATGATGCAAACAGCAGCACAGCGGTCGGCGGCACCGCACTGATCGGCGACTGGCTGCAGGCGCGGGACGGCGACTGGCGGCAGGGCTGGAGCAACGGCGCGCACGAGCAGGCGCTGCTCAACAGGGTCAATGGGCTCCCTGCCGCGCAGAAGGACGACCCGACCGCCACGCTCTGGATGCACAGCGAGTACGACAGCACGAACGCTGCCCTGACGGCGGAGCAATGGGTTTCGGCGGTTCGCTTCGATGCGCAGCAGGTCCGTGCCGCCCTCGGCCAGGGTGCGGAGACCACGCCTTATCTGTTCGTCTCGGCGATGCCCTATTGGGGCACGACATCGGGACACAATGCGATCCGGCAGGGGATGGAGCAGCTTGCCGCGGAGGCCGGGTTCAACGCCGCGATCGCCGCCCGTGCGCTCGATGTCGACATCGACAACGACGACATGGACGGCAATGGCGCCACCCGCGATTACGGCGGCCCGCACATGGATGCCGAGGACGGGTTGCAGACGGTGCTGCGCGCCGCCCGTGCCATCGCCGAGGAGTTCGCGCAATACGCTAGGCCCGGCTCGCCGGTCGCCGCGGCGGGCGGCAACATCGCCGATGCCGGGCCGCAGGTGATCCGCGCCGAGTTGGTCGGCAGCAACCAGCTGCGCATCGACGTGGCACATGATGCGGCGGGCGGCTTCCAGGCGCTGGATGCGGATGCCGCGAACGGCGTCGGCTGGTCGGTGTTGTCCGGCGACGGCCAGGTGACCGGCCGGGCGGTCTCGATCGTCGATGCCGACACGCTGCTGGTCACCTTCTCCGGCGAGGTCGCAGCGGACGGCGTGCTGCATTACGGCTATGGCTATGGCCGGCTGGCCGGCGCCGATGGCAGCGGGCGCGGCAACGCCGTGTACGACGATGCGGGCCTGCCGATCTGGGTGGCGGCGACCGGCCTCAGGGTCGGCACCAGCACCGCACCGGCCGAGCCGGTCAAGGCGCCCGCGCCGGCACCCTCGCCAGCGCTACCGCCGCAGACCGGCGGCATTTCGCGGGAAGGTACTGCGTCCAGCGACACGCTGCGCGGGAATGTCGGCGCGGACACGCTCGACGGCGGCCCGGGCAACGACCTGCTGCAGGGCCTCAACCGGCCCGACATCCTCTCTGGCGGCGACGGGTTCGACACGCTGGTCGGCGGCGGCGGGGCCGATGTGCTGCTGGGCGGCGCAGGCAACGATGCGCTGCGCGGCGGCCAGGGCAACGATCGCATCGCGACCGGCGACGGCATAGACCGTGTGGTCTTCGGCAGCGGCGACGGCGCCGACCTGGTCAGCGACTTCAACATCAACACCGACCGCGTGCATCTGGTCGGCGTGACCACCGCGCAGGTCGTCGCGACGGTGAAGACCCTCGGCGGCGAGTCCGGACTGGAGTTGCGACTACCGGGCGGCGAGACCCTGTTCCTGGAGGGCCTCGGCATGGCGACGCCGGCGCAGCTCGGCCTGAAGGGCAGCTTCGCCGGGACCAGCCCGGCACCGGCGCCGGTCGGCCCCTCCCTTCCGGCGACCGCTTCGACAGTCACCGGCACCGCGGGCGATGACTGGCTGAAGGGCGGCGCGGGCGCCGAGCTGCTGCTCGGCGGCGACGGCTCCGACGATCTGCAGGGGCTGGATGGCGACGACGTGCTGCGCGGCGGCCGGGACCATGACGGGCTGACCGGCGGCGCAGGGGTGGATACCTTCGCCTTCGCCCGTGGCGACGGCTATGACTGGGTGGTGGATTTCCAGCCTGGGATCGAGACGATCTGGCTGGAGGGCATCACCGCCGGCGAGGTCACCCAGGCCGTGGAAAGCCGCTGGGGAATGCTGGGCCTGGAGCTCGATTTCGGCGGCGGCGACGAGATCTTCCTCCAGGGCGTCGGCCAGCCGATCGCGACGACCGACATGGTCTTCGCCTGACCGTCGCTTCCGCCTCCCCCGCGGTGCGGGGGAGGCTCGGGGGTGCCGGCGATCCCGCTGCAG
The DNA here is from genome assembly GCF_041690465.1 of Falsiroseomonas sp. Classification (GTDB taxonomy): domain Bacteria; phylum Pseudomonadota; class Alphaproteobacteria; order Acetobacterales; family Acetobacteraceae; genus Falsiroseomonas. The sequence continues at coordinate 148,720 of NZ_JAWLHG010000006.1, read as the reverse complement.
CCCTGCGACCGGCCCTCGACCGCGGCGCAGGGTCTGCTTAACTGCTCGACATGGTCGGGACCTCCATCGCCTTTACGCTGAACGGGCGGCCGCAGACGCTGCCGCGCGGAACCTCGCCGACCACGCCGCTGCTCGACTGGTTGCGCGGGCCTGCCGGGCTCACCGGCACGAAGGAGGGCTGCGCCGAGGGCGATTGCGGTGCCTGCACCGTGGTGCTGGAAGGGGCCGACGGTGCGCGAACGCCCATCAATGCCTGCCTGGCCTTGCTCGGCCAGTTGCACGGCCGTGCCATCCGCACCGTGGAGGGGCTGCGCGGTCCGGACGGCGCGCCGCACCCGATCCAGGTGGCGATGGCCGAGAGCGACGGCACGCAATGCGGCTTCTGCACGCCGGGCATCGTCATGTCCGGCTGGGCGCACGCGCGCCACGGCGGCGAGGTGCATGAGGCGCTGGCCGGCAATCTCTGCCGCTGCACCGGCTACCGGCCGATCGTCGAGGTCCTTTCATCGGTTGCCGATGACGGTGCCTCGCCGCCCGACCTGCCGCAGCCGGGCGCCGCACGCTTCGAGGCGCCGGGCCAGGTGTTCCACCTGCCGGCCACGCTGGACGACGCGCTGGCGCTGCGCGCGGAGCACCCCGATGCGTGGCTTTTGGCCGGGGGCACCGATCTCGGCCTGCGCGTGTCGGATCATCGCGAGATCCCTGCCGCGGTGATCTGCCTGCTGAACGTGCCGGAGCTGCACGCAATGCAGGTGACGCCAGCCGGGCTGACGATCGGCGCGGCGGTGCCCTATGGCAGGCTGCTCGACCTCTTGCGCGCGGAGCCCGGCTTTGCGTCGTTCGGCGCGCTGCTGGCGCGGCTCGGCTCGCGGCAGATCCGCGGGTTGGGGACGCTCGGTGGCAATCTCGGCACCGCCTCGCCGATCGGCGACGCGCTGCCGCCGCTCGTGGCGCTGGGTGCGGTGGTACGGATCGCCTCTTCGCGCGGCGCACGGGAGATGCCGGTGGAGGCCTTCCTCACGGGCTACCGGACCAACGCGCTGGCCGCGGACGAGGTGATCGTCTCCGTCTTCCTGCCGCGGCCGGCGGCGGAGGCGCATTTCGCCTGCGAGAAGGTCAGCAAGCGCCACGACCAGGACATCGCGACGGTCGGCGCGGCGATGCTGCTGCGCGAGCAGGAGGGGCTGGTCGGCGCGGCGCGGCTGGCCTTTGGCGGCGTCGGGCCGACGGTGGTCCGCGCGACGCAGGCCGAGGCGGCGCTGCTCGGGAAGCCTTTCGACGAGACGAGCATCGCGGCTGCCGCCGAGGCGCTGACGCAGGATGTCGCGCCGCTCTCGGATTGGCGCGGCAGCGCGGGCTACCGACTGGCGGTGGCGCAGGGCCTGCTGCGGCGGCTGCATCTGCGCGCGACGCGGCCCGACCTGGTCCACGAGGTGACGGCCTTCGCGGAGGTGGTGTGATGGACCGCCCGCTCCCGCGCGTCCCGGCGGAGCCGGGCGGACGGAAGAGTGGCCCTAGCGCCGCGCTGCGCCACGACAGCGCGCTCAGGCACAGCACCGGCGAGGCGCGCTACGCCGATGACATCCCGGAGGTGCCCGGCACGCTGCATGCCGCGCTGGTGCTCTCGACCGTGCCGCATGGCAGGCTGACCGCGCTCCACACCGAAATCGCACGCGCAATGCCGGGCGTGGTCGCGGTGCTCGGCGCACGCGACATCCCTGGCGAGAACGACATCGCTCCGGCGGCGAAGGGCGAGCCGCTCTTCGCCGATCCGCTGTTGGAGTTCGCGGGGATGCCGCTGGCGCTCGTCGTCGCGGCCGCGCGCGACGAGGCGCTGCGCGCCGCGCAGGCGGTGACGGCGGAGATCGCGCCGCTGGAGCCGGTCCTGACCATCGAGCATGCGCTGCAACTCGGGCAGAACGTCGTGCCGCCGCAGGTGATCCGCCGTGGCGATGCCGCCGCCGCCATCGCCGCGGCGCCGCGCAAACTTACGGCGGAGTTCCGCGCCGGCGGGCAGGAGCATTTCTACCTGGAAGGCCAGGTCGCGCTGGCGACGCCGGGGGAGGGCGGGGACATCGCCGTGGTGTCCTCCACGCAGCACCCCTCGGAGGTGCAGCACATCGTCGCCCGCGTGCTGGGCTGCGACTACAACCGCGTCACGGTCACCTGCCGGCGCATGGGCGGCGGCTTCGGCGGCAAGGAGAGCAATGCGAGCTGGGTGGCCGCCGCGGCGGCGCTCGCCGCGCGCATCACCAACCGCCCGGTGAAGCTGCGCCTGCCGCGGCGCGCCGACATGATCGCCACCGGCAAGCGGCACCCCTTCCTCTACCGCTGGACCGCCGGCTTCGACGAGACCGGCCGCATCGCCGGGCTGGAGGCGCTGCTCGCCGCCGATGGCGGCTGGAGCGTGGACATGTCGGGCGGCGTGGTGTTCCGCGCCATCACCCATGCGGTGAATTGCTGCGACGTGCCGGCGCTGACCCTGACCGCGCAGGCGGTGAAGACCAACACGGTCTCCCACACCGCCTTCCGCGGCTTCGGCGGGCCGCAGGGGGCGCTGCTGATGGAGGATGTGGTCCACCGCGTCGCCGCCGCGCTCGGCCGTACGCCGGAGGAGGTGCGCGCGCGCAACTTCCTCGGCGTCGGCGGCAACTCCGCCGAGCTGCCTTACGGCCAGAGCGTCGAGGGCGAGTTGATCGGCCGTGTCTGGGCGGAGGCGAAGCGCGACTCCGAATGGGATCGCCGGCGTGCGGAGATCGCCGCCTTCAACGCGCAGCATCCGGTGCTGCGGCGCGGCCTGGGATCCATGGTGCTGGCCTTCGGCATCTCCTTCGGCATCCAGCACCTGAACCAGGCCGGCGCCCTGGTGCATGTGTACAGCGACGGCTCGGTTCGCCTGAACCACGGCGGCACCGAGATGGGGCAGGGGTTGTTCGTGAAGATCGCGCAGGTGGTCTGCGATGTGTTCGGCGTGGATCTCGACCGCGTCGCCATCACCGCGACCAGCACGGCGGAAGTGCCGAACACCGCACCGACCGCGGCCTCCACCGGCTCCGACCTGAATGGCTGGGCCGCGCACAACGCGGCAACGGCGATCCGCGGGCGAATGGCGGAGGTCGCCGCCAGGCGTTGGGGCATCGCGCCGGAGGCGGTGGTCTTCGCCGACAACCGCGCCTGGGCCGAGCGCGTCGGCGGCAACGTGTTCCTGGAGTTCTCCGAGCTGGCGAAGCTCTGCTTCCTGGAGCGCGTCAGCCTTTCGGCCACCGGCTTCTACAAGACGCCCGACATCCATTGGGACCGCGAGGCGATGCGCGGCCATCCCTTCTTCTACTTCTCCTACGGCGCCGCGGTGGCCGAGGTGATCGTGGACACGCTGACCGGCGAACATCGCTGCCTCCGCGCCGACCTGCTGCAGGATTGCGGCCGCAGCCTCAACCCCGCCGTGGACCGCGGCCAGATCGAGGGCGCCTTCGTCCAGGGCATGGGCTGGCTGACCTGCGAGGAGCTGTGGTGGGACGCGGCGGGGCGGCTGCGCACCGTCGGGCCCTCCACCTACAAGATCCCCGGCTCGCGCGACGTGCCGCCAGTCTTCAACACGCGGTTGCTGGAGGGCGCGCCGGCGCGTGTCGAGACGATCTTCCGCTCCAAGGCCGTGGGCGAGCCGCCGCTGCTGCTGGCGACCAGCGTGTGGAACGCGCTGAAGGACGCCATCGGCACGCCCGCGCTCGATCTGCCGGCCACGCCGGAGCGCGTGCTGATGGCGCTTCGCGCAAAGGGCTGACACCGCGGCCCCGGAGTGGGTTATCCTCCCGCCCCGCGAGGCGGGAGGACATAATGGCACAACCGGCCGGCGCGGCGATCCGCGCCTTCTTCGACGAAGGCACCAACACTGTCAGCTACCTGGTCTGGGATCCCGCGACGAAGTGTGGCGCAGTGATCGACCCGGTGCTGGACTGGGACAATCGCAGCGGCGAGGCCGACCTGAAATCCGCCCAGGCGTTGCTCGATGCGGCTCGGCAGGAAGGTGTCACGGTCGAATCGGTGCTGGAGACCCATGTGCATGCGGACCACCTGACCGCATCGCCCTGGATCAAGCAGCAGACCGGCGCACGTATCGGCATCGGGGAGGGCGTGAAGCAGGTGCAGACCATCTTCCGCCCGGTCTTCGGGCTGGAGGACATGCTGCCGGAGGGCGGCGACTTCGACCACCTGTTCCGCGATGGCGAGCGGTTCCGCATCGGCAGCCTCGATGTCGAAGTCATGCACACGCCCGGCCACACCCCGGCCTGCATCGCCTATCGCATCCTGCCGCCGCAATCGGCAGCCGATGCTCCCTCCGACGTGTTCGTCGGCGACACCATCTTCATGCATGACTACGGCACCGCGCGCTGCGACTTCCCCGGCGGCGATGCGCGGCAGCTCTGGCATTCCATCCGCCGCCTGCTGTCGCTGCCGCCGGAGACGCGCCTCTGGATGTGCCACGACTACAAGGCGCCGGGGCGCGACGTGTACGCCTGGCAGAGCACGGTGGCCGAGCAGCGTGCGCGCAACCCGCATGTGAAGGATGGCAGCACGGAGGAGGACTTCGTCGCCTTCCGCAAGGGGCGCGACGCGAAGCTCTCGGCCCCGACGCTGCTGCTGCCTTCCATCCAGGTCAATGTCCGCGCCGGCCGTTTCCCGAGGGCGGAGGCGAATGGCGTGCGCTACCTGAAAATTCCGGTGACGCCGAAACGCCCGGACGCAGCCTTGTCCTGAGCAGCGGGCGACCGCAAGCTCCCGCCGGTGATCTTCGCAGGAGGGAACTGCATGCGCCTCGGCATGGTCGGGCTTGGCCGGATGGGCGGCAACCTGGTGCGGCGCCTGGCAAAGGCTGGTATCGGCGCGGTGGTGTGGGACCGCGACCCCGCCGCCGTCGCCGCGCTCGTCGCGGAGGGCGCGGAGGGCGCGACCGACCTCGCGGACCTGGTCAAACGCTTGGCCCCGCCCCGTGCCGTCTGGGTGATGCTGCCGGCCGGCGCGGCCACGGAAGGCGCGCTGGCCGAACTCGGGCAGCTTCTCGCGCCGGGTGATGTCGCCATCGATGGCGGCAACGGGATGTGGAAGGACGCCATCCGCCGCGCCACGCTGCTGCGCGAGCGCGGCGTGGATTTCCTCGACATCGGCACCTCCGGCGGCGTCTGGGGCTTGGCGCGCGGCTACTGCCTGATGATCGGCGGACCGGCGGAGCCGGTGGCGCGGCTCGATCCCGTCTTCGCCGCCCTGGCGCCCGGCGAAGCCGCGGCACCGCCCACGCCCGGCCGCGATCCCGCCGCCGATCCACGCCCGCCCCAGGGCTATGTGCATTGCGGCCCGAACGGCGCCGGGCATTTCGTGAAGATGGTCCACAACGCCGTCGAATACGGGATGATGCAGGCGATGGCCGAGGGCCTGGAGCTGCTGCAGCAGGCCGACAGCGACCGCCTGCCGGAGGAGCACCGCCTGCCGCTGAACGTCCCTGACATCACCGAGGCCTGGCGGCGCGGTTCCGTCGTCGCCTCCTGGCTGCTCGACCTCACGGCGCAGGCGCTGGCCGCGGATGGCGAGTTGTCCTCCTATTCGGGGCGCGTCGGCGATTCAGGAGAGGGCCGCTGGGCCGTGCAGGCGGCAATCGAGAGCGCGGTGCCGGCACCTGTGCTCTCCGCCGCGCTCTATGCGCGCTTCCGCTCCCGCCAGAGCGGACCGTTCGCCGACCGCGCACTGTCGGCGATGCGCAACGCCTTCGGCGGGCATCTCGAGCCGGACCGCCCGATCGCCGAAGGGCCGGGAGGCCCGAAGGCGTGAATTGGCCGGTCAGATCATGACGCCCCTGCTTGTTCTCATGGGCGTCACCGGCGCCGGGAAGAGCACGGTGGGCACGCTGATCGCCGAGCGGCTCGGCCTTCCCTTCCGCGATGCCGACGAATTCCACCCCCCTGCAAACATCGCGAAGATGAGCAGCGGCACACCGCTGACCGACGACGACCGCTGGCCGTGGCTGGACGCGATCGGCGCGCATCTCGCGGGGCACCGCGGCGTCGGCTGCGTCGTCACCTGCTCGGCCTTGAAGCGCGCGTATCGTGACCGACTGCGCGAGGCCGCGCCCGATCTGCGCTTCATCCACCTGCATGGCGACGCGGCGCTTGTCGCGATGCGGCAGGCCGCGCGGCAGGGGCACTTCATGCCGGCGAGCCTGGTTGCCAGCCAGTTCGCCACGCTGGAACCGCCGGCGCCCGACGAGCGTGTCGTCGTGCTCGACGTCGCCGCGACGCCCGAGGCGCTGGCCGATGCGGCGATCGCCGTGCTGACGGAGGACGCAGGATGAGCACAACGTTCCGCGGCATCTACCCGATCCTCTACGCCTTCTTCGGCGCCGACGGCCGGCTGGACGAGGCGGCGATGCGCCGGCAGGTGCGTTGCTGCCTCGCCGGCGGCGCGCATGGCCTCGCCGTGCTCGGCCTGGCGACCGAGGTCAACAAGCTCAGCGCCACCGAGAAGCGCGACGTGGTGCGCTGGAGCGCGGAAGAGATCGCCGGGCGCGTGCCGCTCGCCGTCACCGTCGCGGAAGCCACTGCCGAGGACGCGGCCCAATTCGTGCTGGATGCCCAGGCATTGGGCGCCACATGGTGCATCCTGCAGCCGCCGCCGGTGCGCGGCCTGCCGGAATCCGAATACGTGGCCTGGTATGGCCTGGTCGCCGATCTCGTCGCGAAGCGCAGCGAGATCCCGCTCGGCATCCAGAACGCCGCAGCCTATATCGGTGTCGGCCTCTCGCCCGGCGGCGTCGCCGCGCTGGCGAAGCGCCACCGCAACGTGAAGCTGATCAAGGCCGAGGACAGTGCGGTGGATGTGCAGCGGCTGATCGAGGCGACCGAGGGCCGGCTCACCGTCTTCAACGGCCGCGCCGGCCTGGAACTGCCGGACTGCCTGCGCGCCGGCTGCGCGGGGATGATCCCGGCGCCGGAATGCGCCGATGTGCAGGCCCGGATCTACGATTTCATGGCCGCCGGCGACGAGATGGCGGCGGAGGTGGAGTACCGCGGCATCGCGCCGATGATCGCCTTCGCCATGCAGGGCGTTGCGATGTTCCTCTGCTACGGAAAGCGCATGACCGCCTGGCGCATGGGCCTGCCGGAGATCGTCGAGCGCCCGCCCGCGCTGCCGCCCACGCCCTTCGGCCTGGCCTGTGCCCGTCGCTTCGCGGACGCGCTCGGCCGCTATCCCGGCGCCTGACCTGCGCCGCATGCGCATCGCCATCCTCTCCGACATCCACGCCAATCGCGAGGCCTTCGAAGCCTGCCTCGGGGATGCCGAACGCCGCGGCGCGCAGCGCCTGGTCCTGCTCGGCGACATCGTCGGCTATGGCGCGGATCCGGGATGGGCGGTGGCGCGCGCGAAGGAGTTGGCGGAAGCCGGCGCACTGATCGTCAAGGGCAACCACGACGCCGCCGCCGTCAGCATCGAGGGCGGCATGACCTCTGCCGCCGGCGCCGCCATCGCCTGGACGCGCGCCGTTCTGGATGCGGACGCGAAGCGCTTCCTCGACCTGCTGCCGATCGAGCTGGAGGATGACGACCGCCTCTATGTCCATGCCAATGCCGAGCACCCGACGCTCTGGCGCTACATCCGCGACGCCGAGGATGCGCGCCGCAGTCTGGAAGCGGTGCGGGCGCGCGTCGTGCTGTGCGGCCACACCCACATGCCGATGCTCTACACGCTGACCGCGACGGCGAAGCTGGTCTCGCACCGCCCGGTGACGGAGGTGCCGGTGCCGCTCATCCGTCCGCGGCGCTGGCTGGTGGTGATCGGCGCCGTCGGACAGCCGCGCGACGGTGAGCCCGCCGCCGCCTACGCGATGCTCGACACGCAGAGCTCGGAGCTCGCGACCATCCGCGTGCCCTACGACATCGCCGCCGCGGCCGGGAAGATCCGCGCCGCCGGGCTGCCCGAAATGCTCGCCACGCGCCTGTTCCGCGGGCGCTGAGCATGGCGCGCCACGACCTCTCCGAGGGGCAGGAGATCGACGGCTTCCGCATCGGCGCGCGCCTGCATCAAGGCGGCATGGCGGCGTTGTGGGAGGCGACGCATCCCGCCCACGACCTGCCCCTGCTGGTGAAGGTGCCGCGGCTGGCGGAAGGGGATGATCCGGCCGCGATCGTCTCCTTCGAGATGGAGCAGATGATCCTGCCGCGGCTCTCCGGCCCGCATGTCCCTCGCTTCCTTGGCGCCGGCGGCTTCGACCGGCAGCCCTACCTGGCGATGGAGCGCATCCCGGGCCCGACCCTGCTGCCGCTGGTCGAGGAACTGCCGTTGCGCATCGAGCGCATCGCCGAGATCGGCGCGCGCGTCGCCGATGCGCTGGACGCGCTGCACCGCCAGCATGTGGTGCATCTGGACATCAAGCCGTCCAACATTCTCACCCGCCCGACCGGCGAGGCGGTTCTGGTGGATTTCGGCCTTTCGCATCACCGCCAGCTTCCCGACCTGATGCAGGAGGAGTTCCGGCTCCCCTACGGCACCGCGCCCTACATGGCGCCGGAGCAGGTGATGCGCGTACGCAGCGATCCGCGCAGCGACCTCTTCGCGCTGGGCGCGATGCTCTACTTCCTCACCACCGGCGCGCGGCCGCACGGCGATCCGCAGCGCCTGGCAGGGCTGAAGCGCCGCCTGTGGCGCGACCCGATCCCGCCGCGCCGGCTGCGCGCAGATTGCCCGGACTGGCTGCAGGAGATCATCCTGCGTTGCCTGGAGGTGCTGCCGGAGCGGCGCCACCCCACCGCCGCGCAACTCGCCTTCGATCTGCGCCATCCCGACCGGGTGGCGCTCACCGCCCGTGCGCGGAAGGCGCGGCAGGATGGGTTTGTCCGCGTGATGCAGCGCCGCTTCGGCCGGCAGCCACGCTTCGCGCGGCCCGGTGCTGATTCGCCCGAGTCCGGCGCGGCCGCCCCGCTCGTGGTCGTGGCGGTGGACCTCGCCGCTGAGGCCGCTTTGCTCGGGGCGATGCGCGCGACCCTCGGCCAGATCCTGGCGACGCTGCCCGGTGCGCGGCTTGCCTGCGTCTATGTGCTGCAGCAGCTTATCTCCCCAGTTGGAACGCACGACGAGGAGGAGAGAAACCCGCACCTGCAGCGCCTGATCGAGCTTAAGCACTGGGCAGCGCCGCTCCGCCTGCCAGAGGGGCGCGCGACCTTCCACGTGCTGGAGGCCGCTAGCCCGGCCGCGGCGATCCTGGACCATGCACGCCTCAACGGCGTTGACCACATCGTGATCGGCGCACGTGCACAATCGTTGCGCCGTCGCGTGCTCGGTAGCGTTTGCGCCGCAGTGGCGTCCGAAGTGCCATGCAGCGTGACGGTGGTGCGGACGCGCCAGCGCGAACAGGAGCCCTGAGCCCGAGGGGACGGCACGGATCGCGTCCGCACGACGGCGCAGTCTTCATGCTTTCGTGCGCGCGGAACCCTTTCGGGGTTCGAGCGCTGTGCGCCGGCCGGGCAAGTGGACGGTCCGTAGCGTCTTCGGGAGTGGGCGGCTTGGGGTGGACGCGGCTGCTGCGGGTGCGACGCCTTCCGGCGCGGGATGTCCGCGCCCATCCGACGCCGCCGACCGACGCTGGCCTGGTCGTGCCGACCGCGCTGCTGGCGCTGGTCGCGGCGCTGGTCCTGAAGGTCTCGCTGCTGCCGCTGAGCAACACCGACATGACGGAATACGCGCTCGGCTGGCTGGCCGCGACGCGGGAGCGCGGTGTCGCCGTGCTGGGCGACGAGGTGACGGATTACGCGCCAGCCTACAGCTACCTGCTGTTGATTGCTGCACTGGTGCCCGACTGGGTGAAGCCGCTCACGGCCGTGAAGCTGATCTCGCTCGCTGGCGATCTGGTGCTGGCGGCGCTTGCCGGGCTGCTCGTCCAGGCGCTGGGCGGGGGGCGGATGCGGGCGCTGGTCGCGGTCGCGGTGGTGTTTGCGTTGCCGACGGTGCTGATCAACGGCAGCGTCTGGGGGCAGACCGACGCGATATGGACCTCCGCCCTGCTCGCTGCGCTGCTCGCCATGCTGCACGGCCGCGCGGCCGCGGCTTCGCTGCTGGTCGGGCTCGCCTTCGCCTACAAGCCGCAGGCCGCCTTCTTCGGCCCGATCCTGCTGGCCTTCCTGCTCGCGCAGCGGCAGCCGCACTGGCTGGTCCTGCTGCCGGTGCCCTATCTCCTCCTGGCCCTGCCACCGCTGCTGGCCGGGCGCTCGGCGGCTTCGGTCTTCGGAGTATATGTGGCGGTCTTCGGCAGCCTGGATGAGGTGTCTTACGACGCGCCGGGGCTGTGGACGTGGCTGCAGGCGGCCGGGGTGGATCCGGATCGCGCCGTGCTCCCCGGACTGCTGGTCGCCGCGGCGGCCGGCGCGGGGCTGACGGTCCTCGCCCTGCGCGGCGCCTGCCGCCGTCTGCAGGGCCAGGGGCTGCTGGTTGGCGCGGCGCTGAGCTGCTCGCTGCTGCCGTTCCTCACGCCGAAGACGATGGGCCGCTACTTCTTCGCCGCCGAGGTCATCCTGGCGCTGCTGGCCTGCCTCAATCCCCTGCTGCTGCCGGCCGTCATCGCCTCGCAGACGGCGGCGCTTCTGGCCTATGAGCCGTTCCTGCTTGGCCTGATCAACTGGCGCGTCCCGCTGGCGGTGCTGTTCGAGGCGTTCGCGATCCTGCTGGTGCTGCGCTTGTGGCTGCGCAGCCGCGCGTGAGTCACGGCTCGCCCGCGTGCCGCGAGACCCGCGCGCGCTCGCCCAGCACGCCGCGCGGCCGCAGCACCAGGATGGCGGCGATCAGCACGCCGATCAGCACCACCTGAAGCGCTGCGCCGCGTGCCTGCTCGGCGGCGGGCAACGCCGCCCGGACCAGGCCACCCGAGGTGGTCCAGATTGTCCAGACCAGCACCGCGCCGAGGACCGCGCCGGCATTGCGGCCCGACCCGCCGACGATCAGCATTGCCCAGACCTGGAAGGTCAGCACCGGAAGAAAGTCTTCGGGCGCGATGTAGCCGACGAAATGCGCGTAGAGCGCGCCGGCCAGCCCCATCAGCATGCAGCCCAGCACGAAAGCCTGCAGCCGGAACGCCGCGGCGCGCTTACCGAGCGAGGCGGCGGCGAGCTCATCCTCGCGGATCGCGCGCAGCACGCGCCCCCAGGGGCTGGCGACCAGCCGCTCCAGCGCCCACCAGGCCAGTGCCAGCACGCCGAGTACGAGGCCGAGATAGGCGAGGTTCCAGCCCAGCCCGGCGCCCAGCATGCCGGCGAGCGGCTTCGGGATGGACTGGATGCCGAAGGGCCCGCCGGTCAGCGCTTCCGCATTCAGGGCGACGAGCTGGATCACCACGGCGATGCCGAAGGTGGTGATCGCCAGGTAGTCCTCCCGCAGCCTGAGTGCCGCGATGCCGACGACCAGCGCCGCGACACCCGAGGCCAGCATCGCGCCCAGCCAGCCGATCACGACCGGCAGCCCGAAGCCGCCGAAGCGTGCCGGGTCGGGCGGGCCGGTGAGCAGCGCCGACGCATAGGCGCCCACTGCCACGAAGCCGGCGATGCCCACATTGAACAGCCCGGTGAAGCCCCATTGCAGGTTCAGCCCCAGTGCCATCACCGCATAGATGCCGGCGAAGACCAGGAAGAAGGAAAGATAGGAAAGCGCCGGCAGCAGCTCCATCACGCGCGCTCCCCGAACAGGCCGGTGGGGCGCAGCAGCAGGATGGCGATCAGCACGGCGAAGGCGGTGGCGGCACGGTACTCGGCGCCGACCAGCGGCACGGACAGGCTTTCGGCGAGACCGACGATGTAGCCGCCCGCGACCGCCCCGCGCACGCTGCCGATGCCACCCAGGATCGCCGCGGCGAACAGCGGCAGCAGCAGCTCGAAGCCGAGCCCGGGGCGGATCTGCCCGACGATGCCGGCGAAGACGCCGGCCATCGCCGCCAGCGCCGCGCCGATCACCCAGGTGGCGCGGATCACGCCCTCCACATCCACGCCGGCGACGCGGGCGAGGGCGGGATTCATCGCGGTGGCGCGCATGGCGCGGCCGAGCGTGGTGCGCGTCAGCAGCGCCTGCAGCGCCAGCATCGCCGCCAGCGTCATTCCGATCACCAGCATCTGGTCGGGCGTGATGCGCAAGCCGCCGAGCACGTCGCCCAACATCCCACTCGGCACCAGGCGGATCGCGATCTGGATCTCGCGCGTGTAGTATTCGGGCAGCGTGCCGTAGAGGAACTGCACGAGGTTGCGCAGTGCCAGCGCGGCGCCGAAGCTGGCGATCACCAGTGTGATGGCATTGCCGCGCCGCAGCCGCTTGAACAGGAGCCAGTCCACCGCCAGGGCGAGCGCTGCGGTCAGCGCTGCCGCCAGCAGCAGCGCGACGATGAGCTGCCAGCCGAAGGAGAATGGCCCGAGCGGCTCCATCGCGCCGCCACCGGTCAGCGCCAGCAAGAGGGCCAGCGCCGAGGCGGCGAGATAGGCGCCCCAGGTCATGAACTCGCCGTGGCCGAAATTGGCGAAGCGCAGGATGGAATAGGTCAGCGTCAGCCCAACCGCGCCGAGCGCGATGACGCTGCCGACCACGAGACCATCGGCGACCAGTTGCAGCATGCTCAATGGGCCTCCGCCGCGGCGCCCAGGTAGAGGGCAGCGAGGCGCTTGTCGTCCGCCAGCTCGGCTGCGGGGCCTTCCAGCCGTTCCCGCCCTTCCACCAGCACCACGGCACGGTCGGCGATGGCGAGCGCGGCCTTCACGTTCTGCTCGACCAGCAGGATGGTCACGCCCGTTGCGCGCACCGCCTTCAGGCGCTCGAAGACAACGCCCACCAGCTTGGGCGAGAGGCCGGCGGAAGGTTCGTCCAGCATCAGGACCGAGGGTGATGCGACCAGCGCGCGCGCCACGGCCAGCATCTGCCGCTGCCCGCCCGAAAGCCGCCCGGCGGCGAGCTTCCGCTGACGGTCGAGGTCGGGGAACAGCGCGAACATCTCCGCCAGCTCCCGCCGCCGCGATCGCGCGATCAGGGCGGATGCGAGCTGCAGATTCTCAAGCACGCTGAGATTGGCGAAGACGTTCTCCGTCTGCGGCACGAAGCCGAGACCCTCATGCACCATCCGATGCGCCGGCACGCGGGTGATGTCGCGACCCGCCAGCCGCACGCTGCCCGACCACACCGGCACCAGCCCCGCCGCTGCCTTGACCAGCGTGGACTTCCCCGCGCCGTTCGGCCCGAGCAGCGCGACGATCTCGCCTTTCGCCACGCTGACCGAGGCGCCGCGCAGGATCGGCAGGCCGGGCTCGTAGCCGCCTTCGACATTCTCGATCTGCAATGCCCCGCTCACCCGAGATAGGCCTCCATCACACGCGGATCGCGCTTCACCTCCTCGGGCGTTCCCTCCAGCAGCTTGCGCCCCTGTGCCAGAACCATCACCGGGCGGCAGAGCGTCATCACCAGGTCCATGTTGTGCTCGATGACGAGGAAGGTGATGCCGCGGGCGTTCAGCTCGGCGATCTTCTCCATGATGATGGCCAGCAGCGGCGGTGCGACGCCGGCGCCGGGCTCGTCCAGCAGGATCAGCCGCGGCTCCGCCACCAGCACGCGGGCGAGTTCCAGCAGCTTGCGCTGCCCGCCCGAGAGCACGCTGGCCGGCTGCGACGCCAGCTTGGCGAGGCCGACGAACTCCAGCCAGTGCATCGCGACGTCGCGGTTGCGCCTTTCTTCCGCCGCCACCGCGCCCGGCCTGAGCCAGTTGGTCCAGAACCGCTCGCCGCGCTGGCCAAGCGGCGCGAGCATGACGTTCTCCAGCACCGTCATGGCGGGGAAGGGGCGTGGGATCTGGAAGGTTCTCCCGAGTCCGCGCGCGAACACCTGGTCGGGGCGCAGGTCCTCGATCCGCGCGCCGTCCAGTGTGATGCTGCCCGCATCCGGCTTGAGGCTCGCGGCGATAAGGTTGAACAGCGTGGTCTTGCCGGCGCCGTTCGGGCCGATCAGCCCCGTGATGGTGCCGCGCGCAAGGGTGAAGGAGACGCCGTCCACCACGGGCGGCCCCCCGAACGCCTTCGTCAATCCCTCCGCGACCAGCATGGTGGCGAAAGGCCGCGCGGCCGCCTGCGCGTCAAGCCTCTGGCTTGCCGATACCACCGCGCCGGCCGATATCGGCCGCAACGGACAGGGGGCCGCGATGGACGAGGACGGATTCGACCTCTGGGACCTGAAGGTCGAGGTGGTGGCGCCGCGGGGCGCCAGGCTCTGGTGCGGTGCGCAGCCCGGCGACTTCTTCGAACTGAAGGGCGAGATGCTGCACCTCCCGCCCGGCCAGGGCTTTTCACTGTATTCGCTGGCCGCCCTGCTGCCGCTGCTGCCGGCGAAGCAGCGGCCGACGCACCCGATGGACTGGATGACCTCCGACGCCGAGGTCGCCTGCCCCGATCCGAACTGCCCGAGCCGGTTCCGCATCACCCGCACGGCGCTGCGCCGCTTCCGCCGCGCCGACACCACGGCGACGCAAGCGCCATGACGGTGGAGACAGCGCTCCTCGCGCCCGGCTATGAGATCTCCCGCCTCGTTCGCGGCGGCTGGCAGCTTGCCGGCGGGCATGGCGAGGTGGAGCAGGGCCGCGCCATCGCCGACATGCGCGCCTTCCTTGATGCCGGCGTCACCACCTTCGACTGCGCCGATATCTACACCGGCGTCGAGGAGATGATCGGTGCCTTCCGCGCGACGCTCTCGCCGGCCGAGCGTGCGCGCCTTCACGTCCACACCAAGTTCGTGCCGGACCTTTCGGCGCTCGCCACGCTGCGCTTCGCCGATGTGGAGCGGATCATCGACCGCTCGCTGCAGCGGCTGCGCGCCGAGACCCTGGACCTCGTTCAGTTCCACTGGTGGGACTACGCGATCCCCGGCTTCGTCGAGGCCGCGGGGCACCTCGATACGCTGCGCCGCCGCGGCAAGATCCGCCATGTCGGCGGCACCAATTTCGACACGCCGCACAGCGAAGCGATGATCGCCGCCGGCGTGCCGATCGTCTCCATGCAGGTGCAGTATTCGCTGCTGGACCGGCGCGTGGCTGGTGCGATGAGCGAGCTCTGCGCGCGGAGCGGCATGCAGTTCCTCTGCTACGGCACGGTGGCGGGCGGTTTCCTCTCCGCCCGTTGGCTCGGCAGGCCCGATCCGGTGGAGCCGCTGGCGAACCGCAGCCTGGTGAAGTACCGGCTCATCATCGAGGAGTTCGGCGGCTGGGACGCCTTCCAGGCGCTGCTGCGCGTGCTGGACGGCATCGCGCGGCGGCACGGCGCCTCCATCACCGCGGTCGCCACGCGCTGGGTGCTGGATCAGCCGCATGTCGCCGGGGCCATCGTCGGCGCGCGCTATGCCGAGCATCTGCCGGACAATCTCGCCGTGTTCCGCTTCGGGCTCGACAATGCGGATCGCGCCGCCATCGCAGCGATCCTGGCGCGGCACCCCGGCCCACAGGGCGATTTCTACGCGCTGGAGCGCGACCGCGCCGGCCCGCATGGCCGCATCATGAAATACGAACTGAACCGTGACTGACGCGGATCGTTGCGCAGCGGAGATCGTCGGTCTTCACCGGGTCTTCGAGACCACCCTCGGCGCACCCGGCGTGGAGGATGCCGGCCGGTTCGCCGCCGCCTTCGCCCCCGGCTTCGCCATGGTCACGCCCTCCGGCCGGCGGCTCGACCGTGACGAGACGCTGGCCTTCCTGGCCGGGGCACGCGGCGCCCGCGGCACGGGATTCCGCATCGCCATCGAGGAGATCGCCGTGCTGCACGCGGCGCCGCCGCTGATGCTCATGCACTATGTCGAGCGGCAATGGTCGCACGGGCAGGAGACGGCGCGGCGCGCCGCCGCCCTGTTCCGCATGGAGCCCGAACGCCCCCGCTGGCTGTTCGTGCAGGAGACCTGGATCACGCCGCCCCCGGCCTGACGCCCCGTTTACAAGGCTTCGCCGCAGGACGAGATTGCAGCGGAACCACCTCCGGGACCGGGAGAACAGGGCATGAAGATCACTCGCCGCATCGCGCTCGGCGCCGGCCTCGGCACGCTGGCCGGCCCGGCCTTCGCGCAGGCGCCCGGGGCCACCCACACGGTCGGCATGGTGGTCTCCCTCACCGGACCGGCGGGGCGGTTCGGGCAGGCGGCGGCGAAGTCGGTCGAACTGGCGTTCAACGCGCTGAACGCCGCCGCTGGTGCCCAGGGCATCGCAGGCGGGCGCCTGGCGATCGACCTGCGCGACGCGCAATCCCAGGGCAGCGTCGCGGTGGACCAGGCGCGGCAACTGGTGGACCTGCGCCGCGTGCCGGCGATCATCGGCGGCATCATCAGCAGCGTCTCCATCCCGATCGTCACCAGCGTCACCGCCCCGGCCGGCGTGGTGCAGATCTCGCCGGCCTCCTCCTCGCCGACGCTCACGCGCATGGCGGCCGAGGGGCAGACGGGCGGCTGGTTCTTCCGCACCATCACCTCCGACGCGCTGCAGGGCACCGCCGCGGCGCGCTACGCGATGGACCAGGGGCTGAAGAAGCTCGCCATCATCCACGTCAACAACGATTTCGGCGTGAACATGGTGAACGAGTTCCGCCGCGCCTATCTTGCGCTGGGCGGCGAGATCACCTCCACCACGCCCTACAATCAGGGCCAGGCGAGCTATGCGCCGGAAGTGACGCGCGCGCTGGCCGGCGACCCGCCGGCGCTCTACCTCGTCAGCTATCCGGGCGACGGCACCACCATCGCGCGCACCTGGATCCAGCAGGGCGGCGAGCCGACCTTCCTGCTGAATGACGGCATGAACAGCGCCGATTTCATCCGCGATGTCGGCCCGCGCTTCCTCAACAACGCCTACGGCACCTCCTCCGGCACCGTGACCACGGCCTCCACCGAGTTCTTCACGCGGGCCTACCCGCCGATGTCGGGCGGCTTTGGTGCCGGCGCGCCGGCGGCCGATCGCGCCTTCGACGCCGCGGCGATCCTCGGCCTGGCGGTCGCCAAGGCAGGGCGCTTCGAGGCCGTGGCGATCCGCGATGCGATCCGCCAGGTCACCGGGGCGGGCGGCGAAATGGTGCATGCCGGCCCCACCGGCTTCCGGCGCGCGCTCGAGTTGATCCGTGGCGGCCAGGCGGTGCGCTATGTCGGCGTGATCGGCCCGGTGGAGTTCGACCAGAACGGCGACATCACCGGCCCCTTCCGCAAGTGGCGCATCCGGAACGGCGAGATCACCACGGTCGGCCAGATGACCACCGAGGAGGTGCAGGCCGTGCAGCGCCAGCTGCCGCCGCGGTGATGAAACCGCCGCGCATCCTGCTCGCGCCCGGCCTGGAGAGCAGCCGGATCGTCACCGGCCTCTGGCAGGTGGCGGACCAGGAACGCGATGGGCGCCCCTTCGACCGCGCCGCGGCCGCCGCGGCGCTGGCTGAATACGCGGCCGCCGGCTTCGACAGCTTCGACATGGCCGACCATTACGGCGGCGCCGAGGACATCGTTGGCCTGTTCCGCCGCCAGGGCGGAGACGCGGCGGTCTTCACGAAATGGGTGCCGACGCCCGGCCCGATGACGCGGGATGCGGTGCGCGAGGGCGTGGGCCGCAGCCTGGAACGGCTCGGCAGCGTGCCGGAGCTGATGCAGTTCCACTGGTGGAGCTTCCGCCACCCCGCCTGGCTCGATGCGCTGCGCGAGATGGCGGCGATGCGCGACGAGGGTGCGCTGAAGCATCTCGGCGTGACCAACTTCGACACCGACCATCTGCGCGTCGCGGTGCGGAACGGGGTGCCGATCGCGACCAACCAGATCTCCTTCTCGCTGCTGGACCGCCGCGCCGCAGGCGCGATGTCGGATTTCTGCCTGGCGAACGGCGTGAAGATCCTCGCCTATGGTACGCTCGGCGGCGGCTTCCTCTCCGAGCGCTGGGTCGGTCGCGACGAGCCGGCGGAAGCCGACATCGCCGACTGGTCCAAGATGAAGTACCGCCGCTTCATCGGCGCGATGGGCGGCTGGGGCGTGTTCCAGCGCCTGATGCGCGAGGTGGCGGCGATCGCGAAGCGGCACGGCGTCTCGGTCGCCAATGTCGCGACGCGCTGGGTGCTGGAGCATCCGGCGGTCGGCGCGGTGATCGTCGGTGCGCGGCTGACCGAGAACGAGCACCGCGCGGACAATCTGCGCCTGTTCTCCTTCGCACTGGACGCGGAGGATCGCGCGCGGCTCGACAACGCCATCGCTGCCGGACGCCCGATCCCCGGCGATTGCGGCGACGAGTACCGCAGGCCGCCCTACCTCACCGCCGCCGGTGATCTCAGCCACCACCTGGAAAGCCTGCCGAAGATCTACGCAGCCACCGAATTCCGCCCCGGCCGCTTCCGCGTGGACAGCGGCAGCGTGTGGGAGGGTGCCTGCGGCTATTCGCGCGCGGTGCGAAGCGGCAAGCGCATCCTGGTGAGCGGCACCACTGCGACGCATACCGATGGCAGCGTGGTCTGTCCGGGTGATGCGGGCGGCCAGGCAGTCTATATCCTCGACAAGATCGCCGCGGCGGTCGAGGCGCTTGGTGGCACGATGGACGACGTGGTGCAGACCCGCATCTGGCTGCGCAACGCGGATGACTGGGAGACGGTCGGCCGCGTCCATGGCCGCGTGTTTGCGGAAGCGCGTCCGGCCAACACGCTGGTCGAGGTCGGCCGGCTGGTCGGCGGCTACCTCGTGGAAATCGAAGCGGAGGCAATGCTCGATTGACGGGATATGATGACCGCAGGGCGGAGCAGCCGCAGGCTGCGAGCACCGGAGGTCTGAATCATATGCCCCACATCGACCCGGAGGCGAGGCTTCTGCACGCGCCGCTGCCGTTCCGGCCGAAGCTGACCTGGCCGGGCGGGGCAAGGCTGGCCGTCTGGGTCTGCCCCAACATCGAGCATTACGAGTTCCTCCCCGCGGCGATCCGCGAGCGCGACCCCTGGCCCCGGACGCCGCATCCGGACGTGCTCTCCTACTCGCTGAAGGACTACGGCAACCGCGCCGGTGTCTGGCGGATGATGGAGGTGGTGGATGCGCATGGCATCCGCGGCAGCGTCTCCTTCAGCATGGCGGTCGGCGAGATGTTCCCCGAGGTGCTGGAGGCGATGCTGTCCCGGGACTGGGACGTGTTCAGCCACGGCTTGTTCAACACGCGCTACCATTGGGGCCTGTCGGAGGCGGAAGAGCGCGACGAGATCGCCGCCAGCGTGGACGCCTGGCGCCGGATGACGGGCAGGCAGCTGCGCGGCTGGTTCTCGCCCGCTGCATCAAACACCCTGCGCACGCCGGACCTCGTGGCGGAGGCGGGCATCTCCTACATCTGCGACCTTTACCACGACGACCAGCCGACGCCGGTGCGCGTGCGGTCGGGGCGGCTGGTCTCGCTGCCCTACCAGATGGACCTGAATGATTCGGTGACGATGGCGGCCGGTGCCTGGGAGGGCGAGGATTTCCTCCAGGCAGGACGCGACATGTTCGACACGCTTTATGCCGAAGGCGAGGCGCAGCCGCGCGTGATGTGCGTCGCGCTCCACCCCTACATCACCGGCCGGCCGCACCGCATCCGCCACCTCGACGCGTTGCTCGGCTACATGCGCCGTCATGAGGGCGTGTGGTTCGCGACCGGCGCGGAGATGGCGGATTGGTACCTGGCGAACCACTACGAGGCGGCCGTCGCCGCAGCCGGCCGATGAGCTTCCCGCGCGGCCCCGACCACGCGATCCATCCCTATGCGCCGCAGCCGCTGCGGCCGGATTTCCGCTGGCCGGGCGGCAAGAGCGTCGCCGCCTATCTGCTGCTGCATGTCGAGCACACCGAGATCGCGCCGTCCGAAGGCACGCATCGCGACCCGCGCTTCCGGGGTGCCTTCTTCACCGGCACGCCCGACTGGCACACCTACTCCTACCGCGACTACGGCAACCGCATCGGCGCCTGGCGGATCCTCGACCTGCTGGATGCGCTGAAGCTGCCGGCGAGCGTCGCGGTGAACACGCTCGCCGCCCGCCGCCATCCGGAACTGGTCGCCGCCTGCGCCGCCCGCGGCTTCGAGCCGGTGGCGCATGGGATTTCCGCCAGCCGCATGGTGACCTCCCGCATGAGCGAGGTCGAAGAACGCGCGCATGTCGAAGCCGCGCGCGATGAACTCGGGAAGATCTGGCCCGGCGCGACCGGTTGGCTCGGCCAGGACCACGGCGCCACCGCGCGCACCACGCGGCTTCTGGCCGAGTCGGGGTTCGCCTATTCGCTCGACTGGGCGAACGACGACGAGCCCTATCTCCACGCCTCCGGCCTGCTCGCCCTGCCGCCGCCGGCGGAGTGGGACGACGTGCAGACGCTCTGGCTGCGCCGCGTCCCGGTCACGCGCTGGCCCGGCCTGGTGAGGGACGCACTCGACGTGCTGCTGGCGGAGAAGCGCGGCGGCCGTGTGCTCGGCATCGGCATACACCCCTGGATGCTCGGCGCGCCGCATCGCCTGCGCTACCTGCGGGAGTCGCTGCTGGACCTGGCGTTACGCGAGGGGTTGCATGTCGCGACGGCGGGCGAGCTGGCGGCGCATGCGCGCGCGGCGCTTCACTCCGCGTAGCGCTTCTCCATTGCGTAGTAGGCGTTGAAGCCGACCGTCTCGTAGAGCTCGTCGAAGGGCAGCAGGCGGTCCGGTCCCGGATGCGCCCCGCGCGCGATCAGCGCGAGCGCCTCCTGCTGCGCCCGGATCACCACGTTCAGCAGCGTCACCCCCAGCAGCAGCACGCGATAGCCGATCGCCTCGGCCTGCGCCGGCGTCAGAAAGGGGCGGCCCGGCTTCTCCACCTGGGCGAGCATGGTCGGCACGCCACGCACCACGCGCTGCAGCCGCGCCATCTCCGCCGTATCGGCCGGCGCCTCGAAATAGACGATGTCGGCGCCCAGGTCGGCAAAGGCCTCGGCGCGCCACAGCGCCTCCTCCAGACCCACGGCGGCGCGGCTGTCGGTGCGGCCGATCACCATCAGGTCCCCGCCCGCCGCGCGGATCGCATCGCGCGCATTCAGTGCGGCGCGCAGCCGTGTGAGGGCCTCGGCGCGGGGTGCCACCTCCAGCCCATGGGCGAAGCCGCAGCGCTTGGGGAAGACCTGGTCCTCGATCATCACGCAGGCGAAGCCGGCCTGATGGTAGCCCGCCACCGTGCGCCGGACGTTGATCGCACTGCCGAAGCCCGTGTCGGCATCGCCGATGACCGGTATCGCCGTGGCGGCGCAGACTTCGCGCCCGGCATCCAGCATCTCCCGATAGGAGACCAGCCCTGCATCCGGCAGGCCGAGCCGTGCCGCGCTCACCGCATAGCCACTCAGGAAGGTCGCCGGGAATCCGGCCCGCGCGATCAGCCTTGCGCCGAGCGCGTCATGGCAGCCCGGCACGACCGCGATGCCGGGCCGCGCCAGCACCTCGCGCAGCCGTGCGGCGGGGGAGGGGAGCGGTCCCTCGGGCGGCGGGTCCAGGATCATGCGGGCATTCCTCCGGCACCGATGCTGGCACGCCGGCGGGGCAGGGGCCACCGGTGGCGGTTTTTGCTCGCCCTCGCGGCCGCCTGCGGTATCGTCGCCAGGCGGGCTCCCCGGCCCGGCCGGGGATGCCGTCCAACAAGGAAGGCCGCCACGACGGCCGCGGAGGAAACGCGCCCCATGCCCGAAGCCTCTACCCCCGGCACCCAATCCCATGGGCCACGCTGCGCGGCCCTGATCGGCCCCTACGGCAGCGGCAAGTCGGCCCTGTTCGACGCCATGCTTGCCGTCGCCGGCCACGCGAACCGCCGTAGCGGCAACGGCCGCGCCCATGTCCCAGGCACCGAGGTACGGATCGCCCAGGTAAGCTTCCTCAACGATCCCTGGACCCTGCTCGACTGCCCCGGCTCCATCGAGTTCGCCCATGCCGGGGCCTGCGCGCTCGCGGTGGCCGACATCGCGGTGGTGGTGGTGGACCCCGACCCCGAGCGCGCTGCCATGGCCGCGCCGGCGCTGCGGATGGTGGAGGAGCAGGGCATCCCCGCCATGGTCTTCGTCAACAAGCTCGATACGCTCGGGGGCCAGGTGCGCGACATCGTCGCCGCGCTGCAGGAACAATCGCGCCGCCGCCTGCTGCTGCGCCAGGTGCCCTGGCGCGAGGGCGAGAAGGTGGTCGGCTACGTGGACCTGATCAGCGAGCGCGCCTGGCGCTGGCGCGACGGCCAGCCTTCCGAGCCCGCGCCCTTCCCCGAGGCGATGCGCGGCCGCGAGGCGGAAGCCCGCGCCGCGCTGGCCGAAGCGCTCGCCGATGCCGATGATTCGCTGCTCGAAGCGATCGTCGAGGACCGCACGCCCGACCCCGCCGCGCTGTATCGCCCCCTCCACGCGGAGGAAGCCGCCGGCCACGCCGACGCCGTGCTGCTCGGCGCGGCCGAGCACGCCGCCGGCGTGCGCCGGCTTTGGAAGGCGCTGCGCCACGACACGCCGGAGGTCGGCGAGACCGCGGCGCGCCACGGCATCGCGGCGGAGGGCGAGCCGCTCGCCCAGGTGTTCCGCACCGTCCAGGCCGGGCATGCCGGCCGGCTCTCCTTCGTGCGGCTGTGGCGCGGCGCGGTGAAGGATGGCGCGGGCCTCGGCGGACAGCGCGTCGGCGGCATCTGGCGCTTCCCCGGCGGCGAGCAGACCAAGGTCGGCGAGGCGGTGGCGGGCGAGGTGGTGGCGCTCGGCCGCCTGGAAGCCGCCGCCACCGGCGACACGCTCGGCGGCGACAGGCTGCCTTTCCCCGAACCGCCCGCGCCGACCTATGCCCTGGCGCTGGAGCCGGAGGACCGCAAGGACGAGGTGAAGCTGGCCGCCGCGCTGGCGAAGCTGGTGGAGGAGGACCCCTCGCTCAACGTCGAGCAGGTGGCCGAAAGCGGCGAGACCATCCTGCGCGGCCAGGGCGAGCAACACCTGCGGGCGGCGCTCGAACGGCTGGGTGCCATGGTGAAGCTCGCCACTCATCGCCCGCGCGTGGCCTATCGCGAGACGATCCGCCGCCAGGTGCGCCAGCATGCGCGGCTGAAGCGCCAGACCGGCGGCCACGGGCAGTTCGCGGATGTGACGCTGGAGGTCGCGCCGCGCCCGCGGGGGGCCGGCTTCAGCTTCGTGGACAAGGTCGTCGGCGGCGCGATTCCGCGCAAATTCATCCCTGCCTGCGGCGAAGCGGCGGAGGAGGCTGCGCGCAAGGGCCCGCTCGGCAACCCGGTGGTGGATATCGAGGTGACGCTGGTGGATGGCGGCTTCCACAGCGTCGACAGCTCCGACATGGCCTTCGCCACCGCCACCCGCATGGCGATGCAGGAGGCTATGGCCAAGGCCGAGCCGGTGGTGCTGGAGCCGGTGCAGCACGTTGCGGTGACGGTGCCGACCGCCTTCACCCCTGCCGCGCAACGTCTGCTGACCGGCCGGCGCGGCCAGATCCTGGGCTTCGCCGAATGCCCGGATCGCCCCGGCTGGGACGAGGTGGAGGCGATGGTCCCGGCGGCCGAGCTGCACGACCTTATCCTGGAGCTCCGTGGCCAGACCCTCGGTCTCGGCACATACCGGCACCGGTTCGACCACCTGGCGGAGAGCAGGGGGCGCTAGCCAGATTCCGATCCGCAACGTAATCGTCACGCCGACGTCCCGGTCCGGCGTGTAGGTCACGCGGCCGAGTTGCGGAGGACAGGCGATGCGCTTCGACATTGAGGAACTCGGCCCGACGGCGAGCAAGGTGATCCTGGTGGGGCGGCTCGATTCGACCACGGTGGGAGGCGTGGAGACCCAGTTCACCGCCGCGGTCGTCGCCCCCGGCCGCAGCGCGGTGTTGGACATGCGTGGGCTGGAGTTCCTCTCCTCCCTCGGCATACGCCTGCTGCTTTCCGTGGCGCGGGTGATCTCGCGCCGCGGCGGGCGGATGGTGCTGTTCGGCACCCGGCCAATGGTCGCCGAGGTGCTGACCGCGATGGCCCTCGAGGAGGTGCTGCCGATGGTCGGGACCGAAGCGGAGGCCGTGGCGCGGCTTGGTGCCTGAGGCGCCGACGCTCTCCCTGGCCATTCCACTGGCGCGGGAGGGGCTTGCGCCGGCGCTGGACCGGATCGAGGCCTTCCTCGTCGCCAGGGGCGCGGCCGAGGGCGTGCGCTACAAGGTCCGCCTCGTGCTGGACGAACTGCTGGCCAATCTGATGGCGCATGGCCGCTTCGCCGGCCCGCCGCCACCGATCCGGGTGGAGGTGGCGGCCCGCCAGGCGACGGTTCTGCTGCTGCTCGAGGACGCCGCGGAGCCGTTCGACCCGCGACTCGCGCCCGATCCCCCGGGGCCGCCTTCGCTGGCCGACGACCGGCTCGGCGGCCTTGGCCTGCCGCTGGTCCGGCGGATGGCGGAGATCCGTGGCTACCGGCGGCTGCCGGAGGGCTGGAATCGCACCGAGCTGGCGATTTCCGCCGGCTGACCTCCGAAGCGATCCGGACAACTCCCTGCGATGGTCCAAACCGACGTCATCGAACCTTCATCGAACTGCAATCGGCAGGTCGTGCTGGGCGCCTAGAAGCCGGGGCGCTTCGGGCGGCCCGGCGAGACCGGGTGGCCACACACAGCGACTGGAGAAGACGTAATGAACAGGCGGACCCTTCTGCTCGGCACCGGTGCGGCGCTCGCCGCGCCCGTCGTCCTGGCCCACCGCCCCGCACTCGCGCAGGAGGCAACCATCACCGGTGCCGGCGCCACCTTCCCCCGCCCGGTCTATGAGCGCTGGGCGCAGGCGGCGCGCGAGGCGATCAACGTGCAGCTCAACTACCAGTCGATCGGTTCCGGCGGCGGGATCAACCAAATCACCGCCCGCACGGTGGATTTCGGCGCCTCCGACGCGCCGCTGACGACCGAGCAGCTGACCGAGCGCAGCCTGCTGCAGTTCCCCTCGCTGATGGGTTCGGTGGTGCTCTCGGCCAACCTGCCGGGCGTTGCCGACAATGCGCTGAAGCTGACGCCGGAAGTCGTGGTGGACATCTTCCTCGGCAAGCTCCGCCGCTGGAACGATCCGCGCATCGTGGAGCTGAACCGCGAGATCCGCATCCCCAACCTGCCGATCGGGCCGAGCTATCGCGCAGATGGCTCGGGCACGACCTGGGTGTTCACCACCTACCTCTCGCGCGTCTCGTCCGAGTGGAAGGACGGCCCCGGTGCAGGCACCAGCGTGCGCTGGCCGGCCGGCAACGGCGCGCGCGGCAATGAGGGCGTCTCGAACATCATCCGCAACACCCCGGGCGCGATCGGCTATATCGAGAACGCCTACGCCGTGGTGAACCGGATGCCGACCACCCAGCTCCGCAACAAGTCGGGCAACTTCGTCCGCCCGATCCCGGAGACCTTCAACGCGACCGCCGCGGCCGCCGACTGGACGGTGCCGAACTTCGCTGCCGACACCATCGACCTGGCCGGCGAGAAGGCCTGGCCGATGACGTCCGCAACCTACATCCTGCTGCCGACCAACCCGCCGGCGGACAAGGTGGAGGCCAGCCGCAACACGATGCGCTTCTTCGACTGGGCGTATCGCCACGGCGGCGACATCGCCTCCAGGCTGGAATACATCCCGCTGCCGAACTCGGCGCACGACCTGATTCGCACTGCCTGGCGCCAGCAGATCAAGGCGCCGGACGGCAGCGCGGTCTGGAACGGCTGAGGCAGGACCTGATCGGCCCGGATCCCTTTCGGGGTCCGGGCACGTGGCTGCAGGCGCCGGCGGGCCGGCGCCTGGAAGGAGAACGGAGCGGGTGAGCGATATCGCGACGAACCCCGGCGCCATGCCGGTGGCCAGGGCGCGGCGAACCGCCGGGGCGTTCGGCGACACGCTGTTCGAGTGGCTGTGCAAGGGCGCGGGCCTGATCGTGCTGCTGACGCTTGGCGGCATCATCCTGACGCTGTTCGTCGCCGGCCTTCCCGCCTTCCAGCATTTCGGTCTGGGCTTCATCTTCTCGACCAACTGGGATCCGGTGGAGGGGCGCGAGGAATTCGGCGCGTTCATCTCCATATTCGGCACCGTGGTCAGCTCCGTGCTGGCCATCATCTTCGCTGTCCCGGTCGCCTTCGGCATCGCCTATTTCCTGACCGAACTCGCGCCGATGTGGCTGCGCCGGCCGGTCGGCACCGCGATCGAGCTGCTGGCTGCCATCCCTTCAATCATCTTCGGCATGTGGGGCCTGTTCGTCCTGGTGCCGTTCGTGCAGATGAACATCCAGCTCGCCTTCGGCGAATACCTCGCCGCAATCCCGCTTGTCGGCTTCCTGTTCGAGAGCAACTCCTTCGCGGGCACCTCGCTGTTTTCCGCGGCCCTGGTGCTGGCGATCATGATCCTGCCCTTCATCGCCGCCACCATGCGCGACGTGTTCGAACAGGTGCCGCCGGTCTACAAGGAAAGCGCCTACGGGCTCGGCGCGACGCGCTGGGAAGTGGTGCGGGGCGTGGTGATCCCCTACACGCGCACATCGGTCGTCGGCGGCATCATGCTCGGCCTCGGCCGCGCGCTCGGCGAGACGATGGCCGTTACCTTCGTGATCGGCAACGCCAACCGGATGCCGCAGAGCATCTTCGACCCCTCCACGACCATCGCCTCGGTGATCGCGATGGAGTTCCCGGAGAGCCTGGCCGGCAGCCTGCAGCAATCGGCGCTGTTCGCTATCGGCTTCCTGCTGTTCTTCATCTCCTTTGTCGTGCTGGCGACCAGCCGCTGGCTGCTACGCTCCCGGTTGAAGGGTTGAGACGATGAGCGTGACGACCCTGCAGCAATTCGCGGCGCGGGATGCCGGCGCGGCCCGTGCCCTCGGCCGCCGTCGCTCGCTGATCGACCGTCTCGTCACCGCGCTTTGCCTGCTGGCGACCGTGGTTGGCCTGTTCTTCCTTGCGTCGATCCTGGCGACGCTGCTCTGGCGCGGACTCGGTGCGTTGGACTGGACCGTGCTGAGCAATGAGTTCCGCCCGACCACCTATGGCGACGACACCCTGCAGAAGGGAGGGCTGCTGCACGCCATCATCGGCAGCCTGATCCATGTGGGCCTCGCCACGCTGATCGGCACGCCGGTCGGGTTGCTGGTCGGCACCTATCTGGCGGAGTACGCGCGCAACTCGGCGTTCGGCAATGCCGTGCGCTTCGTCTCGGACATCCTGCTTTCGGCGCCGTCCATCCTGATCGGCCTGTTCATCTACCAGCTCGTGGTGCTGCCGATGGGCGGCTTCTCCGGCTTCGCCGGCGTGCTGGCGCTCGCGATCATCGTCGTTCCGGTGGTGGTGCGCACCACCGAGGACATGCTGCAGTTGATCCCCAACACGCTGCGCGAGGCGGTGATCGCGCTCGGCGCCCCGAAATGGCGGATGATCGTGCTGGTCTGCTACAAGGCGGCGCTCTCCGGCATCGTGACCGGCGTGCTGCTGGCGGTGGCGCGCATCGCCGGCGAGACGGCGCCGCTGCTGCTGACCTCCTTCGGCAACAACGTGATCTCAACCGATCTCGGCAGCGCCATGGCGAGCCTGCCGATCGCGATCTACCAGCAGGCAAATTCCGGCTTCCCCGATCTGATCGCCATTGCCTGGGCCGGCGCGCTGCTCGTCACCCTCGGCGTACTGGCCATCAATATCGTCGCTCGCCTCCTGCTGCGCAGGAAGAGCTAGCGTGGAGAGGACACCCAGATGAGTTCCGCAACCGACCAGCACCAGGCGGCGCGCGAAGCTGCCTCCTTCGGCGGCATGCAGGCGCGCTCGGGTGCGGTGATCAACACCGTCTCACGCATCTCGGTGCGCAATCTCGATTTCTACTACGGCACCAACAAGGCGCTGAAGGGCATCGACCTGGAGCTGCCGGACCGGCAGGTGACCGGCATGATCGGCCCTTCCGGCTGCGGCAAATCCACGTTGCTGCGCGTGCTGAACCGCATGTACAGCCTCTACCCCGGCCAGCGCGCCGAAGGTGAGGTGTTGATGGATGGGCGCAACCTGATCGCGGCCGACATGGACCTGAACGAGCTGCGCTCCAAGGTGGGCATGGTGTTCCAGAAGCCGACGCCCTTCCCGATGACGATCCATGAGAACATCGCCTTCGGCGTGCGCCTGCACGAGAAGCTCTCGAAGTCGCAGATGGATGACCGCGTCGAATGGGCGCTCTCCCGCGCCGCCATCTGGGACGAGGTTAAGGACCGGCTGCAGACCAGCGCGCTCGGCCTCTCCGGCGGGCAGCAGCAGCGGCTGTGCATCGCCCGCACCATCGCCGTGCGGCCCGAGGTGATCCTGTTCGACGAGCCGACCTCGGCGCTCGACCCGATCAGCACGCTCAAGATCGAGGAGCTGATTGACGAGCTGAAGCGCGACTTCACCATCTGCATCGTCACCCACAACATGCAGCAGGCTGCACGCTGCGCCGACCAGGTGGCGTTCTTCTACCTCGGCGAGCTGGTGGAGGTTGCGCCGGCCGCCCAGATGTTCACCGCCCCGCGCGAGAAGCGCACCCAGGAATACATCACCGGCCGGTTCGGCTGACGCGGTCCGATGACCGAGGGCCGGCAGGCCCGGAGGTCCGAGCCGAGCCGCACCCACGAAAGGCGACGACCCATGCCGATGGAACAGCCCGACCACATCGTCCGCTCCTACGACGACCAGCTCCGCAAGCTGCGCGACATGGTCGCCCGAATGGGCGGGCTGGCCGAGCGCCAGGTCCACGATGCGACGATCGCGATGGTCCGCCGCGACGCCGCGCTGGCCGCGGAGGTCGTGGCGCGCGATGCCGCACTCGACCAGCTGGAGCGCGAGATCGAGGCCTTCTGCATCCGCATCCTCGCCACCCGCCAGCCGATGGCCTCCGACCTGCGCTTCATCATCGCCTCGATGAAGGTCAGCCACGACCTGGAGCGGATCGGCGACTACGCCCGCAACGGCGCCAAGCGCAGCGTCGTGCTGGCGCAGCAGCCCCCCCTCGGCAGCCTGAACGGCTTCCAGCGCATGTCGGTGCTGGTGCAGGAGAACCTGAAGCTCGCCATCGATGCGCTGGTCAACGACGATGCCGAGGCGGCGCAGCGCGTCTGGGCCGCCGACGAGCCGATCGACAACGTCTACAACGGCATCTTCCGCGAGATGCTGACCCACATGATGGAGGATCCCCGCAACATCACCGCGGCGATCCATCTGCTGTTCATCGCCAAGAACCTCGAACGCATCGGCGACCACGCGACCAACATCGCCGAGACCGTGCATTACGCCGTGCGCGGCGACAGCCTGCCGGACGAACGGCCGAAGGCCGACGCCTCCGCCTACGCCGTCGTCCGGCCGCCCGAGTAAGCCCTGACGCAAGGGATCGACCTGCCATGCCGGACGCCACCGGGAGCCTCGCCAAGCCCATCATCCTCGTCGTCGAGGATGAGGCGCCGCTGCTGACGCTGCTGCGCTACAACCTCGAGAAGCAGGGCTTCCGCGTCGAGGAGGCGGCGGATGGGCAGGAAGCGCTGATGCGCATCTCCGAGGCCAAGCCCGACCTGATCCTGTTGGACTGGATGCTGCCTGCGCTCTCGGGCCTCGAGGTCTGCCGCCAGATCCGCCGGCGGCCGGCCACGCGCGACCTGCCGATCATCATGGTCACCGCCCGCACCGAGGACCAGGATGCGGTGCGCGCGCTGGACACCGGCGCCGACGACTACATCGCCAAGCCCTTCGCCATGGATGCGCTGCTCGCGCGCATCCGCGCGCTGCTGCGCCGTTCGGGCGCGGTGCCGGTGAAGGGGCGGCTGGCGTGGCAGGACATCGTCATGGACCAGGATGCGCACCGCGTCACGCGCGGCGCCCGCGCGCTGCATCTCGGCCCGACCGAATACCGGCTGCTGGAGTTCTTCCTGCAGCATCCCGGCCGCGTCTTCTCGCGCGAGCAGCTGCTCGATGCCGTCTGGGGCCGCGACATCCACGTCGAGCCGCGCACCGTGGACGTGCACATCCGCCGGCTGCGCAAGGCGGTGAACGGCGAGGGCGAGTCCGACGTGATCCGCACCGTCCGCTCCGCCGGCTACGCGCTCGACGTGGAGCAGTAGGGCGGGCCGCTACTCCTCCTGTTCCTCGATCCGGTAGAGCGGCACCAGCGCCAGGCGGCGCAGCGCGTTGCGGGCCAGCGCCTCGATCTCGCGGCGGTCCGTGGTGTCGGGGTCCACTGTCAGCCAGGCCGCGGTCAATCGCCGCCAGAACACGGCGAGGTCCACAAGCCGCTCGCGGAAGCGCTCCTGTTCCTGGATCAGCCGGGTCGGCGCTTCCAGCGGCTGTGGCCGGCGCATCGCGGCGATCGCCTGGGCCTGGAGCGCCTCGGCCGTGCGACGGGGGCGGGAGATCTGCGGCAGCAGCGCCTCCAGCGCGCGGGTCAGCAGGTCACCGGCCCAGCGCCGGTCGGCGCCGAGTGCCTCACGTGTCTTGCGCAGCATACGCTCCATCGCGGCGTAGTCGGGCTGCGCGGCGCCGGCGGCCAGGACCAGCGCATGGGCATTGGCCAGCCGCTGCAGGCGGCGCGCCAACGGCGCGATGGTGCCCATCTGGAAGCCGCCCTCGGTGATGCATTGCGCCACCGCCGTCTCGAACATGGTGGGGCCCGGCGGCACGCGGCGCATCGCCTCGGCCAGCGCCATGCCCTCCTCGCCGGCGGTCGCCGCCAGGCGCTCCATGAGCGCGCCGGTGGCGGCGTAGAGGTGGTGCTCCTCCGGCGCTTCGGCCTCGTCTTCCAGCAGGGCTGCGGGCATCGGATCGCCGGGCCGGATCCGCTCGACGCAGCGTAGCGCGGCGGGCACCAGCCGCAGCAGCCGGAAATCGCGCGTGCCCGGCGCCAGGTCGAACATGCGGTGCGCGCTTTCGATATCCACCACCATCCGCAGATGGGCGAACTCGCGGATCACCTCGATCCCACCGCTGGCGGCGCGTTCGAAGGCGAGGCCCGGCTCACGCATCCAGGTGGCGTCGAACTCGAACTGTGGCGGCGGCCAGGCCTCGCCCTCCGGCACCCCGGGGAAGCGCACCGGGTCGAAGCGGCGCGGATCGGGCAGCCGTACGGCCGGGGCGGGCGGCATGAAGCCGCTGGGATCAGGCTGGGCGGGCGCGGTGCTCACGTCGCTAAACTGGCGCACAACGGTTAACGGGTCGTGCCTGCCATCCCGATTGACGCCCGCTCCGGGGCGTGGCGAGTCTGTCCGAGGATGCTCCGGGAGCCTGATCCATGCGCCGTCGCGCCGCCCTTGCCGGGTTCGCCGCCTTGCCGACCGCCTTGCTGGCGGCCTGTGCCGCAGACAGCCCGCCGGAGGGCGGCCTTGCGGCGCAGCCCGTGCATGTGGTCTTTTTCGAGGATGACAGCGTCGCGGTGCGTGGCGCCGCCCTCGCCGTGATCCAGGATGCCGCGGCAATCGCCCAGCGCTATCCGGCGGCGCCGGTACGCGTGCTGGGCTTCGTCGCGCCGGATCCGGTGCATGCACCACTCGGTGCCCTCTCCCGCGCGCGGGCCGAGCATGTCGCGGCCGAACTGGAGCGGTTCGGCATTCCCCGCCCGCGGATCCAGGTGGCCGGCCGCGGCGCCGCCGCCTTCGCCGACATCCCGCTCGAAAGCCGCCGGGTGGAGATCCATATCGGGCCGGCTTGAGCCCGCCCGTGGCAGAGCGGCGATTCCGCCTTCGCAATCCAGGCTGACGGCGGGCGCGCGGCGTGGCATCCGGCGACATGCCCTATGATGGTCGATTCGTCGCCGACCCGCATCACGTCCTCTCCCGCGTGTTCGGTCATCCCGGTTTCCGCGGCCGGCAGGAAGAGGTGGTGCGGCATGTGGCGGAGGGCGGCTCCGGCCTGGTGCTGATGCCGACGGGCGGCGGCAAGTCCCTCTGCTACCAGGTGCCGGCGCTGTGCCGGCCCGGTGTGGGGGTGGTGGTCTCGCCACTGATTGCACTGATGGAGGACCAGGTCGCGGCACTGCGCCAGCAGGGCGTCGCCGCCGCAGCGCTGCACTCCGAACTGCCGGAGGGGGAGGGGCGCAAGGTCCTCGCCGACCTGCATGACGGCACGCTCAAGCTGCTCTACGTCTCGCCGGAGCGGCTGCTGCTCGACGGCACGCTGAACAGGCTGGACCAGTTGCCGGTGGCGCTCTTCGCGGTGGATGAGGCGCATTGCGTCAGCCAATGGGGGCATCATTTCCGGCCGGAGTATCGCGGTCTCGGCGTGCTGTCGGAGCGCTTTCCGCGCACGCCGCGGCTGGCGCTGACCGCCACCGCCGATCCGCGGACGGTCGAGGACATCCGCGCCCAGCTCGGCCTCACCGCCGATCCGGTGTTCCGAGGCGGCTTCGACCGGCCGAACATCCGCATCGAGGCCGCGCCGCGCGAGCAGGAACGCGCGCAGCTGCGCGCGCTGCTGAAGGAGCAGGCCGGCCAGCCGGGGGCAGGCATCGTCTATTGCGGCAGCCGTGCGCGCACCGAGGCCACCGCCGAGTGGCTGCGCGGCGATGGCCACGATGCGCTTGCGTTCCATGCCGGGATGGACGCGCAGGCGAAGAAGGATGCGCATCGTCGCTTCTCCCGCGGGGATGCCGTGGTGATGTGCGCGACCATCGCCTTCGGCATGGGGATCGACCGCCCTGATGTGCGCTGGGTTGCGCATCTCGACCTGCCGCGCTCGCCCGAGAGCTGGTACCAGGAGATCGGCCGCGCCGGGCGCGACGGGCTTCCGGCGCGCGCGCTGCTGCTCTACGGCGCCGGCGACATCTCCCTGGCACGCCACCGTATCGAGGACAGCCCCGCCTCGCCCGAGCAGAAGCGCATCGAGCGGCAGCGGCTGGAGGCGATGGTGGCGATCGCCGAGGCCGCGACCTGCCGCCGCAAGCTGCTCCTGCGCTGCTTCGCGGAGGACACGCCGGGCGAGAATTGCGGCAATTGCGATGTCTGCCTGGCGCCGCCGAAGCTGTTCGACGGCACGGTGGCGGCGCAGAAGCTGCTTTCCGCCGTGCTGCGCACCGGCCGGCGCTTCGGCGTCGCGCATGTGGTGGACGTGCTGCGGGGCAAGGCGACAGAGAAGGTGGCACAGTTCGCGCACGACCGGCTGCCGACCTTCGGCGTCGGCAAGGAGTTCTCCGAGACAGCCTGGCGTTCGGTAGCACGGCAACTGGTTGCCCGCGGCGCGCTCGACGTTGCGGTGGAAAACCATGGCGAGCTGGTGCCGACCGATGCCGCCCGCCCCATCCTGAAGGGCGAGGAGAAGGTGCTGCTGCGCGAGGAGATCGCCCGGCCCGCCACCCGCACGCGCGCCTCCACCGCCGCGGCAAGCGTCGCACCCGGTGGCGACAGGCTGTTCGAGGCGCTGCGCGAATGGCGCCGTGGCGAGGCGCAGGCGCAATCGGTGCCGGCCTACGTGATCTTCCAGGACCGCACGCTGGCCGAGATCGCCGCCGCCCGGCCGCGCAGCCTGGACCAGCTCGGCGCCATCCCGGGCGTCGGCCGCACCAAGCTGGAACGTTATGGCGCGGCGGTGTTGCGCATCCTGGGCGATTGAGAACGAGTTGCAACTTCCCGCGGAGTCGCGCTAGCCTTCCTGTGCGGGAAGGGAAGCTGCCGGTGGAGTATATCTGCCTCTGCAACGGGATCACCGACGAGGAGGTGCGTCGCGCCATGTGCTGCGGGGCGCGTCGTCCGAGGGAGGTCTACGAGCTTGCCGGCCATCGCGCGCAATGCGGCAAGTGCACGCGCGACATCCTGGCGCTTCTGCGCGCCACCCCGCATCGCCCGGCCGAGACGCGGCTCTGAGGCGCGCGACCGCCGCCGCGGACCGGCGCGCATCGCCAAGCCACGCCCTCCTGCTGTAGGCTCCGCGACGCTGTGACGGAGAGGGCGGCATCATGCAGGACGGCACGCTGAGCCTGGAGCAACGTGCGCATCTCGACTTCGCGCTGTTCCTTCGGCGGCGCTGGGCGGACCGGCTCTACCCTGCGCTGCGCCAGCAATATGACGCGGCGGTCGCAGCCTCCGGCGAGGCGGCGCCGGCGGAGCCGAAGACGGTACGGCCGGTGGTGCAGACGCAGCCTTCCTATCCCTGGTTCGCCTGGCTGGAGCGGAACGGCCAGAAGATGCTGTGGCGCGCGGTGCAGGATGCGGTCGCCGCGCACCCGCCGCGGCCGGCGCCAGAGGCCGCGGACGGGCCGGCGACGCTGGTGCTCGATCCCGCGCTGAAGCTGCCCGGCTGGTACACCGGCTGGGACATTCACATCCAGCCGGGCGGCGTATGGCGCAACGATGCCTCCGCCGAGACCTACGAGCTCGGCGCCAAGCTGGTGATGCTCGGCGTGAACGACGACTACACCTTCCACAACGCCTTCACCGCGACCGCGGTCCCGCGGCGGGACTATCGCGCGATCCTCGACCTCGGTTGCGGCTTCGGCAAATCCACCTGGCCGCTGAAGCGCGCCTTCCCGGATGCCGAGGTGGTCGGCGTGGACCTCGCCGCGCCCTGCCTGCGCAAGGCGCATGCGCGCGCGAATGCCCAGGGCCTCGCGATCACCTTCCGCCAGGCGGACTGCCAGGCGACCGGCCTGCCCGGCGGGCATTTCGACCTGGTCACCAGCACCATGCTGATCCACGAGATGCCGCGCCCCGCCCTGGTAGCGACGCTGCGCGAGGCGGCGCGGCTGCTGGCGCCCAGCGGCCTGCTGCGCTTCCTCGATTTCACCCGCACGGGCGACGCCTTCCGCGACCTCTCCATGATCGAGCATGGCGAGCGCAACAACGAGCCTTTCCTGCCAGGCTCGATCACCGCCGACATGGAGAAGCTCTGCGCCGAGGCCGGGCTCGTGAATGCGCGCTGGGTCGCCTTCGATGAACGCGGCGCCGGCCGCCTTCCCGAACTGCGCTGGCCCGAACGGCGCGAATGGCACTTCACCTGGGCGGTGCTGGAGGCGGAGAAACCGGCATGAGCGGCGCCGACCACCAGTACCTGCGCGATGTCGAGCCCGACCGGCTCGCCGGGCTGATCTTCGAACTCGCCGCGCAGCTGCATGCCGAGCGGCAGCGGCGCATGGCGCTGGAGGAAGTGCTGGCACGACGCGGCCTGCTGGATCGCGAGCAGGTGGAGGCGCTGGCAGGCGATGCCGGTTTCCTGGCCGATGCGCAGGCGGGGCTGGACGCCAGCCTGCGCCGGCTGCTGCGCATCCTGGAAGAAGCCGGCGATCCGCGCGGCCCGCTGCGGAACGAGGCGCTGCCCTAGTAGGGTTCCTCGCTGCGCCGAACCAGCTCGGACGAATCCTTCACCCAGGCGACGGCATGCGCCTTGCCGCCAAGAACGCGCAGCGGACCGAGCGCGCGCAGTTCCTCCGCGTGCAGCGCAAGCTCCGCCGGGCCGCTCCGCAGGTCTGCGATGCGCACCTCCTGCATCGTCGAGAAGAACAGCTCCCGTACCAGGCGTCGCGCGGCCGGATCGGGCAGGGCGCGTTCGGTGTAGAAGCCGACGAAGGGCGGCTGCGGCACGTCGAGCTCGCCTTCACGTTGCAACGTGACGTTGCAGGTGAAGACCGCCTCCGTCAGCCGCGCCACGCGGCCAGCGACCCGGTCGCCGTTGCGAAAGCCGTGCAACGGATGCGGCGTGGTCAGCGCCATGGTGCCGAGGCGTTGCGGCCAGCCGTACATTTCTCGCCCTACCGCGAGCTCCGCATCGCCATCCGTCCAGAGGAAGGGATCCCAATGGCCGACGCGGCCCTCATGCTCCACCGCAATGCCGACGACCGCCTCGTGGAACTGGCTGCGATGCGGATTGGCCTGCGCCCATGCCCAGCCGAAGCCGAGGTCGCATTGCAGCGCATGCACGGAGAAGCGCACCTGCGCGCCGACCGGCCGCAGCGGTGCCGGCACCAGCGCCGCCACGGCGTCCGGCGCGCACTCGGCGATCACCGTCAGGCTGCGTCCGGCGAAGCGCCAGGGCGGCGGGCCATAGAGGCTGGCGAGGGGATGCACGGGGGCTGCGAAGGCGCGAGTCATGCCGCAGGATAGGCGCGTTGCGACGGGAACGGCGAGGGGGCAGGGCGATGGTGCGGCGCGGCTTCACGGAGATCGCGGAAGGCCAGGTGCATTGGCGCGCGATGGGGCAGGGCGGAACGCCCTTCGTCATGCTGCATCCCTCGCCCTATTCCTCGCTGGTGCTGGAAGGCCTGGTGGCGGAGATGGGCATGGACCGGCTGGCGCTGGCGCCCGACACGCTCGGCAATGGCGATAGCTGTCCGCCCACGCCCTCAGAGCCCGACATCGCCTATTTCGCCGATGCCACCTGCCGGCTGCTGGACGCGATGGGAATCGCGCAGGCGGATGTCTATGGCGCGCATACCGGGGCGCGGATCGCCACCGAGATCGCGCTGACCAGGCCAGGGCTCGTGCGCAAGCTGGTGCTGGACGGCTTCGGCCTCTACACGCTGGAGGACCTGGACGAGATCCTCCGCGTCTATGCGCCCGAGCTGGTGCCGGACATGCACGCCGCGCACCTGATGTGGACCTGGCATTTCGTGCGCGACCAGCACCTATTCTTCCCCTGGTTCAAGCGCGACGCCGGGCACCGCTATGTCCGCGACATGCCAGACCCGGCGCGGCTGCACGCACTGTTCCTGGAGGTGGCGAAGGCAGTGACGACCTATCACCGCAGCTATCGCGCCGCCTTCCGCTATTCCATGGCGGAGGCGGTGCCGAAGCTCGACGTGCCGACCCTCATCGCCTTCACCCGCAGCGATATGGTCTTCCCACTGCTCGATCGCGCCCATGCGCTGCTGCCGGGTGCGGCGCGCGCGGAGCTGCCGGGGCTCGAGACGCCGGAGGATTGCGCCGCCACGGCGGCAATCCTGCGCGGGTTTCTCGACGGTTAGACCACCAGCTCGATCGCCACGCCGGCGCGCGCCACGATGTCCTTCTTGTCGAGATCGGGTCCGCGCGCCTCGTTGCCCTGCACATGCGCGAGGTCGCGCGCGGTGTCACGGCGGATCAGGATGCAGACCTGCGCGATCCCGCGGAGCGCGAAGGGGAACTCGTGCCAGGTGCCGAGGTGCAGCATGAGCCCCGCAGAGCCGTCGAACACCAGCGCGCGCGCAGCGTCGAGGTCCGGCATCTCGCCTTCGCAGGGTGGCGCGAGCACCATCGCGAACGCACTACCGCCGAGCGGAAAAAAGGTCTGGGTGTGCAGGAAATGCCGCTCCATCCAGGAAACCCGCAGCGGACGTGCCTCGATCGAGGCGACCGAGATCTCCAGCGTATCGTCGCCGACGAAGCGGCCCGGCTTCCGGATGGCGACGGTGTCGCCGTAGAAGGCGCTGCGGATCACCGGCGCATCCGACATCGGCGAGAGCAGCGTGCCGAAGGGTGCTATATTGGCGAGGGTGGCGGGCTCGGCGCGCAGCCTC
Organism: Falsiroseomonas sp.; assembly: GCF_041690465.1. GTDB lineage: Bacteria > Pseudomonadota > Alphaproteobacteria > Acetobacterales > Acetobacteraceae > Falsiroseomonas. The sequence goes on along the minus strand of NZ_JAWLHG010000006.1, from coordinate 111,287 downwards.
CGGGTCTGCATCAGGCGTCCCTCCAGAACGGTGCGCGCTTGCGCTGCGTCTCCAGCAGGCTTTCGTCGAACGGCGGCAGTTCGTAGCCGAGCGGTTGCGGCGGGTGCGCCGCGTAGCCAGTGAGCCGCTCCAGCACTGCCCGCACCGGATCATGCGTGTAGTAGGCAAGGTAGGCGGCAACGACCAGGCGCTCGAAGGCGGCCGGTTCGGCGGCTTCAAGTGCGCGGAGCGCCGCCTCACGGCTCTCGGCATCGGCGGTGGCAAAGCCGGCGGGCAGGGCGGCGAGCAGCGGCGCTGGCGCGGCATCGGCGGCGACCTGCTCGACCACACCCTCCAGCGTGCCGGCGGCGGGCCAATCCGCATCGCCCGGCAACAGCGTGTCGAGCAGCGCGGCAAGTGGCGTGGTCATGCCGTCCCTCCCTTCAGCCGTGCCGCGAGCAACGTGGCGGCGCGCAGTGCGATGGCCTGGATGGTCGGCGTCGGGTTCACCGCGCCGGCGGTGACGAAGACGCCGCCATCGACCACCACCACCTCCGGCGCATCATGCACCCGGCAGGCATCATCGACCACGCTGCTGCGCGGATCCGCGCCCATGCGCGTGGTGCCGAGGAAGTGGAAGCCGGCGGCGGCGACCAGCGGGTTCACCATCACGCGCGTCGCACCGGCCTCGCGCAGCGCTTCCGTCGCGCGCGCTATGCCGTGGTCCAGCATGGTGCGCGCATTGGCGTCCAGGCGGTAGCTCAGGCGAGGCGCGGGCAGGCCGTCGCTGTCCGTCACCGCGGCATCGAGCGTAACGCGGTTCTCGGCGTCCGGCGGGTCCTCGGCGGTGACGGTGAGGCTCACGGAATGGCCGAACGTGGCTTTGAAGGCGGCGTGATGGCCTCGCCCCCAGGGCAGCCTGGCCATGTAGCCGCCGAGCGCGGTCTGCACCGGCCCGCCGCCGCGCAGCGCCTGCATCTGGTAGCCACGCCGGAAGCCACGCGCGGGATCGTCCTCGATGAACTCCTGGCTGTAGAGCGCGCAGGCGAAGGGGCCCTTGTGGCCGTCGAGGCTTTCCTCGAACAGGCCGGTGATGACGGCCGTCGGATGGTGCATGAGGTGACGCCCCGTGGCCCAGCCGCCGAGGCCGGAGGCGAGCAACAGCCGCGGCGTTCCGAGCCCGCTGGCCGCCAGCACGATGGCGCGCGCCGGCTGCGCGCGAAGCTCGGCACCGCGCATGTAGAGCACGCGTCCCCGCTCGATGCGCAGCACCCGCGCATGGGTGCGAAGTTCCGCGCCGGCCGCAAGCGCGCGGGGCCACCAGGCGGTGTCAGCCGAGGCGCGCGCATGAAGCGGGCAGCCGACGCCGCAGGGTCCGCAGAGATTGCAGGCGCTGCGCTGGTCCGCCGCGCGCGCCTCAGTGAGCACCGCCGCGTCGGAGGGCCACCAGTGCCAACCCAGCCGGTCGAAGGCGGCCGCCAGCCGTGTCGGGCCGGGGCCGAGCGGCAGCGGCCTTTGACGCGCCGCTTGCCGTGGCGGATTGGCGGGGTCGCCATGAAGCCCGGCGACGCCGGTGATCTCGTCGACGCGATCGTAGAAGGGCTCGAGGTCCTGATAGGCCAGCGGCCAGTCCTCGCCGACGCCATCCAGCGTCCGGGCGCGGAAATCGGCCGGCCGCATGCGCGGGAAATGCGCGCCCCAGCGCAGCGTGGAGCCGCCGACGCCGGTGTAGAGCGCCGGATGGATCGGCGTGTCCGCCTCCACCACCGGGTAGTCGGAAGGCAGCCGACGAATGTTCGGGTTGATGTGGAACGTCGTCTGCAGCGCGCGTTCCCACCCCGCTTCGAGCGAGGGGGCCGCCCGCTGATCCAACCAGCCGCCCTGCTCCAGGCAGACGACACGCAGCCCCGCCTCGGCCAGCACCAGCGCCGCCGCCGCGCCGGAGGCGCCGGCACCGACGATCACCGCGTCGCAGGCGGCATCCTCGACCGGCGCCAGGCGATGCGTGCTCAGCTCCTGCTGCCTTCCTTCGCCTCGCCGGCCGCAGCGTCACCCTGAGGCACCCAGCCCTTGCCCTCGCGCATCTCCTGCATTGCGCGGCAGAAGCCCTCGAAGGCGGGCATGCCGGCGGGCAGCCCGGCGAGGAAGGCGGCTTCCACCACCTCCTCGAAGCTTGCGCCGTACTGCATGGCGCGCTTGGAGGCCCACTCGATCCCCTCGCGATCGCCCTTCACCGCGGTGGTGATGCCGACCATGACCAGGAAACGCGTCTTGAGATCGAGCGCGCGGCCATCCGCCGGGCCGAAGATCACATGGCTCGCCAGCTCGCCGTAGCGGCGGAGGAATTCCGGATTGCACTCCGCCAGCATCTCGTGCAGCGGCAGGGTGTAGCCCCGCACCGCGCGGATCTTCGCGAGCTCCGCTTCGCCTTCGGGGGTCATGGGCATGTCTGTCGTCTCCGTGGCTCAGCCGGGGATGCGGTTGCCGCCATCCGCCAGCCGCAGGCAGGCGGCACGGTGGGTCGCCTGCGCGCCGGGCACCGCTTCGAGGTTCGTCGCCCGCTCCCGGCAGTTCGGCAGCGCGACCGGGCAGCGGCTGGCGAAGGCGCAGCCGGGTGGCAGGTTGATCGGGCTCGGGATCTCGCCCGTGAGCACATGGCGTGCGAGCTTCGCGGTCGGGTCGGCGGGCAGATGCGCGCTCATCAGCGCCTGGGTGTAGGGATGCGCGGGGCGCTCGTAGATCTCGGCAGCCGGCGCCTGCTCCACCACGCGGCCGAGATACATCACCATCACCCGGTCAGCCATCAGCCGCAGCGTTCCGAGATCGTGGGTGATGAACAGCATCGCCGCGCCGGTCTCCTCCTTCAACTCCGCGAGCAGATCGAGGATGCCGGCGCGAACCGAGAGGTCGAGGGAGGAGGTCGGCTCGTCCAGCACGATCAGCGCCGGCTTCGTCGCGATGGCGCGCGCGATGCAGACGCGCTGCTGCTGGCCGCCGGACAGTTCGCCGGGATAGCGGTCGAGCATCGCCGAAGGCAGCCGCACGCGCAGGCCGAGCCGCTCCGCCTCGTCGCGCCGCTCGGCGCGGGAGAGGCGCGTGTGCAGCAGCAGCATCTCCTCGATCAGGTCGCGCGCGGTCATCCGCGGGTTGAGCGCGGCCCAGGGATCCTGGAACACCATCTGCATCGAACCGCGCAGGGCACGACAGCGCGATTCCGGCGCGGTGGTGATGTCCTGCCCGGCGAAGACGATGCGCCCGGCCGAGGGCGCGACCAGCCGCAGCACGCAGCGCCCCAGCGTGGACTTGCCGGAGCCGCTCTCGCCCACCAGGCCCAGCGTCTCGCCGCCCGAGAGGGTGAAGGAGACGTCGTTCACCGCGTTCACCACGCCGCCGGGTGTCGGGAAGCGCTTGGCCAGGCCGGTCACTTGCAGGATGGGGGCGCTCATGCCGCGGCATCCGTGCTGGCGAAATGGCAGCTCGCAACATGCCCCTCGGGCAGCGCCACCAGCGGCGGCGGCGTGGCGCAGCGCGCCTCGGCGATCGGGCAGCGGTCGCGATACAGACATCCCTCCGGCAGCGCGTAGAGGTTGGGCGGCGAGCCGGTGGGACGCTGCGCCCGCAGCGTCAGCCGCTCCGGCGTCGCGGCGATCAGCCCGCGCGTATAGGGATGCGCAGGTCGGGCGAAGAGCGGACCGACCGGCCCCTGTTCGACCACCTGCCCGGCGAACATCACGGCCGCCTCGTCGCAGTAGTGCGCGACAACGCCGAGGTCATGGGTGATGATCACCGCGCCGATGCCGCGCGCCAGCGCCATCGCGCGCAGCAGGTCGAGGATCTGCGCCTGCACGGTGACGTCGAGGCCGGTGGTCGGCTCGTCGGCGATGAGCAGCGCCGGCTCGTTCACCAGCGCCATCGCGATCAGCACGCGCTGCGCCATGCCACCGGAAAGCTCATGCGGCCAGGCGCGCAGGCGGCGCTGCGGATCGGGGATGCCGACGGAGGCGAGGATCTCCACCGCGCGCGCCTCCGCCTCTGCGGCGGAGAGAGCAGGACGGTGCGCCCGCTGCAGTCGCACCAGCTGCGCGCCGATGCGCGCCAGCGGATCAAGCGAGGTCTTGGGCGATTGCACCACCAGCCCGATGCGGCTGCCGCGCAGCGCGTTCAGCTCGTCCGGGGGCAGCGCCAGCAGGTCACGTCCCTCGAAGAAGGCCTGGCCGCCGACGATGCGCGCCGGCGGCTTGAGCAGGCCGAGCACGGAGAGCGCGGTCAGCGACTTGCCGGCGCCGGTCTCGCCCACCAGGCCGAGGATCCGCCCTGGCGCCAGGGAGAAGGAGACGCCGTTCAGCGCGCGCGCCGTGCGCACCTTGTTGTCGAGGTCGCGGGCGATGAAATGCGTGTGCAGGTCGCGAACGTCGAGAAGCGCCGTCAACGTGTCGCCGCCATGCGGCGCCGTCATCTGGTCGCTGCCTTTCGCCGCGGATCGAGCAAGTCGGCCAGGCCATCGCCCAGCATGTTCAGCCCCAGGACCATCAGGATCAGCGCCGCACCGGGGAAGACCGCAACCCACCACTCGCCGGTGACCATGTACTCCGCACCTTGGCGTATCATCGCACCCCATTCCGGCGTCGGCGGCTGGATGCCGACGCCGAGGAAGGCGAGCGTGGCGCTGATGCGCACCGCCCAGGCGGCGCGCACCGCAGTCTGCGCCATCGCGCCGCGCAGCGCATTGGGCAGGATGTGGCGGAACAGGATACGCCGAGTCGGATTGCCGGCCGCGACGGCGGCTTCCACGAAGGTGCCGCCGCGCAGCGCCAGCACCTCGGCGCGCACCACACGCGCGAAGATCGGCGCGTCGAGCAAGCCGAGCACCAGCACGACGTTCAGCAGCGATGGCCCCGCCGCGGCCACGACGGCGAGTGCGAGGATGATGGAAGGAAACACGCGCAGCGCGTCCGAGCCACGCATGACGATCTCATCCGGCCAGCCGCCGCTCCAGCCGGTCCACAGCCCGACCGGCACGCCCAGCAGCAGCGCCACGATCACCACCGGGATGGCGATGCCGAAGGCATAGAGCGAGCCATGAATCACCCGGCTGAGCACGTCCATGCCGTTGCCGTCGGTGCCGAACCAGATGCCCGGCCCGGGCGGCTGCAGCACGCGCGCAGGGTTGGAGGCGACGGGGTTCTCCGGCGCGATCCAGGTGGCGAACAGCGCCAGCACCGCAAAGCCCAGGATGATCGCCGCGCCGATCGCGAGCGTCGGCGACCGGCGTGAGATTCCGGCCAGCCGCGCTGCCGCCCGGGACGGCCAGGAGGGCGCGGCGGCAGCGGCGCCTGGCAGGGCAAGGTCGCTCATGCGCGCGCTCCCGCCCGGGGTTCGAGCATCATCACCGCGAGGTCCACCACCAGGAACACCAGCACCGAGAAGACGGCAAGCATCAGCACGTAGCCCTGCACCGCGGCGAAGTCGCCCTGGATGATTGCGGTCAACCCGTACTGGCCGACGCCACCCCAGGCGAAGACGTATTCGATCAGCGCGGTGGTGCCGACCAGGCCGGCCAGTTCGGTCCCTACAAAGGTGACCACCGGCACCATGCTGTTGCGCAGCACCATCCGCCTCACGTCGCGCGCCGGCAGGCCCTGGCCGCGGGCATAGCGGATGAAGTCGCTCGACAGCACCTCCAGCGCGATGGCGCGGGTCTGCTTGATGATCGGCGCGGCGGAGATGATGGCGATGCAGATCACCGGCAGCACCAGCTGCGCGGCGGCCGAGGCCGCGGCCTCCTGTCTTCCCTGCAGCAGCGAATCCCAGAGATAGCTGCCGGTGATGTGCGGTGGCGGGTCTACCATCAGGCTGATCCGCCCCATGCCCGGCGGCGCCCAGTCCAGCAGGTAGAAGAAGACGAACAGCATCACCAGGCCGAGCCAGTAGGTCGGCGTCGAGAAGCCGAGCAGCGAGAGGAAGCGGCTGACCTGGTCGAAGGTGCCGTCCGGGCGCTGCGCCGCCTTCAGCCCGACCGGGATCCCGATCAGCGCACCAAGCCCGACGCCATACAGCAGCAGTTCCAGAGTCGCCGGCGCGCGGTCCAGCAACTCCGCCAGCACCGGGCGGTTGCTGAGCCAGGAACGGCCGAGATCGCCCTGCAGCACGTTCCCCAGCCATACCAGGAACTGCGCCCATAGCGGTTGGTCGAGCGCGAGGGAGGTGCGCACCAGCTCGATCTCGGCGGCGGTCGCGGTAGGCCCGGCGAGCATCGCCACCGGGTCCTGCCCGCTGATCCTTACCAGCATGAAGCAGAGGAAGGAGACGATGATCAGCAGCGGCACGAGCAGCAATGCACGTCGCGCGAGGAACCGCCCGATCGTTGCCGCCGACATCGCCCCTGCGCCCTCCTCAGCCTGCCTTCAGATCCACCCAGCGCTCATGCTCGTCCGGGTGCGGAACCCAGCCGGCGACGTTGGGCGCCATCGCCTCGAAGGTCTGCGGATAGACGGTGCAGATCCACGGTGCATCCTCCATCCACACGCGCTGCGCTTCCTTCACCGCGGCGGCCTGCACGGCCTTGTCCGGATTGGTGCGCGCGCGGTCCACCAGCGCGTCGAAGGCGGGGTTGTTGTACTTCGCGCGATTGGACACGCCCGTGGAGCGCGCCAGCAGCGAGATGGTGTAGACGGGGTCGAGCACGATCGGCCCGTCCTCGAAGGTGAACAGCGCCATGTCCTGCCGCGCCGGGGCGCCGCGCGCGCGCAGGTCGGAGCCGGTGATGCGCTGCGGCTTGCAGTTGATGCCGACCGCCTTGAGCTGGTCGGCCAGCTGCACCGCCATCGGCTCTTCCCACCACCAGATGTTGGAGAACAGCAACTCCACCTCGAACCCGTTGGGGAAGCCGGCCTCGGCCAGCAGCGCGCGGGCGCGTTCGGGGTTGTGGTCGTAGACGAAGAACGAGGGATCGTAGCCGCCGACGATCGGCGGGATGATGCTGCGCGCAATCTCGCCGGTGCCGAGCATCACGCCCTGCTTGATCGCGTCCTTGTTGACCGCGTAGTTCATCGCACGGCGCACGCGCACGTCGTCGAAGGGCCGCATGGCGCAGTTCATGCGCACGCTGGCCATGGCGCGACCGGCCTGGTCCTCCACCTTCACGCGGCGGTCGCGCTGCATGTCCAGCACCTGCTGCACGGTCGGCCGATCGATCCAATGCACCTGCCCGCTGCGCAGCAGCGTCATGCGCGATGCGCCGGAGGGCACGGCGCGGTAGATGATGCGCTCGAAATGGGGCTTGCGGCCGAAGTAGTTCGGGTTGGCGACGAACACCGCCTGCTCGCCGGACCGCACGCTCTGCAGGTGATAGGCGCCGAAGCCCGCGGTGTTGGTCTCCATCCAGCGGAGTCCCCAGGGGTCCTCGGCAGTGGCGTGCTTCTTCACCTCGGTGCTGTCGTAGATGCCCGGCACGTAGAGCGTCAGCGCTGAGAGGAAGATCGAGGACGGCGCGTTGAGGGTGAACTCCACCTCCCGCTGCGACAGCGCCTTCACGCCGGTGACGTTGGAGACGTTGGCGATGAAATTGCCGGTGCGGCGCTGCGCGAAGGACTTCGCCCAGGACCACTCGACATCGGCGGCCGTCAGCTCGTTGCCATAGGCGCTCTTCACGCCTTGGCGCAGGGTGAACACGTATTTGAGGCCGTCGGAGGAGACCGCCCATTTCTCGGCGAGATGGCCTTCCACGACCTCGGGGTTCAGGTAGGTACGGCCGTTGCGCTCGGTGCGGCCATAGCGTGTCAGGCCTTCATAGACCTGCACCACCGTCTCCTGCGTGCCGGGGCGCAGCGCGTCGCCGTCGAAGCCCTCGGGCGTGCCAGGCGCAGCGAGCAGCAAGGTACGGCCGGCGCCCTGTGCCAGCGCGCCGGAACTTGTCAACGAAAGGTAGGCCGGAAGCGCCAGCGTCCCGGCGCCCGCCAGCATGAGATCCCTGCGCTTCATCATTGCCTCTCCCGTTCGTCCTGTGACGCACCTTGTCCGGACATCTACGGTTGCCTCGCAGCCTCTTCGCGTCAAGACTGCAAGCGCTGGGGATGTGGCAGGGGAGGTGAACGATGCCGGATGGACCGTGGGAGATGGCCGGCGCCCGGCGTCATCCGAATGTCTTCCGCCCGCTGCGCATCGGTGGCGTCGAGTTGCGCAACCGCATCCTGGTGCCCGCCCATACCACGAATTACGGCGAGGACAACCTGCCTTCCGACCGTCATCTGGCTTACCATCGGGAAAGGGCGCGCGGCGGTGCGGCGCTGATCGTATTCGAGGGTATCCGCGTCCACCGCTCCTCGCTCGGCCGGCGCCAGGGCGTCAATGGCTATGAGCGCAACGCCATCCCGCGCTTCGCGAAGATCGCGCGCGCGGTGCAGGAGGAAGGCGCGCGGCTGTTCGGCCAGGTGATCCATCTCGGCCGGCACATCGACGGCAACTTCGCGCGGACGCCATCCTGGTCGGCCTCCGCGGTACCATGGACCGCCACCGCGCCGCCGCCGCACCCGATGACGGAGGAGGAGATCGCGCAGGTGATCGCCGCCCATGGCGAGGTCGCCTCGAACCTGGTCGAGGCCGGGCTGGACGGCATCGAACTGACCATGGCGCATGGCCACCTGCTGCAGCAGTTCCTCTCGCCGGCGGTGAACCGGCGCACCGATGACTGGGGCGGCAGCGAGGAGAACCGCATGCGGCTCGCGCTGGAATGCCTGCGCCGCGTGCGCGCTTCGGTCGGTGCCGGCGTCGCGGTCGGGCTGCGCGTCTCGGCGGACGAGTTCCTCGAAGGCGGGCTGACGCTGCCGGACATGCAGCGCATCGTTGCGCGGCTCTGCGGCGAGGTGGCGGTGGACTTCGTCAATGTCAGCCACAGCGCCTATCACGGCAGCGCCACCATCTCGACGCAGATGGCCGACATGGCCTTCGCGCCCGACAGCTTCCACCACCTGCCGCGCGGCATCGCCGCGGCGCTGCGCGAGGCGGGGCAGGATGTGCCGGTCTTCGCCGTCTGCCGCTTCCGCAGCATCGCCGCAGCCGACGCCATGCTGGCGGATGGCGACATCGCGATGGTCGGCATGGCGCGCGCGCACATCGCCGAGCCGGCGCTGGTGCGCCTCGCGGCGGAGGGGCGGGCGGCGGAGGGGCGGCCCTGCCTCTCCTGCAATCAGGGCTGCGCCGGCTTCCTGGCGCAGTCGCTGGCCATCACCTGCCTCGCCAATCCGCGCGCCGGGCGCGAGGCGGAATGGCCGGAGCCGCCGCCGCCAGTTGCCACGCCGCGCCGCGTGCTGGTGGTGGGCGGCGGCCCGGCCGGGATGGAAGCCGCGGCCATCGCCGCGCGCCGCGGCCATCAGGTGGAACTGTGGGAAGCCTTCGACCGGCTCGGCGGGGCGCTCGCCTGGACCGAGCGGCAGCCGGCGCTGCGCGGCGAGATGGCGCAGCTTCTCGACTTCCAGCGCGCGGCGCTGCAACGTGCCGGCGTACTTGTGCGGCTCAACCATCGTGCCGATGCCGGGCTGGTGCTCGCCGCCGGAGTGGATGCGGTGGTGCTGGCGCTGGGCGTCGAGCCGGCCGGCAGCACCTTCCCCGGCGGCGGCACCGGCCTGACCATGGAGCAGGCGCTGGCCGTGCCAGAGGCGCTGCCGCGCCGTGTTGCGGTGCAGGACAACCTCGGGAGCTTTGCGATCGCCGGCTTCGTCGAATGGCTCGCCGGCACCGGGCGCGAGGTCACGCTCATTGCGCCGACCGGCACGCCTGGCTGGCAGGTGAACATCTACTCCTCCTTCGCATGGCGGCAACGCCTGAAGCGGGCCGGCGTGAGGATCCTGGCGTTGCACACCCTCCATGCCTGGCGCGGGCCGGGCGAGGCGGTGCTGGCCGATCTCTCGACCGGCGAATTGGAGGAGGTGTCCGGATTTGACGCGGTGATCGCGCCAGCGCACGGCCTGCCGCGCGACGGGCTCGCCGCGGAACTGCGCACGCGGCTCGCCGGCCGCAACGCGCCGCCTGCGCTGCACCTGGCTGGCGACTGCGCATCGCCGCGCTCTGCGATCGAGGCGGTGTTCGAAGGCCACGAGATCGGCCGCGCGCTCTGATGGAAACCGAGGTCCTCGTCATCGGCGCCGGCGCCGGCGGCGCGGCGCTGAGCTGGCGGCTCGCGACGCAGGGCGTGCGCGTGCTCTGCCTGGAGGCCGGCGGCTGGGCGCCGCCCGAGACAGGCCCCGCCGATCAGCCGGATTGGGAGCGGCGGCGGATGCGCGACTGGCATCCCAACCCGAATCGCCGCGCTGCCTTCGCGGACTATCCGGTGGACGATTCCGCCTGCCCGATCCGCCCGCTGATGTTCGCCGGCGTCGGCGGCTCCACGGTGATGTGGTCGGCGCATCTGCCGCGCTTCCACCCCTCCGATTACCGCATGCGCACGCTCGATGCTGTCGGCGACGACTGGCCGCTGACCTATGACGAACTCGCGCCCTATTACGCGCTGAACGAGCGGATGAGCGGCTGCGCCGGCGCGCCCGGCAACCCCGCCTATCCGCCCGGGCAGGGCGAGCGCCTGCCGCCCGCATCGCTGCTGCCCTTCGAGCGAGACCGCGTCGTCGCCGGTTTCGAGCGGCTGGGCTGGCACTGGTGGCCGGCTGACATCGCGGTGACGACGCGCGACCTCGTCGGCCGGTCCGCCTGCAACCATTGCGGCCCCTGCGAGATCGGCTGTCACAGACGCGCCAAGGCCTCGGCCGACATAACCTATTGGCCCGCTGCGCTGGCCGCCGGCGCGCGGCTGGTCGCCGGCGCACGCGTGGAGCGCATCCTGACCGATGCGGCAGGCGAGCGCGCGACCGGCGCGGTGTGGCTGGATGCCCGCGGTGCGCGGCACCGCGTGGCGGCCGATGTGGTGGTGGTGGCGGCGAACGGGCTCGGCACGCCGCGGCTGCTGCTGCTCTCGCGGAGCGCGCGCTTTCCGGAGGGCCTGGCGAATGACAGCGGCCTCGTCGGGCGGCGGTTGATGCTGCATCCGCTGGCGCGCCTAGGCGGCCGCTTCGCCGAGCAGGTCGGCGGGCATCGGGGCATCGCCGCCGGCGGCATCGTCTCCCGCCAGTTCTACGAGACGGATCTCCGTCGCGGCTTCGTGCGCGGCTTCAAGATGCAGGTGCTGCGCGGCACCGGTCCGACCGGCATGGCATTGGCCGGCGGCGGTCTCGGACGGCTGCCCTGGGGCAGCGCTCACCACGCCGCCTTCGCGCGCAGCTTCGGCCACACGCTGGCGATCTCGATCTGCGCCGACGACCTGCCGGAAGAGGCGAACCGCGTCGAGCTGGCGCCCGACCGCGCCGATGCGCAGGGACTGCCGGGCGTGCGCATGATCTACCGTGTCGGCGAGAACAGCCGCGCAATCCTCGACCACGGCCTGGCCCGCGCGGCGGAGCTCATGGCGGCGATCGGCGCCGAGCAGACCCAGGCGACGCCGCTGGTCGCCGATGCCGGATTCCACCTGATGGGCACCGCGCGGATGGGGGATGACCCGGCAGCATCCGTGGTGGACCGCTGGGGCCGCGCGCATGCGGTGCCGAATCTCTACCTCGCCGATGGCAGCACCTTCGTGACGGCGGCGGCCGTCAACCCGGCCCACACGATCCAGGCGCTGGCGCTGCGCAGCGCCGACCACATCCTGGCCAGGCGCGGCGCCGGCATGCAATGAGCGCGGGCCTTGCGGCGCCTGAGGGGCTCGACGCCGCGCGAGGAGCTGGCAAAGTGGTACGGACAAGCACGACAGGACCCGCATGCGAGACGCTGGCCGCTTCGACCCTGTGACGCTCCAGATCCTCTGGAGCCGGCTGATCTCCATCGCCGACGAGGCGGCGGCCGCGCTGCTGCGTACGTCCTTCTCCACCATCGTGCGCGAATCCAACGACTACGCGACGGTGCTGATGGATGCCTCAGGCGCAAGTCTCGCCGAGAACTCCACCGGCATCCCGAGCTTCGTCGGCCTGCTGCCGCGTACGCTGAAGCACATGCTGGCCGAGATCCTGGTGGAGGAGCTGCGTCCGGGCGACGTGCTGATCACGAACGACCCCTGGATGGCGACGGGACACCTGCTCGACATCACCACCGTCTCGCCGGTGTTCCGGAACGGCAAGCTGGTCGCCTTCGCGGGCGCCACCTCGCACATGCCCGACATCGGCGGCGTTCTGTGGTCCGCCGACTGCCAGGAGGTGTACGAGGAAGGCATCCGCATCCTACCCACCAAGCTGATGATGGAGGGCAGGGAGAACCGCGAGCTCACCAAGATGATCCGCGCCAATGTGCGCGTCGCCGACCAGGTGATGGGGGACATCGCGGCGCAGGTCACCGCGCAGACCGTCTGCGCCCGCCGGCTGCTGGAGTTCCTGGACGACACGGGTCTGGAAGACCTGACGGACCTCTCCGCCGAGTTGCAGTCGCGCGCCGACCAGGCGATGCGCAAGGCGATCGCTGCCCTGCCGGACGGCACCTGGCGCCACGTGATCCACGCCGACGGCTACGAGGATGCCGAGACGCGCATCGAATGCGCCGTCAGGGTGAAGGGCGACACGTTGACGGTGGACTATGCCGGCACCTCGCCGCAGGTCGCGCGCGGGCTGAACAGCGTGATGAACTACACCTACGCCTACACCGTCTATCCGCTGAAATGCGCGCTCGATCCCGACACGCCGCGCAACGAGGGCAGCTATCGCGCGGTGACGGTGACGGCGCCGGAGGGCTCGATCCTGAACCCGCGCTATCCGGCGGCAGTGAATGCGCGGCACCTGACGGGGCTGTTCCTCTCCGGCGCGATCTATGGCGCGCTGGCGCAGGTGGTGCCGGGCAGGATAATCGCCGACAGCGCCTCTCCCTCGCCCCGGCCGGTGGTGACGGGCCGCGACCGCCGCGGCGACCGCTTCTCCCAGGTGCTGTTCGGCAGCGGTGGCATGGGCGCGGGCGAGGGGCGCGACGGGCTGAACGCCACCGCCTTCCCCACCAACTCCGGCTCCGGCTCCATCGAGGCGTTCGAGGCGAGCTGCCCGGTGCTGATCTGGCGCAAGGACCTGCTTGCGGATAGCGGCGGCCCCGGCAGGTGGCGCGGCGGCCTCGGGCAGGAGGTCGAGCTCGAGGTGATGTCCGACGAGCCGGTGCGGCTGTCGCTGATCGCCGACCGCATGAAGCACCCGGCGGGCGGCCAGGGGGGCGGCGGCGCCGGCGCGCCGGCGCTGGTGGCGAAGCAGGACGGCACGCGGCCGCATCCCAAGGGCCGCTCCATGCTGCAGCCCGGCGACAGACTGGTGATGCATTACGGCGGCGGCGGGGGTTACGGTGACCCCCGCGACCGTGACCCGGAAGCGGTTCGGCGCGACGTGGAGGATGGCTACGTCACGCGCAACGGCGCGAGACGGGATTACGGACAGGAGGCCTGAGATGCGGAGCTTGTCACGCCGTGCGCTCGTTGCCACCACTCTCGCGATGCCTGCGCTTGCCCATGCGCAGCAGCGCCCGATACGGCTGATCGTGCCCTTCGCCCCTGGCGGCGGTTCGGACACGCTGGCACGCCTGCTGGCGCCGGAACTCGGCAAGCAGCTGAACACCTCGATCGTGGTCGAGAACCGCGCCGGCGCCGGCAGCCAGATCGGCGCGGAGATGGTGATGCGCAGCCCGCCGGACGGCACCACGCTGCTGTTCGGCGACACGCCGCTGGCGACCATCCCGGCGCTGCAGGTCGCCGCCGGGCGACAGGCGCCGTTCGAGGCCGCGAAGGATTTCACGCCGATCTCGGCCATTGCCGCGGCGCCGGCCATCGTGGTGGTGGGGGCTGCCTCGCCCTGGCAGGACCTGCGGCAGTTCCTCGCGGCAGCCCGCGAACGGCCGGGCACGCTCAACGTCGCCTCCGGCGGTGTCGCCACCAGCACGCATCTGATGATCGAGCTGCTGCGGCTGAAGGCGAATGTGCAGCTCACGCATGTGCCCTATCGTGGCACCGGCGCGGCGATCCCCGACCTGCTCGCCGGCCAGGTGCAGGCGATGATCCAGGCACTCGCCACCGGCGGACCGATGATCGCCAACGGCCAGATGCGCGCCATCGGCGTGGCCGCGGAGCGCCGCATGGCCGCGCTGCCGGACGTGCCGACGCTGCGCGAACAGGGCGTGGACCTGCTGGCGTCCTTCTGGTGGGGCATCCTGGGCCCGGTCGGCATTCCCGACGAGATGGCGGAGCGGATGCACGTCGCGACGCAGGCCGCGATGGGCTCCGAGGCGGTGGCCGCGCGTCTGCCGGCGCTGGGGCTCGATCGGCTGCGTCTCGGCCCGGCGGCGTTCAAGGAGATGCTGGCGAGCGAGACGGCGCGCTGGCGCGAGGTTGTACAGGCAGCAGGCATCAGGCCGGAATGACGACAGCTACTCTTCGCATTGGTGTTGACGTCGGCGGCACCTTCACCGATTTCGTCCTGGTGGATGAGGCCGCCGGCCGCGTGCTCACCGGCAAGCGCCTGACCACGCCCGAGGATCCGGGCCGCGCCATCCTGGACGGCATCGCCCGCCTTCTCGACGAAGCCGGCAACGGCATCGGCGAGGTGCGACAGGTGGTGCACGGCACCACGCTGGTCACCAACACGGTGATCGAGCGCAAGGGCGCGCGCATCGGCCTGGTCACCACGCGTGGCTTCCGCGACAACCTCGAGATGGGGCGGGAGATGCGCTACGATCTCTACGACCTTGCGCTCGAGAAGCCGGAACCACTGGTACCGAGGCCGCGTCGGCATGCGGTGACGGAACGGCTCGATGCGCAGGGGCGCGTGCTGAAGCCGCTCGATGAGGGCGAGGTGCGGGAGGCCGCGCGCGCGCTCAAGGCGCAGGGCGTGGAGGCCGTCGCGGTCTGCCTGCTGCACAGCTATCTCGACGCCACGCATGAGCGCCGCGTCGGCGCCATCCTGCGGGAGGAACTGCCGGGCGTGCCGGTCACGCTTTCCTGCGAGGTCGCGCCGGAGATCCGCGAGTATGAGCGGGCCAACACCGCCTGCGTGAACGCCTATGTCATGCCGTTGATGGACCGCTATCTGGCAAAGCTGGAGGCGGAGCTGAAGCGGCGCGGCCTGGAAGGCCCGCTGCACCTCATGCTCTCGGCAGGCGGCATCGCGACCGTGCGGCATGCCCGCGCCAACCCGGTGCAGCTGATCGAGAGCGGCCCGGCCGCGGGCGCGATGGCGGCGATGCATGTCGGCCAGGCCTGCGGCCTTGCCGACATGATCAGCTTCGACATGGGCGGCACCACCGCGAAGATGTGCCTCATCGAGGGCGGCGAGGCGGAGCATTCCTCCACCTTCGAAGCCGCGCGCGTGAAGCGGTTCCGCAAGGGCTCGGGCCTGCCGCTCAAGGTGCCGGTGATCGACCTCATCGAGATCGGTGCCGGCGGCGGCTCCATCGCGGCGGTCAGCGCCATGGGCCTGCTGACCGTGGGGCCGGAAAGCGCGGGCAGCGTGCCCGGCCCGGTCTGCTACGGCCGCGGCGGGCGGCACCCGACGGTCACGGATGCAGACCTGCTGCTCGGCTATCTCTCGCCCGAGTACTTCCTGGGCGGCGAGATGGGCCTCGACCGCGCCGCCGTGGAGCGCGCGGTGCAGGAGGAGCTGGCCGGCCCGCTGGGCATGTCGGTGCTGGAGGTCGCCGCCGGCATCCACGCCGTCGTCAACGAGAACATGGCCGCGGCGACGCGCATGTACATCGCGGAGAAGGGCAGGGATCCGCGGCGCTATGCGCTGATGGCCTTCGGCGGCGCGGGGCCGGTGCATGCCTATGGCCTGGCGAAGCTGCTGAAGCTCTCGCGCATCGTGGTGCCGGCCGGTGCCGGCGTTGCTTCGGCGCTCGGCTTCCTGGTGGCCGCGCCGGCGATCGACCTGGTGCGCAGCGGCGTGCGCCGCCTTTCCGGCGTGGACTGGGCGGAGGTGGCGAGGCTCTGCGCGGAGATGGAACAGGAAGCGCGCGCCCTGCTGGTGGAAGCCGGTGCCGCGGCGGGCGACGTGACGTTCCGCCGCAGCGCGGACATGCGCTATGTCGGCCAGGGCTTCGACATACCCGTGCCGCTGCCCGATGCGCTGGACGCCGCCGGCGTGGAGCGCGCCTTCCTCGACGCCTACGAACGCCTGTTCGACCGCCGCATCGAGGGCTTGCCGATGGAGGTGCTCAGCTGGCGCCTGCACGCCACCGCCAGCCGCCCCGAAGTCCCGGCCGCGCTCGGCCGCAGCATCGGCGGGACGGCGCTGAAGGGCACGCGGCCGGTCTGGTTCCCGCAGACCGGCCTCGCACCCTGCGCCGTGTATGACCGCTATCGCCTCGCACCCGGCGAGAGGCTGCGCGGTCCCGCCGTGGTGGAGGAGCGGGAATCCACCACCGTCGTCGGTCCCGACGCCAGCTTCATGCTCGACGAGCACGGCAACCTCGTCATCGACATCGACCAGGGGAGTTGAAACGCATGGCCAAGAGCGCGCCCTTCGTCTGGCTGGACGGCAAGCTGGTCCCCTGGGAGCAGGCGACGATGCATGTCGCCACCGAATGCGTCCTGCGCGGCGAGAATGTGTTCGAAGGCATCCGCGCCTACTGGTCGGAGGCCGAGCAGGAGCTGTTCCTGTTCAAGCACGCCGAGCACATCGCGCGGCTGCGCCAGGGCGCCAAGATCATGCGCATGACGATCCCCTACACCGACGCGCAGATCGAGGCGGCGAGCCTCGAGCTGATCCGCGCCTGCGGCTATCGCGGCCAGGTGCACTACCGCCCGGTCGCCTATTTCGACATGGGCAACCTGACGGACTACCTGCCGAGCGAGATCCGCACCGGCATGTTCATCCTCGCCTTCTCCACGCCGACCACGAAGCAGGTGCATGAGGGTGTCACCACCTGCGTCTCCACCTGGCGGCGCAACTCCGATCTTGCCTCGCCATCGCGGGTCAAGTCGGGCGCGAACTACCACAACTCCCGTCTCGCGTACATCGAAGCACGGCTGAACGGCTTCCAGATTCCGATCCTGCTGAACGCTGCGGGAAAGGTGGCGGAAGGGCCCGGCGCCTGCTTCATGATGGTGCGCAACGGCAAGATCATCACGCCGCCGGTGACCGCCGATATCCTGGAAAGCATCACCCGCGAGACGCTGATCGGGCTGGTGCAGGCCGAGCTCGGCCTGGAGGTGATCGAGCGCGAGATCGACCGCACCGAGCTCTACATCTGTGACGAGGCCTTCTTCTGCGGCAGCGGGCACGAGATCACGCCGATCAACTCGGTGGATCACTACCCCGTCGGCGAAGGGAAGCCGGGCGCGATCACCCGCCGGATCCAGAAGCTCTATTTCGACGTGGTCTGCGGCGCCGTGCCGAAATACCGCCACTGGCTGACGCCGGTTTGGGGCGGCGCCTCCCGCGCCGCGGCGGAATGAGCGGCGTGAAGCGCAGCGTCGGCCGCCTGGTCGCGGAAAGCCTCGCCGCGCATGGCGCGGACCTGATCTACTGCGTGCCGGGCGAGAGCTTCCTCGGCCTGACGGACGCGATGACGGATGCGCCGGCGCTCAAGCTGATCGTCTGCCGGCACGAGGGCGGCGCCTCCTACATGGCGGCGGCCGATGGGCGTATGCGTGGTGGGCGCGCGGGGCTCTGCCTGGTCTCGCGCGGGCCGGGCGTGGCGAACGCGATGATCGGCCTGCACACCGCCTTCCACGACGCGGTGCCTATGCTGCTGCTGGTCGGCCAGATCGAACGGCGCGACATGGGCCGCGGCGCGCTGCAGGAGCAGAACTACGCGAAGCTGCTCGGCGACACGACCAAGTCGGTGATCGAGGTGTCGCAGGCCTCGCAGGCCAGCGAGGCGATCGCGCGCGCCTATCATCTGGCGGAATCCGGCACGCCCGGCCCGGTCGCGGTGATCCTGCCGGAGGATCTGTTGGACGACGACGCGGAGGGCCTGCCGCTCGCCGCGCCGCGCCCGCGCACCGCACCGCTTCCATCGGCCGCGCAGCTCGACGAACTCGCGAGGCGGCTGGCCGCGGCGGAGCGGCCGCTGGTGCATGTCGGCAGCCTCGCGGACGGTACGCCCGAGCAGCTCGCCGCCATCGCGCGGCTGGCCGAGGCCTGGATGCTGCCGGTCTCGCCGACGCATCGCTGGCCGCACCTGTTCGACAGCCGCCATCCGCACTACGCCGGCTATGTCGGCAACCGCGTGCAGCCGAGGCTGATGGCGGCGATGAAGGAGGCCGACCTGCTCGTCGCGCTCGGCGAGCGCATGACGGATGTGGTGAGCCAGTCCTACACCTGGCCAGCCGCACCCGATCCGCAGCTGCCCTTCGTCCATGTCTGGCCCGACGCCGCCGAGATCAACCGCGTCTTCCGCGCGGAACTGCCGGTCGTCGCCGATCCGCATGCGGTCGTTGCAGGGCTGCTCGCCCGCACGCCGCCCGCGCCGCCCCCCGGACGCCCGGCCTGGGTCGCGAAGCTGCATGGCATCCATCGCGAGCTCACGGCACCGGTGCACGAGAAGGCGCCGGACGGGGTGAACTTCGCTGCAATCTGCGTCGCACTGGCGGAGCGGATGGCGGCCGATGCAGTGCTGACCACGGATGCCGGCAACTTCACCTCCTTCGTGCATCGCCACATCCCGTTCGGCCCGTCCAACATCTTCCTCGGCTCAGCGGTGGGCGGCATGGGCGCGGGCGTGCCGATGGCCGTCGCTGCTGCATTGCGTCATCCCGGTCGGCAGGCCATTGCGGTGGTCGGCGATGGCGGCGCGCTGATGACCGGCAACGAGATCGCCACCGCCATGCGACACGGCGTTGCACCAGTGGTGATCGTCGCAGACAACCGTACCTACGGCTCGATCGGCATGCATCACCAGAACCGCTATCCCGGCCGACCCGTGGCCGCGGCGGCGGATCTGGTGAACCCGGATTACGCGGCCTGGGCCCGCGCCTTCGGTGCGGAGGGCTTCACCATCCGCGACGAGGCGGAGATCGCATCGGCGTTGGACGCCGCCCTCGCGCCGCGGCGCGTACCGGCGGTGGTGCATGTGCACGCCTCGGCGTTGCAGGTCACGGCCTGGCGGCGACGCGAGGCGTAGCGAGGCCTATCCGCGGCCCGGCACGCGGTGGCGGAAGGCCAGCGCCTCCGCCACATGCGCCCGCGCCACGCGCGCCGCGCCTGCGAGGTCGGCGATGGTGCGCGCCACACGCAGCGCCCGCACCTGGCCGCGGGTGGACAGCCGCAGTCGCGCGGCCGCCGTCTCCAACAGCGCCAGCGCGTCGGCGTCGAGCGTTGGTTGCAGCTCCTCCCAGCCAGCCTCCGCATTGCAGCGCGCGCCGCCGCGTGCCCGTGTGCGCTCCCGCGCCGCGGCGACGCGGGCGGCGACAGCCGCGGTGGTCTCGCCAGCCGGGGCGCGAGCGAGCTCCGATGCGGCGATGGGCTGCACCTCGATCACGATGTCCATCCGGTCCAGCAGGGGCCCGCTGAGTCGCATCTGGTAGTCCTGCCCGCAGCCCGGCGCGCGCGCGCATTCCCGTGACGGATCGCCGAGATAGCCGCAGCGGCAGGGGTTCATCGCGGCAACGCACTGGAAGCGCGCGGGGTAGGAGACATGCGCATTCGCCCGGCTGATCGTAGTGCGCCCGGTCTCCATCGGCTGGCGCAGCGCCTCCAGCGCGGGCCTCGGGAATTCCGGCCACTCGTCGAGGAACAGCACGCCGAGATGCGCCAGGCTGATCTCGCCCGGCTTGGCGCGATGCCCACCGCCGACCAGCGCCGGCACGCTGGCCGAGTGGTGCGGGTCGCGGAAGGGCGGGCGGCGCAGCAGTTTGCCTCCGTGCAGCATCCCGGCGACCGAGTGCACCAGGGAGACCTCCAGCGCCTCGGCGGGCGTCAGGTCGGGCAGCAGCCCCGGCAGCCGCGCGGCGAGCATCGACTTGCCGGAGCCGGGCGGGCCGAGCATCAACAGGTTCAACGCGCCGGCCGCCGCGATCTCCAGCGCACGCTTGGCGCTTTCCTGGCCGCGCACCTCCGTGAGGTCCGGCCCGCGCCAGGGCTCGGCCTCCAGCGCCGGCGGCTCGGGCGCAGTGAGCAGTTGGCGGCCCAGGAAATGGTTGATCAGCGCCGGCAGGTCGGGCGGGGCCAGCACCTCCACCGTGCCGGCCCAGGCGGCTTCCGGCCCCTGCAGCCCCGGGCAGACCAGTCCAAGCTCCCGCGCGCCGGCGGCGATGGCGGCCGGCAGCACGCCGGCGACCGGCGCCAGCGTGCCGTCCAGCGCCAACTCGCCGAGCGCGGCGAATTCCGCCACCGCGTCGCGCGGGATTACCTCCATCGCCGCCAGCACGCCGAGCGCGATCGGCAGGTCGAAATGGCTGCCCTCTTTCGCGATGTCGGCCGGCGCCAGGTTCACCAGCACGCGCTTCGGCGGCAGCGAGAGGCCGATGGCGGTCAGCGCCGCCCGCACTCGTTCGCGCGATTCACCCACTGCCTTGTCGGGCAGGCCGACGACGAGGAAGGCCGGCAGGCCGGGCGCGATCTGCACCTGCACCTCGACGGGCACGGCCTCGATGCCGCTGAAGGCGAAGGTCGGGATCCGGGCGATCGCGGTCACGGAACCCAAGGTTGAGGTTTCCGCGGCCGGGCGCAACCCGGCCCTTGGGAGTGTCGCGCCGCGACCGCGGCACAATGTCAGGAACCGTCGGAGTTCCGGCAGGCAATTCCTTCTGAAAGCTTGATTGCTGCGCCATCGGGCCGCCCGTAACACTTGCCGCCGTTACGCGCGCATCCGCGCCGGCCGCGGGGGTTCCATGTCGGTTGCCACGAACGTCCAGTCCGATCCGCGCGCGATGGCGCTCGACCTCGCCGAGCGGGTGATCGTCAGCCTACTGCTCGGCTTCCTGGCAATGCGCTTCATCCCCTCGATCGTAAACGACGGCAATGTCGTGAATCTGCTGCTGTTCGTCTCGGAGGCGGTGGTGGTCGGCTTCATCGTCTTCCGTCGCCCGGCGAAGACCATCAGCCGGAATTCCTCCGACTGGCTGTACGGCTTCGCCGGCACCGGGCTGGCGCTGCTGGCGGTGCCGGGCGGGGAGGGCGCGCTGGCGCCCGCGGGCCTCGTGGTGGGGCTGATGACCGCGGGCTTCCTGCTGCAGTTCTGGGCGAAGCTGGTGCTGCGGCGGAGCTTCGGCGTGGTCGCCGCCAATCGGGGCGTGAAGGCCTCCGGGCCATACCGCCTGGTCCGCCACCCCATGTATGCCGGCTACCTGCTGACCCATATCGGCTTCCTGCTGGCTGCGCCGGCACTGTGGAACGTCGCGGTCTATGCCGCCCTCTGGTGCTTCCAGCTGCTGCGCATCAGGGCGGAGGAGCGGGTGCTGCGCGAGGATCCGGCCTATCTGGCGCTGTCGGCCCAGGTGCGCCACCGCCTGATCCCCGGCGTCTACTGAGGGCCGCGGCGACGGCGATGGAGGCGCTGGTCGAGTTCCTGGGGCTGCCGCGGCTGCTGCTGCTGGCAGCCGTGTTCGTCCCGCTCGAGCGGCTGGTTTCCCTGCATCGCCGGCCGCTTGCCCGGCCCGAGCTTTCGCTCGACCTCGCCTACGCCGTGCTCGGCGGCTGCCTGGTGAGGCTCGGCTTCCTGGCTGTCCTGCTGATCGCCTTCGCGCTCCGCGACGCGACGATGCCGGAGGCGGTCACGCAGGCGGTCGGCGGCCTGCCGATCTGGGTGCAGATCATCGCCGTCATCCTGATCTCCGACCTGTGCTTCTACTGGGTGCACCGGCTGTTCCACACCGTGCCGGCGCTGTGGCGCTTCCATGCCATTCATCACAGCATCGAGCATATGGACTGGCTCGCCGGCCATCGCGTGCATCCGCTGGACCAGGTGCTGACCAAGGGCTCCGGCTTGCTGCCCCTGATCCTTCTCGGCTTCGACGAGTGGGCGATGGCGGCGGCGGCGATGCTCTACGGCTGGCACTCCGTGCTGCTGCATTCGAACATCCGCCTGAAGCTGCGGGCGCTGGAGGGCGTGATCGCCACGCCCGCCTTCCACCACTGGCACCACAGCACTGAGCGCAAGGCGTGGGACAGGAACTTCGCCGGCCAGCTTTCCTTCCTCGACCGCATCTTCGGCACCGCCTACATGCCGCAAGGCGAGGCCCCCACCAGCTATGGAATCGAGGATCCGGTCCCGCGGCGCTTCGTGGCGCAGCTGATCTATCCCTTCCGCCGCGCACCGGCCGAGGCGGCGCGGCCTCAGCCGGACCAGCCGCCGAGGAAGTCTTCCAGCAGCGAGCCGATCACCTCCACTGCGTAGCCGCCCTCCTGCACGATGGTGGTGGGCAGGCCGGCGGCGGAGATCGCCGCCGCGGCGCGGGCGAAGCCATCGGCAGTGACGCGCAGGAAGCCGAGCGGCTCCGCCTCGCTGGCGTCGAAGCCGAGGGAGAGCACCAGCGCCTCCGCCCGGAACGCGCGGATGGCGTCGAGCCCGGCGGCAATCGCCGCCAGCCATTCGGCGTCGCCCGTCCCATAGGCCATCGGCAGGTTCAGGTTGCACCCTTCGCCCACGCCGCCGCCGCGCTCCGAGGCATGGCCGACGAACCAGGGGTAATAGGCGTTGGGATCGCCATGGACCGAGACGGTCAGCACGTCGCCGCGCGTCCAGAAGATGCCCTGCGTGCCGTTGCCGTGATGGCTGTCGATGTCGAGCACCGCCACCCGCGCCGCGCCGGCCCGGCGCAGCGCCTCGGCGGCGATGGCGGCGTTGTTCAGGTAGCAATGGCCCCCGGCACGGGCGGCATAGGCGTGGTGCCCCGGCGGCCGGCACAGCGCATAGGCGCTGCGTCCCTGCGCGGCCTCGCCCGCCGCGGCCAGCGCGCAGGCGGCGGCGCCGAGCGCGGCCGCATGGGTCGCCGCCCCGATCGGGCAGGCGGTGTCGGCGGTGTACCAGCCGACCTGGCCGACCAATCCCGCCGGCAGGCGCGCGCCCTGCGCGAGCATCTCCGGCGTCGGGTGCATGTTGCCGACCACCTCCGGGCCGGGATCCGGCAGGGCCGCCCAAGCGGCCGGCGCGTCGCGCAGGAAGTCGAGATAGGCCGGCGCATGCACCGCCTCGATCGCGGCGCGGCGCGCGGGCGGCGGGATCGCTGGCACGATGCCGAGCCGGGCGAGCCCGGCCTCCAGCGCGGCGGCACGAGCCGGCACCTCGAAATTCGGCCGCTGCCGGCCGCGCATGAGGAAGAAGCGCGGGTCGTGCCGCGCCTGGTCGGGATGGGCGAAGGCCTTCATCCTTTCACGCTAGACCGCCCGGCGAGCGCACGGAACCGAGGGGCCTTCCGCCGCGGGGCCGGCGGCGTTAGGCAGTCGGCCAAGGGAACCGGTTGGGGCGGCATGACGGACGGCATGGACCAGGGCGCGCGGCGCGCCATCCTCGAGGCCTGCGACGCGCTGCGCGAGGACAGCCTGCGCATGCTCGAACGGCTGGTGCGCTGCCCCTCGACGCTCGGCAACGAGCACTCGGCGCTGAACGAGATGACGCGCATCTACGAGGGCATCGGCCTCGCGCCGCGGCGCGTTCCGGTGGATGCTGCCGCGCTGGCGGCCCATCCAGGCTTCTCCCCGCCGCTGATCCCGTATGACGGTCGCGACAACGTGGTGGCCGTGCATCGCCCGCGCGCGGCGAAGGGGCGCTCGCTGGTGCTGCAGGGCCATGTGGACGTGGTGCCGGAGGGCGCCGAGGACGAGTGGACCACGCCCCCCTTCGAGCCCGCGATCCGGTCGGGGCGCATGTATGGCCGTGGCGCCGGTGACATGAAGGCCGGCATCGTGAGCTATGTCACGGCCTTCCGTGCGCTGAAGGAAGCCGGCCTGCAACCGGCGGCCGAAGTGCAGATGCAGTCGGTGATCGAGGAGGAATGCAGCGGCAACGGCGCGCTGGCCTGCATGGTGGCGATGCCGAAGGCCGATGCGGTGATCATTCCCGAACCCGGCCCCGGCCTGCCGGCGCTCTACTCTGCCGAGGTCGGCGTGGTCTGGGCCTTCGTCACCGTCACCGGCCGCCCCGCGCATGTACGCGACAAGCAGGCCGGGGTGAACGCGGTGGAGGCGGCGATGGCGGTCTGGTCCCGCTTCGAGGCCTATGAACGGGAGATGAACCGCGCCGAACACATCCATGTGAGCTTCCGCGGCGTTAACCATCCGGTGAACGTGAATCTCGGAACATTCGACGGCGGGGAGTGGAACAGCTCGGTCGCCACGCGCGCGAAGCTCGGCCTGCGCGTCGGCGTGATGATGGGCAACACCGCCGACCGGGTGCGCGCCGACATCGTGCGCATCGTCGAGGAGGCGCGCGGCGATCCGGCGCTGAGGGGGGCGAAGGTGAAGGTGGAGTTCCGGGGGTTCCATGCGGACCCCTGCGTGTTCGACACGCAGGCGCCGATCGTCCGACTGGCGATGCGGAGCTATGCCGAGGTGACCGGCGGCGAACTGCGCCACTATCCGGCGACGGGGCTGACGGATGGGCGCTTCTTCCAGCTCTACCAGGGCACGCCAGTGGCCTGCTTCGGGCCGGATGCGCAGGAGATCCACGGCATCGACGAGAGCGTGGGCCTCGACAGCATCCACGACATCACGCGCAGCATCGCGCTCTGCATCGCCGAATGGTGCGGGTTGGAGGCCATCCGATGACCGCAGGGCACAGACGCCGCAAGGCGGCGAGCACCGGAGGTCTGAATCGGATGGCAGGAGACACCCGATGAGGGGAAATCTTCCGGCCTCGGGCGCGCGCCTCTGGGACAGCCTGATGGAATTCGCCCGCATCGGCGCAACGCCGAAGGGCGGCTGCAACCGGCAGACGCTAACCGACCTGGACAGCGAAGGTCGCCATCTGCTGCGCCGCCAGGCCGAGGCCGTTGGTGTGACGCTCGCGGTGGACCGTGTCGGCAACATGATCCTCACGCGTCCGGGCCGCGATCCCATGCGCAAGGCGGTGGCGATCGGCAGCCATCTCGACACGCAGCCGACCGGCGGAAAGTTCGACGGCGTGCTCGGCGTGCTGGCCGGCCTCGAGATCCTGCGCGCCCTGCACGAGGCGGGCATCGAGACCGAGGCGCCGGTCGTTCTCGTCAACTGGACCAACGAGGAAGGCGCGCGCTTCTCCCCGCCCATGATGGGCAGCGGCGCCGCCATGGGCATCTTCCCCGAGGCCGAGGTGCTGGCCAAGACCGACAGCGCCGGCGCGGTGTTCGGGCAGGAGCTCGCCCGCATCGGCTGGGCCGGCGATCGCGACCCGCACGCGCTGCAGGATCTCGGCGCCTATTTCGAACTGCACATCGAGCAGGGCCCGGTGCTGGAGCGCGAGGGGCTGGATGTCGGCATCGTCACCCATGCCCTCGCGCAGCACTGGTTCGACGTGCATGTCACCGGCGCCGATGCGCATGGCGGCAGCGGCATGGCCGGTCGCAAGGACGCGCTGATGGCCGCCGCCGAGACCGCGACGATGATCGAGCGCTGCGCGCTGGCTGCCGGCGCACGCGCCACCATCGGCCGGATGACGCTGCACCCGGACAGCCGCAACGTCGTGCCCGGCCGCGTCTGGTTCAGCCTCGACACCCGCCACGACCACGAGGACCAGCTCGCGGCGCTGGCCGCCGCCATGCGCGGCGAGGCGGCGGCGATCTCGGCGCGGCGCGGCGTGCAGATCGCCATCGAGGATTTCTGGATCTCGCCGGCCACGCCCTTTGATCCCGCCCTGGTCGGCCATCTGCGGGATGCCGCCCGCGCGCGCGGCATCCCGCACAAGGAGATGCCGACCGCAATCGGCCATGACGCCGTCTATGTCGCGCGCCGCCTGCCGGCGGTGATGCTGTTCTGCCCCTGCCATGGCGGCCTCAGCCACAACGAGGCCGAGAGCATCACGCCGCAATGGGCGGAGGCGGGTCTCGTGGTATTGGCCGATGCGGTGCTCGCCGCGGCGGGCGTGGCGAGGGATTAGGGCAATGCGCATCGCTATCGGCGGCTTCATGCATGAGAGCCATTCCTTCGTCACCCGCCCGACGGGCTGGGCGGATTTCCTCGCACCCGGCAGCTTCCCGCCGGTGCAGCGCCCCGCCGGGCTGATCGCCGGCCTGCGCGACACCGCCGTGCCCGCCGCCGGCGCGATCCGCGCGGCGGAGGCGGCGGGCGCGACCATCGCGCCGCTGTCATGGGGCTTCGCCATGCCCGCCGGCCCGGTCACCGCCGAAGCCTTCGAGCGCCTGGCCGCGTTGATCTTCGCCGACCTGCAGGCGGCGCTCGATGAAGGCCCGCTGGACGGCCTCTACCTCGACCTGCACGGCGCGATGGTGGCCGAGCATTTCCCGGATGCGGAGGGCGAGCTGCTGCGCCGCACGCGCGCGATTCTCGGCCCCTCCGTGCCGATCACCGCCAGCCTCGATCCGCATTGCAACCTGACCGCGGCGATGGTGGAGCGTGCCGATGCGCTCTCGCCCTTCCGCACCTATCCGCATGTGGACATGCGCGACGCCGGCGCCCGCGCCATGGCGCTGCTCCTGGAGCGCATCCGGCGCGGCCGGCCCTTCGCCCGCGCCTTCCGCCAGCTGGACTACCTGATCCCCATCACCAGCCAGTGCACGCTGGTGCCGCCGATGGCCGATGTCATGGCGGCGCGCGAGGCGATCGCGGCGAAGCATGACGTGGCGGAACTCGGGCTCTGCTTCGGCTTCCCCTATGCCGACTTCGCCGATTGCGGATGCGCATTGGCGGCCTACGCCGAGACACAGGACGCCGCCGACGCCGCCGCCGATGCGCTGCTGCGCGAACTCAGGCAGCGTGAGACCGACTTCGCCGAGCCGGTGCTGCCCGCCGGCGAGGCGGTGGCCGAGGCGATCCGGCGCGGGAGCAGCGCGACGAAGCCCGTGGTGATCGCCGACACGCAGGACAATCCCGGCGGCGGCGGCCATGGCGACACCACCGGCATGCTGGCCGAGCTGATCGCGCAAGGTGCAACAGGCGCCGTGCTCGCCTTGATCAACGATGCCGAGAGCGCCATGGCCTGCCATCGCGCCGGCCCCTCGGCGGAGGTGACGCTCGATCTCGGCGGCAAGTCGGATGGTGCGCCGCTGAAGGTCACCGCGCGGGTGCTGCGCCTGTCGGATGGGCGCTTCACCTGCACCGGGCCGATGGCCGGCGGCAACAACGCCGATCTCGGACCCTCGGCGCTGATCGCCATCGGCGGCGTCGCGGTGATCGTCACCTCGCGCAAGATGCAGGCGTACGACCAGGCGCTGTTCCGCCATCTCGGCATCGAGCCCTCGATGCAGAAGATCCTGGTGCTGAAGTCCTCGGTGCATTTCCGCGCCGATTTCCAGCCGATCGCCGAGGCGGTGCTGGTGGCCGCGGCGCCGGGCCCGGTGGTGGCCGATCCGGCGCAACTTCCCTTCCGGCAGCTGCGGCCCGGCCTGCGCCTGCGACCGGGTGACAATCGCCGTGTTGGCTGAGATCCGCCTGGTCCACCCCGTCCGCATCGCGCGGCTCGCCGCGCCGCCGGACGGATTCGAGGAACTGGCGGCCGACGCGCTTGCCGGTGGCGAGCGCATGCTCGAGGTGCTGCGCGAGGATTGGAACGCCGGACTGGTGCGCTTCGATGCGCCGGGCGAGGCGCTGTTCGCCGCCTATGCCGGCGATGCGCTGCTCGGCCTCTGCGGTCTGTCGCGCGATCCCTATCTCAAGGCCGAGGCGGTGGGGCGGGTGCGGCGGCTCTACGTGCGGCGCGCGGCGCGGCGGCACGGGGCGGGGCGCGCCTTGCTGGCCGCTGTCGCCTCGGGGGCGACCGCCGCCGGCTGGCCGCGGCTGCGCGTGCGCGCCCCGGTCTCGGCCTTCGCCTTCTACGAGCGCTGCGGCTTCCTGCGCGCGGTCGGCGAATCGTCCGCGACGCATGTGCGGGTGGCGGTCGAGGCCGTGCGCCTTACCGCTGCGATGCCAGCCAGCCCTTGACCTCCGCCTCGCGCGGGATGGGCGCGACGGCGCCGTAGCCGGTGGTGGAGAGCGCGGCGGCAGCATTGGCGTAGGTTGCGGCAGCGGCGACGTCGTCGCCTGCCAGCCGGCGGGCGAGGAAGGCGCCGGCCAGCGTGTCGCCGGCGCCGGTCGCATCCACCGCTGCCACGCTATGCCCGGCGATGCGCATGCTCCCCTCGCGCGTCGCCACCAGCAGCCCGTCGCGACCGAGCTTCAGCAGCACCAGCGGGCACAGGCGGAGGTAGAAGGCGACGATCTCCTCCACGTCGTCCAGCCCGGTCAGCATCCGCGCATCCTCGAGCGATGGGAACAGGATGTCGGCCATCGCTGCCGCCGCATGGGTGAGGGCCGCCGCGCGCCGCAACGGCCAGAGCCGCAGGCGGAGATTGGTGTCGAAGGAGACCAGCCCGCCCGCCTGCTTCGCGATCTCCATCGCGCGGAACGCCGCATCGCAGCTGCTCTCGGAGATGCCGAGGGTGATGCCGGACAGGTGCAGCACGCGCGCGCCCCGGATCGCCGCCTCCGGCAGGTCGGCCGGGCCGAGCTGGGCGGCGGCGCTGCCCTTGCGATGGAAGGTGAAATGGTGCCCCACCTCGTCGTGCGTGACGAAGTAGATGCCGGTCGGCGCGCGCGGATCGGTGTGCACCGCGCTGTCATCCACGCCTTCCGCCCGCCACAGCGCGCGGAAGGCCTCCCCCGGCCGGTCGTCGCCGAGCGCGGTCAGCATGCCCACGCGCGCGCCGCTGCGCGCCGCCGCGATGGCGGCGTTGGAGGCGTCGCCACCATGCCCTTCCAGGTACAGCCGGCGGCCATCGGCGCCGAGCGGCATCTGGTTGAACTCCAGCATGGGCTCGCCCATGCAGAGGAGGTCGGTCATGCCTGCATGATCCCCTGCACCTCGCGTGCCGCCTGCTCCACCGCCGCGCGGTCGCCGCGCGCCAGCAGCCCCTCATCCACCAGCTTGCCGCCGATGCCGACGAAGGCGGCGCCGGCGGCCAGGTAGTCGGGCGCGTTGCGCGCATCCACGCCGCCGGTCGGGCAGAAGGCGACATCGGGGAACACCGCGCGCAACGCCCTGATGTGGCCCGGCCCGCCGGCCGAGGAGGCGGGGAAGATCTTCACCGCATCGGCACCTGCCGCCAGCGCCGCGCGTACCTCGGTCGGCGTCATCGCGCCGAGCAGCGCGCAGGCCCCCACCGCGCGCGCCGCCGCCGCGACGGCCGGATCCACCCAGGGCGCCACCAGGAAGCGCGCGCCGGCTGCCAGGCACGCCTCCGCCGCCGCGCGGTCCGGCACCGTCCCGGCGCCCACCAGCAGCGCCGGATCCGCGGCCAGGCGGCGGATCAGGCCGGGCGCGTCGGGCACTGTCATGGTGATCTCGAAGACGGTCAGGCCGGCGCCGCGCAGCCACTCCACCGCGCGTTCGGCCAGCTCCGGCCTGGTGGTGCGTACCACCGGCACCACACGGGCGGCGGAGAGGCGGGGGATCAGATCGTGCATGGCGTCCTCTGTCACGCTTCGATGCGGCGCGCACGCCGTGCGGCAAGCAGGCGCTGCAGGCGCGCCGGCGTCGCGGGCGGGGCGAGAAGCGAGGCGGCACTCGCCAGCCCTTCGGCCAGGGCGAGTTGCAGCAGCGCGGCCGGATTGCCCGGCGCACCGCCCTCCTGCGCCTCGCAGGGCAGGGTGAGCGTGGCGAGCGCGGCCAATGGCGAGCGCGGGCGGGTGATCGCCAGCACCGTCGCACCGCCGTCGGCGGCGATCCGTGCGGCCTCCACCACGTCCCGGTCGGCGCCGGAGCGCGAGAGGCAGAGCGCCACCGCATCGCCCTCGAGCGTCGCTGCCGCCAACCCCTGCATGGCGCCGTCGTCGCGCGCGGCCACGCCGCGGCAAAGGCCGAGCAGTGCCCCTTCCAGGTGCCGCGCGGCCGGGAAGGAGGCACCGCAGGCCCAGATCTCCACCCGCGCCGCACGAAGCAGGGCAAGCGCGGCGCGGGCGACCAGTTCGCCATCCAGCGTCCGGCGGGCGGCATCCAGGGTGGCAATCGCGCCTTCCAGCACGGCGGCGGCAGCCTCGCCGGCGGGCATGCCGGGCGCGATGGGGCGTGGCGCCGGCGCGGCGCCTCCAGCCTCGGCGCGCACCACGACCAGGCGCAACTCGGCGAAGCCCTCCAGCCCGAGGGCGCGGCAGAAGCGGATGACAGTGGGCTCGGAAACGCCCGCACCGCGCGCCAGCGCGGCAAGGGTGCTGGCGGGGATGGCCGCCGGATCGGCGGCAACCAATTCGGCCACCTTGCGCTCGGCCGGGGTGAGCCGGCCGAGGATCGCGGCGATCCGATCGCGCAGCGGGGCCTCCCTCATGACGGGCAGGCTAGACCATGCGGTGGGCCCGGCGGCAAGCGCGACCGGCTCAGCGGCCGGCCAGCGCCTCCATCTTCTCGGCGGTGGCGAGCAACTCGCGCGAGGCGGCCTGCGCCCGGGCGGTATCGGCCGAGGCATCAGCCAGCGTGCCGCGCAGCGCCTCCGTGCGCTCGCCGAGGCGCGCGACCGCGCCGTTCAACTCGCTGATCCGGCTGCGGAACTCCGTCACCGCCCGCCGCTGGTCGGAGAGCGCCGCATCCAGTTGCCGCAAAGCCCGGCGCAGCCGCCGTTCGGTGGTGTCGGGATAGGAGAGCAGCCGTGCTGCCGGATCGGCGGCGTCGTCCTGGATGCTCATGTCCGGCCTCTGTCGCTGTTAAGCAACCGTTAGCAGAAGACGGTTTTTGAGACAAGGGACGACAATGTCAGATACCAACCACGGCTGTAATCAAGGAGATGGCAGCGCCCAGAGAAAGTAGCCAACGCAACCGTAGGTAGCTGCGGGGCACGAAGCCGGCGCGGGCGGCCAGGCTCTCCACCATCGCCGTCGCCAGGATCGCCAGAGCCAGCAGGCCGAGCCCCAACCGCAGCGGCAGCAGCAACGCCGCCCAGCCGAGCAGCGCCGGCGCCACGCCGAAGCCGAGGCGCGCCCACTCCCCCCGCCGCTCGGCCGCCGGCGCGCGGATCGCCAAGCCCCAGTGCACGGCGCCCAGGAACGCGAGGATGGTCGCGCCATAGGCTGCCAGCGCCGGACCGGCGCCCGGCCAGCCGGCCCAGACGCCGATCGCCAGGCCGAAGAAGGGGATCAGCCCCGCCGGGCCGAGCAGCCGGGCAGGGGCGGGGAGGGTGTCGTCCATGCCGGCAGATCTTTCCTCGCCGTGGCGCTGCGCAACCCCCGACATTGGCCCGTGACGCCCGGACCGCTACATCCCCCTGCATTCGCGCGAACGCCTTGAACCCTGGGAGATTGCCTGGCCATGGCCACCGGGCTCGAGATCCTGCTGATCCTGCTCCTCGTCCTGCTCAACGGCGCCTTTGCGATGAGCGAGTTGGCGATCGTCTCCGCGCGGCGGTCGCGGCTGATGGCGATGCAGCGCAAGGGCAGCGCCGCCGCCGCCGCGGCGCTGGCGCTGGCCGACGATCCGCAGCGCTTCCTGCCGACCGTGCAGGTGGGCATCACCCTGGTCGGCATCCTGGCCGGCGCCTTCGGTGGCGCGCGCCTCTCGGGCGTGCTGGCGGAGGTGATCGCCGTCGTCCCCGGCCTAGCGCCGGCGGCCACCGAGATCGCCTTCACCATGATCGTCGTGATGATCACCTATCTCTCGCTGATCCTGGGCGAGCTGGTGCCGAAGCAGCTGGCGCTGCGCCACCCGGAGCCGATTGCGCTGGTTGTGGCGCGGCCGCTCTCCTGGCTGTCGCGCTCCACCGGTCCGGTGGTCTGGCTGCTCTCCAACTCCTCGGCCATCGTGCTGCGGCTGTTCGGCAAATACGACCCTTCGGACCAGGCGGTGACCGAGGAGGAGGTGAAGGCGATGGTCGCCGAGGGTGCCACGTCCGGCGCCATCGAGACCGAGGAGCGCGAGATGATCGAGCGCGTGCTCCGCCTCGCCGACAAGCCGGTGCGCGCGCTCATGACGCCGCGCACCGAACTCGAATGGATCGACCGCACCGCGCCGCCCGAGGATGTTTCGGCGCGCCTGCGCGCCTCCAACGTCACGCGCTTCGTTGTGGCGGATGGGCGGGTGGACAATGTGGTGGGCGTGGTGGCGGCGAAGGACCTGCTGGACCAGCTGCTGGAAGGTGCGCCGCTTTCCGTGCCGGGCGCCATGCGTCAGCCCCTGGTGCTGCCCGACACGCTCTCGGCGCTGGATGCGCTGGAGCGGCTGCGCGGCGACCCGATCGGCATGGCGCTGGTGCTCGACGAATACGGCAGCTTCGAGGGGGTGGTGACCGCGTCGGACCTGCTGGAGGCGATCGTCGGCGAACTCGGCCCGGCGCCGGCCACGGAATCAGAGCCGGCGGTCACCCGCCATGACGGCAGCCTGCTGCTGGACGGGATGATGGCCAGCGACGAGCTCAAGGCAAGGCTGGACCTGCCCGACCTGCCGCGCGAGGGCACCTACCACACCGTCGCCGGGCTCATGCTGGCACTGCTGCAGCGCGTGCCGAAGGAGGGCGACCGCATCGTCTGGGCCGGCTGGCGCTTCGAGATCGTGGACATGGATGGCCGCCGCGTGGACAAGGTGCTGGCGGTGCGCGACGTGGTGGCGGAGGCGGGCACCATACCACCGCCGGGCTGATCCGCCACGCAACCCGGACGGCCCGCGGGCTTTCCTCTGGCAAGCGGCCGCTGCCGCAACAGCCGGAGGAAACCCACATGAACCCACGCATCGTGCGCCGAGGCCTGGCGCTCGCCGCGCTGGCCTCGCCCCTGCTGCCGCGTGCCACCGCGGCGCAGGAGCGGATGGAGAACCGTGCCGGCCGGGGCTTCGCCTCGACCCAGGCGTTGCCGGAGACGCAGGCGCAGGCCGACCTGCTCGGCGCGATGGCCTTTGCCATGGCCACCGCCCAACTCGCCGAGCGCATCGGCGAGTCGCGCTCCGTCCGCACCTTCGGCCAGCTGGAGGTGCAGGAGCAGACCGCCTTCAGCACCGCCCGGCAGATGGCCCGGCTGCGGGTGCCGACGGTGGAACTGATGACCGAGCGGCGACGCCAGGCGATGATCCGCATGCGCGGCCTGCGCGGCCCGGAATTCGATCGTGCCTTCACCCGCGCCCAGATCGCGGCGCATGAGGATCTGCTCAGGTTGCACGATCAGGTGGCGCAGAATCCGACCAGCCTGGGCGAGGCAATGCTCTCCACCGTCGCGCTCCCGGCGGTGCGCACGCATCTGCTGATGCTGGACGGGCTGGAGCGCTCGCTGGGCGGCTGACCCGTGACGAGCGCGTCGCGCTCAGCCCCCGTTGGCGTGCGACTTGGCGATCGGCGCCACGAATTGCGGCTCGGTGTCCCAGGGGAACAGGATCCACGTGTCCTGGCTCACCTCGGTGATGAAGGTGTCCACCTGCGGCTTGCCCGCGGGCTTGGCGTAGACGGTGGCGAAATGCGCCCTGGGCAGCAGCGCGCGGATCACGCGGGCGGTGGTGCCGGTGTCCACCAGGTCGTCCACGATCAGCCAGCCGGCGCCCTGCGCCTCGAGCGCCGCGACCGGCGGCTTCACCACCCGCGGCTCGCCGCGATGCTCCTCGTCATAGGTGACGATGGAGACTGCCTCGATCAGCCGGCATTCCAACTCGCGCGCGATTACTGCCGAGGGGATCAGCCCGCCGCGCGTGATCGCCACGATGCCGGTCCAGGGGCCCTTCTCGACCAGCCGCCAGGCGAGCGCCTTGGCGTCGCGGTGAAGCTGGTCCCAGGTGACCGTGTAGTACTTCACCGCCATGGCGGCCGATCTCCGTCGCTACTCAAAACATCTTCCCGCCGTCGGGCACCTTGATGTCCGGGCGGAGCAGCACGACCGCGCCGTTCTCGTCCGGCACGCCGAGCACCAGCACCTGGCTCTCGAAGCCGCCGATCCGTCGGGGCGGGAAATTGACCACCGCGATCACCTGGCGGCCGATCAGCCGGTCCGGCGTGTAGTGCACCGTGAGCTGGGCGGAGGATTGCCGCACCCCGATCTCGCCGCCGAAATCCACCCAGAGCTTGATGGAGGCCTTCCGCGCCTCGGGGAAGGGTTGCGCGTCCACCACGGTGCCGGTCCGCACATCCACCTGCTCGAAATGGGCGATGTCGATCTGTGCCATGGCGCGTCCTAGCGCTTCGGTGATGCGGCGGGAAGGGGTCGGGCGGGGGTGGCTTGCGCCGCCGACGGGGGCGGTTCATTCACCGCCGGCCGGAAACCGCCGGGAGGACGCCCATGACCTTGCCGATCACCCCCAGCTTCCGCCTGGACGGCCAGCGCGCCTTCGTCACCGGCGCCAGCAAGGGCATCGGCCGGGCGGGCGCGGTGGCGCTGGCGGCGGCCGGCGCCGAGGTGGTGCTCGCCGCCCGCACCCTGCCGGAGATGGAGGAGACGGTGGCCGAACTCGCCGCCGCCGGCCACCGGGCCAAGGCGGTGCGGCTCGACGTGACGGACCGCGCCGCGCTGCGCGCCACGATCGCCGCCGAGGGGCCCTTCGGCGTGCTGCTCAACAACGCCGGCACCAACATCCGCGAGCCGTTCCTGGAGGTGCAGGACGCCTCGCTGGATGCGCTGCTCGACCTCAACATCCGTGCGATGTTCATCACCGCGCAGGCGGTCGCGCAGGGGATGGTGGCGGCGGGGAAGGGCGGCGCGATCATCAATCTCTCCTCCGTCAACGGCCATGTCGCCGGCTCCAATCGCAGCGTCTATTCGGCGACCAAGCACGCGGTGGAGGGGATGACCAAGGCGATGGCGTTCGAACTCGGCCAGCACGGCATTCGCGTGAACACCCTCGCCCCCGGCTTCGTCGAGACGCCGCTGACCCGTCCGGTGCTGGTTGACGAGAAATTCCGTTCCCGCGTCGTGCGTGCCATGCCGCTTGGCCGGGTGATGACGGTGGAGGATGTGATGGGCGCGATCGTCTTCCTCGCCTCCGACGCCAGCCGGATGGTGACCGGCCTCAGCCTGGTGGTCGATGGCGGCCACCTCACGCACTGATGAGTCTTCGGTGCCCTCAGACGCCGGGCGCGGCCTCCGGCCGCTTGGCTTCGTCATGCCGCAGGCATGCGTTCCGCATGACGCACTTGCGGCGGGCCGCAGTCGCGGCCTCGGCCGGCCTTGCCGGCCGCCGGA
Organism: Falsiroseomonas sp.; assembly: GCF_041690465.1. Taxonomy (GTDB): domain Bacteria; phylum Pseudomonadota; class Alphaproteobacteria; order Acetobacterales; family Acetobacteraceae; genus Falsiroseomonas. Next base: position 76,113 of record NZ_JAWLHG010000006.1, on the reverse strand, counting down.
ACTTCTTTTCCTCGACAGTTTAACCCACGGACCTCCCCGATGAAGCGCGATTTCCACGCCCCTGGCCGCAGCGCCGTCTATGCCGCGAACGGGATGGCGGCGACCTCCATGCCGCAGGCGACGCTCGCCGCGCTCGACATCCTGCGCGCCGGCGGGAATGCGCTCGATGCCGCGATCGCCGCGGCCGCCGTGCAGGCGGTGGTGGAGCCGCAGAGCACCGGCATCGGCGGCGACTGCTTCTGCCTCTACGCGCCCGCCGGCACCGGCCAGGTGATCGCGATCAACGGCTCGGGCCGCGCCCCGCGGGGCGCCACGCCGGAGGCGCTGCGCGCCGCCGGCCTCACCCAGATGGAGCCGCTCTCGGCGCATTCCGTCACCGTCCCCGGCGCGGTCTCCGCCTGGGCGGCGCTGAACAAGGCGCATGGCCGCAAGGGCCTCGACGAGCTGTTGCAGCCGGCCATCCGCTTCGCCGAGGAAGGCTTTCACCTGTCCGACCGCGTGGCGCATGACTGGGAGGCTTCGGTCGGCAAGCTGTCGAAGCATCCGGCGGCGCAGCGGCGCTTCCTGGAGGATGGTCTGGCCTTCGCGCTGGGTGACCGCTTCGTGCAGCCGGAACTCGGCCGCACGTTGCGCGCCATCGCCAAGGGCGGGGCGGCGGCGTTCTACGAGGGCGAGGTCGCGGCCGACATCGTCGCCACGCTGCGCGCCGCCGGCGGCACCCATACCGAGGAGGATTTCGCCCGCGGCGCTACCGTGGCCGAGTTCGTCACCCCCATCCGCCGCGCCTGGCGCGACATGGAGGTGTTCCAGTGCCCGCCCAACGGCTCCGGCCTGATCGTGCTGATGATCCTCGGCATGATCGAGCGGCTGGGCACGGCAGAGCAGGGCTTCCTCTCGACCGAACGTCTCCACCGCCACATCGAGGCCGCGCGGCTTGCCTATCGGGACCGCGACGCCTTCCTGGCCGACCCTTCGCAGGTGGAGGTGCCGGTCGGGCGCCTGACCTCCGACGCCTATCTGGAGAAGCTGGCGAAGCTGATCAGCGACCAGGCGGCGATGAAGGAGATGCCGGCCGCCGGCGAGGCGGATTGGGCGAAGCACAAGGACACCGTCTACCTCTGCGTGGTGGACCGTGACGGCAATGCATGCAGCTTCATCAACTCGCTGTTCGAAGGGTTCGGCAGCGGCATCCTGGCGGAGAAGTCCGGCGTGATGCTGCAGAACCGCGGCTTCGGCTTCCGCCTGCAGGAAGGGCACCCGAACTGCATCGCCCCGGACAAGCGCCCGATGCACACCATCATCCCCGGCATGGTGATGAAGGACGGTGAGGCGATCATGCCCTTTGGCGTGATGGGCGGGCATTTCCAGCCGATGGGCCAGACCATGTTCCTGGCCAACCATTTCGAATACGGCCTTGGCGTGCAGGAGGCGCTGGACGCGCCGCGCCTGTTCCCGCGTCTCGGCAAGGTGCAGGTCGAGCGTGGCATCCCGAACGCGGTGGTGGACCGGCTGAACCGGCTCGGCCACGAATGCGAACTGATCGACAAGCCGCATGGCGGCGGCCAGGCGATCCTGATCGACCGCGCGAAGGGGTGCCTGGTCGGCGGATCCGATCCGCGCAAGGACGGCTGCGCGCTGGGCTATTGAACCCAGCCGCCCATCGCCCCGATCCGCGCATCCAAGGGAGCCACGCCTGATGTCCGAACCCTGTGACCTCTCTGCCGTCACTGCCCGCCGCATGATCGGGGCGCGCCGTCTCAGCCCGGTCGAACTGCTCGAGAGCTGCCTGCGCCGCATCGGCGCGGTCAACCATGCGGTCAACGCCATGGTCGCGCTGGACGAGGAGCGCGCCCGCGCCACCGCGAAGCAGGCCGAGGCGTCGGTCATGGCCGGCGCGAAGCTCGGCCCGCTGCACGGCCTGCCGGTCGGCATCAAGGACCTGGAGGAGACCAAGGGCCTGCGCACCACCTGGGGCAGCCCGCTCTTCGCCGACCATGTCCCGGTCAAGGACGAGGCGATGGTCGCCAACCTGCGCGCCGCCGGCGCCGTCGTGGTGGGCAAGACCAACACGCCGGAATTCGGCGCCGGGGCGAACACCCGCAACCTGGTCTATGGCGCGACCGGCAATCCGTTCGATCCCACGAAATCCGCCGCCGGCTCCTCCGGCGGGTCGGCGGTGGCGCTGGCCTGCGGGATGGTGCCGATCGCCTCGGGCAGCGACACCGGCGGCTCGTTGCGCAACCCTGCGGCCTTCAACGGCATCGTCGGCTTCCGGCCCTCGCCGGGCATGGTGCCGAGCGAGCGGCGCGGGCTCGGCTGGTCGAACCTGCCGGTGCTCGGCCCGATGGCGCGCAGCGCCGAGGATTGCGCGCTGCTGCTCTCCGCCATGGCCGATGACGACGCGCTGGACCCGCTTTCCTACACCCTGCCGGGCCGGCCGGTGCGAAAGGGCGATCCGGCGCTGTTCCCGCCGATGCGCCTGGATCTCGCCTCGCTGAAGGTCGCGGCGACGCCGGATTTCGGCTTCGCACCCACCGAGAAACACATCCGGGAGGTCTTCGCCGACCGCGTGGCGAAGCTCGCCCCGCTCTTCGCCCGGATCGAGCACGCGACTCCGGACTGCCGCGGCAGCGACGAGGCCTTCGAGGTGCTGCGCGCCGCGAGCTTCCTGCAGAGCCACCTGGAGAAGGTCCGCAACACCCCGGACAAGGTCGGCCCCAATGTCCGCGCCAATGTCGAGGAAGGGCTGCGCTACAGCCTGGCCGACTACGCCCGCGCGGCGGCCGAGCAGACGCGGCTCTACCGGGTCTGGCAGCGCTTCTTCGATGGGCACGACCTGCTCATCTCACCGGCAATCACTGTCAGCCCGCGCGACTGGCGGGAGCTCTACCCGGCCGAGATCGACGGGCAGAAGACGCGCACCTATTTCCACTGGCTGGCGCTGGCCTATGCGGTGACGCTGGTCGGCCACCCGGCGATCAGCATCCCGCTCGGCCGCGACCGTGCCGGGATGCCTTTCGGGCTGCAGATCGTCGGCCCGCGCGGCGGCGATGCGCTGGTGCTGGCCGCCGCCGCGGCGATCGAGGCGGCGGTGGCGGGCGATGCGGACCTCGCCCGGCCGGTGCCCGACATCGCCGCGCTGGCCGCGGCCGGGCCGATCTCGGCGATGCCGGAGTTCCGGACCTGGGGCTGAGCGCCTACCAGCGGCGGTAGTGCGGGCGGCCGTAGCCATAGCCATAGGCCGGCCGCCCGTAACCGTAGCCGTAGGCCGGCCGCCCATAGCCGTAGTCCCGGTGGCGATAATGGCTGCGCCTCGGGCGGTCATTGGCCGAGGCGATGGCCAGGCCGGCGATCGCCGCGCCGGCGCCGAGCGCCACGGTACCCGGCACATTCAGCGTGCCATCCGGGTTGGTGCAGGCACCCGTCAGCAGGGCGGCTGACAGGGCGAGGACGGGCAGAAGGCGCATCGGGGGGTTCCTCCACGGATCGAAGGCTCATCCGGCGCTGCGGCCGGCATCCGGCCGATCTGTGGCGTTCCGGGGCGGATCGTGGCGAAGCCGTGACGCCCGCGCCCGGCGGCGCGGCCTATCCCCGCGCGCCGGAGAACGCGTTGAAGGTCTGCAGCGTGTAGGTGTCCTTCACGCCAGCCACGCCCTGCACCCGCTCGACCACGAACAGGCCGATATCCTGGTCCGCCTCCAGGTAGAACTTCCCGAGAAGGTCATACTGGCCGCTGATCGAGTGCATCTCGGACAACTCGGCGATGGTGTCGGCCATCTCGCGCGCCACGCGATAGGCCTGCCCCATCTCGCACTTGATCATCACGAAGATCGCGCGCATGGCACCCTACCCCTGGAGTTCGACCGCCCCACATAGCCGTGTAGCACCCGGACCGCCTAGCCCCGCAGGGCAGCCGGTCCTGGCGCGACGCTTGCATGGACCAGGTCGCCTGAACGACAGCGACCCGGACGCCGTCCCGGACGCGCAGGGGTCAAGCCCTTGCTTTCCGGGCGTGGAATGACGGCGGCGTGGACGAGGTTGCATTTTGTCACGCGTGCCGCGGCGGCGGAACGGCCATTTTTGCGCCGCCGGCCCGGGATGTGGATTGCGGAATACTTGCCGGCCGTTTGTTGAAGCGCCAGAACAGAGAGGACAGGATCCTCGTCGCATGCGAACACTTCCACAGCTCGCCGTTCTGGCCCTCGTCGGGGGGTTGGGTGCGGCGTGGCACCTGTACGGTGACCAGGTCGGGTTGCCGCGTCCGCTTGCGCTGGTCGGTCTTGAGGCGGCCGCGCCGTCGGGGCAGCAACGCGGCCGTGGCGCCGCGGGTGCGCCGGTCGGCGTCGTCGTTTCCCCGGTGCGCACCGCGACCGTGGTGGACCGCGCCGAGAGCGTCGGCACCGTGCGTGCCCGCGACGCCGTGACCATCACTGCCAAGGTCGCCGGCATCGTGCAGGAGCTCGGCTTCCAGGAAGGCCAGCGCGTGCAGGCGGGGGACCAGCTGCTGAGCCTCGACGCCGCGGCCCTACGGGCCGAATTCGACCAGGCACGCGCCCTCGCCGACGACGCACGCAGCCAGCTCAACCGCGCCCGCGGCCTGCAGGCCGGCCAGACCATCGCCGCCCAGCGCCTCGAGACACTGGAAGCCGTTGCCCGCCAGGCCGAGGGCCGGGTGCGCCAGACCCAGGCGCGGTTGGAGGAGATGCGCATCGCCGCTCCCTTCGGCGGCCGCGTCGGGCTGCGGCAGGTGAGCGTCGGCGCGCTGATCCAGCCTGGCACGGTGGTCACCACCCTCGACGACATCTCCCGCGTGCGGGTCGAGTTCGCGGTGCCCGAGGTCTACCTCGCGCGGGTGCAGCAGGGCAGCCCGGTGACTGCCCGCTCCGCCGCCTTCGGCGACCGCCGGTTCCACGGCCGGGTTGCGGTGGTGGACACCCGCATCGACACCGCCACCCGGACCGTTCGCGTGATCAGCGAGTTCGACAATTCGGACGAGGTGCTGAAGCCCGGTCTGTTCATGACGGTCGAGATCGAGCTGGAACGCCGCGACGACGCCCTGCTGATCGCCGAGGAGGCGCTCGACCCGATCGGCGACCGCAACTACGTCTACGTGATCCGCGACGGCCGTGCGCGGCGTGTGGAGGTCCGGCTCGGCCAGCGGCGGCAGGGCGAGGTGGAGGTGCTTTCCGGCGTCGCTGCAGGGGAGCCGGTGGTGGTCCGCGGCATCCAGAGACTACGCAACGACGCGCCGGTGCGCGTGGTGGAAACAGTGACGCGGCCGACCTCCTGACCGGGGGCGGGGAAGGCACACGCCATGGTCCTTTCGGACATCTCGATCAAGCGCCCGGTCTTCGCGACCGTGGTCAGCCTGCTGCTCATCGTGCTCGGCCTTGCCTCGCTGTCGCGGCTGCCGATCCGCGAATACCCGAAGATCGACCCGCCGGTGATCTCGGTGACCACCCAGTACCGCGGCGCCTCCGCGGCGGTGGTGGACACCCAGATCACCGAGCTGATCGAAGCCGCGGTCGCGGGCATCGAGGGCATCAAGTTCATCACCTCCACCTCGCGCGACGAGCGCAGCCAGGTGACGATCGAGTTCCGCCTGACGCGCGACGTGGACGCCGCCTCCAACGACGTGCGCGACCGCGTCGCGCGCACCCTCGCCAGGCTGCCTGAACAGGCGGACACGCCGATTGTCGCCAAGGTGGATGGCGATGCGCGGCCGATCCTCTGGATCGCGCTGGTCTCGGACCAGCTCTCCGGGATGGAGCTGACCGAGATCGCCCGCCGCCGCTTCGCCGACCGGCTGGCGGTGGTGGACGGCGTGGCGCAGGTGCTGGTGTTCGGCGAGCGCAAGCCATCCATGCGCATCTGGCTCGACCGCCAGTCGCTCGCCGCGCGCGGCCTCACCGTGCAGGATGTCGAGGACGCGATCCGGCGCGAGAACGTCGAACTCCCGGGCGGTCGCATCGAGAGCGAGGCGCGCGAGCTTACAGTGCGCACCGATACGCGGATGAGCCGGCCCGAGCAGTTCCGGCAGGTGGTGCTGAGCCGCTCGGGCGGCGCGCAGGTGCTGCTCGGCGATGTCGCGCAGGTAGAGGTGGCGCCGGAGGAAACCCGCGGCGAATACCGCATCAACGGCAAGCCCGCGGTCGGCCTCGGCATCCAGCGCCAGTCCACGGCGAACACGCTCTCCGTCGCCAATGGCGTGAAGGACGAGGTGGAGCGGATCCGCGGCACCGTGCCCGAGGGCGTGGAGGTGGTGATCGGCTATGACGAGAGCCTGTTCATCAGCCAGTCCATCTACGAGGTCGAGCACGCGCTGATGATCGCGCTCGGGCTGGTGGTGATCGTGATTTTCTTCTTCCTGCGCTCCTGGCGCGCCACCATCATCCCTGCGGTCGCGATCCCGGTCTCCATCACCGGCTCCTTCATCGCGCTCGCGGCGCTCGGCTTCTCGATCAACGTGCTGACGCTGCTGGGCCTGGTGCTGGCGATCGGCCTCGTCGTGGACGACGCCATCGTGGTTCTGGAGAACGTGCACCGCCGGATCGAGGAGGGCGAGCACCCGCTGCTCGCCTCGCTCCGCGGCTCGCGCGAGATCGCCTTCGCGGTGATCGCGACCACGCTGGTGCTGGTTTCCGTGTTCCTGCCGCTGTCCTTCATGGGCGGCAACACCGGGCGGCTGTTCACCGAATTCGGCTTCGCGCTGGCGGCCTCCGTGGTGTTTTCCGGCCTCATCGCGCTCACACTGACGCCGATGATGTGCTCCAAGCTACTCAAGGCGCATCAGGGGGAGACCCGGCTGGTGCGCTGGACCGAGCCGGTCTTCCTCGGGATGAACTGGCTGCTGCGCGTCACGCTCAGGCGCGCGCTGGCGGCGCCGCTGCTGACGCTCGGCGTGATGGGCCTGGTCTCGGCGCTGGCGGTGGCGCTGTTCCAGGCGCTGCCGAAGGAATTCGCGCCCACCGAGGACCGGGGCGTGGTCATCATCCCGACCACCGCCCCCGAAGGCGCGAGCTTCGCCTATACCCGCGAGCAGGTGCTGGCGATCGAGCGGATCGTGCAGCCCTATCTCGACAGCGGGGAGGTGGGCTCGGTCTTCGCCAGCATCGGTGGCTTCGGCCGGCCCGCGCAGAGCAACCTGGCGAACGTGTTCATCCGGCTGGCGCCCTGGCACGAGCGGGAGCGCAAGCAGCAGGCGGTCACTGCCGAGATCATGCCGCAGCTGCTTGCCATTCCCGGCACCCGCGCCTTCGCGCTCAACCCGCCATCGCTCGGCCAGCGCGGCTTCCAGCCGGCCGTGCAGTTCGTCATCGGCGGCAACGACTACGAGACGCTGGTTGCGTGGCGCGACCGTTTCCTGGCACGCGCCCGGGAGAATCCGCGCCTGCTCAACATGGACAGCAACTACCGCGAGACCAAGCCGGAAATCCGGGTGGACATCGACCGTCGCAAGGCGGCGGAGCTCGGCGTCTCGATCCAGGCCGTGGGCCGCACCATCGAGACCATGCTCGGCTCGCGCGAGGTCGGCACCTATGTCCAGGGGGGCGAGGAATACCGCGTGCTCCTGCAGGCGCGCGAGGAGGATCGCGCGACCCCGTACGACCTGCAGAACATGTTCGTCCGCACCACCGGCGGCGGCTCGCTCGGCCTGATCGGCACCGGCGCACAGCAGGGTGGGCTGGTGCCGCTCTCCAACGTCGTGACGCTCACCGAGCGCGCCCGTCCGCAGTCGCTGGCGCGGGAGGACCGGGTGCGCGCCATCACCATCACCGCCTCGCTTGCGCCCGGCTACTCGCTGGCCGATGCGCTGGCCTTCATGGAGAGCGTGGCGCGCGAGGTGCTGCCGCCCGAGGCGCGCATCAGCTACCGGGGCCAGAGCCTGGAGTTCAAGGAAAGCTCCGGCGCGCTCTACGTGACCTTCCTGCTGGCGCTGCTCGTGGTGTTCCTGGTGCTGGCGGCGCAGTTCGAGAGCTTCATCCACCCCTTCATCATTCTGCTCTCGACGCCGCTGGCGGTGACCGGCGGGCTGCTGGCGCTGCACCTGACGGGTAATTCGCTTAATGTGTTCAGCCAGATCGGCATGATCCTGCTGATCGGACTGATGGCCAAGAACGGCATCCTGGTGGTCGAATTCGCCAACCAGCTGCGCGACCGCGGGCATTCCGTCCATGACGCGGTGCTGGAGGCGTCGGTGGTGCGGCTGCGGCCGATCCTGATGACCTCCATCGCCACCGTGTTCGGCGCCGTGCCGCTGGCGATGGCCACCGGCGCCGGCGCCGAGAGCCGGCAGGCGATCGGCGTGGTGATCGTCGGCGGCGTGACGCTCTCGACCTTCCTTACCCTCTACGCCGTGCCGGCGCTCTACCTGTTGCTTGCTGGCTATACCAGGCCGATCGGCGCGATCGCCGCGCGCCTCACCGAACTCGAGAACCGCGCCCCCCTGCGGCACGGCCAACCGGCCCCCGCCGAGTAGGCCGCAGCCGGCCGGGCGGACCTTCGGCATCCACCGTGACCGCCGGGTGCGTGCCGCAACGAACCTCGGCCGGCGCGCTGGCGTTCGCACGGGCGTGACCCGGAGGATGTCCAGCATGCGAGGCCGTCGCCTGCTCGTTGTTGCTACGCTGTCGGTACTGCTGCCCGCGGCCTGCGGCCCGCGCGTCACCCCGGGCGAGGCGAGCCTGCCGGAGCCCTATGCCGTTGGCCTGCCCACCGGCTCCTATGCCGCCGCCCTCGCGACGGGCAACGACCTGTTCGACCAGGGCGTACTCGATCCCGACATTCGTCCGGACTGAACCGGGGCCGGCGAGTAGCGGGACGCTTCGACGCGGGCTAAACCGGCCCGACGCAAGGGTCGGAGGACAGGTGATGGCGCAGGGGGCGATGCCGGAGGGGCGCACGGGAGGCCAGCTGCTGGCCGATGCGCTGGTGGCGAACGGCGCAACGCATGTCTTCGCCGTGCCCGGCGAGAGCTACCTCGACCTGCTCGACGGGCTCTACAACCAGCGCAACCGGATCGAGCTGGTCACCTGCCGCTTCGAAGCCGGCGCGGTGCACATGGCGGAGGCGCAGGGCAAGCTGACCGGGCAGCCCGGCGTTGCTGTCGTCACGCGCGGTCCCGGCGCCTGCCATGCCGCGATCGGCGTGCATGTGGCGCAGCAGGACAGCACGCCGCTGGTGCTGCTGGTCGGCCAGATCCCGCTCTCCGAGACCGACCGCGAGAGCTTCCAGGAAGTGGATTACCGCCGCTTCTTCTCGCCCATCGCGAAATGGGTGACCCAGATCGACGAGGCCGCGCGGATCCCCGAACTGATGGCGCATGCCTTCGACGTGGCGGTCAGCGGCCGGCCCGGGCCGGTGGTGGTGGCCTTGAGCGAGGAGATGCAGAAGCATGTCGCCGCCGTGCCCGATGTCGGCCCGCAGCCCGTGCTGCCGCCGCATCCCGGCCCCGAGGCGCTGCCGCGGCTGATGGCGATGCTGGAGAAGGCGGAGCGGCCGCTCGCCATCCTCGGCGGCAGCCGCTGGTCGCCGGAGGGCAAGGCCGCGATCCGCGACTTCCTCGTCGGCAACGACATCCCCGTTGCTGTCGCCTTCCGCCGCATGGGCCTGTTCGACGGCACCAGCGCGCACTACGCCGGCGATCTCGGGGTCGGCGCCGATGCAGGGCTGGTGCAGAAGGCACGCGAATCGGACCTCATCCTGGCCATCGGCACCCGCATCGGCGAGCCCGTCAGCCAGGGCTACACGCTGTTCGACCTGGCCGGCGGCAAGCCCATCGTCCATGTCTATCCCGACCAGGCCGAGATCGGCCGGGTGCATCGCGTGGTCCTCGGCATCACCGCCGACGTCAACGCCTTTGCCCTCGCTGCGGCGGCGACGAAGCGCATCGCCACGCCGCGCTGGAGCGGCTGGCGCGCGGAGGTGCGCGCGGCGCGCGAGAAGCAGGCGGCCGCGCCGGAGTACGAGGGGCAGCTGAACCTTGCCGTCGCGCTGCAGCTGCTGGAGAAGGTGCTGCCGGCGGACACCATCTTCACCTCCGACGCCGGCAACTTCGCCACCTGGCCGAACCGCTTCATGCATGTGCGGGAGAAGCAGGACTTCCTCGGGCCGACGAACGGCGCCATGGGCTACGGCGTGCCGGCGGCGATCGGCGCGGCGATCACCCATCCCGGACGTTGCGTGCTGTGCTTCGTCGGCGATGGCGGCGCGCTGATGACCGGGCAGGAACTCGCCACCGCCTTCCACCACGGCGCGGCGCCGATCATCATGGTGTTCAACAACGGCATGTACGGCACGATCCGGATGTACCAGGAGCGCACCTATCCCGGCCGGGTCTCCGGCACCGCGCTCACCAATCCGGACTTCGCCCGCTTCATCGAGAGCTTCGGCGGCCACGGCGAGGTGGTGACCCGCACGGAGGAGCTGGTGCCCGCCTTCGAGCGCGCCCGCGCCAGCGGCAAGCCCGCCATCATCGAGGTGCGGACCAACCCGGAGCAGGTGACGAACCGCGCGACCATATCGCAGCTTCGCGCGCAGGCGTCGGCGCGGGCCTGAACCCGCGCAGGCCGGGGCCGAAGACCAGCGCATCGCGCTCGGGCAGGCCGAGCGCATCCCAGATTGGCGCAGCCTCGGCCTCGTCGGCTGCCAGGCGTGGCACGTTGTTGCGCAGCTGCTTGGTCACCCGGCGGCGCTGCGCGGCGTTGAGCTGCTCCCAGAACCGGGTAATCCAGGCTTCCTGCCGGATGCGCTCGACCAGCGTGATGCCGGGCGGCGGTGCCGGTTCCGGCGGAAGCTGCGCAACCGCGGTCGCCTCGATTGGCGGCGCCTGCGCGACCGGCGCGATGTTCGCCGCGCAGCCGGCCAGCAGCGCCGCGGCGATCAGGATGGACACCCCCCCGTGCCTCATGCGGCGCAGGCTGAACGTTCCCGGACATCGGCGGCAACGCACGCGGCCGTGATCCGTCGGTCGTTTCGCCCGGCGGCGACCCTGTGTGGCCGCCCGGCCGCAGTGCGGCCGCGTTCAGCTGTCCGGGCGCGGCAGGCCCGGCCCGAAGACCAGCGCGTTCCGGTCGGGCAGGCCGAGTGCGTCCCAGACCGGCGCGGCTGCCTCCTCGGTGGTGGCCAGCGGCGTCTCGCCCCGGCGGAGCCGGGACAGCACGCGGCGCCGCTGCGATGCGTTCAGCTGCTCCCAGAAGCGCGTCATCCAGGCTTCCTGCCGCACGCGCTCGGTGAGCGTCATGGACCTGGGCCGCCGCGCCGGGCGTGCGGACCGGAGGGATGAATGCCGTGGCGCGGCGCAACCTGCGGCCAGCAGGGGCAGAAGACAGAACGTGCGACGGAACATCCCGCCACCGATGCGATGCAAGCCTCTTCGCGGTCAAGACAAGGGCGCGTCAGCGCCCCACGGCGTAGCCCTGCATGCCGCGCGGATTGGCGCCGGCGAACAGCTGCCCGTCGCTCTCCTGCCGCGCGGCGCTCAGCCGCCCCTCGGACCATTCGCCATTGATGTCCACCAGATGGCCGCGGGCGCGTAGCGCCTCGGCAATCTCGGCGGGGTAGCGGCCCTCCACCACCACCTTCCCGGGCTTTGCCGCGCGCGGCCAGAAGCTCGACGGCCAATGCTCGGTGTGGAAGGCCGGCGCGTCGATCGCCTGCTGGATGGTCATGGCATGGTCCACCATGCGGGCGAACATGATCGGCTGCCACTGGTCCTGCTGCTCGCCGCCCGGCGTGCCGAAGCTCATCCAGGGGCGGCCGTCCTTCAGCGCCATCGCCGGCGAGAGGGTGGTGCGCGGCCGTTTGCCGGGCTTGAGACCGTTCGGCAGCGATTCGTCCAGCCAGAACATCTGCCCGCGCGTGCCCAGGCAGAAGCCGAGCTCCGGGATCGCCGGCGAGGATTGCAGCCAGCCACCCGACGGGGTCGCGCTGACCATGTTCCCCTGCCTGTCGATGATGTCGAGGTGGCAGGTATCCGCGCCCGAGACACCGAGCCGCGCCACCGTGGGCTCGCCCACGCCCGGCGCTCGGCTCAGCATATCGGCGCGCGCCACGGCCTCGGCCAGGCCGGGCACGCCCTGGCCGAAGCCCGGGATGCTGCCGGGGCGGAGTTCCATCGAGGCATCCTCGCCCACCAGCTTGCGGCGCTCCGCAGCGTATTCAGCCGAGAGCAGCGTCTGCACCGGCACGTCCACGAAATCCGGATCGCCGTAGAAGGCCTCGCGGTCGGCGAAGGCGAGCTTCAGGCATTCGACGACGGTGTGGATGAAGCGCTCGCCGAGCGGGTCCATGCCCGCCATGTTGAAGCCTTCCAGCAGCGCCATGGTCTGCAGCATGGCCGGTCCCTGGCTCCAGACGCCGCATTTCAGCAGCGTGGTGCCGCGGTAGTCGCGTCGCAGCGGCGCCTCCACCGGGGCGCGCCAGCGCGCCATGTCCTCGCCGGTCAGCACGCCGCGATGGCGACGGCCGGAGGCGTCGAGGATCTCGTTGGAACGGCAGAACCTGTCGATCGCCTCGGCGACGAAGCCGCCGTACCAGGCATTGCGGGCGGCATCGATCTGCGCCACGCGGTCGCGGCCGGCGCTCTCGGCCTCGCGCAGCAGGCGTTCCCAGGTCTCGGCCAGGGTCGGGTTGGCCCAGAGCTGGCCGGGCTGCGGGCCGCCATCGCGCAGCCAGAGCGCGGCGGAGGTTCTCCACTCCGCCTCGAACATCGGGCGGACGGTGTTGAGAGTGGCGATGATGCGCGGCACGTAGTGGATCCCACGCCGCGCATAGCCGATGGCATAGGAGAGCACGTCGCGCAGCGACCAGGTGCCCCAGTCGCGCAGCATGAGTGCCCAGGCGTCGAAGGCACCCGGCACCATCGCGGGCAGCAGGCCGGTGCCGGGAACCAGGTCGAGGCCGAGCTCGCCCTTCACATGCGCGACGCTGAGGCCGGCCGGCGCGACGCCCTGGCCGCAGATCACGCGCTGCGCGCCGGATTTCGCATCGTGCACGATGATCGGCGCGTCGCCGCCCGGCCCGTTCAGGTGCGGCTCCGCGACCTGGAGGGTGAAGCCGGCAGCGGCGGCGGCGTCGAAGGCGTTGCCGCCGCGCTCCAGCACGGCCATGCCGACCTGCGAGGCGATCCAATGCGTCGAAGCGACGACGCCGAAGCTGCCGGCGATCTCGGGGCGTGTCGTGAACATGCGATGAACCTTCGGGGTCGTCCGCTTGAGGCTGGCGATAGGCGCAGGCAGAAGCGTGCTGGTCAATACGGAGAAGTGGCGTGCTGGTCGGCGTGGTCGGACCTTCCGGGGCGGGCAAGGACACGCTGATGAATGGCGCGCGTGCCGCCCTGGCGGGCGATGCGCGATTCGTCTTCGCCCGGCGCCTGATCACCCGCCCTGCCGAGGCCGGCGCCGAGGAGCATGAGGCCATCACCCCCGAGGCCTTTTCCGACCTGCGCAGCCGGGGCGCGCTGGCGCTGTGGTGGCAGGCGCACGGGCTGCACTACGGCATCCCGGCCGGCATCCACGCGGAGATCGCCGCCGGTCGCGTCGTCGTGGCGAACCTCTCACGCGGCGTTCTGGCCGAGGCCGCCATTCGTTTTCCGTTGCGCGTGCTGGAGATCACCGCGCCGGTCGCGCTCCGTGCCGCGCGGCTCGCCGCCCGAGGGCGCGAGGACGTGGCCGACATCGCCGCGCGCCTTGCGCGCGAGGCGCCGCTCCCGCCCGGGCTCGATCTAGAGACGGTGATGAACGATGCCACGCCGGAAGCGGCCGTGGCGTGCGTGCTGGCCGCGCTCAGCCGAGCAGCGGCAGACGCTCCGCGACCAGGAAGGGCGCCCCAGGCGCCGCCTGGGTGAACAGGCAGAGTTCGGTCACGCGGCGGGGCAGGGCGGGCGCCTCGCCCAGGTGCGCGGCCAGCGCCGGCTGCACCACGGTGCGCTCCGTCTCTGTCAGGCGCCGGCTCAGCGTGACGTGGAACCACCATTCGTCCAGCACATAATGGTAGCCCCAGCGTTGCAGGTAGCCGCGCTGGCGTTCGGTCATTCGCTCCGGTCGCCGGCGGGCGATCTCGGCTTCGCCGGGCGGTGCGCGATGCTCGTCAAGCGTGGTGACGCAGGCATCGCAGAGCGCCTGAAGCTCCGCCGATCTGGCTGACTCCACCAGCGCCAGGAAGCCATGATGCTCCGCCAGCACCAGCGGCGGCAGGGCGAAGGGGCTGGTGCGGGCGGCGAGGTCCATGGCGGCCGCGCGCAGCTCGTGCCAGCCGGTCGCCAGCCGGAAGGGGGGCTTCAGCGTGGCGTGCAGCCCGTAGCCGCGGGCGTCGGCAGTCAGCTCCGCCATGTCGAGGCCGGGCAGTGCCGGTTGCGGGATGCTCGCGCCGGTCTCCGCATCGCGGCCGAGCCAGTGCGAGCCGAGCCGGTGCAGCGGATCATCCACCCGTGGCGCCCAGTACACGCCGACCCTCATCGCCGCGCTCCTTCGCAGCGACGCATCACGCGACCCGCTCGCCGCCGCGCCACACCCGGCGCACGATCGCGTGGCCCTCATGCGGGCGGACCTGCACCAGGTCGGCGCGGAGATCGGCCATGATGCGACCGCGGTCATGCAGCCCGACCATCCGCGCCGCGCGATCCGTGATCATCGCCACCGCCTGCGGCAGGGTGAGGTCGCCGGCGGCGGCGGAGGCCCAGGCGGCCTCGATCATCGCCGGCGGCACGTAATCGCTGGCCAGCACATCCACCGCACCGGCGCGGATGAGATCGGCGGCGGCGACATTGCCGGAATGGCTGCCGCCACGGACGATGTTCGGCGCGCCGGCAATCACCGCCACGCCCAGCCGCCTGGCCTCCCGCGCGGCTTCCATCGCCACCGGGAACTCGCTGATCATGATGCCGTCGGCGGCATTCTGCGCCACGCCTTCGGGCGTGTCGTCGTCATGGCTGGCGAGCGGCAGGCGGCGATGCGCGACGCGGTCGAGCAGCCAGCGGCGCTGCTTCTCCCGCAGCCGGCCGCGCTGCTCCAGCAATTCGGCGATGCGGCGGTCCACCTGCTCCGCGGTCTTGTGCTGCTGGCGGATGCGCATCTGGCGGTAGCGCTCGATGTCGCGGTACTGGCCGACGCCGGGCGAGTGGTCCATCAGGCTCACCATGCGCACCAGCGGATGATCGGCGACGGTCTCCACCAGTTCGGGCATGTCCTTTGCTGGCAACTCGCAGCGCAGATGCAGGAAGTGCTCGCTCTTCAGCAGGCCGGTATGCGCCAGCGCGTCGAGGTCGGTCACACCGTCGCGGAAGGTCTGGGTGCGGCCGACATCGAAGCCGAGGTCGCCGAGGCAGAGTGCATCCAGCACGGTCGTGACGCCGGCGCCCGCGGTCTGCTGGTCATGCGCCAGCATGGCGGAGCGCGAGGGCCAGCGCGCAGTGGCGCGCGGCTGCACCTGGCGTTCGAGGTTGTCGGTGTGGACGTCCACGATGCCGGGGATCAGATGGTCGCCATCGAGGTCGAGCCCCCCGGCGGCATGGCTGCGGCCGGGCTGCACCTCGGCGATGCGCCCGCCGCGGATCACCACCGAGCCCGGCAGCACCTCGTCCGGCAGGACCAGCAGGGCGTTGGTCAGGATCGTCTCGGGGGTCATCGGGCCTCCGATCGGTGGAGCGTGCGCAGCGCGCGGAACCATGAATCGGTGGCCATCAAACATACTCGGGCAGGGGGGTGACGTCGAACAGCCGGTCGGCGACGCGGTCGCGCACCTCGGAATCGTGGAAGATCCCGACAATGGCGGCGCCGCGCGCCTTGGCCTCGGCGATGAGCGCGATCACCACCTCGCGGTTGGCGGCGTCGAGGCTGGCGGTGGGTTCGTCGAGCAGCAGCACCGGATAATCCGGCGCGAAGCCGCGCGCCAGGTTCACCCGCTGCTGCTCGCCGCCGGAGAAGGTGGCCGGCGGCAGGTGGTGCAGGCGCGCGGGCAGGTTGAGGCGCGCGAGCAGCGCCTCGGCCCGCGCCAGCGCGGCGTCCCGAGCGAGGCCGCGGGCGATCAGCGGCTCGGCGACGATCTCGATGGCGGGGACGCGCGGGATGACGCGCAGGAATTGCGAGACATAGCCGAGCGTCTCGCGCCGCACCTCGCGCGTCAGCCGTGCGTCGGCGGTGGCGAGGTCCACGGTGGCGCCGCGGTGGCGCAGCAGGATGCGCCCCTGGCCGGCGCCGTAATTGCCGTAGAGGCAGCGCATCAGCGTGGACTTGCCCGCGCCCGACGCCCCGGCGAGCGCGACGCATTCGCCGGCTTCCACCGACAGGTCGAGCCCGTGCAGCACCGACAGCGTGACGCCACCCTGCAGGTGCAGCGTGAAGGACTTTGCCAATCCTTCGGCTTTCAGCGCCCAGCTCATGCGGCGAGCACCGAGGCGACGAGCAGTTGCGTGTAGGGATGCTGCGGGTCGTCCAGCACGCGGTCGGTCAGCCCCTGCTCAACCACCTTGCCGTGCCGCATCACCAGGATGCGATGCGCCAGCAGCCGCGCCGCGGCGATGTCATGGGTGACGATCAGCACCGCCAGGCCAAGCTCCGCCACCAGCGCACGGATCAGGTCGAGCAGCCGCGCCTGCACGGAGACGTCGAGGCCGCCGGTCGGCTCGTCCATGAACACCAGCCGCGGCCGGGTCACCAGCGTGCGCGCGATCTGCAGGCGCTGCTGCATGCCGCCGGAAAAATTCCGGGGCATCTCGTCCAGTCGCTCGGCATCCACCTCGACACGCCGCAGCCATTCCGCAGCCTCGGCGCGGATGTTGCCGTAGTGCCGCGCGCCCACGGCCATCAGCCGCTCGCCGATGTTGCCGCCGGCGGAGACGCCCATGCGCAAGCCGTCGCGCGGATTCTGGTGGACGAAGCCCCATTCGGTGCGCATCAGGTTGCGCCGTGCCGCCTCGCCCATGTTCAGCACGTCGCGCCCATCGAACGTCACGCTGCCGGCATCGGGTGGCATGAGGCCCGAGAGGACGCGCAGCAGCGTGGTCTTGCCGCTGCCGGATTCGCCGACGATCGCCACCACTTCGCCCGGCCAGATGTCGAGATCCACGCCGTCCAACGCTGCGATGCGGCCGAAGCGCAGCTCCAGGCCGCGCGCCTGCAACAGGGCGTCGCTCATTCGGCCGCCTCCCGCGCAGTCTGCCGTTCCGCGCAGTAATCGGTATCGGAGCAGACGAACATCCTGCCGCCGCGGTCGTCGGTGATCACCTCGTCCAGGTAGCTTTCGCGCGCACCACAGATCGCGCAGGCATGCGGGGCGCGGATGGGCCGGAAGGGATGGTCGTCGAAATCCAGGCTGCGCACGCTGGTGTAGGGCGGCACTGCGTAGATCCGCTTCTCGCGCCCGGCGCCGAACAATTGCAGCGCGGGCATGCGGTCCATCTTCGGGTTGTCGAAGGCCGGGATCGGGGAGGGCGACATCAGGTAGCGCCCATCCACCATCACCGGGTAGTTGTAGCTGGTCGCGATATGGCCGTGACGCGCGATGTCTTCGTAGAGCTTCACATGCATCAGCCCGTAGTCGGCGAGCGCATGCATGCGCCGCGTCTCGGCGATGCGCGGCTCGAGGCGCATCAGCGGCTCGGGGATCGGCACCTGGTAGACCAGGATCTGCTTTTCGGTCAGCGCGCGCTCGGGGATGCGGTGCCGCGTCTGGATGATGGTGGCCTCCGCCGTGCGCTCCGTGGTGGCCACCCCGGCGACGCGGCGGAAGAAGGCGCGGATCGAGACGGCGTTGGTGGTATCGTCGGCGCCCTGGTCGATCACCTTCAGCACGTCCGTCGGCCCGAGGATCGCCGCCGTCACCTGGATGCCGCCGGTCCCCCAGCCATAGGGCAGCGGCATCTCACGCGAGCCGAAGGGCACCTGGTGGCCGGGGATCGCGACGCCCTTCAGGATGGCACGGCGGATCATCCGCTTCGTGCTCTCGTCGAGATAGGCGAAGTTGTAGCCGGTATCTCGGGTCATTCCGCCGCCGCCTTCAGCGCCGCGTCCACGCTTGCGCGCATGGTACGCACATTCTCCAGCTCCGACTGGAAGTCCACGTAGTGCGGCAGCTTGAGGTGCTCCACGAAGCCGGTCGCCTCCACGTTGTCGCAGTGGTACAATACGAATTCCTGCTGCTGCGCCGGCGCCGTCACCTCCTCGCCCAGCTCGGCGGCGCGAAGGCCGCGGTCCACGAGCGCCATCGCCATCGCCTTGCGCTCGCCATGGCCGAACACCAGGCCGTAGCCGCGGGTGAATTGCGGCTTCTCGGTGCGGCTGCCCTTGAACTGGTTGACCATCTGGCATTCGGTCACGCCGATGTCGCCGAGTTCGATCTCGAAGCCGAGTTCCGGCGGCGTGAAGCAGACGGCGACGTCGCCCACGCGGATCTCGCCGACGAAGGGGTGCGCATTGCCGTAGCCGCGTTGCGTGGAATAGCCGAGGCCCAGGAGAAACCCCTCATCGCCGCGCGCCAGCGCCTGCAGCCGCAGCGGCCGGTCGGCGGGGAAGGCGAGGGGCTCGCGCGTCAGGTCGCCCGGCTCGGCCTCGGAGGGCGCCTCGCGCTGCATCAGCCCTTCCTGCGCGAGAAGTTCCGTCACCCGGGGCGCCGGTGTCGTATCGGGCTCGGCTTCCGGCACGCGCGGCGGCGGCTGTCCCACGGCAGCCAACGAGAAATCCAGCAGCCGATGCGTGTAGTCGAAGGTCGGGCCCAGCACCTGGCCGCCGGGGAGGTCCTTGTAGGTGGCGCTGATCCGCCGGCGGATTGCCATCGCGCCGGTGTCCAGCGGCGCGCTGGCGCCGAAGCGGGGCAGGGTGGTGCGATAGGCGCGCAGCAGGAAGGCGGCCTCGATCAGGTCGCCCTTCGCCTGCTTCACCGCCAGCGCGGCGAGGCCGCGATCGTGGCAGGAGCCTTCCGCCATCACCCGGTCCACCGCCAGGCCGAGCTGTTCCTCGATCTGTGCGGCGGCGATCTCCGGCTGCGCGGCGTCGCCGCGGCGAGTTTCGGCGAGCCAGGCGTGTGCGGCATCGATCGCCTGCTCGCCGCCCTTGGTCGCGACATACATCGCTCAGCCTTCCTCGATGCGGACGCTGCGCGGCAAAGCCGCGATGCTCGTCCCGGCGCAGAGGATGGCGTCCACCCCGCGCGGGAAGCGCGCACGGTTGCGGGCCCAGTCGGCGACGAAGCCGGCAGGCGCGCCGGACACGCGCAGGCGGTGCACCTCCCGGATTCCGGGGCCGGTGAGGCGCCAGCCGGCGCCTTCCTGCAGCGCCGCGACCTCCAGGATCATCGTCGCGCCGCGTTCCGGCTCCTCTTCGGTGCCGGCATCGAGTGACAGCAGCGCGGTGGCCGGATCGAGCACGAAGGCGGCGCCACCGGAGACCAGCGGACAGCCGCAATGGAAGCGCACCCATGCTTCCGCCTCGGCCCCGGCGGCAAGCCGCAACGGTGTCGCGGAATCGACCAGGGTCAGCAGCACCGCCGCGGCGGCGGGCGAGAGGCCCGACGGAATCTCGGGCGGCGGCACGACGGCCTGCACACGGCCCGGCCTGCTCATCGCCTCCAGCACGGCGCGGAAGCTGGCCTGCGCATCCAGCACGGGTTCGGCGAAGCCGGGAAAGCGCGTGTCCATCAGCGCATCTGCGTCATGGTGAAGAACTGCACGCGCGTCGCGGCGGCGCGGCGCGCCTGTTCCTCGCGCCGTGCCTGCTGCGCGGCGGCCAGCGGGGCGATCACCGCCGCCTCCACCGCGGGGCGGGCGGCCTCGTCCAGCAGCAGCGCATCGACCAGCGCCGCGAGCTCCGCCTGCCGTGCGTCGCGCCCGGCGACGTAGGCATGGCCGACGCGGCCATCCGGCAGCCGCACGGCGCAGCGCGTGACGGTCATCTCGCCGAGGTTGAACGGCGCGCCATCGCCGCCGGCGCGACCGCGCACCATGACCAGCCCGGTCTCCGGTCCGCGCAGCCTTGCATGCCGCGGCGGCGGCGGCAGGCCGGCGAGATGGCGCTCGATCTCCGCGGCGCTGGCGCGGGCGAGGATGCCCATCCAGCGGCGGCGCGGTGCGTGGGGAGTGGTACCGTCGGACATCATCGAGCCCAAATTCATCTAGACGACTAGTTGTCCGCCCGGTTAAGGTCAAGCCGAAACTGCCACCCCGCGGCAGACCGGAGGTTGAAGTTTCGATGACGGATGGTGCCTCTCCGCCGCTTCCCGCGCCCGCCGGCCTTTCCCGCCGGCAGGGTGTCGCGCTGTGGCGGCAGATCCAGCAGGCGATCGAGGCGGAGATCGCCGGCGGCCGCCATCGCCCCGGCGCCCGCCTGCCGACCGAGGCCGAGCTCTCCTCCCGCTTCGAGGTGAACCGCCACACCGTGCGGCGCGCCATGGAGGAGCTGGAAGGCCGCGGCCTGGTGCGCATCGAGCAGGGCCGCGGCAGCTTCGTGGCCGAGGACGTGCTGGATTACCGCCTTGGCCCGCGCACCCGCTTCAGCGAGATCATCCGTCGCCAGAATCGCGAGCCCGAAGGTCGCATCCTGCGCATCACGGAGGTACCGGCCGAGGCCGCGCTCGCCGAGGCGCTCGGCATCCGCCGTGGCCGCGCCGTGGTGCTGGTGGAGCGCCTGGCGCTGGCCGATGGACGCCCGATGGTGATCGGCACGCACCACTTCCCCGCCGCGCGCTTCCAGCAGCTGCCGGCGCTGCTCGCGGCCAATCCCTCGATCACCGCGGCGCTCGCGGCCTGCGGCGTGCCGGATTATCGCCGCCAGGTCACCCGCATCACCGCCCGCCTGCCGACGCCGGAGGAATCCGACCTGCTGCAGCAGTCGCGCTCCCGCCCGGTGCTGGTGACGGAAGCGGTGAACACCGATCCGGCCGGCACGGTGGTGGATGTCACCCATGCCCGCTATGCCGCCGGCCGCGTGCAGCTGGTGGTGGAGTCCTAGGCGTTCCATGGATTGGGTGATCACGGGCGGCCAAGCGCTGCTGGAGGATGGGCCGGCGCGCGGGGATGTCGCGCTATTGGCGCGCGGGGATGTCGCGCTGTCGGATGGCATGGTGGCGGCGCGGCCGGCATCAGGCGCGCGCCGCTTCGACGCGCGCGGGCTGCTGGTGCTGCCGGGCCTCGTGGATATCCATGGCGATGCGCATGAACGGCAGTTCCAGCCGCGGCCGGGCATCGGCATCCCGCCGGCGATCGCGGTGCGCGATTCCGCCGCGCAGTTGCTGGCCTGCGGCATCACGACCGCCTTCCTCGGCGTCACCCTGTCCTGGGAGCCAGGCCTGCGCGGCATCGAGTCCTGGCGCTCCACCT
Organism: Falsiroseomonas sp.; assembly: GCF_041690465.1. GTDB lineage: Bacteria > Pseudomonadota > Alphaproteobacteria > Acetobacterales > Acetobacteraceae > Falsiroseomonas. The sequence continues at coordinate 54,806 of NZ_JAWLHG010000006.1, read as the reverse complement.
TGGCCGCCGTGGAAGCGGCGCGTGCCGGCGCCGGCGTGGACCTGCGCATCCATTGCCGCTTCGAGGCCGACAACCTGGACGCGCTGGAGGAGGTGCTGGCCGACATTGCGGCCGGCCGCGTGCAACTCCTTGCCTACAACGACCACACACCGGCCATCGTGAAGCGCATTGCCGATCCGGCGCAGGCCGCGAAATATGCGGCCCGCGCCGGCCTGCCGGCGGCCGAGTTCGTGGCGCTGGCCGAACGCGCCTGGTCGCGACGGCCGGATGTGCCAGAGGCGCAGGCGCGCCTTGCCGCCGCCGCGCGTGCCGCCGGCATCCCGATGCTCAGCCATGACGACGCGACCCCGGAGATGCGCGCCACCTTCCGCGCGCTCGGCGCATCCATCTGCGAGTTCCCGATGGCGGAGGCGGTTGCCGAGGCGGCGCGCGCCGCCGGCGAGCATGTGGTGATGGGCGCGCCGAACGTGGTGCGCGGCGGCAGCCACATGGGCTGGTCCGCCGCCGCGCCGCTGGCCGAGCGCGGCCTGGTGACGGTGCTCGCCTCCGATTATGTCTGGCCGGCGATGCTGGAAGCCGCCTTCGTGATGGCCGGCCGCGGCGTGCTGGACCTGGCGCGTGCCTGGGCGCTGGTCTCCGCCAATCCGGCGGCCGCCGCGGGCCTTGGAGACCGCGGGCGGATCGCCCCTGGCCTGCGCGGCGACGTGGTGGTGGTGGATCCGGCGACGCGCACGCCGGTGGCGACATTCGCAGCCGGGCGGCTGGCCTGGCTCTCGCCGGCGGGCGGCGCGCGGCTGGCCGCGTAGTTCCCTGTGCGTCGCCTGCCCAGGCGGCCTCAGGGCGCGCGGGGGAACAGCGCAGCTTCGACCATGGCGCAGATGGCGTGACCGAGCACCTCATGCCCTTCCTGGATGGAAGGCGTGCTGTCGCTCGGCACCCGCACGCAGTGGTCGCAGAGCGCGGCCATCGCGCCGCCGCTGCGTCCGGTGAAGCCGACGGTCGCGATGCCCCGCGCCCGCGCCGCCTCCAGCGCAGCGATCACGTTGCGCGAATTGCCGGAGGTGGAGATGGCGAACAGCACATCGCCCGCCATGCCCAGCGCCTCCACCTGCCGGGAGAAGACCCGATCATAGCCATAGTCGTTGCCGATGGCGGTCAGGATCGAGCTGTCGGTGGTGAGCGCGATCGCCGGCAGGCCCGGCCGGTCGTAGTGGAAGCGCGAGACCAACTCGCCCGCCCAGTGCTGCGCATCCGCCGCGCTGCCGCCATTGCCGCAGAGCAGCAGCTTGCGCCCCTGGCGCAGGCGATCGGCGACCAGCGTTGCGACCCCCTCCACGGTGGCGCAGAGCGCGGCATTCGCGGCCATGGCTTCAAGCAGGCGGGCGGAGGCACGCAGGGCCTCGGCGGCCCCTTTCACGGATGGCATGTTCACTACTCCGCGCCCGACGGCTGCCGTCGGCGTTCATCCTGCGCATGGGTCGACGTTGCGTCGGAAGCGGGGATCATCCTCACACTCTACACGCCGGCCGGCGGCGTGTGAGCCGCCCTTCCGCGGTCCAGCAGGCCGAGCCGCCCGGCGAGCAGGCGGGCCAGGTGGCGCGGGTGCAGCACCTTGCCGGCGAAGCCTGCGCCGGCCGCCAGCCGCGCCGCCACCGCATAGGCAGCGAACCCGCCGCGCGACGCGTCGTAGAGGGCGGTTTCGGCGAAACGCGGCGCCATCGCCTCGCAGAGCGCGCGGTCCTCGGGGCCGGGGCGGAAGGGCGCCGGATCGGCCGCGCGCGCAATGCCGCGCAGCTTCACCGCCGAGCGCAGATTGCCGAGCGAGAAACGTGCCCGGTTCCTCTCCTGCGACAGGTTCGCCGCATGCACGCGCTTGCGCGCCACCTGCATCGTGGTGAAGGCGAAGCGCCCCAGCCAGGCGAGGCGGAGGAACAGGTCGTAATCCTCGGCGAATCGCATCGCCTCGTCGAACAGCCCGGCCGCCAGCACGGCCTCGCGCCGTATCAGGCAGGCGGAGGTGGCAATCCGCGGGCCGCGCAGCATCGCGGCGAAATCCGTTCCCTCGAGCGTGCGGCCGCCAGCCGCGGCCGGGCGGGAGGGCAGGGCCGGCAGGCCGCTCTTGGCGTGGTGGCTCGGCACCAGCACCTCGCCGCCGTCGCTCTCGAACAGGCTGCAATCGCCGAACCCGAGCACCGTGCCGGGCGTCCCCACGATGGCGGCGAGGGCGGCGTGATGCTCCGGCAGCAGCAGGTCGTCCGCGTCACACAGGGCGATCCATTGGGCAGTGGCGGCGCGGATCGCCGTGTTGCGTGCCGCCGCCGGGCCGGGCGGGCCTGCATTGGGCAGCAACCGGATCTCCACCCGCGGCGCCAGCTCGCGCGCCGCGGCCTCGACCAGCGCCGGCGTGCCATCCGTGCTGCGGTCGTCTACCACGGTCACGCGTGCGGGCGGCCTGGTCTGCGCGGCGATGCTCTCCAGCGTCTCGCGCAGATACGCCGCGGCGTTGTGCGCCGGGATCACCACCTCGATCATCGGGCTGTCCGCCGATCTCCCTGCTGCGGCCGCAGCGGCGGAGCATAGCGACAGCGCAGCCCTCAGATAACCGCCTGCGCGGCCGGATCGCCGGTCGTCGCCGTCACCGTCACCCAATCATGCCCGCCGATGAAGCGGCCGACCTCGCGCCGGTTCACCCCGAGCAGGGCGAAGCCGGCCTCCGCCACCATTGCCGCATAGCCCTCCGCCGCAAAGGACCAAAGATGCTGCTCGCCTGGCAGCACGCCCTGCGGTTCGCCGAGCGGCGAGCCGGCGATGAGCATGCCGGGCTCCATCGCGCGGTAGTCGCGCAGCACCGCCAGGGGATCTGGGCAGTGCTCCAGCACCTCGAAGGCGGTGATGAGGTGGATGCGGGCGCCGCCGGCGATCTCGCGCGCCTGCGCCACGTCGCCCACCTCGAAGCGGCAGTGGTCGCGTCCGGCATTGGCCGCGGCCGCGCGCGCCACGGCGATGCCCGGCGCGTTGAAGTCGAAGCCCAGGAATCGGCAGCGCCCGCGCAGTGCCGGCGGCGGCTCCACGGTGTTCAGCAGCACGCCATAGGAACAGCCAGCATCGACCCAGAGGATCTCCTCCTCCGGGAAGCGCTTCGCCAGCAGGCGCAGCGCGAGTTCGATCTCGCGCGCCGCCTGGTTCAGCCGCACCACGTGGTCCAGCCCGCCGCCGAGCGAATCGAGCGTCAGCGTGATGCCCGGCGCGAAGCCGCTGCGCTGCATGATGCGCGACTCGGCGCGGTAGAAGTCGATGTATTCGGAAAACGGCTTGAGAGGCTTCGGCAGGATTGCCGGGGCGCCGCCCTGCCACGCCAGGCGCCGCGCGAGGCCGGCGGTGCCATTGGCCTCCAGCCCGAAGGCCTCCCAGCTTGCGAGCATCCCGACCATGCGGAACAGCCGGTCATACGCCGCCTGTGCCGCTTCCCAGCCGGCCTCGCTCTCCGGCCCGCGCTCGGCCAGCAGGCCGAGCAGCGTGGTGATGGAGGCGAGCATCGGCGGATCAACCAGCCGTAGCGGCGTATCGGCCTGTCCCTGCAGGGTGGCGAAGCGCGCCTGCACGGCCTCGGCCCGGACCTCGGCGCCCGGTGCGCGTTCCGGCAGCAGCGGCTGCAGTAACGCCGTGCCGGCGAGGCGGCCCCTGGCCAAGCGTTCCAACATCGCCAGGCTATGATCGAGCAGTCGCATCAGGAAGCGCGTGCCCGTCTCCCGCCGCAGTGGCTTGACCAGCTCCGGCGTGGTGCTGGCGATGCGTTCGAGCAGCAGCAGGAAGCCATTCACCAGTTCGGGGCCGCCGGCACGCCGCATGGCGGCAAGGTTCGCCACCAGCACTGCATTGGTGCAGCCGACGAGATGCACATGCGGCACCAGCAGCGGGTTGGCGAGCAGCGCGCGCAGCCGATGATCCTCGGCGCATCCGAGCAGCAGCACCGCCTCCTCGTGGCGGGCGGCGAGGCTGGCAATGGCGGCGCCGCGCGCCGGCAGCTCGAACAGCGTGGCGACCACCGCCAGCCGGCCGCCGGGCGATGGCCGGGCGGTCGGCATGCCGCGCTCGAGCACCGAAAGCTGCGTCTGCAACGCCGCCGCCCAGACATGGTCGGGCGCGACCAGGTCCAGGATCGCCGCCATCAGCGGCAGGTCGAAGCCGAGATGGCGCTCAACGACCGGCGGCTCGCCCTCGTGCCGGGCCAAGGCGAGCCGGTCCACAAGCGTTTCCGGCGCCGCCTCCGCCCAGTCTCCGCCGGGCCAGAACAGCGCGCCGAGCGTCGGTGGCCGCATGGCCCCGGCGGCGAGCACGGTGATGTCGCCGATGGCGATGCCCTTCTGCCGCTCGTCGTGGATCGCCGGGTCGATCTCGGCATGCGACCGGGTGAAGGGCACCTCGATGCGCAGATCGCGAAGACCATTGCCGGCATCCGGCAGGTCGAATCCGGCGACGAGCCAGGGCGAGCCCTCCCGTTGCTGGATCCTCGGCGGCGCGGCAGGCACGACTCCGTCCAGCGTCAGCTTCGCGCCCTCCACGACAGCCCAGTCGAGCACCGAGACGAGCTGAAGCGCGAGTTCCACGCGCTGCGCCGCCGGCGCCGGCAGGCGGATGTCGCTGACCAGGCCCGGCCCGGTCCAGCGGGCGAAGCCGGGGGCCTCGCCCTCGCGCACATGCCAGCCGCGGCCGTGCAAAGCGTCGGCCATGGTGAAGTGGGTCGCGCTGCCATCCACCAGGCTGTCCATCAGCGCGCGGCCGGGGCGGAAGAAGGCGTGCAGGCGGCGCGGCGGCGGCGCCGTCGCCTCGCCGGTAGCCGCTTCGCGGTAGAGCGCGAGATCGGCGCCGATGAATGCCTCGATCGCCGCCTCGGTCGCGTCGTCGAAGGGCGGCGGCGGGGCATCGGGGGCCACGTTCAGCCGCACGATCCGCTCTGGCGGCGCCCAGCCATAGGCGTTGGCGATGCGCGCGAGCGCATCGTCCACTGCTGCGGTGGTGCCGACCACGTCGATCTCCGCCATGCTCGCGCGGGCAGCCTCCAGCAGCGCTGCCTCGTCGAGCATCTCGGCGGTGCTCATGCCGGTCAGCATGCAGCATTGCAGGTTGCGGAAGTGGCGGTCCACGAAGGCCAGGCCGGTGGTGAGGAACTCGCCCAGCGGCAGGTTCCGCGCCGCGAGAAAGGCCTCGCGATGCGCCTCCGGCACCGAGGCCAGGCTGCTGTCCACGCTGCGCCGCCAGTGGCGGTACTGGCTGATCAGCCGCGCGCGGGGCTCGCGCAGCAGCGTCACCGTGAACAGCCGCTCGCCCTGCGGCAGCGCGGCCTCGATGGCGTCCAGCTTGTCGCGGTCGAGATGCGCGCCGACGCCGATGAGCCGGCAATGCGGCGCGCTTTCGGCGAGCTGCGGATGGCTGGCGCCCGCAGTCATGCCGAGGCGGATGCCCGCCTGCGTCTCGGCCAGCGCGAAACGCTGCGACAGCGCTGCGCCGAACGCCGTGCCGGCGGTCTTCGGGATGTGCAGGAAGGCCAGGCGCCGGCCGTGCGCATGACCGAAGCGCTCACCCGCCTCGCGCACCGCGACGGGCGCGGGGACATGGATATTCATGCGAAGGGGTCCTCCTCGACGCGGCTCCAGACGTAGTCACCATGCGGCGCGGTCTCGGTCATCGCTGCGCGGTCCAGCGGCGGCGAGACGAAGATGCCGCCATCGCCCGCCAGCCGCGGCTCGAGATGACGCACGCGGTAGCCAAGGCCGGTCAGCATCTCCCACATCGCGTCGAAGGCGGCGCGCAGCGTAGCGGAAGCGTTGGCATAATGCCCCGCGCTCCATTCGGTGATCAGCTTCAGCCGCGGCGAGGCAGCGATGAGGGTGCGCGCGCCGACAAGCGCCGGCGCTTCCGACCCCTCGATGTCGAGATGCAGGAGGTCGAGCCCGTCCAGCCCGCATTGTGCGATGATGCCGTCGATGGTGGCGGTGCGCGCCTCGAAGGGCACCATCAGGCCGATGCCCTTGATCCAGCGCCCCTGCGCATCGAGCATCTGCGGCAGCGTCGCCGGGCCCCACATCGCCGCCTCCGGCGTGGCGAAGTCGCGCTCGTCGCTGCCGGCAAGGCCGGAGACGCTGCGCGGCGCGCCGCCGCCGAGATATTGCGGATCGAAATGGAAGGTCAGCGCCTGCTCCGGCACGTCGGCCAGCGCGCGGACGATGACCTCGGTGTTGCCGATGCTGCCGTTCCAGTAGAGCGATTTCATGAGGAACGGCACGATATGCGGGTTCGGCTCCACACCGATGACCCGCCCGCGCGCGCCGACCAGCCGCCCCGCCAGGCAGACGAAATAGCCGAAATTGGCACCTGCGTTCAGGTAGCGGTCGCCCGGCCGCAGCAGCTCCTGCACCAGGCGCGTGGTCCAGGGCTCGTGCAGCCCATCGCGCGCGACGCCGATGGCAACGTCCACGTTCCATGCCGGCACCACCAGCATGCCGCCCCATTCCGCCTCGGCCAGCAGCTCGCCGGGGCCGAGCGGCAGCAGGCGCCGCATCGTGCCCGCCCTCACGCGATGTGCTCCCGCAAGGCGCGCAGGGCGACCAGCCCGACGAACCAGGCCAGCAGCAGCGCGGCGAAGGCGCTTGCCGTGCTGACCAGCCGCGCGGGGTAAAGCGCCTCCTCCGGCAGCACCGGGCGCACCACCGGCGCCAGATAGACCTGCTGGCGCGCCGCTTCCGCGCGCGCGCGGTCGAGCCCGGCCATCGCCGCTTCGAGGGCGCGCTGGGCGATCAGCGCCTCGGTCTCCACCCCGGCGAAGTCCTGCATGGAGGCGGCGAGCGCGCCCTCGGCGTCCGGCGCGCCGCTGCTGGTGAGCTGCTGCTGCACGGCCGCGACCTGCGCCTCCATCGCCTGCAGTGCGGCGCGATGCTGCATCACCTGCGGCGCCGCCTCGCTCATCACGCCGAGCAGCCGGGCAAGCTCCGCCTGCATGGCGATGCGCTCGCCCTGCAGCTTCACCAGGTGTTCCGACATCCCCTGCGCCTCGCGCCGCGGATCGACGCTGCGGCGACCCTCCTGGAACTGGCGCATTGCATCCCGCGCCGCGGCGAAGCGGGCCTCGGCGGCTCGCGTCTCGCGTTCGGCGGCGGCGAGCAGGCCGGCGCGGCTGCGTTCCGACATGGCGTTCACCAACTCCTCCGCCGCCTGCTCGACACCCTGCGCCAGCGAGAGCGCCTCGGCGGCGGAGAAGGCACGCACCTCCACCGTCACGATGCCGCTCGCGCGGTCGTAGTACGGCCGCACCTGCCGCTTCCAGGCACGCAGGGCCTGTTCCAGCGGTGCCGCCGGATCGAGCCGCGCGAGTGGGTCCGCCGCGGCGCTGCCGAGGATCGTCCGCACCTGCGCGTGGCGGCCGACGGCGAGCAGCGCCTCGCGGCTCTGCAGGTGTTGCACGACGGCGTAGGCGTCGGTGTTGGTCGGCCCGAATTGCGAGAGCATGCCGCCGGCGGGCATCGCGCGCATCGGATCGGCGTTGCGCACCGCGAAGCGCAGCTCCACTGCATACTGGTCCGCCGCGATGCGCCACTGGTAGCCGGCGAACAGCGCCGTCGGCAGCAGCACCAGCAGCAGGAAGCCGAGCAGCGCGCCCGAACGCCGGCGCGGGGTGCGCGCCCGCATCGGGATTGGCGGCGGCGCGGCCGCGGCTTCCGCCCAGCTGCGCGCGGGCGCGGCGGTTACGGTCTCAAGCATCGGCGACCCCCATGAGATCGGCATAGGCCGCCAGCGCCTCGTCCACCGTCGGGAAGGGCACCAGGCGCCCTCCGTGCAGGATGGCGCAGCACTCGCAGAGGCGGCGGATGGTGTGGCTGTTGTGCGAGACGAGGATCAGCGCGGCACCGCGCAGCTTCTCTTGGAACGCGGCTTGCGAGCGGGCGCGGAAGCGCGCATCGCCCACTTCCGTCGCCTCGTCCACGAGGTAGGCGTCGAAATCCAGTGCGAGCGAGGCGCCGAAGGCCAGCTTCGCCGCCATGCCCGAGGAATACTGCCGCACCGGTGCGTCGATGTCGGGGCCGAGCTCGGTGAATTCCATCACCTCCGCGACCATCGCCCAGGGATCGGCGCCATAGACGCGCGCCAGGAACAGCAGGTTCTCGCGCCCCGACAGGTCGGGATGGAAGGTGCCGGAGAAGCCGAGCGGGAAGGAGACGCGGCCGAACCGGTGCACCCTGCCGGAATCCGGCTCTTCGCTGCCGGCGATCAGCCGCAGCAGCGTGGACTTGCCGGTGCCGTTCGGCCCGAGGATGCCGACGCGCACGCCAGCGGGGAAGGCGAGCGTCGTCGCCTCCAGGATGCTGCGCGTCCCGCCGCCGGCCTGCGGGTAGTGCTTCGCGACGCCTTCGAGCAGCACGATCGGCTCAGCCATGGCGGCGCAGCCTGCGTTGCGCCGCGACGAACAGCAGCGATCCCGCCAGCAGCATGACCACCACCCAGCGGAGCAGGTACTCCGGGTCCAGGAACGGGCTGACGTAATGCGGGAAGTAGGCCTGCCGCATCCACTCGGTGACATGCACCAGCGGGTTCAGCAGCACGAAGCCGCGCACCTCCTCCGGCATGTCGAGCGGATGATAGAAGACGCCGCAGGTGAAGTACTGCACGCGCAGGAAGGACGGCCACAGCTTCTCCCACGCCGTGCTGTAGGCCGAGGCCACGACATTCACCAGCGCGACGCCGAGCCCGAGGCCGAACAGCAGCGCATAGCCGCTGACGATCCCGGCCGCGTCCGCCGGAAGCCCGCCGACGCCGAGCGCGATCAGCAGCCCGACCGTCAGCGCCGCGACGACGAGGTCCGTGCTGGCCGAGAGCACCGCGCGCGCCGCCAGCAGGTCGAACACGCCGATCGCCGGGACCGCCAGCATGTGCCGGTTGGCATGCGCCAGATCCATGGCGCGTTCCGTCACATGCGCGAAGAACAGGAAGGAGAGCACGCCGGTCATGTAGAATTCGAGCATGCTGTCGCCGATCGGCGGCCGGCTGTCGCGGCCGAGCAGGGTGAACACCACCGACAGCAGGATCACATGCGACATCGGCTCGACCAGCGCCCAGGCATAGCCGAGCCGGCTGTTGCTGAACTGCGTGCGCGCCTCGCGCAGCAGCAACGCCTCCACCACGCGCAGACGCGCGCGCAGTGCCGCGAACAGCGGCGGCGGGCGGCGCCGCGGCAGGCGCGAGGGCGGCCGCGCCCATTCGGCCGATGCCCCGAGGGCGGACGCATTGGTGCGCGGCTGCGCGATCTCGGCTGCATGCGCCACGCGGATCAGCTCGGCATGGGGCGCGTGCACCGGCGCGAGCTGCGCCGCACGGTTGGCGGTGGCGATCGCCTCCGCCGGCTGGCCGAGTTCGAGCAGCGCGCTGCTCGCCAGCCGCAATGCCTGATGCGCCTGCGGGTCGGCGCCGAGCGCGCGGCCGCAGGCGAGCAGCGCCGCCGCCGGTTGGCCCGCCTGCAGCAGCAGCCCGGCGAGATGCGCCTGGATCTCCGGCGCCTGCGGCGCCGCTTCGCCGGCGATGCGCGCGGCCTCCAACGCCTGGCCCGGACGGCCGAGCAGCATCCAGGTACCCGAGAGGGCGCGGGCAATCAGCACCGAGCTGGCCGCGCCGCGCCAGGCCGGCAGCAGCACCGCCTCGCCAAGCGCAGGCTCCTGCGCCACCAGCAGGCGCGCGGCGACATCCACCCGCAGCGCCTCCGCATCCGGCCGCTCGGCGAAGCACAGCATCGCCGAGGCGAAGTCGGGTGCGGCCACCGCCGCGGGCAGGCCGAGCCGCGCTGCGGCATCGCTCACGGCCTCGGCCGTCACGTGCGGCAGCAGCGCCGCTGCGCGCGGTTGGTCGTCGAGCAGCAGCGCGAGCAGCAGCGCCGCAGCGGGTTCGGCAACGGGCCGCGTCTGCCACAGCGACGCGGCCCGCGGCCGTGCCCCGGCGCGCAGCGCGGAAAGGATGTCGCCGGCACTCATCGCGCGGGGGCGCGGCTCGCCGCCAGGCTCCGCGCGTCGCTACGCTGGTGCAGGCCCAGGTAGAGCGCGGCGTTGGTGTCGGTGTTGTAGGCCAGCACGCGGTCACGCCGATCGAAGGGTGGATCCGCAGCGATGCGGGCGGCGAGCTCGGCGTAGTTGCCGACATCGAAGAACTCAATCTCGCCGGGGTGGTAGCGTGCCATCTGGAGGAAGGCGCGGTTGCGCGAGGCGATCACCCGGCAGCCCATGTCGAGCGCCATGCAGACCGGGCCGCTGCTGGTCTGCCCGACTTCGAGATAGGGCAGCACCACCGAGGCGCAGATCGCCATGGCCGTGCAGAACTCCGCATCGTCCAGCACGCCCATGAAGTGGATGCGCCCGCGCAGGTCCTGCGGATGCGCACCAAGCAGCGCCGCGGCGCCGCCATCCAGGTTGAGCGCGGCCGGCGCGCTACCGGGTTCGCGCAGCTCATCCAGCACGCTCTGGCCGATACGGCCGGCCTGCAACAGGCGCTCGACATAGGGGTCGATCGGCTGGTGGCGGGCGATGGTGTTCGGGTGAACGCCGCCGAACACCAGCAGGTGGTGGTCGTCCGGCAGCAATCGCAGTGCGCGGATTGCGGTCTCGAAGCCTTTGTACGGCGAAAGGAAGCCGAAGGTACCGATCAGCTTCGCCTGCGGCGGCAGCCGGCGCAGCAGCGGGAAGGCGTCGCGCCGCGCATTGGCGCGGATGGTCGCCGCCTCGACCGGCCGCACGAACGTCAGCGGATGGTGGGCGACCTCCCGGATGCCGTGCAGGTCGCGCAGCAGCCTTGCGTCGCGCCGCGTGTGGGCGATCACGCGCACCGGCTTGCGCTCCTGCATGCGGCGCAGCAGGGCATAGAAGCGCGTGCCCAGCGTGCCCGATCGGTATGTGTCGGCCACCAGCATTGCCGCCCGGAGTAGGCGCATCCGGTTCAGCGCCTGTCCCACCGCCTCCCACGGCACCGCCTCCGAGGCGAGCATGGTGTGGAAGGTGACGCTGACGGCGTTGGCCGCCTCCATCAGGATCCGTGCGCGGCGCAGGATCCGTCCCGTGGTGAGACCGAGCGTGCCATATTCAAGCTGGATATTGACGAAGTCGAATTCTGCGAGACGCGATGCGATATCTTGGACGTGGCGATCGCCGAGCGCCTGGACCCTCCGATGCGGATGCCGCAGCAGGAACTGGTCGAGATCGAACACCTCGACATCCATGAGGGGACCGATCTGGCGCTCCAGCGCACGCGTGTAGGCCGCGATGCCGCAGAGTTCGTCGTAGGAACTGATCACCGCAACCCTGGGTCGGTGACTAGGCCCACCGTTTTGGACGCCGACATCCATTGCGCTTCTCGCTTCTGGAGTATTCAACTGCAGCTTGTATCATGCCAGCCGAAATGATACCAGAGCGTGCGCATTGGGGCGAGATGCTTTGCACAAAATTGCAGAGAGTGGCGCAATATCGAGGCATATCCTGTCATTCAGCCTTCGGGCTACCGACTGATGGTTGCAGATCTCGATTGGCCGGAGACGAGCGCACGGCTCGTCCGCACTGGTGCGTCGCGCGATGCAGCGCCGCTCCTTCCCGTGCTGGCGGGCACGGTTCCCGCGCAGCCGCGCTCGGAGCTCTGGCTCGACATCTCCCGCATGCTCTGGCGGGTGCATCGCGGCACGCTCTCAGGCGTGGACCGGGTCGAGCTGGCCTATGCCGAGCACTTGCTCGCGCGCTGCGGCGAAAGGCTGCGCTTCGTCGCGCATGACTATCGCGGCGGCTTCGCCCTGTTGCCGCAGGCCCTCACCGAGTCGTTGGTCCGCCGTGTCGGCCCGGCCTGGCGTGACGGCACGCTGCGCCGGCTTTCACCGCTCGCGCTGGCGCTGTTCGCCGGCAGCCTGGCCGCCTGGCGCCGACCGCCGGGCGGGGCGAGCCGGGGCGTCATCTACCTCAACGTCTCGCATCATCCGCTGCACCGCGGCACCGCGGTGCAGCGCCTCGTCCGGCGGAGCGGCGCGCGATTCGTCCCGCTGATCCACGACCTGATCCCGCTGGACTGGCCGGAATACGTTTCTCCCGCCGAGACGCTGCGGCATGCGCGGCGGCTGGACACGGTCCGCACGCTAGCCGATGGGGTGATCGCCAATTCCGAGGCCACCGCCGTGGAACTGCGCCGCCACCTGCCGCGGACGCTGCCGGTGCTGGCCGCGCCGCTCGGCGTGGCGCCGGTGTGCCCGGCGCCGCTGCCGCCGCAGGTTGCGGATGGGCGGCCGTTCTTCCTGGTGGTCGGCACCATCGTCGCCCGCAAGAACCACCTGTTGCTGCTGCATCTCTGGCGCCGGCTGGCGGCAGCGGGCGGCGCGGTGCCGAGGCTGGTGATCGTCGGCAGCCGCGGGCCCCGGAACCCGCAGGTGCACGACCTGCTGGAGCGCTGCGCCGTGCTGCGACCGCATCTGCTGGAGTTGGGTGCGGTGTCGGATTCGGTGGTGGCTGGCCTGGCTTGCGCCGCCCGCGCCGTGCTGGTGCCGAGCTTCGCCGAGGGTTTCAGCCTCCCGGTGGCCGAGGCGCTGGCGCTCGGCGCGCCGGTGCTGGCCAGCGACATCCCTGCGCATCGCGAGGTCGGGCGGGACGTGCCGGAGTACCTCGACGCCTGCGACCTGCCGGGCTGGCAGGCGATGGTGGCCGATTACGCGCGCCCCGGCAGCATGCGCCGGGCCCGCCAACTGGCCGCACTGCGCAGTTGGGCCGGCCAGGACTGGACGCGTCACATGGACGATGTGCTGTCCTTCCTGGCGGCGATCGAGGTGGGCGGGTCCGCCCTCGTGCAGCAGCAGGCGTTGAGCGCGCAGGATGAAGCGCCCGGTGTGTACGTGTCACATGTCAGGGAATGATGGCTCCGGCGGTTGGATTCGAACCAACGACCAACGGATTAACAGTCCGCTGCGCTACCGCTGCGCCACGCCGGATCAGCCGTGGGGGGCGCCTATAGCAACCTCATCCACCGGCGGCAACCTCATCCCCCCGCTCCGTGCTCCTGACCTCCAGGAGAATGCAATGCCGGGACGATCATGGCTGAACGCTCGCGCTCCCCGTGCCGGGGCTGGGCGGCAGGGTGTCCGGGTGCTTGTCGGGACCCTGGCCCGCAGTGCGACGGCGCCGCGGAGCGGACGGCATCCGAGTGCGAGGGAAAAAAGGCCGCGGCCGGAATCGAACCGGCATTCACGGATTTGCAGTCCGGTGCATCACCACTCTGCCACGCGGCCATCTGCGCGCTTCTATCCGGCAGCCGCCGGCGCGGGTCAAGCACGGGCTCGGCTTGGCCGGCAACCGGCCGGACCCTATAAGCGCGGGCATGCAACAGGCTGCTGCGATGCAAGGCGAAACAACCCTCGACACGGAGACCCGCCTGGCGGAGGCCCGGCGGCACATGGTGGACGGGCAGCTCCGTCCGAACCGGGTCACCGATCCGCGGCTCCTCGCCGCCATGGGCGAGCTACCGCGCGAGCGTTTCCTGCCGCCCGGCCTCGCCGCCCGCGCCTACGCCGATGAGGATGTGCGGCTGCCCAATGGCCGCGGCCTGATCCAGCCGATGATGATCGCCCGCATGCTGCAGCTGCTCAGCCTTCGCGATGGCGACCGCGTGCTGGTGGTGGGCGCCGGCACCGGCTACGCCGCCGCCGCCGCCGCGCGCTGCGGCGCCCGCGTGGTTGCGCTGGAGGAGGATGCGGAGATGCTTGCCATCGCCCGCCGCGCCCTGCAGGGGCTGGTCGAGCCGCAGGCGCTGCGGCTGGTGAAGGGGCCGCTCACCATGGGCCACGCCAGCGCGGCGCCCTATGACGCGATCCTGATCGAGGGCGAAGTGCCCGAAGTGCCGGAGGCGATCGCCGGTCAGCTCGCCGAGGGCGGGCGGCTGGTCACCGTGCTCTCGGGGGCGGCGCGGGGTGTCTCGTCCCGCGCGGTGCTCTGCCGGCGGGTGGCGGGCAGCTTCAGCCTGACCGATGCCTTCGATTGTGCCACGCTCGCCCTGCCGTCGTTCCGGGCGAAGCCCGGCTTCGTCTTCTGATCGTATGCGATAGGGCACGCGCCTTGTCGGTGCGGGTCGCAGCGGCGCCTGCTTCGCGCAGTTTCCAGCGCCACCCGTTGCGCGCTAGGATCGCCGCATCCGGGGAGTAGATCCGCATGACGCCATCCCGTTTCGCCTTCGCCGCCCTGCTGCTGGCTTCGGCCGCGGCGGTGGGTCCGCGCCCTGCCTCCGGCCAAACCCTGCAGGAGGCCATGGCGCTCGCCTATTCCAACAACCCGACCCTGCAGGCCGCGCGCGCGCAGCTGCGCGCGGTGGATGAGAACGTGCCCCAGGCGCTTGCCGGCTGGCGGCCGACGGTGCAGATCACCGGTGCGGCGGGGCAGACCACCACGGGCACTCGGCCGAACCCGATCGGGCCCTCGGGCAACTGGCGCTCCCGGGACACCACCCAGGTCCAGGCCAGCGTGGCGCAGCCGCTCTATCGCGGCGGCAGGACCGTTGCGCAGACCCGCCGGGCGGAAAATCAGGTGCTGGCGCAGCGCGCACGGCTCTACGCCACCGAGCAGCAGGTGCTGCTCGACGTGGTGAACGCCTATGTCGCGATGATCCGCGACCAGGAGGAGGTGCGGCTCAACACCAACAACGAGCAGGTGCTGTTGCGCCAACTCCAGGCCACCAACGAGCGGTTCCGGGTGGGCGAGATCACCCGCACGGACGTGGCGCAGGCGGAAAGCCGGCTGGCCGGTGCCCGCGCCTCGCGCGCCGATGCGGAGGGGCGGCTGCAGACCTCGCGCGCCACCTTCACCCGCCTCGTCGGCCAGGCGCCGCAGCGTCTGACGCCGCCGCAGCCGCTTCGTCCGCCGGCGCCGAATGCCCGCGAGGCAGCGGTGATGGCCGCCCGCAACAATCCCAACGTGGTGGCCGCCCTGTTCGACGAGGCCGCGGCGCGCGACCAGATCGACGTGCAGTTCGCCGCCCTGCTGCCGCAGATCAGCGTGAACGGCAGCGTCTTCCGCAACACCGGCCAGCAGGCGGGCGGCGCCGCGCTGGACGGCGTGCGGCAGGACGGCACCTCGGTCACCGCCAACCTCGTCGTGCCGCTGTTCCAGGGCGGTGCCGAGCACGCCGCGGTGCGCCAGGCGCGCCAGCAGGCGCAGCAGTCCCGCAACGTGGTTGAGGACCAGCGGCGCGGCGCGGCGCAGCAGGCCACCCAGGCCTATGAGACCCTGGTGGCTGCCCGCGCCACGGTGGACAGCGTCCGCTCGCAGATCCGCGCCGCCGAGATCGCGCTGGACGGGGTGCAGCGCGAGGCGGTGGTCGGCAGCCGCACCACGCTGGATGTGCTGAACGCCGAGCAGGAACTGCTCAACGCCCGTGTGAGCCTGGTGCGTGCGCTGGCGGCGGTGATCACCGCCTCGCACAACCTGGCGGCGGCGGTCGGCCGGCTGACGGCGCGCGACCTGAACCTGCCGGTGCCGCTCTACGATGTGGAAGCCTACTACAATGCGGTCCGGAACCGCTGGGTCGGCTTCGGCGACTATACCGAAGACGCTGCCGTGCAGGGACGCTGATTGATGAGTGGCAACACCGACGCCCCGAAGCCGGGCCCCGGCGATCCGGCGATGGACGATATCCTTGCCTCGATCCGTCGCATCCTGAACGAGGATGACGGCGCCGGCGCTACGCCCCCCGGTGCCGGCGGCGCGGCCGCTTCCGGCGAGCCTGCCTCGGAGCCGCTGGACCTGACCGAATCCATGATGGTGCAGCCCGCCGCGGCGCCGCCCGCCGCGCAGGCCCGGGCACCGGAGCCCGCCGCCCCGGAGCCGCCACGCGCCGCCGAGCCCCCCCAGCCAGCGCCAGCGGTCGAGCCGGCCGAGCCGGAGGCGCCCTCGCCCGGTGCGATGCCGGCCGAGGTGCTGGTCGCGCCCGCGGTGGCGGCGGCGACCACGGCGGCGGTCGGCAGGCTGCTGCGCGCGGTGGTGCAGGAACGCGCCGCCACGGTCAGCCGCGGCGGCCCCAGCATTGAGGATGTGGTGCGCGAGGAGATCCGCCCCCTGCTGAAGGACTGGCTCGACCAGCACCTTCCCCCGCTGGTCGAGCGCCTGGTCCGCGCCGAGATCGAGCGCGTGGTGGGCCGGAACCTCTAGCCCGGACAAGGGCACTGCCGGCAATCGGCTGGCCGCGCGACCAAGGCGGCGCGCGCAGCCCTTGACTGCGCGCGGCCGGCGCGGAAGGGATGCCGGCATGCTGGACAAGACCTTCGACCCCGCCTCGGTGGAGCCGCGCCTCTACGCCCTCTGGGAGAAGGCGGGTGCCTTCGCGGCCGATCCCGCCTCGCCGGCACGGCCCTTCACCATCATGATCCCGCCGCCCAACGTCACGGGCAGCCTGCATATCGGCCACGCGCTGACCATGTCGGTGCAGGACATGCTGACGCGCTGGCGCCGCATGCAGGGCCGGGATGCGCTGTGGCAGCCGGGCACCGACCATGCCGGCATCGCCACCCAGATGGTGGTGGAGCGGCTGCTCGCCTCGCAGGGCCAGGACCGGCGCCAGATGGGGCGCGAGGCCTTCCTGCAGCATGTGTGGGAGTGGAAGGCGCAGTCGGGCGGCGCCATCACGCGCCAACTGCGCCGGCTCGGCGCCAGCCTGGACTGGCCGCGCGAGCGCTTCACCATGGATGCGGGCCTCTCCAGGGCGGTCATCGAGGTCTTCGTCACGCTGCACGCGCAGGGCCTGCTCTACCGCGACCGGCGTCTGGTGAACTGGGATCCGGTGTTCCAGACCGCGATCTCCGATCTCGAGGTGGAGAGCAGGGAGGTCAAGGGATCGCTCTGGCATCTGCGCTATCCGGTGGAGGGCGAGCCGGGCCGCTACCTGACGGTCGCCACCACGCGGCCGGAGACGATGCTGGGCGACACCGCGGTGGCGGTGCATCCCGACGATGAGCGATTCAGGGACCTGGTCGGCCGGCACCTGATCCTGCCGCTGGTGGGCCGCCGCATCCCGATCGTGGCCGATGCCTATTCCGACCCGGAGAAGGGCACCGGCGCGGTGAAGATCACCCCCGGCCACGACTTCAACGATTTCGAGGTCGGCAAGCGGCACGGTCTGGCAATGCCCTCGGTGCTCGACGCCGATGCGAAGGTGATGGTCGCCGAGATCGGCGCCGCGCTCTCGGCCGAGGGCGGGGACCCGAATTTCGTGCACAGCCTGGAGGGCCTGGACCGCTTCGAGGCGCGAAAGCGCATCGTGGCGCGGCTGCAGGAGCTCGACCTCGTCGAGAAGATCGAGCCGCACACCCACCAAGTGCCGCATGGCGACCGCTCCGGCGTGCCGATCGAGCCGCGGCTGACCATGCAGTGGTACGTGGACGCCAAGACGCTGGCGCAGCCCGCGATCAAGGCGGTGGAGACCGGCCAGACCGTCTTCGTGCCGCGCCAGTGGGAGAACACCTTCTTCGCCTGGCTGCGCGACATCCAGCCCTGGTGCGTCAGCCGCCAGTTGTGGTGGGGCCACCAGATCCCCGCCTGGTACGCGCCGGATGGCGCGGTCTTCGTCGCAAAGACGGAGGAGGAGGCGTCAGAGGCTGCGCGCGCGAAGTTCGGGCACGACGTCACGCTGATCCGCGACCCGGACGTGCTGGATACCTGGTTCAGCTCCGCGCTCTGGCCGTTCTCCACGCTCGGCTGGCCGGAGAAGACGCCGGAGCTGGCGAAATACTACCCCGGTTCGGTCCTGGTGACGGGCTTCGACATCATCTTCTTCTGGGTCGCCCGCATGATGATGATGGGCATCCACTTCATGGGCGAGGTGCCGTTCCGCCACGTCTACATCCATGGCCTGGTCCGCGACGAGAAGGGCCAGAAGATGTCGAAGTCCAAGGGGAACGTGATGGACCCCCTGGAGCTGATCGAGGCCTATGGCTCGGACGCGCTGCGCTTCACCATTGCCGCGCTGACCGGCCCGGGCCGCGACGTGAAGCTCGGCCGCAAGCGCGTGGAGGACCACCGCGCCTTCGTCACCAAAATCTGGAACGCCGCGCGCTTCCTGGAGATGAACGGGATAGCAGCGGATGCCTCCCTCGATCCGGCGAGCGCGACGACGCCGCTGGCGCGGTGGATCCTGGACGGCGCCAACCGTGCGGTGGCGGAGTGCACCGCGGCGCTCGAGGCCTACCGCTTCGACGAATACGCCGCCGCCGCCTACCGCTTCGTCTGGGGCAGCTACTGCGACTGGTTCATCGAATTCGCCAAGCCGGTGCTGTACGGCCCCGACAGCGCCGAGAAGGCCGAGGTGAAGGGCGCCGCGCAGCATGTCTTCGGCACCATCCTGCGCCTGCTGCACCCCGTCATGCCCTTCGTGACCGAGGAGTTGTGGCACCGCTTCGGCTATGGTCCGGAAGGCAGCCTGATCCGCAGCGCCTGGCCGGAAGCTGCGCCGGTGCAGGAGGCGGAGGCCGCGCGCGCGGAACTCGATTGGGTGGTCACGCTGATCGGCGAGGTGCGCGGCGCGCGGGCCGAGATGAACGTGCCGCCCTCCGTCACCGTGCCGCTGCTGCTGCAGGGGGCCTCCGGCGCCACGCTGGCCCGCGCCGAAGCCTGGATCGAGGCGATCCGCCGCCTCGGCCGCGCCACCGAGGTGCGCGCGCTGGAAGGCGCCGCGCCGAAGGGCGTGGCGCAGGTCGTCGTCGGCGAGGCGACGGTGATGCTGCCACTGGCCGATGTCATCGATCTGAATGCCGAGCGCGCACGCCTGGCCAAGTCGCGGGCGGCGGCGGAGGCCGAGGCGAAGAAGATCTCGGCCAAGCTCGGCAACGCCGATTTCGTCGCCCGCGCGCCCGAGGAGGTGGTGGAGGAGAACCGCGAGAGGCTTGCAGCGGCACAGGCCGAGATGGCACGGCTGGATGCCGCGCTGGCGCGCATAGCGGACTAGCTTCGCCCGGACTCGCTCCCCGGCGGGGGCTGGGTGGGGGCGGTTGCCGCTCGATCGCCCCCTCAGCCGCCTCAGCGCGCGGCCCGCTCGGCTTCCAGCGCGGCAATGCGCGTCGCGGCCTCGCCGAGCGCGGCCGCCACCATCTCCTCCGGCACCAGTCGCGGGATGTGCTGCGGGCAGTTCCAGTCGAAGCCGGCCACGCGAACCACCAGGGCCCGCGCGGCCGGCGCGCCGGCGGCCTCGGCCAGACGATCCACCAGCGCCGTATCTTCGGCGCGGGTCACCAGCCGGGCACGGCCGAACAGCTTGAGGCGACGCCGTTCCAGGTAATCCGGTACGATCAGGGAAACCCGCTCCTCGCCCCGCAGATTGCCGAGCGTGACGTTCTGGCGGTTGCCGGCCAGATCGGCGAAGGCCAGCGCCGCGCCCGCCTCCACCACCTGCACGAAGCCCGCCGGCCCGCCGCGGTGCTGGATGTAGGGCCAGCCGGCCTCGTTCACCGAGGCGATGAACAACGTGCGCGCGGCGCCGAGATAGGCCGATTCCCGCACGCCGAGCCGGCTGTCCTCGGCGCCGGCTTCCTCGACACGGGCGTAGCCGGCGCGCGAGCCGATCGCCGCCTGCTCGGCGCGGACGGCGCCGGTGAATGCGATCGAGGCGAAGTGGCGACCCATGGACCTGCTCCCGCTGCGGTGGCCGCCGATCTGGCATCGTGCGCCCGGAGGCAGTAGTCATCCGCGTGGAACGACATTCTTCCATTCAGGGAAACAATGGACCGCCTGGACCAGCTCGGCCTCTTCCTCGCCATCGCCGAGGCCGGCAGCCTGGCGGCGGCGGGGCGCCGGCTCGGCCGCTCGCCGCCGGCGATGAGCCGCGCGCTGGCGGACCTGGAGGCGCGGCTTGGCGTGCGCCTGGCGGAACGCAGCACACGCCGGTTCGCGCTGACGGAGGCGGGCCGCCGCCTTGCCGAACAGGCCCGCCACGCGCTGGCCGAACTCGACGACGCACTGCGCGAAGCCGCCGGCCAGGCGCGCGAGCCGCGCGGGCGGCTCCGCCTCGCGGCACCGCTGGTGTTCGGCCGCCGCCACGTCGCCCCCGTGGTCGCCGCCTTCCAGGATGCGCATCCGGCGGTGGCGGTGGACCTGCTCCTCGCCAACCGCGTCGTGGACCTGCTGGAGGAGGGGATGGATGCCGCGCTCCGCATCGGCCGGTTGCCCGCAAGCTCGCTGCGGTCGCGCCGGCTGGGCGAGGTGCGGCGCATCCTGGTTGCCAGCCCGGACTATCTGGCGCGCCGCGGCGTGCCTGACAGCCCCGAGGCGCTGGCGCGGCACGACCTGGTGGTCTTCGCCCCGCACGCGGCGCCGACGGAATGGCGTTTCGCCGACGCGGCGGGGAGGGAGGTCGTGCTCCGCCCGCAGGCGCGGTTCTCCGTGAACGAGGCGGAGGCGGCGGTCGCCGCGGCGGTGCAGGGCAGGGGCATCCTGCAGACCCTTTCCTACCAGCCAGCGGAGGAGATCGCGCAGGGCCGCCTGTTGCGCCTGCTGCGCGGAGCGGAGCCGCCGCCGATCCCGGTGCAGCTGGTCTGGCCAGCCGGGCGCTTCATGCCGGCGCGTCTGCGCGCGTTCCTCGATGCCGCGATCCCGCTGCTTGCGGCACTGCCGGTGCTGCGGGAGGCTTGACTTCGCCCGCCCGCGGAAGGATGGCCGGCGGGCATACGCCAGGGAACCGGCCAGCATGACCAAGTGGGACAAGTCCAAGCTGCCCAGCCGCCACACCACCGTGGGGCCGGAGCGCGCACCGCATCGCAGCTACTACTACGCGATGGGCCTGACGAAGGAGGAGATCGAGCAGCCCTTCGTCGGCGTTGCCACCTGCTGGAACGAGGCGGCACCCTGCAACATCGCGCTCTCCCGCCAGGCGCAGAGCGTGAAGGTCGGCGTGAAGGCCGCCGGCGCCACGCCGCGTGAGTTCACCACCATCACCGTCACCGACGGCATCGCGATGGGCCACCAGTCCATGAAGGCGAGCCTCGCCAGCCGCGACATCATCGCGGATTCCGTCGAGCTCACCATGCGCGGGCACTGCTACGACGCGATGGTGGGCCTCGGCGGCTGCGACAAGACGCTGCCCGGGCTGATGATGGCGATGGTCCGCCTGAACGTGCCGTCCGTGTTCATGTATGGCGGCTCGATCATGCCGGGCCGGCACAACAACCGCGACGTGACCGTGCTCGACGTGTTCGAGGCGGTCGGCCAGCACGCCGCCGGCAACATGACCGACGAGGAGCTGTTCGAGCTGGAGCAGCATGCCTGCCCCGGCGCCGGCGCCTGCGGCGGGCAGTTCACCGCCAACACCATGGCCTGCGTCTCCGAGGTGATCGGCCTCGCGCTGCCCGGCTCTGCCGGCGCCCCGGCGCCCGATGAGAGCCGCGACCACTGGGCGGTCAAGTCGGGCGAGGCCGTGGTGGAGCTGATCCGCCGCAACATCCGCCCGCGCGACATCGTCACCCGCGACGCGCTGTTCAACGCCGCAGCCGTCGTCGGCGCAACGGGTGGGTCCACCAACGCCGCGCTGCACCTGCCGGCGATCGCGCACGAGGCCGGCATCAAGTTCGACCTGCACGACGTGGCCGAGATCATGCGCGCCACGCCGCACATCGCCGACCTGAAGCCGGGCGGGAAGTATGTCGCGCTCGACGTGTTCAACATCGGCGGCGTGCCGGTGATCATCAAGGCGCTGCTCGATGGCGGCTACCTGCGCGGCGACGCGCTGACCGTCACCGGCAGGACGCTGGCGGAGAACCATCGCGAGGTGATCGTGCCGAAGGACCAGGACGTGGTGCGCCCGGCCTCCGACCCGATCTCGCCGATCGGCGGCGTGGTCTCGCTGAAGGGCACGCTCGCGCCCGAGGGCGCGATCGTGAAGATCGCAGGGATGAAGGCGCTGCGCTTCGAGGGCGCCGCGCTCTGCTTCGACTGCGAGGAGGACGCCTTCAGGGCGGTGGACATGCGCGCCTACAAGGCGGGCGACGTGATCATCATCCGCTACGAGGGGCCGAAGGGCGGGCCGGGGATGCGGGAGATGCTCTCCACCACCAGCGCGATCTACGGCCAGGGCATGGGCGACAAGGTTGCGTTGATCACCGATGGCCGGTTCAGCGGCGCGACGCGCGGCTTCTGCATCGGCCATGTCGGGCCGGAGGCCGCGGTCGGCGGCCCGATCGCCCTGATCGAGAACGGTGACAGGATCGTGATCGACGCCGAGAAGGGCACCATCGACCTGATGGTGGACGAGGCCACGCTGGCCAGGCGCCGCGCCGCCTGGACACCGCGCAAGACCGACTACAACTCCGGCGCGCTGTGGAAATACGCCCAGCTCGTGGGCCCGGCGGTGAACGGCGCGGTGACGCATCCCGGCGCCGCCGAGGAGAGCCATATCTACGCCGACCAGTAGAACACAGGCCGGGGGAGGGAAGGGCGGGGCGCCTTGGTCCCGCCTCATCCGCCCCCGATCCGCCGCGAAGCCGCCTGCACTTCGGCGTCTGGCAGGCGTTGTATGGGCTGGCAGGGTAGTGCTTCCGCTGCCTTCGCCCGCCCCGGAGGGCAAGATGCGATCGCTTCGCCTGGCTTTCCTGTTCGCCCTGTTGGCCGTCACCCCGGGCTGTGTTGTCGCCGGCAGCACCGGTCCCGACTACGGCTATGGGTACGGCTACGGAAGCAGCGGCTATTCCCGGCCGTATTACGCGCCGGCGCCGGTCTATCGGCCGTTCCCGGTCTATCGGCCATACTACGCACCCGCACCTGTCTATCGCCCGCGCTATGCTCCCGCACCTGTCTATCGCCCACACTATGCTCCCGCACCTGTCCATCGCCCGGCGCCGTCCCGGCCCGGTTGGGTGCATCGCGATCGCGAGCAGCGGGGTGAGGTGCGTCGGCACGATGGCGGCAGGCGCGGCGAGCAGTTCGGCCCCGGATCCGGCAACGCCCGACGCGAGATGCGGAATCCGTATCGGCAGGAGCAATAGGAGCAGACGCGTCGGTCGCGCCACGCCTCAGGCGTCGAGCGTGACGATCACCGGCGTGTGATCGGACGGGCTTTCCTCGGTTCGCGGCGTGACATCCACCTCCGCCGCGACCAGCCGTTCCGCCAACTCCGGGCTCAGCAGCGCGTGGTCGATGCGCAGGCCGGCATTGGCGTCGAAGGAGGCGCCGTAGTCCCAGTAGGTGTAGATCCGCTCGCCTGGATGCAGCGCGCGCAGCGCGTCGGTCAGGCCGAGATGCTCCAATGCCCGCCAGGCCGCACGCGTCTCCGGGCGGACCAGCGCATCGCTCGGCTTCAGCACGCCGGGGGCGAGATCGAGTTCGGTCGGGCAGACGTTGAAGTCACCGAGCACCGCGAAGGGCGTGAAGGCATCGAGCCGCGCCGCCGCCAGGCTGCGCAGCCGCGCCATCCAGGCCAGCTTGTAGCCATATCCCTCATCGCCGCCGGAATTGCCGTTCGGCAGGTAGATGCCGGCCACCCGCGTGCCGGCGGCCGCAACCTCGATGTAGCGGACCTGGGCATCGGCCGCATCGCCCGGAAGGGACTCGGCCACCACCTCGAAGGGAATGCGGCCGAGCACTGCCACGCCGTTGCGCCCGCCCGGCTGGCCGACGGCATGCAGGCGGTAGCCGGTACCCTCGAATTCCAGGCCGGGGCATTCCTCGGTGCGGCATTTCAGCTCCTGCAGGAACAGCAGGTCGGGCTGCTTGCGCTCGAGGAAGCGGCGCACATGTGCGGCGCGCTTCCGGATCGAGTTCACGTTGAAGGTGGCCAGGCGGATCATGCGCCCGGGAGAGTGCCCCCTGGCGCGGTGAGCATCAACCGACGCTGAAGCTGGTCCCGCAGCCGCAGGCGCTGACCGCCTGGGGGTTCTTCACCGCGAAATGCGCGCCGATCAGCGCCTCGTTCCAGTCCAGCTCGGAGCCGGCGAGCAGTTCCAGGCTCACCGGGTCCACGAAGACGCGGGCCGGCCCCTGCTCGATCACCAGGTCCTCGGCCGCCGGGGCGTCCTCGATCCCAAAGCGGTACTGGAAGCCGGAGCAGCCACCGGCATCCACGGCCAGCCGCAGCCCGCCGGCGGGCTTGCCCTCCCGCGCGGCGATCTCGGCCACCTGCTCGGCGGCGCGCGGGGTCACGCGGAAGGCGGTGGGGGCTTCAGTCGTGGCGGCATCCATGGCGAGGCGATCTCCTTGGCCCGGAAGATAGGGCGGGCGTTCCGGCGTTGCCACCTCTTCCCGTTGCGGCGGCGCGGCGCGTGATGCTAGGCCCGTCGGCATGGATCCCATGCGGTTGCCCGATGGGCTTGCCCCCTGGGCGGTGCGCGCCGCCGAGTCTCGCGGCCGGCTGCATCCGGAGCCGGGCGGCGGCGCCCGCTCCCCCTATCAGCGCGACCGCGACCGCATCATCCACTGCACGGCGTTCCGCCGCCTGCAATACAAGACGCAGGTCTTCGTCTACCACGAGGGCGACCATTTCCGCACCCGCCTGACCCACAGCCTGGAGGTCGCGCAGATCGCCCGCTCCATCGCCCGCGAGTTGGCGCTGGACGAGGATCTGGCGGAGGCGCTGGCGCTCGCCCACGACCTCGGCCACCCGCCCTTCGGCCATGGTGGGGAGGATGCGCTGGATGCGATGATGAAGCCCCATGGAGGCTTCGACCACAACGCGCAGTCGCTGAAGGCGGTGACGCTGCTGGAGACGCGCTATGCCGGCTTCGATGGGCTCAACCTGACCTGGGAGACGCTGGAGGGCCTGGCCAAGCACAACGGCCCGCTGCGCCGTCCGCCGCCCTACATCGCCGAATATGACCGCCGGCACGCGCTGGAGCTGACCAGCCATGCCAGCGCCGAGGCGCAGGTCGCCGCGATTGCCGACGACATCGCCTACAACAACCACGATCTGGATGACGGCGTGCGGGCGGGGATGTTCACGCTGGAGGATGCCGGCAGCCTCGCCCTGGTCGCCCAGGCCTGGGAGGAGGCGCGCACCGCCAACCCGACCCTGCCGCGCGACCGTGCGGTGAGCGAGACGGTGCGGCGCGTGATCAACCTGATGGTCAACGACGTCGTCGCCGAGACGCGCCGCCGCATCGCCGTGCTGGCGCCGGGGAGCGCGGACGACATCCGCGCCGCCGACCGCCCGGTGGTGGGCTTCTCCGAGGCGATGATGGAGGCGAACAACGCGCTGCGCGCCTTTCTCTTCCAGCGGATGTACCGGCACTGGCGGGTCAACCGCACGACGCAGAAATGCAAGCGGGCGCTGCAGATGCTGTTCACGCTGCTGCATGGCGAGCCGCGGCAATTGCCCCCCTGGTGGCAGGCCAAGGCGGGCGACGCCGGCAGCCCGGCCGCGGCGGCGGCGGTGTGCGACTACCTGGCGGGGATGACGGACCGCTATGCGCTGGAGGAGCACAAGCGGATGACCGATCCGAGTGTGCCGGGATAGGGCGCATTGTGCAGTTCACAAGCCTGGTCGGTTTTCATCGAACGGCAGCTCGTAGTTGTCCCCGAATCGAGGGTGTGTCAGGTCGAGTTTTTTGATGAAGTCATTATAGTCGCCACTAAGCTTCATAACGGTGATTACTGCAGACAAATGCTCCCGCAACCTTGGGTGGCCTACATCATCCGTCAGGCGCTGAAATAGCGCATGGCGACGCCTGCCACTTGGCGTCTTCGGGACAGCAGCCTGCAGTTCTTCGAGAACCCTAGGCGCGAGCCGCCTGTAAATGATGTCGTTTGTGAGGTGACCAAAATATTGAGGTCGCTTAACGGTATCGCGAGGGAACTCAAGGCCCCGCAACCGAAAAAGATGCCCATAGAATTCGTCTGGAAATGTTCGAACCCATGGGCGAATTTCTTTTGCAATAAAAGCTTCGAGTATTTCGGCAAGGGCATTGGCAGCTCGCTCACGCTGAAATCCTGTTGCTTCGTCTACTAGACCGATGATGCCGACCCGAGTCAGACCGCGCGCGAGCAGCCGGCAGGCCGCAGCGATGTGCTCCTGGTTCCTACGAAGCACTCCAGCGCGCTCTGCATCGGCAAAGACGTCACATACGTCAGGAAGCAATTCTGCTCGATAGCCGATCATTTCTTGGCCACCATAGCTGAACGGAATTGGCGCTGAATTCTCCGTCAAGCCGTCGGGCCAGAAGGGTCTAAGATTCTCTGCGGTCAGGAACACAGGGGTCTGAAACTCGTCGTCAAATCGGCGACCGCCCTTCACCTTTCCAGTACGTCCAATTGCCCTCACAAATCCAGCACGCGCCAAGACACGGGTTTCATCTTCAAGCACGTAGCACTGCAATTCCTGATCGGCGATCCGCAAAACACCTTCACGGCTGATCGCTTCTCTCACAGTTGGTAGCTTACCCCACCGTGTTGCGGCAGCCCGTTGCGCTATTTGCTGACGCCGTTCAGGCGAAAGGCGCTCCGCTCGTGCGTGTCCGCCAGCCGCGCGCCGCTTCCCAGGATCACTCATTGCTGCTCCATGCCTGCAATCCGCGTTGCAAGCATATGCATGCTTCCATCGAATGCAAGCATTATCCGGCCCCCGTGATTGCGAAACGGCGTGCTTGGCCGTGCACGAGGCTGCATGCCCACGCATGCGCGGCCGCTCAGCCCCTACCCTTCAGCGCCACCCGGTCGATCTTCCCCGTCCCCGTCTTCGGCATCTCCGCCACGATGTCCACCACCCGCGGGTACTTGTAGGGCAGCAGCGTCTGCTTCGCGTGCGCCTGCAAGGCTGCCGCCAGCGCCGCCGCATCCGCCGCCGGATCGGCCGGCACCACATATGCCTTCAGCGTCATCCGCCGGTCCGGCAGCGCCATGGCAAGCACCGCGACCTCCCGCACCGCCGGGTGGTTGGCCAGGCACAGCTCCACTTCCATCGGGTGCACCCACTGGCCGCTGACCTTCACCAGGTCGTCGGCGCGGCCGCGGAAGTAGTGGAAGCCCTCGGCGTCGCGCACGAAGCGGTCGCCGGTGCAGATCCAGCCGGATCCGCGCATGGTCTCGGCGGTCTTGTCGAAGCGGTTCCAGTAGCCGGGCGCGTTGGAATGGCCGCGCACCCAGAGGATGCCTTCGGCACCCTCCGCCACCTCCGCCACGCCGTCCGGATCGCGCAGGCTGACCTCGTAGCCCGGCACGCGGCGGCCGGCTGCGCCGGGGCGGCGCGCATCGGCGCTGTTGGAGAGATAGATGTGCAGCACCTCCGTGCTGCCGAGGCCCTCGACGATCGGCAGCCCGGTTTGGCGCTGCCACAGCGCAGCGACTTCCTCCGACAGCACCTCGGCAGCGGAGATGCAGAGCCGGAGGCTGGACGTGTCGGCGCCGGCGGCCTCCGGCGCATGGGCGAGCGCGGTGTAGAGCGTCGGCAGGCCGAAGAAGACCGTCGGGCGATGCGTCCCGATCGCGGCAAACACCCGCGCAGCGTCGGGCCGGCCGGACAGCAGCACGGAAGAGGCGCCGGCGGCGAAGGGGAAGGTCAGGCTGTTGCCAAGGCCGTAGGCGAAGAAGACCTTGGGCACCGAGAAGCAGATGTCGTCGGGCGTCAGCTTCAGGATGTGGTCGGCATAGCTTGCGGCGGTGTAGGCCATGTCGTGGTGCAGATGCACCACGCCCTTCGGCCGGCCGGTGGAGCCGGAGCTGTAGAGCCAGAAGGCCATGTCGTCGCGGTGCGTTTCAGCGGCGGGCAGGGTGTCGCGGCGGCCGGCGGAGAGGGCGTCGAGCGTGGTCACGGCGAGGCCGGGCGGCGCGGCGGGGGCGACGCCGCCAGCGATGATGGCGGTGGTGAGCGCGGTGTCGGCGACCGCGTCCTGCGAGAGCGTGGTGCCGGCCAGCCCGGCCTCGATCACCGCGACGCGCGCCCCGGTGTGGGTCAGGTAGAAGTTCAGCAGGTCGGGCGGCGTCAGCGTGTTGACCAGCACCGGCACCAGGCCGGCGCGCAGCGCGCCGAAGAAGGCGATGGGCATCGCGGGCGTGTCGTCCAGCAGCAGCAGCACGCGCTCCGACCGCCGCAGGCCGAGCGACAGCAACCCATGCCCGAAGCGCGCGGCGGTGGCGCAGAGCGCGGCATAGGTCAGCATGCCGCCTTCATGGTGGATCGCCGGGCGGTCGGCATGGCCTCGCGCGAGGTTGTCGAACAGCACGGACGCGGCGTTGAAGCGGGCCGGGAGGCTGAAGGCGATCTCGCGCGCGCCGGGGGCGTCGTCGGGGCAGGTGTCGGGGGGGAGTTCGGCGCTCATGCGGCAGGCTCCGGTCGCTCGGCGCGGACCCGCGCGACGAAGGCGGGGGCGATGCGCGCCAGCCGGTCCAGCTTCACCCGGCCGGACCGCTGGATGTAGGAGAGCGCGAAGTCGATCGGCGCCAGCTCCATGTGCCGCGCGAACTCCTCGTACCAGGCGGCGGAGGCGTCGGCGGCCTCGGTCAGCGTCTCCACCACCGGGCGGCGGGCGGCCTCGAAGGCGGCGAGGGCGGCGGGGATGTCGCCCCAATGCGCGTCCAACGCCTTGGCCAGCGCGATCGCATCTTCGAGCGCGAGCCGCGTGCCGGAGCCGATGGAGAAATGCGCGGTGCGCAAGGCATCGCCGATCAGCACAATGTTGCCGTCGTGCCACCGCGCATTGCGCAGCACCGGGAAGCGCCGCCAGACGGAGCGGTTGGAGATCAGCCCGTGCCCGTCGAGTTCGGGTGCGAACACCTCCTCCAGCAGCGCGCGCGTGCGGTCGGGGTCCATGGTCTGGAAGCCGGCGGCGGCGAAGGTGGCGGCGTCGCACTCGACGATGAAGGTGCTCATCCCCGGCGCATAGCGGTAGTGGTGCGCGTTGAAGACGCCGAGCGGCGTGCGGCGGAAGGTCTGGGTCAGCGTGTCGAAGCGCTGCGTCGTGCCGAACCAGGCGAAGCGGTTGGTGAGTTCGCGGATTTCCGTGCCGAATTTTCCCGAGTTGCGCAGGGTGGAGTTCACGCCGTCGGCGGCGACGATCAGGTCGTGGTCGGCGAAGGCCTCGGGGCCGCGGATGGCGGTGTTGAACTCTGGCTCCACGCCGAGCGCGCGGCAGCGATCCGTCAGCAGGCGCAGCAATTCGAGGCGGGCGATGGCGGTGAAGCCGATGCCGTCGATCAGCACCTGGCCCTCGGGGTGGTTGAGCGTGATGGCCTGCCAGGATTCAAGCCGCGCCGTCAGCGCCGCATGCAGGCCGGGGTCGTCAGCGGCCAGGAAGTCCAGCGCCTTGTCGGAGAACACCACGCCGAAGCCGAAGGTCGCGCCCTCCGGGTTCTGCTCCACCAGGCGAATCCCGGCCTCCGGCCGCCGGGCGCGGAGCAGGGCGGCGAGGTGCAGGCCGGCAGGGCCCGCTCCGGCGATGGCGATTCGCATCCTGAGCTTCCCTCCTCCGTCGCCGGGCAGGGTAGCCGTGGCGGCGCGGGCATGGCGAGGTCGCCCCCGCTGGGCTAAAGCGACCGGGCCATGACCAGCCACGACATCTTCGCCACGATGCGCGCCCGTATCGTCGCCGCACTCCGCGAGATCCTGCCGGACCTGCCGGAGGAGGCCTTCGCGCGCGTGCAGACCGAGCCGCCGCGCGATGCGGCGCATGGCGACATGGCGACCAACGGGGCGATGGTGGTCGCCAAGGCCGCCCGCCAGCCGCCGCAGAAGATCGCCACCGCGCTGGCCGAACGCCTCGCCGCCCTGCCGGAAGTGGCGGAGGCCACCCCGGCCGGTCCCGGATTCGTGAACCTGCGCCTGAAGGAGGATTTTCTTCGGTGCCAGGTCCCGGAAATCCTGCGCACCGGCGAGGCCTATGGCGACAGCCGGCTGGGGCAGGGGGTGCGGGTGGATGTTGAGTACGTCTCCGCCAACCCGACCGGGCCGATGCATGTCGGCCATTGCCGCGGCGCCGTCGTGGGCGATGCGCTGGCCGGGCTGCTGCACAAGGCGGGCTACGAGGTCACGCGCGAATACTACATCAACGACGCCGGCGCGCAGGTCCTGGCGCTCGCCTACGCGGCGTATTGGCGATACCTGCAAGAGCTCGGTACCACCATGACCGAGGACCATTACGCGCAATCCGTCCCCGGCGGGCTGCAGTACCGCGGCGAATACCTGATTCCGGTGGGCGCGGCGCTGAAGGAACGCCACGGCGACGCGCTGGCTGTCGCCGACGGCGTCTTCGACTATGCCGCCGCCGGCCCGGATGTCTGGCTCGACATCGTCCGCGACAGCACCGTGCATGTGATGATGGAGGCGATCCGCGAGGATCTCGCCGCCCTCGGCGTGCGGCACGACGTCTTCATCAGCGAGCGTGCGATCGTCGCCGCCGGCAGGCTCGATCAGGCGGAGAAGCTGCTCGAGGCCAAGGGCCTGATCTATCGCGGCGTGCTGGAACCGCCGAAGGGCAAGACGCCGGACGACTGGGAGCCGCGCGAGCAGACGCTGTTCCGCGCCACGCAGTTCGGCGACGACGTGGACCGGCCGCTGCGCAAGTCCGACGGCTCCGGCACCTATTTCGCGAACGATGTCGCCAACCACCTCGACAAGATCGAGCGCGGCTTCCCCGAGCTGGTGCATGTCTGGGGTGCGGACCATGGCGGCTACGTCAAGCGCATGAATGCCGCCGTCGCGGCGCTGTCCGACGGGCGCGTGAAGCTCGACGTGGTGCTGACGCAGATCGTGCATGTGATGAAGGGCGGCCAGCCGGTGCGCATGTCCAAGCGCGCCGGCACCTATGTCACGCTGCGCGACCTGATCGAGGAGGTCGGCAAGGACGCCGTGCGCTTCACCATGCTGACGCGCAAGGCGGATGCGCAGATGGAATTCGACCTCGACAAGGTGGTGGAGCAGTCGCGCGACAACCCGGTCTTCTACGTGCAGTACGCCCATGCCCGCTGCCGCAGCGTGCTGCGCGGTGCTGGTGATCCCCCGGCGGCCGAGCTGGCGGCCGCGCCGCTCGACGCCCTGGCCGACCCGGCCGAGATGGCCCTGATCCGCCGCATGGCCGCTTGGCCGCGCACCGTGGAGGCCGCGGCGGTGGCACGGGAGCCACACCGAATCGCGTTCTTTCTCCAAGACTTGGCCAGCGACTTTCATGTATTGTGGAACAAGGGGCGAGAGGACGCTACGCTGCGCTTCATCCGCGCAGAGGAGCCGGAGGCCACGCGCGCGCGGCTGGCGCTGGTGGCGGCCACGGCGGTGGTGCTCCGCTCGGGCCTCGCCGTGATGGGGGTCGAGCCGGTCGAGGAGATGCGATGACGACGGATGCGATGGTGCCATCCTATCGGGTGCAGCGGGAGGCTTCCGCCCTCCCCTGGCGCATGCTGGCTGTCGCCGGCGTGCTTCTGGCGCTGGTCGCCGGCGGCGCCGGTGGCTGGTGGGCGTTCCAGCGCTTCGGCGGGCCGCAGACCATCCCGGTGGTGGAGGCCGATCCGCGTCCCTACAAGGTCCGCCCGGACGATCCGGGCGGGCTGCGCGTGCCCAACCAGGCCGAGCTGATCCTCGAACGCCCGGCTGCCCGGAGCCAGGGGCCGGCCCAGGCGGGCCGGGCCTCCGCGCTGGCGCCGGAGGCGGAGACGCCAGACCTCAACATGCTGCGCGCCGCCGTGGCGCCGCCGCCGGTCTCCGTGGCAGCGGCCCCGCCGCAGCCGGCGCCGGAACCCGCCGCGGCGCCCGAAGTGGCTGCCGCCGCGCCACCCGCGCCTGAGCCCGCACCGCAGCCGGCTGCGGCACCCGCCCCGGCGCGCGCCGCCACCGGGTCCGTCCAGGTGCAGCTCGGCGCGCTGACCAGCGTGGAGGCCGCGCGCGCCGAATGGGCGCGGCTCAATCGGCTGGTGCCGGAGCTGCTGGAGGGCCGCACGCCGCAGATCGTCCGCTTCGAGCGCGAGGGCCGCTCGCCTCTGTTCCGCCTGCGGACCGGCGGTCTGCCGGACGCCGACACCGCCGCGGAGTTCTGCGAGCAGATCAAGGCCAGGCGCGGCGCCTGCATGATGGTGCGCAGCTGAGCACCGCCACGGCGCCGCGCGCCGCCATCGTCGGCATCGCGGGCACGACACTCACGGCCGAGGAGGTGGCGCTGTTCCGGCGCCGCCGCCCGCTCGGCGCCATCCTGTTCCGCCGCAATGTGGAGGCGCCGGCGCAGCTGGCGGCGCTCACCGCCGCGCTGCGCGAGGAACTCGGCGGGGACGCGCCCATCCTGGTGGACCAGGAAGGCGGCCGTGTCGCGCGGCTGCGGCCGCCCCACTGGGCCGCCTATCCCACGCCCGCCAGCTTCGAAGGTGGCCCGGCCGCGGCAGCCGAGGCCAATGCCGCGCTGCTCGGGGCGGAATGTGCCGCGTTCGGCCTCGACGTGGTCTGCGCGCCCTGTCTCGACCTGCGGCTGCCCGGCCAGCACCAGGTGATCGGCGACCGCGCCTTCTCGGCCGATCCGGCGGAGATTGCCCGGATCGGCGCCGCCTGGGTGCGCGGCCTGCAGTCGGCCGGCTGCATCCCGGTGATCAAGCACATCCCCGGCCACGGCCGCGCCCTGGTGGACAGCCACGAGAGCCTGCCGCGGGTGGACGCCCCGGCGGCCGACCTGGCCGCCGACATCGCGCCCTTCCGTGACCTTGCGGGATGCGGCGATCCGGCCTCCCTTTGGGCGATGACGGCGCATATCCTCTACGCCGCCTGGGACGCGCAGCGTCCCGCCACGCTTTCTCCCGTGGTGATCGAGCGGGTGATCCGCGGCGAGATCGGCTTCGACGGCGTGCTGGTTTCCGACGATCTGGCGATGGGGGCGATGGGCGGCCTGTCCGACGACCTGGCCGGCGCGGCGATCGGCGCCGGCTGCGACCTGGTGCTGCACTGCACCGGCGTGCTGGCCGAGACGGCGGCGATCCTCGAAGCCTGCCCGGTTCTGTCCGACCAGGCCGCCCGCCGGCTCGATGCCGCGCGTGCCGCGACGGAGCGTGCTCGCCTGCCGGCCCAGGTCGTCGCGTGACGCACCGATGATCGGCGAGATCGCCGCGGTCGCGCTCGCCGCCATCCTGGCCATCACGCTGCACGAGGCGGCGCATGGCTATGCCGCCAAATGGCTGGGCGACGACACCGCCGCGCGGCTCGGGCGGCTCAGCCTCAACCCGATCCGCCATGTGGACCCGGTCGGCACGCTGATCGTGCCGGGCATCCTGCTGGCCGGGCAGTTGCTGACCATGGGCTCGGTGCAGGCGATGTTCGGCTGGGCCAAGCCGGTGCCGGTGGATATCTGGCGGCTGCGCAACCCGCGATGGGGCATGGTCCTGGTGGCGGCGGCCGGGCCAGGGATCAACTTCGCGCTTGCCTGGGGCTTCGGCATCGCCGCCCATGGTGTGGAGGCGGGGGCCGAGTCGCTGCCGATCGGCGCGGTGGAATGGCTGCTGCGCTTCATCGCGTTGAGCATGCTGGTGAATGTGATCCTCGCCTGTTTCAACCTGCTGCCGATCCCTCCGCTCGATGGCGGCCGCATCCTGGTGGGGGTCCTGCCGGCGCCGCTTGCGGCCGGCGTCGCCCAGCTGGAGCGGGTGGGGCTGCTGCTGGTCATCGGCGTCGTCTTCCTGCTGCCCATGGCGATCCCCGGGCTCGATCCGCTCGGCTGGCTGCTGCGCAACGTCGCGCTGCCGGTGCTGCGCCTGATCTTCATCCTCTCCGGCCATGGGGGGCCCGCATGACCGCGACCGCACCCGCCTTTCCGGCGCCGCTCGGCGATGCGGGCACGCATGTGCTGCATCTGCAACTCGACGGCTTCGAAGGCCCGCTCGACCTGCTGCTGGAACTGGCGCGGAGCCAGAAACTCGATCTCGGCACCATCTCGATCGTCGCGCTGGTGGACCAGTACCTCGCGGTGATCGAGCAGGCACGCGGCCTCCGGCTGGAGGTGCGGGCCGAGTGGCTGGTGATGGCCGCCTGGCTCGCCTGGCTGAAATCCCGCCTGCTGCTGCCGAAGGAGGAGACCGCCGGCGAGGACCCGGACGCACTCGCCGGCCGGCTGACCGACCGCCTTGCCGAGCTGGAGCGGATGCGCGCCGGCGCCGCCTGGCTCGGCGCCCGTCCGCAGCTGAACCGGGACGTGTTCCCGCGCGGCGCGCCGGAGGATCTGCGCGTCGAGGATCGCTCCGGCATCCGCGCCGACCTTTCGGCTCTCTGCCAGGCCTATGTGGCGGGGCGGCGCCGGGCACTGGCGAAGCGGCCCTACCGGCCGAAGCCCCGCCGGCTGTGGTCGGTGCAGGAGGCCATCGGCAGGCTTTCGCGCGTGATCGGCGAGTTCCCCTCCTGGGCGGTTCTCCAGCGATTCCTGCCTGATGACGACGTCGGCGCGATGCTCGATACCGTGGAGCGCCGGGCGGCTCTTGCCAGCACGCTCGTGGCAAGCTTGGAGATGGCTCGCGGCGGTGCGTTGGAGCTTCGCCAGGAGCGGGCCTTCGGCCCCATCATGCTCCGCCGTGCCGAGCGCGTGGAGGAGAGCCAGGATGTCCGCGCCGCCTGAGGAGCCGGCGGAAGACGCAGCAATCGGCACCACCGAGGTCGCCTTCGTCGCGACCCCGGAGGCCGTGCGGCTCGCCGAGGCGCTGCTCTTCGCGTCCGACCGGCCGGTGACGCCGGCGCGGCTGCAGCAGGTGCTGCCTGAGGGGCAATCCGCCGAGGCGGTGCTGGCGGCGCTGCGCGGCGTGCTGGAGGGCCGCGGCGTGGTGCTGGCCGAGGCCGCCGGCGGCTTCGCGCTGCGCACCGCGCCCGACCTGGCGCCGGCGCTGACCCGGGTGGTGGAGGTGCCGCGCCGCCTGCCGCGGGTGGCGATGGAGACGCTCGCGGTGATCGCCTGGCACCAGCCGGTGACGCGGGCGGAGATCGAGGAGATCCGTGGCGCGGGGCTTTCCCAGGCGACGCTTGAGGCGCTGCTGGAGAACGGGCTGATCGCGCCGAAGGGCCACAAGGAAGTGCCGGGACGCCCGACGCTGTGGGGCACCACCGGGCGCTTCCTGGAACAGTTCGGCCTCGGCTCGCTGCGCGACCTGCCGAAGCGCGAGGAACTGGTCAGTGCCGAGGCCGCGGCGCCGCTGCTCTCGGCAGCGCCGTTGGTGCAGGAACCGGGGGAGGCGGCGGATGCGCCGGCCGACGAATCCGGGCCGGCTCGATCTGATGTGTGATGTCTGTGTCGGGCAGCCCCCGGCCGCGTCAGCGGCCTGCGCGCAGCGCAACCTCGCCCCCGCGCGCAGCCGCGCCTAGGCGCGGAAGCCCCCCGGCGCACTGCGTCGAGGCCGGAGGCGCCGCCCGGCGCCTGAGGGCTCGGTAACTTGTCCATCGCCTTCCAGGATATCCGCCACAGCTACCCCGAACGCGGCGAGGTGCTGCGCGGCCTCTCGCTTGCCGCGAAGCCGGGCGAGATCGTCTGCCTGCTAGGCCCCTCCGGCTGCGGCAAGACCACGCTGTTGCGCCTCGCCGCCGGGCTGGAGCCGTTGCAGGCCGGGCGGATCAGCCTGGGCGGGGAGACCATCGCCGAGCCGGGGCGCGAGGTGCCGCCCGAGGCCCGCGGCGTCGGCTTCGTGTTCCAGGACTACGCGCTGTTCCCGCATCTGACGGTGGAGGACAACGTCGCCTTCGGCCTGCGCTTCGTCCCCCGCGGGCAGCGGAAGTGGCGGATCATGGATGCGCTGGCCCGCGTCGGGCTCGAAGCCTACGCCAAGGCCTGGCCGCACATGCTCTCGGGCGGGCAGCAGCAGCGCGTGGCGCTCGCCCGCGCGCTCGCGCCACGCCCCGCCGTGCTGTTGCTCGACGAGGCCTTCGCCAGCCTCGATGCCCGGCTGCGCGAGCAGGTGCGCGACGACACGCTGCATGTGCTGCAGGAAGCCGGCATCGCCACCTTGATCGTCACCCACGATGCGGAGGAGGCGATGTTCATGGCCGACCGCATCGCGCTGATGAACGAGGGGCGGATCGAGCAGCTCGGCACGCCGGCCGACCTCTACCTCGGCCCGGCCAGCCGTTTCGTCGCCACCTTCCTCGGCGAGGTCAACCGGCTGCCCGCCAGGTTGCACGCGGGCCGGGCGGAGACGCCGATCGGCACCATCGACCTCGGCAACCGCTTGCCCCCGGGCGGGCTGCCTGGCGAGGACGGCGCGGCGCTGGAGGTGCTGCTGCGCCCGGAGGGGCTGCGCGTGCTGGAGGCGCCCACGCCCGACGGCCCGCCGGCGCCGCTGGCCGGGCATCTCGCCGGCTGCGGCGCGGTGGCGGAGGTTGAGGCCTGCCGCCTGCTCGGCGCCACAACCCTGGTACATCTCGCGGTGCCGGACGGGCAGGGCGGGCTGCTGCATCTCCATGCCAGGCTGCCGCCCGGAATCTGGCTGAGCCGTGGAGAGAAGGTGTCGGTTGCGATGGATGCCGAGCGGGCCTTCGTATTCCCGCCCGAGGCACCCTAAGTAAGTCCGAAGCCAGGGTCCCGACCTGCCGGGGCCTCATTGGCGGGGCGCGGTCTTCCTGCTAACGGAAACGCCCCGCGGCCCGGGCGGACAACCGGGAGCGGAGAAGGGGTGGCATGCTCGGTCTCGACTGGACGGAACTCGCGCTGATCGCGGTGGTCGCGGTGGTCATTATCGGCCCCAAGGACCTGCCGGAGGCAGTGCGCGGGATCGCCAAGGGCATCCAGAAGCTGCGCGCCATGGCCGGGCAGTTCCAGGGCCAGCTTGACGAGGTGGTGCGCGAGGCGAAGCTCGAGGATGTGCGGAACCAGATCAACGAGATCCGCAGCTTCGACTTCCGCAGCGCGGTGGAGCGCGAGATCGACCGGGACGGGAATCTTCGCAAGACCTTCACCGAGGACCCGATCGGCAATCCGCTGAAAGACGCCTGGGACAAGACCCCGGAGCCCGAGCACGGCGCCACCGTGACCCCGCCGCCGCAGCCTGGAGCCGACGGCGCGCCGCCGCCCGCGGTCTCCGCGGCGCCGGCCTTCGTGCCACCGGGCGTTGCCGCGGCGATGCCGCCGCCGCCCATGTCCCCGCCCGCCGCCGTGCCGACCGTCACCGCGGAGGCGCCGCCGGCCGTCGCGCCGGAGGCGCCGCCAGCCTTCGTGCCGCCGCCCGCTGCCACGCCCGTCGCCCAACCCGCGCCCGCACGCGCCGGAGGGCCGCCCGGTGGCGGCCCCGGCTCCGCGGCCTGAGACCTGGACGCCCCAACCTTGCCGCGCGAAGACAACGATACGATTGACGACAAGCCGATGCCGTTGATCGAGCATCTCATGGAGCTGCGCACGCGGCTCATGTGGTCGATCGGCGCCTTCATCATCGCGTTTGCGATCTGCTATTACTTCTCGCGGCAGATCTACGGATTCCTCGCCGCGCCGCTGGCCGACATCCTTGCGGCGCAGAGCGGGACGGAGCGGCGGATGATCTTCACCGCACTGTACGAAGCCTTCTTCACCTATCTGAAGGTGGCCTTCTTCGGCGCGGTATTCTTCTCCTTCCCCATGTGGGCGACGCAGCTCTGGCTGTTCATCGCGCCGGGCCTCTACCGGTCGGAGAAGCGGGCGATCACCCCGTTCCTGGTCGCCTCGCCCTTCCTGTTCATCTTCGGCGCGGCGCTGGCGTATTACGCGATCTTCCCGATGGCCTGGAGCTTCTTCATCTCCTTCGAGACGCCGGCCGAGGCGGGCACGGTGGCGATCCAGCTCGAGGCGAAGGTCAGCGAGTATCTCTCGCTGGTGATGCACATGATCCTGGCCTTCGGCATCGCCTTCCAGCTGCCGGTGCTGCTGACGCTGCTCGCGCGCGTCGGCATCGTCAGCGTGGAGGGGCTGAAGAAGGGTCGGCGCTACGCGATCGTCGGGATGTTCGTCGTGGCAGCAATCATCACGCCGCCCGACGTGATCAGCCAGATCGGCCTCGCCCTGCCGCTGATCCTTCTCTACGAGATCTCGATCCTGGCGGCGGGCTGGATGGCGCCGAAGCCGGACAAGGGGGCGACGTGACGGCGGAGGCCGCGGCACCGAATCGAATGCGCGCGGACCAGGCCGTGGTCGAGGGCGCCGTCTTTGATGAGGACATGTACGACGCGACGAACATCTCGGCACGTCGCATTGGCCTCGGCGGCGTCATCGACGCTTCGACTGCCCAGGGCCAGCATGGGCCTCGCTGGACCGAGGAAGAGCATGGTGCCTTTCTTGACGGGTTGCGCAAGCTTCCCTAGCCGGAGCGTGTGCCGCGTTCCGCGGCGCATGACGCAACGGGTTCCCGACCATGCATGACATCAAGGCGCTGCGCGCCGACCCCGCTGCCTTCGACGCGGCGCTGGCGCGGCGAGGCTTGCCGTCTGCGGCAGACGCGATCCTTGGCATCGACCGCGCCCACCGCGAGCGCAAGCAGGGCATCGAGCAGCGTCAGCAACAGCGCAATGCGCTGGCGAAAGCGATTGGCGAGTCCAAGCGGAAGGGCATTCCCACCGAGCGAGAGGAGGCTGAGGCGCTCCGCATCCGCAACGAGATCGGGGAGTTTGAGACGGAGGTCCAGGCCCACGAGCAGTCGTTGCGGGCGCTCCTCGCAACCCTCCCCAACCGCCTCGACCCCGACGTGCCGGACGGCGCCGACGAATCGGCCAACGTCGTCCTGCACGTCCACGGCACGCCGCGCGAGTTCCCCTTTGCGCCAAAGCAGCACTTCGAGATCGGCGAGGCGCTCGGGCTGATGGAGTTTGGCACCGCCGCCAAGCTCGCCGGGGCCCGCTTCACCGTGCTGAAGGGCGCGCTGGCGCGGCTCGAGCGTGCGCTTGGCCAGTGGATGATCACGCTGCATACGGAGGAACACGGCTACACCGAGGCGACCGTGCCCTACCTGGTCAACGACGCCACGATGTACGGCACCGGCCAGTTGCCGAAATTCGCCGAGGACTTGTTCCGCACCACCGATGGGCGATGGCTGATCCCGACCGCCGAAGTGCCGCTGACGAATTTCGTGGCCAGGGAGATCCTGGCCGAGGCCGCGCTGCCGTTGCGGCTGACGGCGCTTACGCCGTGCTTCCGCTCGGAGGCGGGCTCGGCCGGACGCGACACGCGCGGGATGCTGCGCCAGCACCAGTTCGCCAAGGTGGAGCTCGTCTCCGTCACTGCACCAGGTGAATCCGATGCCGAGCATGAGCGCATGACGCGCTGCGCCGAGCGGGTGCTGACCGAACTCGGCCTGACCTGGCGGCGCGTTCTGCTCTGCGCCGGCGACACTGGCTTTGGCGCCGCGAGGACCTACGATCTGGAGGTCTGGCTGCCTGGCCAGCAGGCATGGCGCGAGATCTCCTCCTGCTCCAACTGCCGCGACTTCCAGGCGCGGCGGATGGACGCACGCTTCCGGACGGCGGGTGCGAAGGGGACGGAGTTCGTGCACACGCTGAACGGCTCGGGCGTCGCGGTAGGGCGGGCACTGATCGCCGTGCTGGAGACTTTGCAGGATGAAAGCGGGTCCGTGACTGTTCCGGAAGTCCTGAGGCCCTGGATGGGTGGAATTACTCGGATCAGTTCAGCGACTGCGTAGTTGTTGCAGCTGCGATGACTTTGGTTTCGCACCATTTGAAATAGGGCGATTTCGAGGCAGTTAGAAACCCGGCAGCTTTTTCTTGCGTTCGCCGCGCCAGTGCCCCGCCCGATCACCTCCGGGGCCATGGAGCGAGCGCATGTCAGGCACCAGCAGCCCATTGTTCCGTATTGAAGACATCCTTGGCGACGACATTCTCGGCGACCGCGAGACCGAAGGCGTCAACGAGGCGCTGACAGATGTCGGGGAGACATTGGACGACGCGGACCAGCCGCTGGACGATCTCGCCGACGACGCGGCGCAGGCGGCCGATGATGCCGACGAGCCGGTGGATGATCTCGCCGATGACGCAGAGCGGGCCGCCGACGACGCGGACGAGCCGCTGGAAGATCTCGCCGACGACGCGGCGCAGGCGGCCGATGATGCCGACGAGCCGGTGGATGATCTCGCCGATGACGCAGAGCGGGCGGCCGACGACGCCGGCGAGCAGCTGGACGACCTCGCCGATGAGTTCGGGCAGGCGGCGGATGATGCCGACGAACCACTGGACGACCTCGCCGAGGACGTCGAGCAGGCGATAGACGAGGCCGAGGATGAGTTGGACGACCTCCCCGAAGACGTCACCGGCGCCGGTGCCGGGTCGGTGCTTGCCTGGGTCACGCCGGTCAACAACTCCGGTGCCCAGGCGCTCGCGCAGCTGAGGCTCGACGGCGATGCGCTGCGCGTCACGATCGAGGGCAGCGGCTTCACGCCGGGCGAGGCGCATGCCATCGCGCTCTCCGGCCTCGGGGGCGGCCAGGCCAGCCGCCTGCCGACCGTGGCGGACGACGCCGACGGCGATGGCACGCTGGACGCGACCGAGGCGGCGAGCGCCGCCGGGCCCGTTCTGCTCGAACTCGGCAACCCGGTGGCCGATGCGGAGGGCAACATCAGCTTCTCCGGCACCGTCACGCCGGATGCCGCGACGCTTGCCGCATTGGAGACCCGGCTGGATGGCCGCCTGCTCGCCATCGAGGGGCTGGACGAGGCCGGTCCGGACACCGGCTACCAGGCCGATATCCCTGCCGCCGGTGGCCTGACCCACGACGTGCCGGGGCAGCTCGGGACGGTGCTGAACGTGCTGACGGCGCTCTCGCCGGATCTCGCCGGCGACGTCTTCCGCGGGCTGCTGGATGCGCAGGCCCCCTACACCCTGGCGCCGGACGGCAGCGGCCCGATTTCAGCGGAGGATCCGGACGTGGCCGGGACGGATGCGACGCGCTTCGTCAGCCTGATCCAGCCCGCCAACAACTCCGGCGTGTTCGGCGCCGCGGTCGTGACCTTCGACGAGGCGGCCGGGACGGTCGCGGTGGATCTGGAGCTCGACGGGCTGACGCCGGGCGCCGAGCACCCGATGCACATCCATGGCTTCGCCGATGACCGGGCCTCGCTGGTGCCGAACCTGCAGCTCGACACGGATACCGACGGGTTCCTGGAGGCGAGCGAGGCGATGGGCGTGATCGGCCCGGTGCTGCTCGGCTTCACCACCGATGGCGAGGTCAGCGACGCGACCCTCATCGGCGACTTCCCCGTTGCCGATGCGGACGGACGGGTCAGCCTTGAGCAGACCTACGATTTCGACCTGTCGGATCCGGGCGAGGCGCAGATCTTCGAGGAGTTCCAGGACCGCTTCGCCGGGCGGCAGATCGAGGTGCATGGCCTGACCACCACCGCGGCCCAGGGCGAGGGGACCGGGGGCGAGGTGAACGGGGAGGCCGGGTACCAGCCGGGGCTTTCCGTCGCTTCCGGTGCGCTGCTGCCGGTCGAGGGCGTGTCCGGCGCGCTCGCCGCGGGGGTGGGCTATGTCATCCAGGCCGGGCTCTCCGGCGAGGAGATCGGGCTGCAGGGCTTCCTGGATGCCCTCGCTCCGGCCTTCGGCGGAGACAGCCTGCTGGGCTGAGGCGTGTGACCCGGGCCGGCCGGCTCAGGCGGCGATGCGCACGCCGAGCCGGCCGGCCATATCCTGCACGAACTGCCAGGCCACGCGGCCGGAGCGGCCGCCGCGGGTGATGGACCACTCGACGGCGGCCTTGCGCAACTCCTCCGTCCCGATCGGCAGGGCGAAGCTCTCGGCGTAGCCCTCGATCATCGCGAAGAAGGTCTCCTGGTCGCAATTGTGGAAGCCGATCCACAGGCCGAAGCGGTCGGACAGGCTGACCTTCTCCTCCACCGCTTCCTGGCCGTGGATGGCGCCGCGGCTCTCGTTCTCGATCATGTCGCGCGGCATCAAGTGGCGGCGGTTGGAGGTGGCGTAGAACAGGACATTGGCCGGGCGGCCCTCGATGCCGCCGTCGAGCACGGATTTCAGCGCCTTGTAGTCGGCGTCCTCGCGCTCGAAGGAGAGGTCGTCGCAGAACACCAGGCAGCGACGCTCCTGCCCGCGGAGGATGTTCAGCAGGTCGGGCAGGGTTCGGATGTCCTCGCGGTGGATCTCGATCAGGGCCAGCGCGCCCGCCACTTCGGCATTGGCCGCGGCATGCGCGGCCTTGACCAGCGAGGACTTGCCCATCCCGCGTGCGCCCCAGAGCATCGCGTTGTTGGCCGGCAGGCCGCGGGCGAAGCGCAACGTGTTCTCCAGCAGGATCTTCTTCTGCTGCTCCACGCCCTTCAGCAGCACCACCTCCACCGCGGCGATGCGGGGCACCGGGGCGAGGTGCGGCAGCGGCGCGGGGTGCCACACGAAGCCATCCGCGGCACCGAGGTCCGGGCGTGCCGGCGGGGCGGGGGCAAGCCGTTCGAGCGCCTCGGCGATCCGGGTCAGCGTGGGCAGCAGGGCATGGGCAGCGGGATCGGGCACGGGGCAGTTCCGGAGGACGGGTTGACGGCAGGGGGGCGGAAGCTAGGTTGCGGCCCGACACGCCGCAATCCTACCTCCCTTCCCATCGAACAAGACGGACGCCGGACCGCCCATGTGGATCTCCCCCGCCTACGCCCAGGATGCCGCCGGTGGCACCGGCGCCGTGGTCATGCAGCTGCTGCCGCTGATCCTGATCTTCGCGGTCTTCTACTTCCTGCTGATCCGACCGCAGCAGAAGAAGATGAAGGAGCATCGCGCGATGCTCGGCTCGCTGAAGCGCAACGACAAGGTCATCACCGGCGGCGGCATCCTCGGCACCATCACCAAGGTGCGCGACGACAGCGACGAGATCGAGGTGGAGCTGGCGCCCAACATGCGGGTGACCGTGCTGCGCGGGACGATCACCAGCGTGGTGCGCCCGCCGGCCGCGGCGAACGACGCCAAGGCCGCCGACGCGGCGAAGGGCTGAGCCGGGGAGGGCGCCGCCCTCCGCCGGGCATCGGGTTCGTCGTCGCGGCGGACCCGGCGGGCGCCTGATCCGGGGCGTATCGCGGCGTCGTCAGCCGCAGCATCCGCCGGCCTTGGGTGCCGGCGCCTTCGCCGGGCCGCAGCACCCGCCGATCGCTGCCGCAACCGGCGCCAGCGCTGGCGCGCGTTCGGTCGAGCAGACGCCGGTTTCGGGCAGCACCAGCTCCACCCGTCGCGCCGCGGCGATGTCGCCGGCAAGGAAGGCGGCGATGGAGCGCACCTGCTCATGGCCGGTGGCCAGCAGGAAGGTCGGCGCGCGGCCATAGCTCTTCATGCCGGCGATCCAGAAGCCGGCTTCCGGGTGGCGCAACTCGGCCTCGCCATGCGGACGCACCGTGCCGCAGGAATGCTGGTTGGGGTCGATCAGCGGCGCCAGTGCCGGCGTCGCCTCCACCGCCGGGTCGAGGCCGAGACGCACCTCGCGCAGGCAGGAGAGGTCCGGGCGGAAGCCGGTGGCGACGATCATCCGGTCGGCCCGCACCGTCGTCACCCGCGCCTCCTGCCGGCCGGTGACGGCCAGCGCGCCGTCCTGATCGGCGATGCGGTCGATCAGGAAGGGGGCGAGGGCGGTCACCGCGCCCTGCTCCACCAGCGCCTGCGCCCGCGCGCCGAGTGCGCCGCGCTCGGCCAGGCCGTCCTTCGCGCCGCCGCCGAAATTCACCGCGCCGAGCGGACGGCGGAAGGCCCAGAGGATGCGGGTGCCCGGTTCCTCCTTCGCCAGCTCGACCAGGTCCAGCACCGCGTTCATTGCCGAATGGCCGGCGCCGACCACCAGCGTCGTCCTGCCGGCATAGGTCGCGCGTTCCGTGCCGCTTATGTCGGGGATGCCGTAGGCGATGCGGTCGGCGAGCGCCGTCTCGCCGGGGGCGGGCAGTCCATGGCTGCCGGCGGGG
Source organism: Falsiroseomonas sp. (assembly GCF_041690465.1). GTDB lineage: Bacteria > Pseudomonadota > Alphaproteobacteria > Acetobacterales > Acetobacteraceae > Falsiroseomonas. The sequence continues at coordinate 11,013 of NZ_JAWLHG010000006.1, read as the reverse complement.
TTCGGTGCATGCCAGGTGCCGGAGCAATCCACCACCGCGCGCGCTTCCAGCGTCTCGATGCCCTGGTTGGTCTCGACCTGGATCACGAAGGGTGCGGCGTCGCGGGCGGCGCCATCATGCAGGCGGCCGAGGTCGCGGCGGGCGATGCCCAGCACCTTCGCTCCGGTGCGGATGCGCCCGCGCAGCGCCTTCGTCGCGGCAAGCGGGGCGAGGTAGCGCGCCACCAGCTCGGCGCCGGTGGGATAGATGGCGGGATCGGGCGCCTGCCAGCCCTCGGTCGCGAGCAGCGCCCGCGCGGCGGCATCGGTGTTGAACTCCCAGGGCGAGAACATCCGCACATGGCCCCAGGCGCGGACCGCGTGGCCGATCTCCGGCCCGGCTTCGAGCACGATGGGATCGAGACCGCGGGCAAGCAGCTGCGCGGCGGCGGCGAGGCCGATGGGGCCGGCGCCGATGACGGCGATCGGCAGGTTGGTCTGGCTCATGGGCATTCTCCTCGATGCATAGATGATTGAGGTATAGGGGCACAGGAAAACGGGCTGCGCGTCATGCGCAGCACTCGCTGTTGTCGCCGCTTGCGGCCCGTTCGGCACGGGCGTGGTCGGCGGCGGCGAAGGCGCGGCCGGTGTCCTGCAGCGCCGTGGTCGCCTCCATCCAGGCGTCGAGGGCGACACGGAAGGCGGCGCGGCCGGCCTCGGTCAATTCATAGACGCGGCGCTGGCGGCCCTGCACCACCTCCTCGGTGGCGGTGACGAAGCCGCCGGTCTCGAACTCGCGCAGCACCGGGTAGATGGTGCCCTCGGTCGGCGAGCAGCAGCCGCCGGTGGTGCGCGCGACCAGGCGGGCGATGTCATAGCCATGCAGCGGCCCGTCATGCAGCACGCGCAGGATGAAGAACTTGGACAGGCCCATCTTGATGGTGCCCGCCCAGTATTCGCGCGAAGCGTAGTTCACGCGGGGCGGGGCGGCGCGGCGGAGCGGTTCCATGGCCCCTTCTTATACCTCAATGACCAATGCATCAAGCACCAAATCGGGGCTACAGCCAGCCGAGGCTCCGCTCCCGCTCCGACCCTCGGGCGACGACGAACAGCCCAAGCCCCGCGGCCGCCACCCCCACCAGCATCGTCGCATAGGCCGCCGCCATGCCGACATCGCCCGACAGCGCCTGCTGGTAGGCGGCAATCGGCAGCGTGCGCGTGGTGCCGGTGTAGAGCACGATCGAGGCCGACAGCTCGGAGAACACCTCCACCCAGGCGATCGCGGCACCTGCCAGGATGCCCGGCCGCATCAGCGGTACCATCACGCGGCGGAAGCCGGTCAGCGGCGGGTCGCCCAGGCTGCGCGCCGCATCCTCCAGCCCGCGATCCACCTGGTAGACAATGCCGGCCGCGGCGCGCGTCATGTAGGGCAGGCGGCGGACGAAATAGACGGTGACGATGATCGTCGCCGTGCCGGTCAGCAGCAGCGGCGGCTCGTTGAACACGGTGGCGTAGCCGATGCCGAGCACCGTGCCCGGCACCACGTAGGGCACCATGATCAGCAGGTCGAGCAGGCGCGGCAGCGGGCCACTGCGGCGCGCGATGACGTAGCCGACCGCCGCGCCGACCACCACGATCATCAGCAGCGCGAGGCCGGCGAAGAGCAGGCTGTTCCACAGCGCATCGCCCATCGCCGCGATCGCGCGCGCGTAGTTGTCGAGCGTCGGCACCGGCTGGAACACCACGCCGCGCACCTCGAGGAAGGAGCAGACCGTCACCACGATCTGCGGCGTGCTGGCCAGCGCCACCAGCGCGCCGGCGCCGAAGGCGAGCAGCGCGCCCGCAGGGCCTGCGAGTCGCGTCGGCGCCGCGCCACCGCCGGTGTCGTCCGCCACGGATCGCCGGCCGGAAAAGATGCGCAGCGCCACCACCAGCAGCAGCGCGATCGCCACCAGCACCGCGGAGGTGGTCGCCGCCATGCCCGGCTCCGCGCCGATCTCCGAGAGGTAGAGCGAGAAGGCCAGTGTCGCCAGCACCGGGAAGCGCTCGCCCTCGCCGAGGATGGAGGGCGTGCCGAAATCCGAGATGATGCCGAGGAAGACCAGCAGCGCGCCGGTCAGCACCGAGGGCAGCACCAGCGGCAGCGTCACCGTGCGGATCACGCCGAGCCGCCCGCGGCCGAGGCTGGCGCCCGCATCCTCAAGCGTGCGGTTCACCCGCGCCAGGCCGCCGCGCACCACCAGGAACACGATCGGGTAGAGCGCGAAGGCGCTGGCCAGCGCGATGCCGAAAGTGCCGTAGATCGGCGGCAGCTCGATGCCGATGCCGCGCGCCGCCTGCGTCACCAGCCCGCTGCGGCCGAACAGCATGATCCAGGCATAGGCGCCGACGAAGGGGGGCGAGAGCATGGAAAGCAGGATCGCGATCTCGATCCACGCCTTGCCGCGGAAATCGTAGCGCGCGAAGGCCAGCGCCAGCGGCAGCCCGATGGCCAGCGCGATCAGCGTGCCGAGCGCGCCGACCTTCAGGCTGTTGAACAGCGCGCGCCGGAAATAGCCGGAGCCGAAGAAGGCGCGGTAGTTCTCCAGCCCGAAGCGGCCGCTCTCCTGCCCGATCAGGCTCTGCCGCGCGAGCTCGGCCAGCGGCAGCGCGACGAAGACCAGCATGAAGGCCACGGTCGCCCAGGCGATCGCCGTCCAGGGGTCATCCCGCACGCCGCGCAGCAGGCGCTTGGGCCAGGCTGGCGCGGCGAGCGTTGCGCTCATGCGATGCGGCTGCCGTCGGCGGCGGAGAACAGCAGCAGCCTTGCGGGATCGAAAGCGAGCCGCACCTCGGCGCCTTCCGCCGGCAGCGGCAGCGCGCTCGGCAGGTCCGCCTCCAGCGCCGCGCCGCCCGGCAGGTGCAGCCGCAGGCGCGAGCGCGGGCCGAGATAAGCGAGGCTCGCCACGAGGCCGGTGAGGCAGCAGGCCGGCGGGTCCTCCGCCGTGGCGAGTCGGAGATCCTCGTTGCGCAGCGCCGCCCGCGCGGCACCTTCCGGCCGTGCCACGGCGGAAGGCAGCGGGAAGGCCGCGCCGCCGCCGATGCGCGCGGCCGCGCCCGCACCATCGCGCAGCAGCGTCGCGTCCAGCCAGTTGCAGCCGCCCACGAATTCCGCGACGAAGGCATGGGCGGGGGATTCGAACACCTCTCTCGGCGGGCCCAGCTGGCGGATGCGCCCGCGCTCCATCACCGCGATGCGGTCGGAGATCGCCAGCGCCTCCTCCTGGTCATGCGTGACGTAGAGCGTGGTGATGCCCATCTCGCGCTGCATGTGGCGGATCTCGTCACGCATCTCGATCCGCAGCTTGGCGTCGAGGTTGGAGAGCGGCTCGTCCATCAGCAGCAGGTCGGGCTCGATCACCATCGCCCGCGCCAGGCCGACGCGCTGCTTCTGCCCGCCGGAGAGCGCATCCGGGAAGCGCTCGGCGAGCCCGCCGAGCCGCACGCGCTCCAGCGCCGCCGCGACGCGCCGCGAAGCCGCCTCGCGCGGCACGCGCCGCGCGCGCAGCCCGTAGGCGACGTTCTCGGCCACCGAGAGATGCGGGAAGACGGCGTAGCTCTGGAACACCATGCCGAAGTTGCGCGCCTCCGGCGGCGTGCCCTCCAGGCTGCGGCCGGCGAGGCGCAGCGAGCCTTCCTCCTGCTGCAGGAAGCCCGCGACGACGCGCAGCAGCGTGGTCTTGCCGCAGCCCGAAGGGCCGAGCAGCGTCAGCAGTTCGCCCCGTGTCGCCGTGAGGTCCACGCGGTCCAGCGCCGTGAAGGCGCCGAATCGCTTGACCAGCCCGGCGATTGCGAGATGCGGCGCCGGGCCGGAAGCCGGATCAGCGGCGGACAAGGCGGAGGTAGCGGGCCAGTGCCTCGCGCTGGCGCGCGTTCGACCACTCGACGGGGATGTTCTTGATCGGCAGCGTCGAGGGATCGGCCGCGCCCGCCGGCGGCGCCACATCGGTGCGGATCGGCCGGCGGCCGAAGCGCTGCACGATCAGCGTCTGCGCCTCGACCGAGGCGATGTAGTCGAGCAGCGCGCGCCCGCCGTCCGGGTTCGGACCGCCGGCGACCAGCGCCATCGCATCGGCGCCGAGCGTGATGCCCTCGCGCGGATAAACCACACGCACCGGCGCACCGCCGGCGATGTAGCGGCCCGCGAAATCCTCGAGCGTCAGGCCGAGCGCGTATTCGCCCTGCGCCACGCCGCGCGGCACCGCGCCGGAGCTGCCGGTGATGACGAAGTTCTCGAGCATGCGCTCGAACAGGCGCCAGCCCTCGTCCTCGCCGAAATTGTAGAGGATCTGCAGCATCTGCTGCAGCGCCGAACCGGAGCGATCGGCGCCGGCGAAAGCGATCTTGCCCTTCCACTTCGGGTCGGCGAGCTCCGCCCAGGTGGAGGGGATCTCGGCTTCCGGCACTAGGCGGGTGTTGACCGCCAGCACGTTCGGGATGGTGACGGAGAAGGGGATCCAGTTCGGGCTCACCTTCACCGCCGGCAGTATGGCTGCGTCGCCCTGCACCGTGTATCGCGCGAAGACGCCTGGATTGGCATCGATCGGCTCGCCGCCGACCGAGACGATGCAATCGGCCAGCGGGCGCGTGCGTTCGGCCAGCAGCCGCCGCACCAGCTCACCGGAGCCGGCGGCGACGATCTGCACATCGGCGCCGCTGCGCGCCTTGAAGCCCGGCGCCAGCGCCGTCACGCCATCGGAGAAGGCCGTGTACGCCACCACGGCGCGCGCTTGCGCCAGCGCGGGACGCGTGGCCGCGAAGGCCGCGGCGATGGCGGACAGGCAGGCGGTTCGGCGCCCAAGCATCATCGGTCTCTCCTCATCCGGCGGCGGCCCGGCGCCTCCGCCCGTTCGCGTCCCGGCGATCGCGGGGAGGGCAAAGGATGCTGGCCAGCCTCCGCATCGCAGACCCGTCGGCATCCCAGGGTCTGGACGTTCCGCATTGTATGGCATCGCCCGCGCAGAGCGATAGCGGCGCGATCATGATGATGCGGTGGCATGGGGGGAGATCGGCGGCGGCGCACCGCGCTCGCGGGTTCCGCCGCGGCGTCATGGCGCCGGGAGGGACGGAGTCCCTCCCGGCGGGCGGTGTCAGGCGCTCTGGCCGGACTTCAGGCCGCCCTTGTTCATCAGGTCGGCGACGACTTCCCAGTTCACCAGCTTGTCCAGGAAGTTCTGCAGGTAGTTCGGGCGCACGTTGCGGAAATCGAGGTAGTAGGCGTGCTCCCACACATCCACGCCGAGGATCGGCTGGCCTTCGCCGGTCGAGACCGGGTTGGCGCCGTTCGGCGTCTTGGTCACCTTGAGCTTGCCGTCGCCACCGATGACCAGCCAGGCCCAGCCCGAACCGAACTGCGTCACGCCGGCCTGCTTGAAGTCCTCCTTGAACTTCGCCAGTCCGCCGAGGTCGCTGTCGATCTTGGCTTGCAGCGCGCCGGGCAGCTTGTCGCCGCCGCCGCCGGGCTGCATCACCTGCCAGAACAGGACGTGGTTGTAGTGCTGGCCGGCCTGGTTCAGCACCGGCAGGCCGTCGGCGCTGGCCTTGCCGGCTTCGGCGCAGATCTGCTCCAGCGTCTTGCCGCCGAGGCCCTTGCTCTCGATCAGGCCGTTGAGCGCGGTGACATAGGCGTTGTGGTGCTTGCCGTGGTGCAACTCCAGCGTCTCCTGGCACATACCGTTGGCGGCGAGCGCATTGGTCGAATAGGGCAGGGGGGGCAGGCTGAAGGGCATGGATTTCTCCCGTTTGGCACAGTTGGCCGGTCGTTGACCTAGGCTTGGGCCGGGGGAGCGTCAACCGCGCTTGCAACCACTGCGCGGGACCGTCATCTGGCCCGGGATGCCCGATACCTCCGCACCCGCTGGCGAGACGGCTGGCGACCTGGCCGGTTTCGTCCGCCTGCACGATCCGGACCGCTTCCTCTGCGCGCTCTTCGCGCCCGCCGAGCGGCGCCCGGCGCTGTTCGCCCTGCTGGCCTACAATCACGAACTCGCCCGCGCACGGGAGGCGGCGAGCAACCCGATCGCGGCGCTGATCCGCCTGCAGTGGTGGCGCGAGGCGGTGGCTGAGGCGGCGGAGGGCCGGCCGGCGCGCCGGCACGAGGTGGCAACGCCGCTGCATGCCGCGATCGCGGCAGGGCTGCTCGATCCCGCCGACCTCTCGGCGCTGGCCGATGCGCGGGAGGCCGAGGCCGCCGAGGAGGGCCTGCCGACCCGCGTCGCCTTCGCCGCGCATCTGCGCGGCACGGCGGGCGGCGTGGCGGTGGCGGCGGGCCGGCTGCTCGGCGCGGCCGGCGAGGCACTGGTGGCGCTGCAGGCCCTTGGCGCGGCGTATGGGCTGGCCGGCGTGCTGCGCAGCGTCGCGGCCCATGCCGCGCAGGGCCGCTGCCTGCTGCCCGGCGACGCGCTGGCCGAAGCCGGGCTGGATGCCGCGGCGGTGATCCAGGCGCCCGAGTCGGCCGCGCCGGTGATCCGCCGGTTGGCCGAGGCGGGGCTCGGCGACCTGGCGGCCGCACGTGCCGCCGCGGGCGGCGTGCCGCGCGGCGCGGTGGCAGCCGCGTTGCCGGCGGTGCTGGCGGCGCGTGACCTGCGGCGGCTCGCGGCGGGGCGGGAGGTGCCGGCGCCGCGCGGCCTCGGCGACCGGATGGCGGTGACGCTCGCTGGGCTGCGCGGGCGCGCCTGAGCCTGCCTTCCGGCCCGGGGCCTTTCCCTCTAGCGTCGTCGGGCATTGGGGGGAGGGTCAGCCATGTGCTGGTCCATGGGTGTTTCGGCGGGAATGGTTGCGCTCGGCAGCGCGGCGACAGTCCTGACCTTGCGTCGCGGCGACCCGCCGGCCGTGCCCGCCGCCGTGGCCTGGTTCACCTTCATGGAGGGGCTGCAGGTCGCCGGCTACGGCGTGGTGGACCAGTGCGGCAGCGGGGCGAACCAGGCGATCACCCTGCTCTCCTACCTGCACATCGCCTTCCAGCCGCTGTTCATCAACGCCTTTGCCATGACCCTGCTGGCCGGCGGCGTCTCCGCCTGGATGCGCACGGGCGTCCACCTGGCCGGCGGTGCCTCGGCCACGACCATGCTGCTGCAACTCTACCCCTTCGACTGGGCCGGCACCTGCCGCGAGGGCACGGCGCTCTGCGCGGCGGCGCTGTGCACCGTCTCGGGCGATTGGCACATCGCCTGGAACATCCCCTACAATGCGCTGGTGCCGGCGATTGACCTGCTGCCGGGCACGGTCTGGACGTTCCCGACCTACATGGTCGCGGTGTTCATCGTGCCGCTGTTCTACGGCGCCTGGCGCTTCGTGGTGTTCCACGCGCTGGCCGGGCCGATCCTCGCCTCGTTGCTGACCGGCAACCCGAACGAGATCCCCGCCATCTGGTGCCTGTTCTCGATCGGGCTCGTCGCCTCGGGCGTGGTCCCGCCGCTGCGGCGGCTGATCTTCGGACGACCGGCGCGGCCGGTGCTGGCCTGAGGCCGGTCAGCGCCGCACCTCGCTCTCGAACGGGATCCGCAGCCGCGCGCCGGGCAGGATGTTGTCCAACGGGCGGTCCGGCCCGGTCTCGCGCAGGTGCTCGCGGCCGAAGGTCGCGCCCAGGCGCCGCTCGGGCGGCAGCATCATCGGCTCGATGCTCGGGTCGAGGCTCGAGGCGAAGTCGTCGCGTGGCGGCTCGATGCTGCGATCCGGCACGGGCGCCGGCTCGGCTGCCCGCGGCGCGCCGGAGAGCGGCAGCAGTCCAAGTGGCGTGTCGAGCGTCGGGCGGATGCGCGTCGGCTTGCCGGTCGCTGCCGCGGCGGCGGTGCTGGCCGGCAGGACGACCGCGGGGCGGGCTGCCGCCACCCGGGGGGGCGCTTCCGGCTCGGGATGCGCACAGGCTGCGAGCGCCAGCACGGGGATCACCAGCAACGGCAGGACCGCGGGCACGCGCCTCATGCGCCCTGCTCCCGCATCCGGCTGGTGCCGCGTGGATCCTCGGGCGGGTTGGTGACCGGCGCGCCGAGCGGACGGTCGCCCAGCTCGCGCCATGCCTTCAGCACCCAGTGCACCGAGGGAAAGGCGAGGTCCGGCCAGGGGATCTCGTCCCAGTCGAACAGCCGCACCTCCAGGCTTTCCGGCCCGGCGGCAAAGCCCGGCATGGCCAGATGCGCGCGGAACAGCACCTGCACCTGGCCGATCCGCGCGATGGAATAGAGCGCCAGAATTCCCTCGATCGCGATCTCGGCGCAGGCTTCCTCGCGCGCCTCGCGGCGGGCGGCTTCCTCCACCGTCTCATTCAGCTCCATGTAGCCGGCGGGGATGGTCCAGAAGCCGCGGCGCGGCTCGATGGCGCGGCGGCAGAGCAGCACCTTGCCATCCTGAACCACGACCGAGCCGGTGACGATCTTCGGGTTCTCGTAGGCGACGAATCCGCAATCGGCGCAGGTGAGCCGCTCGCGGTCCTCGCCTTCGGGAATGCGGCGGACGAAGTTCAGGGCGCCAGCAGACATGGGGGGAAAGTGGGCCGGCCGGCGGCTGGCGGCAAGCCGCGCCGTGGCGTGGGAACGATCCGTCCCCTTCGTGCGCGCAGCTCACCCGCCGCCGGCGGTACGCTCGTAGTGGCGGAAGTATTTGTCGGTGATCAGGTCGGTCTTCACCACCACGCAGACATCGGTGGTGTTGAACTGCTCGTCGAGCACCGCGCCATCGCCGATGAAGCCGCCGAGGCGGAGATAGCCCTTGATCAGCGGCGGCAGCGCGACGAGCGCGGCCTTCATGTCCACGGCGCCGAGCGGGAGACGGTCCATCGCCACGTAGCGCCCAGGCACCGCGCGCGGGCAGAGCGCCGGCGGCGCCAGGTGATTCGCGTGGAGGTAAGTCAGTTGTGGCGCCAGCGCGTCGAGGTCGGTGCCGTGCAGCGAAGCGCAGCCGAACATCAGGTCGATGCGGTGACGAAAGACGTAGGCTGCGATGCCGCGCCAGAGCAACTGCAGCGTGCCGCGCGTGCGGTAGGGCGGCGCGACGCAGGACCGGCCGAGCTCCAGCACCTCACCGGGCCAGTCGAGCAGGCGGGAGATGTCGTATTCGCTCTCGGAGTAGAAGCGGCCGAGGCGGGCTGCGCCGGCGCGGCGGATCAGCCGGTAGGTTCCGACCACCGCCTGCGGCCCGGAGCCGAGGTCGTGATCCAGCACCAGCAGGTGGTCGGCCACCGCATCGAAGGCGTCGGCGTCCCGGCGGGCGGCGGCGGTGGCGGGGTCGGCGCGTGCGCCCATCTCCTCGTAGAAGACGCGGAAGCGCAGCTCCTGGGCGGCATCCAGCTCGCCCGCGCCCTCGGCAAGGCGCAGTCCGAGGTTGCCGGCGCGCAGCTCCTCGAAGGCGCCCGGCGGGGGAGGTTCCAGCGGCGGGGGCGGGTCGTCGGGCAGCGGCCCATCGACGCTCATCTCACTTGCCCGCCTTGCGGCCTGGCCGTGCCGGGGAGGTTTCGCTGCGGCGGCCGAAGAGTTCCAGCCGCTGGCCGATGAGACCGAAGCCCAGCCGCTCGGCGATGGCGCGCGCGACACGTTCGAATTCGGCATCCTCGAATTCGATCACCTTGCCGGTGTCCACGTCGATCAGATGATGGTGATGGCCGCGGTCCGTGGGGTCAAAGCGGGCGCGACCGCCGCCGAAATCTCGCCGCTCGACGATGCCCTTCTCCTCCAGCAGGCGGACGGTGCGATAGACCGTTGCCACGGAGATGCGCGCATCCAGCGCGCTGGCCCGGCGGTAGAGTTCCTCGACATCCGGATGGTCCTCCGCCTCGCTCAGCACGCGTGCGATGAGGCGGCGCTGGCCGGTCATCTTCAGCCCGCGCTCAACGCAGAGCCGCTCGATCCGCGAGGGATCGGGGCGTGCGGCTGCTTCGGGCGGTACGGCGGCGCTTATCGGCATGTCGTGCGGCATACGGGGCAGTGCGTCCTCCGGCCGGGCACATGTCCCGGCGCGCAGTCCTCAATAGCCCCGTCCATGGCCGACCACCACCATCCGGCCGGGCCAGCGGCCGGCACGGGGCGGCGGTGCCTCGCTCAGGCGCTGGCGGAGGAGCGGCCGCGACCAGCCGGCTTGCCGAGGCGTGGCTTGGTGCCGAGGCCGATGCGCTTGGCCAGCGAGGAGCGGTGCTTGGTGTAGTTGGGCGCCACCATCGGATAGTCGGAGCCGAGGCCCCACTTCTCCCGGTACTGGTCCGGTGTGAGGTTGAAGGCGGTCTTGAGGTGACGCTTCAACATCTTCAGCTTGCGGCCATCTTCCAGGCAGATCAGGTATTCCGGCGTGATGGACTTCTTGATCGGCACCGCAGGCTGCGGTTTTTCCGCGGGCACCACCACCGGCTGCCCCATCGTGGAGAGCGTCCGGTAGACCTCCTGGATCAGCGAGGGCAGATCGGAGATCGAGACCGGGTTGTTCGACACATGCGCGGAGACGATCTCCGCCGTAAGGCCGAGGAGGTCCTGGTTTGCCGCGTTTTCGGCCATGGCTGTGCTTTCCGCTTGTGGTCGAGGCCGCTTGGAATTCCCGGCGCCGCGATGCGAGCGGCGGGAAAGGGCTCCGCACCGTGTCGCGCGGGGACATATACTATCAGGTGGCGTTAAGCCGCAACGGCCGTTACGTCACGCTACGGAGATTGATCGTATGGTATCCTACGATGCCGAAGAACAGACCGCCGATCATGAGCTGGACATCACTGCCGAGACTTGCCCGATGACCTTCGTGCGCACGCGCCTGGCGCTGGACCGCATGGCGCCGGGGCAAGTGTTGCTGGTCAGGCTGAAAGGCGAGGAGCCACGCCGCAACGTGCCGCGCACGGCGGCGGAGCAGGGGCATGCCGTGCTGCGGCAGGACGCAGCCGCGGATGGCACCGTTCGGCTCTGGATCCGCAAGGGCGGCTGAGGGGCGCTAGACCCGAGTAGCCCAGGCTGGAATCGGCTTGTGATTGGATGCGGCGCGGCAGGGTGTGATTCGTAGGCGTCCAGCTTTGGCTGGAGGCGGAGAT
>NZ_JAWLHG010000005.1:0-220765 GCF_041690465.1 Falsiroseomonas sp. | reverse complement strand
CGAGCGTGCCGATGCTGAGCGCGGTCAGGTCGAGCGGCGCCGTGACCTGGACCGAGGACCCGCCGGCGCCGCTTGGCGGCAAGGTCAGCCCGCTGAAGCCGCCGCCGATCCTGAGGCGCCCGGCGAAAGCGATGGCGTTCAGCTCCGTGCTGGTGATCTCCAGCGCGCCGGCGACAGCGCCGGCGCCGCCGAGGTCGATGACGCCATCGGTGAAGCGCGCGATGGTCACGGTGCCCGGCGTGAGCGCGGCGCCGGGCTGGATCAGCCCCGGCGCGCCGAAGGTCAGCGCATCGGCGACCAGCGTGACGCCGCTGGTCGCGTCGCCACTGGCCACCAGCGCCGCATCGATGGTGAGCGCCGGCGCCGCCAGACGGACATCGCCCTGCGCGGTGATGCCGGCCGTGGGCGTGGTGGGACCGCTGCCGTCCGGATGCGGCACGGAGGTCGGCGTGGCCGTCACCGTCATGGCGCGGTCGGACCGGATGGCGGTGGTGCCGGCGCCGAAGCTCTCGCTGCCGACGGACAGGATGCGGTTGGTGGTGAGCCCGAGGGTGACGTCGCCGCCCGAGAGCACGGCCAGTTCGCCCGCGCGGATCGAGCCCACGCCCGACTGGGTGACGGCACCGCCCGCCACGAAGCTGTCCGGATCGCTGGAGGCCGCCAGCGTCACCGCCTCGCCGCCGGTCACCGCGCCTGCCAGCGTGACCGAGCTGCCCCACAGGTGCACGCGGCCCGTGCCGGCCACCGGTGCGGGGTCGGTGCCGCCGAGATCGCCGGCCGAGACCGAGCCGGTCGCAGACACCCCGAGCGCGCCGGCGGCGCTGATCCGCACCACGCCCGCGCTGCCGCCGCTGACGGCGCCGACGATGCTGAGATTGCCGGTGCTGCGGACCGTCACATTGCCCGTGCTGGCGATGTCGCCCAGGCTGCCGAGCGCGTTCGCCGTGTCGGCAACATTGAACCCGCCGGTGCCGGACTGGCCGCTGAGCCGGGATGCGGTGATGCTGGCGGCGGCGTCCTGCACCACCTGGCCGGCGGCCGCGGTGGTGCGCAGCGCGAGCTGGCCGCTGCCGATGTTCACGGCCGACTGCAGCTGCACCAGATCGGTGGCGAACAGCTCCAGGTTGGTGCCGGCGCGCGTGATGCTGCTGGTCAGCACCAGGTCATCCGCCGTCACTTCCGTGTCGTCCGGCGAGCCCCAGGTGCGATTTCCCGCCGTTGTCCGGCCGAGGCGGAGCAGCGCGGTGGTGATGGTGATGCCGTTGCCCGGCACAAAGGCGCTGGCCGCCGTGCCGACGCTGCGCGGCCCGATCTCCACCAGCGTGCTGCCGCTGAAGACGTTCGAGTTCTTCAGGGTGAAGGTGTCGGCGCGCAGCGAGAGGGTCGGTGCGTTCAGCGTGACGCCGTTCCTGGTGCTCAGCGTATCGGCGGAGACCGAGATGTCGGTGCTGGCGTTCAGCGTGACGTTGTCGAGCGCCAGCGTGCCGGTCCGAAAGCCGAGCGAGCCGTTCTGCGCCCGCATGTCGGCATCGACGTTGATCGTGCCGGTGTTCTTGGTCTCCAGGAAGACCGAGCCCGCGGTGCTGCGATTGACCTCGGCCTTGACGTTGATGGTGTTGTTGGCCTGCAGCAGCACGTTCACGCCGGCGGTGAAGCTGTTGATGGCATCCACATCCACGTCGATGGTGCCGCCGCCACCATCCGCGAACAGGATCGCGCCGGCGGTGCGGCCGGGCGTGCCGGCGACCGGCGGCTCGTTGGCGTCGCCGTCATCGTCCAGGTTGATGGTGTCGGGGTCGATCAGCACCGTGCCACCGCGGCCAGCCGGAGCATCCAGCAGCACCTCGGCGGCCAGCGTCAGGCCGCTCAGCCCTGACAATTCGATGAAGCCGCCGTCACCCCCCTGCGGGCCGCCGCGCGCTGCGAGGCTGCCGCGGACCTCGGTGCGTTCCGTGCTGTTCACCACGATCACGCCGCCATCACCGGCATCGGTCGCATCGGCGCGCAGCTCGGCGCCGGCTTCCACCGTGGTGGTCGCGGCCATGGTCTGCTCGCGGCCGATACCGGTGGTGCCCGTCAGCACCGTGCCGCCGCCGCCTGTGCCGGAAGCGTCGAGCTTGGCGCCCGCGGCGACCAGCACGCTCTCCTTGGCCTGCACTGTCACGAGACCACCGCGAACCCGCGCGCCGGTGCCGCGCGCCGCAACCTCGCCGGCCACCGTCGCACGCCCCGTCGTCGCGCCGCCGATCCGTATTGCGCCGCCACCGCCTGCGCCCGAGGCATCGAGCCGCGCCTCGCGCGCCACGCTCACCGCGCCACCCGCACTGCCGACCTGCACGCTGCCGCCGCGCGCGCCGGGCGCGGTGCCGGTTGCGCTGATGGTGCCGGCGTCCACCCGCACATCGCCGCCCGCGCCGCCGCGCAGCACCACGCTGCCCGCCGCCGCCGTCGCGTCGCCATCGGCGCTGATCCGCCCGGTGTTGCGCAGCATGGTGTCCACCACGCCGCGCGCCGCATCGGCGGTCAGCAGCACGGAACCGCCGGCCGCCTCGATCGTGCCGCTGTTGGTCACCAGCGCCACCGCGCCCTCCGGCGCCCGGCGCACCGACTGCGTGACGTCGAGCGAAACCAGCCCGTCGCCGGCGAGGTCGAGCGTGAAGGTCTCCGCACCGGCCAGCGCAACGCGGCCGAGCCGCGCGCGGATCAACCCGCTGTTGGCGACGCCCGGCGCGACGAGGGAGGCGAGGCCGCGCTCGGCGACGGTGATGTTGCCGTGGTTCTCGACCCGCGCGCCGGGCCGCGCCGGCTGGTCGAACATCATCCGGCCGGCCATGAAGTTCTGGTTGGTGATGCCGGCGGCGCTGACAATGAGGCTGCCGACATTCACCTGTGCACCGGGCGCGAAGACCACGCCGGACTGGTTGACAATCGCCACCCCGCCATTTGCCTGGATGCGCCCGGCGATCATCGAGGGGTCGGGCGTGTTGACGCGGTTCAGCGTCCAGGACTGCGCGTTGGGCTGGTTGAACTGCACCGTGTGATTGCGGCCGACATCGAAGCGCTGCCAGTCGATCGCGGCGCGCGTGGAGGTCTGGTCGATGCGCGTCGTCGTCGCCGACTGGCTGATGGCCGCACTGCCCGCGCTCACCAGCCCACCGCTCGGCGCGGCGCTCGGGGCCTGCGCCATGGCTGGCGCTGCCAGCAGCGCCACCGGCAGCAGTGCGGTGGTGGCGAGCAGCCCGTGCCGGATCGCGGCCACCGAGGGCGCGGCGGCACCGGGCAGGAGGCCGCGGTTCCGCACGGCGGCGGAACGGGCGGAGCGATGGGGCCGTGCGGTCATCGTGCGCCTCAGAACCTGGTGAGCAGACGGAAGAAGCCGGCAGTCTCGTCCAGCGGAGGCACGCTGCCGCCGCCCGCATCGACGCGGCGCGTCAGCCGGCGCACCGCCTCGACATCGAGCTGGACATTCTCGGTCAGGAACAGCCGCACGCCGCCGCCCCAGGATTCCAGCGTCACGTTGACGTCGGTCTCCAGGTTCTCCCAGCTGCGGCCGAAGTCGCGGAACAGGTAGAACTGCGCCGAGGGCTGCACCTCCACCAGATCGGTGCCGAAGCCCGGGATCTGAAAGGGCGGCGGGCGCACATCGAGCTGCAACTCGATGGTGGCGCCGAGCGCGCTGTCGCCGGTCACCTGCCCGGCATAGAAGCCGCGGCCGAGCCGGTTGCCGCCGAACAGGAACTTCTCCGACAGCGGCAGGATGTCGTCGCTCACCTGGCCGGCGACCTGGCCGAACACGCTGAGCATCAGCCCCTCGGCCGGCACCCAGAGCGGCTGGGTGCGGCTGAATTCGCCGCTCCATTTGACGAAGTCGAAGTCGCTCTGCACCCGCGCCGGGCCAGGCAGGTCGGTCGAGCCGGTCGCGTTGAACCAGGACAGGCCGCGATGGATCCGGATGGCAGCGCTGTTGATGGCTGGCGCTGGCGCGAAGGGGAAGAAGGTGTCGAGCGCGTTGCCCTCGAAGCCGAAGCGCAGCGTGCGCACTTGGTCCAAGCTCTGGCGCGTGCCGGGCGTGCCGACCTCGACCTCGCTGTCCAGATAATCGAACTGCAGGTTGGTAAAGAGGTTGAGCGGACGGCTGCGGATGATCGGGTACTGCAGCGCCAGCCCCGCCACCGTGGTGTGGCCCTGGTAGCCGATCGCCGCCAGCACGCCGCCCGGGTTGGTGACCCCGGCGCCGGCATAGCCGCGCAGCCGGAGACCGGAACCGCCGAGGAAGGCCTCGCCCGCGACCTGCCCGAAGCTCTGCTCCCAATCCTGGGTCTGGAATATCGTCGCCTCGATCCGCTCGCCGAGGGAGGTGTGCGAATTGGCACCGTAAGAGAGGATCGCCTGCACCGGGCCGGTGAGCCGGTAGCCACGGTTGTCCACGGCCAGGTAGCCGCTGAAGGCCTGGCGCTGCAGCTGCGCGACAAGTTCCAGCGCGCCGGCCTCGCCGCCCTGCAGCGGGCGGACCACGCTGCGCAGCGTCACGCCGGGGATGTCGCCGGCCAGCAGCAGCGCGCGCTCCAGCCGCGCGGTGGTGATGGCCCCGTCGCCGACGAGCGGCTCCAGGAAGCGCAGCACCTGGGTCCCGGCCGGGCCGATGTCGCCATCGAGCTTCACCGAGGCAATGTGCCCCTCGACGATGGACATGGTCAGCGCCGCGCCCTCGCCTTCCGGCGACAACCCGGCGGAGGCGGTGACGAAGGGATAGCCCGCGCGGCCATAGGCGGAGATCAGGCGGATGCGCGCATCCTCGATGGCAGCGAGCGGCACCTCCTGCCCGACCAGCGGCTGGAGAACCGGCATCAGCTCGGAATCCGGCACCGCGGCGTTGCCGCTGAGCCGCACGGCGACGATCCGCACGCGCATCTGCTCGCCAGGGCCGCGGGCGGCATCCGGGATAGCCGGGCGCAATGCCGGCGCCAGGCCCGGCGCCTCGGCGGGAGCCAATTGCTGCACGCGGCCCGGCGTCAGCGGGGGAGGCGCGACCTGGGCGAGGGCAAGCCCAGGCACGGCAAGCAGCGCGACCAGCGAAGGATGAAGCCGCATATGGTCCCGCCGCCCCTTATGACCGCGCGCCCCCGCGCGCTGGTTGGCTCGCGGGACAGCAACGCAACTGGCGAGATATTAAGACGGCGTTAGGGTTTTGACCAGCGCCAGTTCGCTCGGCGAGCGGTATACGCGACGGGGCTCCGCCAACCCAGGGTGCGGTTGGCGGGCGCAGCGTCGCCGGCTTCAGCCGCCGAGATTGACGACCTGCACGCGGCGGTTCCGTCGCTCCGCCACCTCGTCGCCGGTGGGAACGAGCAGGTCGCCCTCGCCGCGGCCGACCGTCTCGATGCGGCGCGGATCCACGGCGTAGCGCTGCACCAGGTGATCGCGCACCGCCGCGGCGCGGCGTTCCGACAGGCTCTGGTTGGCGTCACGCGGACCGACGCTGTCGGTGTGGCCCTCGATGCGGAAGCGGAAGGCGGCGAGGTCGCTAGAGGCCAGCGCCTCGCCGAGCGGGCGCAGCGCTGCCATGGCCTCCGGCGTCAGTTCGGCGGAGCCCGACGGGAAGGTGACGGTGATGCTTGCTGCCGCGACACCGACAGGCGCGGTGGTGGCGCGCGGCGGCTCGGGCGCGCGCGGGGCGGCGGCGGCGGTACGCGGGGTGCTTGGCGCCGGCGCGGCCACGGAAGGCGGTGGGGCGGTGATAACGGGCGGCGGCGCGGCGGCGGGCGCGGCGACCGGGGCCGGCGCGGTGGCGCCGCCGGCGGCGGGACCGACCGGGCGGATGCCGCGCGTGGTGTCCACCGAGGTGCGCGGCAGCAGCTGCTGGATCAGCGCACGTGCGGCGGGATCGGTCTGCGCGACGCCAGGTCCGGCGGCGAGCACGATGGGCAGAGCGAAGGCCGCACCGAGCAACACAGACTTCATGACCGGTATCCCTATGTCCGAGCACCATTCAACTAACAGTTCGGTGCCAAAACCTCAAGCGACTCGGGCCTGGGGCAGCCGGACGCGCCAGTGCAACAGCGCGGATTGCGCGCCCACGCGCGAATTTCACGCAAGCGACCCGGGGCAGCGACAACGCCGGCGGGCAGGCGCCTCCCACCTCCAGCTTTGTTGTTCCCGGCACGGGGCTTGCTAGCCCACCATCCGGCTTCACGAAATGGGACGGTGAGACGCATGAGCACGACACGCCGCAGCGCCCTGCTTGGCGCACTCGCAACGCCCTTCGTCCTCACGCAGCTACGCCCGGCCGCCGCCCAGCGCGCCGCGCGCGAGGTGCGCGTGGGCTTCACACAGGATGCGCTGACCCTCGACCCCGCGAACCACCGCAACCGCGAGACGCAGACCATCATCCGCAACCTCCACGACGGTCTGCTGACGCGCGATGCCGAGATGCGCATCCGGAACGAGATCGCGGAGAGCTTCCGCGCGGTGGATGCGAAGACCTACGAGATCCGCATCCGCGACGGCATCAGGTTCCACTCCGGCGACGCGCTGACCGCCGAGGACATCAAGTTCACCCTCGACCGCCTGGTGAAGACGAATGCGATGGGCGGCCAGACCAGCCCGCGCAAGAGCCTGCTCGGCCCCCTCGAGGATACCACCGTGGTCGATCCGCGCACGGTGCGCCTCCACCTCAACGCGCCCTGGGCGCTGATGCAGGCCATGCTGCCCTTCCAGGAGGTGGTGAACCGCCGCCATGTCGAGCGAGTCGGCCAGGACGGCATGCAGACCCGCCCCGATGGCGCCGGCCCGTTCAAGCTGGTGGATTGGCGCCGCGGCGAGGCCATCATCATGGAGCGCTTCGCCGAGTACTATGGCGGTTCGCCGGAGATCCCGCCGGCCGGCCCCGCGCAGGTGGACCGCGTGATCTTCCGCGTCATCTCGGAGAATTCCTCGCGCGTCGCCGCGCTGCTGGCCGGCGAGGTGGACATCATCAACGAACTGCCCCCCTCGGCGATCCGCCAGGTGGAGGCCAGCCGCAACGCGCAGGTGATGAAGGTGAACGGCACGCGCACCTTCTTCGTCTCGCTGAACCTGGCCAAGAAGCCGTTCGACGATGTGCGGGTACGCCGCGCGCTGAACCATGCGCTCGACAAGGGCGCGATCATCTCGCGCATCCTCGGCAATACCGCGACGCCGCTCCGCGGCGTGATGAGCCCGGACGCCTTCGGCTTCAACCCGGACCTGCCCGAATATGCCTACGACCTCGACCGCGCCAAGGCGCTGCTGGCCGAGGCCGGCGTGGCACCGGGCACCGAGATGGTGATCGACACCACGGGCGCGACGCGCGAGATCGCCGAGGCCATTGCCGCCCTGCTCTCCCGCACCGGCCTGCGCGTGCGTGCGCAGGTGTGGGAAGGCGCGGTGCTCAGCCCGATGTGGCAGAACGCCGAGCGCCGGCGGGAGCGCGACATGTATCTCACCTCCTGGGGCAACGGCGCGCTCGATCCCTCGGACATCATGCTCCCGACGCTGAAGACTGGCGGCCGCGGCAACAGCGCCGGCTTCTCCAACGCCGAGGTGGACCGCCTGCTGGATGCCGCCGAGACCGAGACGGACCAGGAGAAGCGGCGCCAGGGCTACCTGCGCGCGCAGCAGATCGTCAGCGAGCAGGCGCCCTGGATCTTCCTGTGGCTGCCGCAGGACATCTATGGCGTCTCGCGCCGCATCGAGGGCTGGAAGCCGCAGGCCGACAGCCGCATCAACCTGCACCGGGTGCGGATCGCCGGGTGATACCCGCCTCGCTAAGTCCTGACCTGCGGCCGACGCAGCCGGCCGAGGCCGCGAATGCGGCCCGCCGCGAGTGCGGCGAGCCAAGCGAAGCGCCGGCGCCTGAGGGCGAAGTGCGTCAGCACTTCGCAAGGAAAGCATGAGCCTTTCGAGGATCCTCGAGAGGCTCGTCCAGCTCCCGGTCGTGCTGCTGGGCGTCAGCATCATCGTCTTCCTGATGATGACGCTGACGCCGGGCGATCCGGTCGAGATCATGCTCGCCGACCAGCGGGCCACCGAGGAGCAGGCGGCCTCGCTGCGCCGCGACCTAGGCCTCGACCGGTCGGTCGCCGAGCGCTTCCTGGTGTTTCTGGGCAATGCGCTGACCGGTGACTTCGGAACCTCCTTCTTCCATCGTCGGCCGGTCTTCGAGGTGATCGCGGAACGCCTGCCGGCGACCATCGAGCTCACGCTGGTCGCGCTGCTGGTCGCCGTGCTGGTCGCGGTGCCGCTCGGCGTGGCGGCGGCGGTGAAGCGGGACAGCTGGCTGGACCGGGCGCTCTCGGCCATCTCGCTGTTCGGCGTCTCGCTGCCGGGCTTCTGGTTCGGGATCCTGCTGATCCTGCTCTTCGCCGTGCATCTCGGGGTTTTCCCGGTGGGCGGGCGCATCCCCTTCGATGCGGAGGTGCCGCAGCTCACCGGCTTCCTGCTGCTGGACACGCTGGCGGCGGGCCGACCGGACGCCTTCCTCAAGGCGCTGTCGCATCTCGCCCTGCCCGCGATCACGCTCGGCCTGCCCACGGCGGCGCTGCTGGCGCGCGTCATCCGCAGCGCGATGGCGGAGGTGCTGGCAACGGACTACGTGCTGTTCGCCGAGGCGAAAGGCCTGTCGCGCCGGCGCGTGCTGTTCCTGCATGCACTGAAGAACGCGCTGATCCCGGCAGTGACGGTGCTGGCGATCGAGACCGGCTCACTGCTTGGCGGCAACATGATCGTGGAGACGGTGTTCGGCTGGCCCGGACTCGGGCGCCTCGTCGTGGAGAGCATCTTCGCGCGGAACTACCCGCTGGTGCAGGCCGCGGTGCTGCTCTACGCCGTCACCTATGTTCTGCTGAACTTCATCGCCGACCTGCTCTACGCGGCGCTCAATCCGAAGGTGCGGCTGTGAGCGGCGCCGTTCTCGAAGCGCCGCCCCTCTCGCCCACGCAGCTTGCACTGCGGCGGCTCGCGGGCAACCGCACGGCGGTCCTGGCCTCCGCCATGGTGGTGCTGTTCGCGCTGCTGGCACTCTTCGCCCCCTGGATCGCGCCGCAGGACCCTACCGAGGCCGATCTGTTTCGCCGCCTCTGCGCCCCGGCCTGGGCGGACGCGAACACCGAGCCGGGCTTCTGGCTCGGCTGCGACGGGCTCGGGCGCGACATCCTCGCCCGCCTCATCCACGGCGCACGCGTCTCGCTTTCGGTCGCGGCGCTGGTGGTGGGGATCGCCGCGGTGATCGGCACCTTGGCGGGCCTCGCCGCGGGCTATCTGCGCGGCTGGGTGGACACCCTCGTCTCGCGCCTAGTGGATACGCTGCTCGGCTTCCCGTACCTGGTCTTCGCCATCGGGCTGATGGCAATGATGGGGCCGGGGCTGCACAACATCATCCTCGCGCTGGTGCTGAAGGAGTGGGTCTTCACCTGCCGGGTGGTGCGCGGCGAGACGCTGGCCGCGCGCGAGCAGGAGTATGTGGAAGCCGCGCGCGCGCTCGGCTGTTCGCCGCGGCACATCATGATGCGCGAGATCCTGCCCAACGTGCTCTCGCCCGTTCTCGTCGTCGCCACCTTCCGCATGGCGTATGTGATCATCATGGAGGCCTCGCTCTCCTTCCTCGGCCTCGGCGTGCAGCCGCCGACGCCGAGCTGGGGATCCATGGTGGCGGATGGGCGCGACTTCCTGGTGGATGCCTGGTGGGTCTCGACGCTGCCGGGCCTCTGCATCCTGGCGCTGGTGTTGGCGATCAACCTGGCGAGCCAGGGCCTGCGCGACGCCTTCGACCCCAGGCTGCACCAGAGCTCATGAACGCGCCGCTGCTTTCGGTTCGGGGACTGCGGACGGTGTTCCCGACGCGCCGCGGCCCGCTGGCCGCCGTCGACGGCGTGGATTTCGACATCGCCGCCGGGGAGGCGCTCGGCGTGGTCGGCGAGAGTGGCAGCGGCAAGTCGGTCACCTTCCTCTCCGTGCTCGGCCTGGTCCGCCCGCCGGGCCGCGTGGAAGCCGGCGAGATCATTTTCGACGGCCGCGACCTGCGCCGCCTGCCGGCCGGCGAGTTGCGCGCGCTGCGCGGGCGCATGGTGGCGCTGGCGATGCAGGATGCGCTCTCGGCCCTGAACCCCTCGCTGACCATCGGCACGCAGATCACCGAGACGCTGCGCGCCCACGCCATCCCCGGCGACCCGATCGCCGAGGCGGTGCGGCTGCTCACGCGCGTCGGCATCCCCGATTCCGTGCTGCGCCTGCGCGACTATCCGCACCAGTTCTCGGGCGGCATGCGCCAGCGCGCAATGATCGCCATCTCGCTCGCCGCGCGGCCGAAGCTGCTGGTGGCGGACGAGCCGACCACCGCGCTCGACGTGACGATCCGCGCCCAGGTGCTCGACCTGCTGGACGAGTTGCGCGCAGAGCAGGGGCTCGCGGTGGCGATGATCACCCACGACCTCGCCGTGGTGGCGGAGCGCTGCCCGCGGGTGATCGTGATGTATGCCGGCCAGGTGGTGGAGACCGGCCCGACCGCCGAGGTCATCGCGCGCCCGCGCCACCCCTACACGCGCGGCCTGATGGAAAGCTTGCCGCGGCTGGAAGACCCGGACCGCCCGTTGCACCCGATCCCCGGCCAGGTGCCGGATCTCGCCACCGTGGATGCCGGCTGCCGATTCCGCAACCGCTGCGCGCTCGCCATCGCCGATTGCGCGCGACCGGTTGCGCTGGCGCCATCGGGCGACGCACGCCTCTCGCGCTGCATCCGCGCCGCCGAGGTCTCGCCATGACCCCGCTGCTGCAGGCGCAGGGCGTCACCAAGCACTACGCGCTGGCGCATGGCCTGGGCGAGAGGCTGCTGCGCAAGCCGGTGCGCCTGGTGCGCGCCGTGGAGGGCGTGGATCTCGCCATCGGCCGCGGCGAGACCCTCGGCCTGATCGGCGAGAGCGGCTGTGGCAAGTCCACCCTCGGCCGGCTGCTGCTGCGGCTGCACGAGCCCACCGCCGGCGCCATCCGCTTCGACGGGCAGGAGATCGCGCATCTGCCGGAGCCCGCACTGCGGCCGCTGCGCCGGCGGATGCAGATCGTCTTTCAGGACCCCTACGCCTCGCTGAACCCACGCCGGACGGTGCGCGAGATCGTCAGCCTGCCGCTGGCGCTGCATGAGAAGCTGCGCGGCGCCGAGGCGGAGCGGCGTGTCGGCGCGATGCTCGACCGCGTCGGCCTGGCGCGCGCGCATCTGGACCGATACCCGCACCAGTTCTCCGGCGGTCAGCGCCAGCGCATCGGCATCGCCCGCGCGCTGATCCTGCACCCCGATTTCGTGGTCTGCGACGAGCCGGTCAGCGCGCTCGACGTCTCGGTGCAGGCGCAGGTGCTGGCGCTGCTGCGGGAACTGCGCGACGAGCTCGGCCTGGCGATGCTCTTCATCTCGCACGATCTGGCGGTGGTGGCGCATCTCGCGGCGCGGATCGCGGTCATGTATCTCGGCCGCGTGGTCGAGGAAGGGCCCCGCGATGCGGTGATCCGCCGCCCGGCGCATCCCTACACCCAGGCGCTGCTCGCGGCCGTGCCGCGGCTCGATACGCCGGCGGTGCGCCAGCACGTGGCGGCGGGTGACCTGCCCTCGCCGCTCGCACCGCCGCCGGGTTGCCCGTTCCATCCGCGCTGCCCCGAAGCCGGGCCGCGCTGCCGCACCGAGATCCCGCGGCGCGTGGCGCTTGCCGAAACCGGCCACGCCGCCGCCTGCCACCTGCATGACGGAGGCGTCGGATGAGCGCGGTGGTGGTGCTGCGGGGCGATGCGCGCGAACGCGGCCTCGGCCAGGCGCGCGCATGCCCGGAGGCCGCACCGGCGGTGAGGGATGCGATCCGGTCCCGCCTTGCCGCCGCGCGACGCGACGTGCCCTTCCTGGAGGCGCAGGGCGCCATCACCGCGCGCCTCGCGCCGGAAGCGCTGCTGGAGATCTGCGGCATCGCCACCGGCTTCGGCCTCGGCGATGACGAGGTGTTCGACTTCCTGCACATCGGCTGCCTGAACGACCTGGCCGCCACGCCAAGGGACGACGATGGCTGCACTGCCTTCGCGCGCGATGGCGTGGTCGCGAAGAACCGCGACTTCCGCCCCGAGCATGTCGGGCTGCAGCGCATCTTCCTGCACGAGGACCCGGCATGGCGCGGGCGGCGCGTGCTCTGCCTCGGCTCGCTCGGCGCCCCGGGGGCGTGGTCCTCGGGGATGAACAGTGACGGCCTCGCGCTGGCGGATACGCAGATCGCCACCGCCGATCACGGGCCGGGCATCCTGCGCTACTTCCTGATGAACGCGCTGCTCGCGCGCTGCACCACCGTCGCCGAGGCGCTGGCGCTGATCCGCAGCCTGCCGCATGCCGGCGGCGGCAGCCTGGTGCTGGCCGACCGCAGCGGCGCCGCGGCGGCGGTGGAGCTGCGCCACCGCCGCGTGGATATCGAGCAGGGCGCGTGCGTCGCGCACACCAACCACTACACCGCCGCACCGGAGCACCTGCCGGCGGTGGCGCATTCCTTGGGTCGGCTCGAGACGCTGCGCGCGGCGCTGGCCGCGGATCCGGCGCGCGATCCGCGCGCGGTGCTGGCGCTGCACGCGCCGACCGCACTCTGCCGCCATGCGCCCGACCCCTCCCCCACCCTGGCCGGCGCGGTCTGGGATACAGGCAACGGGACGGCGCAGCTCGCGCTCGGGCCGCCCTGCAGCACGCCCTGGCGCCGGTTCGAGCCCGCACCGGACGGATGGCGCGAAACGCACGCCTTGGCGTAGTCTCCGCGCCGGGAGGGGCCGGACACGCCATGCCGCAGGCCGATCTGCTCGGCGAGCACGACAGCATCCGTGCGGTGCGCGCCCTGGTCGCACGGATCGCCGCCAGCCCGGTGCACCAGGTGCTGATCTATGGCGAGACCGGCACCGGCAAGGGGCTGGTGGCGCGGATGATCCATCGCCTCTCGGCGCGCGCCAACCGCGCCTTTGTTGACGTGAACTGCGCCGCCATCCCCGCCAGCCTGATGGAAAGCGAACTGTTCGGGCATGAGCGCGGCGCCTTCACCGGCGCCACGGTCACCAAGCCCGGGCTGATCGAGGCCGCCGATGGCGGCACGCTGTTCCTGGACGAGATCCGCGAAATGGACCCGCAGCTGCAGGCCAAGCTGCTGACGCTGCTCGATACGCAGCGCTTCCGCCGGGTGGGCGCGGTGAAGTCCATCGGCGTGGATGTCCGCTTCGTCGCGGCGACCAACAAGATCCTGCTCTCCGAGGTCGCGGCCGGGCGGTTCCGCGACGATCTCTATTGGCGGCTGCAGGTGGTGCCGGTGAACATTCCGCCGCTGCGCGCCCGTGGCGACGACGTGCTGCTGCTGGCCGAGGCCTTCGTCGCCCACCACGCGGCGCGCTGCGGCCGGGTGATCCGCGGCCTGGAACCGGCCGTCGCCCAGGCCTTCCGCCGCTATTCCTGGCCCGGCAATGTCCGTGAGCTGGAGAACCTGATCGAGCGCATCGCAATCCTGGAAAGCGAGGACCAGGTGCTGATGCGCCACCTGCCCGATCGCCTGCTGCGGGAGGTGGAGGGCCGCGCACCGCCGCGTGCGCCCGGGATGGGTGGCGAAGGTGCTGCGCATCTGCCGCTGCATCTCGGCTTCCACGCCGGCACGGAGGACTTCCAGCGCGCCCTGATCGGCGCCGCACTGAAGGAGGCGGGCGGCCGGCAGGGCCGCGCGGCGCAGCGCCTGCGCCTCAGCCGGCATGCGCTGAGGCACCAGATGCTGAAGCTGGGCATGGCGGCGCCGACCGGCTGAGCTCTGGCACGGGGTGTGCAAAGCCCGCCGGGAACGATGCGGCCCGACGGAGGGGCCTTCAGCACATGGCCGAGATCACCATCCTCTGCCCCACCGGGCATCTGGGCTTCACGCCCCTCGAACCCGCTTCCTTCCGCGCGGGATGCGCGCTGAAGCCGGATTTCATCATCGCGGACAGCGGCAGCTGCGACATCGGCCCCTACCCGCTCGGCGCCGATGGCCAGGCAAGCCCGGCGGCCTGGCAGCGCCACGACGTGGAGATCATGCTGGTCGAGGCGCGCCGGCTCGGCGTGCCGATGATCATCGGTTCGGTCAGCGACACCGGCACCGACCGCGGCGTGCGGCAATTCGCGCAGATGGTCCGCGACATCGCCGCCGAGCACGGCCTCGCACCGTTCCGCATGGCGACGATTTTCGCCGAGCTGACGCGCGAGGAGGTGATCGGCCGCATGGGCGCCGGTACCGTGGTGCAGGGCCTCGACGGAAGGCCGGATGCTGATGCCGCGCTGATCGGCCGCACCGACCGGATCGTGGCCGTGATGGGCGCCGAGCCGATCGCCGCCGCGCTGAAGGCCGGCGCGGAGGTGGTGATCGCCGGCCGTGCCTCCGACTGCGCGTTGTTCGCGGCACCCTTGCTCAACGCCGGCATGTCGCCGGCCACCGCGTACTACGCCGGCAAGCTGATGGAATGCGCCTCCTTCTGCTGCGAGCCCTTCATGGGCAAGGAGAGCATCCTCGGCCGCATCAGCGAGGACGACATCAAGGTCACCGCGATGCATCCCGGCCAGCGCTGCACGCCGGCCTCGCTCGCCTCCCACGCGATGTACGAGCGGCGCGATCCGTTCCGCGAATACGTCGCCTCGGGCTACGTGGACATGAGCGATGTCCGCTACGAGCAGTGGGACGAGAAGACGGCGCGCGCCACGGGTGCGAGATTCGTGCCCTCCGCCCAGCCGATGGTGAAGCTGGAAGGTGCCGGCAAGGTGGGCGAGCGACGGCTGGCCATCGTCGGCATCCGCGATCCCTACACGATCGAGAACATCGACAAGGCGATGGCCTGGGCCCGCGCGCGGCTCACGGAGCGCTTCGGCGCGCCGGAAAGCGCGGGCTGGACGGTGTATTATCACGTCTACGGCCGCGACGGGGTGATGGGCGCGCTGGAGCCCAGCCCGCCGCTGCGCCCGCACGAGCTCGGCATCGTTGTGGAAACCGTCTGCCAGGATGCGAAGCGCGCCGAGGAGATCTGCGCGCTCGCCGCCCGCAACCTGTTCTACGCGCGCCTTGCCGAGGTGAAGGGCACTGCCGGCGCGGCAGCACTGATGTCGGACGAGATCCTGGTCGGCAAGCCGGGCTATGAATGGACGCTGAACCACGTCATGCCGGTGCGTGATGCGGCGGAGCTGTTCCGCACCGAGATGTCCGTCGTGGATGGCAGCGCGAAGAAGGCGGCCTGAGAATGCGCAACATGCCGACGCTGCGCGACCTCGCCAGCACCATCCGCAGCAAGAATGCGGGCGTGGACCACATCACCTTCGACCTGATCTTCAAGGAACGCGCGAATTTCGAGAAGGTCCGCGATTCCGGCGTGCTGAGCCCGGAGAAGGTCGCCGCGCTCTACCGCATCCCGCGCGAGCGGGTGACGGATTTCGTCGTGTTCGAACCCGCCAACGCCATCAAGTTCACGATCCGGCGCGAGAAGCCCTCCGGCAGCCCCGGCGAGCACGACGTGTTCGGTGCGCAGCAATACGCGCCGCTGTTCGAGGTGGAGGTGCCGTAATCCCGGTGGCCGCTCAACCGGGCTGCCTGCGCAGCCCGTTGAGCGCCAGCGCGACATGCGCGCGGCACATCTCCTGCCGATCCGGCGCGCGGTCCTCGCCGATCATCAGCCGCCACACCGCTCCCATCGCCGCCGGCGCCAGCAGCACCGCGGCGAGGCCCGGTTCGTCGGCCGCGTCGGCCCGGAACTCGCCCGAGGCGACGCCCGCACGCACCACCTGGCCCACCAAGCCAAGCCCGCGCGCGAGCACCTCGGCGCGGTAGAACTCTGCCAGTTCGGGGAAGCGCGAGGCCTCGGCCAGCAGCAGCTTGAACAGCATCTGCTGGCGCGGCTCCTCGCCCACGCGGGTATGGCCGAACTCGATGATCCGCTGCAGCAGCTCCGCCCGCGGGCCGGGCCAGACCACGACCAACCGCTCCAACTCCGCGAAGGCCGGCTGGATGCAGGAGCGGACGACCGCCTTGAACAGCTCCGCCTTGCTCGGGAAATAGTGGTAGATCAGGCCCTTGGCGACGCCGGCCCGGGAGGCGGTGGCGGCCATGCTGGCACCGCCATAGCCACGCTCGCCGAACTCCTCCAGCGCCGCATCCAGGATCTGCGGCATGCGTTCAGACGCGGACAGCCTGCGGCGCGACGGCCCTGCCCCGCCTCCGCCTGCCTCTGCCCGCATCGTGCCCTGGCTCAATCCGCTCTCCCGCTTCCGTTACACTTCGGGCTATTGACCAATCGGTCAACATGGCCACATACGCCCCACACGTATTGACCAGACGGTCGATAAGCAAGAGCCTGAAGTCTGGAACGATGCCGGACCATCCATTGCCCGACACCGTCCTGCCTCGCGGCGCCCCGGCGCCCGAGCCGGACCCGCCCCCCGCGCCACGGCGCCGTCGCTGGCTGCTGGCGGTGCTGTTGCTCGTTGCCCTGGGGGCTGGCGGCCTGCTGCTGCGCGACGACATCTCGGCCCTGCTGCACCCGGCGGTGCCGGCGCAGACCGCCGCTCCGCTGGCAGCGCCGCCGCCGGCGCTGACCGTCACCGTGGCCGAGGCCCGTCCCGCCCTGCTCGCCCGCCGCATCACCGGCGATGGCTCCGTCGTTGCCTGGGAGGAGCTGGTGATCGGCGCGGAAGCCGGGGGCCTGCGGGTCGCCGAGGTGCCGGTGCAGGAAGGCGAAGCAGTGCGTGAAGGCCAGCTGCTGGTCCGGCTCGAAGACGCGCTCCTCACCGCCCAGCGCGATCAGGCCGAGGCCGCCATTGCCGAGGCCGAGGCCGCGCTGCGCATCGCGCGCCAGGACCTCGCCCGCGCCGTCGAACTCACCCGCACCCAGAGCGTGCCGCGCCAGACGCTGGAGCAGCGCGAGGCCGCCGAGGCCCAGGCCGAGGCGCGGCTCGCCTCCGCCCGCGCCCGCCGTGACGAGGCCGTGGCCCGGCTTGCCCAGGCGCGCATCCTGGCGCCGACCGACGGCATCGTCTCCCGCCGCACCGCCCTTCCCGGCGCCGTCACGCAGCCCGGCCAGGAGATGATGCGCCTGATCCGCGACGGCCGTGTCGAGCTCGACGCCCGGGTGCCGGAGCTGGAGCTCGCCGCCCTGCGCCCCGGCCAGCGGGTGCGCGTCATCCACGGCGAGCGCGTGATCGAGGCCGAGGTGCGCGCCATCGCGCCGACTGTCTCGCCGGAGACGCGGCTCGGCACCGTGCATGTTGCGCTGCCACCCGATTCGGGGCTGCGCCCCGGAATGTTCGCGCGCGCCGAGATCATCCCCGATCCAACGCCGCGCCTGACGGTGCCGCAATCCGCGCTGCTGTTCCGCGAAGGCAGCCCCGCCGTGCTGGTGGTGGAGGACGAACGCGTCGTGCTGCGCCAGGTGCAGACCGGGGTGCGCCGCGACGGCGTGGTTGAGATTGCCGATGGCCTCGAAGCCGGCGAACGCGTGGTGGTCTCCGGCGCTGGCTTCCTGCGCGATGGCGACCGCGTGCGCGTGGCCGAGCCCGCCATCGCCGATCGCCGCTGAGCGGAGGGCACGCCATGCAGACCCGCTCCTCCGCCGACCATCGCAACATCTCCGCCTGGGCGATCCACAACCCGGTCGCGACCGCGGTGCTGTTCGCGCTGCTGACGCTCGCCGGCCTGTTCGCCTTCCCCTCGCTGCGCATCAACAACACGCCCGACATCGACCTGCCGGCCGTGGTGGTCACCGTCGCCCAGCCCGGCGCTGCCCCCTCGGAGCTGGAGACGCAGGTGACGCGCCGGGTGGAGGATGCGCTCTCCGGCCTGGGAGACGTGAAGCACATCACCTCCACCGTGGTGGACGGCGCCTCCACCACGGTCGTGGAGTTCGAGCTCGGCAAGAACATCGACCGCGCCACCAACGACGTGCGCGACAAGGTGGCGCAGATCCGCTCCGACCTGCCGGCCGGCATCCGCGACCCGGTGGTCACCCGCGTGGAGGCCACCGGCGGCGCGGTGCTCACCTACACGGTCCAGGCGCCGCGCATGGGCGAGGAGGAGCTCTCCTGGTTCGTGGACGACACCGTGGCCAGGGCGCTGCTCTCGGTGCCGGGTGTTGCGCAGGTGAACCGCATCGGCGGGGTGGAGCGGGAGGTGCGCGTCGCGCTGCGGCCGGACCGGCTGCTCGCACTCGGCATCACCGCCGGGCAGGTGAACGAGCAGCTGCGCGCGCAGAACGTCAACCTGCCCGGCGGCCGCGGCACGCTCGGCGCCGGCGAGCAGGCGATCCGCACGCTCGGCTCCGCGCCTTCGGTGGAGGCGCTGCGTGAACGGCCGATCACGCTGCCCGGCGGCCGCACAGCGCGGCTTTCCGACATCGCGGAGGTGAGCGACGCCACCGCGGAGGTCCGCACCGCCGCGCGGCTCGACGGCCGCCCGGTGGTGGCCTTCGAGGTGATGCGCACGCGCGATTCCTCCGAAGTGCGGGTCGCCGAAGGCGTCGCCGCCAAGGTCGCGGAGCTGGAAGCCGCACATCCGGAGGTGGAGCTGCGGCGCGTTGCCTCCACGGTGGAATTCGTCCTCGCCGGCTATCGCGGCGCAATCGAGGCGCTGATGTTCGGCGCCGGCCTGGCGGTGCTGGTGGTCTGGGCGTTCCTGCGGGACTGGCGGGCGACGGCCATCGCCTCGCTGGCGATGCCGCTCTCGCTGATCCCGACCTTCTTCGTGATGAAGTGGCTCGGCTTCTCGCTGAACAACGTCACGCTGCTCGGCCTGACGCTGGTGGTGGGCGTGCTGGTGGACGATGCGATCGTCGAGATCGAGAACATCGTGCGCCACCTGCGCGGTCGCACCGATGGCAGCGCGTTCAAGGCCGCGCTCGACGCCTCCGCCGAGATCGGGCTGGCGGTGGTGGCGACCACCGCGACGATCCTCGCAGTCTTCGTGCCCGTCGCCTTCATGCCCGGCATCCCCGGCCAGTTCTTCCGCCAGTTCGGCCTGACCGTCGCGGCGGCGGTGTTCTTCTCGCTGGTGGTCGCACGGCTGCTGACGCCGCTGCTCGGCGCGTATTTCCTGAAGCAGCGCAAAGGCGGAGCACGGTCCGAGGAGGTCGGCGATGGCGCCATTGGCCGGCGCTATCTCAGCCTGCTCGGCTGGTGCATGCGCCACCGCTGGATCACGCTGTCCGGTGCCGGCGCCTTCTTCGCCGCCTCGGTCGCGCTGGTGCCGCTGATCCCGCAGGATTTCGTGCCAGCCGCCGACCGCGGCCGCTCCTCGCTGGCGATCGAGCTGGCCCCCGGCGTGACGCTCGCCGAGACCGAGGCGGTGGTGCAGGAAGCCACGCGCATCATCAAGGCGCGGCCAGAGGTCGCCTCGGTCTTCGCCTCGCTCGGCACGCGCGCCACCGGCGGCCAGGGTCCCGCGCTCGGCAGCACCACGCGCGAGGGCGAGCCGCGAATGGCGAACCTGACCATCACGCTGGTCCCGGCCGCCGAGCGCAGGCTGCGCCAACAGCAGGTCGAGGCGCTGCTGCGGCCGGAACTGGAGCGCATCCCCGGCATCCGCGTGCGCTTCGGTGCCGACGGACAGTCCGGCGCCAAGCTTTCCGTCACGCTGGTTTCGGAGGATGCCGAGGCGCTGTCGCGCGCGGTGCAGGAGCTGGAGCAGCAGATGCGCGGCATCCCGCAGCTCGCCGGCGCGCGCTCCACCGCCTCGCTCTCGCGGCCGGAGCTGCTGATCATCCCGCGCGAGGCGCGCGCGGCGGAACTCGGCGTCTCGCCTGCCGCCATCGCGACCACCGCGCGCATCGCCACCACCGGCGACGTCGCGCAGAACCTGGCGCGCTTCAACCTGCCGGGGCGGCAGATCCCGATCCGCGTCATGCTCGACCAGCAGGCCCGCGGCGAGATCGAGGAGCTGCGCGCGCTGCGCGTGGAAGGCCGCAACGGCATGCCGGTGCCGCTCGACGCGGTGGCGGAGATCCGCCACGGCGCCGGCCCCTCGCAGATCGAGCGGCTGGACCGCGTGCGCAAGGCGACGGTGGAGGCGGAGCTCGGCGGCCTGCCCCTCGGCGAGGCGACGCGGCTGGCGGCGGAACTGCCGATCATGCGCAACCTGCCGCAAGGTGTGCGCGAGCGCTCGACCGGCGATGCGGAGATCATGGCCGAGCTGTTCGGCAGCTTCACCATCGCGCTCGCCACGGGCATCGGCCTTGTCTACCTGGTGCTGGTGCTGCTGTTCGGCGGCGTGCTGCAGCCGCTGACCATCATGTCGGCGCTGCCGCTCTCGCTCGGCGGCGCGCTGATGGCGCTGCTGCTGGCGCAGAAGGCGCTCGGCATCTCGGCGGTGATCGGCGTGCTGATGCTGATGGGCATCGTTGCGAAGAACTCGATCCTGCTGGTGGAATACGCGATCGAGGCGCGGCTGGCCGGGTTCGACCGCCGCACGGCACTGATCGAGGCCGCTCGCAAGCGGGCGCGGCCGATCGTGATGACGACCATCGCGATGACCGCAGGCATGGCGCATATCGCCGCGGGCGTGGGTGCCGACAGCGAGTTCCGCGCACCCATGGCGCTGGTCGTGATCGGCGGCCTCGTCACCTCCACGCTGCTCAGCCTGGTCGTGGTGCCGGTGATCTACACGATGATGGACGATGTCGGCGCCTGGCTGACGCGCCACCTGCGGCGGCCCGCGCCGGCGGAGGCCGCGGCCCGCGGCTGAACGCCGGCGCAGCCGGGCAACGGTTGCCGCTGCGCCGCCTACGCAGTTTCCCGGTCCGCGGTCAAGTCACGCCTGCGCGTGGCCCTCACCGCTGCAACGAACCCCCCGCCTCTCCGCGCTTTGGTCCTTCGAAGCAAACAGCCAAGGAGGCGCGTATGCGGCGCCGGAGCATCATTGCGGCCGCGGCCTCCGCCGTGGCCATGGCGGGGCTGCTGCGCCCGGCACGTGCCGCGGAGGATCCGGTGGACGTGCTGCTCGTACTCGCCACCGATGTCTCGCGCTCGGTGGACGAGGACGAGGCGCGGCTGCAGCGCGACGGCTACTACGCCTCGCTCACCCATCCGCGGGTGATGGAGGTCATCCGCAACGGCCCTCTCGGCGCCGTCGGCGTCGCCTATGTCGAATGGTCCGGCGAAAGCTATCAGTCGCAGCCGGTGCCGTGGACGCGTATTTCCTCACTCGCCGAAGCGGAGGCCTGGGTGGGCGCGATGGAGCGGCATCCGCCGCGAGCGCATGGCTGGACCTCGATCTCAGGTGCGATCGACTTCTCGCGCGGCGTGCTTGCGCAGGCACCGTGGACCGGCACACGGCGCGTGCTCGACATCTCCGGCGACGGCATGAACAACTCCGGCCGCGATCCGATGGCGGCGCGCGATGCGGCGCTGAACGAGGGCATCACCATCAACGGCCTTCCGATCCTGAAGGACCGGCCGATCCCGGGCGCCGCCGCGCTCGACGAGTACTACCGGGAGAATGTGATCGGCGGCCCCGGCGCCTTCGTCATTCCCGCCGGCGATTTCCGAAGCTTCGCGCGCGCGCTGCGCCGCAAGCTGATCATGGAGATCGCGGGCATCACGCCGGAGCCCGCTTCCCGCGCCTGATCAGCCGAGCGGGCAGCCTTCCGGCATCGCCGCCTTCTTGCGCGCAACGATATCGGCAGACATGCGCTCAAGGTAGTAGGCGATGGTTTCGACGCGGATCTTCACCGAGCCCGCCGGCTTGGTGGAATCAAGATCCTGGAACGAGAAGAACAGCGTGCCGGAACGCTCCACCGTCTGCTGCACCGGCGTGTAGGTCGGCTGATCCATGCCGCATTCATAGCTGGTCAGGCGGATGACGCAGCTGACCCAAGGCATGCGCGCGGCGAATTTCGCCCCCCAGAGGATCTCGTTGGTGTTGCCGCTGTAGGAGGTCGGCCAGACATCGTGAATGTCGAAGGGCGACCTGATGTGGCCGGCACGGATCTCGGCGCCGAACATCCACTCCATCAGGTCGTCGTCAGTCGGCAGGTATTGCGACCAGAGCACGGGATAGCCGTGCGCCTGCAGATCGGCCTCGATCTCGTGCCCGAGGCCAGGGTCCATGTGGTAGGGGCGCGCCAGCACCAGCAGGCAGGCTCTCGCCTCTCGCGCGCAGTCCTCCAGGATGGCGCGGGACTTGCGGCGCGCGCGGACGTTGAATGCCTCCAGCGAGGCGTAGCCGGCCTTCACCGCCGCCTGCATCTCGGCCATCGTCAGCCCGGGAAACATCTCCGCCAGCGCGGGATGCAGCTGCTTCGGCACCACGCGCCGATCCGCCAGCGCGACCAGCGGTGCCAGGTAGCGGATGCCCTGTTCGGCGAAGACGTCCTTTTCGCGCGTGAAGCCGGCCTTGATGTTTTCGGGCGCGGCCATCACGCGCGGGCAGGCCAGGTTGTCCGTGACATGCCCCTGCAGGAAGGAGGGGACGGAGTAGATCATCGGCGAGAACAGGACGTCGATCTTCCGCTTCTGGCCGAACACCAGCTCGCCGTAATGGCCTGACATGCACTTCACGGGGTAGCAGCAATCGACGGTGCCACGGCCGCGGCCGAAATCGCGCCCCTGCTCCTCGCTGGTGTCGGAGGAGAAGACGATGCGCCGCGGCTCGACGCCCAGCGCCTCGAACAAGCCGATCCAGAACTGGTGCGTGGACCAGATGTTCAGCGTACGCGGAATGCCGATCCTAAGCTTCGACGGCGCTCTCGGCCCGGGCGCGGATGAAGGCTTCTTCCCGAACAAGCTCTCCAAGGTTTGGATGAACACGCCGCTGCTCCTCCATCCGGGCCTTCACCGCCCGCATCTCGTTCGCATCCTCGACCAGCCCTTTGGGGCAGGAATTGCCGCTGATCACGCGCTCCCACCCGGCCTCGACCGGCACCTTGCTCCAGGCGCGGCCCTCGCCGCCCGGCAACTGCACATCGATGAAGGTGCGCTTGCAGTTCACCGGGCACCAGTTGCAGACGGTGTGCGCATTCGTCGTGCTGCGATGCGCCAGCGCCTCTATCGCCGCGAAGCCGCGGAAGCGCGTCGGCGCGCCATCCTGCCAGTGCTCCAGCGCACAGAGTGCCGCACCGATCGCGCCGGCCTCGCCGGAATAAGGATGGATGAACACCGCCGCGTCCGGGACCTTCGCCGTGATGAAGTCCACCTGCGCCTTCACCACCGCCATGTTGCGGTGCGTGCCGCCCTGCAGCACGAATTTCCGACCGACCGCACGCAGATTCTGCAACTGCCCGGCATAGACCCAGACGTTCAGCGGCAATACGGCGGCCAGCGAGGCCATGATCTCCTCCGCCGACCAGCCCTTGCGCTGCTGGTTGACGATGTCCGATTGCAGGAAGACGCCGCAGCCCATCGCCAGCGTCGGCATCGCCTGCGCCTGGAACGCCTTCTCGGCATAATCGTGGAGCGGGATGTTGTAGCGATCCGCGACACCCTGCAGGAAGGCGCCGTTGCCCGAGGAGCATTGCGAGTTCAGCCGGAAGTCCGAGACGGTGCCCTGCCGCAGGATCATCACCTTCACGTCGGTGCCGCCGACGTCGCAGATCACATCGGCATCGGGGAAGAAGTGCAGCGCCGCCTTGGCATGCGCCACCGTCTCCACCACGCCGACATCGGCGCCGATGATGTCCTTCAGCAGGTCCTTGCCATAGCCGGTCAGCGCCAGCGCACCGATCTCGGTGAAGCCGGCCTCGCGGATCTGGCGCAGCAGGCGCTGCGCATCCTCGATCGGGTTGCCCTTCGAGGGCACATAGCAGGAGAACAGCATCTCGCGCTCCGGCGAGATCACCACCGCCTTGGTCGTCGTGCTGCCGAAGTCGCAGCCGATCATCACGGGACGGCCGGGCTTCACGCGCTCGGCTTCCGGCACCAGCGGCATTGCCTCCGCGTTGCGCGGCGCGCCATAGGCTTCGAGGAATCGCTCCAGATCGCCGGCGGCTGCCACCAGGCCGCGCGCGCCCTCCTTCGCCTTCTGTTCGTGCTGGCCGATCTCGATCCACCAGCGCAGCCTGTCCGCGCCGAGGTAGACGGCAACACCCGCGGGCTCCTTCGCGCCGATCTCCACGCAGCCGAGTGCCGCATAGTACAGCGCCTCCGCCGGCACGCGGATCAGCGCCTCGACGGTCTTTCCTTCCGGCAGCGCCACCTCGCGCTGCTGCCAGAGCTTGCCGAGATGCCGGCGCCAGGCCTGCTGCAGCCCGGTGAAGAACAGGTTCGGCCCGCCGAGCAGAAGAACCTCCGGCAGCGGGGTGTTGCCCTTCGTCAGCGTCGCCAGGTTCTGGTACACCACCGCCTCGAACAGGCTGGCGATGATCTCCTCCACCGGCACGCCGCCCTTGACCAGCGTGTTCGCATCCGTCTCGGCGAAGATGCCGCATTTGGAGCTGATCTTGTGCAGGCTCTGCCCGTCATAGGGTATGGCGGCCAGCGCTTCCGGCGGCACCTGCAGCTTGCGCGCGGTCTTCTCGATGAAGGTGCCGGTGCCGCCGGAGCAGGCGGACTGCATGAAGACCTGCTTGCTGCGCCCGTCGCCGGCCGGCTTGAAGAAGATCGTCTTCATGTCCTCGCCGCCGATCTCGGAGACGAAGAGCACGTCGGGGTGCAGCTTCTCCACCGCGGCGGCGACGGCGACCACCTCCTGGATGAACTTGCCGCCGACCAGCGGCGCGATCAGCCCGGCCCCGGAGCCGGTGAAGAAGATGCGCCCCTCGCCCGGCGTGAGCCCCGCCTCGGCCTGCATCCGTCCGAGGAAGTCCAGCACCTTTTCCGCCTGGCGCGTGTTGTGCCGCTGGTAGTCCTGCCAGAGCACGCGGCCATCCTCCACCAGCACGGCCTTCACCGTGGTGGAGCCGACATCCATCCCGACCAGCTTCATGCAGCGTGCGCCTTCGCCAGATGCAGCACCATGTTCGCCGCCGTGCCCGCCACGCCATGGTGCGGCAGGCGCCAGTCCGCGCGCTTCATCTCCGGGTGCCTGTCGAGCAATTCCCGCGCGCGTTCGGTGGTCAGGCCGGTCCGCGCCAGCGCGTCCTCGTATTCCCGCTGTGCCCGCTTCTTCGCCTCGGTCAGGATCATCTGGCAGCGCGAGAGGGCGTGCACCTCCGCATCGCCCTTGATCTCGAGCGGTGCGTAGAGCAGGTCGGGGTGCTTGCCGATCACGCCCGCCATCGCGCCGATGCTCATGGTGTTGGGCATGCAGGCATAGGGCGAGAGTTCGCAGATCATGTGCGCCTTCCTGTGCTGATGCGCCCAGAGCGCCTTGCCCACCAGCATGTCGCCCTCCCCGCCCGAGAGACGGTGGTGGAAGTACGGCGCGGCGAGCCGCCTCAGCTCGTACTGGTCCGGCAGCTCGTGCGGGATGTCGCCGAGGGCGCTGCGCAAGCGACCGTAGCTCCAGCTGAAGGCGCGCTCGATGCCCCGGATCATCGCGATCTTCGCACGAACGCCTTTCTCCACGCCGAGCCGCTCCTCGAACTCCTGGGCGTAGAAGCGCAGCCAGTATTCCAGCCAGACGGCGATGGCGGCCGGATAGACCTCGGCGCCCTCGCTCTCCAGCCAGCGATGGATATTGTGGTTCGGTTCGCCCTCCACCGTTTGAAGGTAGAACTCGCCGGTGATCTTCACCATCGGTTTCACGCGCAGCCGGTCCACCTCGATCGCGCCGAAGCGCCGATGCACCTCGCGCAGCGCCTTCACGAAATGCCCCGTGGAGAGATGCCAGGCGAGCAGGCCCCACTTGCCCTCGCGCTTCGGCCGTTCGGCGAAGGTCTGCGCCAGCTGCTCCACCGCCTCGCGGGAGACCCGGTTCGTCTCACCGGGCACCACCTCATAGGGGCGAACCTGGTATTCAAGGCTCTGCACCACATCGCCGCAGAGTATGGCCCAGAGCATGCCGAGCGTCAGCGGCATGTCCACCTTCAGCCCGCCGCCTTCCAGCGCGCCCTGGTCCATCCGGTCCTGCGCGATCAGGAACATCCGGAACGCGTCCATGCCGATGTTCCGCAGTGCCAGCTCGTAGCTCTGGTGGTACTGCCCGAAGCGGCAGGACCCGCAGGATCCCGCGGTGACGTAGATGTAGCGCCGCGCCGTCTCCTCCGCTCCCAGCCGCGCTGTCTCGGACTTCAGGAAGTTGGTCAGGTTGCCGGTGGTGAAGCTGGTCGGGCAGCATTGGCCGACATCGGCAAGCTCCCGGCCCGCCAGCAGGTCCTCGCGCGTTGCGGTGGGGAGTGCGCGGGCACGGTAGCCGAGGTTCTCGAACACTGCCTGCATCAGGCGCTCGGCCCGCCAATGCAGCCCGCCGAACAGGATCTCGACCTTGTCGCGCTCCTCTGGCGTGAAGCCCGCCGGCCGATAGGCCCGGTAGGGCGACAGATGGTTCATCGCGACCTCCATCCCGCGGCGCGGACATGGCGGCCCGAAGCCATGCCCTGAACAATGCCGGCGAGCCTATGGGATCAGCGGACGCGAATGGAAGAGGGAACTTGCCATTGGGGTAAGGTTGTCCACAGTCCAGGCGGAGCGCTGCAGGGCGGAACGGCACGACCGAGAATCGGGGCAGCGGGCTTCGCACTCAAGGCTCGCCGCTGCCGGGCTGCCTACTGTCGGAGTCACGGCCGGCAGCACCGGAAGGAACCGCCGCCCCGACGCACTCCGCAAGCGCGGTCCAGCGTGCGGAGGAAGGCCTCCCCAGCGGCGCCAAGCAGCACGCACCGCCATCGGCGCGGAAACCCTTCCACCAGCGGCCGTCCTCCAACTGGCGGACCACCGCGCCGAGGTGGATCTCGGCCAGCGCGCGGGCCAGCAGCACGTCACGGCGCGCACCGCTCAAACTGCGGGCAGCGCCGGCCGCCGCGCCGCCAGATCCTGCACGATCCCGAGCAGGCGGTTGCGCGGCACGCCGGCCGCAGCCGCCGGCGCTTCCGTGCTGCGGTGCCGCGCGGGACCGGCGCCGAGCCGCATCAGCGCGCGCAGCACGACGTCAGTCGAGGCGAGCGGGCCCAAGGAACCCGGGCCTCCTGAATTTGGCATTGACGATACCAGGTCTCTGGCTGAAGATAAGTGGTATCGGAGATGCCTGTTTGAATCCCTCGCCCCCCATCCCGGAAGGACCGGAGCGCCGCGCCGCCCTGGGCCGAGAGGTCACCGAACGCACAGGGCTCGACGATGCCACGATCGAGCGCTTCCTTCGAGCCTTCTATGGCGCCGCCCGCACTGATGCGCTGCTCGGGCCCGCCTTCGCCGGCGTTGCGGACTGGGAGCGGCACATCGCCACCCTCACCAGCTTCTGGGCCTCGGTGGCGCTGATGCGGGGCGGCTATCACGGCCAGCCGATGCAGGCGCATGCCCATCTTGGCCTGACGCCCGCCCACTTCGCCCGCTGGCTCGCGATCTTCGAGCAGGTCGCGCGGGTGGAACTCACCGAGGAGGGCGCGGCACACATGCTCGAACGCGCTCGTCGCATTGCCCGCAGCCTGGAGATGGGGATAGTCCCTCTCGCATTGCCGGCCGCACCGTGCCGCCCGACGCCAGCCGCTTGAGCTTACGCCACCATGCCGGCGGGCGTCGCGGCCTGACCGGCGCCTCCTCCCTACAGCGCGGGCAGCACCTCGCCGCCCACCACGCCGGGCCAGAGCGGCGCGACCACCCCGCGCCAGAGCGGCGCCTCGACGAGCCAGGAGAAGCCGACCGGCAGTGCAAGCGCGAACAGTGCGGTCAGTGCCAGCACCCGCGGCAGCGGTCGCCGCTGCACGCCCCCCCAAAAACCGAGCAGCAACGCTGCCATGCCGGCGAGGAAACCCAGCCACAACGCCACCGCCAGGGCGCTGCCCAGCAGCAGCGCGAGGCGCAGCGTGGCCGCCGCCTCCGGCACCCGCGCCGGGGCACGGCCGCGCCAGGTCTGCAGAACAACCAGCAGTAGCAACACGCCGACCAGCGCCAGCACGCCCGGCGCCACAATGCCGCCGCGCCATCCGGTGGCCGTCGCCTGCCAGAGCAGGTAGAGGCAGCCCGCGAGCAGCAGGACGGCGAAGACCAGCGCGCCGGTCGAGGATGCGGCCACCTCCGACTCGTCGCGCCTGCCACGCGCGACCTTCACCGCGCAGAACACAGCGGCCAGCGCCGTCATCCCGGCGAGCGTCGCCGCGACCGGCGAGTCGACCAGCACGGCGTAGTCACCGAGCGAACTCTGCAGCGCAGTGTAGAAGCTGCGCTCGATCACGTCGCCGAGCACGAAACCGATCACCACGCCGATCACCGAATAGCCGTACAGCCGCAGGAAGGCGCCGAACAGGCCGAGCGCCAGCAGCAGCCCGAGATCGAGAAAATTCGACCGCACGGTAAAGGCGGACATCAGCGACGCCACCAGCACCACCGGCGCCAGGACACCCATGTCGAAGCCCGGCAGCCGCGCCAACCAGGGGCTCGCCGCCGCGGTGCCGAGGCTCGCGACGAGGTTCGAGAACAACAGGCCGAACACCAGCGCCCAGGCCAGCGCGCCATGCGTGCTCATGAACGAAGGGCCGGGCTCCAGCCCATGGATCTGCCAGGCGGCCAGCACCAGCGCCATCTCGGCATTGCCGGGGATGCCGAACAGCAGCGTGGGGAACAGCGCGCCGCCTTCCTTCGAATTGGTCGCCGCCTCGGTGGCGACCAGCGCATCCTCCGCGCCCTTGCCGATGCGGCTGCTGTCCTTGGTGGTGGCGACAGCGAGATTGTAGGAGAGGAACTGCGAGACCGTGCCCCCCACGCCCGGCAGCGCGCCGACCACGGTGCCGAGCGCGGAGGAGCGCAGGAAGACCGGCCAGTGCCGGAGCGGCGCCTTCCACCCGTCGATCGCCTGCCGCTTCCAGTCATCGGCCAGCGGCGCTGCCGCACGCGTTGCCAACCCCGACTCGCGCCCGCGCGCCCAGACGGTTGCGGCCTGTAGGATGCATTCCGACACCACCAGGAAACCGATGATGACGACGACGATCTCAAGCCCGTCCAGCAGGTAGGTGCTGTCGAAGGTGAAGCGCGGCACCGGCAGCCGCGGCCCGCCCATGCCGATGATCGCCAGCAGCACGCCGATGCAGATGGCGACCAGCCCCTTGGCCGGCGACCCCGCCACCGCCAGCACCATGGTCACCAGGCCGAACACCGCCACCCAGAAGGTCTCGGCCGGGCCGAAGGAGAGCAGGAAGGGCAGGAAGACCGGCACCAGCGCCAGCAGCACCACCACGCCGAACACCGCGCCCAGCCAGCTTGCCGCGGCGGAGAGGTTCAGCGCGAAGACGGCGCGGCCGGCCCGCGTCATCGGATAGCCTTCCAGCGTCGTCGCGGCGTTCTGCGCGGTGCCGGGCAGGTTAAGCACGATGGCGGTGACCGCGCCGCCATTGCCGGCCGCCCCGATGATGCCGGCGAAGAAATACATCGCCTGCGCCGGCGACCACCAATAGGTCAGCGGCAGGAACACCGACATGGCGGTGACCGATTGCAGGCCGGGCAGGATGCCGAAGACATAGCCGACAACGGTGCCGAACAGCATGAACAGCAGCGCATCGGCGGTGGTGGCCTGCGCCAGCCCGTCCAGCAGCGCCGCCGCCAGATCCATCAGCCGGCGAAGCGGTCGAGCAGCATGCCATGTCCACGCGCCACGCCGCTGACGCCGAGCGCGCGGAAGGCGGCGAGGAAATCCGCATGGTTCTGCGCGACGACCGGCTTGCGCAGCCTCGCTTCCAGCGGAAGCACGACCTCCACCGCCGGCAACTGGCCGGAGGGGATCCAGACGGCGTCGAAATCGGGATCGTCGGCCGCCGCCGCCAGCGCCGCGCGGAACAGCGCATCCAGCGGCACGTCCTGCAGGAAGTCGAACAGCGCCGGCACGCCGACCAGGCGGGAGAAGGCGAAACCCTCGGCCTCGACGAAGGTGCGCAGCTGGCCGTTGAGCCGTTCATGGAAGGGCGTTACCGCCAGGATGCGGCGTGCGCCGAGGGCTTCGAACGCATCCAGCGCGGCACGGATGGTGGTGGTGCAGGGGATGCCCGCCGCGACCTCCGCGAATTCCTTGAGCAGCACGCGGTCGTAGCCTGGCCCCTGCGCCACCACGATCGGCGAGGCGACGTGCAGGATGAAGTCCACCTTGCGCGCCGCAAGGTAGCGCACGCTGTCCTTCACCTGCGCCAGCGCCTGGCCGTACTGGTTCTCCGCCCAGCCGCCCATGCCGGTGGTGATGCCGCACAGCATCGCGCCCTCCGGCGCGATTCGTTGGAAATCGAGCGGGATGCGCTCCAGCACGGTCGGGCTGATCACCCCGATCCGCGCACGCCAACCCGGCAGCAGCAGGGTCGGCGCGTGCATCAGAAGGCGCCGCGCAGCGTCGCCGCATTCTGCTGCAGCAACGCCTGTGCGCGCGCCAGGGTCTGCGGATATTCGGCGCTGAAGGTCCAGTCCCGCTCGAGGCGCGAGCGGGTGACGAACTCATCCCATTCCGGCTTGGTCATCGCCGCATTGAGCGCCGCGATCAGCCGGTCGCGGATCGCGGCCGGCAGTTCGGGTGGCGCCGCCACGCCGCGGATCACCGTGACGTCCGCCAGGTTCGCCATGTCGATGTCGGCGAGCGACGGCAGCTCCGGCAGCCGCGGATCGCGCTGTCCCGACCAGGACAGCAGCGGGCGCACCGCGCCGGCTGCGATGTGGTCGCGCCAGAGCGTCGGGCCGAGCGAGGCGACATCCACGTCGCCGCGCACCGCGGCGAGCACCAGCTCCGGCGGCCCCTGCACCGAGACGAAAGCGACGGGGAACCCGAACTGCGCC
The DNA here is from genome assembly GCF_041690465.1 of Falsiroseomonas sp. GTDB lineage: Bacteria > Pseudomonadota > Alphaproteobacteria > Acetobacterales > Acetobacteraceae > Falsiroseomonas. The sequence continues at coordinate 189,930 of NZ_JAWLHG010000005.1, read as the reverse complement.
CCCAGCAGCGCGCATTGCGCGGCTCCGGTGGAGATGCCGCCGAAGGTGCCGCAGCGCACCGGCTGGCGCATGGTGCGCAGCGCATCGAGGCTCGCCACGCGGCCGCGCGCCGAGGCCACCATGGTCTGCACGCCGGCCGAGAAATGCCCGAGCCAGGTCAGCTTCATCGCGTCGAAAGGTTGCGGCTGCACGATGGCCAGCGCGATCTGCGCCACCGGGTCGCCATAGCCGATCGTCTGGCCATCCGGCGCGGCGCGGAAGATCCGATTGTAGCCGTTGCCGCCAGGGATGTTCTGCACCGCAACGGGCACGCCGAGCTCGCGCGAGAGCAGCGGCGCGACGGCGCGCATATTGCGGTCGGCCAGAGAGCCGGGCGTGAACGGCACGACGATCTCGATCGGCCGGGTCGGCTGCCAGCCCTGGGCCCGCGCGCCGGAGGCGAGCATGACAAGCGCCGTGAGCGCCGAGACTATGAAACCTGTCGCACGCATCCTGCCTGCCCTCTCCCTGGTTGCAGCCAGGATCGGAGGAGCCGCCAGCTTTGTCCAGTGCTGACATCCGCAGGCGCGTTGACGCGGCTCAGCGCGGGCGGCAGCATTCGTCGTGCGCCCAGCGCCAATCGGCAGGGCCGCCAGCGAGGACGCGAACATCGTGACACCTGCGCTCCCATGACGACGCGTGCACCCTGGCGGCGGGTCGGGATGCTGATCCCCTCCTCGAACACCTCGATCGAGCGCGAATACCCGCGCTGGATGCCGCACGAGTTGAGCTTCCACTTCGCGCGGCTGACCATGACGCGGCTCGATGCCGCGGGCATGGGCGAACAGCTCGCCGACATGCGACGCGCGGTGGCAAGCCTGCGCGATGCGCGCGTGGATGCGGTGCTGCTTTGCCAGACCGCAGCGAGCTACTGGATGGGACGTGCCTGGGACAGCGAGATCCGGCGCGACATGGCGGAATGGGCCGGCGCGCCGGCTCTCACCGCGGCAGCGACGGTGCTCGATGCGCTCTTGGCCCTTGGCGCGCAACGAGTCGCCTTCGCCGCTCCCTTTCCGGCGGAGATCGGGCAGGCCAGCCTGCGCTACCTGGAATCCTCGGGCATCAGTGTCGTGAACAGTGCCTTCGGCGAACTTCGCGACAACTTCGCCATCGCCGAGATGGCGCCAGAAGAGGTATTGGATCTTGCCGCGCGTGCCGACCATCCGGACGCGCAGGCGCTGCTGATGCCCGGCGGCAACATGCCCTGCCTGGCACTCGCCGGGGAGATCGAGGCGCGGATAGGCAAGCCGATGGTCTCGACCAACCAGGCCGGCATGTGGGCGCTGCTGTCGCTGTTCGCACTGCCCGACCGCATCGCCGGCGCCGGCCAACTCCTGCAGGAGCGACCACCCGCACCGTAGCGCTACGCCGCCTGCGCCGCGCCGCGCGGCCACAGCGTGGCGAAGGCACGCAGCGTCGCCTCGACGCCTGCATCATCAACGTCGAGATGTGTCACCAGGCGCATGCGCGTGGCGCTCGAGGCGCGACAAGTGATGCCGTGCTCGCCGAGCCGTGCGGCCCATTCGGCCGCACCGGTGCCGCTCCCGGCGAAATCCACGAACAGGATGTTGGTCTCGACGGTGCCCGGATCGCAGAGCGTCGGCGAGATCGCGGCCAGGCCCTCCGCCAGTCGCCGCGCGCGCGCATGGTCCTCGGGCAGCCGCGCAACATTACCCTCCTGCAGCGCGACCAGCCCGGCGGCGGCGATCACGCCGGCCTGACGCATCGTGCCGCCCAGCATGCGCCGGTTGCGCCGCGCCTGCGCGATGAACGCCTCGCTGCCGCAGAGCAGCGATCCGACGGGCGCGCCAAGACCCTTGGAGAGGCAGAAGGTCAGCGTGTCCGCATGGCGTGCGATCCGCTCCACCGCAACGCCGAGCGCCGCCGCGGCGTTGAACAGCCTGGCGCCGTCGAGATGCAGCGGAATGCCATGCGCGTGCGCCACCGCCGATGCGCCTTCCATGTAGTCGAGCGGCAGGACAGCGCCGCCGGCCGCGTTGTGCGTGGTCTCCAGGCACAGGAGTCCCGGCCGCGGCAGCGTGCCGTACTCGCCGGCCTCGAAGCAGGCCTCGATCGCAGCCAGCGGGATCGCGCCCCGCACGCCCGGCAGCGGCTTCGCAGGCAGGCCAGCCAGCGCAGCGATGCCGCCGAGTTCGGACCGCTGGATATGGCTCGTTGCCTCGAGCAGCGCCTCCGCGCCGCGTGCGGCATGGGTGAGCAGGGCGCAGAGATTGCCCATCGTTCCGCTCGGCATCAGCAGCGCCGCGGGCTTGCCGGCGATGCTGGCGGCGCGCTCCTCTAGCCGGCGCACGGTGGGATCCTCGGCATAGCCGTCGTCGCCGACTTCGGCCGCAGCCATCGCAGCGCGCATCGCTGGGCTCGGCCGTGTCACGGTATCGCTGCGGAGGTCGATCACGATGCGGCTGTCCTCTCGATCGGGCATCACGGAAGATGCATCCTGCGCCAGGCCGCGCCAGACGCAAGCGCCGAGGCCGGTACCAAATGGATCATTCGCCCCGGCTCCAGGGCCCGGCGTTGCCCCTTGGCAGGCCGTGCGTATGGCTTGCATACTCCGCGGTCAGAAGCGGGAGAGCTCACGATGAACCTCAGGACACTCGCCTTCGCCGGCATGGCCCTCGCGTTCAGCTGCGCCGCATATCCGGGCGTCGTGGCCGCGCAGGGCCGGGCGCCGCAGCAGCTCACGATCTTCACGGGTCCGCAGGGCGGATCGTGGTACGCGATGGGCGGTGGCCTTGCACGCATCTTCCAGGAGGCGGGCGTGCGCACCTCAAGCGAGGTCGGGGGCGGCATCTCCAACCTCGTGGTGGTGTCCAACGGGCGCGGCGAAATGGGCTTCACCATGAGCGTCGTGCCGCCCGCCGCGGCGCAGGGCCAGGCGCCGTTCCGCCAGCCGATCACGAACCTGCGCGCGGTCGGCACGATCGGGCCGAACCACGTGCACATCGTGGTCGCCGCCGATAGCGGCGTCACGAGCCTCGCCGAGTTGCGCGGCCGCGCTTTCGCCTCGCAGCCGGTCGGCAATGTTACGACGGAGGCCTTCCGCCTCGCGTTGCAGGCCGCCGGCATGACGGAGGACGACCTGCAGCTCACCCGCGGCGGCCAGGGGTATGGCGCCTCCCAGATGAAGGACCGGCGCATCGTCGGCTTCACGGCGACCACGCTGACGCCGAGCCCCGCCTTCCTCGACGTGTCGCAGAGCCTCGACGTGCGGTTCCTGCCGATCGACGGGGACCTTCGCACGCGCATGCGCCAGCTCAACCCCGGCTTCCGCGACGGCGAGATTCCGGCCGGCACCTATCGCGGGCAGACCGCCGCGGTGCCGACCGTGGTGACCGACCAGCTCATCTTCGTGCGCGCCGAGATGAGCGAGGCGGAAGGCTACTGGATCGCACGCACCCTGGCGGAGAATCTCGCGAAGCTGCGCGCGATCCACGTCTCGCTTGCCAACCTCCAGCTGGCGGATTTCGCGCAGACATCGGGCATGGAGTTCCACCCCGGCGTCGCCCGCTACTGGCGCGAGGCGGGCGTGCTTCGCTGACCGCCGAAGCCCGCCGCGGATGAGTGTGACGGAAACGGCCCCGGGCAGCGGGCTCGCCTCCTGGCTGGGACAGACGCGCACTCTCATCGCGGTGGCGATGTCCGCCTACCATCTCTGGACCGGGTTTTTCGGAGCGCCGGTCGGCGAGGTGCATTATCCGCTGCACCTGCTGCTCGCCCTGCTCGTGCTGTTCCTCGCACGCGGGCAGGGCGGGCCGGTCAGGCCGTTGGGCCTCGCCTGGGATTTCGCGCTGATCGGCATGACCGCGGCGGCGACCGGCTATCTCTTCGCCAATGCCCGCTACGTCACCGAGCGGATGCTCTTCGTCGAGCCGCTGACCACGACGGAGACGGTGCTTGCCATCGGGCTTCTCGTCGTCGTGCTGGAGGCCGCGCGGCGCACCGTGGGCTGGGTGCTGGTCGGCGTGCTCGGCGTTTTCATCGCCTACGCGCTGTTCGGCAACGTGCTGCCCGGCGCACTCTGGCACCGTGGCTACAGCGTCGAGGCGGTGCTGGAATACAGCTACCTGACGACCGAAGGCATCTTCGGCGCACCGCTCGCCGTGATGGCGAACTACGTCTTCCATTTCGTACTGTTCGGATCGCTACTGGCCGCGAGCGGCGCGGGCGATTTCTTCACCAACCTGGCGCGTGCGCTTACCGCGCGCACGGTGGGTGGCGCCGCGAAGAGTGCGGTGGTCGCCAGCACCTTCATGGGTATGCTCTCCGGCAGCTCGGCGGCGAATGTCGTCACCACGGGCGCCTTCACCATCCCGGCGATGAAGCGCAGCGGCTACAACAAGGAATTCGCCGCGGGGGTGGAAGCCGTCGCGTCCTCCGGCGGGCAGGTCACGCCGCCGATCATGGGCGCGGCGGCCTTCATCATGATGGAGTTCACCGGCGCCTCCTACGCCACCATCATGGGCATCAGCGTGATCCCGGCCGCGCTCTATGCCCTCGCCGTCTTCATCATGGTGGACCTAGAGGCGCGCCGCATGAAGCTTGCCGCCTTCGCGGACCCTGATGCGCCGACCGCGCTCGCCGTGCTGAAGCGCCAGGGCTACCTGCTGATCGCCATCATCGTGATGATCTGGGTCCTGGTGGATGGCTATACGCCGACCACCGCCGCGGTCTGGGCGATCGCCACGCTGGTGGCGCTGCTGGTGCTGATGGACCCGGTCAACCGGCGCCGCATCCTGAAGGTCTGCTGGGAGGCGATGGCCGATGCGCCGCGTCTGGTTGCACCGGTCACGGTGGCCTGCGCGGTCGGCGGCATCCTGATCGGCATCATCGGCCAGACCGGGCTCGGACTGCGGCTCTCCGGGCTGATCCTCGACGCCGCGGGCGGGCAGACCATCGTGCTGCTGGTGCTGACCACGATCATGGGCATCATCCTCGGCATGGGCATGCCGACCTCCGGCGCCTACATCATCATGGCGGCACTGCTGGCGCCGGGCCTCGTGCAGGGCGGCGTCCCGCTGCTGGCCGCGCATATGTTCATCATGTGGGTGGCGTCGAAATCCTCCATCACGCCGCCGGTCGCCATCGCGTCCTACGCCGCCGCGGCGGTGGCGGGCAGCGATCCGTGGCGGACGAGCTGGGTGGCCTTCCGCCTCGGCCTCTCGATCTTCATCATCCCCTACATGTTCGTCTTCGGGCCGCAACTGCTCGGCATGGGCGAGCCGCTGGAGATCGCGCTGGCGGCGGTCACCGCCTCGCTCGGCATCTTCGCGCTCTCGGTCGCGATCATCGGCTGGCTTTTCGTGCCGCTCGGGCTGGTGCAGCGTCTGGTCTTCGGCGCCACCTCGCTGTTGCTGATCAAGCCAGGCTCGGTCACCGACCTGGCCGGCATCGCCCTCATCCTCGCCTTCGGCGGCTTGGCCTGGCTGCGGCGGCCACGCGTCGCCGGCGCCTGATACTGCATTGCGCGACAGGAGATCATTTCCGGCATGGCCGTGACCTATTCCCTCGGCATCGACATCGGCGGCACCTTCACCGACATCGTCGCCTTCGATCCGGCAAGCGGCCGTGCCTTCATCTGGAAGGAGAGCACGACGCCGGACGACCCGGCCCGCGGTGTGATGGCGGGGATCGCGCATCTGCTCTCCACGCATGGCATCGCGCCGCCCCAGATCGGCCGTGTGGTGCACGCCACCACCCTGTTCACCAATGCGCTGATCGAGCGCAAGGGCGCACGCACCGGCCTCCTCACCACGGCCGGCTTCCGCGACGTGCTGGAGATCGCGCGCGAGCGCAAGTACGAGCTCTACGACATCTTCATCGACATGCCGCAGCCGTTGGTGCCGCGGCCCTGGCGCCGCGAGGTCACGGAACGGCTCGCCGCCGACGGCCGCATCGTCACACCGCTCGACACCGATGCCTGCGTGAAGGAGGCCGCTTCGCTGGTCGCCGAGGGCGTGGAAAGCCTCGCCATCGCCTTCCTGCATGCCTATGCCAATCCGGCGCATGAGCAGGCTGCGGCGGCCGCGATCGCAGCGCGCTTCCCGGGCCTTTCCATGTCGCTCTCCAGCGAGATCGCTCCGGAAATCCGCGAATACCCGCGCGCCAGTACTGCTGTCGCGAATGCCTATATCCGCCCGATCGCGGAGACCTACCTCCAGCGCCTGGAGGAGCGCATCGCCGCCGCCGGCATCCCCGGCACCTTGCACCTGATGCTGTCAAACGGCGGGCTGACGCATGTGGAGGAGGCGAAGCGCGCGCCGGTGCAGCTGCTTGAAAGCGGTCCCGCGGCGGGCGCGCTGGCCGGCGCCTGGTTCGGCCGCAATGCGGGGCTCGAGCGCGTGCTCGCCTTCGACATGGGCGGCACCACGGCGAAGCTGGCGCTGGTGGATGGCGGCGAGCCGCTGGTTGCCTGGGGTTTCGAGGCCGCGCGCGAACGGCGCTTCCTCCGCGGTTCCGGACTGCCCATCCAGATCGCGACCGTGGAACTGATCGAGATCGGCGCTGGCGGCGGTTCCATCGCGCGGCGGAGCGATCTCGGCACGCTGAATGTCGGCCCCGACAGTGCCGGCGCGCAGCCCGGGCCGGCCTGCTATTCGCGTGGCGGCACGGAGGCCACGGTCACTGACGCCGACCTCGCGCTCGGCTGCCTCAACGCCGACTTCTTCCTCGGCGGCGCGATGAGGATCGACGCCGGCGCCGCGACGGCGGCGCTCGGCCGTCTTGCCGGCGCGCTGTTCGTGGACCCCGCGCGCGCCGCGTCCGGCATCCAGGACGTGGTGAACGAGACCATGGCCGGCGCGGCGCGCGTCGCCATCGCCGAGCGCGGCCGCGTGCCCCATGAATACGCGCTGATGGCGACCGGCGGCGCGGCGCCCGTGCATGCCTGGGGCGTCGCGCGCAAGCTCGGCATCCGCCGCGTCGTCTGCCCACCTGGCGCTGGCGCCGGCAGCACAATCGGCATGCTGATGGCGCCCGCGCGCGTGGACCGTGTCACCTCGATGAACGTGCCGCTGGCCGATGCGGACATGGCCGCCGTGGCAGACAGCTTCGCGCGGCTCGAAGCCGAGGCCTTGGCTCCGGTCGCCGCGACCGGTGCCGATCTCAACCGGCGGGACGTGCGCTGGCTCGCCGACATGCGCTACATCGGCCAGGGCAGCGAGATCACCGTCACCATGCCGCGCCCGCTCGATCGCGGCGCGATCCGCGCCGCCTTCGAAGGCGAGTATCGCCGCCTGTTCGGCCGCACGCCGCCAGGTGCCGCGATCCAGTTCGTGGCGCTGCGGCTTTCCGTCAGTGCGCCGGTGCCGGGCGCCGAGGGCCGACTCGACCTTGCCTCGGCCTCGGGCGGCGTTGCTTTGAAGGGAAGGCGCCCCGTGCACTTCGCGGAGGCCGCCAGCACGGTTGAAACACCGGTCTATGACCGCTACGCCCTGCCGCCGGGCTTCACCGCCGAAGGCCCGGCGGTGTTCGAGGAGAATGAGAGCACCTTCGTGGTCGGACCCGGCGCGCGGATCGCGCTGCTGCCCGACGGATCGCTCGTCGCCGACATGCCGGAGGCCCGCTGATGACCGCCCGCCGCTTCGATGCCGTCGAGCTGGAGCTGCTCTGGCGCCGCCTGATCTCGCTGGTGGACGAGGCCGCAGCCGCGCTGGTGCGGACCTCATTCTCCACGCTGGTGCGCGAGTCCTACGACTTCTCCTGCATCGTCACCGATGCACGCGGCGAATCGCTGGTGCAGGCGACCGAGAGCATTCCCTCCTTCATCGGCACGCTGCCCGCGACCGTGAAGCACTTCCTGCGCTTCTTCCCGCGTGAGGCGTTGGAGCCCGGCGACGTGCTGATCACCAACGACCTCTGGCTCGGCACCGGCCACCTGCCGGACATCACCGTCGCCAAGCCCATTTTCCACAAAGGCCGCCTGGTAGCGTTCAGCGCCTCCACCGCGCACGCGCCCGACATCGGCGGGAAGATCCGCAGCCCCGAGCCGCGCGAGGTGTTCGAGGAAGGCCTGCAGATCCCGCCCTTGAAGCTGATGCGCCGCGGCGTCGCCGACGACACGCTGGTGGCGATGCTGCGCCAGAACGTGCGCACGCCGGACCAGACGCTGGGCGATCTCTGGGCGCAGGTGGTTGCGCTCGACGTGATGGAGGAGCGGCTGCTCGCGTTGATGTCCGGCTACGGGCTCGACGACCTCGGCGAGCTCGCCGCGGAGATCCAGGGGCGTTGCGAGACGGCGATGCGCGCCGCCATCGCCGCCCTGCCGGACGGCACCTATCGCAGCGAGTTGCAGACTGACGGGCTGATGGACACGCCCATCACCATCCGCCTCGCGCTCACCGTGCGCGGCGACGAGATCGAGATGGATTTCGAAGGCACCGATGCGCAGGTGGACCGCGCCATCAACTGCGCGCTCTGCTACACCTATGCCATGTGCATGTACGGCGTGAAGCTCTGCACCTCGCCGAACCTGCCAAACAACGAGGGCGCCTGGCGGCCGATCAGCGTCAAGGCGCCGCCGGGCTGCATCGTGAACCCGCAATTCCCCTCGCCCGGCGGCTCGCGCATGCTGATCGGGCATTACCTGCCGGTGCTGGTCTTCGGCTGCCTCGGCCAGGTGGTGCCGGAACGCGTGATGGCGGCGGCAGGCTCGCCGATGTGGGGCATGAACCAGTCCGGCGTGCATCCCGCGCCCGATGGCGGTCGCGGCCGGCCCTATGCCAACATGTTCTTCTACAATGGCGGCATGGGCGGCAATGCGCGCGGCGATGGCGTCACCTGCCTCTCCTGGCCCTCCAACGTCTCCTCCACCGCCATCGAGATCAGCGAGCACATCGCGCCGCTGCGCTTCCACCACAAGCGACTGCGCCCGGATTCCGGCGGGCCGGGGCGGCACCGCGGCGGGCTCGGGCAGGAGATCCTGATCGAGAGCCTGTCCGAGACGCCCATCGCCGTGTCCTTCCTCGCCGAGCGCACCCTCTTCCCCGCCTTCGGCATCGAGGGCGGCCAGCCCGGCGCGCCTGGCGAGCTGCGCATCAACAGGGAGAAGAACGACCCGAAGCGGCAATATGTGCTGAAGCGCGGCGACACCGTCTCGCTCGGCACGCCGGGCGGCGGCGGGCATGGCAGTCCGCTGGAGCGTGACCCCGCAGCGCTGGAAGCCGACATCGCCGCCGGCTACGTCACCGATCCGGCCTCCTATCGCCGATGAGCATCGCGCTCGGCGTCGACATCGGCGGCACCTTTACCGACCTCGTCCTGCACGATCCCGCCGGCGGCCGCTCGGCGAACCTGAAGGTGCTGACCACGCATGCCGACCCCGTGCTCGGCATCCTGGACGGCACGCGGCGTGTGCTTGCGGAGGCTGGTGTCGCGCCGCGAGAGGTCGGCCGCGTGGTGCACGCCACCACGCTGTTCACCAACGCGCTGATCGAGCGCAAGGGCGCCGTCACCGCGCTGATCACCACGTCCGGCTTCCGCGACCTGCTGCAGATCGGGCGCGAGCGCCGCTACGAGCTCTACGACCTGCAGCTGCGCCCGCCCGAGCCGCTGGTACCCGCCGCGCTGCGCCTGGAAGTGCCGGAGCGCGTGAAGGCGGATGGCACGGTGCTGGTGCCGCTCGATCTCGCCGCGCTGGAAGCGCAGGCGGATGCGGCGGTGGCGGCAGGGGCGCAATCGCTCGCCATCCTGTTCCTGCACAGCGACCTGCATCCGGCGCATGAGGAAGCCGCCGTCGCGCATCTCGCCGCGCGCCATCCGGGCCTGCCGGTCACCGCCTCCTCCGCCATCGTGCGCGAGGTGCGCGAATACGACCGCGGCTCCACCGCCACCGCCAATGCCTATGTCGCGCCGCTGGCCGAGCGCTATCTCGCGCGACTCGGCACCGAACTCGCCGCGCTGGGCATCTCGGCGCCGCTGCTGCTGATGCTCTCCAATGGCGGGCTGACGCATGTGGCGGAGGCGCGGCGCGCGCCGGTGCAACTGCTGGAATCCGGCCCCGCCGCCGGCGCGCTCGCCAGCGCCTTCCTTGCCGGGCCGGCGGAGGAGCGGCTGCTCGCCTTCGATCTCGGCGGCACCACCGCGAAGCTCTGCGTGGTCGAGAAGGGCGAGCCCGAGATCGTCTTCGGCTTCGAGGCCGCGCGCCAGGCCCGCTTCATCGAAGGCAGCGGTCTGCCGATCCGCATCTCCACCGTGGACCTGATCGAGATCGGCGCCGGCGGCGGCTCCATCGCGCGGCGGGACACGATCGGGCTGCTGAAGGTCGGGCCCGACAGCGCCGGCTCAGAGCCCGGCCCTGCCAGCTATGGCCGCGGCGGCACGCAGCCGACGGTGACGGATGCGAACCTGCTGCTCGGCTATCTAGATCCGGCGAGCTTCGCCGGCGGCAGCCTGCCGCTGGACCGCGATTCGGCGACGCGCGCGATCGGCGCGCTCGCCGATGCGCTCGGCATCACCGCGGAGGACGCCGCCTGGGGCATCCACGATGTCGCGACCGAGGCAATGGCCAGCGCCGCACGCACGCATCTCGCCGAACGCGGGCGCGATTCCGCCGGCTTCACGCTGGTCTGCACTGGCGGCGGCGGCCCGGTGCATGGCTACCACTTGGCGCGCAAGCTCGGCATCCGGCGGATGATCGTGCCGCCGGAGGCCGGCGTCGCCTCTGCCCTCGGCATGCTCGCCGCGCCGCCCCGCGTGGACCGCGTGGCGAGCCTCAGCCGGCGCCTCTATTCCTGCACCGCCGCCTTCCTCAACGAGGCTTTCGCGTCGCTGGAAGCGACGGCCCGCGGCGTGCTGGCCGACAGCCTGCTCGCCGGCGGGGCGCTCACGGTCGGCCGGCTCGTGGATGCGCGCTGTGTCGGCCAGGGCGCCCATATGCCGGTGCCGCTGCCGCCCGCGCCCTGGCCCGAGGAGGACGAGGCGGTGCGCGCGCTGATCCGCGACGCCTTCCACACCGCCTATGTCGCGCGCTACAGCCGCCCGCCGCCGCCGGTGCCGATCGAACTGGTGCATGCGCGCGTGGTGCTGCGCGGCGCACCGCATGGGCTGCTACCGCCGGCGGCGCTGGCCGGTGCCGCCGCGCACGCAGGACGACACCGACGCATCGTCGTGGATGGCAAGGCGGTGGAGGCCGCAGTGCATCGCCGCGGCGCGCTGCCCGCGGGCTTCACCGCTGCCGGCCCCGCGCTGGTGGAGGAGTCAGGCTCGACGCTGGTGGTCGGGCCGGCCAGCCAATTCTCCGTGCTGCCCTCGGGCAACATCCTGGTGGAGCTGTCGTGATGGCGCGCCTCGACCCGGTCACCCTGGAACTGGTCTGGACCCGCCTGATCTCGGCGGTGGACGAGGCGGCGAAGGCGATCGTCCGCACCTCCTTCTCCACTCTCTCGAACGAGGCGAATGACTTCGCCTGCGTGCTGACCGATGCGTCCGGCCGCTCGCTTGCGCAGAACACCGGCTCCATCCCCAGCTTCATCGGCACCCTGCCCGGCACCGTGCGCGCCGTGCGCGAAGCGATCCCGCCGGAGACGATGCGGCCGGGCGACGTGTTCATCACCAACAATCCGTGGATCGGCACTGGCCACCTGAACGACATCTCGATCGTGCGGCCGGTCTTCCATGGTGGCGCGATCGTCGGCTATGCGGCCACCACCAGCCACGTGCCGGACATCGGCGGCCGCATCCGCAGCACCGAGGCGCGCGAGATCTTCGAGGAAGGCTTCCACATCCCGCCCATGCGCCTGATGCGCGACGGCGTGGCGGACGCGACGCTGCTGACGCTGTTGCGCACCAATATCCGCACCCCCGACCAGACCGAAGGCGATGTCTGGGCACAGGTCGGCGCCGTGACACTCATCGAGGACCGCGTGCAGCGCACGATGGAGAGCTACCGCCTCACCGATCTTGCCGCCGTGGCCGACGAGATCTTCAACCGCTCGGAGGCGGAGATGCGCCGCCGCATCGCCGCCCTGCCGGCCGGCCGGTGGCGCTATGCCATGCAGACCGATGGCCTCGACCAGCCCTTCACCTTCGTGGTGGAGATCTCCATCGCGGATGGCGAGGTCACCGCCGACTATGCCGGCACCAGCCCGCAGCAGCCCCGCGCGGTGAACTGCGTGCTGGCCTACACCAAGGCGATGACCGCCTTCGCGCTGAAGGCGCTGCTGCTGCCGGAGGTGCCGAACAATGAAGGCATCTTCCGCCCGATCCACGTCCGCGCGCCGGAAGGCAGCATCCTCAACCCTCGCTGGCCGGCGCCGGTCGGCGGACGGGCCGCCACCGGCCACTACGTGCCGGTGCTGATCTTCGGTGCCCTGGCCGAGGCGCTGCCCGACAAGGTGCGCGCCGCACCCGGCAGCCCGCTCTGGATCATGAACATCGCCGGCACCGATCCCGCCGGCCGCTCCTTCGCCAATGTCTTCTTCTTCAACGGCGGCACCGGCGCCGGCGCGGCGCAGGATGGCGTGGACTGCATCTCCTGGCCCTCCAACATCTCCGCCACACCGATCGAGGTCGCCGAACGCACCGCACCCGTGCTGATCCACCACAAGCGCCTGCGCCCGGGCACCGGCGGCACCGGCCGCCAGCGCGGCGGCAACGGGCAGGAGACGCTGATGGAGTGCGAGGCGGACAACGTGGCCGCCGTCTTCGTCACCGAACGCCTGCGCTTCGGCGCGCCGGGCCTGTTCGGCGGCGAGGCGGGGGCACCCGGCCAGGTGCTGCTGGACGGCGCACCGGTTGACACGCGCCGGCAGCAGACGCTCTCACGCGGCACGCGCGTGACCATCGCGACGCCGGGTGGCGGCGGCTACGGTTGAACCTGCGCAGGACCGAGGAGAAGAAGATGGCTGTCGTCGAGACCGAGCGCCACGGCCAGGTGCTGGTCGTGCGCATGAACCGCCCGGAGCGGCTGAACGCACTGAATCACGAGATGCGCCTGGAACTCGCCCGCACCTGGGCGGCCTTCCGCCACGACAGGGAACTCGAGGTCGCCATCCTCACCGGCACCGGCCGCGCCTTCTGCGCCGGCGAGGACATGAAGGAGACGCTGGCCGAGAATACGCCCGGCGGCCGCAAGCTGGAGATCGAGGACCCTTTCCGCGCCGGCACGCTGGAGAAGCCGGTGATCGCGGCCGTCAACGGCTTCGCCATGGGCGGCGGCTTCATGCTGGTGGAGCGCACCGATCTGCGCGTCGCCGCCACCACCGCGGTGTTCGAGGTCTCGGAAGCCAAGCGCTGGCTGCTCGGCGGCTACGACCACGGCCTGATCGCCAACCTCGCCTTCCCGGTCGCGATGGAGATGGCGCTCGGCTTCCGCTTCACGGCGGAGCGCTTCCACCAGCTCGGCTTCGTCAACCGGCTGGTGCCGCCGGAACAGGTGGTGGACAGCGCGCTGGAAATGGCGAACCACCTGCTCACGCTGCCGCCGGCCTCCCGCGTCAACACCGTCCACATGATGCGCCTGATGCGCCCGCGGCCCACGCCGGCACAGCAGGACCTCGCCGCCGCGCTGCACGAGCACGGCGCCAAGAGCGACCTGATCGAAAGCCGCGCGGCCTTCGCCGAGAAGCGCGCGCCGAACTGGAAGGGCTGGGACGACCCCGAGGACCGCTACCGCCTGCCGCAGCTGAAGCAGGACTGAACGCGACAGGCGCATGACGTGCGATGCGCTGGTGTCGCGCGCCGTTGCGCCGCCCTGGGCAGAGCTTCAACTCTCCTTTGGCGGCGCTTGCCTTGCCCTGCGCGCCGGCCAAGAATCGGGATGCACGTCGGTCGGAGCACCAGACCATGCCTGCGCCCCTCGACATCTCGGGCCTGATCGCCTGGTCCCGCCGGGAGGAATGGCGCGGGGCACTCAGCGAGTTGCTCGACCGCCACAGCGCAACAGCCTGCGCTGCGGCCGGCATCGAGCTCCAGGATATCGCGCGGGTGCTCGGCGAGGACGCCGGCACCCTGCTCTGGGGCGCCGCGTTCGAGGACCTGCTCGCCGCCGACCTCCCCGGCGGCCGCAACATCGCGGAGGACTACCTGAAGCGTCGCGGCTGGAAGGAGACCGCGGCGACGCGTGACTACATCGCCGGCCTGCGCCGCTCGGTCATCAGCCTCTACGAGGTCAGCGGGCTTGTGCCGGGCGAATCCATGCTGCTGCGTGACCTCGTGCGCGGCGGCGATCCGGTCCGCGTCTCCGAGAAGCGCGGCTCGCAGGCGTTGCGGCAGTGGGACCGCATCGCCACGCGCGTGATTCCGCTGCGCGATCATCACGTGATCAGCGGCACGCTGATGACCTTCGACCACGAACCCAGCGAGGCGCTGCTTGCCTCCCTGCGCAGGATCCGGAGCAAGGCGCCGCGCGACGTCGCGATCGTTGCCCGGGAATTCGGGATCGAGACGGACGCGAACGCGCTGGCCGGCATGCTGACGCCGGACGTGCTGCTGGCGCCGGCCGGCTTCATGTTCACCAATGCCTGGCTCGGCGCCGCGCTTGAGGCGGCGCAGGGCAGGCGCCAGCCGGAGCTCGTCAACAGCGATGGCGACCCGCTCGACTTCACCGTGCTGCACTTTCCGCTGCTGCCCGGCGTGACGGCCCCGAAGGTCCGCCAGGCGCTGGCCGCGATCCCGGCGCTACGGCAGGAGAATGCCAGCTTCTGGAACTGGCTCGCCGCGCCAGGGGTGAAGCCGCAGACCGTGCCGCGGCGGCCGAAGGGGCAGACCTTCATCACCACCATGGAGGACGGTTCCCTGGTGCTCGGCACCGTCGCGCTGAAGGGCCGCAGGCTGTCGCTCGAGGCCAACTCCCCCGCACGCGCGGAACGCGGCCGCGCCATGCTGGAGCCGGTGCTGGGCGGCCTCGTGGGCGCACCTCTCACCGAGCGCAGGGACCTTGAGCAATTGCTGGCCGAAAGCCGGCCGCCGCCGAAGCCGGCGGGCCTGTCGGTGGAGCAGGAGCGCGCCCTCGTCCATCAGGGGCTGGACGACCACTACCGGCGCGTGCTGGACGAGCCGATCCCCGCGCTGGGCGGGAAGTCACCGCGCGCAGCGGCAAGGACGCCGAAGGGGCGGGAGAAGGTGGCGGCCTGGCTGAAGTCGCTGGAGAACCACATGGCACGGGAGGAGCCGGGCAGCCCAATGGGCAGCTATGACATCGGCTGGATGTGGACGGAACTCGGCGTCGAGGCGCTGCGCCATTGAGGGTCGGAGATCCGCTCACGTCTCCAGCGCCGAACTGGCCGTTGGAACCAGGCGCGGGCGGTATGCGGAGCGGAAGGGGCCATGGGCATCTACGAGCGTTGGATCCTGCCGCGCCTGATCGACTGGACGATGCGCGCCGGAGATCTGGCGAGCTACCGCCATCGGCTGGTGCGGACCGCACGCGGGCACGTGCTCGAGGTCGGCCTCGGCTCGGGGCTGAACCTGCCCCTCTACCCGCCCGGTGTCGAGGCGCTGGTCGGCCTCGACCCTTCGGCGGAGCTGCTGCGCCGCGCCGCGCCCCTGGCCGCTCAAGTCGCCTTCCCGGTCCACCTCGTCCGGGCGACGGCGGAGGCAATTCCGCTTGCGGAGCGCAGCGTGGATACGGTCGTCATGGCCTGGACGCTGTGCAGCCTGGCTGATGCGCGCGCCGGTCTCGGCGAGATCCGACGCGTGCTGCGACCCGAAGGGGAGCTCCTCTTCGTCGAGCACGGGCTGGCGCCGGATCCGGAGACCGCTGCCTGGCAGCGCCGGCTCGATCCCCTTTGGACCCGGATCAGTTGCCATCTCGACAACCCGGTGGACCGGATGCTGTGCGCCGCCGGGTTCAAGGTGGTCGAGCTCCGCTCCGGCTACCTCGGCAAGGGGCCGAAGCCGATGACCTTCATGTACGAAGGCCGGGCGCGACCGGCCTCGGCCGCGTCGGCGTCCATGCCAGCAGGCGCAGCGCGTTCAGCGTGACCAGCACGGTCGCTCCCGTGTCGGCCAGGATGGCGAGCCAGAGCCCGGTCATGCCGGATATCGTGGTGGCGAGGAACACCAGCTTCAGCCCGACCGCGAAGGCGACGTTCTGCTTCACGTTCACCAGCGTGGCGCGGGAAAGCTCGACGAGTTCCGCGACGCCGGTGACACGCTCGCGAAGCAGTGCGGCGTCCGCCGCCTCGAGAGCCACCTCGGTGCCGCTGCCCATCGCCACGCCGGCCGTCGCAGCGGCGAGCGCCGGCGCGTCGTTGATGCCGTCGCCGACCATCACGACCGGGCCACGCGCCTTCAGCGCCACGATCTCGTGCAGCTTGTCGGCGGGCAGCAGCCCGGCCTTCACCTCCAGCCCGAGCGCACCCGCGATGGCGCCGCCGGTCGTCGGGTTGTCGCCGGTCAGCATCACCGTTGCCACGCCGAGGCGCTGCAGGGCAGCCACGCCGGCCGCCGCGTCCGCGCGCGGCTCGTCGCGCAAGGCGATCAGGCCGAGCGCGGCGCGGTCGGCGATGACGACGGCCACCGTCTTGCCCTCCGCCTCCAGCCGGGCCCGCGTCGCTTCCAGCGCGGGCGGCAGGGTGGCGCCGGTCTCCGCAGCCCAGGCGGGACTGCCGACACCGACGCGGCGCCTCTCCACGCTCGCCGCCACTGCCTTGCCGGGGATCGCGGCGGCCGCCCGCGCCGGCGGCAGCGCCAGCCCGCGGGCGGCGGCTTCCGCGAGCACCGCGCGCGCCAGTGGATGGGAGGATCCCGCCTCCACCGCAGCCGCAAGGCGGAGCAGCTCCGCCTCCGCCACGCCATCGGCGGGCAGGAGGTCGGTCACGCGTGGCTTGCCGGCCGTGAGCGTGCCGGTCTTGTCGAAGGCGACGGTGCGGGCATGCCCGATCGCCTCCAGCGCCGCGCTGCCCTTCACCAGCAATCCGCGCCGAGCGCCGGCCGAGAGGCCGGAGGCCATGGCGGCGGGCACCGAGATCACCAGCGCACAGGGACAGGCCACGAGCAGCAAGGCCAGGCCGCGGTAGATCCATGTCCACCACTCGCCGCCGAGGAGCAGGGGCGGAACCAGGACCACCAGCGCCGAGACGGCCATGGCGCCGGGCGTCCACCAGGCGGAGAAGCGCTCGATGAACCGTTGGGTCTGCCCGCGGGTCGCCGTCGCTTCCTCGACGAGGCGCGCGATCCGGGCAAGCGTGCTGCCCTCGCCGGCGGCGGTGACGCGCAGCACGAGCGCGCCTTCGGCGTTCACGCTGCCCGCCACCACCGGGTCGCCCGGGCCGCGACTGACGGGCACGCTCTCGCCTGTGACCGGGCTCTCGTCGAGGGCGGATAGTCCCTCCTCCACGATGCCGTCCGCCGGCACGCGGTCGCCGGGACGGACCAGCACCAGGTCGCCGACCGCCAGCCGCTCCGCCGGCACCTCCTCCGTGCTGCCGTCGGCCCGGCGGCGGAGCGCGGCGCGGGGCATCAGCGCGACCAGCGCCCGGATCCCGGCCCGCGCGCGGCCCGCGGCGATCCCCTCCAACAGCTCGCCGACCGCGAAGAGCAGCACGACCAGCGCCGCCTCCTCGGCCGCGCCGATGACCGCGGCGCCGAGCGCAGCCGTGACCATCAGCGTCTCGATGGAGAAGGGCGTGCCGGCGCGGGCCAGGGCGAAGGCACGGCGGCCGAAGGGCACCAGCGCCACGAGCGTCGCCACGACATAGAGCCAATAGGAGGCGGCGGGGATCAGGCGCGCCGCAATCCAGGCCCCCCCGACAAGCCCGGCCAGGAGCCAGACCAGCTGCGCCTTGCCGGTCGCCCACCAGGACTTGCCGGCGTCGGCGGCGTCATCGTGCCGATGGCCATGCGCCGCGGCCGTCTCGGCCCGTGCCGGCTCGATCGGCGTCACGCCGTAGCCCAGGGCACGCACCTGCCGGGCCACCGCGTCGGGCTCCGTTCCGCCGGGCGCGAGATCGAGCGCGAGGCGCTCGCCCAGGAGATTGACCTCGACCCCGGAGACCCCGGGCAGGCGCTCCACGGCTTTCGTGACCTTGGCCACGCAGGAGCCGCAATCCATGCCCTCCACCCGCCAGGCCAGCCGGGTTGTCTCGTTCACGCCCGCCACCTCATTACTTCGTCCCCCCTTATGGGCCTTCGGGGCACGGGATGTTCAAGTCCCCTCGAAAAGCTCCGGCACCGAGCCATCTCTGGAATCCGCCGAGAGGAACGCCCGACCATGCCCCACCTGTCCCGTCGCCACGCGCTGGCCCTGGTCCCTGCGATCGCCGCCTCGGCAGTGTTCCCCACGCGCGCCCGCGCCGCGGGGACGGCGCTCCAGGTCCTGCGAAGCCCGGGTTGCGGCTGCTGTGAGGGGTGGGCGGAGCACCTCCGCGCGGCCGGCTTCAGTGTGACCGTCAGGGACTCGGTCGATCTGGACGCGGACCGGCGGGCCGCTGGCGTCCCCGACGACCTCGCGGGCTGCCACACCGGCCTGACGGCCGACGGCCGCTTCGTCGTGGAAGGGCATGTGCCGGCCTTCGCGGTTCGCCGCTTCCTCGACGCCCCGGGCACCTGGCGCGGCATCGCGGTGCCCGACATGCCGATCGGCTCGCCAGGGATGGAGGTGCCGGGCACCGCACCGAGGCCCTACACGGTCTACGTCTTCGCGGCCGATGGACGCAGCGAGGCATTCGTGCGGGCGCGAGGCGACCGGCCGGCCTGAGCGGCAGAGCCGGCTCGGCCGTGCGGAGGATCTGGACTGGCCGGCCTGCAGGCGGTCGGGCCCGCTCGGCCGCCGCTCACCAGATCGTCTTTTCCTTGTCGACGACGGTGTCGAGCCGCTCCGCCAGGTGCGGGTGGCCGGCGCCGCGCGCGTGATAGGCCGCACTGCGGCCCCGCACGTCGCGCCGGGCAGCGTCGGCTCCAAGCTGCAGGAGAAGCTCCACCATCCTTTCGTGACCCCCAGCAGCCGCCGCCATGAGCGGCGTCACCCCGTCCGGCGCATCGGGCACGGCGTCCGCAGCGAGGTCGCCGCAAGGGGGCACGAGCGACCGGACTCGTGCCAGATCGCCGACCCGCGCGGCGTGGAGCAGTTCGAGCGCTCTCGCCTTGTCGCACACCATCGCCGCGATCCTCCCTCCCACGGCGGGCAGAACGCGGCCACGGCGGGGCAGGTTTGCCCGGCAGCGACAGCATCATCGCAGGCCAGGGCCTTCCCTCCCTGGTGCAGTGGACCACCCGGCCAGGCTGCCCGCCTGACAGGGGTGGACGCCAGGGTGCGTCACGGACGCCCGAGCTGCGCCTCCGCTTCCGCCACCGCGCGGGCGGCGGCGACGAAGCTGTCCGGGTTGAGCGACATGGAGTCGATGCCGCACTCCACCAGGAAGGCGGCGAAGTCCGGGTGGTTGGAGGGCGCCTCGCCGCAGAGCCCGACCTTCACGCCGGCGCCATGCGCACGCCGGACCACCTCGGAGATGAGCGTCTTCACCGCCGGGTCGCGCTCGTCGAACAGCCCGCGCAGCTCTGCCGAATCGCGGTCCACGCCGAGGGTGAGCTGCGTCAGGTCGTTGGAGCCGATGGAGAAGCCGTCAAACCGCGCGGCGAAATCCTCCGCCAGGATGACGTTGGAGGGGATCTCGCACATCACATAGACCTGCAGGCCGCGCTCGCCGCGCTTCAGCCCGTTCTCCGCCATCAGCGCCAGCACGCGGTCGGCCTCGGCGGGCGTGCGGCAGAACGGCACCATCAGGATGATGTTGTCGAGGCCGATCTCCTCCCGCGCCATCTTCATCGCGCGGCATTCCAGCGCGAAGCCCTCGCGGTAGCGCTCGGAGTAGTAGCGCGAGGCTCCGCGCAGGCCGAGCATCGGGTTCTCCTCCACCGGCTCGAACTGCCGCCCGCCGACCAGATGCGCATATTCGTTGCTCTTGAAGTCGGAGAGGCGGACGATCACGGGATGCGGATGGAACGGGGCGGCGATGCGCGCCACGCCGCGCGCCAGCGTCGTGACGAAGTATTCCGCCTTGTCGCGCCAGCCGCGGGTGATCTGCTCGATCTCGCGCCGCGCCGCGCGGTCCTGCACTTCGTCGAAGCGCAGCAGCGCCATCGGATGGGCGCGCACCACGGCGTTGATGACGAACTCCATCCGTGCCAGCCCGACACCCTTCGCCGGCAGGCGCCAGGCGCGCAGCGCGGCGGCGGGGCTGGCGATGTTCAGCATCATCGCCGTCTTCGTGCGCGGGATGGCGGCGAGGTCGAGCTCCGCGGCCTCGAAGGGCAGCGCGCCGTCATAGACGCGGCCTTCGTCGCCTTCCGCGCAGGAGACGGTAACGGGCTGGCCATCATGCAGGGTTGCCATCGCCGCGCCGGTGCCGACCACCGCGGCGATGCCGAGCTCGCGGCTGACGATGGCGGCGTGGCTGGTCGCGCCTCCATGGTCGGTGACGATCGCGGCGGCCTTCTTCATCAGCGGCACCCAGTCGGGGTCGGTGGCCTCCGCCACCAGTACCGCGCCTTCGGGGAAGCCTTCGATGTCCTCGGGGTTGCGCACCAGCTGCGCGGGGCCGGTGGCGATCGCCTCGCCCACCGCGGCGCCGCGCAGCACCGGCCGCGCCTTCGCCTTCAGCCGCCAGGTCTTCAGCGTGGCGGCCTTGCGCGAGCCATGCACCGTCTCCGGCCGCGCCTGCACGATGGCGAGTTCGCCGGTCTGCCCGTCCTTTGCCCATTCGATGTCCATCGGGCGGCCGTAATGCCGCTCGATCGCGAGCCCCCAGCGCGCGAGCTGCAGGATCTCGGCATCCTCCAGCACGAAGCCATCGCGCTCGCGTCCGGTGGTCTCCACCATCATAGTGCGTGCGCTGCCGCCTTCGGCGTAGACCATCTTGCGCGCCTTCTCCCCGCGCTGCTTCTCCAGGATCGGCACCTTCGCGGGGTCGGCCAGCGGCGGCTTGAACACCAGGTAGCGGTCGGGGTTGACCGCGCCCTGCACGATCGGCTCGCCGAGCCCCCAGGCCGCGCTGATCACCACCACGCCGGGGAAGCCGCTCTCGGTGTCGAGCGTGAACATGATGCCGGAGCCGCCGAGATCGGCGCGCACCATCACCTGCACGCCGATGGAAAGCGCCACCTTCAAATGGTCGAACCCCTGCATCTCCCGGTAGGAGATCGCACGGTCCGTGTACAACGAGGCGTAGCAGTGCCGGCAGGCCTCGAGCAGCGCGCGCTCGCCGACGACATTGAGGAAGGTCTCCTGCTGGCCGGCGAAGCTGGCGGTGGGCAGGTCCTCCGCGGTGGCGCTGCTGCGCACGGCGACGGCCGGATCCGGCGCGCCGCTGCGTTCCGCCAACTCGCGATAGGCGCTGCGGATCGCCTCGGCCGTCGCCTCCGGGAAGTGGGCGTCGAGGAACAGGCGGCGGATCGCGGCGCCGGTCTGCTGCAGCGTGGCGCGGCCCTCGCGCAGCTCCGCCAGCCGCTCGGCCATCGCTTGGCCGATGCCGTTGGCGGCGATGTAGTCGCGGAACGCCTCGGCGGTGGTGGCGAAGCCCGCCGGCACGCGCACCCCGGCCTCGCCAAGGCGGGCGATCATCTCGCCGAGCGAGGCGTTCTTGCCGCCAACGCGCGGCACATCCGCGGAACTGACCGACTCCAGCCAGAGCACCGGCTGCCTTGCCATGCGGGACTCCCCCTTGCTCCGATACGCCGTCCGATACTCCGCGCAGCTTGGGCCAGTGGCCACGGCGCGAAAAGCACGCATGCGTGAAGGCGCAGCTTTATCACGCGGCCACCGGCATCCCGTTTCAGGGCTGACGAAGGAGGCTGCGCCCATGGCCCTTGTTGAGCCAACCCACTTCACCAACCGCGCGGAAGCGGGGCGCCTGCTCGCCGCCCGCGTGCAGGCGCTGCACCCCACCGCCCCGATCGTCTATGCCCTGCCGCGCGGCGGCGTGCCGGTGGCGGCCGAGGTCGCGGCCGCGCTCGACGCGCCGCTCGACCTGGTGCTGGTGCGCAAGATCGGCGCGCCGGGGCAGCCGGAGCTCGGCATCGGCGCGGTGGTGGATGGTGGCGAGATGGTGCTGAACCCCGACATCGTCGCCGTCACCGGCGCCACCGAGGCGTTCATCGCCGCCACCCGGCAGCGCGAACTGGTGGAGATCGAACGCCGCCGGGAACGCTACCTGCCGGGTCGCCAGCCGCTCGATCCGCGGGGGCGCACCGCGGTGGTGGTTGATGACGGGCTGGCGACCGGCGCCACGGCGCGCGCGGCGCTGCGGGCGCTGCGCCGGCGCGGCGGCGCGCGGCTGATCCTCGCCGTGCCGGTGGCACCACCAGAGGCGCTCGCCGACCTGCGGGACGAGGCGGACGAGGCGGTTGCCGTGATCGAGTCCGGCCTGCCCTTCGGCATCGGCGGCTTCTACGATGATTTCCACCAGCTTACCGACGCGGAGGTGATCGAGATCCTCAGCCGCCGGTGAGATGCGGGCGGAGCGCGGCGTGGATCGCCTCCACCTCGGCGCGGCTAGCATGCGCGGTGCCCGCGGCGGCCACTGTCGCCCCCCCGGCGGCGCTGCCCCAGACGAAGGCGTCCTCCGGCACCGCGCCGCCTGCCAGCGCCAGCACCATGGCGGCGACGAAACTGTCGCCGGCGCCGGATGCGCCGCGCACCGGCACGTCGGGCGCCGGAAGCCGCCAGCAGCGCCCCTCCGCCGTCGCCAGCAGCGCACCGCGATGGCCGAGCGTGACTGCAACCAGCCGCGCCGCGCCGGAGCGCGCGAAGGAGATCGCCGCCGCCTCCAGCGCGCCCGGCTCGGAGAGGTCCTGCCCGACCAGTGCCTCGAACTCGCCGAGGCTCGGCTTCACCAGATCCACCAGGCCGCGCTCCTCCAGCGCGGTGCGGAGTGCGGCGCCCGAGGTGTCGAGCGCGACCTGCTGGCCGCGGGCCCGCGCCTCGCGGGCGGCACGGGCGTAATAGCCGGGTCCGACGCCACGCGGCAGGCTGCCGCTGAGCACCACCCAGGCGCCCGCCTCCTCCGCCAGCGCGTCCAGCGCCGCCCGGCATTCGCCATCCTGCAGCATCGGGCCTTCCGGGACGAAGCGATACTCCAGCCCGCTGGCGCGTTCGTGGACCACCTGGCTGATGCGGGTGCGCCCGGAGACCGGCACGCTGCGCCGCGGCACGCCGCACTCGTCCAGCAGTTCCTCCAGCAGCCGTCCGGTCACGCCGCCGGCCAGCACCACGGCCAGAGTCTCACCACCCAGCGATCGCACCACGCGGGAGACGTTGACGCCGCCCCCGCCCGGGTCAACACGCTCACTGAAGGTGCGGATCTTGCGCACGGGCCGCACCGCCTCGGCCTCGCAGGCGAGGTCGATGGCCGGGTTGAGGGTCAGCGTGACGATGCGGCTGTCGCGATCCATGGAGTCCTGAACGTCCTTCCTGGCGGAAGTCTCCCCAAGGCGCCGACCCGGCGCAACGGTGAACCTTCCGCGCCCGGCCCCCAGCTGCCATGGTGGCGGCCGGACAGCACGATGCCACGCCGCTACCTCGACCGGAAACTCAAGCTGTCGCTGCTGCGGCTGGCGGATGCGCTGGACACGCAGGGCAGCCTGCTGAAGGCCGGCGCCGCGCTCGGGCTGACGCAGCCGGCGCTGTCGCGCAACCTGCGCGAACTGGAGGACTTGGCGGGCGAGCGCCTGTTCGAGCGCCATGCGCGCGGCGTGCGCCCGACCCAGGCCGGCGTGGTGGTCATCCGCCTCGCGCGACGCCTTCTGGCCGAGCTTCGCCGCGCAGAGGAGGAGCTGGACGCGCTGGGTGGCGCGGAGGGCAGCACGGTCGCGATCGGCGTGCTGCCCGTCGCTTCGGTGGGGGTGTTGCCGGGCGCGCTGATCCGGCTGCGGCAGAGCCATCCGGGCCTGCGGCTGCGGCTGGAGCAGGGACGCACGGAGGAACTGCTGCCGATGCTCGCCGCGCGCGAGTTGGATCTGGTGGTTGGCCGGCTCTACACGCCCGCCGTGCCGGACGGTTTCCTGCGCCAGGCGCTGTGGGAGGAGCCGATCTCCGTGCTGGCGCGCGAAGGCCACCCGCTGCTGGGCTCACCCGGGCCGGTCACCGCCGCGATGCTGGCGCGGCACGAGCTGGTGCTGCCGACCGTCAGCCAGCGCGTCGGACAGGAGATCGACCAGCTCGTCGCGCTGCTCGGCCTGCCGCGCGACGTGCCGCTGCGGTCGTCGTCCTATGGTTTCATCCGGGAGATGCTGCTGGCGAGCGACTGCCTCTCCATCATGCCACGCTCGATGATGGTGGGAGACCTGTTGCGTGGCGTGCTGAAGGTGGTGCCGCTGCCGGTGCCCGCGCCGCCGAGGCCGGCCGGCATCATCCTGCCGGCCGAGCCGCCGCCCTCGCCCGCGACGGCCGCCTTCATCGGTGCGTTGCGCGGCTTCGTGGCGGAGCTCTCGGCCCATGGGCTGGGAGATATGCCGGAAGCTGATAGCTCTCCGAGCAGAAGCGATAGGACGCGACGCGTCCGAAGCGCCTAGGTTCCGTCGCGATGCGGAGGAACGCCATGCAGGCCGAGGAGCCGGTGATGGACATCGCCCATCTCGGGCATGTCGAGCTGCTGACGCCGAAACCGGAGGAGAGCCTGCGCTTCTTCACCGAGGTGATGGGCATGACCGAGAGCGGCCGCCAGGGCGACAGCGTGTTCCTGCGCGGCTGGGACGATTACGAGCGATTCTCGCTGCAACTCACGGCCTCACGCAGTTCCGGCCTCGGCCATGCCGCCTTCCGCACCCGCAGCGCGCCCGCACTGGAACGCCGCCTCGCCGCGCTGCGGGCCGCAGGCTGCGAGGCGACGCCGCTCGAGGACAATTTCGGCCACGGCACCGGCTGGCGCTTCCGCGACCCCGATGGCCACCCCTTCGAGCTCTACTGGGAGACCGAGTGGTACGAAGCGCCGCCCGATCGCCGCCCGGTGCTGAAGAACCAGCCGGAGCGCTACCCGGCGCGCGGCGTGAACGTTCGCCGGCTGGACCACTTCAACTGCTTGGCGGTGGACGTCCGCGCCTGCCGCACGTTCTTCGAGCGCACGCTGGGATTTCGCTGCACCGAGCGCATCGAGCTGGACAGCGGCGAGGAGGCGGGGATGTGGCTGACCGCCACCAACAAATCCTACGACTTCGCCTTCACCAGGGAAGCGCATGGCGTGCCTGGCCGCTTCCACCATGTGACCTTCGCGCTGGACAGTCGCGAGGCGATCCTGCAGGCCGCGGATACCTTCCTGGAAGCGGGCGTCTTCATCGAGACCGGTCCGCACAAGCACGCCGTGCAGCAGACCTTCTTCCTGTACGTCTACGAGCCCGGCGGCAATCGCGTGGAAGTGGCGCATGCCGGCGCGCGGCTGGTGCTGGCGCCGGATTGGAAGACGATCACCTGGACCGAGGCGGAACGGCGCAAGGGCCAGGCCTGGGGGTTGCAGACGATCGCCAGCTTCCACACCCGCGGGACACCGCCGTTGCCCGATGACGAGCAGCCATGAGGCGCGACCGCCCCCTTGCGCGGCATGGCCATCCGTGCTGCGCCACATTCCTTGATTTCGACCGACTTCGTGACCTGCAGGGAACCTCGTGACATGGCCAACACTGCCCTCGTCGTCAGCGCGCATTCCGCGGATTTCGTCTGGCGTGCCGGCGGCGCGATCGCGCTGCATGCCGCGCGCGGCTGGCAGGTGACGGTGGTCTGCCTCAGCTATGGCGAGCGCGGGGAATCCGCGAAGCTGTGGCGCCAGCCCGGCATGACGATGGAGCGCGTGAAGTCCTCCCGCGAGGCGGAGGCGAAGCGCGCGGCGGAGGCGCTCGGCGTGCACGATATCCAGTTCTGGGACCTCGGCGACTATCCGATCAACCTGACGCAGGACGCCTTCTTCCGTCTGGTGGACGTGTATCGCGCGATCCATCCGAAGTTCATGCTGACCCATTCCGAGAAGGACATCTACAACCACGACCATCCGGCGGTGACCGCCTGGGCGCAGAACGCCCGCATCACCGCGCAGGCGCACGGCCACAACCCGGAGCAGAAGGTGCTGGGCGCGCCGCCGGTTTTCCTGTTCGAGCCGCACCAGCCCGAGCAATGCGGCTGGAAGCCCGACGTGCTGCTCGACATCAGCAGCGTGTGGGAGAAGAAGCGCGCGGCGATCGAGTGCATGGAAGGGCAGGAGCACCTCTGGGAATACTACACCCGCGTGGCCCTGCAGCGCGGCGCACAGGCGGCGCGCAATTCCGAGAAGGCGATCAAGTGGGGCGAGGGCTACCAGTCCGTGTTCCCGCATGTGGTGGAGACGCTGGCGTGAGCGCCGTGACGCAGGCACGCGGCGCTTTCGCCGCCCCGCCCCGCCGCGCCGGCTTCCTTGAGCGTCCGGATTGCCGCATCGCCTATGAGGTCACCGGCGAAGGTCCGCCCATCGTCTTCGCGCATGGCCTCGGCGGCAACCTGATGTCCTGGTGGCAGCAGGTCGCGCATTTCGCGCCGCGCTACACCTGCGTTGCCTTCTCGCATCGCGGCTTCTTCCCCTCCACCGCGCCCGAGGGGGGACCGGATCCGCGGGAATACGCGAACGACCTCGCGGCGCTGGTGGATGAGCTGGGCCTGGGGGATATCCGCATCGTGTGCCAGTCCATGGGCGGCTGGACCGGCGTGGAATATGCGCTGCTGCGGCCGGGCCGGGTGAAGGCGCTGGTGCTGGCATCCACCACCGGCACGCTCGATCCGCGCCAGGTGCCCAACGGCGTGCCGGATGTCGATGTCGCGGCGGCGCGTGGGTCGCTCGCGGCCCGCGGCATCAACCCGGCGGCCGGCGCGCGCATGGCGGAGGAACAGCCGGCACTGCACCACCTCTACAACCACGTCGCGTCGCTTTGCGTCGGGCTGGACCGCGAGGCCGTGCGCAAGCGCATCCACGCCATGCGCAACCGCCCGCCGGCGGACTTCACCGCGGCGAAGTGCCCCGTGCTGTTCGTGCCGGCGGAGGAGGATGTGGTGCTGGCCTATTCCGGGCCCGCCGTCGCGGCCGCCATCCCCGGGGCACGCGCGGTGATGCTGCCCCGCGCCGGCCATTCCGGGCATTTCGAGCGCGCCGCGGAGTTCAACGGCATCGTCGAGGCGTTCTTCGCCGAGGTGGGTGCATGAGCATCGTGCCGGAGGCGCGCTGATGAGCATCGTCCGTCGGAACCCACCGCGCGTCGCGCCGGAGCTGGCTGCGCAGTTCGCGCCCTATGGCGTCGCGACCATCCACGAGGCGCAGGGTCGCAAGGGCCTGCTGCAATCCCACATGCGCCCGATCTATCCGCGCGCGCGGGCGGTCGGCACGGCGGTGACGGTCTCCATCCCGCCAGCCGACAACTGGATGATCCATGTCGCGGTGGAGCAGTGCCGCGCCGGCGATATGCTGGTGGTGGCACCGACCTCGCCGTCCGACGCCGGCTATTTCGGCGAGCTGCTGGCCTGCTCGCTGGCCGCGCGCGGCGTGGTCGGCCTGGTGATCGAGGCCGGCGTGCGCGATGTCGCGGCGCTGCACGAGATGGGTTTCCCGGTGTGGTCGCGCGCCGTCTCCGCGCAGGGCACGGTGAAGGAGACGCTCGGCAGCGTGAATGTGCCGATCACCATCGCCGGCCAGCTGGTCGAGCCCGGTGACCTCGTGATCGGCGACGATGACGGCGTGGTCGTGGTGAAGCGCGCGGAAGCCGATTCGGTGCTGAAGGCCTCCGCCGCGCGCGAGGCGAAGGAGAACGCGACGCGCCTGCGGCTCAAGGCCGGCGAGCTCGGCCTCGACATATACGGCATGCGCGAGGCGCTGGCGAAGAAGGGGCTGCGTTACGAGGATGCAGATGGCTGAGCCCGCAACCCTGCGCGCCGCCATCGGCCGCTATCGGCATACAGAGGCGATCCTCTCGGGCGCCATCGCGTCGCCGCTGTTGAAGCTCGACTGCGCTGACCTGCCGGTGCCGAGCCGCGCCTTCGCGCCGATGGTGCGCGAGGCGCGCTACGACGTCAGCGAGATGGCCATCGCCACCTTCCTGATGGCGAAGGCCTGGGGCAAGAAGCTGGTGCTGCTGCCCGTCACCCTCGCCGCGCGCTTCCAGGAAGGCGCGCTGCTCTGCCGCGCCGATGGCTCCGTGCGCGGCCCGGCCGACCTGGCCGGCAAGCGCGTCGGGGTGCGCGCCTACAGCCAGACCACGGGCATGTGGCTGCGCGGCACCCTGGCTGAGCGGCATGGCGTCTCGCCGGACGCCGTGCGCTGGCTCACCTTCGAGGATGCGCATGTCGCCGAGTACAGCGACCCGCCCTGGGCCGAGCGCGCGGCGAGGGGCGCCGACATGCTGGCGATGCTGAAATCGGGCGAGCTGGATGCGGCGATCTTCGGCAACGACACGCCGCAGGATCCCGCCCTGCGCACCGTCTTCCCGGATGTCACCGCGGCGGGCGAGGCATTTCGTGCGGCACATGGCTTCGTGCCGGTGAACCATCTGGTCTGCGTGCAGGCGGAGATCGCACTCGACCGCCCCGAGCTGGTGGTGGAGCTGACGCGCATGCTGCGCGATGCGCTCGCCGGCTCCGCCTTACCGGTCGGGCGTGCCGCGCTGCGTCCGGCCATGGAGCTGGCCAGCCGCTACTGCGCCGAGCAGGGGCTGCTGCCGCGGCCGCTCGGCCTGGACGAGGTCTGGGAAGGCCTGCCGCCCGCCATCGACTGACGTCACTGGAGGAACGACATGACACGCATCACCCGACGCGCCGCGCTGGCTGCGGCGCTCGCGCTTCCCGCCTTCGGCGCGCGTGCACAGCTCTTCACACGACCGATCCGGATCGTCGTGCCGTTCGGCACTGGCGGCGTCGCCGACCTCACGGCGCGTGCCGTGGCGCAGCACATCGCGCCGCTGCAGGGCCAGCCGGTGGTGGTGGAGAACCGGCCGGGCGCCGGCGGCATCGTTGCCCTCCAGCAGCTTGCGTCCTCGCCGGCCGACGGCCACACGCTGATGGTCGCCAGCAACGGCACCGCCATCAGCCGCAGCCTGTTCCGCAACCTGCCACTCGACCCGCTGACGGACCTGGCGCCCATCGTCACCATGGGCGCCTTCCCGATCGCCGTGGTCGTCAAGCCGGACTCGCCGATCCGCGACATCCGTGATCTCGTCGCACGCATGAAGGCGGAGCCCGGCAAGCTCAATGTCGGCAGCATCACCCGCGGCAGCACGCAGAACCTCTCGGCCGAGCTGTTCAAGATCCGCACCGACACACAAGCCGAGACGGTGGTCTTCCCGCAGACGCCGGCGCTGGTCACCGCCCTGCTGCGCGGCGACGTGGACTTCGCCTTCGAGATCACCGGCCCGATCTTCGGCCAGATCCAGGCGGGCGCGCTGCGCGTGCTGGGCGTCACCTCGGCCGAGCGGGCCGCGAACCTGCCGCAGGTACCGACGCTGCAGGAGCAGGGCGTCGCGAATTACGACGTCGCCTCCTGGAACGCACTGGTCGCGCGCGCCGGCGCGCCGGCCGAGGCGATCACGACGCTCAACCGCGCGGTGAACGAGGCGCTGGCCAAGCCGGAGTTGCGCAATGCGCTGACGGCGGTGGGCGTGGAGCCGCGCGGCGGCACGCCGGAAGCCATGGGCGCGCTCCTCGCAGCCGATACGGCGCGCTGGGCGGAAGTAATCGAGAAGGCAGGCATCCAGCGGCAGGGCTGAGACGGTGAACGAAACCCGCAAGATCCCGACCTGCAAGGGGCCGGACCCGGACACGCGCACGCCGCGCTACCGCCCGCCCCCCGGCGCCTGCGATGCACACTGCCATGTCTTCGGACCCGGCGACGTGTTCCCCTACGCGCCGGACCGCGCCTATACGCCGCCCGACGCACCCTTCGAGGCGTTGCAGAAGCTGCACCGGATCCTCGGGCTCGACCGTGCGGTGATCGTGCATGCCTCCTGCCACGGCAGCGACATGACGGTGACGCTGGATGCCATCGCGCGCTCGGGCGGCGCCATCCGCGGCGTCTGCGTGGTGGATCAGGGCGTGACGGAGCAGGACTTCGCGCGGCTGCACGAAGGCGGCATCCGCGGTGTGCGCTTCAACTTCGTGAAGCACCTCGGCGGCATGCCGGACATGGCATTCTTCCAGCGCGTGCTGTCGCAGGTGGAACCGCTGGGGTGGCATGTCGTGCTGCACCTCGATGCGCAGGATATCGTGCCGCTGGCCTCCACCATCGCCGCGATCCGCATCCCCTTCGTCATCGACCACATGGCGCGGGTGAAGGCCAAGGACGGCGTCGAGCAGCCGGCCTTCCAGCAGTTGCTGGAGTTGATGCGCAACCCGCTCGCCTGGGTGAAGATCTGTGGCATGGAGCGCATCTCCTCCACCGGCGCGCCGTTCCGCGACGCACTGCCCTTCGCGCGCAAGCTGGCGGAACTCGCGCCGGAGCGCGTCCTGTGGGGCACTGACTGGCCGCATCCGAACATCGCCGGCGACATGCCGAACGATGGCGACCTGCTGGACCTGCTGGCCGAGGCGCTGCCGGACGAGGCGGCGCGCCGTCGCGTGCTGGTGGACAACCCGACCCGCCTCTACTGGAACGATTGAGCCATGACCCCGCAGCGCATCGCCATCATCGGCTTCGGCGAGGTCGGCAGCATCCTTGCGCGCGACCTGCGCGCAGCGGGACATCGCGACACCGTGGCCTTCGACATCGCCTTCGCCGATGCCGAGAGCAAGGCGTCGCGCAACGCGGCAGCCCAGGGTGTTCGCACCACCGTCTGCGGGGCGGAGGCGGCGGCACGTTCGGACCTGGTGATCTGCGCGGTCACCGCGGGCTCGGCGCTCGATGCCGCGCGGCATGCGCGCAGCGGATTCGGGCACGGGCCCTTCTACCTCGACGTCAACTCCGTCTCACCCGGCACCAAGCGCGAGGCGGCCGCGATCATCGAAGCGGGCGGCGGCCGTTACGTGGAAGCAGCGGTGATGACCAGCGTCCCGCCGCACGGCATCCGCGCGCCGATGCTGCTCGGCGGGCCGCATGCCGAGGCGTTCCTGCCGGTGGCCGAGGCGCTCGGCATGCGCGCGGAGGTCTTCTCCGCCGATGTCGGCGGCGCCTCCTCGGTCAAGATGTGCCGCAGCATCATGATCAAGGGGCTGGAGGCGTTGACCACCGAATGCATGCTGACCGCGCGCCATTACGGCGTGGAGCGCGAGGTGCTGGCCAGCCTCGGCGACACGCTGCCGCACAAGGACTGGCCGGCGCTCGCGCGCTACGTGATGAGTCGCGCACTGATCCATGGCCGCCGCCGCGCGGAGGAAATGCGGGAAGTGGCCCGCACCGTGCAGGAAGCCGGGCTCACGCCGCTGCAGAGCGCCGCCACCGCGGAACGCCAGGACTGGGCGGCCGAGCAGGGCAGGGCCCTGCCGCGCGAACTGATCGAGGGCGGGGAATTGCTGCCGCTGCTCGACGGCATCCTGGCGATGCGCAGGCGCGGCTGAACGCGAGCAGCATTCCCGTTCAGGCCTCCGCAGCGCGGAGTGCGGCGACGGCACGGGCGTGCGCTGCGCCATCCGCCCGCTCCATCGCGTCGAAATCGCCGCGCAGCGCCTTCAGCGCGACACGCTCGCGGTCGATCTCGCGCGTGGTACGCACGCCAAGGCGGCGGATGACCGGAATCGGCGGGCACCAGCCCTGCACCGCGTGCTGCAGCAGGAAGGCGGTGACGACAGCCGGCAGCGCGAGCCAGCGCCGGTCGGAGACCGCGGCCAGCACCGTCCCCGTGAAGGCCAGCGTCGCTGCATTGGCCTCGAGCACGCGCTCGGTGTCCCATTCGGCGTCCAACTCGCGCAGGCGCTGGTCGATCCTGTCCGGGTGCTCCGCGAAGAAGCGGACGTTCCGCTCGATCTGCGCCGCGATGGCCCGGTTCAGATGGTCGGGCGTATGCGCGGCGACGCGGGTTCCGGTGTCTGGCAGGTAGCGCATCGGCTGGCTCCTCCGTTTGGATGATCGGCCGCGAGCCCGGCTTTGAACATGTGGGGTTGCGCGATCAACTCCCGGCGCCCGGGCCGGTTCCACCGGACGCCAGGATCCAGACGGCGGCCAGGCGCTCATCGGCCCGGCGGACGGCCAGATCGCCTCGCTGGCCTGGCCGGCTACCCGTCGGATGCGGACAGGCCGCCGAAGCGGCCCGCCTGGTAGTCGCGCACCGCCTGCACGATCTCCTCGCGCGTGTTCATCACGAAGGGGCCATGCGCCACCACCGGCTCGCCGAGCGGGGCGGCATGGCCGAACAGCGCGACGGTATCGTCTGCGCCGGCGGTCAGCTCCACGGTGTCGCCCTCATCCGTGAGCGTGACGAGGTGGAAGGCATCCGCCTGCCGCCCGGCCACCGCAAGCGAGCCGCGCGCGACGTAGAGGAACACGTTGCGCCCGGCCGGCACCGGCGCCGCGATCCGTCCCCCCGCCGCGAAGCGCAGCACTGTCATCGCCACGCCGGTCAGGGACTGGATCGGCCCCTCCTGACGATCCCAGGTGCCGGAGATCAGCTCCACGCTCACGCGCCCATCATCGGCCGGCAGCGTCGGGATATCCTCGTGCTGCACCCCGACATAGGTGGGCTCGGTCATCTTCAGGCGTCCCGGCAGGTTCACCCAGAGCTGCAGGATCTCGAGCGGTCCGCCGCTGCGCTTGAAGCTCTCCGGCGAGATCTCGGCATGCACGAGTCCGCGCCCAGCCGTCATCCACTGCACGCCGCCGGCGCGGATCACGCTCTCATGCCCGCCGCTGTCGAGATGGGCGAGCTCGCCTTCCAGGATGAAGGTCACCGTCTCGAAGCCGCGATGCGGATGCGGGCCGAAGGGCAGGCCGTTGTTGCCCGGCGGATAGACCTGCGGGCCGTGGTGGTTGAGGAACAGGAAGGGATCCACCTGTTCGAGCCCCGGGCCGGGCAGCGGGCGGCGCGTGGTCAGGTCGCCGATGTCGTCGCGCAGTGCGGGATGCAGGGCCCTGACGGTTCGTGTGCTCACAAGCGCCTCCTGTTCTGCCGGTCGGCGGACCCGGCTCGCCTTCAGGTCAACGCCGCTCAGCGCCGGCGGTGCTCCCAGACCTCGGGGCGCGCGAGATGCGGCGGGCGGCGGCCGGCCAGCACATCCAGCACCTGGTCGGCGCATTGCAGCGCCGTCTCGCGCATCGCCTCCTCCGTCACGCCGGCGATATGCGGCGCGAGCACCGAGTTGGGCGCCGCGAGCAGCGGCTCGTCCGGCCCCGGCGGCTCGATGCGGAACACGTCCTGCGCGGCGCCGGCGATCCGGCCCGCGCGCAGTGCCTCGGCGAGCGCGGCGGTGTCCACCAGCTCGCCACGCGCGGTGTTCACCAGATAGGCCGTGGGCTTCATCCAGGCGAGCGAGGTGGCGTCGATCATGTGGCGGGTGTCCGGCCGCAGCGGGCGGTGCAGCGAGACCACATCCGCGGCTTCCAGCAGGGCTTTCAGCGTGCGGGCGCGCTCGGCACCGGCCTCGGCCAGCGCCTGGTCGGGCGTGCCGGGCGAGAAGACCAGCAGCCTCATGCCGAAGCCGTGCCGCGCGATCGCGCCGGTCATCCGCCCGATCGTGCCAAAGCCGGCCAGGCCGAACACCTTGCCGTGCAGCTCCATCATCCGACCCTCGTAGCGCAGCGTCCAGTCGCAGCCACGCACGGCGGCATCCGCCGGGATGACCTGCCGCGCGAGCGCGAGCGCCAGGGCGATGGCGTGCTCCGCCACGCTGCGGGCATTCGCAGTGGGCGTGAACGCGACCGGGATGCCGAGCGAGGCCGCATGCGCCACGTCGATCCGGTTCATCCCGACGCCGTGGTTCACCACCAGCTTCAGCGATGGCGCGGCATCCATCGCGGCAGAGTCCATGCCGGCGTTGCGGGTGATCACGGCGACGCAGCCCGGCATCTCGCGTGCCACCGTGGCCATGTCGTGGGCGCTGGCGAAGCGTGGCGTCACGCCGCCCTCGCGCAGACGGTCGAGGCCGGCCCGATGGATGGGCTGGACGATGAAGCACTCGGGCATCAATCTCGCGGTCCCATGAGCATGAACGCCGCAGCGTCGCGTCCTTCGGCTGCCGATACGGCGGCCGCAGCCCACAGGCAACCGGGGCGCCGCGCATGAAGCGGATCCGCATCGGCGCGGGGGCAGGGTTCTCGGGCGACCGGATCGAGCCGGCGGTGGAACTCGCCGAGCAGGGCGGGCTCGACTACCTGGTGTTCGAGTGCCTGGCGGAACGCACCATCGCGCTGGCGCAACAGGCACGTCTGAACGACCCCGAGGCCGGCTACGACCCCTGGCTGGAGGAGCGGATGGCGGCGGTGCTGCCGGCCTGCCTGGCGCGCGGCATCCGCATCGTCACCAACATGGGGGCGGCGAATCCGGAAGGCGCGGCGCGGCGCACCGCAACCATCGCGCGGCGGCTCGGCGCGTCGCGGCTGAAGGTGGCGCATGTCACCGGCGACGACGTGGCGGGCGCCCTGCGCGGCAGCGCCCTGCCGCTGCTCGACCGCCCCGGAACGGTGACGCAGATCGAGCACGCAATGATCTCCGCCAACGCCTATTTGGGCGTGGCGCCGATCGTGGCCGCGTTGCAGGCGGGCGCCGATGTGGTGGTGACGGGGCGCGTCGCCGATCCGGCGCTGTTCCTCGCACCGATGGTGCGCGAGTTCGGCTGGTCGCTGGAGGATTGGCACCGCCTCGGGCAGGGCACGCTGGTCGGGCATCTGCTGGAGTGCACCGGGCAGCTCACCGGCGGCTACTTCGCCGATCCCGGCCGCAAGGACGTGGCCGATCTCGCTCGGCTGGGCTTCCCCTTCGCCGAGGTGGCGGAAGATGGCAGCGCCGTGCTCGGCAAGGTCGCCGGATCGGGCGGGGAGCTGAGCCGCCGCAGCTGCACGGAGCAGCTGCTGTACGAGGTGCACGACCCCGCCGCCTATCTGCAGCCGGACGTGACGGCGGATTTCAGCGGCGTGCGGTTCCGCCAGCTCGGCCCCGACCGCGTGGCGGTGGAAGGCGGCACCGGGCGCGCGCGGCCAGAGACGCTGAAGGTGACGATCGGCTATCGCGACGGCTTCATCGGCGAGGGCCAGATCTCCTACGCCGGCGAGGGCGCCGTCAGCCGCGCGCGGCTGGCGCTGGACGTGGTCGCGGAACGGCTTCGGCTGACGGGCATCGGCGTGTCGGAGCTGCGCTGCGACATCATCGGCGTGGACTCCGTGCTGCGCGGCCCCCTCCCCGCCGGCCGCGACGAACCGCTGGACGTGCGTGCCCGCATCGCCGGCCGCACGGCGACGCTGCGCGAGGCGCAGCGCATCGGGCGCGAGGTGGAGGCATTGTGGCTCAACGGGCCGGCGGGCGGCGGCGGCGCAACCTGGGCGGCGCGGGAGGTGATCGCCGCGACATCCGTGCTGCTGCCGCGGGAGCAGGCGCGGCCCCGCTTCGGTTTCGCGGAGGTGTGAGATGAAGCTGCGCGACCTGGCCCATGCGCGCGCAGGCGACAAGGGCGACACGTCGAACATCGCCCTCATCGCGCATGATCCGGCCGAGTTCGGCTGGCTCGCCGAGCAGGTGACGGAAGCGCGCGTGAAGGCGCATTTCGGTGCGATGGTGGGCGGCGAGGTGCTGCGCTACGCGCTGCCGCAGCTCGGCGCGCTGAACTTCGTGCTGCATGGCACGCTCGGCGGCGGCGTGACCCGCTCGCTCTCGCTCGATGCGCATGGCAAGTCGCTGAGTTCCTCGCTGCTGGAGATGGAAATCGCGCCACCGCCCGGCCGCGGCTGAGCCGGCGCATACCCCCCTTCCCTGCGCGCCGCGACATGGCCAGCATGGCGCGCCACAATCGTCGGAGGAGGACCGCCATGCCGATCTACGAGCTCGCCACACTTTCCACCGCCATCGGCGCCGCGCCGCAGGCCGCTTCCGCCATCACGGCGTGGTGCGGGGATTCGGGGGCGAAGGGCAGGCTGCTCGGCCTGTGGGGAACCGATCTCGGCGCGCTCAACCAGGTGCTGGTGCTGCGCAGCTTCGCATCGCCGGAGGAGCTGCATGCGGAGCGGCAGCGCACCCAGGCGAGCACCAGCCCCTTCGGCGGCGGCGCCTGGCTGACCGCCATGGCGCAGGACACCTACACGCCGCTGCCCTGGCTGCCACCGGTGGAGCCGGGCAGCTTCGGCCCGGTCTATGAGGTGCGCACCTATGTGGTGAAGCCGCAGGGCCTGCCGCCGCTGATCGAATCCTGGCGCAACCAGCTGCCCGGGCGGCTTGAGCTTTCGAAGCTGCTGGTCGCGATGCACACGACGGACGGGCCGACGCGCTTCACGCATATCTGGCCGTATCCCAGCACGAACGACCGCGCCGCGACCCGCGCCGGGGCGATCAAGCGCGGCACCTGGCCGCCGAAGGGCGGACCGGACAACCTGACCGGCGACATGCGCAGCTGGATCTGCCTGCCGCTGCCGGGCTCGCCGCTGACCTGACGGCGATCAGCGATAGGCGGCGATGATGGCCTGGGTGCCGACATCGCCGCCGAGCTCGCCTGCGATGCGCTCGAACAGCTTGCGCGACTGCGCAAGGCCCGGCAGGGCAAGGCCCATCGCCTCGGCCTCCGCGACAGCGATGCCGAGATCCTTGAGGAAGTGCTTCACCATGAATCCCGGCGCGAAATCGCCCGCCAGCATCTTCGGGCCGAGCACGGTGAGCTGTGTCGAGCCGGCGGCGCCGGGGGCAAGCGCGGCGACCACGCTCTCGCCATCAAGCCCCGCGCGGCGGGCGTAGGACAGCGCCTCCGCCACGCCCATCACGGCGGAGGCGATGGCGATCTGGTTCGCCATCTTGGTGTGCTGGCCGGCACCCGGCCCGCCCATGTGCCGGATGGACTTGCCCATGCGGGCGAAGACCGGCTCGGCGCGGGCGAAGGCGGCCGCCTCGCCGCCGACCATGATGGACAGCGCGGCGTTGCGGGCGCCCGGCTCGCCGCCGGAGACCGGTGCATCCAGTGCGGCGCAGCCCTTCGTTGCAGCGGCCTGCGCCAGTTGCGCGGCCAGCCGCGGCGACGAGGTGGTCATGTCCACCAGCAGCGTGCCGGGCCTGGCGCCGGCGAGCAGTCCATCGGCGCCAAGCCAGACCTGCTCCACATCCTGCGGGAAGCCGAGGATGGTGATGACCACATCGCTGGCCGCGGCAAGCGCGGCCGGTGTCTCGGCCCATTGCGCGCCGGCGTCGAGCAGCGCCTGCACGCGCGGCCCGCGCGAGCGGTTGGCGATGGTCAGCGGATGACCGGCAGCGCGCAGGTGTCCGGCCATGGGCGCGCCCATGATGCCGATTCCCATGAATCCGATGCGGGGAAGCGTGTCGTTGCTCATGCGTTGTCCTTCGCGGCCTGCAGCGCGGCCCAGATGCGCGCCGGCGTGGCGGGCTGGCTTTCGAGATGCGCCCCGGCCTGCGCCAGCGCGTCGTTCACCGCGTTCATCAACGCGCCGATGCCGCCCATCGTGCCGCCTTCCGCCATGCCCTTGATGCCGGCCGGCGTGCGCGGGTTCGGCGTGTCGTGGTGGGAGAGAGTGAAAGGCGGCAGGTCCTCGGCACGAGCGATCGCGTAGTCCATGAAGGAACCGGCCAGCGCCTGGCCGTCCGCGCCATAGGCTGCGTGTTCCAGCATCGCACCGGAAAGCCCCATGGCCGTCGCGCCATGCGTCTGACCCTCGACGACGAGCGGGTTGATGCGGGTACCGGAATCCTCCGCCACGACGTAACGCAGGATGCGCAGCGCGCCGGTGACGCGCTCGACCTCGACCGCACAGGCATGCGTGCTGTTGGAGTAGGTCATCGCCGGCGGATCGTAGGCGAGCACGGTGTGCAGCCCGGGCTCCATGCCCGGCGGCAGGCGCAGCGGATCGAGATGCGCGGTGCGCGCGATCTGGGCAAGGGTGAGGCCGGTGTCTGCCCAGGCCTCCTCGACGCGCCGCAGCACCTTGCCCTCGCGCAGGTCGAGGCCATCGGCGCTGTTCAGGTCGAGCATCGCCGCGGCAATCGCCAGCGCCTTCGCCTTCAGCCGCAGCCCGGCCATGTAGAGCGAGCCGCCGCCCGCCGCCGCGCCGCGGCTGCCGCGGCTGCCCATGCCATAGGGCGCGATGTCGCTGTTGCCGATCTGGACCTGCACATCCTCAAAGGCGGCGCCGACGCCCGCCGCGGCGGCCTGGGCGAGTGTCGTCTCGTAGCCCTGCCCCGATCCCATCAGCCCGCAGGAGGCGATGACGACGCCTGAGGGCTCGACGCGGATGGTCGCAACCTCGTGGCCCGAACCGGCGATGCCGGCCGACCGGTAGAAGGCCGAGCCGTAGGTGGTGCTCTCCACCACGGTGCAGAGGCCGATGCCGAGCAGCGTGTCGCCGCGTTGCGCCTGCTGCGCGCGCAGCTCGTCGTAGCCAAGCGTCGTGGCGGCGGCCTCCAGCGTGACGCGCGGCGTCAGCGCGTCGTAGCGCTCGCCGGTGGCGGTGATCCAGGGCAGGTCGGCTTCGCTGATCGAGTTGATGCGGCGAAGCTCCAGCGGATCCAGATGCAGCTCGCGCGCGATGGCGTCCATCGTGCCCTCCATGATCCAGGAGGTGACGGCCATCGGCGCACGCATCGGGCCGGCGGGGCATTTGTTGGTCAGCCAGACCGTGACGTCGTAGCCGTATTCCTTCAGCCGGTACGGTCCTGGCAGGATCAGCGCGATCACGCGTGCCATGTAGTTGGCGGGGAAGAAGGACCAGGCGCCGAAATCGGCCTCGATGGCGCAGGTAAGACCGAGCAGCCTTCCATCGCCGGCGACGGCAGCGCGGGTGGTGATGGTCTCCTCGCGCGCCATCAGCGCGGCGGTCAGGTTCTCGCTGCGTGTCTCGCGCCAGCGGATGGGGCGGTTCAGAAGACGCGCGGCGGCAGCCAGACAGAAATCCTCGCGCAACGGGATGATCTTCTGCCCGAAGCCGCCGCCCATCTCGGGGCTCTCGACGGTGACCTGGAACTCCTTCAGGCCAAGTCGCGCCGCCAGCGCGCTGCGATAAGGATGCGGCGCCTGGGTGCCGGTGCGCATGGTCAAATGCTCGCGTCCGGCATCCCAAATCGCGAGCACGCCGCGGGGCTCCATCGGTGCATGGGTCTGACGGTGCTGGCCGAAGCGCGTTTCCACCACGCGGTCGGCGCGCGCGAAAGCGGCGTCGAGGCCGGATGTGGCGAAGGCTTGGTGGGAGACGCGGTTGCCCGGCACGGCGGGATCCACCAGCGCCGCGGCGCCCGCCGCATCGGCGATGGAGGCGATGGCGGGAAGCGGATGCCAATCCACCTGCACGAGTTCCGCCGCGTCCTCCGCCGCAACGCGGCTTTCGGCCAGCACCATCGCGACGGGATCGCCGACGAAGCGCGCCGCTTCGACGGGCAGAACCGGCATTTCCATCGGCAGGAGGCCCTCGATGGGCGGAGCCATGCGCAGCGGCGCGATCAGGGGGACCAGGTCGCGGCCGGTCAGCACCGCAGCGACGCCGGGGATGGCGCGTGCCGCGTCGCTCTCGATGGCGCCGATGCGCGCATGCGGATGCGGGCTGCGCACGAAGACAGCATGCAGGCAGCCGGGCGGCGCGGCGATGTCGTCGAGGAAGCGGCCCTGGCCCATCAGCAGCCGCCGGTCCTCGCGCCGCCGCTGTGCCCGGCCGAGCGGGCCGCCCGGTTCGGGGGGCGGCGGCGTGGTCACAGCCGCGACTCCGTCGCGCGGTCGAACAGGTGAAGCCGCGCGGGATCGAGGCCGAGCGCCAGCACCTCTCCTTCCCGCGCGCGCCAATCCTTCGGCACGCGGAGCGTCAGCGGCACGTCGCCGGGCGCGATCACCTCCAGCAGCGTCTCCGAGCCCAGCGGCGAGACGAGGTCCACGCGCGCTTCCAGCGTGACGAGCCCGGGACCCGGCGGCGCCACATCCTCCGGCCGCAGACCGAGCATCACCGCACGACCAGGTGCGGCGGCACCTTCGGGGAGCCTCAGGCGCAGCGCTCCGCGGACGAAGCTGCCGTCGGGCGCGATCTCGCCCTCCACCAGGTTGATCTGCGGGCTTCCAAGGAAGCTGGCGACGAAGGTATTGGCAGGGCGGGCATAGATGCCCTCCGGCGTGTCGAGCTGCTGGACCAGGCCACCACGCATCACCGCGATGCGGTCGGCCAGCGTCATCGCCTCCGCCTGATCGTGCGTGACATAGACGAAGGTGGCGCGGAGGCGGTGGTGCAGGTGCTTGATCAGGCTGCGCATCGAAACCCGCAGCGTCGCGTCGAGGTTCGACAGCGGCTCATCCATCAGGAAGACGCTCGGCTTGCGCACGATCGCGCGGCCGAGCGCAACGCGCTGGCGCTGCCCGCCGGAGAGCTGCGAGGGACGGCGGTCCAACAGATGCGAAATCTCCAGCTGCTCCGCGACATCCTGCACCGCACGCGCGATCTCGGCGCGCGGGGTGCGACGCAGCGCGAGCGGGAAGGCGATGTTCTCCCGCACGCTCTTGTTCGGATAGAGCGCATAGGACTGGAACACCATCGCGACCTCCCGCTGGTGCGGGGGCTGCCAGGTGACGTCCTTGGCGTCGAAGCGCAGCGTGCCGTCGCTGATCTCCTCAAGGCCCGCGATCATGTTGAGCGTGGTGGTCTTGCCGCAACCGGAAGGTCCGAGCAGGACCATGAACTCGCCGTGCTGGATGGTGAGGTCCAGCCGGTCCACGGCGACGACGCTGCCGTATCGCTTCGTCAGTTGCTCGCAGGTGATCGTCGCCAAGGGATCAGCCTTTCACGGCGCCGGCAGTGAGGCCGGAGACGATATAGCGCTGGAACAGCACCGCCATCAGCACCGGCGGGATGATGGCGATCACGCCGGCCGCGTTGACGAAGGAGAAGCTGGTGGTGAAGTCCATGACGAAGCCCGAGATGACAATGGGCAGCGTCTGCGCTGCGACATTCTGCGTCAGCACCAGCGCGAAGACGAACTCGTTCCAGGAGGTGAGGAAGGCGAAGGTCAGCGAGGCGACGAGCGCCGGCAGGGACAGCGGGAGGTACACATGCCGCAGCGCGCCCCAATGGCCGCAGCCGTCAATGCGTGCGGCGCGGTAGAGGTCGCGCGGAATGCCTTCGAAATAGGAGATCAGGATGAAGATGGTGAAAGGCACCGTGATGGCGAGGTAGGTCACCACCAGCGCGCCCAGCGTGTTGATCAGGCCGAGGTTCCGGATCACCAGGAACAGCGGCACGATCAACGCAATGTCCGGCACCACGCGCGTCGCCAGCACCGTGTAGAGCGTCGCGCGGCGACCGCGGAAGTCGATCACCGCGATGGCATAGGCGGCGGTCACGGAGAGCAGCAGGTTGAGCGCCGCGACCCACAGGCCGACGGTCAGGCTGTTCCACAGCGAAGGGATCAGGTTCGCGGCGCCGGATGGAAGAAAGCCGCCGGTGGCAGGGTCACCCTGGCGACGCGTCTCGTAGGTCACCTCGCGCTCGGCCGCGTTGAGGATGGCGTCGAAGTTGGAGAGGTTCATCTCGGGCGGCAGCCAGTTCGGCGGCACGGCGGTGATCTGCGCCTCGGTCTGCAACGACGATGAGACGAGCCAGGCAACCGGCCCGGCGACGTAGAGGACGAACAGGGCGGAGAAGAACGTCAACAGCAGCGCGCGCAGGATGCGCGGCGCGACGGGGCGGGCGGCGCGGGCCATCAGATGCGCTTCCCCAACCAGCGGATCACCGCCCAGGAGAGCAGGAACGTCACCATCGCCAATACGTAGCTCATCGCAGCCCCGGTGCCGAAGCGCAGGCTGCGGAAGGTCTCGACATAGATCAGCCAGGACAGGACGAACGAGGCATCGCCCGGCCCGCCCTGCGTCATGATCAGGAACAGGTCGAAGTGGCGGATGCTGATCATCGTTTCATAGACCAGCACCAGCATGAGGCCGGGGCGCAGCGCCGGAAGGGTGACATGGGCGAAGCGCTGGAGGACGTTGGCGCCGTCCACCTTGGCGGCGCGGTAGAGGTCGTCCGGGATCGCCTTCATGGTGACGATCAGCAGCAGTGCCGCCAGCGGCATCTGCTTCCAGATCGCGGCATTGGCGATCAGCAGCAGCGTGAGATCGGGGTCGCCGAGCCAGGCGCGGTAGCGGTCGAGCAGGCCCAACTGCACCAGCAGCGCATTGAGCAGCCCATAAGTCGGATCGTAGATCCACTTCCACATCAGGCCATTGACCACCGAGGGCGTCGCCCAGGGCACCAGCAGCAGTGCGGCGAGCAGCCGCTGGCCGGGGAAGGCCTCGTTCAGCAGAAGCGCGACGAGGATGGCGAGCAGCGTGGTCACTGCCACCGTCACCACCGTGTAGAAGGTGGTGCGCGAAACGGCGAGCCAGAACCGCTCATCCTCGAAGATGCGGAGGTAGTTGTCGAATCCGACGAAGGGACGGCGCAGGGGGCGCGTCAGCACGATGTCGTGCAGGCTGACCCAGAAGGAATAGAGGATCGGGTACGCCGCCACGACGAGCAGCACCGCCACCACCGGAAAGACCAGGATGGCGGCGCTGCGTTCGTCGTAACCGAACCTCCGGTTGAGCGCGGCGAGCACGT
The DNA here is from genome assembly GCF_041690465.1 of Falsiroseomonas sp. Classification (GTDB taxonomy): domain Bacteria; phylum Pseudomonadota; class Alphaproteobacteria; order Acetobacterales; family Acetobacteraceae; genus Falsiroseomonas. Next base: position 147,304 of record NZ_JAWLHG010000005.1, on the reverse strand, counting down.
CAGCGGAAGGCGCGGCGCAGTTCGGTCCACTTGTTGCCCGCGCTGCGCATCGCAGCCTCCGGCTCCGCGCGGCCGAGGCAGACGGACTGCCAGGCCTGGTTGGCGGTTTCGACCCATTCACCGAACCAGGGCGAGATCACGTCCTTCTTCTTCGCCAGCCCCGCCTGCTGCGCGATGATCGCGCCGCCGCCAGCCCAGCGCTGCCAGAACTCCTGCACCGCCGGATCCTGCGCCAGCGGCATCGCGCAGGAGGGCAGGCCGACATCGGTCAGCAGCAGCCGCTGCATCGAGTAGTTGCCGGAGGTGTCGCGGCCGCCGAAGAACTCGATGAAGCGCACCGCGCGCTCGCGCCGCGCGCGGTCGGCCTTGGCTCCAGGCGTCATGCCGTAGAAGCGTATCCAGCCGCAGGTGGCGTTGGTGCCGTCCGGTCCGCCCTTCGGCATCAGCGCGATGCGGATCTTCCCCGCGGCCGACGCCTGCGAGGGATCGTTGAGCGCGCGAATGCGGTAGGTCGGCACGATTCCGAAGGCGTGCGCACCGCCACCCATGGCCCGCAGGCCGTTGATCTCCGGCGTCTCCACTGCACCCGGGGAGACGATCTTGTGCTGATGGATCGCGTCGCGCAGGAACTGCGCCGCGCGCACGGCGCCGCGGTTCGCATCCGCCATCACCGACACGCCCTGCTCATCCGTGAACCGGCCACCGAAGGCGAAGGTCAGTGCGCTGACGAACTCGATCAGCCAGGTGTCGGCCGCCAGCGAGAGCAGCAGCGGATAGTCGGAGATCCCCTGCTGCTTGATGCGAAGTGACTGCTGGACCACTTCCTCCCATGTCGTGGGCGGCGCGGAAATGCCCGCGCGCTGCAGGATCTCCGTGTTGTACATGAAGGACATGTGGTCGCCGTAATAGGCCAGCCCGTACTGCCTGCCGCGATAGGTCATGGACTGCGTGCAGTACTCGGCAGCCTCGGCATTGTAGCGCATCAGCTGCGGCACGTCGTTGATCTCGGCGAGCCAGCCGGCCTCGGCGAATTCCGGCAACCAGGCGTCGGAGATCCAGGCGACATCAATCGGCGCGTTGCCGACCAGGCGGGTGACGAGGGCGGTGCGGTACTGCGCCCAGGGGAAGTTCTCGTAGTTGACCCGGATGTTCGTCGCGCGTTCGAAGGCGGAGATCTGCGCCTTCACCTGGTCCACAGCGGCGGACCAGCCGACGAAGTTGAGGGTGCCGCCAGCCTGTGCGGCCGCCGGCCCTGAGCCGATGCCGGCGAGCATCGCAGGCGTTCCGAGCAGGCCCGCCAGGATCCGGCGGCGGGGACTGGTGAGCGCAGGAATCGGCATGGCGTGGCTTCCTTCTCCGTCGCGTGCAGTATTTGCGCGCGCCGGCCGGCTGTCCAGGCAGCCGCCGCCGGCTGCCAGCTTGCGACAATGGCAAGGACCCGGCGACGGACCCCTATGCCGAACCATAGGCGCCCGGGCGGTGCTCAGCCGAGCAGTTCGGATCCAGGCACGACGCCACGCGGCAGGCCGGCGACGTGGTCGGCAAGCGCCCCGGGCCGCGTGATCCACAATCTGTCGCGGTGCGCCAGGATGTGCCGCAGCGCATCGCGCAACGGGCGCAGTCGGAACGGCTGGCCCACGATGAAGGTGTGCAGCACGATGCTGCACACCAGCGGGCGGCGCACGGACTGCGCCAGCATCTCGTCGAACTGGTCCACGATCATCTCGGCGAACTCGCGCCCGGTGTTGTGGCGGAAGACCACGGCGGGGCTGTCGTTCAGCTCGACGCTGTACGGGATGGAGAGGATGGGGCCGGCGCGGGTGGCCATCCAGAAGGGCTGGTCGTCGGCGGGCCAATCCATCACGTAGCCGAACCCCTCCTCCTTCAGCAGGTCGAGCGTGGCATTGCCCTGCGCCAGCCAGGGGCCGAGCCACCCGCGCGGCGGCGCTCCCGCATGGCGCGCGATGCCGTCGCGCGATTGCTGGATCACGCGCCGCTCGTCCTCCTCCCACATCGCGTCCTGGCGCTCCGCATTGGTGCGGCCATGGCCGACGAACTCGTCGCCGCGCGCCAGCAGCGCGCGGCCGATCTCCGGCATCATGTCGAGCGCGGCGCTGTTGCAGTTGTGCGCGGCGGGCAGGCCGAGCTCATCGAGCATCTCCAGGATGTTCCAGACACCGACGCGGTTGCCGTAGTCGCGCCAGGCATAGTTGCGCTGCGTCTGCGGCGCGCCCACCACCGTGCTGTCGCTGCCCAGCCCTGCGCGGAACGCGTGGTGCTCGATATTGGTGAAGACCATCACGGCGAGCCGCGCTCCGCCCGGCCAGGTGTAGTCCGGGCGGGACACGATGGCGCTGGGGGCGTAGCGGGAATGCTCGGGCAGCTTCATGTCGCAGGTCCTCTCGTCTCTCGGGCACCGGCTGCGCCAGCGCGGCACCCTGCCGCAGGTCAGCCGGCCAGCACACGCTCCAGCATCACGCGGCGGCAATCCATCTCGTAGTCCAGCCCGGTCACCGGCGGCCGGCAATGGTGCCAGATGAGCCCGTGCCGTGCCGCGCCGCGCGCCACGATCTCCTCCGCCAGGAAGGGATGGATGTCGAACACGGTGTAGAGCTGCGTCGCGGTTGTTCCCGCCCAATCGCCGCCCAGCGCCGCCATGCGGCGCTCCATCTCGCCGAGCACCCAGCGCGCCTTGCGCCGCATGCCGTCCGGCGAGGTGTCGCCGAGGGCAACGATGTGGTCCCGATAGTTCGCATGCCCTTCCGCCGCCTCGCCGCTTCCCGCCACGACGAAGGCGGGCGCAGCCTGCGGATCAGGCACGGTGTAGCAGAAGGCATGGAAGCCGGGTTCGGCGGGCGGCGCCAGTTCGGGGCAGACATTGCTGCGCGCCACCGGATTTGCACCGTCCTCGAGCAGGATGCCCCAGTCGCGCAGCACCGCGGAGTAGCTGTTGTTGAACTGGCGGAAGCCATCCTCCGTGAAGGGCGCGGGGGAGCGGAGTTCGCAGGCGCAAAAGGCGCTGCGCGGGCGGCCCATTGCTTCCAACCACGCGGCGATTCGCCCCCATCCTTCCGTCATAGGCACAGGATCGGCGAAGCGAACGCGCTCGATGCGGAAGCCGGGCAGTGCGGCAACGCCAGCGGAGTACTGGAAGACGCCGGGCAGGAACCGGTATCCGGCCTTGGAAACGTCCCTGGTGTGAGTCATGGTTGGGGGCCTTCCTCGTGCGGCGAAGTCGCCAAGCAGTGAAGCGGAGACGCCGGTCCGGGGCAATCGCCGCGGGACGGTTTGCACAACGCCTGCGCAACCGCTGCTGCACCGGGCGGCAGGTTGGCGTGGACTGCCCGCGATTCGGCCCGCCCTGCCCCTTGCGCCCCGGTGCAAGCCCGGCCTTCACTCCGCAGCCTCAGACCGGAGTCACACCCCGATGCTCGTCCGCCGCAATCTCATCCTCGCCGCCGCAGCGCTCGCCGTCCCGGGCGTGGTTCGTGCGCAGGACGCACGGACGCTGCGCATCGGCAGCGCGCTGGACCCGCAGCACCCCATCATCATCGGCGCGGGCGCCATGGCCGCGCGGCTCGAGCAACTCTCCGGTGGCAGGTTGAAGGCGGCGATCTTCCCGTCCTCGCAGCTCGGCGCACAGCGCGAGATGTGGCAGAACGTGCAGGCGGGCGTGCTGGACGGCGTGATCGACGCGACCGCCAGCATGGTGAACTTCGTCGGCCAGTTCGGCGTGCTCGACCTTCCCTACCTGGTCCCGGACAGCGCCAGCGCCTTCCGCCTGCTCGACGGGCCGGTCGCGGAGACCGAGCTGGTGGCACGCGGCGCACGCGCCGGCTTCCGCGTGGTGAACTTCTGGGAGGTCACCTTTCGCAACATCTACACGCGGCGGCCGGTGAATTCGCTCGCCGACCTCGCCGGCCTGAAGATCCGCGTGATCCCGAATCCCTCCTTCATCGCGCTGTTCCGTGCGCTCGGCGCGGCGCCAACGCCGATGGCCTTCGGCGAGATCTACACCGCCTTGCAGCAGGGTGTGATCGACGGGGCGGAGAACGACAACGTGACCTATCTCTCGGTCCGCCACGCCGAGGTGGCGCGCAACCTGGCGATCACCAACCACATGATGCTCGTCAATGCCTTCGTGATGAGCGAGCGGCAGTTCGCACGCCTTTCCGCCGAGCAGCAGGGCTGGGTGCGCCAAGCCTCGCTCGTGGGGCGCGAGGCGGTGACGGCCGAGCGCACCGGCCGCGAGGCGCGCGCGCTGACCGATATCGCCGCCGCAGGCGTGAACATCACCCGCCCCGACCTCGTCCCCTTCGTCGAGGCAGGCCGCCGCACCTATGCGCAAAGCGAGGAGCGGCTCGGCAAGGACCTGGTCGCCCGCGTGGCGGCCGCCGCACGCGGATGAGGCGATTCGACGCCGGGCTGGCGCGGGTGGAGACCGCGCTGCTCGGCCTGCTGGTGCTGGCGATGACGAGCGTGACGCTTGCCCAGGTGGTGGCGCGGTACGTCTTCGGCGCGCCGCTGATCTGGAGTGAGGAGGCGGCGCGCTATCTCTTCGTGTGGGTCTCGATGTTCGGCGCGGCGCTGGCCGTGCGGCAAGGCAGCCACTACGCGCTGACGGCGCTGGCGGAGCGCCTGCCCGCCCCGGCGCAGCGCCTCGCACGGGGCGTCGTCCTGGCGGTCGCGGGCGGGTTCCTGCTGATCCTGCTCGTCACCGGCATCGAGGAGACCATGCAGGCGCATCTGCAGGATGCAGCGACGCTGCCTTTCCGCATGTCGCTTCCCTACGCGGCCCTGCCGGTCGGCGCGGGGTTGATGCTGCTGCACCTCGTGCTTCGCGCGGCCGGCCTGGGGGCGCGCGCATGATCGGCGCGCTTGTCGCCTTCGCGGCCTTCGTCGCGCTCGGCGTGCCGATTGCCTTCGGCATCGGCGCGGCGGCAGCGATCGGGCTGTGGCTGATGGACGGCGTGCCGCTCACCATTGTCGCCAGCCGCACCTTCGGCGCGATCGACAGCTTCACCTTCCTGGCGATCCCCTTCTTCATCCTGGCCGGCGAGCTGATGGAGACGGGCGGCATCTCGCGCCGACTGATCGCGCTGGCCACCGCGCTGGTCGGGCACGTCCGCGGCGGCCTGGCCAATGTCACGGTGGTCGCGATGATGCTGTTCTCCGGCGTCAGCGGCAGCACCAACGCGGATGCGGCGGCGGTCGGATCGGTGATGATCCCGAGCATGCGGCAGAAGGGCTGGGAAGCCGGCCACGCCGGCGCGGTGGTGGCGGCTGCGGCGGGCATGGGCATATTGGTGCCGCCCTGCCTGACCATGGTTGTCTATGGCTCGGTGACGAACACTTCCATCGCTGCGCTGTTCGCCGCCGGGCTGCTGCCCGCGCTGGTGATGGCCGGAGCGCTGCTGCTGCACATCCGCTTCCAGGGCGCGGGACCGCCGCCGGAGCGCCGCATGCCGATGGGAGAGCGGCTGCGCGTCCTTCGCGGTGCGGCGCTTGCGCTCGGCCTGCCGGTCATCATCTTCGGCGGCGTCCTCGGCGGCGCCTTCACACCGACGGAAGCGGCCGTCGTCGCCGTGGCCTATGCCGTGCTCGCCGGCGTGCTGCACCGCGAGCTCACCCCGGCCTTCTTCTGGGGGGCGCTGGTGCGGTCCGGCATCTCCACCGGCGCGGTGATGCTGATGATCGCCGGTGCCAACATCCTGGCCTGGCTGCTGACGGTGGAACAGGTGCCGCAGACGCTCGCGGCCTTCATCGCCGAGGTCGGCGGCGGGCGCATGGGTTTCCTGCTGCTCAGCTTGGTCGTCTTCCTGGTGCTGTTCGCGCTGCTCGACGGCATCCCGGGGATGCTCATGCTCATCCCGGTCTTCGTGCCGATCGCGAAGGAGCTCGGCATCGATCCGCTGCACTACGGGCTGATCATGACGACGGTGATGGGCATCGCGCTATTCCTGCCGCCGCTTGGTGTCGGCCTCTACATCGTGCTCGGCATCTCGGGCGCCTCGCTGCCGGCGATCTCCCGGGCGCTGGCGCCCTATCTGCTGACCATGTCGGCGGTGGCGGTGGTGGTCGCACTCTGGCCGGACCTGGTGCTGGTGCTGCCGCGGATCATGGGCCTGCATGCGGCCTGAAAGAAGCGCCTCCGGCTTGGTGATCCGGCCACGCGCCGGCTGTCTCTGCTGCGCGCCGGAGCGCATCGGCTTCGTCTCGGAGCATGTCGGCACTGTCGCGGCGGTTTCGGCCGAGGTGGCTTCCGGCCACTGGGTCATGCCGCCGCTGGCCAATGCGCATGACCATGCGCGCGGCGTGCGCCCGACCTCTCTCGGCGCCTTCGACCTGCCGCTCGAGATGTGGCTGGCGGTGATGACCGGCGCGCCGGTGGCCGATCCCTGGCTGGTGGTGGCGAATGCGCTCGGCCGGCAGGCGCTTTCGGGCTGCGGCGCAATCATGATCCACTACACGCGCCCGCAGGACCCCGCGCGAATTGCCGATGAACTGCGCGAGGTCGCGATGGCGGCGCAGATGGTGGGCGTGCGCGTGGCGATCGCGGTGGCGCTGCGCGACGTGAATGCGCTGGGCTATGCGCCGGACGAGGCCGTGCTCTCCGCGCTGCCCGGTGAGGTCGCGGATGCGGTGCGCGCGCGGCTGCTGCGTGCGCCCGCACCACCGGCCGACCAGATCCGGCTGGTGGAGGACCTTGCCGCGGAACTCGACGATCCGCTGGTGGACGTGCAGTACGGTCCCTACGGCCTGGAATGGTGTTCCGGCACCATGTTGCGCCTGATTGCGGAGCGCAGCGCACTCACCGGCCGACGCGTCCACATGCACCTGCTGGAGAGCCCCATCCAGCGGGCCTATCTGGATGCGGCCTTCCCGCAGGGGCCGCTGCGCTTCCTGGATTCCATCGGCCTGCTGTCCCCGCGGCTCTCCATCGCCCATGCCACGCATCTGCGCCCGGACGAAATGGAACTGCTGGCGGAGCGCGGCGTCGCCGTCAGCATCAACACGTCCTCCAACCTCAACCTGCGCAACGGCCTCGCCCCTGCGGCGGAGATGCACCGGCGCGGCGTGCGGCTGGTCACGGGGCTCGACGGCTTCAGCGTGGATGACGACGACGACGCCCTGCGCGAGCTGCGGCTGAACTGGATGCTGCATCGCGGCGTTGGCCTGGAGGATGGGTGGCCACTGCCCAGGCTGTTCGAATCCTCCACCGTCGCTGGCCGCGAAGTGCTGGGCGGCGGCCGCGATGCCGAGGTGCTGGCGCCAGGTGCGGCCGCCGACCTGTTGGTGCTGGCGCGCGACGCCGACGATGTGCTGATCCCCGCCGAGGAGCCTGCGCTACTGGTGCACCGCTCGACGCGTGCGCAGGTGCGCCAGCTTATCGTCCACGGGCGTGATGTGGTGCGCGACGGCGCCCTCTGTGGCCTGGACCTGGCCGCGGCCCGGGCCGAGCTGGATGCGCAGGTGCGCGTCAACGCCCCCGATGCACGCGCTTGGCGCGAGGTCGCGCGGCGGTACGCCGAGGGGCTACGCGCCTTCTACGCCGCCGGCCTGCATCGCGCGGGCGGCTGACGCGACGGCATCCACGATCGGCTGGTAGCCGGTGCAGCGACAATAATTGCCGCTGAGATGGTCGCGGACCTCCTCGCGCGTCGGCGCGGGGTTCTGCTGCAGCAGCTCGGCCGCCTGCAGGATCATCCCCGGCGTGCAGAAGCCGCATTGCAGCGCGGCATGCGCGACGAAGGCCTCGCGCAGCGCAGCGACCTCGGGACCGGTGGCGGCCTCGATCGTCTCGACGGTGCCGCCATCGGCCTGCACGGCAAGCACCAGGCAGCCGCGCACGACCGCGCCGTCCAACCGCACATGGCAGGCGCCGCAAACGCCGTGCGCACAGCCGACATGGCTACCGGTGAGGCCGAGCTCCGCGCGCAGCCATTCCACCAGCGTCTGGCGCAGCGGCGTGCGGCCGGCAACGCGCCGGCCGTTCACGGTGCAGGCGATCTCGGCGAGCGGTTCGTCAGGCGGCAGCATGCAGGCTCTCCGTCGCGCGGCGCAGCAGCACCTGCGCGAGATGTAGGCGATACGGCGCCGGGGTCTCGGCGGACCCGAGCGGCTCCGCGAGGCGTGGCAGCAGCGCCGCGGCATCGGCACCGGCCACCAGCGCCGCCTCGATCTCCGGCAGTCGGCGCGGTGCCGGCTCCACGCCGCAGAAGCTGAGGCGCGCCTCCGCGATGAGTCCGCCTGCGCGCCGCGCCATCACGGCGAGGCCCGCCATCGCATAGTCGCCGCGACGGCGCGCGACCTCCTCGAACCAGGCGGTCCAGCCGGCTGCGCGCGGGATCTCGACGCGCAACAGCAACTCATCCGGCCGGCGCGCCGTGGCGTAGAGGCCGATGAAGAACTCGGCGGCCCTGATGCGCCGCTCGCCCGCAGCCGAGGCCAGCACCATCGTCGCGTCCAGCGCCAGCATGCAGGCCGGCAATTCTGCTGCCGGATCGGCGAGCGAGAGGCTGCCGCCCAGCGTGCCGCGGTTGCGGATGGCAGGATGCGCCACCTCGCGCAGCGCCATCGCCAGCAGCGGCGCCTCGGCAGCTACGGCCGGATGCGCCAGCACCGACGCATGGCGCGCCATCGCGCCGATGCGCAGCGCGCCCTCCACCACCGCGATCGCCTCCAGCCCAGGCAGGCGGTTGAGATCCAGCAGCAGTGCCGGGCGCGCGACGCGCATCGCCATCATCGGGACCAGGCTCTGCCCGCCGGCAAGCGGCATTGCCCCCTCCCCCTCGCGCGCCAGCACCGCCAGCGCCGCGTCGAGCGTCTCGGGCCGCACATAGGCGAAGCGGGCCGGCGTCATGCGAGCCGCCCCAGCGCGCGCAGCACCGCAACGGGATGGATCGGCAACTCGGTCACCGCGCCGCCGCCCGCTGCTTCCAGCGCATCGTTCACCGCGTTGAGGATCGCCGCCGGCGCGCCACAGGTGCCGGATTCTCCCGCCCCCTTCGCGCCCAGCGCGCTGCCGGCGTAAGGCGTTTCCACATGCCCGAGCGCGATGTCGGGTATGTCGGTGGCCATCGGCAGCAGGTAATCGGCCAGCGTGCCGGAGAGGAATTGCCCGCTTTCCGCGTCGTAGCGGCAGGCTTCGAGCAACGCCTCGCCGATGCCGGTCGCCACCCCACCGCGATACTGCCCGTCCACCAGCAGCGGGTTCAGCACCCGGCCGCAATCGCCCACCATCCAGTAGCGCAGCACGCGCACCAGCCCGGTGTCGCGGTCGAGTTCCACCAGCGCGGCATGCACGCCGTTGTTGGCGAGTGTCGCATCGCCCTCGCGCCGGTAGTGGAAGGCGGCGGAGAGGCCGGGCGTGACGCCCTTCGGCATCTCATGCCCGCGGAACAGCATGAGCCGTCCCAGCTCCGCCAGGGTCATGCGCGCCGTGCCTGCCTGGTCCAAGATCTCGCCGCCGCGGATGTCGAGCGTCTCAGGCGCGGCCTGCAGCAGCGCGCCGGCGGCTTCGAGCAGTTGCGCGCGCAGCCTCCGGCCGGCGCCCCAGATGGCCTCGCCCCCGATCGCGGCGCCGCGGCTGGCCCAGGCGCCGCCGCCATGCGGCGCGGCGGCGGTGTCGCCCGCCTCCACGCGCACCGCCTCGGCGGCCACGCCCACCGCATCCGCCAGCACCTGCGCCAGGCCCTGCGTGATGCCCTGGCCGATCTCGGTGATCGAGGCCTGGGCGCTGATCTCGCCGGTCGGCTCCAGCGTCGCCACAACGGTATCGGTCGCCGCCACGTTCACATGGGCAGCACCATAAGCCACGGGGCCGGCCGCGGTGAACTCCACCACCACGGCGAGACCGAGGCCGAGCAGCCGGCCAGCCTCGCGCCCGGCCGCGATCCCCGCGCGTAGTGCGGGCAGGTCCATCAATGCGCGTGCCTTCTCCAGCGCAGCATGGTGGTGCAGACCGTGCAGCGCGGCGCCGAACGGATTGGCGCAAGGCATCTCGTCCAGACGCAGCAGGTTGCGCGCGCGGAAATCCCACGGGTCCTCGCCGCGGGCGCGAGCGGCCTTCTCAATCAGATGCTCGGTCATCGCGCAGCCGATCGGCGCGCCCACCGCGCGGTACTGGCCGGTTGGCACCTTGTTCTGCAGCGCGCAATCGATCCGCGCGCGGCCATGCGCGAAACGATAGGGCGTGCCGACCGCGCGCAGCATGCTCATCGCCTCCAGCGTGCTGCTGCGCGGATAGATCGAGACGGCGCCGAGGCCCTGCAGGTCCTGCACGTCGAAGCCCAGGATGTTCCCCGCCGCATCCACCGCCATGCGCGCGGTGACGATGTGCTCGCGCGCATGGATGTCGGCCATCAGCGCCTCCATCCGGTCCGACACCCAGCGCACCGGGCGGCCGAGCAGGCGCGACGCCGCGGCGACGGCGAACTCGTCCTGGTAGACATGCATCTTGATGCCGAAGCCGCCACCGACATCGGCGCAGATCACGCGCACCCGGTTGATCGGCAGGCCGAGCTGCTCCGCCAGGTGCAGCCGCATCTGGTGCGGCATCTGGTGAGAGAGCCGCAGCGTCAGCGCACCGGTGCCCGGCTCCCACGTTGCCACTGCGCCGCGCGGCTCCAGCGGCACGCCGGTGTGCCGCGTGAAGCTCAGGCGTTCCTCCACCACCAGCGCAGCTTCGGCGAAGGCCGCATCCGGCTGGCCGTGCTGGATCGTGCCGCCCCAGGCGCGGTTGCTCTCCAGACCCGGATGCACGGGCGGCGCGCCAGGCGCGAGCGCGGCGTCCAGGCTGGTGACGGCCGGCAACTCGTCCCACTGCGCCACGATCGCCTCGGCACCGTCCTCGGCGATAGCGCGCGACGCGGCGAGCACCATCGCCACCGGCTCGCCCTGCCAGGTCGCGCGGCCTGCGGCGAGCGGCCCCTGCTCCGGCGAGACGAGGCCGGGGAACGCCTTCGAGACGGTGCGCCAGGGCCGGCACATCGCGGCCAGGTCGGCCGCCGTCAGCACCGCATGCACGCCCGGCAGCGCCGCGGCAGCGCCTACATCGAGCGTGAAGCGCGCATGCGGCAGCGGGCTGCGCAGGAAGGCGGCGTGCAACTCGCCGCGCTCGGTGTGATCATCGAGGTAGCGCCCGCCACCGGCAACGAGCCGCCGCGTCGCCTCTCGCGGCATGGCGCGGCCAATCGCCGTTTGCGGCATGGCGCGGCCGGTGGCCGTGTCCGGCATGCGAATCCCGTCCTGCTGCATCCGCGCCAGTGAAGCCGAGCCGCCGTGCGAGGGCAACCGCGCGGCGGCCTGGCGCTATCCGGTGATGCCGATCTGCCAGGGCGCGAACTCATGCCGGCCGACGCCGAGCTCCTCGCTCTTGCTCTTCTGGCCGGAGGCGATGCGCAGCAGCAGGTCGAGGATGCGCTCGCCCATTTCGGACAATGTCGCGGTGCCGTCCAGGATCTCGCCGCAGTTGATGTCCATGTCGTCTTCCAGGCGGCGAAACATCGGCGTGTTGGTCGCCAGCTTCACCGAGGGCACCGGCTTGGCGCCGTACATCGAGCCGCGGCCGGTGGTGAAGGCGACGATGTTGGCGCCGCCGGCAATCTGCCCTGTGGCGGAAACCGGGTCGAAGCCCGGCGTGTCCATGAAGACGAAGCCCTTGGCGGTCACCGGCTCGGCATAGCGGAAGACGCCCATCAGCGGACCCGTGCCGCCCTTCATCATCGCGCCGAGTGACTTCTCGAAGATGTTGGCGAGGCCACCGGCCTGGTTGCCGGGGCTGACCACACCGTTGATCTGCGTGTCGCGGCCAGCCGCATAGACATCCTTCCACCAGCGGATGCGCTCCAGCAGCTTCTCGCCGATCTCCTGGCTGGCGGCGCGACGCGTCAGCGTGTGCTCCACGCCGTAGATCTCTGGCGTCTCCGACAGAATCCCGGTGCCGCCATGCCGCGCCAGCAGGTCCACCGCCGCGCCCAGCGCCGGGTTTGCGGTGATGGAGGAAAACCCGTCCGAGCCGCCGCATTGCAGCCCGATGCAGAGATGTTCAGCGCTGACGGTGCTCCGCGTCGCGCGGTTGGCCTCGGGCAGCATCTCCTTCACCACGGCGATGCCTGCCTCGATGCTCTTCTTGGTGCCGCCGACCTCTTGCATCACCATGGTGCGCAGCAGCGGGCCGGGCTGCAGCCCCTGTTCGGCGAGCAGGCCGGCGATCTGGTTGCGCTCGCAGCCTAGCCCAACCACCAGCACGCCGGCGACATTGGCGTGGCGCATGTAGCCGCCGAGCGTGCGGCGCAGCAGCTGCATCGGCTCGCCCGAGAGTTCCATGCCGCAGCCGGTGGAGTGGGTGAAGGCGGCCACGCCGTCCACGTTGGGATACGCCGCCAGGCGCTCCGGCGTGAACCAATCGGCGATCGCATGGGAGACGGTGGCAGAGCAGTTCACGCTGGAGACGATGGCGATGAAGTTGCGCGTGCCGACGCGGCCATCGGCGCGGAGGATACCCTGGAAGGTCTTGCGTTCGGCTTCGGGAACCATCTCTACCGGCCGGAAGTCGCGGCCGATGGCGGGATCGCGGTCGAACTCGCGGAAGGCGATGTTGTGGCCGTGCAGCATGGTGCCCGCGGGCGTGTCCTCCGCCGCGAAGCCGATCGTGACCTGGTATTTCAGCACCGGATCGCCCTTGCGCAGGTGCTGGGTGGCAATCTTGTAGCCCGCCGGCGCCTTCTGCTGCGCGATGACATTCTCGCCCGGGATCACCGTGCCCGGTTCGATGTCCACCCGGGCGACGACGACATTGTCGTCCGGGTGCAGGCGGATGACCGGGCCGTTGAGCCGCTTCGCGTCGAGATCAATCATCTGGCCATCCTCCGTCTTCCGCCGCACTCTGCCCCGGGCGGCGGGGGCCGGGCCAGCCCCGGCATCGGATTGCAGCCATACACCGGCGGGAGGAGCAGCCAAATGCCCTGGCTGACGACGCATGACATCGCATTGCGCTATGAACTGCTCGGCAACGGGCCGGAAACGCTGCTGCTGCTGCACGAAATGGGTGGCTGCCTGGAAAGCTGGGATCACATCCTGCCGCTGCTGCTGCCCCGCTTCCGCGTGCTGCGCTACGACCAGCGCGGGGCGGGGCTTTCGGAGAAGCCCGCCGCACCGCTCACCATGGAGGACGCCGGCCGCGACGCCGTGGCGCTGATGGATGCGCTGGGCATAAGGGCGCCGGTTGTGGCGGTCGGCACGGCGGTGGGAGGCGCGGTGGCGCTGCACCTCGCGGCCGCCTTCCCGGAGCGGATTCGTGCCGTGATCGCCACCTCGCCGGCCACCGGCGTGCCGGCCGAGGCGCGCCAGGCGCTGCTCGACCGCGCCGACCAGCTGGTGCGGGAGGGCACGCGGGCCGTGGTGGATGCCGGGCTCGATCAGGGCTATCCGCCGGTGCTGCGGGGCGACGGCGCGCGCTTCGCCGCCACGCGCGCGCAGCGCCTCGGCGCCAGCGCCGCAGGGCAGGCGGCGACGATGCGCATGCTCGCGGGGCTCGACATGCGCGCGCCGCTCGCACGCATCCGCTGCCCCGTTCTGATCCTGGCCGGCGAGCACGATGGCACAAGACCACCGGCCCGCGTGGCGGAGGTCGCCGCCGCCGTGCCGGGCGCCACCTACGCCGTGATGCCGAGCGGCCACTTCATGGCGATCCAGACGCCCGAACTGCTCGCGGCGGAAATCGCGCGGTTCCTGGATGCGATCCCCGCCTGAGCCCGCGTCAGTCCGCGGTGATGTTGGCGCGGCGGATCACTTCGCCCCACTTGTCGAGCTCGGAGCGGATGAAGGCGGTGAACTCCGCGCGGCTGTTGCCGCCGGGGATCGAGCCGAGGTCCTGCAGGCGGCGGTTGATCTCCGGATCGCGGATCGCTCCCGCCACGGCCTCGTGCAGCCTGGCGAGGATCGGCTCCGGCACCTGTGCCGGCGCGACGATGCCGTGCCAGTTGCTCGCATCCACGCTCGGCAGGCCGACCTCGGCCATGGTCGGCACGTCGGGGATCCAGGGCAGGCGCTGTGGGGCGCCGACCGCCAGGGCGCGTACCGTGCCCGAGCGGATATGGGGCAGCAGCACCGGAAGATCGGCGAAGCCGACCTGCACCTCGTTCTGCAGCAGCGCCGTCGCAAGCGGCCCACCGCCGCGATAGGAGACGTGCACCATGTCGAGCCCGGCGGCGTTGCGGAACTGCTCGCCGGCCAGATGCGGCATGCTGCCGGTGCCGGTGGAGCCGTAGTTCAGCCGCCCGGGCTGGGCGCGTGCGGCGGCGATGAGCTCCTGAATGGTGCGGTAGGGCATCGCCGCAGGCACCACCAGCGGCTCCGGCACGGAGACGGCCAGAGTCAGCGGCGCCAGGTCGCGTAGTGGATCGTACGGCGTGCCGCGGCCGAGCCGGGGCGAGATGGCAAGCGCCCCGGCGCTGCCGATGGCGATGGTGTAGCCGTCCGGCGCCGCTTTCGCGGTGACGTCCACGCCCGTGACGCCGCCCGCACCGGCACGGTTCTCCACCACCACCGTCTGGCCGAGGGTAGCGCTCACCTTCGGCGCAAGCAGGCGCACGACGATGTCGCTCGGCCCGCCGGCGGCGAACGGCACGATGAAGCGGATGGCTCGGTTGGGGAATGCCTCCTGCGCGGTGGCAGGCAGGGCGGACAGGGCGCAGAGCAGCGCCCCGGCAGCAAATCGCAACAGCATGTTCTCCTCCTTCGCCGGCTTCTGTGGCCGACCAGACAATGCGACTATCCCCTTATCACGGCAGCGGGCGAAAGCCAGTGGAGGCGCAGGACATGCGGATCAGGCGCGTCGATAGCCGCATCCACCGCAGCGCCTTCGGCTACGGCGCCGGCGAGCATGGCAGCGGCGGCAATCTGCGGCTCCGCGAGATCGAGACCCTGCTGGTGCGCGTGGAGACCGAGGACGGCCTGCATGGCTGGGGCGAGGGATTCGGCTTCACATTGGCGCGCACCACGCAGGCTGCGGTGGAGCGGCTGCTCGCGCCGGCCAGCATCGGCCAGGATTCGCGCGACATCGCGGCGCTGTCGCGGCTGCTGCATCGGCGCTTCCACAATTTCGGTCGCAACGGCCCGGTCAGCTTCGGCATCTCGGCGATCGACATCGCGCTCTGGGACATCGCAGGGAAGCGTGCCGGAAAGCCGTTGCATGCGCTGCTGGGCGAGGCCGCCCGTGGGCGCGTGCCGGCCTATGCCAGCCTGCTGCGGTACGGCGAGCCGGCGCTCGTCGCGCGGAACACGGCGGAGGCGCTGCGGCGCGGCTACCGGCAGGTCAAGCTGCACGAGATCGACCTCGCCTGTATCCGCGCCGCGCGCGACGCCGCGCCGCCCGATGTGCCGCTGATGCTTGACATCAACTGCGCGTGGAACAGCGTGGAGGAAGCGCTGCGCTTCTGCCGGGCGGTGGCCGGCATGAACATCGGCTGGGTCGAGGAACCGCTCTGGCCACCGGAGGATTTCGCCGCGCTGGCTACGCTGCGCGGCGCCGCGCCCTGCTCGATCTCGGCCGGGGAGAACCTTGGCGGGGCGGACGACTTCCAGCGGCTGTTCGCCGCGGGTGCGGTGGATGTCGCGCAGCCCAGCGTGACCAAGCATGGCGGCCTCTCGGCGATGCTGGAGATCGCGCGGCTCGCACGCGCAGCCGGTGTCGGCCTGGTGCCGCACTCGCCCTATTTCGGCCCAGGCCTGCTCGCCACGCTGCACCTGCTGGCCGCGACGCCGGAGGCGGTACCCGTCGAGATCTACTTCGCCGACCTCGATGCGCCTCCGTACGGCAGTGCACTGGCGGCGCGGGACGGCTTCATCTCGGTTCCCGACGCGCCGGGTCTTGGGCTCGAGCCCGTCTTCTGATCAGCCGCCGGGGGCGCCCTGCGTGTTGACGTAGAGCGCATAGACGGAGTGGCTCGCGGCCATGAACAGGCGGTTCCGGTGCCGCCCGCCGAAGCAGAGATTGGCGCAGCGCTCCGGCAGCGCGACATGGCCGATCGGCTCCCCGGTGGGATCGAAGACGCGCACGCCGTCCAGCTCGGGATCGCCCATGCCCCAACCGCACCAAAGGTTGCCGTCAACATCCACGCGGAACCCGTCGGGCGTGCCCGGCCCCGCGGAGATCAGCACGCGCGAGTTGCGCAGCCGCTCCCCGGCGACGTCGAAGACACGGATGGCGCGCGGCTCAGCGCGGGATTCGATGACGTAGAGCCTGGTGAAGTCGGGCGAGAAGGCGAGCCCGTTCGGCCCGGCCACGTCATCGGCCACCATCGTGATACGCCCGGTTGCGCCGTCGATCCGCCATACACAGGCGGGCATCTCCTGCGGCGCCGCCTCGCCCTGATAGTAGCCGGCGATGCCGAAATCAGGGTCGGTGAACCAGATCGAGCCATCCGCATGCACCACCACGTCGTTCGGCGAGTTCAGCCGCTTGCCCTCCACCCGGTCGGCCAGAGTGGTGATGCTGCCGTCGTGTTCCGTGCGACTGACGCGGCGCCCGCCATGCTCGCAGGTGATGAGGCGCCCGTCGTGATCCCGCGTGTTGCCGTTGGCGTTGCCACTCGGGCGGCGAAAGGTGCTGACGGCGCCGGTCTCCTCGTCCCAGCGCAGGATGCGGTCGTTCGGGATGTCGCTGACCAGAAGGCAGCGATGGTCACCGAACCAGACCGGGCCTTCCGCCCAGCGCATCCCGGTGAACAGCCGCTCGACCGAAGCCAGCGGCAGCACACGACTGCGGAAGCGCGGATCGAGCATGCGGATCGCGGGATCGGGGTAGCGGAGGCTTTCCTGCCACATGATGTCGTTCCTCATGCGAGGTCGGGGTCGGCGAGTTCCGGTGCCGCGGCCTCGGGCAGCCCGATCTCGAAGGCGTTCAGCGTCAACGCGACCAGGCTGTAGTAGCCGAGCAGGCCGACCAGCTCGACCATGCCTCGCTCGCCCAGCGCCTCGGTGCCGCGGCGGTGCAGCGCCTCCGGCACGCGCCCGGTCGCGAGCAGCGTGCCGGCCACGTCGTACACCGCCTGCTCGCGTGCATCGCGCAGGGCAGGCGGGCGACGGGCGGCAATGGCGGCGACCACGTTGGGGTCCATGCCGGCCTTCAGCCCCTCGCGCTTGTGCGCGGTCCATTCGTAGTGCGAGGTCCAGTGTCGTGCGCAGACCAGGATGGCGAGTTCGGAAAGTCGCGGCTCGAGCGTGGTCTGGTAGCGCAGAAGCTCGCCGAGGCGCTGCGCGCGGCGTGCGAGTTCAGGGTTGCGGATCCAGGCGATCATCGGCGCCGGCACGCGGCCGCGCAGGCCGGAGATGGCCTCTCCGCACGCCTCGCGCTGGGCCTGCGTCATCTCCGCATCGGACGGCAAGGCAAGGCGGGCCATGGATGCTTCCTGTTCATGCTGACGCGCAGCACCCTATCGGGCCATTGCCAAACCGGGAAGCCGGAGGCAGAGCCGGGGCAGACAAGGCCATAGGGAGTCCAGAATGTCGCAGCGCTTCGTCGGCAAGGTCGCGATCGTCACCGGTGCGGGCTGCATAGGACCCGGCTGGGGCAATGGACGCGCCATCGCAGTGGGCCTGGCGCGCGAGGGCGCGACCGTGCTCGGCCTGGACCGCAATCCGGATTCGATGACCGAAACGGCGGAGCGCATCACCGCCGAAGGTGGCCGCTTCGAAGCCGCGTCCTGCGACGTCACCGAAAGCGCCGCGATTGCCCGGATGGTGGCGGAGACGATGGCTCGGCACGGCCGCATCGACGTGCTGGTCAACAACGTCGGCGGCTCGGCAGCCGGCGGGCCGGTGGAGATGGCCGAGGAGATCTGGGACCTGCAGATCGACACCAACCTGAAGAGCGTCTTTCTCACCTGCAAGCACGTGTTGCCGGTGATGGAAATGCAGGGCGGCGGCGCCATCGTGAACCTGGCCTCGACCTCCGGCATCCGTTGGACCGGCGCGGCGCAGGTGGCCTATGCGGCCGCAAAGGCCGGCGTGATCCAGCTTTCCCGCGTGGTCGCAATGCAGTATGCGGCGAAGGGCATCCGCGTGAACACCGTGGTGCCCGGCCAGATGCACACGCCGATGGTGGAGGCCCGCCTGGCCGGCCAGCGCGCGGGCGGCGACGTGGAGAAGCTGGTCGCCAGCCGCCTCGCCCGCATCCCGCTCGGCTTCGCCGGCGACGGGCGCGACACCGCGAATGCCGTGCTGTTCCTCGCCTCGGAGGAGGCGCGCTTCATCACCGGCACGGAGCTGGTGGTGGATGGTGGCATGACCGTGCGTTGCGGCTGACAGGCGGCGCGAACGAGCGTCGGCGAGGCGCGTTTCCGGCACGTCTGACGCGATCCCATCCCCGGTCGCGTCGAGGAGGTTGGACGATGCCCGCCAAGTCGAAGAAGCAGCAGATGGCCGCCGGCGCGGCGCTCTCCGCCAAGCGCGGCGAGAAGCCGAAGTCCAGCCTGAAAGGCGCCTCCCGCAGCATGGTCGAATCCATGAGCGAGAAGGAGCTGCATGACATGGCCAGCGCCGAGCGCAAGGAGTTGCCGGAACGGGACAGCAAGGACTGAGCGGCGCGGCTCGGCCAGGGACGGGCGGCCATGCAGGCCGGGCGCGATAGGCGACGCACCCTGGCGCGGCGGGTCGCGGTGGAGTTTGGACCGCTGCTGGCCTTCTTCATCGCCAACGCGATCTGGGACATCTACGCGGCGACGCTCGTCCTGATGGGCGCCGCCATTCTCTCCTGCGGCTACGCGCTGCTGCACGAAGGGCGCCTGCCGGTGCTGCCGCTGGTCAGCGCCGGGCTGGCGGTGGTCCTCGGTGGGCTGACGCTCGCCCTCGGGCAGCCCTGGCTGATCAAGCTGCGCCCGACCATCCTGAATGGCGGGATCGCCTTGGCCTTGGCAGTCGCGTTGGCCATTGGCCGCCTGCCGCTTCGCCGCGCCTTCGGACGGGAGTTGCGGTTGCCCGACGACGCATGGCGCACCCTCACCCGGCGGGCGATCGTCTACCTGGCCGCGCTGGCGGCGCTGAACGAAGTTGTCCGGCTGAACTTCTCGACCGATACCTGGGTCGCCTTCAAGACCTTTGGCGTGGTCTCGCTCAACCTGCTGTTTGCAGCGAGCCAGATTCCCCTGGCGCGACGCAGCCGGGCTGCCGCGGCGCGCGACCGATAGTCTGCTCCAGGAAGGCAAGCAGCTCGGCATCGGACTGTGCGAGGATCTGCTCGTCGCGCAGCATGTGGTAGCCGCGCGGATCCATGTTGGCGACCAGCATGGCGGTGCGGCTCGCGGGCCCACGCATCGTGAGCCGCGTGCGCATGTCCCAGACGCGGTTGTCGGGCTCGACGACGAAGGCGTAGCGCTTCAGGCTCCAGCGGGTGAATCGCGGTTTCAGATCCTTGGAATCCCACTGGTGGTATGCCTCGGGATAGAGATGGATGCGCGCATCCGCACCGCCCCGCTGCAGGTCTTCGGCGATCGCATGGCTGCGCTCCACGCAGACATTCTCGTCGAGGCCGCCGATGAACAGGCGGACAGGTGCGCCGGTCGCGGTCGGGTCGGTGAAGCGTGCCACCGTGCAGCCGTAATAGGAGGCGTGGGCGGCGAAGCGCAGCCCGTCCGGCGCATAGGTCTCCGCAATCTGGCGATAGGCGGCGAAGGTCGAGACCATGGCGCCGTAGGAGAAGCCGATCACAGCGATGCGGTCACGATCCACGAAGGAGAGCCCGGCCAGCCAGTTCAGCGCGGCATAGGCGTCGGCGAGCATCGCCGCTTCCGTCACGCGCAGCGCGCGCAGCGGGTGGCTGAGTTTCTGCGCGCGGCGCGGCCCGAAGGTGTCCACCGCGAGCGCCACGTGCCCCTGCCTCGCCAGCATCCGCGCATAGCGGAGCTCGCGCTCCGGAATCACGCCGCCAAGCCCCTCCAGCACCACGACGGCCGAGCGGCGCTCGCCCTGCCCGATTCCGGTCGGCAGGAACAACGTGCCGCCACCGGTCATCGGCGAGCCGTGCGGATCCGTGACGACCTGCGAGAGCGTCCAGGGATTGCGTGTCGGGAACTCGACTTTGGTCATTCAGCATTGCCTCCTGGGGCTGTTCCAACCCGGGAGATGGACGGTCGTTCCTCTGCGCCGGCATCGCGGGCCGCGCCGTTGCGAGGTTGCAGGGTCTGAAGGTGCGGAAAGCCGGCCTGGACGCCCGCGGCCGTCATTGGCATCCGGATCATGCCGCCCTCGCGCCACAGCGGCAGCTGGTCCAGAAGCGTGTCGCTGCCGAGCCAGCCATCCTGTCCGCCCAGCAGCACCACGCGAGAGGAGTCGGGCTCCGCCAGGTCCGTCACGAAGCGCGCGATCGAGCCGAAGAAGGCGCGGTGCGGGCGCGGCACGGCCGGGTGCGCCGTCTTCATCACGGCGTCGCTGGTGCCGCCCGCCGGCAGGTCCGCGAAGATCAGGCGGCGCCCGAAAACCGGCACGGTGCCAAGCGGATGGGCGATGCGCAGGCGATGGATGTCGCCCCAGACGCGCCAACGCCCGAGATCCCGCGCCGCCTTGCGGAGCGCGAGCGCGAGCGCGCGGCGCAACGCATCCGGCTCAGCGCTGTCCAGGTCCTGCGCGATCAGCGTACGCGCCGTCCAGATCGCCGCATAGAGAGCGCGTTCCATCTCGCTGTGACGCTGCTCGCTCAGATGCGCCAACAGCAACTCGAAGGCGAGGGCGGGGCGCGAGTCCGCCGGATAGCTGCCATCCCACGCCCCGATCAGAGGCAGCACGGCATCCATGTCCCGCCGCAACGCCGCATCGGCGTCCGCCCGCAACGATCCGGCGATCCGCAGTAGCCGGTCGCGGAGGGCCAGCGAGCCGGTTACCCGCACGTCGCGCTGCAATTCGGCCATCGCGTCCAGCGTCACCGGTCGCGCCTCGGCGAGGACCTGGGACAGCCGTTCGGCGCGGTCCACCGGCGAGAAGAAGAAGCTGACGGGGACAGGCATCTCCGCCGGCCGATCATTCGCCGAGACGACGAAGCCACGCGGCGGGTCGCGTTCCGGCGGGAAGTCACGCGCGGTGGCGAAACCCTGCCAGTGCGCGATCGCCTCGGGCGGCTCGGTAAGCCCGGCGGCGCGGCGCGAAACGGGACGGCGGGGATACTTGCCCGCGATCTGCTTCGCAACGCCGCCTGCCGCCTCGGCGACCACGAAGTTCTGTCCCGGCACGGCCATCATCTCGGCCGCAGCCGCGAACGCATCGAAGTTGCGCGCGCGGTTCATGGCCAGCATCGCGCCCAGTTCGTCGGAGGCATCGTGACCGACCCAACGCAGCGCGAAAGGTCCGCCGCGCATCGGCAGCGCATCGGAGACCAGCGGGCCCCATCGCGTCTCCCGCAGCGTGGTGCGCACGGGCGCACCGCCGCGCACGCGGATCACCTCCTCGCGCGTCGCGGTGATCTCGGCCGGCGTGCCGGAGAGGTCGAACAGGTCGCTCACGGCCGCATGCGGGCTGGTGCCACCCCAGGCCAGCCAAGGGTTCCGGCCGATCGCGACGAAGGGCAGGCCCGGGAGCATGAGGCCGACGACGTGGTAGCTCGGGCAGCGATAGCCGGCGGCGAGCCAGATGTTCGGCAGCGTGATCGGAAGATGCGGATCGCTCGCGAGCAGCGCGCCGCCGCTGGCGCTAGCGCCGCCGGACACCGCCCAGGCATTGCTGCCGCAGCGTGCGGCGGCGAGTGCGATGGCGCTGCCGAACAATGCCTCCGGGTCGCGCCCGGACAGGCTGGCCACGCTGCCGGTGCCATGCGTCATCAGCCGTTCCCACAGGTCCGGCCAGCCACTCTCGTGGCGCAGGCGCATCAGCTTCAGCCAGAGCACCCAGTTCACGTCGGCCACGGCGGCGCGGCCGACAGCCATCACATCCTCGGCGGTCCAAGGCTCGCGCCCGACGCCGCCGAGCAATGCGCAGTCCGGAGGCAGTTCCTTCAACCGCGTCGCGTGATGGTTGAGCCCCGTCACGAAGCCGTCGAGCCAGCGGCGCGTCTCGGGTGCCATGGCGGCCAGGATGCCGGGTACGGCGCGGGTGATGCCGATGCTGCGCAGCGCACGGTCCACATCGATCGCCACCGGGCCGACGAGTTCCGCGGTCCGGCCCAGCGCGACGTGGCGCAGCACTTCCATCTGGCCGAGTCGGAGATGCGCATGGACGACGCCGAGTGCGACCGCGACGTCATGATCCACGTCCGCCTCGATCCAGGGCACCTGGTGGTGGTTCCAGCGCAGCGTCACCGGCCGTTCCAGCGGCGCATCCTCCAGCGGGATGGCTGCCAGGCGCTGCGCCAGGTCGCGCGGCCGTGGCCGGCCCTGCCTCAGCAGGGCGCCGGCGAGAATGGCGAAGGAGCGTGCTGCCCGAAGCATGGCGGGCCAACCGGCGGCGAAGCCGGCGGTTCCGTCCCGATCACGAACCCGCGGCGTGTGGGCAGCGTTCCGTCGATGACGGGGGACCGCACGGCACGAGCCGGGCGGCAGCTCCCGCCACAAGATCCACCCGAGCCACGGAGGCCATTCCCATGGGCCTGTTCTCGAAATCCATCAAGACGCTTGACGACCTGTTCGTCCACACGCTGCAGGACATGTATTACGCCGAGCAGCAGATCGAGAAGAACCTGCCGACGATGATCGAGAAGGCGACCGATCCGCAGCTGAAGCAGGGGCTGCAGAGCCATCTGGCCGAGACGAAGAATCAGATCAAGCGCCTGGAGCAGGTGTTCCAGATGCATGGCCAGACCGCCAAGGGCACGACCTGCGATGCGATGAACGGCATCCTGGACGAGGCGAAGGACATCCTCGGCGTCGCCAACGACAATGACGTGATCGATGCGGCCATCATCTCCTCCGCGCAGGCCGTCGAGCATTACGAGATCACGCGCTACGGCACGCTGGTCGCCTTCGCCAAGCAGCTGGGGCGGCAGGACTGCGCCAGCGTGCTGCAGCAGACGCTCGATGAGGAGCACGCAACGGACCGCAAGCTGACCGCGATCGCCGAAAGCCGCGTGAACCGCAAGGCGGCCTGACCAGCCGCCCCTGCCCGGACGGCCCGGAGGTCCGAAACACCTCCGGGTCGTTTGCGTTGTGGGGTAGCGGGCACGGCCCGGCGCCGCGACGGCGCCGGGCCGGCGCGCCACGGGGAGCATGCGATGACCGAGCGCAAGCCGCTGTCCCTCACGGTTCCTGGACCGCCCGCGCGGCCCGGCGATGCGCCGGATTTCAGCCGGCTGCAGATTCCGCAGGCCGGCAAGGTGCGGCGGCCGCCGGTCGATGTGCCGGCGCATGAGATCCACGACCTCGCCTATTCCATCGTGCGCGTGCTCAACCGGCAGGGCGAGGCGGTTGGCCCCTGGGCGCCGTCGCTCGATGCCGAGGCGCTGAAGCAGGGGCTGCGCGCGATGCTGACGGTGCGCGCCTTCGACACGCGCATGATGATGGCGCAGCGCCAGGGCAAGACCTCCTTCTACATGATGTGCACGGGGGAGGAGGCGATCGCCTGCGCCTTCCAGACGGCGCTCGAGAAGGGCGACATGAACTTCCCCACCTATCGCCAGCAAGGGTTGCTGATCGCGCAGGACTACCCGCTGGTGACGATGATGAACCAGATCTTCTCGAACGAGCAGGACCCGTTGCGCGGACGGCAGATGCCGGTGCTCTATTCGGTGAAGGATGCAGGGTTCTTCTCGGTGTCCGGCAATCTCGGCACGCAATACGTGCAGGCTGTGGGCTGGGCGATGGCCTCCGCCATAGGCGGCGACACGCGCATCGCGGCGGGCTGGATCGGCGAGGGATCCACGGCGGAGAGCGACTTCCACGCGGCGCTGGTCTTCGCTTCCGTCTATCGTCCGCCGGTGATCCTGAACGTGGTCAACAACCAGTGGGCGATCTCGTCGCCACAGGCGGTCGCCGGCGGCGAGAGCACCACCTTCGCCGCGCGCGCGCATGGCTATGGCATTCCCTCGCTGCGTGCGGACGGCAATGACTATCTCGCGGTGCGCGCGGTGGCAGACTGGGCGGTGGAGCGCGCGCGCAGCAACCTCGGCCCGACGCTGATCGAATGGGTCACCTATCGCGCCGGCCCGCATTCCAGCTCCGACGATCCTTCCCGCTACCGTCCGAAGGAGGAATCCGACGCCTGGCCGCTCGGCGACCCGATCGAGCGGCTGAAGAAGCACCTCATCGTGCGCGGCGACTGGACCGAACAGCGCCACACGCAACTACAGGCCGAGGTGGAGGAGGAGGTGCTGGCGGCCGCACGCGAGGCCGAACGCCACGGCACGTTGCACACCGGCCCGAAGCCCAGCACCGCCGCCATCTTCCAGGACGTGTTCAGGGAGATGCCCCGCCACCTGCGCGAGCAGCGCCAGGAGATGGGGGTCTGAGCCATGCCGCGCAGGACGATGGTGGAGGCGATCCGCGACGCAATGGACGTGATGATGGCGCGCGACGCGCGCGTCGTCGTGTTCGGCGAGGATGTCGGCTTCTTCGGCGGCGTCTTCCGTGTCACGGAGGGGTTGCAGCGCAAATACGGTCCCTCGCGCTGCTTCGACACGCCGATCTCGGAATCCGGCATCGTCGGCGTCGCCGTCGGCATGGGCGCCTATGGCCTGCGCCCGGTCGCGGAGATCCAGTTCGCCGACTACATGTATCCTGGCTATGACCAGATCGTCTCCGAGGCAGCCCGGCTGCGCTATCGCTCGGCCGGCGATTTCACGGCGCCGATCGTGGTGCGCATGCCCTGCGGCGGCGGCATCTTCGGCGGCCAGACCCACAGCCAGAGCCCGGAGGCGCTGTTCACCCATGTCTGCGGGCTGAAGACCGTCATCCCCTCCAACCCGCACGACGCCAAGGGCCTGCTGATCGCCGCGATCGAGGATGACGACCCCGTGATCTTCCTGGAGCCGAAGCGGCTCTACAACGGCCCCTTCAGCGGCCACCACGACCAGCCGGTGGTGCCCTGGTCGAAGCATCCGCTCGGCGAGACGCCGGACGGACACTACACGGTCCCGCTCGGCAGCGCGGTGCTGCGGCGCGAGGGCGAGGCTGTGACGGTGCTGGCCTACGGCACGATGGTGCATGTCGCCGAGGCGGCAGTGGACGAGACCGGCGTGGATGCCGAGATCATCGACCTGCGCACGCTGGTGCCGCTCGACGTGGAGCTGATCGAGCGCTCGGTGCGCAGGACCGGCCGCTGCGTCATCCTGCACGAGGCGACGCGCACCTCCGGATTCGGCGCCGAGCTCTCGGCGCAGGTGCAGGAGCGCTGCTTCCACCACCTCGAGGCGCCGATCCTGCGCGTGACGGGCTGGGACACGCCCTACCCGCATGCGCAGGAGTGGGATTACTTCCCCGGCCCCGACCGCGTCGGCCGCGCGTTGCGCGCCGTGCTGGAGGCGTGAGGTGGCCATGCGCGTCATCAAGGTACCCGACATCGGCGAGGGCATCGCCGAGGCGGAGCTCGTCGCCTGGCATGTGCAGGTCGGCGACCTGGTGCGCGAGGAGCAGCCGCTCGCCGAGGTGATGACCGACAAGGCGACGGTGGAGATCCCCGCCCCCTTCGGCGGCAAGGTCGCCGCGCTCGGCGGCGAGGTCGGCAGCCTGCTTGCCGTGGGCAGCGAGCTGATCCGGCTGGAGGTCGCCGGTCCGCCCGAGGCCGCGCCGCCGCCCGCGCCGGAACGCGTGCCGCCCCCACAGGAACCGCCGGCACCGCGGCCGGCGCCCCGGCCGGAACCCGCGCCCACCGTGCCGCCGACGCGCCATGTGCAACGTGCGGCAAGCGACAAGCCGATCGCCTCGCCCGCGGTGCGCCACCGCGCGCGCGAGGCGGGCGTGGACCTGCGCCAGCTGCGCGGCAGCGGCCCGGCCGGGCGCGTCCTGCACGAGGATCTCGAGGCCTTCCTGCGCGGCGGCGCGGCCACGCGCGCAACGCCGTCGCGCCGCGACGACATCGAGGAGGTCCGCATCACCGGCCT
This sequence comes from Falsiroseomonas sp., assembly GCF_041690465.1. GTDB lineage: Bacteria > Pseudomonadota > Alphaproteobacteria > Acetobacterales > Acetobacteraceae > Falsiroseomonas. Next base: position 121,287 of record NZ_JAWLHG010000005.1, on the reverse strand, counting down.
GCGCCGCCGCATCGCCCAGCGCATGGCCGAGGCGACGCGGCGCGTCGCCCATTTCTCCTATGTGGAGGAGTTGGACGTCACCACGCTGGAGGAGTTGCGCGCGGCGCTGAACGCCAGCGCCGGAGACAAGCCGAAGCTCACCCCCCTGCCCTTCCTGATGCGCGCCATCGTCAAGGCCTGCGCCGACTTCCCGCAGATGAACGCGCATTACGATGACGAGGCGGAGGTGATCCGTCGCTTCGGTGCGGTGCATCTCGGCATCGCCACCCAGACGCCCTCCGGCCTGATGGTGCCCGTCATCCGCCATGCCGAGGCGCGCGACCTGCATGACTGCGCGGCCGAGGCGCGGCGGCTGGCGGAGGCCGCCCGCCAGGGCCTCGCCACGCGCGAGGAGCTGGGCGGGTCCACCATCACGCTGACCAGCCTCGGCGCGCTCGGCGGCATCGCGGCGACGCCGGTGATCAACATGCCGGAAGTGGCGATCGTCGGCGTGAACCGCATGGTCATCCGCCCCGTCTGGCGCGATGGCGGCTTCGTGCCGCGGCGGATGATGAACCTCTCCTCCTCCTTCGACCATCGCGTGGTGGATGGCCACGATGCCGCCGCCTTCATCCAGCGCATCCGGGAGCTGATCGAGACGCCCGCGCTGCTGTTCATGGAGGGCTGAAATGGCGGAGGCGATGACCGCGCGCCTGCTCGTCATCGGCGGCGGCCCCGGCGGCTACACCGCGGCGATCCGTGCCGGGCAGCTCGGCCTGGACACCGTGCTGGTGGAGCGCGGGCGGCTCGGTGGCACCTGCCTCAACGTCGGCTGCATCCCGTCAAAGGCGTTGATCCATGTCGCGGCAGAATTCGGCCGTGCCGCCGACCATGCGCGCGGCTCCGCCTTCGGGCTGCGCGCAGGCCCGCCGGAACTCGATCTCCGCCAGGCGGTCGAATGGAAGGACGGCATCGTGGACCGCCTCAACGCCGGCGTCGCATCGCTGCTGAAGCAGAGCCGCGTGCGCATCCTGCACGGCCAGGCGGTGCTGCTGGACGGCAAGACCTGCCGCGTCGAGACCGACACCGGCACGCAGACCATCCGCGCGGAGCATGTGCTGCTCGCCACCGGGTCGGAGCCGGTCGAACTGGCCGCGCTGCCCTTCGGCGGCAAGGTGATCTCCTCCACCGAGGCGCTGTCGCTCACCGAAATGCCGAAGCGCCTGGCGGTGGTCGGTGCCGGCTATATCGGGCTGGAACTCGGCATGGCCTTCGCACGGCTCGGTGCCGAGGTCGCGGTCGTGGAGGCGGCGGAGCGCATCCTGCCCGCCTGGGACGCCGATCTCACGCGCCCGGTGCTGCGGCGGATGGAACGCCTGGGCATGGACGTCCTGACCGGCGCGGAGGCGCGCGGCCTCTCGGCCGATGGCACGGCGCTGCGCGTCGCGCTGCCGGGCGGCGCGGAGCGCGGCATCGCGGCCGATGCCGTGCTGGTCGCCGCCGGCCGCCGGCCCTGCACGCGCGGCTTCGGGCTGGAGACCCTGGATCTCGCCATGGCGGGCCCCTTCATCCGCGTGGACGCGCGCTGCGCAACCTCCATGCGCAACGTATGGGCGATCGGCGACGTCACCGGCGAGCCGATGCTGGCGCATCGGGCCATGGCGCAGGGCGGCATGGTCGCGGAAGTGATCGCCGGCGCGCGGCGCGCCTTCGACCCGGTGGCGATCCCGGCGATCTGCTTCACCGAACCGGAGGTGGTCTCGGTCGGCGCCTCGCCTGCCGAGGCACGCGCGGCGGGGCAGGAGGTGCGGGTGGGCCAGTTCCCCTTCTCCGCAAATGGGCGCGCGCTGACGGAGGATGACGACGGAGGCTTCGTGCGCGTGGTGGCGCGCGCCGACAACCACCTGCTGCTCGGCCTTCAGGCGGTCGGTGCCGGCGTCTCGGAGCTGGCTTCCGGCTTCGCCCTGGCGCTGGAGATGGGCGCCAGGCTGGACGACATCGTGGGGACCATCCATCCCCACCCGACGCGGGGCGAGGCGGTGCAGGACGCGGCGCGCAAGGCGCTCGGCCAAGCGCCGCACGGTTGAGGCGCGATCCTGCCGAGCAGGGGCCGATTGCTTCCGCCGGCGGATCGCCAAACCGCCTATGCGTCGAGGCGTTCGCTGGAATGTCCGGCAACAGGCCACATGGCCATCGTGCCAATGCGCCGCGTGCCCAGGACATCCGACACGCAGATAGTGGAGCAGGCCGATGAACGCCAGGATTCAGAATGTACTGAAAGCCACGGCCGCCGTCGTCGTGGCGGCATCGTTCCTTGCGGCGCCAGGTCCCGTCTCCGCCCAATGGGGTGGCTATGGCTACGGCTATGGCCCCTACGACCGCAGCACGATGTACGGGGGCGGCTACGGCGGCGCCTACCGCGGCGGCACGGAAGAATACTACGACCGCATGGAGAGCCGCACCGACGAGCTCGACGATGAGAGCATCTACGTCACCGAGGCGATGGAGGACTACTATAATCGCATGGAAGAGCGGTCCGACATGGCCGGCTATCGCGGGTATGGCGGCTATGGTGGCCTCTATCGCGACTACCGCGGCTACTACGACTGGGGCTGGTGAGCCGCGCTCCCGCCTGCGCCGCGTGTGGGCGCGGCAGTCTCGCCAATCGGCTGAAATTCGATTTCCGGCTTCTGGAGGTTCTTCCGATGACCTTGAAGAGCAAGCTTCTCGCAATCGCCGCCTCGGCGGCTCTCATGGCTGGGCCGGCGCTTGCGCAGCAATCCCCGCAGTCCCAGTCCCGGCAGGGCCAGGGGCAGGGCGGCTGGCAGCAGCAATCGCGCGCTCCGTCCCAGTACACGCGCGAATCAGGCCGCATCGTCCAGGTACGCCAGGTGCGTGTGCGCGGCGAGCAGACGCCGAACCATCTGGTGGTGGTCGAGACATCGGAGGGCCGGCGTCTTGTCGCGGATCTCGGCCAGAACGTGCGCAACATGGATCTGCGTCGCGGCAGCCAAATACAGCTCCGTGGTGAGGTCGTCCGGGTCGGGCCGCGTCACGCGGTGCTGCTGGCCGATGCCGCGCGCATCGGCGGTCGAACCTTCGACCTCGACCGGCCGGCGATCGCGATGATGCCGCAGCGAGGCGGCTCCGCTTCGGGCGGCAACTGAAGCTGCCCTGGCACCCCATCGGGTCTCGACGAGGCTCGCGCGGGAGCGTTCCCATTGATGCGCATCAAGGCGGGAGCCACCAACGGTGGTAAGCTCTTGGGACTGACGCCTTGAAGGAGGCTACCGTGACGATCCGCGACATCCTGGTGCATCTCGACGGAACCGCCGCCTCGACGGCGAGGCTGGACCTGGCGGCAGACCTTGCTCGACGGCTTTCGGCGCATCTCGTCGGGCTCTACGTGGTGGATGTGCCGCTGCCGGTCTTCGCGGGCGGCGATGTCGGCGGCGGTGCCGTCACGGCGGAGCTGATCACTGCCATGCGGGAGGATTCGCTGGCGGCGGCGGCGCGCGTGGCCCCGGTGTTCCGGGAGAAACTGCGGCGCGACGGCATCGCCGGCGAGTGGCGGGAGGCGGAGGGCACCACGGCCGCGCAGGTCGCGCTGCACGGCCGCTACGTGGACCTGGTGGTGGTCGGCCAGGCCAATCCCGACGGCAGCAATCCGGGCGCCGCTGCGGCGGTAGAGGCCGCGCTGTTCACCAGCGGCCGGCCGGTGCTGGTGGTGCCCTCGATCTGGGCCGGCGGCAGCGTCGGGCGGCGTGCGCTGGTCGGCTGGAACGCCAGCCGGGAGGCCGCGCGCGCGGTGAACGATGCCCTGCCGCTGCTGAAGGGCGCCGAGAACGTGACCGTGCTGACGATCAACGCCCAGGCGACGCCGGACGGCCACGGCGAGGAGCCCGGGGCGGACATCGCGCTGCACCTCGCCCGCCACGACCTTCAGGTCACCGTGCGCCGCATCGCCGGCGCCGAGATCAGCGCCGGCGACATGCTGCTGAACGAGGCCGCCGATCTCGGCGCAGACCTGATCGTGATGGGCGGATACGGCCATTCACGGCTGCGCGAACTGGTGCTCGGTGGCGCCACGCGCACGCTGCTCGGCCAGATGACGGTGCCGGTGGTGATGTCGCACTGACCGGCCGCGCCGGGCTCAGCCCGGCGCCATCATGCTCACATGCGCCGAAACCACGCGCCAGCCGAGGCCGGGGATGCGCGCCCAGGTCTGGCTCTGCCGGCCGAGCTTTTCGCCGCGGCGGAACAGCGTGTTGGCGGTGGCGAAGTCGCGGCCATAGGTGGTGATCGCCGTGCGTTCCAGCGTGCGTTCCAGCCCGGTGCCGGGGCGTGCAGCGCGGAAGGCCTGAATCTCCGCGGCACCATAGAGGTTCTCGCCGGCGCCGTAGCGGATGGTGTGCGGGCTTTCCCAGAACAGCTCGTCGAGCACGGCGACGTCGTTGGTCACCAGCGCCTGCTCGTAGCGCCGGAAGGCTTCGGTGACCTCGGCCAGTGTCTCGGGGTGGTTGATCTCCACGGGCTTACCTCGGCGGCTCGGGTGATGCGACAACGCCGGCGCGCTCCAGCGCGCCGGCGACACGGAACAGGGTGTCCTCGCGCCAGGGCGCGGCAACCAGTTGCACGCCGATCGGCAGCCCGCCGGTGCCCGCGGCGGCGGGGGCGGCCAGCGGCACCGTCATCGCCGGCAGGCCGAGGCAGGAGATCGGCTGGGTGAAGGCGCCGAGCGCCGGCCGCAGCGGAATGCGCTCGCCATCGATCTCGATCATGTCCTGGCCGATCGGTGTGGCGGCAAAGGGCGTGGCGGGGGTGAGGATGACGTCCACCGCCTCGAACAGCTTCAGCACCGCGTTGCGACAGGCGGCGCGGACGCGTTGTGCCTGCAAGAGCCAGTGCGCCGGCAGCAGCGCGCCGGCGAGGAAGCGGTCGCGCGTCAGCGGATCGAAATCGTCGGGCCGTGTGCGCAAGTCGGGCATGTGCAGGTTACCGCCTTCCGCCATGGTGATCAGTGAGGCGGCAGCGCGGATCCGCGCGATGTCCGGGATCTCGACCTGCGCGGTGGCGCCGAGGGCGCGCGACACTATCTCGACCGCCGTAACGGATTCGGCACGCCCGTTGCGGGCGAAATGCCCACCGGCGACGGCGATGCGCAATCCCGCGACGCCGGCGCGGAGGTGGGCGGAGACAGGCTCCGCCGCACGCCGCTGCTGCACGGGGTCGTCCGCATCCGCACCCTGCAGCGCGTCATAGGCCAGCGCCAGGTCGGCCACGTCGCGCGCGAAGGGGCCGACATGGTCGAGGCTGGCCGCGAACAGATAGGCGCCGCTGCGCGACAGCCGACCATAGGTCGGCTTCAGCCCGAAGATGCCGCAGAGCGAGGCGGGCACGCGGATCGAGCCGTTGGTGTCGGTGCCGAGCGCGATCGGCAGCATCCCCGCCGCCACCGCCGCCGCCGACCCGCCGGAGGAACCGCCCGCGATCCGTGCCGTGTCGTGCGGGTTGCGCGTCGGGCCGTGATGGCTGTTCTCGGTGGTGAAGCCGAAGGCGTATTCATCCATGTTGAGCGCGCCGAGACACACCGCCCCCGCCGCGTGCAGTTGCCGCACCAGGAAGGCATCGCGCGACGGCGGCGGCCGGTCGCGCTCGATGACCGAGCCGGCCAGCGTGGCGATGCCCGCCAGGTCGTAGAGGTTCTTCACCGCGAACGGCACGCCGGCGAGCGGCCCCGGGTCGCGCCCCGCCGCGACGGCGGCATCCACCGCGGCGGCCTCGGCACGGGCACGTGCGGCGGTGACCTCGGTGAAGGCGTTCAGCGCCTCATCCTGCGCCGCAATGTCGGCGAGCGTCTGCTCCACCACTGCCGCGGCGCGCAGCCGCCCGCTGCGGATGGCGAGGGCCGTCTCGGCGGCACGCCTCATCGGGCCGGCGCCGCCACGAAGACGGGCGCCGGCTCGTCCGCCGGCCCGAGCGGCATGCCCTCGAGGGCCGCCGCCATGCGCGCTGCGATGCGCAGGTTGGCGGCAACGCCGGGCAGATGGCGCGCATCGAGCGGCAGGCCGACCAGCGCGGCCGCGGCACGGGCATAGGCCTCGGCGTCAAAGGGGGCAGGGTCACTCATGCGGCGGCCGGCTCCACTGTGCGGTGCAGCATAGTGGCCGAGCGCCTGCGATCGGGGAAGCCGCTACTCCGGCAGGCCGGCGAAGCCCAGCTGCTTCCGCGTCTCGGTGTCCGAACGCAGCGTCTGGCGGCGCGTGCCGGCATGCATCGCCTCGGCCCGCCATTGCGAGACGCGCCGCAGCAGGACGACGCCGCCACCCGGCAGCAGCCGCGCAAGTTGCGCCGCGCGGCCGCCGCCATGCTTGCGGAACAACTCGTCCTCCAGGCTGACGATGGCCTCGAAGCTGCCCGGATTGCCCTGCCGCGCACCACGACCGATCAGCTGGCGATCGATGCGCGGGCTGTCATGGTACTCGGCCACGATCACGTGCAGGCCGCCAAGTTCCTCCATGCCTTCGCCCAGATGGATGTCGGTGCCGCGGCCGGCCATGTTGGTCGCGACGGTGATGCGGTTTCGCTCGCCGGCGCGCGCGACGATCTCCGCCTCCTCCTTGTCGAAGTGCGCGTTCAGCACGCTGTGCGCCAGGCCGAGCGCATGGAGCCGCATGGAAAGCTGCTGCGACGCCTCGACACTCTTGGTGCCGATCAGCACGGGCCGGCCGGTGGCGCTCATCGTCCGGGCGGCCTCGGCCACCGCGTCCCATTTCGCATCCATCGTCGGCAGCAGCCGCGCGCCGAGATCGCGCCGGCGGCTGCGCCGGTTCAGCGGGATGCGCACGACCGGCAGGCCGTACACGGCGCGCAATTCGCCCGAGAGCTCCCAACCGGTGCCGGTCATGCCGGACAGGCGCAGGTAGCGGCGGAAGAAGCGCTGGTAGGTGATGCGGGCCAGCGTCTCGCGCCGGCCACTCAGCTCCACGCCCTCCTTCGCCTCGATCAGCTGATGCAGGCCGCGCTGCCAGGTGCGGCCATCGGCGATGCGGCCGGTGTACTCATCCACGATCTGCACCTTGCCCTCGGCCAGCACGTATTGCTGGCCGCGCTGGTAGAGATGCAGCGCCGCGAGCGCCTGCTCGGCCAGTTCCTCCCGGGCGCGGCGGATCGCCCAGAGGCCGCCGCGCAGCCGGGAGTCCTGCTCGACCCGCGCGCGGCCGGCATCCGTCAGCCGCACCAAGTGGCGCGCGCGCATCAGCTCGTAGTGCGGCCCCTCGTTGAGCCGCGAGGCGATCTGCAGGGCGAGCGCATAGGTCGCGCCGTCGTCCTCGCCCCCCGCCTCGGCCGAGATGATCAGCGGCGTGCGCGCCTCGTCCACCAGCACGCTGTCGGCCTCGTCCACGATGGCGAAGCCGAGGCCGCGCAGCAGCAACGGCGCGGCGGCGCCATCGCGGAGCACCGCCTGAACCGCCCGCCCCGCGCGGTGGCGGCGGCGGCCGAGCGCGATGCGGTCACGCAGGTAATCGAAGGCGATCTCCTTGTTGGCGCCGTAGGTGATGTCGGCGGCATAGGCGGCGCGCCGTTCCGGCGGTTCCTGGCCGTGGCGGCAGATGCCGACGCTGAGTCCGAACATCTCGTAGAGTGGCATGACAATCCCGGCGTCGCGCTCGGCCAGGTAGTCGTTGACAGTGACGACATGCACCGGCAGGCCAGCCAGCGCCGCGGCGATGGCAGGCGGGCCGGCCGTGATGGTCTTGCCCTCGCCCGTCGCCATTTCGGCGAGCCAGCCTTCCACCAGCGCGCGGCCGCCCATCAGCTGTACGCGGTAGTGCCGTTTCCCGAGCACGCGCCGGCTGCCCTCCCGCGCGAGCGCGAAGCAGCGCACCAGCAGGTCGTCGCGCAGGCCGTGTCGCAGGAAAAGCGGCCGGAGCGCCTGCGCGGCGTCGCGCAAGCCGTCATCGGTCAGCGCCTGCACCTCCGGCTCCGCGGCGTCCACCAGGTCGCAGAAGCGTTCCAGCATCCGGCGGCGATGGCCGAGACCGCGCGCCAACGCTTCGCCCCACGCCATCAGCGCACGATCGGCAAGGTTGGGGTCGCGCTCCGCGCGTTCGGGATAGGGGCCGGACTGGCGCTCCTCGGTGCGCCAGGGCTTGAGGCGCTCCGCGCTCATGCGGCCCGCCGCGCTTCGGGCGCGCAGAGGCCGCGAGCGCGGTGCCCGGCGTCCGAGGGCATCATCAGAGCTGCAGGCGCGCCAGCACCAGCTGCCGCACGCGCCGCCACCACTGCACGCCAAGCGGCTCGACACCATGGTCGAAGCGCACGAAGACGCGGGCGCCGAAGCCCTCGGGCACCGCGGCTTCGGGCAGCGCCAGGTCGAACTGGAACAGCCGCTCCAGGCTCCGCGGGTTCTCGCCGGACGCGGCCGGATCGGCGGCGAAGCGGCCACCGCCCTCCACCGAGAGCGCGCGGCTCGGCAAGGTGTCGGACGCCGCCGGCACCTCGCGCACGAGCCGGGCGGGCAGCGGTTCCCAGATGCGGCCGGGCAGCTTCACCTCGACGCCTTCCAGCCGCTCCCGCACCAGCTCGATATCCGCCTGCGGCACCACCACGCGTGCGAGGTTGGCGGTCGGCTGCGTGACGAAGCCGAGCACATCGCCGCGCTTCACATAGCGGCCAGGCAGGTCCTCGGCGCGCGGCACGCGGAAGGTGCCCTCGGCGGCGCTCAGCACCAGCAGTGCCGACAGCCTCTCCTCGGCGCGGGCGAGTTCGGCGGTCTTCAGCGCGATCTCCTGCCGCGTGACGCCGGCCTGGACACGATCGGTGAACTGCTCGGAGTCGAGCCGCGCGCGCAGCGCCTCGATCTGTGCGCGCAGCACCGCGGCCTCGGCCACGAGATCGGGATGCTCCGCCTGCACCAGCGGCGTGCCTCTTCCCACCCAGCTGCCGGGCGCGGTGGCGACGAGGCGAACGAAGCCGTCGCTGCCGGCGCGCACGATCGCTTCCTCCGGCAGCCAGAGCACGCCCTCCGTCGTGGTGCGCAGCGGTGCCGGCACGACCGTCAGCAGCAGCGCGGCCGCCACCAGGCCGCCGAAGGTCATGGCCATGGCCCGGCTACGCTTCAGGTGCAGCCGCGGGCTGGTGCCGACATGCCAGAGCGCCTTGGCCATCGGCCAGACGACGCTCATCAGGATGCCGGCAATCGCCATCAGGGCGCCGATGACGAAGAAGCTCTCGGCGACGAACAGCGCGATGCCGATGATCACGCCGATGCGCCAGGCAAAGGAGGTCGGCGCGTACAGCGCGAACCAGAACCGCTCCCACGCCGTCGCGTTCGGCTCCTCGACGTCCGCGCCGAACAGCTTCCGCTCGGCGAGCCAGCCCCACCATTTGTTGGCCCGGCCGCCGAGATTGGGGATCTCCAGCAAGTCGCACGCGATGAAGTAGCCGTCGAGCCGCATCAGCGGATTCAGGTTGAACACCACCGTCGAGACGCCGGCGACCAGCATCACGTTGAAGCAGATGGCGCGCGCGAGCCCGGGCTCCAGCAATGTCCAGGCGATCATCGCCAGGCCGGCGATGAACGCCTCCACGATCACGCCGGCCGCGCCGACGCCGGCACGCCGCCACTTACTGCGGAAGGCCGCGGAGGCAGAGCCATCCACATAGGGAACCGGGGCGAGCGCGATCATCATCACGCCCATCTCGTGCACCTCGCCGCCGCCGGCCCGCGTGGCATAGGCGTGCCCGAGCTCGTGCAGCAGCTTGAGGACGGGAAAGACCAGCGCAACCAGCAGCAGCCCGTCCGGCGTCAGCACGCGGTCGGCCAAGTTGGCGGTCAGCTCCTCCCAGTGCATCCCGGCGAGCAGCAGGCCGAAGCCGACCACGGCGAGCCAGACCAGCGCACCGAAGCGCGACATCAGCGGCCGCAGGAAGGGCAGCGTGGCGACCAGGAAGCGGTCGGGATCCCAGAGCGGGATGCGGATCGCGATCGGGTTGCCGGCGCGCTGCATCACCTTGCGCCGCTGCTGCTTGCCACGCCGCTGCAGCATCTCGGCCGGGTCCGCCGCCACATCGGTCTGCAGCAGGTCGGCCGCGTGCAGTTGCGACAGCAGGTTCACCACCGAGGTCTGGGTCGGCGCATCGTCGCCAAGCTGCGCAACGAGCTCCTTCCACAGATCGTCCACCGTCCGCTCGCCATCCATCATGCCGGCGAGTGAATAGGCGGAGGGGCTGAAGCGGTGGTGGCGGCCGGAGGCGTGGTCCTGCAGCACGTACCAGGTGTGCCCGCGGTAGCGGTGCCGGTGGATCTTCACGTGAGATCGCAGCCGCGGCTTCAGCCGCGCGACGCGATGCCAATCCGCGCTGAGGAATGCCTCGGCCATCTGCTCAGGGCAGCCAGGTCCAGAGGCTCATCCGCACCCAGTCGATCAGGCTGCGGGTCCAGATCCAGACCAACGAGCGCTCCTCGACCGCCAGCTTGGCGACACCTTCCATGCCCGGCCGCAGCCGCGCCTGTGCGTCCGTGACGGTCGCCTCCACGCGGAAGACGTTGCGGCCATCCTGCGCATTGGCGACCGGCGTCACCTTGGTGACGCTGACCGGGAAGGCTTCGCCGGCGAGGCCGGTGAGCACCAGCTGCCCACCCTGCCCTTCGGCCACGTAGCGCATGTCGCGCTCATCCACCCGCAGCACGACGCGGAACCCTTCGAGCGGCGCGATCTCGAACAGCACCTTGCCGGTTTCCACCGGTGCGCCGAGCTGCTGCGAGAGGTCGCCCGACACCACCACGCCACGGAACGGCGCGCGGATGCGGGCGCGCTCCAGCTTGCCTTCCACCAGCGCGAGCTGCGCTTCCGTCTGCCGCACCTGCGCGGCGAGCATGCGGGCCTGGGCGCGGTCCTGCTTGCCGAGCGCTTCCTGGTAGCGCAGCAGCTGCTGTTCGCGCTCGGCACGCCAGCGTGCCGCTTCCAGCGCGAGCTCACGGTCGTCCAGCGTGGCGAGGATCTGGCCTTCCTCGACGATGTCGCCGGCACGCGCCGGGGCGGTGGCGACGAAGCCCTCGAAGGGCGCCACGGCAGCCCGCTGCACGGAGCCCTCGATCGCCGCCCGCGCGGCCACGCGGAACTCGCCGGTGGCAAGCGCGAGCCAGGCGATCGCAGCCACCGCGGCGGCCAGTGCGAGCTTCAGCGCTGGCCGGCGGGGCCCGAAGACGGCGCGCAGCGCGTCGCCCATCGCGGTGACGATGCGGCCGGTGACCAGCTTCTCGGCATCGGCCTTCGCCGCGACGACGGGGCCAAGCGCATGGCCCACCGCCTCGAGCATGCGAAGCGTGGTGGCGTCGAAGGGCTGGTCTCCTTCGCGTTCAAGGGTGAGCACGCCGATGGTTCGCGCGCCGCTGGTCAATGGCACGCCTGCCACCGAGGTCGCGCCCGAAAGCCGCGCGAGCTCGGCGGCGGCGAGCGAGATGCGGCGTGCGGTCTCCGGCAGGGCGGGCAGCACCACGGCGCTATCCTGATCGAGCACTTCCTCCATCGCCGCCTCGATGGCGGCGACGGTCTGCGCCTTCTCCTCGAACCACGCGGCGTGCGAGATCGCAACCAGCTTCGCGCCGCGCCGTCTGGTCAGCCCGAGGCAGACGCGCCGGCAGCCGAGCCGCGTCGCGAGATCGGTCGCCACCGCCACCGAGCTGGCGTGCAGCCGGGCATGTTCGCCGGCCACCGCCACGACATCGAGCGCGACCGCCGTGCGGCGCAGCTGCTCGCCATCCAGCGAGGCCTGGCGGCGGCGGAACAGCGTCTCGAGCCAGCCCGCGCCCCAATGCAGCTGGCGAAGCGCGGTCTGCAGCGCCGTGCCGGAGGCGCGCAGCTCCAGCACCACCGCGCCCTGCACCGCACCGTCGAGTTCCAGCGGATAGGCGACTTCCGAGGTGCCGTCGCGGCCGGGCAGGACGATGCCGCGCTTTTCGGACAGTGCCTGCTGCGCGGCCTTCGCCAGGTGCGTGACGTCGCGCGCACGGTCCGGCCAGACCGCTGCCGGGGTGAAGCGCCCGCGGCCTTCCTGCAGCAGCAGCAGGCCGCTCACCGCATCCGGCACCGTACGGCACTGGATGCCGAGCCAGGCGTGGCAGAATTCGCTCGCCTGGCTCGCGCCGGCGAAGGAGGCCCAGAGCGCGGCCTCCTCGGTCTGCGGCACCACCAGCCGCAGCTTGGGTCCTTCCTGCGGGGCAGGGGCGGGACGCTTGGAGTCCTCGGCGATCGACATCGTCCTGCCTTCCCGTCCCTACGCGACGTGCTCGATGGAGACGGCGAGATCCTTGTTCGGATCCTCGGCTTCCGCCCCCTCCGCGACAAACCCGACCTGCCAGGATGACATGCCCGCCGTCGCTGCCGCCGCCTCGAACCCCGCGAATTCGGCGGCAAGATCGATGACGATCCCATCCTCCTCGGGCAGCACGGGCGCGGTCCGCCGGAAGCCGGAACTCGCCGTCGCCAGGCTGCTGGCCTGCACGGCGGGTTGGCCCGTCACCGTGACGACGACCGCGGCGGTGGAGCGGACGCCGAACTGGTCCGTGATGGTGTAGGTGAAGCGGTCGTTGCGCACCGCACCCTCCGGCAGCGCGGCCAGCGTGGCGGAGGAGCCCGGGTCGTAGTGAAGCGTTCCGTCAGGGTTGATCGAGACCGCGACACCGAAGCGGCTCAGCCCCTGCACCTCCAACACCGTCAGCATGGCCCCGTCGTCGGGATCGTTGTCGTTGTCGAGCACCGCGATGTCGATCGGCGTCAACGAACCGGTGGTCGCCCGGTCCAGCGATGCTACCGGTGCATCGTTGCGTCCGACAACGGTGATGCTGACGGTTGCCGTGGTGCTGCCGCCGGCACCGTCGGAGACGGTGTAGCTGAAGCTGTCGGTCGCCACCTGCCCGAGGGCGAGCGCCTGCAGCGCCGCCGCGCCGCGCGGGTTGTAGACCACGCGGCCCTGCACATCGACGCTGAGCGCCGCGCCGAGCGCACTGGTCGCGCCCGTCGCAACCGACAGCACCGCGCCGGCATCCCGGTCGTTGTCGTTGGCCAGTACGCTGATGCGCAACGCCCTGTCCTCGTCCGCGGTCGCGACATCGTCGCGTGCGACGGGCCCGTCGTTGCGGCCGGTCACGGTCATGGTCACCGTTCCGCGCGAGCGGGCGCCGGCATTGTCGCTGACGAAGTAGTCGAAGCGGTCCTCGATCACCTGGCCGGCGGCGAGGGCCTGCAGCGCCGCCGAACCGGTCGGGTCGTAGCGCACCGAGCCATCCGCAAGCAGCGTGAGCCGCGCCCCGAAGGCGCTCCGCGCCACCACGCCGGTGACCGCGATGGCAGGGCTGTCCACGTCGCTGTCGTTGGCGAGCGGGTTTACCACCGTGGCGGTATCCTCGTCCGTCGCGCCGGTGTCAGGCGCTGCGTCCGGCGCGTCGTTGCGGCCGATCAGCGTGACCGTGGCCTGCGCGGTGGAGCTTGCACCGTGCTCGTCAAGCAGCGTGTAGGTGAAGCTGTCGGTCGCCGACTGGCCAACATTCAACGCCCGGAAGGCCACGACCGAAGTGGGGTCATAGGCGACCTTGCCGTCAACCACCGACAGGGCCGCACCGCCGGCGCTGACCGACGGCACCTGCACCAGCAGCACCGCGCCGGCATCGAAATCGGCGTCGTTGCGCTGGACGTTGAGCTGCGTGGTGCCGCGATCGAGGGCGAAGAAGCCATCGTCCTGTGCGGCCGGCGCATCGTTGACGCCCGCAACCTCGACCGCGATGCGCACCTGGCGCGTGACGCCGAGCGGATCCAGCGCGGTCAGTCCGATGCTGTCCTGCGCCGACTGACCCTGCGCCAGCGCCCGCAACGCAGGCGCCACCTGCGGTGCATATCGCACCTGTCCGCCGATGATGGCCACCGCCGCGCCCATCGGCGTGCGTGCCTCCACGTCGAGCATGGTCCAGCCGGCATCCAGCGCAAACCGGATCGTGCTGTCCTCATCGGTTGCCCGCGATGCGAAGGGACTCTCGGGCGGCGCCGTGCTGCGGCCGGCGACGGTGATCGTCACCCGCGCGGTCGCGCTGCCGCCCTCGCCGTCCTCGACCTCGCATTCGAAGCTGTCGGAGGCGTATTCGCCGATGCGCAGCCCCTGCAGCAGCGCCGAGCCGCTCGGATCGTAGAGCACCTGGCCGCCGACCAGCGACAGGGCTGCCCCGAAGCGGCTGCTCGCAGGCATGTTGGCGATCGTCAGCACATCGTCGCGGTCGCGATCGTTCGCCGCGGCCAGCACGTCGATCTGCAGCGTCGTGTCGGCTGCAACCTCGAGCGCGATCCGCGGCACGCGCGGACTGTCGTTCACGCCTCCCACCAGGATGGTCAGCGTGCCCCGCACCGTCTCGCCGAGCGTGGTGGTGCCGGTGAATGTCACCACGTCCGTCAGGCTTGAGCCGGAGGAAAGGCCCTGGGTCCGTGGGTGGGCGGTGGGATCGTAGAGGATCTTGCCGGCGGACAGTGCCACCGGCACGGTCTGCTGGCTGACGGAGCCGACCGCGGTCACCACCACGTCCGGGATCTGCACCAGCAGCGAGGTGTCTTCGTCGGTCACGGCAGCGTGCTGTACTTCCGGGTCCGGGCGGCCGGTCACCATGACGGTGACTGTCGCCTCGTCCTCGCCGCCGGCAGCGTCCGAGATGCGGTAGGTGAAGCTGTCCACCAGCGCCTCGCCGAACAGCAGCGCCTGCAGCTCCGCCGAGCCGCGCGGATCGTAGGCGACGCGGCCGTCACCCAGCACACTCAGCGCCGCGCCGCGCGCGCTGGCCGCGGGCAGGCTCAGCAGCGAGAGAAGCTGGCCGGCATCGACCTCCACGTCGTTGGCAAGGACGCGGATCGCGATCCCGGCGTCCTCATGCGTCACCGCGTTGTCGTCGAGCGCATCCGGCGCGTCGTTGAGGCCGGAGACGGTCACCGTCACGGTGGCCTGCGCGGTGGCGCCGAGCTCGTCCTTCACGATGTAGCCGAAGGTGTCCAGGATGCTCTGCCCCGGCGCAAGCGACCGTAGCGCACCGGCCGGATCATAGGTCACGCGGCCATCCGCGCCGAGCTCAAGGCGTGCACCGAGGGTCGAGCGCGCCGGCAGCCAGCTCAGCGTGAGCGCTGCGCCGGCATCCGCGTCTCCGTCGTTGCCCAGCACGTCGATCAGGACGCTGCTCGCCTCTTCGGTCGCCGCCGCGTCATCGGCGGCAACCGGCGCGTCATTGGCGCCCGCGAAGGTGAGCGTGACCGTGCCCGTCGCCTCGCCGCCCAGCCCGTCGCCGACCACATAGGTGAAGCTGTCCGCCAGCGTCTCACCCGGTCGCAGCGCCAGCAGCGCGGCGACCGCCGAGGGGTCAACCGCCACCTGGCCGCCCTGGACCGACAGCGCTGCACCCAGCGCCGTCGTCGCGGGTACGGAGACGATCGCCGGCGTGTCGCCATCCGAATCGCTGTCATTCGCCAGCACGTCCACGAGCCCGCCCGCGGAGGCGTTGAGCGTCGCCGCATCGCCCACCGCGACCGGTGCCTGGTTGGTCGGCTTGGCGCCGAACAGCAGGGTGAGCGCCGCACCGCTGGTGGGCGCGACGGGAAGCGGCTGCGGCGTGGTGGCGGACCACTCGGCCGGCAGTTCCTGCACCAGGGATACCGTCCCCGGGCCGAGCAGCCCGAGGTCGAACGCGCCAGCCATACCGGTCAGCGCGAACACCTCGCCGTCGTCGTGCGACTGGTTGCCGTTGCTGTCCACGAACACCTTGCGGCCGGCGATGCCGTCCTCGCCAGTGCCCTGCGAGCCGTTGCCATCGGCATCAAGGAACACCACGCCAGTCGCGGTCGCCAGCCTGAAGTTGCCGAACTCCACCGAGCTGCGGCTCTCGCCGGCGACCAGCGTCACGGTGTGCACGCCCGGCGCTGCCGTCTCCTGCGGCCGGGCCGTGCCGGCGCCGGTACCTCCGCCGCTGCCCCCGCCGCCACCGGTCGGCGGCGCCGAGGTGTAGGTGAGGATCTCCTCGAACAGCCGCGTGAACTGGATGCGCGGGAAGCTCGCGGAGGTGTTCCGGACGTTGTCGTTCTCGTCGTCGCCGTCCAGCACCAGGTCGCCCGTACGCTTGAGCAGCTCGGCGAACTCGGCGGTGGTGAGCTTGCGGCCCAGCACCTCCATAGCAAGCTGCTGCGACAGCGCGGCGGCACCGGAGACGAAGCCCGCTGCCTGGCTGGTGCCCTGCATCGTCTGCACGCCGCCGGTCGCGCTCGCCCCGTTGAAGCGCGCGCCCGGTGCCATGATGTCCAGCAGCTCGTCGTCACGCTGCGAGAAGGCGGCGATACGGTCGGCGTCCGTGGTGTAGTCGGTCGCACCGGTGGCCACCGTCCAGGGGCCGCCGAAATCGCCCGCCCAGACAGCGCCCACGGCCAGCACGGCCGGGTCCGCGGCCGGGTAGGCGACGCCCATCGCGTTGAACTGGTTGTAGTAGTTGCCCGCCGCGCCGACCGTGATGATATCCATCCCCGCCAGTGTGGCGAACTCATCACCCAGCCCGTAACGCGGGGTGGTCGTGCTCCAGTTGCCGTTGTCGCCGAGCGACATGTTGATCACGCCGATGTCGAAGGCCTCGGCGTTGGCGATCACCCATTGCAGCGCCTTCTCGACATTGGCGAAGGTGCCGCGGCCGCTGTCGCTGAATACCTTCAGCACGATCAGGTCGGTGCCAGGCGCCACGCCGCCATAGCGTGCATCGTCGCTCGCGATCAGGCTAGCCACATGCGAGCCATGCCCCTTCGCGATGTCGGAGGCATCGGCGTCGTTGTCGGCGAAGTCCCACTGATAGACGATGCGATCGGCCACGCCGTCGCCGTCGGAATCCGGCCCCCAGAAGCTGTGGTCGAGGTCGATGCCGGTGTCGATGAGCACCGTCCGCACACCGCTTCCCGTCAGCCCGGTGAAGCGCCCGTCCTGCAGCGCCGAGGTCAGCCCCGTCAGGTCGCGCGAGGCGCGCGTGGACATCGCGCCAAGGTCCACCACGTCCGTGCCGTCCGGAAGCACCCAGCTGCCGCCGCAGCTGCAGCCTTCCATCGTCAGCTCGACGTCGGAGCCGGCGAGGCTCACCTGGATACCGCTGCCGGCGGCCGAGGCGGTCGGCGTGGTCTGCACCCAGCCGGCTCGCTGCACCTCCGCGATGATGTAGGTCCCGGGCAGCAGGCCCTCGAAGCGGTAGGTGCCGTCCGCACCGGTCAGCACCCGTGTCTCGGTCTCACCGAGGGCGCCGTCGCCATTGGCGTCGATGAAGATGGTCCAGCCCTCGACGCCGCCCTCGCCCTCGTCGCGAAGCCCGTTGCCATTCACGTCCTCGAACTTCATGCCCGAGATCGAGACGGTCTCGACATTGCCGATCATCACGTCGGGCTCGGCGAATCCGCTGATCACCCGCATCGAGGCCGGCGGCGTGGTGCGCGCCCAGCCCTGCTGCGCCACCTCCCCGATCCGCACGGTGCCGTAGGAAAGCCCCTCGAAGCTGAAGCTGCCATCCGCTGCGGTGACGGTGCTGACCTCGCCATCATCCAGCAGGTTATCGCCGTCGCGGTCCACGAACAGCGTCACACCCGCGAGCCCGTCCTCACCGCCGTCGCGCACGCCGTCCGCGTCGAGGTCATGGAACTTCACGCCGGAGATACCGCCCAGCTTGAAGCGCGCGAAATCCGCACCGCCGAGGATCTGCTCGGCGGTCACCGTCACGTCGATCCGGTTCGACAGCGGCCCGGTCGAGATCCAACCGTCGCGCAGCTCCGCCACCAGGCTGTACTCACCGGCGGCAAGGCCGCTGATCTCGTAGCGCCCATCGGCGCCGGTGATGGTCGAGACCTCGCCAGCATCGAGCTCGCCATCGCCATCGCCGTCGACGAACACCGTCCAGCCGGAGAGGCCCGCATCAACCGTCCCGAAGGCGGCGGTACCGAACACGCCGTTGGCGTCGAAATCCTCGAAGATCCGGCCGCGAACGCCGGTCGGCAGGTTTTCCGCCCGCGTCCAGGTGACCGCCTGGCTGCCCGTGCCCGCATTTCCGGCGCGATCCGTCAGGCCGACTCCGGCGACCGTCAGCTCGTAGTCGCCCGCCAGTGCCGTGACGGCATCAAGGCCGGAGAGGCGGTAGGTGCTGCCGCTCACCAGCGCCACCGTGACGGCACCCGAGATATCCACCGCGCCGCCATTGCGCGTCAGCGCCACGTCCTGCCAGTCGAAGCCGGCCAGATCCACCTGCTCCGACAGCGTCACGTCGAGCGTGGAGACGGAACTCGTCCGCGGATTGGGCGAAACGCCTTGCAGGCCAGTCACCGCCGGCGCGGAGACATCCACGAACACGGAGAGCACCACATCGGTCGTGTTGCCCGCATCGTCCACCGTGCGCACGCGGATATCGTGCTTGCCCGGGCTGGACAGCACGACCGCGCCCTCGAAGGCGAGCCCGTTCACCACCGCAACGCCGAGATCGGTGCTGGTCGTGAGGTCGTAGAGCCGCACGGTGAGGTCCGTCTCGCCGAGGTCGCCAAGGATCGAGAAGGACTGCGTGTTGATCAGCCGGTCGTCATCCGCAACGCCGGTATCGGGCGTGACGCGCAGGTTGCCCGCCTCCGGCGGCGCACCGATATCCATGGTCCAGCTGGAGCTGGCTACGCCGGTGCCGGCGTTGCCCGCGAGATCGAGCACGCCCGCGGCATCCACCGTCAGTACGTAGTCGCCGGCAAGCCCCGACACCCAGTTGAAGCCGGCGATGCGCCATTCCGTATCGCTCAGCTGCGTCAACACGATGTCGCCGGGAATGACCAGGTTCGCACCACCATCGCGGGTCAGCGTGATGTCTGCCGCCGTGAAGCTCGTGGGATCGATCGCCTCGGAGAAGGTGACGTCCAGCGAGAGCAGCACGGTGTTGCGCGGATTGGTCGCGACGTCCTCGACATCCAAGACCGACGGCGCAGTGGTATCGGTGGTCCAGTGCTCGCTGAGCTGCCCGGTGCCCGCTGCGCCGCCCGCATCCGCCACGCCGGCACCGAAGACGGTCAGCGCATAGGCGCCCGCCTCGCCGGTGAGCGTGCCGAGCCCGTCCACGCGGAAGCGCGTGTCGCTCAGCTGCGTCACCACCACGCGCCCGTCGAGCGGAACGCCCACGCCGTCGCGCGTCAAGCTTAGATCCGCCGCGGTGAACGTCGCCGGATCGATCGCGCGCGAGAACTCCACCTCCAGCGAACCGACGGCGATGTTGCGCGGGTCGGGCTCGACCGTCTCGACGCTCGCCACCACGACGGAGACGGCGGACATCGCCCAGGCGACACTGCGGGCGTTGGTACCGGCATTGCCGCCGAGATCCGCCATGCCCCGGCTGTCGACCGTCAGCTCGTAGTTGCCGTCCACGCCGGTCAGACCGGCCAGGTTCGCGATCCGATAGAGGCTGGTCGAAACCTGGGTGATGGTCGCCGCCGAAAGATCCAGCGCCACGCCATTCCGGGTCAGCAGCAGGTCATCGATCGTGAAAGTGGCGAGATCCATCGTCTCGCTGAAGGTCACGTCGAGCTGATCGACGGCCGTGGTCGCCACCGCTGCCGGCTGCTCCACCGCCGTCACGGAGGGTGCCACGCGGTCATCCACCGCATAGTGCAGCGTGTACTCGCCGGTGCTGTCGCGGTCGAGGATGTGCAGCAGGTTTTCAAGCGTCGCGCCGGGCTCACCCGGGCGGAAGGTGCGGTTGGTCCGCCACGACATGCCCTCGAGCGGCACGTCCGTGCCGTCGGAGCGCTCGATCCGCGTCAGCTTGAAGCCGGGCGCCGGATCCATGGCCTTGAGATAGGTCCAGCCCGCCTGAACATCCGCGGTCAACGTGCGCGTCAGCCCCCCGCCGGCGATCTGCACGTTCTCGGCAACCGTCACCGGCGCCTTGCCGCCAGTGGAGAAGTAGAGCGTATCGGGCAAGTGGTCGGCATCTGCCAGGTCGTTGACCAGGTAGTCCGGGATGTCGTCGCTCGTCGGGTGGTCCACCTCCACCTGGCGGATCAGCTCGTGGATGTTGACGCTGTCGATCAGCGAGGTGCGCAGTCCGCCGAAGCTGTCCAGGTGCTCGAAGGTGGCGTTGTACTCGATGAACTTGCCCTGCAGGGACGAGATCATGTTCCACTGCGCGGTCACCGTCTCCCCGGCTGCGATGCGGCCGAGATCCACGGTCAGCGAAGGCTGCGCCCCCGCGGCGCCAACCTGGGAACTGATGATCTCGAAGTCGATCAGCAGGCCCTTCTCGTTCTCGATGATCTCCGGCTGTGCGGAGGTGATGGTCATGCGGTTGGCGTCGCCCTTGCCGACATTCACCACCTGCAGGCCAAGCGCGAAGGCCTCCGATTCCTCGATCTCGTCGGTGAAGGGATCGTCGCCGATCACATCGCGCTGCCAGAAATAGTCGAGCTGCAGCTTCGCTTCCGGATAGACGGTGATCTTGGCGGACAGCAGCGGCACGTCCACGGCATTGCCGCCGTCCTTGTACACCAGTCGCCCGCCGATCGAGTAGCGCGTCGGCGAATCCGCCGCGGCGTCCACGGTCGGCAGGAACGTGAACTTCAGTGCGCCGGAGCTCTGCGGCCCCAAGGACCAGAGGTCGGGCCCGCCGGCGAAGCCTGTCACATCCGGGCCGGAAATGAAGAACTTGTCGTTGGCGACGTTACCGTTCTCGTCCCGGATGTCCAGGATCAGCTGCACATCTTCGAGTGTGCCCGCCGTGCCGTTGTCGAGCTCCAGGGTGCCGAGGAAGGCAGTGCGTGTGATCACCGCCTCCTGCTCGAGCTTCAATCGAACCTGCGCGCACACGCCCGCGGCAAGCGGGGAAAGTTCCGTCCCGTCGCCGTCGAGCACGGTCGCGTCGGAGCTGGAAGGGCCGCAACTGATCGGCGCGGAACTCCACGTGACCGGCGTCGAATAGGGCACGCCCGGACCACCGCCGTAGCCGTACCAGCCGCCGCCGCCGCCGCCCCCTCCGCCGCCCGGCCCGCCACCCGTCCCGGTGCCGCCCCAGTCCAGGCTGCAGAGGCAGGCCAGAATGTCGTCCAGCGCGCCGCCAAGCCCCGCCGCAGCGCCCGCGGGCCCGCCGGTGAGCGCACCAAGTCCGACGCCGCAGATGGTCGAGACGATCGCCTGCGTACAGTCATCGGCGCCGGCGCATTGCAGGATGGCGCCGATCACGTCGCAGATCAGGCCGGAGGGGTTGGCGTTCTTCGGGTTCTTGATGAAATCGAGGTAGAGGTCCTTGCCGCTGCCGGCCGCGCCGAGGATGTCCTCGGCGCAGAAGATGGCATCGAGCTTGGTCGGCACCGACACCCATTGGCCGTTCTGGCATTCGTAGGTGTAGATCGTCTCGATGCCGAGGCATTTGGCGATGGT
Organism: Falsiroseomonas sp.; assembly: GCF_041690465.1. Lineage (GTDB taxonomy): Bacteria > Pseudomonadota > Alphaproteobacteria > Acetobacterales > Acetobacteraceae > Falsiroseomonas. Next base: position 99,861 of record NZ_JAWLHG010000005.1, on the reverse strand, counting down.
GTTGCCCCAGCCCTGCGCCGTGATCGGAATGTCGAGCTCGGAAGCCGGCACGATGCCGTCGCCGAGCGGCATGACGCCACCGGCCGATGCCGCGGCCATCTGCGCCGCCAGCGGCGATCCCTCGCGCAGCCGGATGGTGACGGGAATGGTGATCGAGCTCTTCGCCGGCAGCACGTCGATCACGTCGATCAGCGGAGTGATGATGAGGTCGGGATCGTCCGGCACCCGTACCTGCACCTGCTCGGCCTGGATCAGGCCGTGGTTGCGGAGGGTGATCTCCATCTGTGTCGTCTCGCCGGGGAGGATCAGCGGCATGAGCCGCGGCTCGTCCACGGTCACGACCGGCATCGGGACCTCGGTCTCGAACACCGTCTCCAGCACGATCTTGTAGCGGTCCTCGATCTCGATCGGCACCACGGTCCAGTTGTAGGAAACCACCTGGCGGTGCAGGAAGGCCGTGGTCTCGTTGGTGATGCCGGGCTTCACGTCGAAGGCCGTGGTCAGGCTGTCATGCTTGTCCGCGCTCACGGACAGCATGTAACGCCCTTCCTGCAGATTGCTGAACCGTACGAAGCCGTCCGCATCGGCGATGCCGCTCGCAACCACTTGGTACGTGAAAGGGTCGGTGAGCGTCACCTTTGCGCCGGCGAGGCCAGGATTGCCCTCCGCGAAGTAGGTGTACTCGTCCTCCACCTTGATCACCGCATCCCCGACCGCTTCGGAGATCGCGCGGAACTGGTAGGCGACGGAGAGCGACGTGCGCGCGCCGTTCAGCACCACGCTGCCGGTGTAGAGGATCAGCGGGATGTCGTCCGGCGGCGTCAGGCGCAACGTGACCGTGGTGCTCTCGCCGACGCCGAGCGAGGCGATGCTGGTCGGCGTCAGCGCCGAGAGCCACGGCTCGTTCGGCAGCGCGAGCGTCAGCGGCCCGGTTTCGGTGCCGCCATTGTTGGTCACCTCGAAGGAGATGAGCGTCTGCTCGCCGCGCATCATGCCGGCCTGCAGGAAGCCGGGCTGCGCGACCAGCCGCGGCGTCAGCGGGGTCACGGTGACGCCGAGCGGCACGCGCAACGTCGCGCCCTCTGCCGTGGTGACCACGAGGACCAGGCGGCCGGCCGTCTGCTGATCCAATGTCGCCGTGAGATCGACGGTGACGGTCGCCGTGCCATCCGCCCCGATGCCCTCCGGCGCGGTGATGTCCAGGTCCATCCAGGGCGGCAGGCCCTCCACCGCGATATCGAGGCCGGTCAACGCCACATCTGCCAGGTTGCGCAGGTCGAAGGTGAAGCTGCGCGGCTCCTGCGGCAGCAGGTCGACGCTGCCCGGGGCGCCGACCGCCCGCATGCCAAGCAGCACGAAGCTGTCCTGGGCGCTGCGCTGGGTCACGCCGGGATGGTCGGCGGCGACGGTGTAGCGGCCGGTCTCCTGCGCCAGCGGCGTGAAGTCGAAGGCGAAGTTGCCGTCGAAGTCGGTAACCGTCGTCAGTGTCCGCGTGTTGCCGTTCGCCGAGGTCACCTGGATGGTCACCGGCTTCAGCGCCACGCCCGCATCCGTTGCCGGATCGAACGCGCGTCCGGTCAGCGGAATGGTCGTGCCGGCCACCGCCATGTCCACATCGGTCGAGACCACCGCACGGTAGGCCGGCGTCAGTTCGACCGAGCCGAGGGACTGGTTGTTGCCGTTCGAAAGCTCCTCCAGCGCGCCGTTCGGGTCCGACACCACGATCATGTAGACCGGCCCGGTGCGGTTGCCGGCGATGAACTGCACCGTTCGCTCATAGGCCTCGTTCACGTCGAGCGCCTCGCCGGCCAGTTCCGCCACCATCACGTCATCGGCGCCGAGCGTCACGTCGGCCGAGACGTAGACGCGGTCGACCCAGGCGCCGTTCGCCGCGCCGAGCCCGCGATTCGCCACGGTGAACATCGCATTCACCACCTGGCCGGTGGCGACCGAGGTGGGCAGGGCGATGCTCGTCACCTGCAGGTCGGGCCGGTCGCGATCGGTCACCTGCAGCCCGGCGGAGCCGGCATTGAAGCCGGCGGCGCTGGCCAGCAGGGTCACGGCGTGCGTGCCATCGTTCACGCCGTCCAGCACGCCGGTCACGGTGAAGGTGGCGCTGTCCTGGCCGTCCAGGATCGTCACCGTTGCCGGGACGGTTGCTTCGCTGGTGTCGTCGCTGGTCAGCGTCACCACCAAATCGCCGGTGGTGCCGGTGTTGCGGCGCACGGTTCCGGTGGTGGAGCCGACCTCGCCGATCACGTTCTGCGCCAGCGAGACGGACAGCGTCGGCCCGTCATCGTCCAGCACCTGCACGCCGATCTGCTGCGCGGTACCGGGCACCGGCACCTTGAGAACGCCATCGGCGATGTCCACGCGCATCAGCGCCAGCCGGTTGCCGTCAACCTGCGCATTGTCCACGATCGCGATCGGCACCGTGACGGTCTGCTGGCCGCTTTCGATGAATACGCGCGTGGGGAAGCGAAGCTGGGTCGGATCGCCGCGCAGGATCAGCTCCAGCGGCTGGGCCGAGACGAGGCTGCGCGTGATCGTCAGGTAGGTCGCCGTCGCGCCCGCGCCCTCCGAGACAGCGGACTGGCTGAGCGAGAGGGCGATGTCCGGAATGTCGTTGTCCAGCACGGTCACCAGCGCCGAGCCGGTGGCGTGGCTCGCGGCTTGCGCGGTGATGCGCACGTCGCGCGCACCTTCGATCACCGTGTCGTCGATCAGCGTGACCGGAACCTGCACGCTGGACTCGCCGGCGGCGATGGTCACCGTTGCCGGCACCGTCGCCTTCCAGCTCTTGTCCACGGCGAGGGTCACCGTCAGCGGCGCATCGGTCGGCGTGTTGCGGGTGATGGTGGCCAGGACGATGCCGGCCCCTTCGCTTTCCGCTGGCGAGGGCAGCGAGACGGTCAGCGCCGCCGCGTCGTTGTCGGTGATGCGCAGCTCCGACGTGCCGTCGCCGTAGCCTGCTGCACTGGCGCTCAGGCCGGCGGTGCGGACGCCATCCACCAGGGCATTGTCGGTGACGCCGATGGCGAAGCTCGCCGATGAAGCGCCGGCGGCGATGATGACGCTGGCCGGCAGCAACAGCTCCGGCTGGTCGCTGGCGAGTTGCACGACCAGCGCCGCGCTGGTGTCACCGCTGCGGGTCACGCGGCCGGTCGTGGCATTCGCGCCCGCGGCTTCCGACACGGCGGATTGCGCGATCGAGAGCGACAGGCTGGAGGCCAGGTCGATGGCCGCATCGTCCAGCGACAGGTTGTTCGCCTCGTTCAGCTCGAATAGGGCGTTGGACGCATCGGCCCGCACGGCGAACCAATGCATGCCCTCAGCGAAGAGCGGCAGCGTCACGGTGGCCGTGCGGGTGACGGAGGCGCCGGCCGCAATGGATTGGTCCTGCACGAATTCGGTGCGCAGCAGGTTGTCGCCGCCGAGCACGGCATCGGCCGAGAGCAGGATCTGCTCGCTCCAGCTGCCGCTGGCCGTGCCGGTACCCTGGTTCGTCACGGTCCATGTGAGCTGTACGCTCTGCCCCGCCGCCGCGCCGGCCGCTGCCACGATGTCGCTGATGACGAGATCCGCGTAGGCACCGAGCGTGGCGTCGAAGGTGAGGGCGGCGACGTTGTTGTCCTCGCCGGAGGCATTGCCGGCGCGCTCGAAGACCTGGTTCGAGGCGTCGGTGGTCACCCGCACCAGGATCTGCCCGGTGCCGCGCAGCCCGTCCGGCAGGCGCACGCTGGCCTGGGCCGGGATGGATTCACCGGCCGGCAACGGTGCGGCAGCGCTGCCCCCGAAGCCCGGATAGGCGATGAACCGGTCGTGCAGTGTCTCGCCGGTGGTCTGGTTGAAGACCTGTAGCCGCTGGGTGAAGGGCCCGGCCGGCGCGATGCCGGCATTCGTGCTGTCCCACGCGATGGTCAGCAAGTCGCCCGATTGCGGCGATGCCGGGCCGACCGTCAGGTTCTGCACCTGCAGGTCGGCATAGTCCGCCAGCGCAACGGCGCGCGTGATCGTCGCGCCGTTGTTCGTCTCCGGCGCGCTGCCGGCGGCACCCTCGTAGGCGCCGTTGTAGAAGTCGGTGACGACCGTGACCTGCAGGTCGCCCACCCCGCGCTCGCCATCCGGCAGGCGGAACTGGAACTGGCGCGCCACGCCTGCGCCGGAGCCGATTGCGCCGGCCGATGCCGCATCGCGGAACAGGTTGGTGTCCAGCAGCCATTCGCCGGTGGTCAGGTTCTGCACCCGCACGCGCTCGTGGAAGGAGGCGGCGGCAGCGCCGGGCCCGGTGTTCTGCGTGGTCCAGCTGATGGTGGCCAGCGCGCCCGATTGCAGCGGCGCGCCTGTCATCTCGAGGTCCTGCACGACGAGGTCGGGCAGCGGCGCCTGCGTCACCGTCACGGCGGCGGAGACGGCGCGGTTGTTGCCCTCGTCCAGCCCCTCGTTCACCTGGTTCCAGTGGTCGCCGGAAACGATCAGGTACCACTCGCCGGAGATGTCGACCGGCAGCGTCACGTCCAGCGTCCGAACCGCGGTGGCGCCGGCCGCCATGCCCGGCGTGCCGCCGCGCTCGCCGAGGAAGCGCGCACCCGCCCCGAGCGTCGGCGTCGGCGAGAGGAATACGCGCTCCGTCCAGCCGCCCGGGATCGGCGCGCTGCCCTGGTTCTCCATCGTCCAGGAGATGCCGACGGTCTGGCCTGAGGTGGCCGTGGGCGGCACCGTCAGGGCGGTGATGACCACGTCCGGATGCGTGACGACGATCTCATCCGTCGAGGTCGCGCTGTTGTTGCCGTCCGCGCCGGCCTCGAACAGCTGGCTGGCATGGTCGGTATCGATCCGGATCCGCCAGTTTCCATCCGCCACCGCGGGCAGCTGGAAATTCGCCGAGGCAGTGTAGCTCTGCCCGGCAGCCAGCCCGCCGCTGCGCGAGACAGTCGCGAGCAGAAGGCTGCCTGGCTGGCCGTCCTGCACCAGATACACGCGGTCCGACCAGTTGCCGATGGCATCGCCGAAGCCGCCATTGGTGACAGTCCAGCTCACCGTGCGAAGCTGGCCCGGCACTGCCGCTGCCGGGACCTCGATGTCGGTGACGGTCAGGTCGGGGCTCTGCAACGTGATCGGTGAGCCGGTGGCGGCGACGTTGTTCGCCGTCAGCCCCTTCTCGTAGACTTCCGCCAATGCGTCGGTGCGCACGATCACGTGGCGCAACCCGGCAGCGCTGGATGGCAGCGTCACCGTCAGCGTGCCGTCGTAGCTGGCCCCCGCCGCCAGCGGCGTGGCGCTGCGGATGAAGGCGCCGAGCAGCGTGTCGCCGGCGTCGAAGGCGTCGTCCGCCGAGAGATAGACGCGGTCGCGCCAGGTGCCGGAGCTGGTGGCGCCGTCACCCTGGTTCTGCACCGTCCACCCGACGGTGATCTGGTCCCCGCTCGACGCCGTGGGTGGCGCGGCGACCGCCAGCACAGCGAGATCCGCATAGGGCGAGGTGATCTCGATCGGACGGAAGGCGGTGGCATTGTCGCCGCGCGTGTCGGGTTCCAGCACCGCGCTGCCGGAATCGGTGCGCACGGCGAGGTAGTAGGTGCCTTCGAGGCGCGGCGGCAACGACACGTCGAGCGTCGCATCATAGGTGCCGCCTGCGGCGAGTTCGCCGTTTCGCTGCAGGGTGCCGACAACAACGTCATCGGCATCGCCGAGCACTTCGTCATCGCTGAGGATGACGATGTCGGTCCAGCTGGTGGCATCGGTCGCGCCGGTGCCCTGGTTGGTCACCGTCCAGCCGACGCTGATGCTGCCTTCCCCACGGCCGGTCGCCGGTGCGACGAGGTCGGATGGCAGCAGGTCGGCATAGGCGCGCAGCGCCACCACCTGCTGTATCGTTGCGTCGTTGTTGCTTTCGGCATTGCCGACCGGCAGCGCCTCTGTGATCTGGGTGGCGCCGTTCGGCGCCCGGTCGGTCGTGACGGTGATGGACAGCGTCCCCGCCCCCGCCAGCCCGTGCGGCAGCGCGAAGGAGAGGCTGCGCGGCACGCTCGCACCCGCCGCGAGCGGTCCGAGCGCCGCATGGTCGTAGGCGACCGAGGTATCCAGCAGCACCGCGCCGGTGGTGGTGTTCACCACCCGCACGCGGTCCACCCAGCCCTGCGGCGTTGCGGCATTGCCGGCGTTCTCGTCGGTCCAGGTGATGGTCAGCGTGTCGCCGGATTCCGGCGCCGGGTTGGTCACGGCCAGTCCGGCCACGCGCAGATCCGGCGCGGAGACCACAGCCGTGCTGCCGGCATTGTTGGCCTCGCCGGTGCCGCCCGCATTCGCCTCGAACACGACATCGGTGATGTCGGTGGTGACCGCGAACTCGAAACGGCCGGTGGAGGACAGGCCGGCAGGCCAGGTGACCACCGTGCTGCGCGCACGCGTCTCGCCGGCCGCGAGCGGTGCGGCGGCGCTTGCGGGCAGCGTCAACGTCGCCAGCAGGATCTGCTGGTTGGTGGTGGTGTTGCGCACCACCAGGCGTTCGCTGAGGTCGGTTTCGACATCTGCGGTGCCGTCATTCCGCGTGGTCCAGCTGACGGTGACCGCATCGCCCGGTGCCCAGCCGCTGGCCGGCGTGGTGGCGATATCCGCAACCGTCAGATCGGCGTAGGGCGCAAGCTCCGCGGTCAGCGCGACCTGCGTGGCGTTGTTGCTCTCGCCCGTGCCGGAGGGGTTCTCCTCATCCAGCGCGTTGGTGAGGTCGGTTGTCACCTGCACGGTCAGCGCGCCGGCGCCGCGGTTGCCCGCCGGCAGCTGGATCACCGCCTGCCGCTCGACGAAGGCGCCCGCCGCCAGGCCGTCCACGCCCGGCGTGTAGGGCACTACGACGCCGGCGAGGATCTCGCCAGTGTCCACGCGGCGCACCAGCACCCGATCCGACCAGCCGGCCCCGGCCGCGAGGTTGCCGGCATTCACGTCGCGCCAAGTGACGGTGATCGAGCCGCCGGATTGCACGGTGCCGCCCACCGGCGCCACCGCCAGGTTCTCCACCACCAGGTCCGGCGCCGGGACGCCTTCCAGATAGGAAAGTCGGACCGGCGCCTGCACCGGATTGGGATAGACGCCGAAGCGATAGGTCTGGTTGGCGCCGGCATCGGCCGGATGGCCGTCCACCATCAACAGGTATGCGCCGGTCTCGCGGAGCGTGAGCGTGGTGCGATCGTTCGAGATGGCCTGGGCGAAGAGCACCTCGCCATAGGGGCCGATCAGCCGCCAGTTCGTGTTGCCGGAACTCCACTGCTGCGCATCGAAGAAGAAGCGTTCGCCGGCTGTTGCCGCGAAGCTGTAGAGCTCCGCCTCGCTGCCGGGGCTCAGCGTGCCGCTGATCGGCGAGCCGATGGTCAGCGGCGTCGCCGTCGCCACATCCAGCAGGCGGAAGCTGAAGCTGCCGGTGCGGTCCACGGTGGAGCGCACCGCGAGCGTGTAGTCGCCCGGCGGCAACGTGAGCACCGGGTTGCCGCCGCCAAACGGCGTGCCGTTGCCATTCTCCCAGGTACGCTCCGTGACGAGCCCGTTCGGCCCGGTGAGCGACCAGCGGAGCTGGCCGGAGGACCAGCTGGAATCCACGCCGTTCAGCAAAGTGTCCACGAACAGCCGCGTGGTGTCGGCCAGCGAGAAGGTGAAGTTCGCGACCTGGCCGGCATGCTCGATGTTGCCGGTCGTCTCGGCGCCGAGCGATACCGGCGCCGTGCTGTCGCTCACCGGCTGCAGGTTGAAGCGGTAGCCCGCGCTGCCGGTGTTGTTCGGGTAGCCCTCGACGAGCAGCGTGTACTCGCCGGTCGCCGGCAGGGTGACGAAGTTGCGGTCCGCGAAGTCGGCGCGGAACAGCTGCCGGCCCCAGGGATCGACCAGCCGCCAATAGGCGCTCGGCTGCTGCTGCACGTCGAAGAACAGCCGCTGGCCGGCAGCGCCGGAGAAGCGGTAGGCATCGCTCTCGTTGTAGGGATCGAGCGTGCCGGAGACGGGCGTGCCCGGCGTGAAGTCCGTTACCGTTGCCGGATCGCTCAGGTCGAGCAGGCGGAAGCCGTAGTCGCCGATGGTGTCGCCGTCACCGTAAACCACCAGCGTCCAGTCGCCCGGCTGCGCGAGGAAGGCCGCACCGTCCTGGTAGAGGTCACTCTGGTTGAAATACTGCCAACCGATACGGGCGCCGTTCGGGCCGTCGAAATAGTAGCGGATGTCGCTGCGGTTGGTGAAGGTATCGAGGTAGAGCAGCCGCGCTGCATCGAGCGTGAAGGTGTAGCGGTCCACCTGGCCCGGATGCGCGATGCCGTTGTCGATGCGGGCGCCGAAGGCAAGCGGCGCGGCCTCGTCGGTCACCGGCTGAAGGTTGAAGGAATACCCGTTGGCAGCCGTGTTGTAGTAGCGCCCCTCGATGGCCAGCACATAGGTGCCGTCCAGCGGCACGGCGAACGGGCCGGTATCGCCCGCCGCATGGTTGCGCCAGGTCACCAGCTGTCCGTTGGGCCCGAACAGGCGCCAATACACGTCCGACCCACCGCTGAGCCGGTCGAAGAAGAACCGGTCGCCGGCGCTGGCGGTGAAGCTGTAGAGATCGCTCTCGTTGCCCGGATTGACGGCGACGCTGCTCACCACCGTGCCCGGCGTCATCGGCGTGGCGCCGGCGAGGTCGAGCAGGCGGAACCGATAGCTGCTGCTGGCACTCGGGAAGGCGGACACCGCCACCTCGTAGGTGCCGGCCTTGAGCTTGAGCGGCAGCAGGTCGTAGCCGTCCCAGGAATCCGATTGGTAGAAGGTCCGGTTGACGATCACGCCGTCCGGCCCGGTCAGCGTCCAGCGGGTCTGGCTGTCGGTCGTCTGCCCATCGAACAGCACGGTCGTGTCGTCGCTGAGCGTGAAGCGATGCAGGTACACGCCGCCGGTACGCAGCGAAGCCAATGCATTTGCTGCCAGGATCTCGGCGCTACCGGTGCCTTCGCCGATGTTGAAATCCACGGCCGAGGAGTTGCCGGCAACCGTGGCCACCGCCACGTTGTCGAGGTCGTGGTCGGCCGACCAGCCGCCATTGCGCGCGCCGAAGGCGACCCGGCTGGTCCTGAGATCCAGCCCCCCCACGAAGACGGCGTCGATCGGCGTGATGGCGGCACCGCCGCCGGGCGGGGTCAGGGTGACTGTGACGAAAGCGCCGCCCGCCGTGCGCTCGGCGAGCACGCGCACGCCGAAGAACTGCCCCCCGCCGAGGTCGAGCGAGGCAGTGGCGATCGGGAAGTCGCCCAGCTTGCTGCCGTTGAAATGCAGCGAGACATGGTTGTTGCTCACCTCGCCATTGCTGACGATGTCGAACCCGATGCCGAGCGCACCGGCCAGGTTGGGTTCCTCGCCGAAGTTCGGCGCTCGCCCGCCCGTGCCGTAGATGTTCACCGGGAGCAGCGCCACCGCCATGCCATCCCCCGATTGCAGGCGGCCGGCAGCGGACGGCGTCATGCGCGCGTCGAAGGTGACCTCGACGGAGTCGAACGGTCCCTCGGCGGTTGAGGAGAAGCCGACCGTGTTGCGGTTGGTCGACGCCGTGGCCGCGGTGAGGCGCAGGAAGCTGCCGGTCGGACCGCCGGCGATCACCTGCGCGGCCGGGCCCTGGTAGTTCGCCAGCGCATAGGGCAGGCCGCCGCCCTCGAAATCCTGCGTCGTCTCGCCGGCGGCGGCCGGCTGTGCCTCGCTGTGCAGGGTGAAGCCGTAGGTGATGTCCACCGCCGGCGTTTCGTAGCGCCGCCCTTCCACCAGCAGGGTGTAGGTGCCATCCATGGGCAGGGTGAACAGCTCGCTGTCGGCAAACTCCGCCAGCCCGAAGACCTGACGCCCCAGCGGATCCAGGATCCGCACCTTCGGGCTGCCTGAGGAAAGACTTTCGCGGTCGAACCACAGCCGGTCGCGCGCGGCACCTGTGAACACATAGGCAGCCGTCTCGGCGCCCGGCGAGAGCGTGCCGGTGGTCAGGGTGTCGAGCGTCAACGGCGTGCCGGTGCCCAGCTCGAACAGCCGGAAGCCATAGGCCGGCGTGGCATCCGTGGTGGCGTTGATGCTGAGCGTATAGGTGCCCGGCAGCAGCGTGATCGCGGGCGAGGAGGCGAAGTTCTCCGAATCCGTGGCCTGCCAGCTACGGCCCGAAACTAGCGCATGACCAGGTGCGGAGAGCGACCAGCGCAGCGTGCTGTTGTCCTGCAGCACGTCCATCAGCACGCGCGTCTCGCTCGCCACCGTGAAGGTGTAGCGGTCCACCTGGCCGCGCTGGTCGATGGCGCCGGTTACCAGGTCCCCGAGCGTCAGCGCCGCCGTCTCGTCGATCACCTCCTCGACGATCAGGTTGAAGAATTGGCGCGCGCCTTCTCCCGGGTGGCCTTCCACCGCGATGATGTAGGTGCCGGTCACGCCCAGCGTCTGCACGCCACGATCGTGCAGGTTGCCGAGATAGACCGGGCCGAAGAGCTGCTGACCCAGCGGATCGTAGAGCCGCAGATAGGTCGAGTTGGTGAACCCCAGATCATCGAAGAAGAATCGCTGCCCCGCCGTGGCATCGAAGGCGAAGAGCCGCGTCGCGCTGCCCGGCAGCAATTCGCCGGAGAAGCTGGTGCCGGGCGTCACCGGCGTCGCCTCCGCGAGGTCGAGCAGGCGGAAATTGTACCAGCCGGTCCAATCGCCGGCACCGTCCACCGTGATGGTGTAGCTGCCTGCCGGCAACGTCAGCAGGCGGTTGCCGCTGCCTGCCGGCGAGCTGTCGGCATTGTCGAAACGCCAGCCGGAGAACTCCGTCCCGCGCGGCCCTGCCAGGGTCAGGTTCACGCTGCTGCTGTAGGGGGAGAGCAGGTCGAGCAGCACCTTCGTCTCGGTACCGAGCGTGAAGGTGAAGCGGTCGCGCTGCCCGGCATGGTCGATGCGCCCGGTGAAGCCGCCCGCGTTGAGCCGGTCGAGCGCGCCGTGATTGCCCGTGCCTGAACTGTCCGTTGCGACCTCGCCGCCGCCGTCCTCGAGGCCGAGGCGCATCACCAACCCGGCCTGCGGATCCGGCAGGGCGCTGTCCTTGCTGGCGGCGATCTCGGCGGTGCTGCGCGCGACGGACCACAGCCGCACCTCGTCCACGCGCCCCTGCATCAGGTCGTAGCTGGTGGAGGTCTCGGTGGTGCGGCCGATCAGCAGCGGCTCCGTCGTGCCCACTGCCGGGCCCGCCCGCACCGCGCCGGAAGCGCGCTCCACGCCATCCACCACGATGCGCATGGTGCCGGTGGTGCGGTCGATCACCGCCGCCACATGCGCCCATTGCCCGGCCTGCACCACGCCCGTCGCGGTCTGCACGCCCTGCTCGCCCGATGCGTCGCGCGTGCCGAGATAGAGCAGGCCGTCGTTGCGCGCCCACAGGCTGTAGCTGCGATGGCCGCTCGGCCCGTCGCCCTTGTAGAAGACCGGCGCCCAGCTGTCGTTGAAGGTATCGAACCGGACCCAGGCCTCGATCGTCAGGTTGCCCGTCTGGTCAGTGCCGGGGCCGGCCACGGTAATCGCATCGGCGCCGGTAAGCTGCACGCCGCCGCCGAAGCGGCCCTCTGCCCAGAGCGGTCCCGGCGCCGGATTGGCGCCAAAGGTCGCGGCGACGCTGTCGTCCTGCACCCGCTGCAGCACGAGCTGGTAGGTGGCGGCGCCCTCGTCCCAGACCCGCCCCTCGACCAGGACCGTGTAGGTGCCGGCCAGCGGCAGGGTGAGGTTCTCGATATCCTGGAAATTCGTGTCGGCCAGGATCTGCCGGCCGGTCGGGTCGAAGAGCCGCCACGCCGCGCGGTCGCTGCCCTTGCTGAAGCCGCGGACGTCAAGGAACACGCGGTCGCCCGCATCCGCTTCGACGCGGAAGATGTGCGTCGCATCGCCGGGCGCTAGCGTGCCGGCGACGACATCGCCGAAGCCGACCTGCTGCCCCGCCTGCGCATCCAGCAGACGGAAGGCGAAGGGCGGCGTGCCATCGCCGCTGGCATCCACCGTGATCGTGTAGTCGCCCGCAATGGCCGCGAAGAGCGGGTTCCCCGCACCGAACTCGAAGCTGTCGCCGTTGCGCAGGTTGCGCGAGAAGCCGAGGCCGCCCGGCCCCGTCACCGTCACCGTGACATCGCTGTTGTCCGTGAAGGTGTCGAAGTAGAGCAGCGCGTCCTGCGCCAGCGTGAAGCTGTAGCGGCTGACCGCGCCCGGCGCCGGGATTCGGCCGGTGATGAGGCCTGGGACGCCCTCATGCACGTCGAACACGGTCGCATCCGTCCCGGCCGGCCCGAGATCGGCAAGGGTCTGCGCGCCCGCCCCGTCGGCCATCGGCAGATAGAGTGCCAGGCCCGTTTCGTTGCCGACCAGCGGCTGATCGAGCGTGCCCTGGATCTCCGCCGCGCTGCGCGCCACGGACCAAAGCCGCACCTCGTCCAGCGTGCCTTGGAAGGCGCCCTGGCCCCAGGTCTCGGCGCTGCGGCCGATGTAGAGCGGGTTGGTGGTGGTCACCGCCTGCGCATTGCGCAGCGCGCCGGAGGCCGCCTCCTGCCCGTTGAGAAGGATCCGCATCTGCCCGGCCGTGCGGTCGAGCACCGCCGCGACATGCACCCACTCGCCGGGCAGCACCGATCCTGCGACGGTGCCGATACTCTGCGCTCCGGGCGCGTCCGCGGTGCTGAGCAGGAGATAGCCGCTGTTGTGCAGCCAAACGGAATAGCTGCGCCCGTTGCCGTCCTGCGGCGAGCCGGCGCCCTTGTAGATCACCGGCGTCCAGGTGGTGGTGGTGCTGTCGTAGCGCAGCCAGAACTCGATGGTGACGTCGTCGTGCAGGTCGGTGCTGGCGCCGCTGGGCACGGTGGCGTATTCGACACCGGTGAAGCTCAGCGCCTGGCCGATCCTTCCTTCGGCATCAAGAGGCCCGCTGTTGCCGGGCCCGCCGATGACGACCGGCGAAGCGGCATCCACAACCTTGTTGACGATGAAGCTGAAGGCACGGCTTGCGTCGCCGATCCACACCTCGCCGTCCAGCACCAGCGTGTAGCGGCCGGCGACCGGCAGGCTGATCGGCCCGGCATCGCCGGTATCCTGCTGCAGCATCTGCCGCCCGGAGGGGTCGAGCAGCCGCCAGTCCGTCCAATAGACTGCATTGCGCAGCATGTTGAGGAAGATGCGGTCGCCCGCCTCCGCCTCGAAGCTGAACAGGCTGGCGCCACGCGCCGGCGTGTTCACGGCATTCACCGTCTCGCCGAGCGTGATCGGCGTCGCCGATGCCTGGTCCGACAGGCGGAAGGCGAAGTCGCCGACGCCATCGCCGTCGCGGTAGATGCGCAGGGTGTAGTCGCCCGGCCCCGCGTTGAACGGCAGGTCGGCGGAACTGAAGGCACGGCCGCCAACCAGCGTCGCGTCGGGCCGCGTCAGAGTCCAGCGCAGCGAGCCGTCATTGTTCAGTGAATCGAAGTAGAGCCGCGTCTCGTCCGCAAGGGTGAAGCTGTAGACCACCGACTGCCCAGGCAGCGCGATGGTGCCCGCGATGTCGTCCCCGAGCGCCAGCGTCGCCGTGCTGTCGGCCACCTGCCGCAGTTGGAACCTGAATTCGGTGTCGGTGCCGGTCACCCACACCTCGCCCGCCATGACCAGCGTGTAGGTGCCCGTGTGCGCCAGCGTCATCGGGCCGGCGGCGTTGAAATTGTCCTGGAAATCGCCGCTCCGCACCTCGCGGCCCCAGGGATCGAGCAGCGTCCAATCGGTCCAGTAGAGATTGTTCCGGGTCGCATCGAAGAAGATGCGGTCGCCCGCCGCTGCCTCGAACTTGAACGTCGCGGCGCCGTTGTTCGGCGTCGCCGCATGGATCACCTCGGTGTCGTAGGCGATCTCGGTCGCGGCGGCCAGGTCGAGCAGCCGGAAGGCGTAGGCGCCGGTCACCGAGCTGACGGTACGGATCGTCAGCCGGTACTCGCCTGCCACCGGCAGGTCGATGAAGCGGTCGCCGGAGGACATCGGGTGGTCGGAGAACTCGCTCCCGCGCGGGCCCTCCAGCGCGACGCGGAAATTGCCGTTGTTGAGCAGGCTGTCGAAGTAGAGCCGCGTCGGCCCTGCCGTGGTGAACAGGTGGCCGTCCACCTCGCCGGCGACGGAGATCGTACCGTCCACCCGCGTGCCGAGCGTGAGCGGATCGCCGGTGAAGGCGGGGATCGGCGTGTTGCCCTGGTGGACCACGGTGAAGCCGTACGACGCCGGCGCATCGTTCGCGACGGCGCCCTCGATCAGCAGCGTGTAGGTACCCGCCAGGACGATGCTACGCGTGGCATCGGTGAAGCTCTGGTCCACCATCTCCCGTCCGGACGGATCCAGCAGCCGCCAGCGCACTCCGCTGCCGCCGGAGGTCGCATCGAGCAGGATCTGGTCGCCGCTGGCGAGGTCGAGGCCGTAGAGATGTGTCTCGCGCCCAAGGCTGCGGATGGTGCCGTCATTGCCGCTCGGCCCGGAATCGCTCACCGTCGGGCCCGACGCCTCGTCCAGCTTCCAATACGCGGCCAGCCCGGCCTCGTTGCCGGCAAACGGCGCGCCCATCGTCGCCTGGATGTCCGCCGCGCTGCGCGCCACGTTCCACAGGCGCAGGTCGTCGATCGCGCCACGCCAGGCATAGTCGCCGCCGCTGCCGGCGCCGACACGCAACTCGCCGCTGCTGTGGTTGATCGGCACCGCGTAAGCCAGTTCCTGCGCCAGGTTGCCGTCGATGAACAGCCGCAGCGTCGTGCCGTCATAGGTGCCGGCGACATGCGTCCACTGGTCTGCCGGCAGCACGGCACGAACGCGCACACTGCTCCAGTTGTTGACGAAGAAATTGATATGACCGTCGTTGGAGTAGTAGAGACCGTAGCCGTTGTTCCAGCTGCTGCTCGTGCTCTTCATCGCGACGCCGGCATTGTTCGGCGCGGTGGCATCGCGTTTCACCCAGGCTTCCAGCGTCAGGGCGGCGGGATTCAGGCTCGCATCGTCGGGCACGCTGGCCCAGGTCTGCGTGCCGATGCTCTGCAGCGCACGGTTCGTCGCGCCGTCCGGATAGGTGATCGGTGCGTCGGATGGCACGCGGATCGCTGCCGCCGCGAAGCCCGCATCCTGCAGCGTGCCGGAGATCGCGGCGCCCGGTGCGATACCGGCCGCGCTCGCGATGTCGAGCAGGCGGAAGCCGTAGCGGCCGGTGCTGGCGCCCGCGCCATCCACCGTCAGCGTGTAGTCGCCGGCCGGCAGGTCGAGGATGGTCGCGCCGCCGTTCCCGCTGCCGTCGGACTGGTCGAAGCGCCGCGCGCTCACCTCCGTCCCGCGTGGACCAATCAGCGTCCAGAGCTTGCCGGAGTCGTTGGAGAGCGAATCGAAGTAGAGCCGCGTCTGCGCGCCCAGCGTCAAGGTGTAGACATCCTCGCGGCCCGGCGCCTCGATGTTGCCGATCACCGTCTCGCCGATCGTCAGCGCGGCGGTATCGGCCGAGTGCAGGTGCACCGCGAAGCCATAGTCGATGGCCGCCCCGCCATTCGTCACCTGCCCTTCGACGAGCAGCGTGTAGGTGCCGCTGAGGCCGATCGTGATCGCTTCCACGTCGGTGAAGTTCGTGTTGTTGAACACCACTGCGTTGCCGGGCCCGATCAGGCGCCAGGCTGGTGCGCCGCCGGCGGTCGCGCCGCTCAGGAGCAGGCGCTGGAAATGCAGCGTATCGCCGGCCTGCGCGTCGAAGCGGTAGCTGTCGGTGAAGTCGGCTTCGGTGAGCGTGCTGGTGACCGCCTCGCCATAGCCGACCTGCTCGCTCTGTGAGGTGTCGAGCAGCCGGAAGGCATAGCTGCCGGTGGAATCGTTTCCGACGAAGCCGGATCCGCTGGCGTCCAGGCCGGCGACCGAGAGGATGTAGTCCCCCGGCAGCAGCGACAGCGTCGGCGAGCCACCGATGTTGTTGGTGAAGTTGTTGCCGTCCGACTGGTCGAAGCGCCGCCACTCCGCGCTGCCAAGGCCGAGTTCCGCCCCGCGCGGGCCGGCAAGCGACCAGCGCAGGTCGCTGCGGTTCACCTGGCTGTCGAAGACGATCTGCTTCGCTTCGGTCAGCGTGAAGGCGTAGCGGTCCACCTCGCCGGGCACGTCGAGGCTGCCGGCGATCACCGGCGCCGTGACGCCGCCGAGCGCATCGGAGGGCGCGACCACCGCATCATAGTCGCTCGCGTCGTTGCTGCCGCCGAGGTCCACCACTGTCGCCGGCGCGCCGAGGGAGGAGGTGAGCGCCGTGCTGCCGAGCAGGTCCAGGTCGGCCGACAGCAGGACCCGCGGTTCGAGCGTCTCCAGCAGCAGCCTTCGATCGGCCCGCGGCGCCGCGGCAGCCTGGCGGGGCTTGCGCGAGCCGCCGCCACCCGGGCGCCAGCGCCGCCGCCTGCGTTCCAACAGAACCGACTGCCCTTGCCGCGGATCGACGCCGTCCCCTGCCATGCGGCAACCCCTCATGCGAAGCCATGTCCGGAGCCGCTTGCAGGAGTAACGACTCCGAGCAGTTGCAGACTTCTTGTCCGGTCCAGACGAAACTGCCCGGGAGGAAAAAGCAGCCCTAACGGATCGTCAACAGAACTTTATGCTTTCGAATCATGTCAAAAAATCCATGTCCGGGTGATGACGGCGCGACTGATTCTACCTTTGCGTAAGGGAGACGGACCGAAGCGACCACCCGGCCGAGCGCCGCATGGGCCTGATCTCCGGCTATCCGCGGGCGCCGAAGCGGATCCGACACCGCAGGCCCGCGGGCAGGGCGAGGTCCGGGTTCGGCAACTGCAGCCGCACGCCGAATGTGCCACTCGCCGCATCCATCACCCGGTCCACAACCGAGACGCGTGCCAGATGTGCGCCGCCCACCGGCGCCTCCGGCATCACCGTCGCGCCGTCCCCGGGTGCGATCTGCCCGAAATAGGCTACCGGCAGGTACACCTCGACATGGATGGGGTCGATCTGCGCCAGGGTCAGCAGCTGCGCCTGCTCATGCATGTATTCACCCGCGGCGAGGTGCCGCTCCACCACGATGCCATCGAGCGGGCTGACGATCTGCCGCTGCCCCACCTGTTCCTCTGCCCGCAGCAGCTCGGCCTGCGCGGCTTCGAGGTTCATCCGGGCGTCCCGCAAGGCCAGCGCGGCGACGCGGGCTTCCGTCGCCGCCTCGTCGTAGTCGCGCTCGCTCACCGCCTGGCTGGCGCGCAGCCGCTCCAGCCGTCCGGCGCGTCGCTGCGCGTGTTCCGCCCGCAGCTCCGCGCTGGCCACCGGGGCGTCGTTGCGGGCACGCACGCGGGCCAGTGCGGCATTCGCCTCCTCCACCTCGGAAGCCAGCTGCGCCACCACCTGGCCACGGCGGACGATGTCGCCGCGGGCGACATGCACGGCGCGGATCAGGCCCGTGACCGAAGCACCGAGCTTCACGCGCTGCGCGGCATCCATCAGGCAGTCGAACTCGCCTTCAGGCAGCGCCGGAGCGGGCTGCGCGCTGGCCGGCAGCGGTGTCGCGGCAAGCCAGGAGGCCAGCAGAAGCCGGCCCCACAGCCGCCTGACATCACCGGCGATCCTCGCGATGTCCATCCAGGCCCCCGGAGCCGTTGCGCGCTGCGTTCGCCCAGCATCTGTAAATCCACGAAAAACGCAACCGTTGCGGCAGCCGCACGCCTTGTCCCGCCATGGGCCGCCGCGTATCGTCGAGCGGCGCGATCACGCGCGGTGGGGAGCCAGGGACGCGGATGAGCCAGGCGAGCGGACAGCCCGAGATGAAGCTGGACACCAGCCAGCTCAAGAGCAGCTATTGCAACGTCTGCAGTGCCACCAGCACGCGCGAGGAAGTGGTCCTCACCTTCGGCGTGAACCAGAACTGGGATCTCCAGCAGCAGCGCGGCGGCGGGCCGATGGATGTGCAGCTGCTGCACCGGATCATCATGAGCCCGGTGGCCGCGAAGCGCTTTCACGACCTGCTGACCCGGCTGATGGCGGAGCACGAATCGCGCCACGGCACGCTCTGACGGCCGCGCGCGGCGGTGCCGACCCGGCGCCGCCGAGGGCCGTCGCGGCCCGCCTTTCAGGGCTGCGGTATCGAGTCAGACCACTCAGGCCTGCGGCGCCGCATCGAACTCGCCCCGCAGCTGCTCGGTGCTGAGCAGGAGCACGCGCCGCGCGTCCAGAATCTGTGGCGCGTGGTCGCGCAGCGATTCCCAGCGCTGCTCGACCGCGTCGAGCGCCGCATCGAGGTCATCGAAGCGCTCCATCTCCGGCGCCGGAGCGCCCGTCGGCCGCCAGCGCAGGTAGACCGGCCCGGTCTGGCTCATCCCCAATTCCCCCTTCTCGACCCATCGCCGGGCCTGCCGCCCGGCCCCCACCATCGGAAACCGCGCACGCCCGATCAAGTGGGGCAGCAATGGGGCAGCCATGGCATTCCGGCAACGGTGCCGCGCGATGCCATGCCTCAAGCGCTTGTGCGGAAGCCAAGCCTGACCGCTCCCGCGTTGCGCGACCAGAGTGCCAGCCGTCACCCCTGGAGGCTTCGAGCCCGCTCAACATGGTCGCATCACCCCCTGCCCCACCCACCGTCAGCATCGGGCTTCCCGTCTACAACGGCGAGCGCTATCTGGATGAGACGATCCGTTCGATCCGCGATCAGGATTTCGCCGATCTGGAGCTGATCGTCTGCGACAACGCTTCGACCGACGCGACCGGCGAGATCTGCCGCCGGCATGCCGCGGCCGACGCCCGCATCTTCTACCACCGCCAGCCGCGCAACCTCGGCGCCGGGCCGAACTACGATGACTGCTTCCACCGCGCGCGCGGCCGCTACTTCAAATGGGCGGCGCATGACGATCTGCTCGCGCCGGACTACCTCGCGCGCGCCGTGGCCGCGCTGGAGGCGACGCCCCAGGCGGTGCTCTGCACCACCGGCATCACCGAGATCGGGCCCGAGGGAGAGGAGTTGCGGCGCTACGCCAACATCTTCCCCGGCATCGACTCGCCGGATCCCGCGCGCCGCCTCGGCGCGGTGATCCATACCTGCCACCAGTGCGAGGATTTCTTCGGCCTCTTCCGGCGCGAGGCGCTGGTCGGCTCCGGCCTGCACGGCACCTATAGCGGGTCGGACCGCGTGCTGCTGGCGGAGATGGCGCTGCGCGGCCCCTGGGTCGCGGTGGCGGAACCGGTGTTCCTGCATCGCGAGCATCCGCACCGCTACACCCGCGCCCTGCTGCTGAAGGACCGGCGGGAGGCAGCGCTGTGGCAGGACAGCACCGTGGCCACGCGGAGCACCAGCACGCTGTTCCACTGGCAGGTCTGGCGGCAATACTGGCATGCCGTGGCGCGCAGCGTGCCCGATCCCGATCTCCGCCGCGCCTGCCATGCGGAGCTGATGCGGTGGTGGCTCACCGGCGGTCACACCGGCGAGGTGGCGCGCGACCTTGTGCAGGCCGCCAGCCCGCGCCTGTTCCAGGCCATGCGCAGCCTGAAGCGGTCGCTGGTCGGATCCCCCGCCCGGCTCCCGCCCGGCGCGCTGCCGCCGCCGGGCTGGGGCTCAGAGCGCCACTAGCCGCGGCGCCAGCCCGAGCGCCGAGAGCGCGGCGCCCACCTCCTCGACATAGACACGGTTCATCACCACGACCGTGTCGGGGCGGATGTCGCGCAGTGCCGCCGGGGCGATGATCGGGTGCCCGCTGCCGATCATGTACATGCCCTGGCGATGCGGGTTGATGTCCACCGCATGCGTCACCGCACCGGCCATCTCCCCGAGTCCGCCGAGAAAGGCGACGCCCTTGGAGCCGGACCCCCACACCACGATCCGGCCCGCATCGGCCACGCGCCGGCGCCACGCGGCGAGCTTCGCCGCATGCGCGGTGGCGAAGATGCCGGCGAGGCGGGAGAGCTGCATCAACTCGGCCGCCGGCGCCATGCCGCCCGGCACGCCGGTGAAGCGCGCAAGCAGACCGAGATACTGCCCGTCATAGTCGCGCCACACCGCCTCGGCCGCGAAGCCGTGGCGGGCGAACAGGCCGCGCAGCGAGGCCTCGGTGAAGTAGCAGCAATGCTCGTAGTAGATGTCCTCGAACGCGATGTCGCGGAGGATGCGCTGGCTGTCGGGCACCTGCACGAACAGCCGCATGCCCGGCGCCGAATTGCGCGCCACCTGCGCGCAGAGCGCCGCGAAGCGGCCGACCGCCGGAATGTGCTCCAGCGTCATCTTGCTGACCAGCAGGTCTGCCTGCTCCGACGCCGCCGCGGACTCGTCGAAGAAATCGGCGACCAGTCGTACCTCGGCCACGCGCTGCTCCACCACGTCGCCGCGGCGCGCATCCACGCAGGGATCGAACCCCACCCCGGTGGCGCCCGTCAGGCCGCAGAGCAGGTGCAGGAACTCGCCCTGGCCGCAGCCGACCTCCACCACCCGACGCCCGGCCAACGGCACCGCTTCGGCAAGCCGTCCGGCCAGTTCGCGGTGATAGCGGCGGAAGGCAGGGCTCCAGCCCTGGCTCGGCTCGTAGCGTTCGGAATACTCGGTCAGCCGCGGTTCGAAGGCGCGGTTGGCGATGAAGCCGCAGCTTTCGCAGAGCTGCAGCACGATGTCGCCGCGCGGCCAGGCGCGGGCGGCGGCCTCGGTCGCCAGCATCAGGCAGGAATTGGTCGGCACGCCGCGCAACTCGGCGAGCTGCACGCCTCCCTTCGCCCCACAGGCGGCGCAGTCATCAACCGCCACGCAGGAAAGCGACGAAGGCGATGCGCGCCGCGGCCGCTGCAGATGCGTCATGCGCTCAGCTCTCCACCAGGACGGGCTGCGGGATCGGCAGGATGAAGCGGCCGCCCGCAGCGACGAAGGCGGCCTGCTGCCGCACGATTTCTGCGCGATGATTCCAGGGCAACAGCAGAAGATGCGTCGGGCGGTCCTCGGCGATGCGCTCCACCGGCACGATCGGCAGCTTCACCCCGGGCACGAAAAGCCCGTGCTTGTGCTGGTTGCGGTCGGCGACCCAGATCAGGTCGCGGCGCCCGATGCCGAAATGGTTGAGCAGGATCGTGCCCTTGGCCGCCGCGCCGTAGCCGCCGATCCGCGCGCCCTCCGCCTTCAGCCTGTCGAGCAACGCGCGAAGATCCTGGCGCAGCTGGGCCACGCGGTCCGCCAGACCACGGAAGGCCGCCGGCCGATCCAGCCCCTCTGCACGCTCCTGCGCCAGCAGCGCGGTCAGTCGCGCGCTCGGCGCCGGCGCGTGCTGCACGAACAGCCGCAGCGAGCCGCCGTGGATGGGGATGCGCTGCGCGTCGTTCAGCGCCAGCCCTTCGCGCGCGAACAGCGCCGCCAGGGCGCGGAGCGAGAAGTAGCAGAGATGCTCGTGGTAGATGGTGTCGAACTCGACATGGTCGATCAGGTCGCGCAGGTAGGGCACTTCGATGATCGCCGTGCCGTCCGGTGCGAGGATGTGGCGGATGCCGCGTACGAAGCCACGCGTGTCGGCGACATGCGCCAGAACGTTGTTGGCGAAGACCAGGGCGGCGCGGCGCCCCTCGGCCGCCAGGCGTTGCGCCAGAGGCTCGGTGAAGAAGGCGTGGACCGTCTCGATGCCCGCCTCGCGCGCCACCCGCACCGGCCCCGGCGCTGGATCGATGCCGAGGACCGAGAGGCCCGCCGCGGCGGCATGGCGCAGCAGGTAGCCGTCATTGCTCGCCAGCTCGACCGCGAGCGCGCCCGCCGGCGGGCGGAAACGCACCACCGCCTCGGCCACGTTGCGCGCCGCATTCTCCACCACGGTCGCGCTGACCGAGGAGAAGTACGGGTAGTCCTCGGCGAACAGCACCTCCGGCGCCACGGTGTGGCGCAACTGCGCAAGGCCGCACTCGGCGCAGGAGACGACTTCGAGGGGCCAGGTCGGATCGGGCCTCACCGCTTCCGCGGTGAAGCCGTCCGACAGCGGCATCCGACCGAGATCGAACACGCTGGCCAGACTGCCGCCGCCGCAGCCGCGGCAGGCGAGGATCTCGGTACAGGCTGACGGCGCATCGGCCAGGGCGGCTTCGCTCACGCGGGCACCTGTTGCGGGACACGCTGGCGCGGCCGCAGGTCCGGCGCGACCTGGCCGGCAGCGATCAACGCGTTCAGATGCGCCAGCCGCTGGTAGCGCGGCCCTTCGAATTCCTCAGGCGCGGGCGGGAAATTGCCGTACGCCTCCAGCAGTTCCTCGACCGACTCGCGTACCGCGCGGCGCGGTGCCGCATGCGGGAAGCGCTGCACGAACTTGTCGCCGCTGACGCGGTAGTTCAGGCGGTCCGGCCCGGCGCCCGGCGCGAAGCGGATCTCCGTTTCAGGCACCACCTCTGCGACGATCCGCGCGATGTCCATCACCCGCTGGTTCGCCCAGGTCGCGCCGATGTTGAAGGCCTCGGCATGGATCTGCTCGCGCGGGGCCTCGCACACCGCGAGGAAGGCGCGCGAGATGTCCTCCACATGGACCAGCGGGCGCCAGGGCGTGCCGTCCGATTTCAGCAGCACCTCGCCGGTGGAGACGGCCCAGGCGGTGAGATTGTTCACCACGAGGTCGAAGCGGATGCGCGGCGAGAGGCCGAAGGCGGTCGCGTTGCGCAGGATCACCGGCGAGAAGTCGCGGTCCGCGAGCGCGAGGATGCCGCGCTCCGCATCCACCTTGGACTGGCCATAGGGCAGCAGGGGCGCGAACGGTGCGCTCTCGTCGATCAGCGCCTCGCCCGCCGCGCCGTAGTTCGCGCAGGAGGAGGAGAAGGCGAAGCGCGGCACGCCGGCCAGCTTCGCCGCGCGCGCCACCTGCACCGCCGCGCGGTGATTGATCGCATCCGTCACCGCCGGATCGCGGTTGCCGAGCGGATGGTTCGACAGCCCGGCGAGATGCACCACGGCGTCGAAGCCAGCGAGATGCTCCGGCCGGAGGTCGCGGATGTCGAGGCCGAGATCCGGCACCTCCGCCGCCGCGCCTATGCCGTGGCCGAAGGTGCTGCCTCGGAACAGGTCGGTGTCGCAACCCGTTACCTCATGGCCGCGCTCGAGGAAGAGCGGCACCGCAACGGTGCCGATATAGCCGAGATGCCCTGTGATCAGGATTCGCATGCGCGCGCGGTCTCCTCCGTCATGCGGCCGAGCCGCTCAGTTCCAGACTTTCCAGGGCGCCCGTCCGGAGCCCCAGAGTTCTTCCAGCCGCGCGCGATCGCGCGGCGTGTCCATGCACTGCCAGAAGCCTTCGTGACGGAAGGCCATCAGCTCGCCCTCGCGCGCCAGACGCTCCAGCGGCTCGGCCTCGAACTGCGTCGCGTCGCCCTCGATCCGGTCGAAGATGTCGGGCTCGCAGACGAAGAAGGCGCCGTTGATCCAGCCTTCCGCGTCGCGCGGCTTCTCGCGGAAGCCGGTGATCCGGTCACCATCCAGTTCGAGGTGTCCGAAACGCGGCGGCGGGCGCACCGCTGTCATGGTGACCATCCGGCCATGCGCCGTGTGGAAGGCGAGCAGGGCATCGAGATCCACATCGGACAGGCCATCACCCCAGGTGAGCATGAAGCGTTCGCGGCCGATCGCCTCCCGCAGGCGACGGATGCGACCGCCAGTGTTGGTGTGGCGGCCAGTCTCACGCAGCTCGATGCGCCATCCCTGCATCGGCCACGCATCGTCCTCGGCCTCGCGCATCTCCACCGTCCGGCGGTCGTAGTCGATGCACAGATGGCCGCCCCCCAGAGTAGCGAAATCCGTCGCGTAGCGCCGGATGACATCACCGCGATGACCGAGCGCCACCACGAAATCGCGATGCCCGTAACAGGCGTAGTAGCGCATGATGTGCCAGAGGATCGGCCGCCCGCCGATCTCCACCATCGGCTTGGGACGAAGCTCGGTCTCCTCACCCATGCGCGAGCCGAGTCCACCGGCGAGTATCGCAACCTTCAAGTCAGAAGCTCCCGTGTTCGGCCCAGCCTTGCATTAACGCAGTATTCGGTCAGTGGAACGTCCGGGCGAGTCACAAGCGACGGAGAGACGCCTCGCGGCTGCGCGAGATGCGAGTTCGTTGCGGCATCAGCCGGGTTCGCGACGCAGCGCGCACGGATGCGCGCGCGGCCCTGCGATGACCGAACGGGCGCTGGCGTGCGGCGTTCGCCGCGGATGTCCGACCATCCGAACCCGAACGGGCGGCGTCTTCGCACGCCGCTGCGGCACGAACCACGCGAAGCGCAGCATCATTCCGCCGCCGTGGAGGCGCTGGAGGCGGGCATGCTGCACAAGCTGCTGGCTGCGGCCGTGCTGTTCGCGCTTGTCGCGCTGCTCTCCCGGCTGCTCGCCGCCAGTGTCGGGGTGGTGCTCTACCTCATCCTTGGTGGCGCGCTGCTGGCGATCTGTGCTGCGGCGATGGAACGCGCGCGTCGCTGAACGTCGCTCAGGCGCCGACGCCCGGCACCGGGCCCATGTCGCGGGCCACCGCCAGCAGCGTGCGACGCAGCCAGGCATGGCCGGCATCCGCCTCGAGGCGGCGGTGGAACACCAGCGAGAGCCGCACATGGCGGATCTCCACCGGGCAGGGGCGCAGCACCAGCCCCTGCGTCTCGGCCAGCCGGTACGCCAGCCGCGCGGAAAGCGTCATCACCAGCTCGGTTCGCATCAGGATCTCCGGCACCGCGCCGAGATGAGCGACCACCGCGCCGATGCGCCGCGGATGGCCGGCCTCCGCCAGCGGCCCGTCCAGCGCGCCATCGCGTGAGCCGTTCGCCGAGTGCAGGAGATGCGGGAAGGCGGTGAACCGCTCCAGCGTCATCGGACCTTCGGCCAGCGGATGGCCGGGCCGCACCAGGGTGAGGAAGTTCTCGGGCAGCAGTCGCACGCGGGTGTAGAGCGCCGGCGGCTCCGCCAGCACGGCGACGGCGAGTTCGGCGTCGCCGGCCTCGAGCAGGTCCAGCGCATTGGTGCGGTCAGCGTGACGGATGGCGAGCAGCGCGCGCGGCGCCTCCTTCGCCATCATCTCCAGCAGCGGCGGCGCCAGCACGCTTTCGGCGTACTCGCTGAAGGCGACGGTGTAGATCCGCTCGGTGGTCGCCGGGTCGAAGGGGGCATGCACCGAGAGCATCTGGCGCAGCCGGTCCAGCATCTCACGGACGGGCCCGGCGAGGGAGAGCGCAAGCGCGGTCGGCTCCACGCCGCCGGGGCGGCGCAGGAACAACTCGTCGCCGAGCGCCTGGCGCAGCCGCGCCAGGGCGTTCGAGACGGCGGGCTGCGAGAGGTTCAGCTTCTCCGCCGCCCGCGTCACGTGCCGCTCGCGCGCCACCGCGTCGAACACGCGCAGCAGGTTGAGATCGAGGTTCTGCAGATCGGCCAAGCGACGGCACCCTGTCATTCGCCACAGTGATGATGACTGTTCCGGTCCACAGTTGGAAGGCTGCGGCATCGCGGGGCCATACCGGCGGCGACGGAGGCGCGAATGCCTTCGGACCCGACAGGAGATGCCACGATGAACCTCGACGAGCGCACCACAGCCCCCTACGCGGCCTTCCTGCTGCGCGTGACGATGGGCGTGATGTTCCTGGCCCATGGCCTGCTGCTGAAGGTGATGACCTTCGGGCTGCCCGGTACGATGGGCTTCTTCGGCTCGCTGGGCTACCCGCCGGTGCTCGGCGCCGTGGTCGCGATCGCCGAGATCGCGGCAGGCCTGGCGCTGCTCGCCGGGGTGTGGGTGCGGCTGGCGAGCCTGCTGTCCATCCCGATCATGATCGGCGCCACGATCCAGCACCTGCCCGCCGGCTGGCTGTTCAGCGCCCAGGGCGGCGGCTGGGAGTTCCCCGCCTTCTGGACGGTGGCGCTGCTGGTGCAGGCCGGGCTGGGCGCAGGCGCTTTCGCGCTCGATCCGGCGCAGCTTACCGGGCGCGCCGCGGCCGCGCGCGCCTGACGCGCCTGAAGAAATCGCAACCTATGCGAGTGGGGCGGTCCGGTGCGCCGGGCCGCCCCGAGCCCGCCGGGCCGGCCAAATACCCGCGAATGTGATTGATAGGTAACAGTTTAACGTTAGATTAAAGGTTGACAATTCACGACACACGCATTGCCCCCCGACGAAGTTACTACTAGGGGTTGTGGCGACCGGGGCGTGAGCGCACGGGCGGCACCCACGTCGGCAGAGGCACCAGTGACTCCCAGGATGGCGGCGCGAGTCTTTCTCGTTGATGCGGATCCGGCGGACGGCAGCAGCCTTGCCGCCTACCTGACCCGGAACGGCCTGCCGGCCGAGACCTGGCCGGCGCGCGACCCGTTGCTGCACCGGCTGGCGGCCAACCCGCCCTGGCTGGTGGTGCTGCATCGCCGGGTAAAAATGGAACCCGACCTAGGCACGTTGCGCCGCCTGCGCGCCGTCTCCCCGGTGCCGGCGATCCTGCGGGCGATGGACACCGATGACGAGCACGACCGCGTCCTCGCGCTCGAGGCCGGCGCCGATGACTACGTCGCGAGCGGCACCAGCCCGCGCGAGCTGCTGGCCCGCATCCGCACCGTGCTGCGTCGCACCCGCATCGAAAGCCCGACGGCTTCGCGCTCCGGCTGGCGGCTCTGCCTCCGCCAGCGCGAGCTCTTCGCCCCCGATGGTGGCGCCCGCAACCTGACCTCCGCCGAGTTCGAGCTGATGCAGATCCTGGTCCGACAGCAGGGCGCGCCGGTGCAGCGCGATGCCCTCTCGCTCGCCGTGCTCCGCCGGCCCTACCACCCGGAGGACCGCGCGCTCGACAACCTGATCCTGCGGCTCAGGCGCAAGCTCGGGGACGACGGCGCCAGCGCCAGACTCATCAAGTCGGTGCGCGGGGTCGGCTACGTCTTCGTCGGCTTCGATCCGGCCGCCCCCGGGCGGCCCGCGGGCGGCCCTGACGGCGGCGACCAGGCCGCCCTGCAGGGGCAGCCGCTCGCGCTGTGTTGAAAACTGTATCCACCACCTTCCCGTTCACTATTGCATCGCAATACAACCTGGACGTGCGGATGTTCCGGTGATGCGCCGGCGCCCCGCTCCTCCAGGACAAGGATCGACGCATGGCTGATTTCGCCTCAATACCGGGCGCCTGGTACGGGACGCAGCAGTCCGACGTGATCGACGCAGACGCTGCCTTTCCCGGGGTGCTGGACAACCTGCTGGTCGCCTTCGGCGGCAATGACTACGTGTTCGCCGGAGCAGGCGACGACTTCGTGCTGGCCGGCAACGGCGACGACACCGCCCTTGGCGGTGCCGGCGACGATGTGCTCGACGGCGACAACGGCGATGATCGGCTCGAAGGCGGCGCCGGCAACGACGTGGCAGACGGCGGCAAGGGCGACGACCTGCTGCTCGGCGGTGCCGACGACGACACGCTGCTCGGCGGCGAGGGTGACGACGTCGCCGATGGCGGCGATGGCGACGACGTCATCGATGGCGGCAAGGGCGACGACCTGGCCAGCGGCGGCAATGGCAACGACCGCATGACCGGCGACAAGGGCGACGACGTGCTGTTCGGCGGCGCCGGCGACGACTGGCTCGAAGGCGACAAGGGCGACGACTGGCTGGTCGGCGCGAGCGGCGCGGACACCCTATTCGGCGGCGAGGGCGACGACAGGCTCGCCGGCGGCAGCGATGCCGACACCTTCTACTTCGAGTCGAAGTTCGGCGGTGATGTCATCCTCGACTTCCGCCCGGGCGAGGACATGCTGGCGATCAAGGCCGGCATCAACGGCACCGCCATCAACAGCCCGACCGATCTCGCCGCCTATGTGAAGGGCGGCGCGATGGGCGCGGTGATCTCGATCGGCGGCGACAGCATCACGCTGGTCGGCGTCTCGCGGAACGACCTGCTCAACAACCTCGACGACTACGTGAAGATCGTCTGAGGCGGCGGGCGGAGGCGGGATGGTCCAGCACGCCGCCCGGCAGGATGCCGGGCATCCCACGGTCGGCGTGCACGCCGCCCCGCCTCCCCTCCGCTGCGCCTGGCAGCCTTCGGGCTTCCTGTTGATCGAGCTGGCCGCACCACCGGCCCCGCCGGGCACGCTCCCGGCGGGGCCGATGGCGCTGTGCCTCGGCGGCATCCCCGTGGCGCCGCCGGTCGCGAGCCTTGCCCTGCCGGGTGCCACGCTGGTGCTGGCTCGCGCCGGCGCCGCCTGCATGGTGGGTGTGGCGGTGGAGCTGCGACGCGATGGCGGCATGCTCTGCCGCATCGAACTCACCGAGCCGGCGCCGCCGGATGCGCTGCTGCGCGACCGGCCGGCGGCCGAGCAACTCCTGCTTCTGCGCCGCCTGCTTGCCGCCGCGGCCGCCTTCCGTGGCCGCAGCGACCCCGCTTTCGGCGCGCTCTGCCATACGCTCGCGGGCGGCGTCGCGGCCGGGTTGCCGCCGGCCCGCCCGCTGGCCGGCGGCGGCGGCGATCTCGTCTCGGTGTGGCGCCTGCCGCAGCCTGCCGGGGCGCAGCCGGGCGGCTGGCATCTGCTCGCGCCGGCTGCGCCGCTGCGCCACGTGCCGGCGCCGGAACCGGGCGCGCGGCTGATCCTGCTGGACGGGCTGCCCGGCCACGGGGCGCTGCTGGTGCCGCCCGAGGGCCCGCCAATTCCGCTCGTCCGGCCAAGCCCGGCGCTGCCCGGCCTGCTCGCGCTGGCCCGGCGCGGCGGCGTGGTGCGCCAGGCATTGTTCGACCTGCTCGCGCCGCGCGCCCGCGCCGCGGAACCTGCGGCGACCCTGCTGCGCGACCTGCAACTGCTCGCCCCCGCCCGCGCCACGATGCTCGACGATGCGGCGCTGCCGGTCGGCGGGGCGCTGGAACTCGCGCTGCCGGATGGCGAGGGCGGCGTGTTCCTGCGCGGCTGGCTGCGCGACCCGCTCGGCCTGGTGCGCGGGATGGCGCTGCGTGGGCCGGGCGGCGCGGTGGCGATCGACTCCGCGGCCCTGCACCGCCAGCCGCGCCCGGACTTGGCCGAGCGGCTGCGTCGCGCGCCACAGGGCGAGGGCGGTCCGCGGCCCGGCTTCCTCGTTCATCTGCCGGCCGCCGGCCTGCCGCCCGGCACCGCGCAACTCGCGCTGGAACTGCATCTGGCCTCCGGCCAGGTGCTGCGGCTGGTGGCGCCGCCCGGCCTGCTGCCGCCGGCCACCGCGCGTGACCTGGTGCTCGCCGCGGCCGAGCCGGCCAATGCCGGCGAGGCGCTGCTCGATGGCTGCATCGCGCCAGCGGTGGCTCGGCTGCAGCGCGCCGCCATGGCGCCCGGCGGGCCAGCGGAGCGGATCGTGCTGGGCGCTGCCGCGCCGCGCCGGCCCGCCGCGCGCATCGTGGTGCCGCTCTGGCGCCAGCTCAGCTTCCTGCGCGCGCAACTCGCCGGTTTCGCCCGCGACCCGGCCTTCCGCGGCGCCGCCGCGCCCGAACTCGTCTATGTGCTGGACAGCCCGGAGCAGCGCAGCGAGGCGGCGGCGCTGCTCGGCGGCCTTGCGCTGCTGCACGGGCTGGCGCTGACGCTGCTGGTGCACGACCGCAACCACGGCTACGCCAGCGCCTGCAACAGCGGCGCGGCGGAGTCGTCCGCGCCGCTGC
This sequence comes from Falsiroseomonas sp., assembly GCF_041690465.1. Classification (GTDB taxonomy): domain Bacteria; phylum Pseudomonadota; class Alphaproteobacteria; order Acetobacterales; family Acetobacteraceae; genus Falsiroseomonas. The sequence continues at coordinate 70,308 of NZ_JAWLHG010000005.1, read as the reverse complement.
TCGTCTTCCTCAATTCCGACGTGGTGCCGGAGGCGCCCGGCTGGCTGGCCGCGCTGCGCCGGCGCCTGGCGCGCGATGCGCGGCTCGCCGCGGTCGGGCCGAAGCTGCTCTACCCCGACGGCGCGATCCAGCATGCCGGCATGTTCTACGCGCCGGCGGCCGAAGGCGGCTGGGGCATCAACCACCATCATAAGGGATGGCCGCGGGACCATGCGCCGGCCTGCCGCGCGCGACGCGTGCCCGCCGTCACCGGCGCCGCGCTCGCCGTGCGCCGCCCTGCCTTCGAGGCAGCAGGCGGGTTCTGCACCGACTACGTGCTCGGCGATTTCGAGGACAGCGACCTCTGCCTCAAGCTGCACGCGGCCGGCCACGCCATCGGCTACGAGCCCGCCGCCGAGCTGGTGCATCACGAACGGCAGTCCATCGCCGCGCATCCCGGCCATGCCGGCACCCTCGCTGCGGCGTACAACCGCCGCCTGCACGCGGCGCGCTGGGGCGAGGCGATCGCCGCGCTGATGCACCGCCATCCGCAGCCGCGGGGCTGAGGCGCATGCGCGCGCTGTTCCTCTCCCCCGGCCATCCGGCGCTGCAACCCGGCGGCACCGAATTGCTGACGCAGGGCCTGTTCCGCACGCTGCGCGAGCGCCATGGAGTCGAGGGCCTGCTGCTCGCCGCGGTGGATCCCGCGCAGCGCGCACCGCTGCCCGGCACGCGGCTGCAAGCGGTCGGCGGTGGCGCGCCGGATGACGAGCTGCTCGTCTCGCTCGGCGGCTTCGACCGCTTCCACCTGGCGCAGCCCGATGCGCTCGGCCTCGTCGCCACGCTCGGCCCGATCATTGCGCGGCTGCGCCCGGACATCATCCATCTGCACCACCTGCTGCATTGGGGCGTGGAGACGCTGGATCTGCTGCGCCGCCTGGCTCCGCGCGCCGCGCTGGTGGTGACGCTGCACGACTACTTCGCGCTCTGCCCGCGCGAGGGCCAGCTGCTGACCTCCGAAGGCCGCCCGTGCCACGGCCCCTCCGCCGACGCCTGCCGGCGCTGCCTGCCGGAGCGCGGCGCAGGCGACCTCGCGCTGCGTCGCAGCCATCTGGCCGGCGCACTCCGCGCCGCCGACATGCTGGTGGCGCCGAGCGAGTTCCTGCGCGAGCGCTTCCTCGCCGCCGGCTACCCCCCCGCGCGGATCGCGGTGATCCGCAACGGCATCGCCGCCGGCCCGCCCGCGCCGCATCGCGCCGCGCCGGATGGGCGCCGCGACCGCTTCGCGATGTTCGGCCAGCTCACCCGTTTCAAGGGCGCGCTGGTCGCGCTGCGGGCCTCGGCGCGGCTCTCCGCGCGCGGCATCGCACATCGGCTCGACCTGCACGGGCCGGTGGCCCGCCACGCATCTTCCTTCCTCGCCGAGTTCGAAGCCGCGCTCGCCGCCGCGCCCGATGCGCGTCACCACGGCGCCTATGCGCCGCGCGACCTGCCCGGGCTGATCGCCGGGGCGGACTGGGTGCTGGTGCCCTCGCTCTGGTGGGAAAACGCGCCGCTGGTGATCCTCGAGGCCCTGCATCATCGGCGCCCGGTGGTCTGCACAGGCATCGGCGGCATGGCGGAGCTGATCGCCCCCGGCGTGACGGGCCTGCACACCCCGCAAGGCGATCCGGACGGCTGGGCCGCCACGCTCGAGACCGCGGTCTCGAATGAGGGGCTCTGGCAGCGCCTGGCCGATCGAATCCCGACCCAGCGTGATCTCGCCGCCGTCGGCGACCAGCACATCGCGCTTTACCGTGCCCTGCTCGCCGCGCGCGCGCCGCGCCGCAGGCCGGCAGCGGCCTGAGCCCGAGCAAAGGAGAGGCAGCCTTGCCCCCCGATACCGCCCTTGACGCCGCCGCGCGCCCCGATCCCGTCACCCCGGCCGGCGGCATCCGCGGCGCGGTGGACAATGTCGGCGCCGAGAAGATCTATGGCTGGGCCTGGCATCCCGACCACCCGGACGAGCGGCTGCGCATCGAGGCGCGGCTCGGGAGTCGCGTGGCGCTGACGGCGCGCGCCGATTTCGCCCGGCCGGACCTGCCCGCCGCCGGCATCGGCGACGGCAACCACGCCTTCGAGATCAAGCTGACGCCCGAATGCGTCGCGCGCCGTGCGGAGCTCGCCATCGTCGCGGTCGCCGCCGATGGCAGCGAGGCGAAGCTGCCCTTCCGTGTCCGCCGTACCCCCGCCATCGCCGCCGCCGAGGCGCGCCGCGACGTGGAGCAGCTCGTCGCCAATCAGCGCGCGCTGCGCGAGGAGATGCGCGCCGCCATCGCCGGCCTCGCCCGCGCCTCCCGCGGCGACACAGGTGCGGCCACTGCGGCGATGCAGGTGGCCACCACGCAGGCGCGGCTGGAGGAACGGCTCGGCACCCTCGACATCTGGCTGGCGCGGCTCGACCAGCGGCTTGCCGTGCTGGCCGAGGTGGCGATGCAGGAGAAGCCGCGCCGGCGCGTGGATGCCTGGCAGATCGTGCTCGGCGCGGTGCTGGCGCTGGCCGGCGGTGCCGGCTTTGCCGCCGCCGTGCTGCTGCTGCGCCAGGGCTGGCCGGGCTGATGCAGCCATCGCCGCGCCCGCTCGATCTCGCCCGCAGCGAGCTTGCGGCGGCGCTGCGCCTGGCCCTGCCGCTGGGCGCGGTGGTGACGGTCGGCGGCTACCTGTTGCTGCTGCTGAAGCTGCAGGTGTTCAGCCTGGTGCTGCCGACCGGCAGCATGGGCACGCTGGCCGGCATCGCCTGTGGCTACCTGATCGGCGCCGCGATGCTCGCCGCGCTCGACCATGGGCGGGAGGTGCTGCTGCTGGCGGTGGGCAACCGGCTGGCGCGCGCGCTCGCACCGCCCGCGCTGCGCAGCGCCGCCGCGGTGCGCGCGCCCGGCACCAGCCCGGCCGCGCTGGCCGGCCAGGCGCTGAGCGACGTGGGCGAGTTGCGCCGCGCGCTGGGCGGACCGCTCGCCGCCAGCGCGCTCGATGCGCTGATGGTGCCGCTGCTGTTGCTGCTGCTGCTGGTGATGGATGCGCGCCTCGCCGCCTTCGGGCTTGCCTGCGGCGCGGTCGCGGCGCTGATCGGGCATTTCGGCGAGCGCCGCACCGCCGGCGCGCTGGCCGAATCCAACCGCACCGCCGCCGAGACCACCGCCATGGTCGCGGACGCGATGCGCTGCGCCGAGCCGGTCGCCGCCATGGGCATGCTGCCCGCGCTGCAACGCCGCTGGCTGGACCGCATGGCGCGCAGCGCGTCGCGGCTGCGCCAGGCGCAATCTGCCGCCCGCGGCGCTGCGACGCTGGCGCTGATGGTGCAGACCGTCTCCGGCGGCGGCGCGCTGCTGCTCGGCGCCGCGCTGATGCTGGCGGGTGCCGAGCTCGGCATCGGGCTGCTGCTGGCGATGCTGATCATGCCGCGCATCGCCGGACCCTTCGCGCGCCTTGCCGGATCGCTCAACGACCTCGCCGCCGCGCGTGCCGCCTGGGCACGGCTTGCCGCGCTGCTCGCCGCCGCGCCGCCGGCCGCCGCCGGCCGCGCCTTCCCCTGCCCCGAAGGCCGGCTGGTGCTGGAGCGCATGACGGTGCTGGTCCCGAAGGAGCCGCGGCCGCTGCTGCGCGAGGTCTCGCTGGTGGCCGCCCCCGGCGACATCGTCGCCATCGCCGGCGCGGTCGGCTCCGGCAAGTCCACGCTGCTGCGCATCATCGCCGGCGCATCGCGCCCCGCCGCCGGTGCCGCCTTCCTCGACGGCCACGCCACCTGGCAGTGGGATCGCGAGGACATCGCCCGCCATCTCGGCATGCTGCCGCAGGAGCCGGTGCTGACCGAGGGCAGTGTCGCAGAGGCGATCGCCCGGCTCGGCACGCCTGACCTGCCGGCGGTGATCCGCGCCGCGCGGCTGGCCGGTGCCGAGCGGCTGATCGCCCGCCTGCCCTATGGCTATGCCACGCGCATCGGCCCCGACACGCCGCTCTCGCTCGGCCAGCGGCAGCGGCTGGCGCTGGCCCGCGCGGTGTATGGGGAGCCGCGTCTGCTGCTGCTCGACGAGCCCTCCGCCTGGCTGGACAGCGAGGGCGAGGCCACGGTGCTGGCGCTGCTCGGCGCGCTGAAGGCGCGCGGCGCGACGGTGCTGTTCACCTCCCACCGTCCCATGCTGCTGCGCGCCGCCGACCGCGTGCTGGTGCTGCGCAACGGTGCGCTGGTGCAGGCCGGGAGGCCGCAGGCGCTGCTCGCCGCGCCGCGCCGCGCCGCGCCCGCGCAGGCCGTGGCGACGAGGCGCGCGGCATGAGCACCGCGCAGCTCCGTGTCCTCGGGCTCGGCGCGCTGGCGCTCGCGCTGTCCGTCGCCGTGCAGGGCGCGATGCTGGCGGCGCCGCTGCTGACCATGCATGTCTATGACGGCGTGCTCTCCTCGCGCAGCGTGGACACGCTGGTCGTGCTGGCCGGCGCCTGGCTGCTGGCGATCCTGCTCGGCGGGCTGCTGCGCGGGCTTCGCGCGGCGCTGCTCTCGGCGATGGCGGAGCGGCTGGCGCGGCGGCTGCAGTTCCAGACCATCGGCGCCGCGCTGCGGCGGGCGCTGGCTGGCGACCGCACGGCCGGGCTGCTCGCGCTCTCGGACGCGGCGGAGGTGCGGCGCATGCTCGGCGGCAGCACGCTCTCCGACGCGCTCGATCTGGTGGCGCTGCCGGCGGCGCTCTTCGTGCTGTTCCTGCTGCACCCGCTCTATGGCTGGACGGCGCTGCTCTTCTGCCTGCTGCTCGGCCTGCTGGGTGCGCTGGCGGACCGCACCACGCGCGGCACGGTGCGCCGGGCCGGCGCGTTGCAGGCGCGCGTGACCGCCGACCTCGCCGGCCGACTGCGGCAATCGGAGCTGCTGGACTGTCTCGGCATGCTGCCCGCCGTGCTGCGCCGCTGGCAGCCACGCTACCTGGAGATGCTGGAGGCGCAGGATGCGGCGCAGCGCCGCGCGCGCGCCCTTTCGGGCCTCGCCGATTTCACGCAGCAGATGCTGCTGCTGGCGATGGCCGGCGTCGGCGCCTGGCTGGTGACGCGCAATGCGGCCTCCGCGGGCAGCATCCTTGCCGCTTCGCTGCTCGCCGGCATGGCGGCGGCGCCGGGTGCAAGGCTGGTCGGCGCCTGGCGCGACTGGGCGTTCGGCGCCGCGGCGCTGGGCCGGCTGCGCGAGACCATTGCCGGGGGCCGCGCGCCCGCGACCGCGGCGCCACAGCCCGGCGCGCCCCGCGGACTTCGCGTGACAGGCCTGGGCATCGAGGTACCGGCAACCGGCCAGGTGCTGCTGCGGAACCTCGACCTGCATCTGCCGCCCGGCGAGTTGCTGGTGGTGGCGGGCGCGAACGGCGCCGGCAAGACCAGCCTGCTGCGCGCGCTGATGGGCATCGCGCCGCCCTCCGCCGGGCAGGTGCTGCTGGATGGCCAGGACACCACGCGCACGCCACGCCGCGTGGTCGGCCCACGCATCGGCTACCTGCCGCAAGGCTCGATGCTGCTGGAAGGCAGCGTGCTGGAGAACATCGCGCGGCTTGGCGAGGCACCCGCCGCCGCAGCCATCGCCGCGGCGCGCGAGGCCGGCGCGCATGAGGCGATCGGCCGCCTGCCGGAAGGCTACGGCTCCGCCGCCGGCCCGAATGCGGGCCTTTCCGGCGGCCAGCGGCAGGCGGTGGCAACGGCGCGCGCGATGTTCGGCGCCCCCGCCCTGCTGGTGCTGGACGAGCCCGAGGCCGGTCTCGACGCGATCGGCCTTGCGCGGCTGCAGCGCGCGGTGGCGACGGCCAAGGCGCGCGGCGCGGCGGTGGTGCTGGTCTCGCACCAGCCCGCCGGATGGGCCGAACTGGCCGACCGCCAGCTTCGCCTCGGCGCCGACGGCGCCTGGGAGATCAACGCACGCAGCATGGAGACGGCCGCATGAGCACGGCCCTGGTGACCACCACGCCGGATGACGACGCGGTGCCGGAGGCGGCCCTGGAGAAGGCGATGCCCGCGCCTTCGCTGCGCGGCATCGCGCTGGCCTCGGTGGTGACGCTGGTGCTCGGCGTCGGCGGCCTGATCGGCTGGGCCGCCGCCACGCCGATCGAGCGCGCGGTGGTCGCCAATGGTGCGCTCGTCGCCGAGGGCCGGCGCAAGACCATCCAGCTTCTCGAACCGGGCCTGCTGCGCGAATTGCTGGTGCGGGAGGGCGAGCGCGTCGCCGCCGGCCAGCCGCTGCTGCGGCTCGACGTGACGCAGGCCGATGCGCTGGCCAACCAGGCACGGGTGCAGCGCTGGGCCGCCGCCGCCCGGCTCGCAAGGCTGCGCGCCGAGCAGCGTGATGCGCGGGAGCTCGCCATGCCCGCGGAGGTTCTGGCCGCTGCCGAGGCCGACCCGGTGATCGCGGCGATGGTCGGCGACGAGCAGCGCCTCTTCGCCGCGCGCTGGCTGGCGCTTGACGGCACGATGGCGGTGCAGGAGGCGAAGCTTGCGCAGTTCCAGGAGCAGCTCGCGGCCGCGCAGGCACAGAAGGCCGCCTTCGCCACCCGCCTGCGCGCGACGCGCGAGGAGCTGGCCGGCGTGAACCAGTTGCTCGCTCGCGGCTTCGCCACGCGCACACGGCAGCTGGAACTGCAACGCCAGGAGGCCGAGCTGCTCGGCAGCCTCGGCCAGTTCACCGCGCAGGAGGCGCAGACGCGCCAAGCCATCGCGCAGTCCGAGCTGGAACGCGGCACGCTGATGCTCAACCGCCGCTCCGAGATCGCGCGGGATCTGCAGGAAGCGCAAGCGCAGCTCGCCGATTCCACGGAACGCCTGCGCGCGGCGGATGACCTGCTGGCGCGGCGCGAGGTGTTGGCGCCGGAGGATGGCGTGGTGACCGACATCCGCTTCGTCACGCCCGGCAGCAGCATCGGCGCCGGCCAGCCGGTGCTGGACCTGGTGCCGCTCGACGACCGGCTGGTGGTGGAGACGCAGGTGGCCCTGACCGATATCGAGCAGGTGCAGCTCGGCAGCCGCGTGAACATCCGCCTGACCGCCTTCCGCCAGCGCGAGACGCCGCTGATCCCCGGGCGCGTGACCTATGTCTCCGCCGACCGCCAGCAGGATGCCCGCGGCCTCAGCTTCTTCGTGGTGCGGGCGGAGATGGACGCCGACGCGCTCGCCGCCGCGCCCGGCCTGCAGCTCGCCGCCGGCATGCCGGCAGAGACCTTCATCCTCGGCGAGCGGCGCTCCGCGCTCGACTATCTCGTGCGCCCGGTGGAGGACAGCCTGCGCCGCTCGCTGCGCGACTGATGCGCGCGACATAAGGAGCGAATCCCCGACAAATTCCGACTGTCACGCCGCCGTGAGCGAGGCCATTGTGCGTCGCACAACCATGACGTGCAAAACCATCAGAATGTTTATTCAACCTTTCATGACGGCGGTCGCGCGGTGACGGCCGGGATGCGCATTCTCGTCACCGGCGGCGCTGGTTTCATCGGCTCCGCGCTGACGCGCCATCTGGTGCTCGATCTCGGCGCCGAGGTGCTGGTGGTGGACAAGCTCACCTATGCCGGCGACCGCCGCAGCCTGCGCGACTGCGAAGGCCGGCCGGGCTTCGTCTTCCTGGAAGCCGACATCGTGGATGGCGCGCGCATGGAGGCTGCGATCAACGCCTTCCAGCCCGACGCGGTGATGCACCTCGCGGCCGAGAGCCATGTGGACCGCTCGATCGCCGGCGCGACGCCCTTCATCCACACCAACATCGTCGGCACCTTCGCGCTGCTCGAAGCCGCGCGTGCCTACTGGCAGGATCTGGAGCCCGAGGCGCGCGCCGCCTTCCGCTTCCTGCACGTCTCCACCGACGAGGTGTACGGCTCGCTCGGCGAGACCGGCGCCTTCACCGAAGCGACTCCCTACGATCCGCGCAGCCCCTACTCCGCCTCCAAGGCCGCATCCGACCATCTGGCGCGCGCCTGGCACGAGACCTATGGCCTGCCGACGCTGGTGACGAACTGCTCGAACAATTACGGGCCGTTCCACTTCCCCGAAAAGCTGATCCCGCTGGTCGCGCTGAACGCGCTTGAGGGCAAGCAGCTGCCGGTCTACGGCGATGGCGGCAATGTGCGCGACTGGCTGCATGTGGAGGACCATGTGCGCGCGCTGGTCGCCGTGCTGCGCGGTGGCCGCCCGGGCGCCACCTACAACATCGGCGGCCGCGCCGAGCGCACCAACCTCCAGGTGGTGCAGGCGATCTGCGACACGCTCGACCGGCTGCGCCCGGACCCCGAGGGCCCGCGTCGGCGGCTGATCAGCTTCGTCCCGGACCGCCCCGGCCACGACCGGCGCTACGCCATCGACCCCACGCGCATCGAGCAGGACCTCGGCTGGCACGCGCGCGAGACCTTCGAGACCGGGCTCAACCGCACGCTCCGCTGGTATCTCGACAACGACTGGTGGTGGCGCCCGCTCCGCGAGCGGCGCTACGGCGGCGAACGGCTCGGCCTTGCGGGCCTGCTGCGTCGCGCAGCGGTCGCGGGGTGAAGGCGATGGCCAGGTCCCGCACCTCTCGCCGCGCCGCCGCGTCGGCCCGCAAGCTGCGCGCGCTGGTGATGTCGCACATGCACCCGGCGGTGTCGCGCGGTGGCGCGGAGATCGCGGCGTATCAGATGCACAAGGCGTTCGGCGCCAAGCCCGGCGTCGCCTCGGTGTTTCTCGCCGCCGCCGGCGGGAAGCTGCAGGACCGCCTCGGCGCGCGCTTCATCCAGCCCTTCGGCGAGGGCGAGTGGGTCTATTCCGGCGCCGGCTTCGACCACTGGATCCACGCCAACCCCGATCCGGAATTCCCGCCCGAGTTCACCGCCCTGCTGCGCGAGATCGCGCCGGATGTGGTGCACCTCCACCACTACACGAATTTCGGCGTCGAGGCGCTGCTGCACATCCGCCGCACGCTGCCTGAGGCGGCAATCATCGTGACGCTCCACGAATACCTCGCCATCTGCAACCATTTCGGCCAGATGGTGAAGCGTCCGGGCCTCGGCCTTTGCGAGCGCGCCTCGCCGCGCGACTGCGCACGCTGCTTCCCGGAACGCAGCGAGCAGGACTTCTTCCTGCGCGAGACCTATCTCAAGCGCTTCCTGCGCCTGGCCGACCATTTCGTCTCCCCCAGCCGCTTCCTCGCCGAGCGCTACGTCGCCTGGGGCCTCAACGCGCGCCGTATCTCCGTCGTCGAGAACGGCATGCCGGAGCACGGCCTACCGCCCGCCGACCCGCCGCGCGCCGACCCGGAGGATGGGCTGGTGCTCGGCTTCTTCGGCCAGATCTCGCGCCTCAAGGGGATCGACGTCCTGCTGGACGCGGCCGCACTGCTGGAGAAGCAGGGTGTCGAGGGCCTGCGCATCGACATCCACGGCGACCACACCGGCCAGCCCCCCGCCTTCCGCGAAGCCTTCGAGGCGCGGCTGCAGAAGCTGCCCGCGAATGTCCGCTTCTGCGGCCCCTACGAGAACCGCCGCGTGCACCAGCTCATGCGCTCCGTGAACGCGGTCCTGGTCCCCTCGATCTGGTGGGAGAACTCGCCGCTGGTGATCCAGGAGGCGCTGCTGAACCGGCGCCCCGTCATCACCTCCGACATCGGCGGCATGGCCGAGAAGGTGCGCGACGGGCTGGACGGCTTCCACTTCCAATCCGGCAGCGCCTTCGCGCTCGCGTCGCTGCTGCGCAGCCTGGCGGCGAAGCCGGAGCGTCTCGCCGGGTTGCAGGCCACCCTCGCCACGCCCCCCAGCGTGCAGGACAGCGCCGCCGCGATGCTGCGCCTCTACCGCCGCCTGCTGGCCGCGCGCCGCCCCGAAGCCCCCCCGACCGCACAGGAGATCGCAGCGTGAGCATCCGTGGATCCGTGGATAGCCTCACCCCTGGAGGCGCCGTCGGCTGGGCCTTCGACGGGCGTGCCGGCGAGCAGCTAGTCCTGCAGGCGCTGTGCGGCGGCCGCATCATCGGCGAGGCGACCGCCGACCGCTTCCGCCACGACCTGGCCGAGGCCGGCCTCGGCGATGGCCATTGCGGCTTCGAGCTGCCCTTCTACGAGAAGCTCGATCCCGCGCTGCTGCCCTTCGTAACAGTCAAGCCGCGCGGCGGCGACGTGGAACTGCCGCGCTACGCCGCCGCCGGCTTCGCCGACTTCTTCCGCAGCCTGTATGCGCGCCACCCCGCGGCCGGCCGGCACCGCAGCGTCTTCGGCGGCCTCTGGACCGACCGCACCGATGCCCGTCGCCTGCTCGGCGGCCGCATCGCCGCCGGGACCGCACCGGCCGACCTCGCCGGCACGCTCGGCACCCTGATCGAAGGCGGCTACGCCGTGCTGCGCAACGCCCTGCCGCCGGCCGGCGAGGCGGCGCGCGCGCATCTCGCCGCCAGCACGCCGGCGCAGCCGATCCTGGCGGAAGGCGAGGGCCGCACCGCGCTCGCCGCCCTTGCCGACCTGCTGTTCCGCGAGGCGACGCTGCGCCCGCTGCGCGCCGCGCTGGATGACCAGCCGGTCTGCACCCGCGTCGTGCCGGCGCGCGGCATCGAGCACGGCTTCCAGCAGCCCAGCACGGCGGAGGCGCTGCCCTCCCCCGCCGAATGCCTGCTGCTGGTCGCCGCGACCGGCGGCGAGATCACGCTCGACATCGTGCGCGACAGCCACGCGCTGCCGGAATTCACCGCCGACGGCCGCAGCCGCTGGATCGCCGCCTCAGCCGACACCGCGCTCGATCTGGCGCTCGCGCAGGGCCTCTCGATCGAGCAGGTGGAGCTTTCCCCCACCGACATCGCGATCGTCGGCCCCGGCACGCTTCACCGCATCCGGGTGGAGGGCGAGGCGACCGCACTCCGCGCCTGGGTGCTGCCGCGTCGCGTCACGCCGGCGCGCTTCCTCGCCGGCACCGCCGGCACCTTCTCGCTGCGCCACCCGACCGGCGCGATGCTGGCGGCCTGAGCCGATGTGTTCCGCGCGTGTCGCCGCCGCGCCCGCCGCGCTCGCGGCCGACGGCTATGTGGACTTCTACGGCCATGCCTCGGCCGCCGGCGGCTGGCTGTTCTGCGGCTGGTCGCGCGAACGCTGGCCCGAAGCGCTGCGCGCCGGCGCCGTCGTCGCGCTTTTCGAACGCGGCAGGGTGATCGCCGAGACGCTATCGGCCTGGCACGACCGGCCAGATCTCGGCCGCCAGGGCATGGGCGTGATGGTGTTCGTCCGCGCCGTCGAGCGCCCGCTCGGCGAGCTCCTAGGCCTGGAGGTGACGATCGAGCCCGGCCAGGCGCCGCTGCGCCTGCACGCCGTGCGCCCGCTGGTGCATCTGCGCGAGGGCGACCTGCTCGGCCGCGTGCGCCCGGTGCTCGTCCGCTCGGTCGGCGCGGATCGCGCCCGGCTGGCGGGGCTGCTCTCGCGCAGGCCCTTCACCGGCGCCGACACGCTCGGCGAGCTTTCGGCACCAGTGCAGTTCGAGGTGGACGAGACCATCCTTTCGCCGCCCGACGGCCTTGTGCTGCTCGGCTGGTGCGCGGATCCGGCCGGTGCCGTCCTCGCCATCCGCATCCGCCGCGGCGGCGCGACCTCGGCGCCGATTGCCGAACGCTGGCTGCGGACGCGCCGGCCGGACGTGTTCGAGGCGGTGGGCGGCAAGCTTGGCCTCGCCGATGACCGCTGCGGCTTCCTCGCCTTTGCGCCCGGCTGCGTCGGCGAGATCGGTCCGCTCTATGCCGAGGTCGAACTGCGCAACGGCGAGGTCGGCTACAAGCGGATCCCGCTGCCCGCGCGCACCGGCACTGCCGCGATCCGCCGGATCCTCGGCGCGGTGGAACTGGCGCCCGACGAGATCGGCGGCGCCTTCGACCGCGTGCTCGGCCCGGCGCTTGCGCCGATCAACGCCGCGCGGCTCGCGCGCCCGCGCCCGGTCAGCGAGATCGCCTTCGGCACGCCGCCGGAAGACCCTGTCTGCTCCGTCATCGTGCCGCTCTACGGCCGGATGGATTTTCTCCTGTACCAGCTTGCGCTGTTCAGCGAGGATCCCGGCTTCGCACGGCACGAGCTGATCTACGTGCTGGACGATCCGCCGCGCCGGCGGGAGCTGCTGGACCTCGCGCATTCCGCCCACCGACGCTTCGGCCTGCCCTTCCGCGTGCTGCTGCTCGAGGAAAATCTCGGCTATGCGCCGGCCAACAATGTCGGCCTGGCCGCCGCACGCGGCACCTTCACCTGCTACCTCAATTCCGACGTGATGCCGGAAGCGCCGGGCTGGCTCGACCGCATGGTCGCCGACCTGCAGGCCGACGACACGCTCGGCATGGCCGGCGCGCTGCTGCTGTTCGAGGACGGCACGGTACAGCATCAGGGCCTCACCTTCGAACGCCTGCCGCAGCTCGCTGCCTGGCCTTTCCCGATGCATCCCGGCAAGGGCCGCCTGCCGCGCCCGCCCGCCGAGCCGCTGCAGGAGGTGGAGGCGGTCACCGGCGCCTGCATGGTGCTGCGTACTGCGCTCGCGCGCGAACTCGGCGGTTTCGACGAGGGCTTCGCCATCGGCGATTTCGAGGACAGCGACCTCTGCCTGCGCATCCGGGCGAAGGGCCTGCGGCTGGCCGTGGACCATCGCGCACGGCTGCATCACCTCGAGCGGCAATCGCAGGTCACCCCGGACCGGATGTGGCGCTTCAACGTCACCCTGCTCAACGCCTGGACGCATACGCGGCGCTGGTTCGCCACGGAGGAATGCCGATGAAGGTCGCCTATCTCGCCGAGAATTTCGGCCGTGTGGACCGCGCCTGGAGCAAGGGTGGCGACGGGATCATGCACCACACCGGCCACAATGTCGGCAATCTCGCCTTCTGGTACGCCGCGCGGATGCTGATCGACGCGGATTGCCATCTCGTCGGCCGCAGCACGCGCGCGAAGGACGTGCCCGACGACGTGCGCGCCTTCGTCATCCCCGCGGCGAATTTCCTCAACAAGGGCGCCGACCTGACGCAGCTTGCCGCGTTCGTGCGCGAGCTGGACCGCCCCTGCCTGGTCCTCGGCCTCGGCGCGCAGGCGGAGAGCGCCGACGCACCGCCCGAACTGCGCCCCGGCACGCTGGAGTTCCTGCGCGAGGTGGCGAAGCGCACGCCCTCGCTCGGCATCCGCGGTGCCTTCACGCAGAAGCTCTGCGGCACGCTCGGCGTCGAGAACACCACCGTGCTCGGCTGCCCTTCCATCCTGATCAACCCGTCGCGCGACCTCGGCCAGCGGCTGAAGCGGAAGATGGAGGCGCTGACCGAAGACGGCCCCTTCGCCATCCACGCCGCCTGCATCAAGAGCGTGGTGCAGGGCGTCGAGCGGGAACTGGTGCGCCTCGCGCAGCTCAACCCCGGCTCGGCCTATGTGGTGCAGCGGCCGGTCGAGCTGATCAAGGCCGTCTATGGCGAGACGCTGAACGAAGCCGAAGCGGAAGGCCTGCGGAAGTGCGCGCACTTCCTCGGCTTCGGCGGGCGCGTGGAGAAGCTGGTCGCCTTCCTGCGCACCACGCTGCTGGTGCCCGATTCCATCGACGGCTGGGTGCACGGGCTGCGCCGCTTCTCGGCCGGCGTGAACACCCGCATCCACGGCACGCTGATGTGCACCGCGGCCGAGATCCCCGGCGTCTGCATCTGGCACGATACCCGCACGCAGGAGCTGACGCAGGAGATGCGGCTGCCGAACCTCTCCGTCCGTGCCTTCACCGACAACCGCTACTCCGTGCGCGACCTCTTCGCCGCGTCCGGCTTCGACGCCGAGGCCTTCGATGCACGACGGATGGAGCTCGCGCGGATGAACATGGAGGTGATCACGCAGGCCGGCCTGCTCCCCTCGCGCCACCTGCGCACCTTCCTGGACGCCTGACCGCGCGGGCGCCGCGCGCCCGTGACGCCCCTGTGAGGAAACGAACCATGACCAGGCCCATCGCCGTGATCGGCACGCCCGGCCGCGTCCCCGCCTCGTTCCGCCGCGACACGGCCGGCGCCTTCGCCGAGGTCGGCCACAACACCGGCAACCTCGCCTTCCAGCACGCCGTCTGGTCGCTGCTGGAGGAAGAGAAGATCCCCTTCGGCTTCGACTTCGATCCGGCCGTGGTGAAGGAGCGCGCGCGGCTGGTCTGCGTGCCGGCGGCCAACTTCCTCTATTCCGGCTTCGATCTCGGCGGCCTGGCGGATCGCCTGGCGGCGACGGAGCTGCCGCTGATGGTGCTCGGCCTCGGTGCGCAGGCGATGAAGGACATCGCGGAGGTGAAGCTGCAGCCCGGCACCGAGCGCCTGCTGCGCCTCTTCGCCGAGCGCTGCGCGTGCATCGCCGTGCGCGGCCGCCACACCGCCGCGGTGCTGGAGCGCCACGGCGTGACGAATTTCGAGGTGCTGGGCTGCCCGTCCAACTTCATCAACCCCGATCCGCGGCTCGGCGCCGGCATCGTGGAGCGCTGGCGCGGCGGATCGCGCGCGCATCTCGGCTTCGCGCCCACCTTCTACGGCTACAACGCCGCCTTCGAGGGTGCGCTGCACGCTTCCCTCGGCGCCGCGCTGGTCGAGATCGTCGCGCAGGACCCGCTGCATGCGGTGGCCCTGGCGCGGGGCGACCGCTCGGCAACGGTGACGCAGTGGCTGGAGGCGAAGGCCGGCTACCTCTCCGCCCTGCCGCCGGAGGAGCAGGCGCGCGCCGTCGCGCTGCTGCGCACCTATTTCGACGCCGAGGCCTGGATGGAATCCTACCGCCGGCTGGACGGCGTGATCGGCTCGCGCATCCATGGCGTGAACCTCGCCTGGCAGGCCGGGCGCGCGGCGATGGTGGTCAGCTACGACCTGCGCACCGCCGAACTCGCCGAGACCATGGGCATTCCGCTGGTGCAGGCCAAGGGCCTGGATGCAACGGCCGCGCTGCGGGTGATGGACGAGGCAGTGGAGAGCTGCGCGGTGCGCTACGATGCGCAGCGCACCACGCTCGCCCGCCGCTTCGCCGCGGCGCTCGAGGCGCATGGCGTGCGGCCGGCGGCACAGTTGCGCGCGCTGGCCGAGACCGCCCCCGCCGCACCGGCGCCGGCGGCGTCCACGCCGCGCGGCTGGGGCTTCCTGGAACTCTACAACCGCAACCGCGTGGCCGGCTGGATCGCCTGCAGCGAGAACAGCCCGCCGCAGGTCCGCATCCTGCTGGACGGCCGCGATCTGGGTCTGGCGCACATCGGCAGCCGGCGCGACGACGTGGCCGCCCATGCCTGGTCATTCAGCCTCGACGTGCCGAAGGAGGCGCTGGCCAGGCCGGTGATGCGGGTGGAGGCGGTGCTGGCCGCAACCGGCGCGCAGCTCACCAACTCGCCGGTGGTGACGAGCTTCGCCGAGGAGGATGCGCGCAAGGTGCTGCAGGGCCGCGACGGCTTCCTGTTCCTGCAGAACGACACGAATGGCGTGCTGGACCAGATCCAGGGCCGCCGGCGCCTGACCCCGGCCGAGCTCGACGCCTGGGAGGGCTTCCTCATCGAGCTGGACGCGCTGGCCGTCGCGCGCGGCGCGGAGGCCTTCTACCTGGTCGCGCCGAACAAGGAATGCGTCTTCGCCAACCGTCTGCCCGAGGGCATCGCGGTTTCGGAGCAGCGTCCCGTGCGGCAGATCGAGGCCCTCGTGCAGCGCCTCGGCTTGCGCGCGACGCGACTGGTCTACCCGCTGCAGGCGCTGGCACGCGCCGCCGCACATCCCGCCTATCCGCGCGGCGACAGCCACTGGAGCGACTACGGCGCGATGCTGGCGCTCGCCGAACTGGAAGCCCTGCGCGGCTTTGGCGCGGACACGCCGCCGGACGAGGCGTTCCGCACGGAGTATCGCAATGCCGACCTGCTCTCCAAGCTCGGTGGCGTCTGCGTGGAGCCGCAGCCGGTGCTGCGCCGGAGCTTCGCCGCGAAGCTGGTCGGCGACAACGGCGTGGTGAACACCGGCCGCCGCCGCGACTGGCGGAGCGACGCCCCACGGGAGGCAGGGCGGCTGCTGATGGCGCATGACAGCTTCGGCGAATGGCTGATCCCCGCCCTCGCCTCCCGCTTCGCCGCGGCGACGACCGTCTGGTCCGCCAGCGTCGAGCGCCGCCTGGTGGAGGAGGTCGCGCCGACGGTGCTGCTGTTCGAGCGCGCCGAGCGCTTCCTCACCACGCCCGCAAGGCTCGCCTGAATACGGCCCCGGGCGCCCCTTGCGGGGCGCCCGGGCGGCGGATCAGAAGCTGATCCAGTCCTGCCCGATGAGATCGGCCTCCGCGAGGCCGTAGAGCAGCATCGCCGGTGCCAGCACGCCGCCGAGATCGAGCGTGACCAGCAGCCCGTCCGCGGTGTCCTGCAGGTTCACCGCATCCGCGGCCCAGGACGTCAGGTCCACCCGGTCGCCGGCCGCGAAATCGGCGATGATGTCGGGCTCGGTGGCGATGCCGTCGCCGGCGCGGCCGATGAAGGTGTCGTTGCCGGCGCCGCCGACCAGCGTGTCCTCGCCGGCGCCGCCCACCAGCCGGTCATTGCCGAGGCCGCCTTCCAGCAGGTCGTCACCGAAGAAGCCGAACAGCGCGTCGTTGCCCGCCTCGCCGTACACCGCGTCATCGCCGCTGCCGCCTGAGATCACGTCGGCGCCGCCGCCGCCGCGGATCACGTCGTCCTGGCGGTTTCCGTCAACGGTGTCGTTCCCCCCGCCGCCGAGCAGCAGGTCGAAGCCGGAATTGCCGAGGATGCGGTTCGGGGCGTCATCGCCGGCGATCAGGTCGTCATGCAGCGAGCCGGTGACGTTCTCGATCCCGACCAGCGTGTCGAGGTCGCTGCCCATGCTGGTGAAACCGGCACCGAGGTCCACGAAAACGGCTTCCGGTGCATCGAGATAGAGCGCGCGGTCGCGCCCTTCGCCACCGATCAGCAGGTCGGAGCCCGCGCCGCCCATCAGCCGGTCATTGTCCGGCCCGCCATCGAGCGTATCGTCGCCGACGAAGCCGAACAGCGCGTCGTGCCCCGCTTCCCCCGCGACGCTGTCATCGCCGCTGCCACCCGAGGCGACGTCGCCATCCTCGCCGCCCAGGATGCTGTCCGCCCCGGTGTTGCCTTCGACCGTGTCAGGGCCACCGCCACCCCCAAGGAGGTCCGCCCCCGCGCCTCCTATCAGCCGCTCGGCGCCGCCGAGGCCGTTGATCGTGTCAGCTCCGTCGGTGCCCACCAGTTCGTGCGTGCTCATGCGCTTCCGCCTGCGTCAGTGAAGCTCCACGCACGGCAGCGCCGCGGCGGAGGTGCGGGCGGAATGTCCGGCATGAGCACGCCATCAACAAGAAACGGAGCAAAATCTTACAATCACGGGTTGTAATTCAACCTGTAGGTTATTGGTCTCGCCCCTTCCGGCGGCGCACCTCGGCCAGGGCCGCCTTGGCCAGCAGGTGCGCGGTGATCGGCGCGGTGATGAACAGGAACAGCGTGACCGCCAGTTCCCGCAGCCCGGCCGTGCCTTCCTCCGGCCCGGTGTGCACCAGCGAGGCCAGCACGATCGCGCCCACGCCGAGCGTCGTCGCCTTGGTTGGCCCGTGCAGTCGCATGAAGAAATCCGGCAGCCGCGCGAGCCCGATCGAGCCGAGCAGCGTGAAGCCCGCGCCGAGCAGCAGCAGCAGGCCGACAAGGATGTCGAGGATCATCGCTTGCGCCTCATTCGATGATGTCGCCGGAGAGGATGAACTTGCATAGCGCGACGGTGCCCACGAACCCCATCATCGCGAGTATCAGCGCCGCTTCCAGATAGATGACGCTCCCGAGCACGATGTCGAGCAGCATCACCAGCGCAATCGCGTTGATGCTGAGCGTGTCGAGCCCGAGGATGCGGTCCGGCAGCGATGGCCCGATCGCCATCCGCCACAGGTTCAGCGCCATGGCCAGGACCACCGCGCCGATCGCGATGGGCAGCACCAGGTTCAGCATGCGAACACCCTCTTCAGCGGAGCCTCGTAGCGGGCCTTGATGGTGGCGATTGCCGCCGCCGGATCCTCGATGTGCAGCGCGTGCACCTGCAGCACGCGCCGCGCACGGTCGATGTCCACCGAGACGGTGCCCGGCGTCAGCGAGACGATGCTGCCGAGCAGCGTGGCGACGAAGGGGTCATCGAGGTCGAGCGGCACGTCCAGGAAGCCGGGCCGGAGCGCCTCCGGCGGGCCGAGCACCTGGCGTGCGACCAGCACGTTCGCCATGACGATGTCGGCCAGCACCACGCCGGCAAGCCGCAAGGCGGCAATCGGCTGTGTCAGTTGCGGCTGGTCCGGCCAGAAACCGCGCGTCGCCCAGGGCAGCAGCACCGCCAGCACCGACCCGAGCAGCACCTGACCGAAGCTCGGCGTCGGGGCGAGGATCAGCCACAGGCCGAGGATCAGCAGGCTGAGCACCGGCTGCGGCAGGATGCGGTAGAGCAGGCTCATGGCCGCCTCTCCCGCGGCACCGGGACCGCGCCGGGCGGGAACACCGCGTCGAGATAGGCGCGCCGGCCGACCACCTGCTCGGCGGTCGCGCGCGCATGCGCCGAGAGCGGCGCCGCGCCGAGCACCAGCAGCGGCACGAGCCCGATTGCCAGCGCCAGTGCGGCCGCCGCGGCGGGGCGGGTGGGCAGCGGCGGGCATGCAGGCAGATCCGAGCGTTCCCAGAACACCGTGCTCGCCGCGCGCGCCATCGCCAGCGCGCCGACGAAGCCGGAGACGATGAAGATGATCCACATCGCCGTGCCGGCGGGGCCCGCCGGCGCCGCCGTCAGCAGCATCAGCTTGCCGAGGAAGCCGGAGAGTGGCGGCAGACCCGTCACCGCCACCGCCAGCAGCAGCCAGGCGGCGCCGAGCCGCACCGGGTGTCGCAGCCGCGGGCCATGCGCGATCGCGTCCCCCACCTCGCCGCGCGCTTGCGCGATGCGGCCGACCAGCAGGAACAGCGCGGCGCTCACCAGCGTGGTGTGCGGCAGGTAGTAGAGCATCGCAGCCAGCATCGTCGCGCCGCCCGCCGCAATCGCCGAGGCCAGCATGCCGGTCGAGAGCAGCAGCAGATGCGCGACCATGGTGCCGAGCCGCGCCGCCGCCAGCACGCCGAGCGTCGCCACCACCACCGTGGCGAGCCCCACCGGCATCAGCCAGGGCGCCACCAGGTCGGCCGTGAACGCCGTGCCGTCGAGCGCGGTGCCGGAGACCCGCAGCATGGCGTAGATGCCGACCTTGGTGAGCACCGCGAACATCGCCGCCACCGGCGCCGTGGCCGAACCATAGGCATGCGGCAGCCAGAAGCCGAGCGGCAGCAGCGCCGCCTTGAAGGCGAACACCGCAAGCAGCAGCGCGAAGGCCGCGCGCGCGGGCGCCGCATCCGCCTCCTCCAGCAACGGCAGCCGCCCCGCCATGTCGGCCAGGTTCAGCGTGCCGAGCGTGCCGTAGAGCAGCCCGAGCGCGAACAGGAACAGCAGCGACCCGGCCAGGTTGAGCACCACGTAGTGCACCCCCGCCCGTGCGCGCGCCGGGCCCGCCCCATGCACCAGCAGCGCATAGGAGGCGATCAACAGCACCTCGAAGAAGACGAACAGGTTGAACAGGTCGCCGGTGAGGAAGGCTCCGTTCAGCCCGGCGATCAGCAGCTGGAAGAAGGGATGGAAGTGCAGCCCCGCGCGGTCCGTCCCGTCGGTCGCCGCCAGCAGCGCAGGCAGCGCGACGGCCGCCGTCACCGCGAGCATCGTCGCCGCCAGGCGGTCCGCCACCAGCGTGATGCCGAAGGGTGCCGGCCAGTTGCCGATGGCCACCGCGAACGGCCCGGCTTCGGCCGTCGCCTGCAACAGCAGCGCCGCAAGCAGCGCGCAGCAGGCCGCCGAAGCCAGGCTGATCCCACGCGCGATGCCGGTGCCGGCACGGTACAGCGCGAGTTGCAGGATGGCCGCGGCGAACGGCACCAGCACCGGCAGGACGACAAGATGGATCATCGGCCATCCTCCCCGCCATCCACGTGGTCGCCGCCGGTCTCGCCCACTGCGCGCAGCGCCAGCGCGACCAGGAAGGCGGTGGTGCCGAAGCTGATGACGATCGCGGTCAGCACCAGCGCCTGCGGCAGCGGGTCCGCCGGCATGGCGCCGGCGGCGACCTCGCCCACCAGCAGCGGCGGTGGCGCGGGGGCGAGCCGCCCGGCCGCGAAGATGAACAGGTTCGCCGCATAGGACAGCAGCGCAAGCCCCAGCACCACCGGGAAGATGCGGGCGCGGAGCAGCAGGTAGATCCCGGCGGCGGTGAGCCCGCCAATGCCGGTGGCGACGACGAGCTCCATCAGGCGCGTACCTCCTCGGCCGGGGCGGGCCGCGCTGGCGCTGCCGCCTGGCGCGATTGCGGCGCCCATTCACGGGTGCTGAGCCGCCCGATCTCCGACAGGATCAGCAGCACCGTGGCAACCACGGTGAAATACACACCGATGTCGAACAGCATGGCGGAGGCCAGCGGCACCTCCCCCACCAGCGGCAGTGTCGCGTAGCCATGCGCGCTGGTGAGGAAGGGCAGGCCGAAGGGCATGCTCGCCAGCCCGGTGACGACCGCGAGGCCCAGCCCCACGGCGAACAGGCGCACATGGTCGAGGCGCATGCGCGCGCTGGTCACCTCGATCCCCACGGCAAGGTACTGCAGGATCAGCACCACCCCGGTGATCAGCCCCGCGATGAAGCCGCCGCCCGGCAGGTAGTGGCCGCGCAGCAGGATGTAGATCGCCACCGCCAGCGCCAGCGGCAGCAGCGGCCGCATGAGCATCGCCAGCATGATCGGGTGGCGATCCGCCTCGCTCTCCGCGGAGGGCGCCCGCGGCCGCAGCCGCAGCCCTTCCAGCATCGCATGCGCGCCGAGCGCGGCGATCGCCAGCACGGTGATCTCGCCCAGCGTGTCGAAGGCGCGGAAATCCACCAGGATCACGTTGACCACATTGGTGCCGCCACCGCCTTCATAGGTGTTGGCGGTGAGCCAGCCGGAAATCGTCTCGAAGGGGCGCGTCATCATCGCATAGGCCAGTGCGCCGATGCCGAGCCCGCCGCCCGCGGCCAGTGCGATGTCCACGCCGCGGCGCAGGCGTGGCGTCTCCGGCGCGGCCTCGGCGGGCAGGTAGCGCAGCGAGAGCAGCAGCAGCACGATCGTCACCACCTCGACCGAGAGCTGCGTCAGCGCAAGATCGGGCGCCGAGAAACGGATGAAGGCCAGCGAGACGATCAGCCCCACCAGGCTGGCGAAGGCCACCGCGACCACGCGCCGGCGGTGCAGCGCGGCGCAGGCGAAGGCGCCGGCCAGCAGCGCGAGCAGCGCGCCATGCGCCGCCGGATCATCCGGCGTCGGCGGCGCCCCGCCCGCCAGCCTGGAGGACCCCGCACCAAGAAAGCCGTACAGCCCGAGCGCGCCGGCCGCGAGCAGCAGATAGACCACGTACCGCCACAACGCGCGCGGATCCATCGCCGCCATCGCTGCGCGGGAGAAGGCGACGGCGGCGTTGAACACCCGTTCGAAAGCCACCGGGCTGGCCACGTTCGGCGCGTAGTTCTCATGCAGGTCGTACAGCACGCGGCGGAAGCGGTACCACAACACGCCGCCCGCCATCGCGACGAGGCTCATGACCAGCGGC
This sequence comes from Falsiroseomonas sp., assembly GCF_041690465.1. Classification (GTDB taxonomy): domain Bacteria; phylum Pseudomonadota; class Alphaproteobacteria; order Acetobacterales; family Acetobacteraceae; genus Falsiroseomonas. The sequence goes on along the minus strand of NZ_JAWLHG010000005.1, from coordinate 48,706 downwards.
AGGTTGAAGCCGTGCCAGATGGCGAGCTTGGCTGCCGGCGGCGGCGCCTGCAGCACCGCGGCGGAGGCTGCTTCCAGCAGCGCCCCGACCGCGAACTGCGGCAGCAGCCCCAGCAGCAGGCACAGCACCACCAGCACCTCCACCGGCGACCGCATCCACCGCGGCGGTTCATGCGGCATGCGCGGCAGGTCCACAGGCTCGCCGTTGAAGAAGACGTCGTGGATGAAGCGGATCGAGTAGGCGACCGAGAGGATGCCCGCCAGCGTCGCGAAGGCAGGCAGGAGGTAGTCGTAGCCGGCCACCGCGGGATGCGTGACGGTCTGGGTGAAGAACATCTCCTTGCTGAGGAAGCCGTTCAGCAGCGGCACCCCGGCCATGGAGCCCGCCGCAACGATGCCGAGCACCGCCGTATGGGGCATGTAGTGCCACATCCCGTTGATGCGGCGCATGTCGCGGGTGCCGCATTCATGGTCGATGATGCCGGCGGCCATGAACAGCGACGCCTTGAAGATGGCGTGGTTGACGATGTGGAACAGCGCCGCCGTCGGGCTCTCCGCGGTGTTCATGCCAAGCAGCAGCGTGATCAGCCCGAGATGGCTGACGGTGGAATAGGCCAGCAGCCCTTTCAGGTCGTGCTTCAGAAGCGCCACATAGGCCCCATAGGCGAGCGTCACCGCCCCCGTCGCGCTCACCAGGGCGAACCATTCCAGCGTGCCCGAGAGCGCCGGATGCAGCCGCGCCAGCAGGAAGATGCCCGCCTTCACCATGGTGGCGGAATGCAGATAGGCGCTGACCGGCGTCGGCGCCGCCATTGCGTTCGGCAGCCAGAAATGGAACGGGAATTGCGCGGACTTCGTGAAGGCGCCGAGCAGCACCAGCACCAGCACCACGGGATAGAGCGGATCGGCGCGGATCGCATCGCCCGCTGCCAGCACCACCGACAGCTCGAAGCTGCCCACGATCCCGCCGAGCAGCAGCACGCCCGCCAGCAGCGCCAGCCCGCCGCCGCCCGTCACCGCCAGCGCCATGCGGGCGGCGATTCGCGCCTCCGTGGCGTCCTGCTTGTAGGCGATCAGCAGGAAGGAGGTGATGCTGGTCAGCTCCCAGAACACCACCAGCAGCAGCAGGTTCTCCGACAGCACGATGCCGAGCATCGCGCCGGCGAAGGCCATCAACGTGCCGTACAGCCGGCCGAGCCCGTCCTTCTCCGGCATGTAGTAGGCGCCGTAGAGGATGATGAGCTGCCCGATCCCGAGGATCAGGATCGCAAACAGCAGCGCCAGCCCATCGAAGCGAAAGGAAAGATCGAGGCCCCACTCGGTCAGCCAGGGAATCCGCAGCACGCGCGTGCCGCCCGCCAACGCATCGGGCGCCAGCGGCAGCAGCAGCAGCGTGGCAAAGCCGAGGGTCGCCGCCGCCGACCAGGCGGCCTGCACCCGGCCCATTCGCCGCGCCGTCAGCGGCACCACGGCGGCGCCGAGGAACAGCACCAGCACCGCCATCGGCAGCAGCGCCGCCATGGTCATGTCCACGCCATAGCGCGAATGTTGCGTTCAATCACTGGCACGGCGCTCCCATCGTCACCTGCCCAACCCGGGCGCGACCGAACGGTGCGCGGAGGCGCCCGCTTCACGCATGCGTGCAACGCACCACACCCTGCCCGGCTCTTTCTTGCCACCAAGAATACCAGCACGGGCGCGGTCAGGAAACCGCAGCCGTTCCGAAGTGTTGCGTCCGTGCCCCCAACGAGCCCAGCGCCGGCGAGGAGGTCGAGGCTTGCCCATGCATTGCCGCCGCAACGGCCCGGCGAAAGTGTGACCATATCTCCCAGTCCGCGCGCCGGCGGCCGGGCGGGGGCGCTGCTCGCACTGGCTGCCGCGATGCTGGCCGCCGGTTCGTCCGCCGCCCTCGCTCTCGAAGCGGCGGGGCCGGATGCGCGCGAGAAGCTGGAGCTGCTTCGCACCGCGCTGTGGATCGCGCTGCCGGTCGCGCTGCTGGCGACGGCGGCCCTCGCACATGCGCTACTGTTTCCGCAACATCGTCTCGGCCCGCGCGCCGCGCGCTGGATGGTGGTCGGCGGCGGCCTCGCACTGCCGGGGATCGCATTGACGGCAATGCTGCTCGTGCTGCCGCGCGGCCCATTGCCCGCCGCGGCCGAAGCCGGTCCGACCATCGAGATCGTCGCGCGGCAGTTCTGGTGGGAGATCCGCTATGCCGGTCCCGCGCCGGGCGCGCCGGCGGTGGTGACGGCGAACGAATTGCACATCCCGGCCGGCGTGCCGGTCCGGCTGCGGCTCACCTCGCGGGATGTCATCCACGGCTTCGCCATCCCCGCGCTTGGCGGTGCGGCGGACCTTGTGCCCGGGCGAACCGAGGAACTCGTCCTGCGCGCCGATGCGCCTGGCGCGTTCCGCGCTGCCTGCTACGCGTTCTGCGGAGTGCAGCACGCGCACATGGCACTCCCCGTGCTGGCGATGCCGCGCGACGAATGGCAGACTTGGCTGCGCGCCCAGGCAGCCGCGGCGGCGGCGCCACAAGCCGGGCCGGCATTGCAGGGGCGCGACATCTTCATCGCGTCGGGCTGCGGCTCCTGCCATGCGGTGCGCGGCCATGGGGCAGACGGCGAAGCTGGCCCCGACCTGACGCATTTCGCCTCGCGCGAGACGATCGGAGCAGGGATGCTGCCGAACACCCGGGCCGCGCTGACCGGCTGGATCGCGGCGACGCAGCAGATCAAGCCCGGCGCGAAGATGCCGAGCTTCCACCTGCTCACCGGGCCCGAGTTGCACGCGCTGGCAACCTACCTGGAGGGCCTGCGGTGAACGCGGCCACCGCCATGCGCTCGCGGCTGGCGCCGCTCGATGCGGCACCGCCGCGGGGGTGGCGCCGCCTCGCCGCGCTGCACCACCGACGCACCGGGGCGCGCTATGCCGCCAGTGCGTTCGGCTTCTTTCTGGTCGCCGGCGTGCTCGGGCTGCTGATGCGCGCGCAGCTTACGCTGCCCGAGCGGGCGTTGCTGGACGCCGGACAGTATGTCGCGGCGTTCACGCTGCACGGCACGCTGATGCTCGCCTTCTTCGCCGTGCCGGCGCTGCTCGGCGCGGCGATCTGGCTGCTGCCGCCGATGCTCGGCGCGCGCGACCTGCCGCTGCCGCGCCTGGCTGCCTTCGGATCCTGGTGCCAGGTGCTTGGCGGCCTGGTCCTGCTCGCGGCCGTCCTGATCGGCACCGACGCATCTGCGATGGCGACCGGTCTCGCCGCGATCGCCGGCATCGCCGGTGCCGTCGCGCTCGCGGCCGGCATCCTGCGCGGCCGCGCTCCCGGCCTGAAGCTGGCGCGCATGCCGCTGCTCGCCTGGTACCTGCTCGCGCCCCTGGCGATGATCCTGATCGGCTTCCCGCCGCTGCTCCTGGCCTGCGTGTTGCTCGAACTCGAGCGCGGCTGGGGCTCGCCGGTCTTCGCCGCGACGGGCGGCGGCGACCCGCTGCTGTGGGACAGGCTGGTCACGCCGTTCGGCTGGCTGCAGGCGGCAATCGTCGTCCTGCCGGCGATGGGCCTCCTCGCCACCTGGCTGCCGGCATACGCGCGGCGGCCGATGGTCATGCCGCGCTGGCTGGCCGCGGCGGCGGCGGCGATGCTGCCCCTTGCGGCCGGGGCCTGGCTGCACCGCATCCTCGCCGCCGAGGCGCCGGCGCTGCTGGTGACCGCGTCGGGATTCGCGGTCGCAATCCCGGCCGCGATCTTCGTCTCCGCCGTCGTCGCGACGATCGGCGCCGGCCGTCCGCGGATGGGTGCGCCGCTGCTGTTCGCCGCGGGCTTCGTCGTGGTCTTCCTGGCCGGTGGGATCTCGGCCGCGATCCTGGCCTTGCCGCCGCTCGCGCAGGCTGCGCAGGGAACGCATGCGCTGGTGGGCACGCTGCATCTGGTGCTGATCGGTGGCGCAGTCTTCCCGCTCCTCGGCGCCCTGCACCATTGGTGGCCGGCGGTGACGGGGCGCATACCGGGCGAGCGCAGTGGCCGGCTCGGCTTCTGGCTGCTGCTGGCCGGCACGCTGCTCACCTTCCTGTCGCTGCACCGGCTCGGCCTCGCCGGCATGCCGCGGCGGGTGTACACCTATCCGGAGGGCCTTGGCTGGGCCGCCCCGAACCTGGCGGCAAGCGCCGGCGCCGCGATCCTGGCGACGGGGATGGCGGTGGTCCTGGGCGGCCTGCTGCTGGCCGCGATACGAGGCCCCCGGGCGCCGGCCGAACCGCAGGACGCAACCAGCGTCCGCGGCGGCAACGCGCAGCTGGTGCAGGACCTGCCGGAACGAAGCTGGATGCCGCTCATCACGGCGCTCTGCGTCACCGCGCTGGTGCTCGGCGCACTCGCCGGGAGCCCGCCGGTCGCGCTGGCCGGCGCCGGCGCGGCGCTGGTGAGCGCACTGGTCTCGGTGTGGCCGCTGGCGCGCGACACGGCGGCGCCCGGCGTCACCTCTCCGACCGCCCATGGCCACCGTCACGCCCCGGGCTGGACGGCGCTGTGGCTCGCCCTGGTCGCGGATGCCGCGCTGTTCGTCGCGCTCGCCGCCGCACTGCTGCGGCTGCACGGCACGACGGCCTGGTCGCCCGGCGCGGAGCCAGCCGCGGCGATGGCATTCGCGCTGGCGCCGATGGCACTTGCCGTCGCCGCGATGTGGCTCGCGGAGCGGGAAGTGCGCCGCGGCCGGCGAGGCTGGCTCGGCGGATGGCTCGCCCTTGCGCTCCTTGGTGGCGCAGCCGCGCTGACACTGCTCGGCCTTGGCCTCAGCGCGACGCCGGCGGCCATGCCGGACGCCGGCAGCACGCTGCTGCACGTGGTCGCGCTGCATCAGGGGCTCGCGGTCGTCGTCGCGATGGGGATCTCGCTGCTCGTGCTGGCACGCGCGATGCGCGGGGACCTGTCGCCAGAGCATCACGTTCCACTGCGAATCGCGACGCGCGCCTGGTCCTATGTGGCGGTGCTCTGGCTCGCCGGCCTGCCGCTGCTGCAGATCGTGCCATGAAGCCATGCGCCCGCGGCCCGCGCCGCCAAGCTGTCGAGGTCGCACCGATATGCCGATGAGACAAGCCAAGCTGCCCCTGCTGCTCCTGTTGCCCTGGCTCGCCGCCTGCGACGAGCCGGCGCCGCCACCCCATCTGCGCGTCGTCGGCGGCGATGCCGAGCGCGGGCGCGTGGCAATGGTGGAAAGCGGCTGCGGCGCCTGCCACCGCATCCCCGGCGTGCGCAACGCGCGCGCCATGGTGGGGCCGCCGCTCGACGACTATGCGCAGCGCGGCTACGTCGCCGGCCTGCTGCCGAACCGGCCGGCGAATCTGGTTGCCTGGCTGCGCGACCCGCCCGCCATCAACCCCGGCACCGCGATGCCCGATCTCGGCCTGAGCGAGGCGGTGGCACGCGACATGGCCGCCTATCTCTACACCCTCGGGTCGAGCGGCGCCGGCGTCTATCCGCCCTGGCCGCAGCCGGTGCGCACCAGGTTGCCGGACGGCCCCTCGGAGCTCCGCCCGGAGCGGTGATGCTGAGCCAGAGCGAATCCTTCATCGCCTCCGCGGCCCATTGGGTGATGACGGGGCTGGAGATGGCGGGGCTGGTGGCCGTCCTGCTCGGCGCCACAGTGACCACGCTGCGCTACCTGCGCGACATCGCCATCGGCAAGGCGGAGGAAGGGTACGAGCGCTACCGCAAGCGGCTCGGCCGCGCCATCCTGATCGGGCTGGAGTTGCTCGTCGCGGCTGATATCGTCGGCACCGTCGCTGCGCCGCTCGACCTGCAGAGCGTGATGGCCCTGGGGCTGATCGTGGTGATCCGCACGTTTCTCAGCCTCTCGATCGATGTCGAGATCAGTGGGCGCTGGCCTTGGCAGCAGCATCAGGCGGAGCGGAAGGACCCGCAGGCGGGCTGACCGCAGCGCGCAGCCACGCCAGGCAGAGCGCCAGCACGGCCAGCGCGATCGCACCATCCAGCCACGCCGGCGGCACCTCCCGCGCCGCCGGGCGCAGCAGCCAGTAGACCTGCCCGACATGCTGCGCCGCATACAGCGCCGAGACCGCCGCCAGCCGCTTCGGGCCGCTGCCTGGCGGGATCGCCACCAGGATGGCGAGCGCGAGCGCGGCAACCAGCGCGGCTTTCAGCCAGGCCCAGGCCCCACCGCGGCGCAGGTACCAGCGGGCCTCGGGCGGCAGGTCCGCCATCCACACCACCACGAACTGCACGAACCAGAGCCACAGCGTGAGCAGCGCAAGGGTGAGCAAGGCGCGTTCCGCGGCGCGCAGATCCGCGCCGCCACCGCCACGCGCCACCACCAGCAGCACCGCAACCGACAGCGCGGCGCCAAGATGCTCAACGAACAGCGCGGTGCCCTGCAGCGAGCCGAGCCACCCCGGCTCGCGCGACAGCACCAGGTCGTGCGGCAGCAGCATCCCCGCGGGAACCAGCAGCAGCAGGGCGAATGCGCTGCGCCGCCGCGATGCGCCGGGACGCGCGACAAGCCATGCCGCCAACGCGACGGCGCCGAGGAGCAGCAGGACACGCGACACGAACACCTCCGGCGCAAACCACATGGCGCGCAGTCCGGGTTGCGGCTGCTCGGACAGCCAGGGATGCAGCAGCGCCGGCGCAGCGATGAGCGGCATGGCGAGCAGCAGCACCATCGGCGTCAGCCGGGCAATGCCCATGAGCGGCGGGTGCAGCGGTGCGAACCAGTCCTCGCCCAGGATGCGCCCCGCGATCAGCGCACCCAGCGCACCGATGACAAGACCGAGCGCCAGCACGAAAGGCGGCAGCCAGGCCTCCAGCGCGGCTGCCCCTCCGAGCGTCAGCACGACGCCACCCAGCAGCAGCGCACCCGCCGCGGCAAGGGCGCGCCTCACCGCAGGCGCTCCACATGCCGCGCGATGGCCCAGCGGTCGCGCGGCGGAATGCGGTCGTCGAAGGGATGCGCGCCGGCCAGGTTGGTCGCGATTGCCGCCATGCTGCGCGCGGGCTCGCCTGGCAGCGGCGGCGGGCGCGGAAAGCCGCGCGCGACCGCCGCGCCGTCGCCGGCGCCGCCGCTTCCGTGGCAGGGCGTGCAGAAGATCGCGTAGCGTTCGGCGCCGCGCGCGAGCAGCGCCGCATCCGCGTCCGGTCCCGGCCACGCGAGGGCGGCGCGTCGGGCCGCATCGCCGCGCGGCACCGCGCCGTCCGGCGGCGGCACGGGCGGCGGTGCCGGCGCGCTGCCCGGCCAGCCATCGCATGCCGCGAGCAGCAGCGCGAACAGCCAGGCGCGCCTCATGCCGCCGGCACCGGCGAGATGCGCAGCGCATCGAAGCCGCGCAGCAGATGCTCGGCGTGCGCTGCATCGAAGCCGGGCTCGTCCACGAAGAGGCAGAGGAAGAAGCGGTCCTCGCTGGCGCGGTCGAAGCCGGGCGCTGCGAAGACCGGGTGGTGCAGCCGCGGCAGCCGGTTCAGCACCAGCATCCCCACCAGCGCCGCGATCGCCGCCCAGAGCACCGCGACGATATAGGTGGCCGGCAGGAAGACCGGCCAGGCATGCAGCGGCCGTCCGCCGACATTGATGGGGTAGTCCACCACGTTGAGGTAGTACTGCGTGCCGTATTGCAGCACCGCGCCGGCCAGGCCCGCCGCCACCGTGATCGCCGCCACCGGCCAGCCGCGCACCGCAAGAAGCTCCGCGGCTTCCGGCACGGGATAGGGCGCATAGGCATCGAGCCGCCGCCATCCCGCCTTCCGCGCCGCGCGAAGGGCAGCCAGCATCTCCTCCGCATCGGCGAACTCGGCGATCATGCCGGCGGGCTGGGTCATGTCGCCTCCGATCGGCGGAGCGTGCGCAGCGCGCCAAGCCGTGAATCGGCGGCCCTCATGCCGCCTCCGACTCCGCCTCCTCGTGCCGGGTCTCGTACATGGAGACCACCGGCACGAGTCGCGCAAACAGCAGCAGCAGCAGCACGAACAGCCCGCCGGTTCCGAGCAGCAGCATCCACTCCGCGTCGCTCGGGACGTAGAGCGGGCGCGCAACCGGCAGGTTGGTGCGCTCGATGCCCGCGACGACGATGGAATAGCGGTCGAACCAGGCGCCCGCGGCCGCGCACAGGCCGAGCGGCACCGCCGTGGCGGTGCTAAGGCCGATGCGTCGGCTCCACAGCAGCTGCGGGAGAATGGCGGTGAGCAGCAGGCCCGCCCAGTAGTAGGCGGCATAGGTGCCGGTGACGCGCACCAGCATCGCCTCCCGCGCCACCGCATCCTCCAGCACCAGGCCGAACAACAGCCCCTCGGCGTAGATCCAGAGGCTGGCGAGCGACGCCGCCGCGGTCAGCCGCGAGAGCAGGTCCATGTCGCCCGCGTCGATGAAGGCGTGCAGGCCGAGCGTCCGCCGCAGCATCGCCGCCAGCGCCAGCACCAGGCCGAGGCCCGAGGGAAGGCCGGTGACAACCACATGCAGCGGCAGCCGCGCCTGGTGCCAATCGGGCACCAGCGTCGTGGCGAATTCCAGTGCCACCACGGTCTGCGCCGCGAGCAGCAGCGGCAGCAGCAGCGCGGCGACCAGCCGGTAGGCCGCCTGGTGCCGCGACCAGTGGCACACGGAGCCTCGCCAGCCCAGCGCGAAGACACCGTAGAGACGCGCGACCACCAGCCTGCCCTGCCGCGCCGCGCGATCGCGCATGGTGGCGAGGTCGGGGATCAGGCCGATGTACCAGAACAGCCCGGTCACCAGCACATGCGCGGTGATTCCCCAGAAATCCCAGATCAGCGTCGAGCGGAATTGCGGCCAGACCTGGTACGTCGCGGGGTAGGGGAACACCCAGAAGAACAGCCAGGGGCGGCCGAGATGCAGGATCGGGTAGAGCCCGGCAGCCACCACGGCGGCCAGCGCCGCCGCCTCCGCGAAGCGGTTCACCGCGGTGCGCAGCCCGTGTCGCCGCAGCACCAGCACCACGGCGAGCAGGCTCGCCGCGTTGGCGATGCCGATCCACCAGACATAGTTGATCAGGTCGAAGCCCCAGACATGCGGGACGTTGGTTCCCCACACGCCGGTGCCGAAGCGGAGCAGCGTCGCAACGGTGACGCCGAGCAGCACCACCCCCGCCGCCGACGCCGACAGCGCAATCCAGTAGGTGGCGCCGAAGCGCTGCAGCGGGATCCTCGCCACGGGTGCGGTGTCCGCCACCTCGCGCTCCTCCGCAGCCCGCGGCATGTCTGCGCCGCTCATCGCCCTGCCTGCACGCGGGCGAGGTAGGTGGTGCGCGGCCTGGTATCGAGTTCGCCGAGCAGCGCGTAGTTGCGCTCGGCGCGCTTGGCGCGCGCGACGGCCGTGTCGGGATCGTTGACATCGCCGAAGACGATGGCGCGCGTCGGACAGGCGCGTTGGCAGGCGGTCTCCACCTCGCCGTCACGGATTGGCCGGTCCTCCATCCGCGCCTCGCTGCGCGCGGCGGCGATGCGATGCTGGCAGTAGGTGCATTTCTCCATCACGCCGCGCGGGCGGATCGGCACGTCGGGATTGCGGACCTTCACCGGCGTCTCGTCGCGCGCATAGTCGTACCAGTTGAAGCGGCGGACCTTGTACGGGCAGTTGTTCGAGCAGGTGCGCGTGCCGATGCAGCGCGGATAGACCATGACGTTCAGCCCCTCATGATCGTGCACCGTCGCGTTGACGGGGCAGACCACCTCGCAGGGCGCCTTCTCGCAATGCATGCAGGGCACCGGCTGGAAGATGGCGGATACGCCATGGCGGTAGATGTCCACGCGCAGCCAGTGCATCCGCCGCCCCATCGCCATCTGCTCCGGCCCGACCACGGGGATGTTGTTCTCCGACTGGCAGGCGACGACGCAGGCGTTGCAGCCGATGCAGGTGTCGAGGTCGATCGCCATGCCCCAGGCATGGCCCTCGTATTTCCAGTCCGGGTAGAGCGAAGGCGCAGGCGCCGGCGGCGCGAAACCCTCGCCGGGCGCCACGATGCGCGCCGCCGCCGGCCCGTCGAAGTCGCGCTCGAGCTGGCTGGCGATCACGCGGGCGTGGCGGCCGGTCGGCGCCATGGTGACGTGCTCGCCGGTCCAGGGCGTGTCGGGGTCGCGCAGGATCTGCGCATCGAGGCCGCGACCCAGCCCCACCTCGGTGCTGGCAATGCGACCGCCGCCGAGCGGCAGCGTGATGCAGCCGGGTGCGTGCCATGGCACCGGCCAGACCGGCGCCAGCACGCGCCGTCCGGCGCGCTCGATCACCACCTCGTCGCCGGCGGACATGCCGTATTCGGCCGCCGTGGACGGGGCGAGCAGCACGGCATTGCCCCAGGCGATCTTGGTCAGCGGCCGCGGCAGTTCCTGCAACCAGGCATTCTCGGCGAAGCGGCCATCCAGCGTGCAGGGATCCGGCGTGAAGACGGCAACCAGCCCCGCTTGCGACTGCCGTGCAGGGCCGGGATCCCAGCCCGGGCGCAGCGGCAGATGCAGCCGCGGTGCGGCGCTACCGGGGATGACACCGGCTTCCAGCGCGGCGCGCCAGCCTTCCTCGAACGCCGCGCCCCAGGCCTCGCGCCAGGTGGCCTGCACCAGCGGCAGGGCGCGTTCCTCCGCGCCGAGCAGGGCGGCGAGCAGCTCGTCCACCGTGCGCGCCGCGCCGACCAGCGGACGCGTGGCAGGCTGCCGGATCGCCGCGGTGCCATCGAAGGCGCGGCTGTCGCCCCAGCTCTCCAGCTCGTGCGAGAGCGGCACCTGCCAGGTGCAGAGCCGCGCCGTCTCGTCGGGGTAGAGCCCCGCATGCAGGCTGAAGGGCACGCGCGCCAGCGCCGGCGCGAAGCCAAGCTCGGCCGGCACGTCATAGACGGGGTTGACGCCGAGCAGCAGCACATGCGTCGCCGCGCCATTCGCCATGGCCTGCACCAGCGGCCGCAGCGCGGCGGGGCCCATCGGCGCCGGCCGCGCCAGCGCCGGCGCGGCGTGATGCACCACTTCCGAGCCGAGCGCCGCGTTCACCGCATGGGCCAGCGCGTGCAGCCCCGGCGCCTCGGCGCGGCCGGCGAGCATCACCGCAGCCGGGCCCGCGCGCCGCAGCGCCGCGGCGACCGCTTCTGCCTCGGGATGCGATGCCGCACCTTGCAACCCCGGCACGCCGAGCGCCGCCGCCACCGCGCGGCCGAAGGGCTCGATCTCGCGGGGGTGCAGCAGGATGTGGCGATCGGCCTTGGCGCCGCTCAGCGTCGGCGAGGCCTCGGCGACGATCAGCGAGGGCAGCACGCCGCGTCCGCGCCCCTCGGCACGCGCCAGCGCCCAGTTGCGCGCAAGATGCAGCTGCGCCGGTCCCGGGCCGAGCGGATCGGCGCCGAGTGCCAGCACCACCTGCGCCCGCGCCAGGTCCGGCCAGGTCGCGACCGGCGTGCCGAACGCAAGCTCCGCGCCGGCCAGCGCCGCATCCTCCGCCAGCGGGTCGTATTGCTGCCAGCGCGCGCCGGGCCATGCGGCGAGCAGCGTTGCCAGCAGCCGCGCCGTGGTGGGCGAGGCGATCGGGCCGGTCACGACATGCAGCCCCGCGCCGTTGCGTGCCGCCAGCTCCGCGCGCGCCGCGGCCAGGGTGGCATCCAGCGCTGCCGGCGCACGCGTCCAGCCGCCTTCCCGCAGGCGGCGCGCGCGGGCGGGGTCGTGCAGCGACAGCACCGCGGCCTCGGCGAAGACATCGGTGGCGCCGAGGCTCGCCGGATGCAGCGCATTGCCATCCACCTTCACCGCATGCCCGGCACGCGTGCGCACCAGCATGCCGCGGCCGAGGCCCTGCAGATCCAGAACCGTGGCATAGGTCGCGGCGTCCTGCACCTCGCCGCGCGGCGGCGCGTAGAGCGGCTGGCCGAACTCCGTCGGCTCGTCGCAGCCCGCCGCGGCCAGCGCGAGCGAGGCGGCGGAGAGGCGCAGGATCTCGCGCCGGCCGGGATGGCTCCCGCTCATCGGTGGCAGGTCGAGCAGCGCGTGAGCGGCGGCAGCTCCACGCCGCCGTGCCAGAGGCCGAGCGGCCCGAGCTCATCGGGCGCCCGGTTCGCGGTCGGCACCATGGCCGCGGCAGCGCGGTGGCATTCCAGGCACCAGCCCATCGACATGCTGTGCACCTTCACTGTGCGCGGCATCGTCTGCACGGCGCCATGACAGGTCGCGCAGTCCACGCCCGCCTGCACGTGCACGCCGTGATGGAAGCGCGCATGGCCGGGCAGCCGGTGCACCGAAGCCCAGGCGATCGGATCGCCGAGCTCGATGCTGTCATGCAGCGGCGCCAGGATGGACGCGCCCATCCAGACCTGCTGGTGGCAACCCAGGCAGAGCGCCGCGCTCGGCATGCCCGCATTCCCGGACCGCTCCACCTGCGCATGGCAATACCGGCAGTCGAGCCCGATGTTGCCGGCATGCAGCGCATGGCTGAAGGGGATGGGCTGCGGCGCCGGCTGCCCGATCGCCCAGGCGCGGTCCGACCGCGCCAGCGCATAGGCGAGCAAGGCCGCACCAAGCAGCCCAGCCACCAGGAGAAGCAGCGTCAGCCGGAAGCGGCCATCGGCACGGGGCGAGAAGATCTGCGGCATCGTTCCGGCTTCGGATCCCCTCGGGCGCAGGAGGACACCCGCTGGCTGCGGGGCGCACCGGAACAAGGATCGAGCGCGGCTTTGGTTCCTTGCGCCCCGTCCCCCGCCTCAGCCGGCGAAGGCGCTGCGCCCCGGCATGGCACCGCCGCGCAGCGCTCCGGCGCGCACATCGCCCCATTGGCCGGCATGGCCCGCCGGCAGGGCACGGCTGATCGGGCTCGACAGCCAGATCCGCAGCAGGTTGCGCCGCCCGCCGGCGCCATCCGCATAGGCGGTGCGGCCGTGATAGGTGACGTGCTGGTTCATCAGCTGGATCTGGCCGGGCTCGAACGGCATCTCCAGGCAGAGTTCCTCGGCGAGGGCCGCCAGCAGGTCCATCGCCTCGATCTGCGCAGGCGTCAGCGGTGGCACGCCCGGCATGCCCTGCGCGAGTTCCACATAAGTGCGGCTGTACTGGCTGGTGAAATCCCCCTGCGGGCCGCGCGCGAAGACCGGCATGGGGAAGGGCCGGGTCGCCATGCCCGCGCCCTCCTCATCCGCCGGCCGGGCGCGCCAGAAATCCGCATGCAGCACCGCCAGCAGGTCGGGCCGGCGGGCGAGCATCGCGTCATGGATCGCCACGGTGGAGACGATGCGGGACACGCCGCCGGCGATCCCGTTGGACGCGCACAGCAGGCAGAGCAGGTCGCACTTGTCCGTGTGGAAGCGCAGCGGGCCGGTTGAGCGGCTGCGCGCGCGGGCCGTGCCGCTGGCCACCGCGGCGCCGGTGCCGGTCTCGTCCTTCACCTCGGCGATGATCTCGCCGCTGGTGTTCGGCGGCAGCGGCGTGCCGAGATGGCACATCAGCCCCCAGAAGACGCGCTTGAGATCCGCCTGCGTGTAGCGCGCCGGGTCGAGGCCGATGAGGCGCACCAGCCCGCGGCCGCTCTCCAACTCGTGCGCGACCGACGCCAGGAAAGGTGCCGTGCGCGGCAGCGGAAAATCGCGCGCGTCGAATCCGGGCGGTGCGCGACCGCCCAGAGCCGCCAGCGCGGCGTCGATCTCCTCCGCCGCGCCGTCCGGCAGCGCCATGATCCAGCCGGCATCCCGCGCCAGCTCCGCGCCGGTCCAGGCGGCGCGCCCGCCAATCGGGTTCATCAATCCGGCCTCCCGCCACCGCCCACGCGTCGGGCCAGGTAGCGCCGACCCCAGCCTTCGCCGCGCACCCACGCAAGCAGGTTCTCCCCGCTCGGCGCCGCGCCATCCAGCGCGCAGACGCTCCGCCAAGCCAGCGCCAGCATGCAGGAGAGCACCGGCACGCCGCCATGGAACGGTGTGCGCTGGATCGGCGCGAGCGTCGGCATCCCGGTGCCGAGCATCGCGATGGCATCCAACCCCGCCGGGTCCAGCGCCATCAGCGCCTGATGCGCGCCCTCTCCGCTCATCGCGTAGATCGGGTGGAATCCGCCATCCTCCAGCGCGGAGCCGGAGATGCGCACCACCTCGAAGCCCATCGCCTGCCAATAGGCGGCGGCCGCGCCGGTCAGGTCCTGCGGATAGGGGCTGACCAGGCCGATCCGCCTCGCGCCGAGCGCGTGGAAGGCATCGCGCACCGCATGGCCGGCGGTGATGAAGGGCACGCCGCGCGCCGCGGAAATGCGCGCGACCGCCGCCTCCTCCTCGGCGACACCGGCGTAGTAGGAGGCGCCGGTGCAGGCGAACGCGATCGCCCCGACCGGCGCATTGGCGAACTGGTCCGACCACGCCTCCAGCGCGGCGAGGTAGTCCAGCAACCGCGCAACGATGGTGGTCTTCGCGGAGGTCATGCGCGCATTCACCATGGCGACGCCGGGCGGCAGCAGCGCCATCAGCTCGGGCTCGACCGTGGTGTTCGCCTGCGGCGTCAGCACGCCGAGCAAGCCGCGCGGGGCGTATTCGACCGCCATCCTGCTACTCCGTCCTTTCCCGTGAGCCGCGCGGCGATGCACGCCGCATCGGCAGGATCCTTGTTGCCGCGCCGGCAGACATGCCCATCCGGCCGTGCCAGCACCAGCCCCGGCGCGCCGCAGGACCGCACCGCCTCCAGCAGGCACTTCACGATGCGCGCGATCACTGCCGAGCCTCAATCCCACCGGGCCGCCGCCCGCAATCAGCACCGGCACGCTCCGGCATCCTGTGGCCTCCTTACCCGCGGGACGGTAGCCAGCGGCACGGGGCGCGGCAACCGCCCGCGCCGGACCATATTTCGAAATGCAGCCGGTTGCGTCTCGACGCAGGTGGCGGCCAGTGCGAGGCTGCCTTCCGACAGATCGCGGAGCATCCTCATGGCGCGAAGGCTGCGGATCGGCCTCGATGTCGGCGGCACCTTCACCGACCTCGCCCTGGTGGACGAGGCGACAGGGCGCATCACCTTCCACAAGGTGCCCTCCACGCCGCACGACCCCTCCGAGGCGATCGAGGCGGGAATCCTCGGCCTGCTCTCGCGCGCGCAGGGCGCAGCCGGCGAGGTGGTGTTCCTCGGCCATGGCACCACGGTGGCGACCAACATGGTGATCGAACGCCGCGGCGCGCGCACCGGGCTTCTCACCACCAGGGGCTTCCGCGACGTGCTGGAGATCGGCCGGCAGACGCGGCCCAACCTGTATGACTACACGGTGAAGCGGCCGGAGCCGCTGGTGCCGCGGCGGCGGCGGATCGAGATCGCCGAGCGCATGGCCGCCGAGGGAACCGTGCTGCGCGACCTCGACGAGGCGGAGGTGGAGGAGGCGGCGCGCGCATTGCTGGCGCAGGGCGTGGAAGCGATCGCCGTCGGCTTCGTGCATGCCTGGCGCGACCCGCGGCACGAGCTTTCCGCCAAGCGCGTGCTGCAGCGCGTGGCGCCGGACACCTATCTCTCGATCTCGGCCGAGGTGCTGCCGGAATTCCGCGAGTTCGACCGCTTCTCCACCACGGTGATGAACGCCTATGTCGGCCCGCGCATGGCCCGCTACCTGGAGCGGCTGCAATCGCGGCTGCGCGACTCCGGCATCGTGCCGGGCCCCTACACCGTGCATTCGAATGGCGGGCTGATGTCGGTGGCGACCGCCGGCGCGGCGCCGGTCCGCACCTGCCTCTCCGGGCCCGCCGCGGGCGTGATCGGCGCGGCGGTGGTGGCGGGCGCGGCGGGCTTCCGCGATGTTGTGACCTTCGATGTCGGCGGCACGTCCACCGACGTCTCGGTGATTGCGCAGGGCGCGCCGACCTCCACCTCCGCACGCGATGTCGCGGGGCATCCGGTGAAGGTGCCGGCGATCGGCATCGACGTGATCGGCGCCGGTGGGGGCAGCGTGGCGTTCATCGATGCCGGCGGCGCGCTGAAGGTGGGGCCGCGCAGCGTCGGCGCGCATCCCGGCCCGGTCGCCTATGGCAAGGGCGGTACGGAGCCGACGCTGACAGATGCCAATATCGTGCTCGGGCGCCTCGATCCCGTGGCGCTGCTGCGCGGCGCGATGCCGGTGGATGCCGCCGCGGCGCGCCAGGCGGTGGCGCAGAAGATCGCGACGCCGCTGCGCCTGCCGGTGGAGGAAGCAGCCCTCGGCATCATCCGCGTCGCGGTGGCGAACATGGGCCGCGCCATCCGCGGCGTGACGACGGAGCGCGGCTATGCGCCGGAACGCTTCGCGCTGTTCGCCTATGGCGGTGCCGGCCCGCTGCACGCGACCGAGGTGGCAGGCGAATGCGGCATCCCGGTCGTCGTGGTGCCGCGGGAGCCGGGCACGATGTGCGCACGCGGCATCCTGCTGGCCGACATCGCGCTGGATTTCGTGCGCACCGCCATCGCGCCGCTCGACGAGGCAAGCTGGTCGCGCGCCGGCGCGCTGTTCGGCGAGATGGCGTCCGAAGCGCAATCCTGGCTCGAAGGCGAAGGCGTGCCGCCGGCCCAGCGCGACGCCGCGCGCGCCGTGGACCTGCGCTACGATGGCCAGAACTTCGAGGTACGCGTGAAGCTGCCGGAAGGCGGGCTCGATCTCGCCGCGCTGCGCGAGGCCTTCGCGATGGAGCATGAACGCACCTATGGCTATGCGATCCCCGGGCGCACGGTGGAGCTGGTGAATTGCCGGCTGACCGCGCTGGGCCGCGTGCCGCGCGGCGCGCCGGAGCCACCGCCCTCCGAGGGCTCGCCGGAGGCGGCGCGCATCGGCCAGCGGCGGGTCTATTTCGATCGCGAGATCGGCTGGCGCGACACGCCGGTCTATGACCGCGACAGGCTGCCCGCCGGCGCGCGCCTCACCGGCCCCGCCGTGATCGAGGAGATGAGCGCAACCACCGTCGCCTTCCCCGGCCAGCTCGTCGAGCTCGACGGCGATGGCAACATCGTGCTGCGCCAGACCGCACGCAACGCCGCCACGCAGGAGGCGACCGCCCATGCCTGACACCCACCAGGCCCCGGCCGCCGACCCGGTGGCGATGGAGGTCTTCGCCAACCGCCTGCTCTCCATCACCGAGGAGATGGGGCACATCCTGATCCGCGCCTCCTTCTCCACCAACATCAAGGAGCGCAAGGACTGCTCGGTCGGCATGTTCGACGTGCGCGGGCGCTGCATCGCGCAGGCCGCCCACATGCCGCTGCACCTGGGCTCGCTGCTCGGCGCGGTGCGGTCGGTGCTGGAACACACGCCGGCCAGCGCAATGAAGGATGGCGACGCCTTCGTCTGCAACGACGTCTTCCTCGCCCGCGGCACGCACCAGCCTGACATCACCATCGTCACCCCGATCTTCCGCGATGGCCGCGTGGTGTTCTTCGCCGTGAACACCGGCCACCACTCCGATGTCGGCGGTCCCTACCCCGGCTCGATGTCGCAATCGGCGCGCAGCATCTTCGAGGAAGGGCTGCGCATCCCCGTCATGCGCATCGCGCGGGGAGGAGTCGGGCCGGAAGGCCGCGGAAGCGAGGTGGATGAGGACCTGCTCCGCCTGATCGCGCACAATTCCCGCGAGCCGATCGAGCGCACGCTGGACCTTCGCGCGCAGATCGCCGTGAACCGCCGCGGCGCCGACCTCATGCTGCGCCTTGTCGATGCCGACGGGATCGACAAGGTCGAGCGCGCGGTCGACGACCTGATCGCCTACACCGCCCGCCGCCTGCGCGCGCGCATCGCCGCGATGCCGGATGGCGAGTGGCATGGCGAGCGCTGGATGGACTCCGATGGCCTGCCCGGCGGCGGCAGGATACGCCTCGCCGTGCGTGTCGCGGTGAAAGGCGACGACCTGCTGCTCGACTTCGAAGGCTCCGCGCCGCAGGCGCGCGGCGCGATGAACGTCGCGGGCGTCGCGCTGGAAGCCACCTGCTACTACGCGGTGAAGGCGCTGCTCGATCCCGACCTGCCGGCGAACAGTGGCCTGTTCGAGAGCATCCGCCTCTCGGCGCCCGAAGGCAGCATCCTCAACCCGCGCTTCCCGGCCGCCACCGCGGTGCGCGCGATCACCTGCAATCGCGCCGCCGGCGCGATCTTCGACGCGATGAACCGCGCCGTGCCGCCGGAGCGGCGCATGGCGGCCAGCCACGATTCAGTCCCCCTGCTGCTGGTTGCCGGGGAGCGCCGCAACGGCGGCCCCTATGTCTATCTCGAGACGCTGGCCGGCGGCATCGGCGCGACCTGCGGCGCCGATGGCGCTGATGCCGCGCAGGTACACACCGTCAATTCCTCCAACCTGCCGGCCGAGGCGCTGGAGATCGAGTACCCGCTGCTGGTGGACGAATATGCGCTGGTGCCGGATAGCGGCGGCGCCGGCCGCTGGCGTGGCGGGCTGGGGCTCGCGCGGCAGGTTTCCTCGCGGGTGGACGGCTCGCTGCTGACCGCGCGCGGCGAAGGCTACCTCACCGACGCGCCGGGCTGCGAGGGCGGGCTGCCCGGCGGTCTCGCCAGGCTGCGCCACAACCCCGGCACGCCGGGCGAGAAGCCGCTGCCCACCGCGACCACCGCGCTGCCGCTCGCCGCCGGCGAGGCGGTGCGCATCCAGACGCCGGGCGGCGGCGGCTTCGGCGCGCCCTCCCAGCGCGACCCGCATGCGCTCGCCGCCGACATCCTCGATGGCAAGGTTTCCCGGGACGCCGCCGAACGCGACTACGGCGTCGCCCATGTGCAACAGGCTCTTGCGAACTGGGAGGACCGCTGATGACCTTCACGATCCCACGCCGTGCGCTGCTCGCCGCGGCCCTGCTGCCTGCGCCGGCGTTGGCCCAAGGGGCGGCAGGAGCGGCCTATCCCAGCCGGCCCGTCCGCCTGGTCGTGCCCTTCCCCGCCGGCGGCGGCACCGACATTGTTGCGCGGATCTACGCGCAGAAGATGACCGAGCTGCTCGGCCAGCCGATGGTGGTCGAGAATCGCGGCGGCGCCGGGGGAAATCTCGGCATCGAGAACATCGTGCGCTCCGCACCGGACGGCTACTCGCTGGTGCTGTCGAGCAACGGCCCGGTGGCGGTGAACCGGCACCTGTTCCGCGACATGAACTTCGATCCCTCGACGGATCTCGCGCCGATCTCGGTCACCTTCCGCATCGAGCAGGCGCTGATCGTGAATCCGACGCTGCCGGTGAACAGCGTGCAGGACTTCATCGCCCTGGCGAAGCAACGGGAGCTGACCTGGGGCTCCGGCGGCACCGGCAGCTCGCTGCACCTGGCGGGTGAGCTGTTCAACCTGCGCGCCGGCGTGAAGCTGACGCATGTGCCCTATCGCGGCGGCGCGCCGGCGATGAACGACCTCGTCGCCGGCAACATCCACGCGATGTTCGACAGCCTGCCTTCCCTGGTGCCGCAATTGCGCGGCGGCCGCGTGAAGGGCCTTGCGATCTGCGCCGCGCAGCGACACGCGCTGGTGCCGGAACTGCCGACCATGCAGGAGGCGGGCGTCGCCAACTACGTGGCCGGCACCTGGGGCGCCGTCTTCGCGCCGAAGGGCACGCCGGAGCCGATCATCGCCCGCCTCGCCGCGGCGACGCGCGCGGCGCTGACGCATGAGCCGACCAAGGCCGCGCTGGCCCGCGCCGGCGGCGATGCGCAGCACTCCACCCCGGCGGAGCTGGCGGATCTGCTGCAGCGCGAGATCGCGCTCTGGGGCCAGGTGGTGCGGGAGGCCAACATCACCGTCGGCTGACCCGCCAGCTCAGTATCCGCGGCCGCGCTCCACCACCTGGTGGAGCGCCTCGCCGGCCAGGAATCGGCGCAGATTGGCACGGAACAGATCGAGGCAGCGCGGGCCATACGCCACCGGGTCATAGAGCCCGCAATGCGCGGTCACCACCAGGTTCGGCGTGTCCCAGAGTGGGCTGTCCTCCGGCAATGGCTCCTGCGGCAGCGCGTCCAGCACGGCGCCGGCGAGGCTGCCCTCGCGCAGCTTCGCGGCCAGCGCCACCGCATCGAGCTGCTCGCCGCGGCCGATATTCACCACGCCGGCATGGCGCGGCAGCAGGTCGAGCTCCGCACGGCCGATCAGCCCATGCGTTTCCGGCGTCAGCGGCAGCGCGATCACCAGGAAATCGGCCGCCGGCAGGTGCGTGCGGAAGCCGTCGCCCGCCGTCATCACATCCACCGAGGGATGCGGCCGGCCGGAGCGGCTGTTGCCGACCACCCGCATGCCCTGGGCTTTCAGCGCCGTCGCCGCCGCGCCGCCGAGCGCGCCCATGCCGAGGATCAGCGCGGTCTTCCCCGCCACGACGGAGGCCGGGCGCGGCGCCCAGCGATGCGCGCGCTGCGCCGTCATCAGCTGCGGCAGCTGGTTGTTCAGCATCAGCACGGCGGTCAGCGTGAACTCCGCCGCCTTCGGCTCATGCGTGCCGCTGGCATTGGTCAGCACCACCTGCCGCGGCAGATCGAGCTTCAGCAGCCCCTCGACGCCCGCGCTGGTGCAGCTGATCCAGCGCAGCTTCGGCGCGCGTCGCGACAGGTCGTGCAGCGGCGCCTGGCCGGTGAGGAACAGCACCTCCGCCTCAGTCAGCGCCGCCTCGAACGCCTCCGCCGTCCCGCCGTGGCTGAGTTGCACGGCGCCGCCGAGATCGGCCAGCGCCGCGGCGATCCGGTCCTCGGTGAACTGCGGCGCAGTGCCGGCATCCGGGCTTACCTGCGCATGCACACGCACCGTCCGCCGCAGCATCATTCGATCCGCAGGTTGTTGGCGCGGATGATCCGGCCGTAGCTCTCGGTCTGCGCCACCAGCCGCGCCCGGAAGGCGGCCGCGCCATCGGCCTGCACTTCGCCGCCGATCTGCGCGATGCGCGCCTTCACGGCCGGCTCGTTCAGCACCGCAGCGACCTCGCGCTCCAGCCGGGCGACGACGTTGGGTGGCGTCTGGCCCTGCACCAGCAGGCCCTGCCAGGTGCCGGCATCGGGCTCCGGCCAGCCGAGCTCGCGGAAGGTGGGCAGGTTCGGCAGGTTGGGGAAGCGGCGCGGGCCGGTCACGGCGATGCCGCGCATCTGGCCATTGACCACATAGGCCATGGATTGCGTGGCGCCCGCCATGGTCAGGTTGGATTCGTTCGACACCAGCGAAAGCAGCGCCGGCGCGCCGCCGCGATAGGGCACATGCTCCATCGCCCCGCCCCAATGGTTGGCGAGCGAGAGGGCTACGATGTGCGTCAGCGTGCCGGTGCCGGAATTGGCGGCGTTCAGCCTGCCCGGATTCGCCTTGGCATAGGCCGCCAGCTCGGCGGCGTTCTGGACAGGCAGCGCATTGTTCACCGCCAGGATGTAGGGCGCGAAGACCACCATCTGCACCGGCGCCAGGTCGCGCAGCGGGTCGAACGGCATGCGCGCGAACAGCCAGGGATTGGTCGCCAGCGCGGAGATGTCGAGCAGCACCATGGTGTGCCCGTCCGGCCGGCTCTTCGCCACATGGTCGGCGCCGATATTGCCGCCGGCCCCCGGACGGTTCTCGACGATCACGTTCTGGCCGACCCGCGCCGAGAGCGGCTGCGCGATCAGGCGGGCCAGGATGTCGCTGGTGCCGCCCGGCCCGAAGGGCACGATGATGCGCAGCGTCTGGTTGAATTCCTGCGCGTGCAGCGCGGGCGCGGCCAGCGCCAGCGGCGCGCCGGCCGCGGCCTGCAGAAACCTGCGTCGTTGCATGAAACGGTTCCTCCGGTGCGGGTGCGCCTGCTACCCGCGTGCCTCTCGCAAGATCATCTACCCGCGTGCTTCCCGCACGACCGCATCCTTGCGCGATGCAACCCCGGGCAGCAAGGAGGTTCCGAGCCCCGGCGCGGTCGGCGCCTGCGCCATGCCCTGGCGGATCACCGGCAGCCCGGTCACCAGGTCCCGGTACCAGGTCGCGAGGGTTGCGCGCACCACCTCCTGGAAGATCGCGGTCGGCGCGTGCAGCGCCAGGTGCAGCCCCGCCATCAGCGTCACCGGCCCGGTGCAGTCATGCGGCGCCAGCGGCCTGGCGTAGGCCTCGGCAAGCGCGGCGATCTTGCGCCCCTCGGTCAACCCGCCGCACCAGGCGAGGTCGAGCATCACGATGTCCACCGCCTGGGCTTCCAGCATCTGCCGGTAGCTCACCGCCCCGCCCAGGGTCTCGCTGCCGCAGATCGGCGTTCGGGTGCGGCGGCGCAGATCGGCGAGCGCGCCGAAGTCGTTCATCTTGCCGATCGGGTCCTCGGCCCAGAAGACGCCGACATCCTCCAGCGCGCGACAGATCCGCTCGGCCGCCGACGCGCTCCACAGGCTGTGGAGCTCCGCCATCAGCTCCATCCGGTCGCCCACCGCGGCGCGCACCTTGCGGAACGGCTCCAGCCCCGCCTTGAGGTCGGCCAGCGCGATCATCTGCCCGCCCGTCGAAGCGGCGTAGCCGTCGAACGGCCAGATCTTCATCGCCGTGAAGCCTTCGGCGAGCAGGCTCTCGGCCAGCGCGCCGGCGTCGCGCATGAAGGCGACCTGGTCGTCATAGGGGCCGACCGCTGCCTCGTCGCCCGCGACATCGCGTCGCCCCGCCGCGCCGCCGCCCTTGTTGCCGCTGTTGTAGGCGTAGCCCGCGCAGGTGTTGTAGCTGCGGATCTCGCTGCGCGCAGCGCCGCCGAGCGCCTCATGCACGGGGATGCCATGGCGCTTGCCGGCCAGGTCCCACAGCGCGATGTCCACCGCGCTGGCCGCGCGCAGCTCGGCACTCGCCGCGCCGAAGCCGACATAGGGCGTCGTCAGGTGGCGGGAGATCGCCTCGATCCGCCGGCTGTCGCGGCCGAGCAGCCAGGGCGCGGCCTGCTCGTGGATCACCGCCTCCACCGCCTCCGCGCCGCGGAAGCTCTCGCCCAGCCCGGTCAACCCCTCATCGGTCTCGAGTTCCACCCAGACTAGGTTCGGCCGCTCCGCGATGCGGATGGTGCGGACGCAGCACAGCTTGGACATCGCGGACCTGGCTCCTGGTGCGGGCGTCGTACCCCGTCCGACTCTCCGCCGCCGGGCGGCACTGTCAATGCATGGCCGGCACCCGCTTTCTCTCTGTCGGCGCCGCCATGCCGACAGTAGTGTCGCGCCGCACACGGCAGCGCGAGAGCCACGATGGACCATGCCCACCCCCGGCGGATGATGGCGCTGCGCCGCCTGCTCGGCATGGTCGTGATGGGACCGGCGCTGCTGTTCGGCGGCCCGGCCCGCGCGCAGGATGCGACCGTCGGCGTGCGGGCCGGCCCGCTCTCGATGGACCCGCATGTCTCCTCGGCCGGCCAGCACGCATCGGCGCTGCGCAACATCTTCGATGCCCTGGTCCGCCGTGGCCCCGAGATGGAGTTGCAGCCGAACCTCGCCGAAAGCTGGCAGCGCATCGACAGCACCACCTGGGAGTTCCGGTTGCGCCGCGGCGTGACGTGGCACGACGGCACGCCCTTCACGGCGGAGGACGTGAAATTCTCCGTGGCGCGCATCCCGACCGTGGTGGCCGGCACCGGCGGGCTCGCCGCCTATGTCCGCTCGATCGCCGCCGCGGTGGTGGTGGACGAGCACACCATCCGCTTCCGCACGCATGCCCCGGCGCCGACGCTGCTTGCGGAACTCGATCGCGTCTTCATCGTGCAGGCGCGCAGCAATCCCACCTTCCGCTCCGGCGATGCGGCGATCGGCACCGGACCCTACCGCTACGTCACCTGGGCGCCGCGCGGCGAGCTGGTGCTGGAACGCAGCGACGCCTATTGGGGCGACACGAAGCCACACTTCCACCGCGTGACCTTGCGCGAGATCCCCAGCGACAGCGCACGCGTCGCCGCGCTGCTCGCGGGCAGTGTGGACCTCATCAACCAGGTCCCGCCGCCCAGCGTCACCGCGCTGCGTCGAACCCCGGGCGTGGACGTGCTGCAGGTGCCCTCAATCCAGGTGTTCCTGCTGCATCCCGACGGGCGCGAGACATCACCGCTGGTGACCGACAACGAAGGCCGCCCGCTCGCGCAGAACCCGTTCCGCGACGTGCGGGTCCGGCGTGCGCTGTCACTCGCGATCGACCGCGACGGCATGGCACGCACCGTCATGCAGGGCCTCGCGGAGCCGGCGGACACGCCGCTGCCCACCTCCTTCTTCGGCGTGCCGCGCGGGGCCGGCCAGCTGCGGCACGACCCCGCCGAGGGCCGCCGCCTGCTGGCCGAGGCCGGCTATCCGCGTGGCTTCCGGGTGCAGCTGCATTGCACCAACGACCGCTTCGCCGGCGATGCGCAGGTCTGCGCCGCGCTCGGCCGGTCGCTGGCCTCCATCGGCATCACGGCGGAGGTGATTGCACTGCCGGCCTCGGTCTACTTCACCAACTTCACGCGTGGCGACTACAGCCTGACGATGAATGGCTGGGGCACGCTGACCGGCGATGCGACCTACATGCTCGCCGCGCTGCTGCACAGCCGCGGCGTGGATCCGCGCTTCGGCACCTTCAACCGGATGCGCTACTCCAACCCGGAGGTGGACCGCATCACCCGCGCCAGCCTGGACGCGCTGGAGGAAGCGGAGCGGCGCAACCTGGTCGAGCAGGGCATCCGCACCGCGATGGACGAGAACGCGATCATCCCGGTCGTGAACCTGTCCGCGGTCTGGGCGGTGCAGGCGCAGCGCATGTCCTTCACCGCGCGGATGGACGAGGAGACGCTGGCGCTCGACATGCGCCCAGCCGCCACACGATGACCCACCCGCCGCAGGCATCCTGCGCACTGCCGAACGGATCGGGCATGGCCGCCGCAACCCCGATGGCCACAGCCGCCCCCCGTCGCGAAAGTTTATGGCAATCTGACGACTGAGGGAATATATCATAATTTATGAGCACGAGCACGGAAGCGCCCCCCCGGCGCGGCGCCTCCCCCGAGGAGACGAAGCGGCGCATCGAGGACACCGCCGAGCGGCTGTTCCGCACCATGGGCTACCAGAAGACCGCGGTGGCCGACATCGCGCGCGAGCTCGGCATGTCGCCCGCCAATGTCTATCGCTTCTTCCCCTCCAAGAGCGCAATCAACGAGGCGATCGCCGCCCGCATGCTGGGCGGGCTGGAGGCCGAGATCTGGGCCATTGCCCGCGGCGAGGGGCCGCCGGAGGAACGCCTCGCCACGCTGCTCCGCACGCTGCACCGCCGCCATCTGGCCCTGTTCTTCTCGGAGCGCCGCCTGCACGACATGGTGACCGCCGCCATGGCCGAGCATTGGGGCGTGGTGGAGCGCTTCATCCATGCCACCACCACCGCGGTCCGCCACGTGCTGATGGACGGCATGGCCAGCGGTGCCTTCGCGAAACTCGATCCGGAGGCGACGGCCAAGGCGGTCAAGCAGGCCGTGATGGCCTTCATGCACCCCGTGATGATCTGCGAATGCGTCGGGCGCAACACGCCTGAGGAGGAGATGGCGGGGGAGCTCGACACCATCATCGCGCTGCTGCTGCGGGGTCTCCGACCCTGAAGGCTCCGAACTGACGGTTATTGACTTTCATCAGTCGGTAGTCATGATAGTGCCTCCTGCACCGGAGGCCCCTCCATGCGCCACCTCGTCCGTGCTGCGCGCACTCCCGCCCTGCTCCTGCTGTTGCCGCTGCTTGCCGCCTGCCGCGCCGAGCCGCCGGCGGCGGCCCAGGCCACGCCCGCCCCCGAACCCCGCCCCGTGCAGGTCGCCCAGGTCGCCTTCGCCCCTGCCGAGGCCGGCACCGCCTACACCGGCATCGTCCGCCCCCGGCACGAGGCCGAGCTCGGGTTCCGCACCGGCGGCCGCATCACCGCCCGGCTGGTGGAGCTGGGCGAGCGCGTCGTCGCCGGCCAGGAGCTCGCCCGGCTCGACCCCGCCGACCTCGCCCTGGCGCTGCGCAGCGCCGAAGCCGATCTCGCCGGCGCCGAGGCGCAGGCCCGCCAGGCTGCCAACGATGCCGCGCGCTCCCGCTCCCTGCTGACGGCCGGCCATGTCGCGGCCGCCTTCGACGACCAGCGCCAGGCGGCCGCGCGCGCCGCGGCGGAGCGCGTTGTCGGCGCCCGCGCCGCGCTGGAACTGGCGCGCAACCGCCTCTCCTACGCCACGCTGCGCGCGCCGAGCGATGGCGTCGTCGCCGCCCTGCTCGCCGAGGCCGGCCAGGTGGTGACGGAAGGCCAGGCGGTGCTGCGCCTGGCCGACACGAGCGAGCGCGAGCTGGTGGTCCGCGTGCCGGAGGCCACGCTGCCCGCGCTGCGCGACGCCGCCGCCGAGGCGCGCTTCTGGGCGCGGCCGGAGACGCCGCTCGCCGCCACGCTGCGCGAGGTGGCGCCGCAGGCCGATGCGGCGCTGCGCACCTATGCCGTGCGCTTCTCGCTGCCCGATGCGCCCGATTGGGTCGCCCTCGGCATGACCGGCACGGTGCGGCTGGCGCGCGAGGCCGCGCCGGTCGCCACCCTGCCGCTTTCCGCCCTGCACGACCGCGGCGCCGGGCCGATGGTCTGGCGCGTCCTGCCGGAAGGCCGCGTCGAGGCGGTGCCGGTCGCGGTGCGCCATCTCGGCGCCGAGACCGTGCAGGTCAGCGGCCCGCTCGCGCCGGGCGAGCAGGTGGTGGCGCTCGGGCCGCAGTTGCTCGATCCCGCCAGCCGCGTCCGCGTGGTCTCCACGCGGCTTTCCGCCTCGCTGCGCTGAAGGGGGAGCGCCAATGGCCCGCTTCAACCTCTCCGCCTGGGGCGTGCGCAACGGCGCGCTGACGCTCTTCGCGATGATCCTGCTCGCGGCGCTCGGCGCCGGCGCCTGGCAGCAGCTTGGCCGTGCCGAGGATCCCTCCTTCACGCTGAAGGTCATGGTGGTCAGCGCCGCCTGGCCGGGCGCGACGGCAGAGGAGATGCAGGCGCAGGTCGCCGACCGCATCGAGAGCCGGCTGCAGGACCTGCCGCATCTGGGATCGCGTCGAGACCTTCGTCCGCCCGGGCATCGCCACCACCACCGTCGTGCTGCGCGACACCACGCCGCCGCGGGAGGTGCAGAACCTCTGGTACCAGGTACGCAAGAAGGTCGGCGACATCGTGCCGAACCTGCCCGCCGGGGTGCGCGGCCCCTTCTTCAACGACGAGTATTCCGACGTCTATTCCGCCGTCCTCGCGCTGACCGGCGCCGACAATGCCGAGCTGGTCCGCCAGGCCGAGCAGATCCGGCTTCGCCTGCTGCGCGTCCCCGGCATCGAGAAGGTCGCGATCCAGGGCGAGATCGAGCAGCGGATCCATGTCGAGGTCAGCCACGCCCGCCTCGCCACGCTCGGCATCCAGGCTTCGGCAATCATCGAGGCGTTGGCGCGGCACAACGCGATCCAGCCCGTCGGCGTGGTGGAGACCGGCACGACGCGCGTGCATCTGCGGCTGGAGAACGCGCTGGATGGCGTCGCGGCCGTGCGCGCGGTGCCGATCGCAGCCCCCGATGGCGGCACGCTGCGCCTCGGCGCCATCGCCGAGGTCAGCCGCGGGCCGGCCGATCCGCCCTCCGCGGCGGTGTTCCACGAAGGCCGCCCCGCCGTGCTGGTCTCGGTCGCCAAGCAGCGCGGCTTCGACGTGCTGGCGCTGGGTGAGAGCCTGGAGGCCGAGCTGGCCGCCATCCGGCGCGACCTGCCGCTCGGGCTGGAGCTGGAGGCGATCTCCGACCAGCCGCGCATCGTCGCGGCAAGTGTCAGCGAGTTCCTCACCAAATTCGCCGCTGCGCTGGGCGTGGTGCTGCTGGTTTCGCTCGCCTCGCTCGGGCTGCGCGCCGGGCTGATCGTGGCGCTGTCGGTGCCGTTGACGCTCTCGGCCGTGTTCATCTTCATGCTGTGGTGGGGGATGGAGCTGGAGCGGATCTCCCTCGGCGCCCTGATCCTCGCCCTCGGCCTGCTGGTGGACGACGCCATTATCGCCATCGAGGCGATGGCGGTGAAGCTGGAGGAAGGCTGGGACCGCGCGCGCGCCGCCGCCTTCGCCTGGGGCAGCACCGCGGGGCCGATGCTGTCCGGCACGCTGGTGACGGTGGCGGGCTTCATCCCGGTGGGCTTCGCCAACTCCACCTCCGGCGAGTATGCGGGCGGCATCTTCTGGGTGGTCGGCGCGGCGCTGATCGCCTCCTGGCTGGTGGCGGTGTGGTTCACCCCCTGGCTCGGCGTGAAGCTGCTGCCGACGCCGAAGCGGGTGACGCATCACGAACACCTTTACGACGGCCGGGGCTACCGCGCGCTGCGCCGGCTGGTGGCCTGGTGCACCGACCATCGCGCCATCGTGCTGCTGGCGACCCTGGCCGTGCTCGGCGCGGGCTTCGCCGGCATGGCGATGACGAAGAAGCAGTTCTTCCCCACCTCCGCGCGGCTCGAATTGCTGGTGGATGTGAACCTGCGCGCCGGCGCCGGCTTCGAGGCCACGCGCGCCGCGGTCGAGCGCATCGCGGCCGAGATCGCCGATGACGCGGACGCGACCACCCACACCGCCTATGTCGGCGCCGGCGCGCCGCGCTTCTTCCTCGCCCTCAACCCGGACCTGCCGAACGAGGCCTTCGGCAAGCTGGTGATCCAGTCCCGCGACGTGCCCGCACGCGAAAGGCTGCGGGAGAAGCTGGTCGCCTTCGCCGCATCGGGCGCCGTGCCGGAGGCGCGCATCCGCGTCTCGCGCCTGGATTTCGGCCCGCCGGTCGGCTTCCCCGTGCAATTCCGCGTGATGGGCGGCAGCCCCGACCAGCTGCGCCAAGCCGCCGACCAAGTGATGGCGGAGCTGCGCCAGGTGCCCGGCACGCGCGACGTGCAACTCGCCTGGGGCGAGCGCGCGCCCGCCATGCGCCTGGTGCTCGACGAGGAGCGCATTGCGCAGCTCGGCCTCTCGCCGCAGGCGGTGGCGCAATCCATGGGCTCGCTGCTCTCCGGCACCACCGCCACGCGCATCCGCGAGGGCGAGCGGCTGGTGGATGTGGTGCTGCGCGCACCGGCGGCGGAGCGCGGCGCGCTCGATGCGCTGGGCGACCTGACCATCGTCACCCCTTCCGGCGCGGTGCCGCTGGCGCAGCTCGCGCGGCTGGAGCCGACGATGGAGGAGCCGATCCTCTGGCGCCGCAACCGCGAGCCCTTCCTGACCGTGCGCGCCGAGATCGCGCCCGGCCTGCAGGCGCCCGATGTCACCGCCGCCGCCCTGCCGCGCATGGAAGCGCTGGCTGCGGACCTGCCGGTCGGCATGCGCATCGAGGCCGGCGGCGCGGCGGAGGAATCGGCCAAGGCCAATGCCAGCCTCTTCGCGCTGTTCCCGGCGATGATCGCGGTGATGCTGCTGATCCTGATGGTGCAGCTGCGCCATTTCGGCCGCACCGCGCTGGTGGTGGCGACCGCGCCGCTGGGCATCCCGGGCGCCGCGGCGGCGCTGCTGCTGATGGACATGCCCTTCGGCTTCGTCGCGCTGCTCGGCGTGATCGCGCTGGCGGGGATGGTGATGCGCAACACGCTGATCCTGGTGGACCAGGTGCGCCAGGACACCGAGGCGGGGATGGAGCTGCGCGAGGCGATCATCGAGAGCACGGTGCGCCGCGCACGGCCGGTGGTGCTGACAGCGTTGGCCGCCATCTTCGCCTTCGTGCCGCTGACGCTCTCGGTCTTCTGGGGGCCGATGGCGGTGGCGATGATCGGCGGCCTGGCGGTGGCGACGCTGGCGACGCTGCTGGTGGTGCCGGCGCTCAATGCGCTCGCGCTCGGCCGGCAGCGCGGCGGGTCGCCCGCGACGGTGCCGCTGCCCGCGCCGCGCGCCGCCGAGCACCACGCGGCGTAGAGCCGATTGACGCCTTCGGGCGATGCCGCCCCGCGGCGATCTGCGCTGGCCCGGTTCAGCGGGAGGCGGCCGCCTCCCCCGCCGCATGCAGCAGCGCCTCGGCGCGCGCGACGAGTTCGCGTGCGTCGAGCGGCTTGCGCAGCAGGGCGAAGGGGCCGTCACGCACCACCTCGGCCAGCGCCGCCTGCGCGGCGGCGCCGTCCCCCATCAGGCCGGTGAGCAGCACGGTGGGCAGGCCCGGACGGCGCCGCCGCATCTCGCGGATCAGCGCCAGCCCGCTCATCCCCGGCATGGACAGGTCGGTGACCAGCAGGTCGGGCTGCAGCGCGCCGATGTCCAGGGCATGCAGCGCGGCGGCACCGTCCGCCACCTCCAGCACCTGCCAGCCACGCTCGGTCAGTTCCGCGCCGAGCGTCTCCCGCACCAGCGCCTCGTCATCCACCAGCAGCACGCGCGGGGCGCCATCCACTCGCGCCGGCGCCGCCTGGGCGCCACCTGCCACGACGCCCGCCGCCGCGCCCGCACCGCGCGGCAGCCACAGCGTCACGGTGGTGCCGCGCCCCTCCTCGCTGTCGATCGCCAGGCCGCCGCCCGACTGCTCGGCAAAGCCCTTCGCCATGGCGAGTCCGAGCCCGGTGCCACGGCCCGGCGGCTTGGTGGTGAAGAACGGCTCGGTCGCGCGCGCCAGCGTCGCGGCATCCATCCCCGCCCCGGTATCGGCGACGGCCAGCCGCAGATAGGCGCCGGGCGCCAGCCCAGCCGGATGGGCCATGCCCGGAGCGACACGATCCTCGGCGGCCGCCAGGGTCAGCACGCCGCCGTCGCGGCCGGCCATCGCATCCCGCGCATTGGTGGCAAGGTTGAGCAGCACGGTCTCCAGCTGGCCCTTGTCGGCGCGCAGCGGCGGCAGCGAGCCGGCGATCGCCGTCCGCACCTCCACGGACGCGCCGAGCGTGTGGCCCAGCACCGCCTTCAGGTCATCGAGCATCGCCGCAGCATCCACGTCCGCCGCGCGCAACTCGCCCTGGCGGGCGAAGGCCAGCAGCCGCCGTGCCACCGAGGCGCCGCGCTCGGTCGCCTCAAGCACCATGGCAGCGAGCCGGCGCACCTGCTCGGCATCGTCCGGGCGCCGGCCGATCAGCCGCGCACCGCTGGCCGCCGCCTGCAGCACGTTGTTGACGTCGTGCGCGATGCCGCCGGCGAGCTGGCCCAGCGCCTCCATCCGCTGCGCCTGCCGCACGCGGATCTCGGCCGCCTCGCGCCCCGCGGTCTCGCGCTTCAGGTCGTCGAGCGCATGGCGCAGCCGCACGGTGGCGGCACGCTCGGCCAGCGCGCGGCGCATCGCCAGCCAGGAGACCAGCAGCAGAAGCCCGGCGGCCGCCGCGGCGACCCCGCCGTAGAGCCGCAGATTCGCGTACCAGCGGCCGAGCACGGCGGCCCTCTGCACGCCGAAGCCGACGTAGAGCGGGTAGTCGCCCACCTTGCGATAGGCATAGATCCGCGCCGCGCCGTCGATGGTGGAGACGGCGCTGTAGACGCCACCGGACGGCTGCACTGCGATGGCACGCAGCAGCGGGCTGTCGGGACCCAGCCGGTCCGGGCCACCCGCGGGCTCCCGCGCCAGCACCGCACCGTCGCTGCGGAGCAGTGCCGCGGCATGCGCCATCGGCGGTGCCGCCTCGGCGAAGAAGCGGCTGAAATATTCGGGGCTCAACGCGATGTGGATGGTGCCGTCGAAAGCGCCGTCCGGCGTGGTCAGCGGCCGGCTGAGGGCGAAGCTCGCCACCCCCGTGGCGCGCCCGCGGAAGGCGGCCGAGACGTGCGGGCCGGGATCGCCCTCGGCATGCACGCGGAAGAACTCGCGGCCATCGATCCGCATCCCGGGGTCCCAGGGCCGACTGCCGGCGCGCACCACGCCATTGCGATCCGCCACCCACATGGACACCGCCTGCTCCAGCGGCGCCTGCAGCTCCGCGAGGAAGGCGCTGGTTTCCGGCGCCGCGATCTGCTCCCAGGAGAGGCCGCGCAACCGGTCGTGCAGCCGGGCGAGCGCCAGTTCCTGCGTCTCGAACACCTTGCGGGCGTGTTCGTGCAGGATGGCGGCCGTGCGCACCACGGTATCCTCGCCCTCGCGCAGCACGTCCGCGCGATTCTGCATGGCGGCGAAGGCGAACAGCGCGGCGGGCACCAACACGGAGACGGCGATCAGCACGGCGTGCAGCCGCGGCGCGGAGACGTTCCAGAATCGCTGCTTGAAGTTCATGTCGTGCGACGTTTGACCTTCACTCGTCGAAATCCCCTGCAAGCCCAGCCGCGCTCCCTTTGCCGTGAGCAATCTTGGCTCCCTTCGCCGTTTGAGGAATGGTGCCTGTGCTGACAATCGCGCGACGGTGGTAGCCGCGGATCATGCACAACCGCACAGCCATCCGCCCCAAGCGGCTGACGTCAGGCCACGCCCATCGCCATCCCGTCGCGCTGCGGATCGGCGCCGCCCTCCGGCACGCCCTCCCACAGCGCGATGCCGTGCGGCGCGGCGAAGGGGTAGGAGTGGAAGGCCCGCTTCACCTGGTGGCCCATCCGCTCCAGCTCCCGCTGCACCGCATGCGGAATGCGGTTGGCAATGTCGATGGCCGGCGTGGTGGCGGAGAAGCGCGGCGCCAGCACCGCCTCCTGCATGCCCATGCCGAACTCCAGAAGGTTCAGCAGCACCTGGATCAGCGCCACGCCGATCCACGCCCCGCCCGGCGCGCCGAGCGTCGCAACCGGTTTCGTGCCGTCGAACACGATGCAGGGCGCCATCGAGGAAAAGCGCTTCTTGCCCGGCGCGATCGAGCCCGGACGGCCCGGCCGCGGATCGTACCAGTTCATCGCGCCGTTCAGCATGAAGCCGGTCCCCGGCGGGATCACGCCGGAGGGCACGCCGAGCGTATGGGTCAGCGTCGCCACCATGCCGTCGGCGTCCACCACGGAGATGGTGGTGGTGTCGCGCGGCTCGCCGGCCGCGGCCATCGGCCGCGCGCGTTCGCCGCGGCGGATGCGCGCCGCGACCTCCCCGGCATAGGCATCTGACAGCAGGCGCTCGAGCGGCGGCGGATGGAAGGCCGGGTCGCCGATATGCGCCTCCCGGTCGGCCAGCGCCACGCGCATCGCCTCGCTGACAGTGTGGATGTAGGTGGGGCTGTTGTGGCCCATCGCGGCGAGGTCGAAATGGCCGAGGATGCGCAGCGCCTCCGCCACCACGATGCCGCCCGAGGGCGGGGCGGGGAGTGCCACGGTGAGGCCGCGGAAGGGGATGCGCATCGGTGCGCCCTCCGCCACGCGGAAGCCCGCCAGGTCGGCGCGGGTCAGCAGGCCGCCATGCGCCGCCATGTCGGCCGCGATGCGCGCGGCAATGTCGCCCTCGTGGAAGGCCGCCGCGCCCCCCGCGGCCACATCGCGCAGGCTCGCGGCGAGGTCCGGGTTGCGCACCAGGTCGCCCGGCCGCTTCGGCGTGCCATCCTCGCGCAGGTACAGCGCGCGGCCATCGGCGGTGAAGCCCAGCTTCTCGGCGAAGGAGACGCGGCCATAAGCGGCCTCGTTGGCGGTGAACATGGCGTGGACATGCGGCCGCACGATCCAGCCCTGCTCCGCGAAGCCGATCGCGGTGTCGAACAGGCCCCTCCAGGGCCTCCGGCCCCAGCGGCGATGCGCCAGGTCGAGCAGGCGCAGGATGCCCGGCGTGGTGACGGCACCATGCCCGATCTCGTTGAGCGCGCCCTCCAGCCGGTAGCCATAGCCATCCGTGCATTCGCCGAGGTAGCGATCGGCCCACATCGTCGGCGTCGCGGCGGCGGGACAGGTGGACAGCGCATCGAGCACCACCGTCTCGCCGCTCTGCGGATCGTGCAGCTGCAGCACGCCGAGGCCCGCCAGGCCGCACATCATCGGGTCCACCACGCCCTGGGTGAAGGCGCAGGCGAGCAGCGCATCCACGGCCGAGCCGCCAGCCGCCAGCACCGCCGCGCCGGCTTCCACCGCCTCGGGCTGCGGCGCGACGATCATGGCGCGCGGGGTCGGCAGTCGGCGGGCGGGGCGAGGCATGCGCGGCGTCTCCATGGGCCGGCGAACCTAGACGGGCGGGCGACGGCCGGGCAGAGGGGACCGCATCACCCCAGGAGATCCCCCATGCCGCACGCCGCCCCCGCCGGCTTCCAGCACGGCGTCACCCTCGCCGCCGCCCGCACGATCGTCGATGCCACGCTTTCCAAGGGCCGCGAGATGGGCCTGGCGCCGCTCACCGTGGTGGTGCTGGACGCCGCCGGCCAGCTCAAGGCAGCGCTGCGCGAGGACGGGGCCAGCCTGGCGCGGGTGGATATCGCCTGGGGCAAGGCCAATGGCTGCCTTGCAATGGGCTTCGGCGCGCGGGAGCTGGCGCGGCGCGCCCAGTCCATGGGTCCCTTCATGAACGCCCTCTCCGACCTCACCGGCGGCCGCGCCGTGCCGGTCCCGGGCGGGGTGCTGGTGAAGGACGGGGCGGGCGCAGTGCTGGGCGCGGTCGGCGTCTCCGGCGATCTTTCGGACAAGGACGAGACCTGCGCGGTCGCCGGCATCCGCGCCGCCGGGCTGCTGGCCGACACCGGCGACGCACCGGCCTGATCCCGCCCGCCCGCATGGTCTTGTGCGGGCAGGCGAAACGGTGTCTCCGTGGCTCCACCCCAAGGGGAGCCCAAGGGGGGAGACGGAGACATCCATGCTGCGCATCCATGGCACCGCGAAAAGCCGCGCCTTCCGCTGCATCTGGGCGGCGGAGGAAGCGGGGCTGCCCTATGAGCACGTCCCCGTCGCCTTCGGGCCGCAGATGAAGGCGGAGCTCGCCGCGGTGAACCCGAACGGCAAGATCCCGGCCATGCAGGACGGTGCGCTGACGCTGTTCGAGAGCCTGGCGATCAACCTGCACATCGCCGCCAAGGCCGGGGCGCCCTTGATGCCGTCGGGCGACGATGCCTCCCGCGTGCTGCAATGGACGCTCTGGGCCGCCACCGAGGTGGAGCCCGCGATCATGCAATGGGCCTACAACACCTATATCCGCCCTGCCGAGCAGCGCGATCCCGCACTGGCGAAGGCCGGCGCCGCCGAGGCCGCAGCGCGGCTCGCGGTGCTGGAAGGCCATCTGGCCGCGAACGGCCCCTGGCTGCTCGGCCGCGACTTCACCGTGGCGGACTGCAACCTGGCCGGCGTGCTCTACGGCTCCTGGCTCAACGGCTTCGACTATGGCCGCTTGCCGAAGGTGAAGGCCTGGCTCGATGCCTGCTTCGACCGCCCGGCGGCGCTGAAGGCGCGGAAGCTGCGGGAAGGCTGAGCAGCCTGCCGGGCGGCGTGTGGCACGCCGCCCGGCCTGGCCTCAGCGCCAGTTCAACTGCGAGATGCTGCAGGTGTTCAACTGCCGCCGCTCCGCGGCGCGGCCATCCATGTAGACGACACGGACATCCACCAGGCAGGTGACACCGGCCGGCAGGCTGACCTGCAGCCGCTGCCCGGGCTGCAGCACATTCGCCCCCAGCCGGTCATTGCCCCAGGTGCTCTGCGTCGCCAGCGAGACATAGACCTCGCGGATCGTCAGGCCGGTCTGGTTGGCCAGCCAGAAGGACGGATTGCCCGCCACGCCGGGCGAGACCACCGCCCCCGCACCACCGCCGACCCGCGCCCCGGCGCCCGCGCCGCCGCGCCCGAAGACGATCTGCGAGATGCCGCAGGCATTCACCTGCCGCCGCTCCTCGTCGCCGCCGCCCTGGTAGGTGACGCGCACATCGAGGACGCAATCCCCGAAGTTCGGCGTCACCCACACCCGCCGCCCGGACGGCAACACGCCGGTGCCCAGGATGTCCGGCCCCCAGTTCGAGACGCGGGAGGAGGAAACGTAGGCGCGCTCGATCACCCGCCCGGTCTCGTTGACCAGCCAGAAGCGGTTCTGCGCCTGCGCCGCCGCCGGGACGAATCCTCCTAGGAGCCCGGCCAGCAGGGCCAGGGCGACAAGCAAGTGGCGACGCATGCGGGAATCTCCTCCGAATCTGCAACGTTGCGGGCGGAGCCTACCAGTCAATTCCTGGAGAGCGAGTGAAAGCGCCTTAATGTCATGCAACGCGATTGTCCGTTGCGATTCCGATCGTCACTCTGTCCCGGAAATCACAGGGACGTGATATGAGCGATCGGGCGGAAGAAGCGGGCGAGTTGCGGCGGCTGTCGGCTGCGGTGGTGGAACTCCGCGCAGAGCTGATGGTCACCCAGGCGGCGCTCGCCGCCGCCATGGCGGAGATCGCGCGCCAGGCGCCGGAGCCGCGGCCGGTGCTGGCGGACGCGGTCTCCCGGCTGCTCGGCTTCGCCGATGCCGCCGCCGCCGGCCTGCGCGGCCAGCCACTGGTGCGGCCGGACGCCCCCACCACCGCCGCGCTGCGCATGGCGGACTGGGCCGAGGGCCTGCTGCCGGCAGGCCAACCGCCCGCCGGCGGCCCCTTCCCGCGCTGACCTCGCCCAGGGCCGAGCCGGATGGATCGCAACCGCGTGGCGCAGGCGCATCAACGGCGGGTGGCATGCTGCAGCGCGGCGACAGCGCGGTGGCGCGCCAGCGGGTCAGGCTGCTAGGCTTCCAACCCATGTACGCACTCGTCCCCCCCCGCCGTGCGCTGCTGCTCGCCGCGGCCCTGCTCTCGGCCTGCGGCGCGGCGGGTTCGCCCGCCCCGTCCGGCGCGCCGACCGCCGCAGCGGACCGTCCCGGCTTGTTCGGCACCTATCTCTCCGGCCGCTTCGCCCAGTCGCAATCCGACACCGTCGTGGCCGCCGATCGCCTGCTGGAGGCGCTGCGCCACGACCCCGAACAGCCGGAGCTGATCGCCCGCACCTTCGTCGCCGCCTTGCTGGACGGCCGGCCGGAGGCGCTGCGCCTCGCCCGCCGCCTGCCGGACAACCAAGCCGCCGCGCTGCTGCTGGTCGGCGCCGAGGCGCAGGCCGGCCGCTGGGATCGCGCCGAGCAGCGCATCCGCACGCTGCCGCGCCAGGGCCCCTCGGCCCTGCTCGGGCCGCTGATGCTGGGCTGGACCCTGCACGCCAAGGGCCAGACCGACCAAGCGGTCGCCCTGCTGCGGCCACTGGCCGAGGGCGGCCGGCTGCGCAGCATCCATGCGCTGCACTTGGCGCTGATCCTCGACCTCGCCGGCCGCGGCGCGGAGGCCGAACGCTACGCCCGCATGGCGCTGGCGGAATCGCCGGACGCCTCGCTCCGCCTGCTGCAACTCGCCGGCGGCATCCTCACCCGCAACGGCCATGCGGAGGAGGCGGAGCGGCTGCTGGACGGGATGAGCCGCGGCGCCGGCGACCTCGCCCTGGCCGTGGCGACCGAGGCGGACCGCCGCGCCCTGCTCGCCGCGCGCGGCGTCGCCTCCGCCGTGGAAGGCATGGCGGAGGCGGAACTCGCCCTCGCCGCCGCGCTGCGTGGCCAGGGCGGCGGCGATTCGGCGCTGCTGCTCGCCCGCCTGGCGCTGCGGCTGCGCCCGGATTTCACCCCGGTCCTGCTGCTGGTCGCCGAGCACTATATCGATGAGAGCCACCAGGAAGCCGCGCTCGCCGTGCTCGACAAGGTTCCCTCCGGCGATCCGCTGGCCCGCGTGGCGGCCCTGCGCCGCGCGACGCTGCTCGACCGCATGAACCGGGTGGACGAGGCGGAAGCCGCCTATCGCCGGCTCGGCGCCGAGCTGCCGGCCGCGCCGCAGCCCTTCGCCCGGCTCGGCGACATGCTGCGCCAGCGCAGCCGCTTCGCCGAGGCCGCCGCCGCCTACGACACCGCCGTTTCGCGCTCCGGCGCGCTGGGCTCCGACGACTGGCCGCTGCTCTACGCCCGCGCCATCGCCAATGAGCGCTCCGGCAACTGGCCGCGCGCCGAGGCGGATTTCCAGAAGGCGCTCGAGCTCGCGCCCGAGCAGCCCTATGTCATGAACTATCTCGCCTACACCTGGGTCGAGATGGGCAAGAACCTCCCCGAGGCGCGCCGCATGCTGGAGCGTGCGGTGGAACTCCGCCCCAACGACGGCAACATCGTGGACAGCCTCGGCTGGGCGCTGTTCAAGCTCGGCGACGTCCCGGGCGCGGTGCGCTGGCTGGAACGCGCGGTGGAGCTGGAGCCCCGCAACAGCGTGATCAACGACCATCTGGGCGACGCGTACTGGGTCGCCGGGCGGCAGCGGGAAGCGGAGTTCCAGTGGCGGCGCGCATTGCGGCTGGAACCCGAGGCGGGCGACATCCCGAAGATCGAGGCGAAGCTGCGCGAAGGGCTGGCAACGCCGCCGGCGGCGACGGCACAGCGGAATGACTGAAGGACGCAGGGGCGCCGCCCCTGCAACCCCGCCAAGGGCCTGAGGCCCTTGGAACCCCACCGCGAAGACGCTCCGGCCAAGGTCAATCTGTACCTGCGCGTCACCGGCCGGCGCGACGACGGCTACCACACGCTCGACAGCCTGGCGGTCTTCGCGGGGGCGCATGACCGCATCGCCGCGACGGCGCATGGGCGGCTGACTCTCACGGTGAACGGCCCTGAAGCGGCCGCGCTGGCCGGCGAGGCCGACAATTTGGTGCTGCGCGCGGCCCGCGCCCTCGCGGCCGCCACCGGCACCCGGGACGGCGCGGCGCTGACGCTGCAAAAACACCTGCCGGTCGCCTCGGGCATCGGCGGCGGCTCGGCCGATGCGGCGGCGGCGCTCCGCACGCTCGATGCGCTGTGGGGCACGCGCCTCGGCGCGGCGGGGCTGCGGACGATCGCCGCCGGTCTCGGCGCCGACGTGCCCGTCTGCGTCGAGAGCCGGCCGGTCCGCATGCAGGGCATCGGCGACGTGCTGTCAGCCCCGCCCGTCCTGCCAAGCTTCGGGTTGCTGCTGGCCAACCCCCGCATCGCGCTGCCGACACCGGCGGTGTTTCGCGCCCGCAGCGGCGCCTTCTCGGCGCCGGCGGAGATGCCTGCGCGGCTGCCCGACGCGGCGGCGCTCGCAGCCTGGCTCCGGCCGCTTGGCAACGACCTGCAGGCGGCGGCGATTGCACTGTGTCCGCCGGCGGCAGAGGTGCTGGCGGCGATCGGCGCGCAGCCGGGCTGCCTGCTGGCACGGATGAGCGGTTCCGGCGCCACCTGCTTCGGGATCTTCCCGACGGAGGCGGCGGCGGAATTGGCGGCCGGCGCCCTGCCGGCCGCCTGGTGGCGCTGGGGGGGTGCGCCGGCTCTCAGGACCACACGCGGCCGAGGTGAAAATCGGCAGCGGCGGTTCGGCTCGGCAGTTCGATGATCCGCCAGGGCCCCAGCGACGGCGACCCTGGCGGAGCCCCGTTCAGGCGGCGAAAACGAGATCCTGCGAGCCGAAGTTCAGCGCGAAGGTCGCGTCGTAGATGTCGGCCGACCCCAGCGGCAAGGTGCCGCCGGCCTGGAACAGCGGACCGATCGTCACCTCGTCCGAGCCGAGATCCACGTCGAACAAGCCGAGGTCAAGACTGAGATCGTAGCCGGCCACGAGCTTCAGGATCGTGAAGAGGTAGCCGACATTGAAGCCGAGGTCCGTGTTGTTGGTGAGGGACACGTCGGGGTCGAGCGTGAGGGTGAAGTCCACGTCGCCGTCGTTGTTGCCCGCAGCGTCCACATCGCTGGCGTCGAGCACCGTCACGTCGTTGCCGAAGATGAAATTCTGCGACGTGCCGTCCTCGAAGTGCAGCGTGCCAGGCAGGCCCTGCACCGCCATGTCGAAGGCCTGAAGGAAGTTCAGCCCGCCAAAGAGGTCCAGGTCGATCAGGTCGAGGTTGGCATAGACGGCGCCGCCCAGGATGCTGAAGTTCAACTCGAACAGGCTCGGAAGGCCGAAGAGCCCGAAAGCGAACTGGTCCACGTCGAGGTTGAGCTGGAAGAAGTTGTTGCTCGCACCCGACGCCTCGTAGACGTTCGTGTTGTCGCTCGTCGTGTCGAGCTGTGGCCAGGCGATGCTCGCAGTCAGGCCGGGTATCGGCAGGTCGAATTCCAGGGCTATCTCGTCGCTGGTGACGTCGAGGATGTTGGCTGTGTTGTTGCTGCCGAGCGTGATGTCGATCGGGAACCAGTCATCCGCGGGGCTCGGCAGATCGAGGCCCGCCTTGGCGCGCAGGTAGTAGTTGAAGATGAAGTCGAGTACGTAGCTGCCTTCCGGCCCTTCCGTCGTGAATCCACCGCCCGTCAGCGCCGCGCTGGAGCCGATCACCAGCATGTCGGTGGTCTTGTTGTAGTTGGTGTCGATGGTGATGTCGTAGGGCAGGTTGGCGTCGATCTCGCCGCCCTCGAAGCGGAAGTTGGACTGGAAACCCGCCTTCAGCGCCGCATCGAACTCGTAGGTGATGAAGCCGCTGCCCGATACGGCGGCCGGATCCACGTCCACACCGATGAACCTGTTGTCCTCCAGCACATACTGATCGCCGGCCTGCCAGATGCTCTGGTCAGTGGCGAGGAACGTCGGATCGAAGCTATTGCTGTTGTACTCGTAGACGATGTCGAGGCTGACCGTGTTGCTCTCCTCGTCGCCGTTCGAGGTCTCCTTCGACCAGGCGGTGATGTCGAGCGTGTAGCTCGTGTCCTGGTCGAGCGGTACGGTGATCAGGAAGTCCTGCACGATCTGGTCCGGCTCGGTGCCCGGGTTGAAGGCGCCCGGCACGATGGTGCCGGCCGGCAGGCCGCCATCCACGCTCAGCAGGATGCGGTCGATGAATTCCGAGCTGTCGGCGTCGTTCTGCGTCGCGGTGACGCGCACGATGATCTCGTTCACGGCGGCGCCGGCAATCACCTCGTAGCTCAGCAGCGGCACGTCCGCCACGGCGGCCATGGTCAGCGTCACCTCGGCGAAGTCGGTGCCGCCGTTGTTGTCGGTGATGCAGTAGATGAAGCTGTCGTCGCCCGCATAGTCGAGGTCGGGCGTGTAGAGGATGGCATCGCCGGGATCGAGGTCGGCGTCGTCGCCGTCCACGATCTGCACCGTGCCGTGCAGCGGGCCGCCATCGAACCCGGTGATGGTCAGCGTGTCGCCATCGGCGTCGGTGTCGTTGGCCAGCACATGCAGCAGGATGCCCTGTGGCGTCTTGGAGGGATCGCCGAGGCCGGAGGCGCCGTCCTCGAAGAGGTCGGGGTAGCTGTCGTCCACGGCATCCGGCGCCGCCGGCGCGATCACGGTCAGCTTCGCGGACCCCTCACGCGGGCCGTCCGGTGCGCCGATGCTGGTCAGCCTTGCGCCGAACTCCATCTGCGCGATGTCGTCGAGGGTGAGGTCACCGTCCGCATTGGTCAGCGTGAAGGTGGCGGTCTGGATGTCGTCCTTGCCGATGCCCTGCGTGCCGAACTCCAGCCCGGCATCGAAGGGCTTGGCCTTGCCACGCATGTTGGCGCCGTTGCCGAGGTCGATGACGTCGTGGGTGTCGAAGTCGGTCACCTTGTCGCCCTCACTGACCGTCAGGCCCGTCAGCTGGCTGTCATCGGCGACGTTGAAGAACAGGCCCCGGAGGTCCGCCGTGAGCGTCGGTGTGGACAACACCGTGACGGTGAACACGAGGGAGCCGTTCTGCTCCTCGACATAGACCTCGACGTCCGGCGCGCTGCCGTTGCCGGGAATGGTGAACTTGATGCTGCGCACACACGTCATGTCCGGTCTCCCGCTCTTGCCGCCGGCGCCCCCGCGCATCGCGCGTTGTAACAGCGACGGTCGGAACGGAAGGATGTGTCGAAACGTTCCGATGTGGAACTACTGATTCCTTACATATCCGCTACATTTCAGATCTGTTTCGTCTTTGAAACCTGTGTTTCGTGTGCGTCGCGCAAAGACTTCGCGTGTTTCGCGAGTGAGACACGAGAAGGCGTGCGTAACCCGCTGATGGGGCAAGAACCCGCATCCCCTATGGAGGCGCGCAGCCGCGGCGGCTGCCGGCTGGTGGCGCTGGCCGGGAAATCGGCCGACGCGGAAGCCAAATCAGTTGCTTCGTCTCAGGCGCGCAAGTTTATTGGACATTTCCGCGTCTTGGTTGAATTCTTCGTGCGTCGCATGATCGGAGCATCCTGGATGGGAACCGACCATGAATCTGACGACGCTCGGCTTCGCCGTGCTGGCGAATGCCGTGTACTTCGACAATCAGCCCGAGGTGGGCGGCTTCGCGCGACACCTGCTCCGTCGCGAGGATGCCTGCGGCTTCCATGCCGCGCTCTACGTCCGCCAGGCCGAGAAAGGCGCCGAGTTCATCCTCAGCTTCGCCGGCTCCGAGCTCACCGAGGGCGCGGTGGACTGGCAGGCCGATCTCGGATTCGGCGGCAGCAGGGTCGAGGCCGGGCTGAAGGTGCTCGGGGCGATTTCCCCGATCGGCTACGTCGCCGCGAACATGGCGAATGCGCGGGCCAAGACGCTGTTCCTGTCGCAGAAGAACAACGCGCTCTCCTTCGCGACCCTGGCGCGCACCATGGCCAGGGGCCGGCCCTTGTGCATCACCGGCCATTCG
The DNA here is from genome assembly GCF_041690465.1 of Falsiroseomonas sp. GTDB lineage: Bacteria > Pseudomonadota > Alphaproteobacteria > Acetobacterales > Acetobacteraceae > Falsiroseomonas. The sequence goes on along the minus strand of NZ_JAWLHG010000005.1, from coordinate 6,462 downwards.
CTGGGCGGTGGCTTGGCGCAGATGGCAGCTGCCTTCTCCGGGCTGCCGGCGGTCACCTTCTCGGCACCGGCCGTCACCGGCGTGGACGGGGTCCGGGCCGCCTTCGTCAGGCAGCGGCCGAAGATCGTGAACTTCCGAATCGCCAACGACCCGGTGAACGTGTCGGAGCTGGCCGGTGAGCGCATCGGCCATACGGTGACGCTGATGAGCCCGCGCAACGTCGCCAAGGCGCACCTGATGGGCGACACCATCGCCGAGCTGATGCCGCAAGGGCAGTTCGCCAGGACCGGATCGCGCCAGCCCTTCACGATCGCCGAGGCCACGGTGAACAGCTGACCGGCGACAGCCCCGGCCGGCCGCCGCTCAGCGGCCGAGCCAGGCCTTCAGCCGTGCCGGCGCCTGCGCCATCGCCTCTTCCGGCCCGCAATAGCTGAAGCGGAGGAAGCGCGCGCCACGCTCGCGGTCGAAATCCACGCCGGCGGAGGCGGCGATGCCGGCGCCTTCCAGCATGCGCGCGCAGAAATCCAGGCTGTCATTCGTCAGGTGCCCGACATCGCACCAGAGATAGAAGGCGCCATCCGCCTGCGCGATGCTGTCGAACCCCGCGCCCGGCAGCCCGGCCAGCAGCGCGGCGCGGGACCGCGCATACCGTGCCTTGTTCGCCTCCAGCTCCTCGATGCAGTCGAAGGCGGCCTCGGCGGCGACCTGCGCCACATGCGGCGCGCTGATGAACAGGTTCTGCGCCAGGCACTCCACCGGGCGCACCAGATCCTCCGGCAGCACCAGCCAGCCGATCCGCCAGCCGGTCATGCTGAAATACTTGCTGAAGCTGTTCACCACGATGGCGCTGTCGCTGAACGCGGCCGCGGTGCTCTCCGCCACCGCGCCATAGGAAAGGCCGTGATAGATCTCGTCGGAGACCAGCCGCACGCCCTTGGCATGGCACCAGCGCGCGATCGCGGAAAGTTCCTCGGGCGGCAGCATGGTGCCGGCGGGGTTGCAGGGGCTCGCCACGATCAGCCCGGCCGGCAGGGGATCCAGCTTCTCCAGCATCGCCAGCGTCGGCTGGAATCGCGTGGAGGCATCGCAGGGCAGCAGCTGCGGCACCATGCCGAGCGCCGCCAGGATGTTCGCATAGGGCGGGTAGAAGGGGGCCGCCATCGCCACCCGGTCGCCGACGTCGAAGGCGGCGAGGAAGGCGAGGGGGAAGGCCCCGGAGGCCCCGACCGTTACCGCGATGCGCGCGGCCGGCACCGCCACGCGATACTTGTCCGCGTAATGCCGCGCGATGCGGGCGCGCAGCGATGCGAGGCCGAAGGCTTCCGTGTAGCCCATCGGCGCGCCCACCTGCAGCGCCCGGATGGCCGCCTCCGCCGCGCCCCGCGGCGCGCCGGTGCCGGGCTGGCCGACCTCCATGCGCAGGATACCGGGCGCGCCGGGCGGCAGGCTCGCCGCACGCGCATTCGCGGCGGCGATCACATCCATCACCAGGAAGGGCGGCGCCTCCGCCCCGCGGCCGACCTTCAGCGCCATGGGCGTGCCCCGCCGCTCACCGATCCATGGCACCGACCGCCAGCCCGCCCCCGCGCGGATCGGCCGCCGCCGTGCAGCCTTCCGGTTGCCCAGGCAGGTAGCGCGTGCAGCCAACCGCCACCGCGCGGCCCGGCTCGGGCACGCCCGCCAGCGCCGCGCTCGCCGCCTGCCCGCGCAGCATCGCCGCAAGCGCCGCCGCCGCCGCCGCCGGCGCGGCCGCCTGGCCGCTCCCCGCCGCCGCCGCGCGGAAGGCGCGCAGGCTGTCATTGTGGGCGATGCCCGCGGCATAGAGCGGCGGCCGCACCTCGCCGAGACCCGGCGCGGCGGCCAGCAGCACGCCGGTGCCCGGCGCCACCCGGCCGGTGCCGAACAGGTTGTTCATCGTGAAGGCGCAGGACACCGCCATCCCGTCCCGGTCCAGCACGACGAGCGCGGTCGAGGCGGGCAGCGCCGCCGCCTGCGGCACCGGTGCCGCCCCCCCGGCCATCGCCGCCTGGAATGCCGCCGCGGTTTCCTGCCCACCGGGCACCGAGGCCGGCAGGAAGGAGGCGGTATCGTTGCCCACCCGGACCTGCAGCGGTGCGAGCACCTGCGGCACCGAGGCACGCAACTCGCCGGCCGTCAGCCCACCGCCGGCCGGCACGGAGGTCTCCTCCAGCCGCCGTGCCAGGCCGCCCTGGTGCAGGTCACCCACGCCGGCCGTGCGCAGGATGGCGAGCGTCGCGCTGAGATCGGTCTGCACAATGCGCTCGCCCACCGCCGGCGGCCGCCCGCCCGGCCCCGCGAAGGCCGCCGCCGCCCAGGGGTCGGCGAACAGGGGGCCCGAGACCGCCGCCAGGTCGGCGGCGAAGGCGCGGCTGACCTCGGTGCCGAGCCGCGCCGCCTGCTCGGCAGGCACCAGCAATTCCTCGAAGGGGCGTCGCCCGGCGCGGGCATGCAGCGCGAACAGGCCGCGCGCCAGCATCGGCACCGCCGCCGGCCGGTCGGCCCCGGCCGGCACCGCTTCCCGTGCGCCGGGGGGGAACACCACCGCCTCCGCCTCGTTGCGGCGCGGATGGAACAGCAGGCAGGCGCCGCCACCGCCGAGCCCGGCGCGGGAGGGCAGCGTGACCGCCATGGTGAAACCGGCTGCGACCGCCGCATCCGCCGCCGTCCCGCCGGCCGAGAGCACGTTGCGGGCGACCAGCGCCGCACGCGGCTCCTCCGCCGCGACATGGCCGAGGAAGCCGCGGACGAAGCCTTCCTGCCCCGCCTCGACCGTCGGCCCGCCCCCGGCCGCGCTGCCGATGGCCGAGCCGACGGCGCCCAGCGTGCCGCAGCCGGGCAGCGCCAGCAGCGCCAGGGCCAAGGCCGGGGCTGCCTTGCTACGGCCAGTGCCTCTGCAACGTAGGGTCACGCCACCGTATCCGGGGTTCGCCCGGCCGCCGGAATTGCCTAGGGTGGAGATCATGCGCCGCCCAACGGCCTGCCGCTGGCCCTCCCCCACCGCGCTGCTCTCCATGCTGCTCGCCCTCGCCATGCTCGGCGCCGCGCTGCCGGGCTGGCCGACCCCCGCCGCGGCGCAGGTTTCACCCCAGCGTATCGTCACCATCCGGGACGCGGAGACGGAGAACCTCATCCGTCGCCTGTCCCATCCCCTGTTCCGCACCGCCGGACTCGATCCGGCGCTGGTGCGCATCACGCTGATCCAGAACCGGGCCATAAACGCCTTCGTCAGCACGGGCAACCGCATGTTCCTCCACACCGGGCTGATCCAGCAGGCGCGCTCCGCCGGCGAGGTGGCCGGCGTGCTGGCGCATGAGACCGGCCATATCGCCGGCGGCCACCTGGCCCGCCTGCCGGACGAGATGCGCAACGCCATGCTGCGCTCGCTCGCCACCATGCTGCTGGCCGGCGCGGCGGCGGCGGCCTCCGGCGATTCCGGCGCGATGGCCGCCGGCATGCTGGGCGGCCAGGCGCTGGCGATGGGCCAGTTCTTCGCCTTCACCCGCGGCCAGGAACAGGCGGCCGACCAGGCGGCGCTGACCTATCTCGACCGGCTCGGCTGGTCGCCGCGGGGCATGGAGCGGTTGCTGGAACGGCTGCTGGACCAGGAACTTCTCGCCGTCGGCCGGCAGGACCCGTATTTCCGCACCCATCCGCTTTCGCGTGACCGGCTGGAATTCGTCCGCGAGCAGATGAGCCGCGCCCGCCACGCCGACGCCCCCCTGCCCGCCCGGCTGGAGCAGGACTTCGCCATGGTGCGCGCCAAGCTCGACGGCTTCATCGAGGCGCCGGCCACCACTTGGCGCCGCTATCCGGAGAGCGACAGCTCCGCCCCCGCCCGCTATGCCCGCGCGATCGCGCAGTTCCGCTCCGGCCGGATCGCCGATGCGCTGGCCATCCTGGAGACGCTGCTGCGCGAGGACCCGTCGAACCCCTGGCTGCTGGAGATGAAGGGCCAGATCCTGTTCGAGGGCCACCGCCCGACCGAGGCGCTGGCCCCCTATGCCGCCGCCGCCCGGCTGGCGCCGCAGGAAGGGCTGATCCGCCTCAGCCATGCCCGCGTGCTGATCGAGCTCGGCCAGCCCGCCCAGCTGCGCCAGGCCGTGACGGAGCTGGAGGCGGCGCTGCGCACCGAGCGGGAGAGCGCCTTCGCCTGGCGCCAGATGGCGATCGCCCGCGGCCGGCTCGGCGAGCTGCCGCTCGCCGACCTCGCCCTGGCGGAGGAAGCGCTGATCCGCGGCGATCCCCGCACCGCCCGCACGCTGGCGCAGCGCGCCGAGGCCGTGCTGCCCGCCGGCCCGCTGCGCCTGCGCGCGCAGGACATCGCCAATGCCGCCGCGCCGGAGAACCAGCCCGTGCGCTCCCGCCGGTGAGGAGAATCGCCTTGCAGAGCCTGACCAGGTGCCTCGCGCTCCGCGCGGCCATGTACCTCGCGCCACTTGCGCTCGCGCTGCCGCTCGCCGCCCCCGCCGCCGCGCAGGGCCTCACCGAGGCACAGCGTGCCGAGGTCGTCGAGATCCTGCGCCGCGCCCTGCGCGAGGACCCCTCGATCCTGCGCGACGCGCTGACCGGCCTCGAGGCCGCGGAGCGGACCGCCCGCGCGGATGCGCAGCGCACCGCCCTCTCGCGCCATGCCGAGGCGCTGTTCCGCGACCCCGCCGACCCGGCGCGCGGCAACCCGCAGGGCGATGTGGTGATCGTGGAGTTCTTCGATGCCCGCTGCGGCTATTGCAAGCAGATGCACCCCGCGATGGAGGCGCTGCTGCGGCGCGATGCGAATGTGCGCGTGGTGATGAAGGACCTGCCGATCCTCGGCCCGACGAGCGTGGTCGCCTCCCGCGCGCTGCTCGCCGCCCAGCGCCAGGGGCGCTACCCGCAATTCCAGGATGCGCTGCTGACGCTGCGCGTGGAGCCGACCGAGGCGGTGCTGCGCCAGCAGGCGGAACGTGCCGGCCTCGACTGGGCCAGGCTGCGCCGCGACATGGAGGATCCCGCGATCGCCCGCCGCATCGAGGCGAATATCCGCCTCGCCCAGGCGCTCGGCGTCGAGGGCACGCCGGCGCTGGTGATCGCCGGCGCGGCGGGTGCCGGCAGCCCCACCCTGGTGCCCGGCGCGGTGGACCTGCCGGCGCTGGAGCGGCTGGTGGCCCAGGCGCGCGCCGCGCGCTGAACCCAGGGGCGCGCGCCGCGCGCTGAACCCACCCCGCGCCCCGCTCGGCCCGCCCGGTTTGCCACCTCGGCGCCTGCGTATAGACTGCCATGCGCACGGGAGTGGTCATGGGATCGGGGGCAAGGAGACAGGTCGGGGAGATGCGCGCGCAGCGGCCGCTGCGGGCATGCCGCGTCCCCCGGCGCCTTGCGGCGCCTGTGGCCTGAAACATGGACCACCGCGCGACAGCCATGCCGCTGCCGATCCCGCCGCGCCTGGAGATACGGCTGCCATTGCCCGATCTCGCGCCCTGGCGCGCGGGCAATACCGGGATCGAGGGCGTGTGGAGCTTCGCGGCGGCAGAGGCCGGGCCGCACCTGCTGATCACCGCGCTGGTGCACGGCAACGAGATCGCCGGCGCGCTGCTGCTGACGCGCTGGCTGCGCGATGCTGTCCGGCCCCGACGCGGCACGCTCTCGCTCTGCTTCGCCAACCTCGCCGCCTTCGACCGCTTCGACCCCGCCGACCCGACGGCAAGCCGCTTCCTCGACGAGGACCTGAACCGGCTCTGGGCCGACCATCTGCTGGCCGGGCATCGCCGCTCCGCCGAGCTCGACCGCGCGCGCGCGCTGCTGCCGCTGGTGCGGCAGGCCGATGTGCTGCTCGACCTGCATTCGATGCTGTGGCCCTCCGACCCGCTGTTCATCGCCGGCCCCGGCCGGGCGGCGCGCGAGCTGGCGCGCGCGGTCGGCACGCCGCCGGTGGTGGTCTGCGACGAAGGCCATGCGGCGGGCATGCGGCTGATCGACCATGCGCATTTCCAGGATGGCGCCACCGCCCTGCTGGTCGAGGCCGGATCCCACTGGCAGCCGGAGACGCTGGTGCAGATGGAGCAGACCGCCGCCCGCGTGCTGCGCCGCCTCGGCATGGCGCAGGACGGCGCGAGCCTGCCTCCCGACACGAAGCTGCCGCCGGGGCGCATCGCGCGGGTGACGCGCACGGTGACGGCGCAGAGCACCGACTTCGCCTTCCTGCGTGGCTTCCGCGGCGGCGAGGTGGTGCCCCGGCGCAACACGCTGATCGCGCTCGACGGCGAACAGGAGCTGCGCACCCCGCATGACGAGTGCCTGCTGGTGATGCCGAGCCCCCGCGCGATGCGCGGCCACACCGCCGTGCGGCTGGCCAGGTTCGAGGACTAGAGCGGCGTGCCGAAATGCTGGTGCATTTCGGCCTTCAAACGCCAGCGCCGCTCCGCGGCTCGGCTTCGCCGCACTGGCGGCGGCGGCCATTCGGCC
>NZ_JAWLHG010000004.1:171904-356842 GCF_041690465.1 Falsiroseomonas sp. | reverse complement strand
GAGTGTGGACGCCGCGGGCGGGCACGCCAGGGCGTGAATCGCCGGCTCGAAAGGGCTAGACCCGAGTTGCCCGGACACAGTCCGGGCAACTCGGGTCTAGCCGGCGTTGAGCGCTGCGGCGTGTTCGCGCCGGTGCGCACGGACGTCCATCGCGATCTTCAGCGCCACCAGCAGCACCAGCGCCGCGATCGGCTCGCCGAGCGCCATCACGACCGCGCCGCCAAGCAGGACCGCCAGGTGCAGCACGACGACGCGGCTGTAGGGCTGGCCCACCAGCGTGCGCGGCTCCGCATCGCGCCACTCGCCGCCGCGGAGGAAGTTGACGACGAAGGAAATGGCGTGGCTCGCAGCCAGGGGCAGCAGCGCCCAGAGTAGCCCCGCCGGCGAGAGCAGCAGCATGACGGCATCGGCCAACCTCGCCTCCCCGGGCGGTGCCAGCAGGTTCACCACCGCGGCGCCGTGCCCGAAGGTGAACAGCCCGTAGTGGAAGGCGAAGAAGGGAGCCAGCGCGGCGGCCGACCAGTCGCGCCGCCTGGCGGCCAGCACGACCAGGCGCAGCAGTTGCAGCAGACCGATCACAACGTTCTCGGCCCAGAACAGCAGGATCAGGTCGTAGGTAGCCCAGAAGCCGAGCAGGGCGCCGCCCAGCGGCACCAGATTCGCCAGCACCAGCGTCGCGGTCGAGAGCGCCAGGGATGGCCGTTCGTTGCGCATGCCTGCCAGTGTCCGGCAGGCACCGCGGGCGTGCAATGCCGGCCGCGCCGGCGCGCGCGAAGCCGGGTCAGCGCGCGCCGCGCTGCCAAGCCTCCGCCATACGGTCCAGCTGCCGCTCGCGCGCGGAGACCGTCCGGCGGGCGGTGCCGCCGTCGCTCCAGTGCCGGACCGGTCCACTGTCGAGATGCACGAAGCCTCGCCGGCGATAGACGCCGACGCCGCCGAGCGCCAGCTTCAGCGCCGCCTCCGAAACCGCGGGCAGCCGCCCGGCCGGGACGCCGATGTCGAGCGCGGAGGCGCGCAGGTGCTGGCTGTCGCCGGCACCATGCACCGCGCGGTTCACGCTCGGCGTGCGGTAGCCGGAATGCACGTCGAGCACCGGATCGAGCCGGGTGCGCGTGGCGATCTGCCAGACGATCTCGATCGCATCGGGATCGAAGGCCCGAGCGGGTTTGGCGCCCGGGTCCGCCAGCACCTGCGAGAGCTCCGCCATGGCCGAGCGATCCGGCGCGCGGCCGTCATGCCATATGCCCTCGAAGCGCGCGCCGCTGCCGGCGTGGCGCAGCGTGAGCCGCCTCGCCTGCGTGGCGTGCGAACGGGACGGGAGGAGGAGGGTGGCGAGGGCGGTTGCACCGCCGAGGAGAAGAGCACGTCGCATGTCGCTGCTCTAACGGCCGCGGAAGGGTGGCGCGACGCCGCTTTTCGCTTTGCCCGCTGCATTCCACACACGATCGGTTCAGCCGAAACCAGACGGCGAAGATCCCTGCCGGGATGCTGAACCTCGGCCGCGTGCTTGATCGCGGGCGCGGGATATGGAACGCCATGCCGCATGGAATGGCAGGCCCCGGCCGTGGTGCTCGATGTTCGCCTGCATGGCGAGGCCGCTGCCGTGGTCACGCTGCTGACCGAGGAGCACGGGCGGCACGCCGGCCTTGCCAAGGGCGGCGCTTCCCGCGCGCAGGCGCCCATCTGGCAGCCGGGCAACCTGGTGGAGGCGAAGTGGATGGCGCGGCTGGCCGACCAGCTCGGCGCGCTCTCCGGCGAGTTGGTGCATCCTGCCGCCGCGCTCGCCATGGAGGATCCGTTGTCGCTCGCCGTGCTGCGCGGCGCGACCAGCGTGGCGGAGGGCGCGCTGCCCGAACGCGAGCCGCATCCGCGCGTCTTCCGCGGCCTCGTCGCGCTGATCGCCACGCTGGCCCGCGGCGCCGAGCCGGCCGTGCCGGAACTGGTGCGGTGGGAGGCGGACCTGCTGGCCGATCTCGGCTACGGCCTCGATCTCGCCCGCTGCGCCGTGAGCGGCACGCAGGAGGAGCTGGCCTTCGTCTCGCCGCGCACCGGCCGCGCCGTCTCGGCGGCGGCGGCGGGGGAATGGCGCGACCGGCTGCTGACGCTGCCGCCCTTCCTGCTCGGCCAGGGGCCTTCGGGGCCGGCCGACTGGATGGCGGGGCTGCGGCTGACCGGCCATTTCCTTGCCCGCGACGTGTTCGGCACGCAGCACCGGCCGCTCCCCTCGGCGCGGGAGATGCTGGCCGATCGCGTCGCGGTGCTGGTGGACGCGGGATCGGGCGGCGCATCAAGCGGCGGTTAAGCCGGATGCGGCAGGGTGGCGCCGCCCGACTGGAACCCCGCCATGCCGCCTGCACTTCGCCGCTTTCGCCAGCCTTCACTGACGTTCCGCCTGCATCTGATCACGTTGGTCGGCCTGGTCGCCGTGCTGGTGGTCGCCGCGGCGTCCAACTACGCCCGCATCCGCGACCTGGAGGAGGACCGCATCGCCATGCTGCGCAGCGTGGCGGAGGCCGCGTCCGGCATCGTCGCGCGCTACGCGGCGGAAGAGCAGGCCGGCCGCCTGCCGCGTGCCGAGGCGCAGCGCCTGGCCGCCGAGGCGGTGCGCGGCATCCGCTATGGCGGCGAGGAGTATGTCTGGATCAACGACATGCAGCCGCGTGTCGTGATGCATCCGTTCCGGCCGGACCTTGAAGGGCGGGACGTTGCCGGGCTGCGCGACCCGACCGGCTTCGCACTGTTCCCCGCCTTCGTCGAGGCGGTGCGGCGCGAGGGCGCCGGCATCGTCGGCTACATGTGGCCGCGCCCGGGCGCGGCGCAGGCCGCTGCGGCGCCGGTCGAGAAGCTCTCCTGGGTGCAGGGTTTCGAGCCCTGGGGCTGGGTGATCGGCACCGGCGTCTATGTGGACGACCTGCGCGCGGCGCAGCGCGCGGCCATCTGGACCGCGGTCGCGGAGGTGGCGGCGGCGGCGGCGCTGCTGTTCGGTCTGGTCGCGGTGCTCGCCCGCGGCATCATCCGCCCGCTGGCCGCGGCCACCGAGGCGACGCGGCGGATCGCCGCCGGCGAGCTCGACCTGGCGGTGCCGGGCACGGAGCGTGGCGACGAATGCGGCGTGCTGGCCCGCGCGCTGGAGGCGCTGCGCGCCGAATCGCGGCGCGCCCGGGCGCTGGAGGAGGCCGCCACCGCCGACCGCATGAAGCGCGACCGCCGCCAGGCGGCGCTCGACCGGCACACCCAGGATTTCGGCGCCTCGATCTCCGGCGTCATGGGCACGCTCGGCAACTCCGCCGGGGCGATGCGGAAGGCTGCCGACGAGATGGCGCGCACCGTGGAGGCCACCCGCGGCTCCGCCACCGCCACCGCCGCCGGCGCCGAGGAAAGTGCACGCAATCTCTCCTCCGTCGCCGCCGCGACCGAGCAGCTGACGGCCAGCATCAGCGAGATCACCCGCCAGATTGCCACCGCCGCCAGCATGGCGCGGGAGGCCGATGGCCAGGCGCGCGCCACGGATGGCACTGTGCGCGGCCTCTCCGACGCGGCGGCGCAGATCGGCGAGGTGGTCAGCCTGATCTCCGGCATTGCGCGGCAGACCAACCTGCTCGCGCTCAACGCCACGATCGAGGCCGCCCGCGCCGGAGAGGCGGGCAAGGGCTTTGCCGTCGTCGCCTCCGAGGTGAAGCAGCTCGCGGTGCAGACGGCGAAGGCGACCGAGGAGATCGGCGTGCAGATCAACGCCATGCAGGCGGTGACCGGGCAGGCCGTCGGCGCGGTGCGCGAGGTCAGCGAGCGCATCGCGCAGGTCAGCGAGGTGGCCTCGGCGATCGCCGCCGCGGTGGAGCAGCAGGGCGCGGCAACGCGCGAGATCGCCGGCAGCGTGCAGGTGGTGACGCGCCAGAACGACGGCGCCGCGACGATGATGCGTGGCGTGCAGGAAGCGGTCGGCGGTGCGGAGGCGAATGCCCGCACCGTGCTCGTCACCGCCGACGAGGTCACCCGCGTCGCCGGCGCGCTGCGCGAGGAGGTGGACCAGTTCCTCGCCGCCATGCGCGGCGAGGAGGGGGACCGGCGCCGTTACGAACGGGTGCCCGGCAATGGCCTGCAGGTGCGGGTGCGCGCGCCGGGCCGGCCGGAGGCGAGCTTCGAGGTGGCGGACATCTCGCGCGGCGGGCTTGCCTTGCTGCGCGCGCCGGACCTGGCGCCCGGCACCGAAGTGCTGCTCGAACTGCCGGGCGTGCGGCATCCGCTGGGCGCGCGGGTCGCCAGGCTGGAGCGCGACCGGCTTGCCCTCGCCTTCCGCCAGGATCCCGCAACGCTGGCGCTGGTGGACCAGGTGTTGGTGGCGCTGCCCGCCGCCCCCCAGGCCGCGGCGGCATGACGATCGGGGAGGGGCGCACAATCCCTCCACGGGCGTGGCGCGGTCGGCTGAGGCCCGATCCCGGGAAGCTGGACCGGTCGGAGGCGTGAACCACACGTCGGAACAAGGATCTAGGGCATGGCGCTTCTATCGGCGCCGATGATGGTCTAGAAGCGCGGCATGAGAACGAAGCACGAATAGAAGCCGATGCCCGACGACCTCACGACCTTGCCCCCGGGCGGGGGCGATGGCGGCGCCTCCCGCGAGACGAAGCTCGCCGATGCGCTGTCAGAACGCTATCTCGCCTATGCGCTGTCCACCATCGTCAGCCGTTCGCTGCCGGATGTGCGGGACGGGCTGAAGCCGGTGCATCGGCGGCTGCTCTACGCCATGCATCAGCTGAAGCTGGATCCGACCGCCGGCTTCAAGAAGTGCGCCCGCATCGTCGGCGACGTGATGGGCAAATACCATCCGCATGGCGACAGCTCGATCTATGAGGCGCTGGTGCGCCAGGCGCAGGAATTCGCCGCGCGCTATCCGCTGGTGGAAGGCCAGGGCAATTTCGGCAACATCGACGGCGATAACGCCGCGGCCATGCGCTACACCGAAGCGCGGCTGACCGAAGTTGCACAGGCTCTGCTCGACGGCATCGAGGAGAACGCGGTCGATTTCCGCGCCACCTATGACGGCGAGGAGAAGGAGCCGCTGGTGCTGCCGGCGGCCTTCCCCAACCTGCTGGCGAATGGCGCCGCCGGCATTGCGGTCGGCATGGCCACCTCCATCCCGCCGCACAATGCGGGCGAGCTCTGCGCTGCCGCTCTGGAGCTGGTGCGCGATCCGCAGGCATCGCTCGATACGCTGCTGCGGCACGTCCCCGGCCCCGACTTCCCGACCGGCGGCATCCTTGTGGAATCGCGGGAAGCGATTCGCGAGGCCTATGCGACCGGCCGCGGCGGCTTCCGACATCGCGCGCGATGGGATGTCGAGCCGCTGAAGAACGGCACCTGGCAGGTCGTCGTCACCGAGATCCCCTACCAGGTGCAGAAGTCCCGCCTGATCGAGCAGATTGCGCAGCTGATGGAGGAGAAGAAGCTGCCGCTGCTTGGCGATGTGCGCGACGAGAGCACGGACGTGGTCCGCCTGGTGCTGGAGCCGAAATCGCGCACCGTGGACCCCAAGGTGATGATGGAGACGCTGTTCCGCGCGACCGCGCTGGAAAGCCGCTTCCCGCTCAACATGAACGTGCTGGACGCCGACCGCACGCCACGCGTGATGGGGCTGAAGGAAGTTCTCCGGGCCTGGCTCGACCATCGGCACGTCGTGCTGGTGCGCCGCACCGAGCACCGCCTCGCCGCCATCGCGCGGCGCCTCGAGATCCTGGACGGCTATCTCATCGTCTACCTGAACCTCGACGAGGTGATCCGCATCGTCCGCGAGGAGGACAAGCCGAAGGAGGCGCTGATGGCGACCTTCTCGCTGACGGAGGTGCAGGCCAACGCGATCCTCGACATGCGCCTGCGCGCCCTGCGCCGGCTCGAGGAGATGGAGATCCGCAAGGAGCACAGGAAGCTCTCGGCGGAGCAGAAGAAGCTGCAGGGCCTGATGAAGAGCGAGAAGGCCCGCTGGGACGCGATCGGCGAGGAGCTGGAGGCGACCCGGCAGAAATTCGGTGCCGGCGCGCTCGGCAACCGCCGCACCACGCCGGGCGAGGCGCTGCCCGATGTGGTGGTGGACGTGCTCGCGCATGTGGAGAAGGAGCCGATCACCGTCATCCTGTCGGAGAAGGGCTGGATCCGCGCGCAGAAGGGCCACCTGCCGGCCGATGCCGAGCTCCGCTTCAAGGAGGGCGATGCGCTGCACCTGGCGGTCCATGCGATGACCACCGACCGGATCGTGCTGTTTGCCACCAGCGGCAAGGCGTACACGCTGAAGGCCGACGCCATCCCGCGCGGCCGCGGCGACGGCCAGCCGCTGCGGCTGATGGTGGAGATGACCAACGAGGACGCGGTGGTCGAAATGTTCGTCCACGCCGAGGGAGCGAAGTGGCTGCTCGCCTCGACCGACGGCAAGGGCTTCGTGGTGAAGGGCACCGACCTGCTGGCGGAGAAGCGCACCGGCAAGCAGGTGATGCTGGTGGAGCCGGGCAGGGAAGCCTGCGTCTGCACGCCGGCCGAAGGCGACACGGTCGCGGTGGTGGGCGACAACCGTAAGCTGCTGATCTTCCCGCTGGACCAAGTGCCTGAGATGGCCCGCGGGCGTGGCGTGCAGCTGCAGGCCTACAAGGATGGCGGGCTGGCCGACGCCAAGGTGTTCACCCGGAAGGAGGGGCTTTCCTGGAAGCTCGGCGACCGCGTGCGGGTGGAGACCGAGTTGAAGGACTGGCGCGGCAACCGGGCGGGCGCGGGGAAGATGCCCCCGAACGGCTTCCCGCGCAGCAACCGGTTCGAATAGGAGATTTTCGGCGGCAGGTTGCGCCCGCATCCCTTCCCCCCGTCTTCGGGGGAGGGGCCCGCGCGAGGCGGGCGGGTGGAGGCCCGACTGCGGCGACAACTTCCAGGCGGTTCGCCCGTCAGCCGGTTACGGAGAGCTTCTCCTGCCCGGCCTCGGCCGCCTCTGCCGGCGCGTCCGCATGTTCGGGCAGCACGCGCCACAGGCCGCCAGCGAGCGCCTCGCTCGGCCGGAAGCGGGCCTTGTAGTTCATCTTCCGGCTCTCCGGCACCCAGTAGCCGAGGTACACATAGGGCAGCGAAACCGCCCGCGCGCGGGCAACCAGCCAGAGGATCGCATAGGTGCCGAGGCTGCGCCGCGGCTCGTCCGGCTCGTAGAACGAATAGACTGCCGAGAGACCGTCGGAGAGCCAGTCGGTCAGGCAGGCGCCGACCAGCCGTCCGCTGCCGTCGCGGAACTCCACCACGCCGGTGGTGATCGGTGTGTCTTCCACCATGGCGCGGTAGTCGTAGAAGCCCATCGCGGCCATGTCGCCATCGCCGTGCCGGGCCGACTGGTAGCGCTGGAACAGCGCGAATTGCTCGGCCGAGGCGCGGGCCGGCATCTCATAGGCCGTCAGGTCCGCATTGGCCCGCATGATCTTCCGCTGCGATCGGTCGGGCTGGAAGGCGCCGGCCACGATGCGGATCGGGATGCAGGCGCGGCAGCCCGGGCAGACCGGGGAATAGGCGATGTTGTGGCTGCGGCGGAAGCCGGCACGGGAGAGCCGGTCGTGCAGCGTCTCGGCTTCCGAGCCCGCAAGCTCGGTCACGATCTTCCGCTCCGTCCTTCCCGGCAGATAGGGGCAGGGCAGGGGCGCGGTGGTGTAGAAGAACTGCGGTCGGCGGGCTGCGCGGTGGAGCATGGCTTGTCTACCTAGTCTCCGCCCGCCGTCGCCGCGAATCAACCATGGACGCTCTCAGGGGGTCAGGACGATGCGGCCCGCCTCGCGGCTTGCCTGGCGGCCCAGGCGCAGAACGTCGCCGTCCCGCCAGCGTTGCAGAAGGCTGTCCCAGTTGTCCGACAGCGGGTGCCCGGACTGGCCGGTGGCGGTCATCGCCAGAACCCCGTCCGGGTCCGCCAGGTCGAAGACCGCCCGCAGGCCCGGCCCGTGCACATGGGCGAAGGTCGACTCGCCGGAGTCGCGGAAGCCGCCGCGGGCGATCGTCTCGCCATCGCCGCCGGTCTCCGCTTCCAGCCGGGTGAGGGCGCCCAGCACCGGGACGAAGCGCAGCAGCGGGTGCTCGAAGCGCGCGACATGCGCTTTGCCCCAGCGCCAGGCGGCGGGATCGCCGCCGTGGTGTTCCGCGAGGCTGCCGACCGCTTGGTCCAGCGCGCGGGCGAGCGTGCCGGCGCAGCGATCCGGCCCGCACCAGGCCTGGCTGCGGCCATCCCGATGCAGCAGGAAGCGGAGGAATTCCGCGCCGACCGTATCCTCGGCCGCCGCTGCACCGGCCTCTTCCAGCGCCAGGCGGCGGAAGGCGCGCAGCCAGGCGTGGAAGATCAGCGGCTGCGGCGCATCGGCGTGCATCGCTCCGTCCCAGTCGCGCAGCAGCGCATGGGCGTGCGCCGCCTCGGCGCTCGGCGTGATCGCAAGCAGCGTGGGAAGCACCTCCCGCGCGAACAGTGAGACCACGTCGTTCTGCATGGCGGCGAAACCGGCGGCGTCGTGGCGGCGCCGCGCTTCGAGCAACTCGCCGATGCGGCGCAGGCGCCAGTCGCCGAACCAGTCGCGGCCGAGGAAGACCGGGTGGTCCTGCGGCGCCGGGCGGCTGTTCGCCGCCGCCAGCAGGCCGGTCGGTGGGTTCTCCACATGCGGCATGGCATCGAAGGGCACGAAGCCGACCCAATCCGCCGCGCCGTCCCAGCCCGGCACCGGTACGGTGCCATCGCCGGAGCGCCGCACCGGCGTGCGGCCGACCAGGTATTGTGCGATGCCGCCGGCGGCTTCGGCCACCATCAGGTTCTGCGGTGGGCTTGAGATCAGCGCCGCGGCGGCGCGTGCCTCGGCCAGGGTGGTGGCGCGGTTCAGTGCCAGCAGCCCATCGGCGGCGGTGTCGCCGCTCGCGAGGTTCGCCATCGCCACCGCCAGCACGGTATCGGCCGGCATGCCGGCGGCGGGGTCGAGGTCGCTGACCACCGGACCGTTCCGCGTCTCCCGCACGCGCAGGATCTCCGGTTCTTCCCGGCCGCGCACGGCGATGCGCTCCTCGCGGATGGCGAAGCGCCGCGGGCCCTCCGGCGTGGCGTAGCTGTCGGGGCCGAGCACGCGCTCGATGAAAACGTCCTGGGTGTCGGAATGGGTGGTGGTGAAGCCCCAGGCCAGCTTCTCGTTGCGCCCGATCACCATGATCGGCACGCCCGGCGCGGTCGCCCCGGCCCGGAACCGCCCCTCCGGCAGGTCCACGCGCAGCAGGTACCACAGGATCGGCGCCTGGAAGCCGAGATGCGGATCGGTGGCCAGCAAGGGCGCGCCGGAAGCCGAGCGCGTGGCCGCCACCGCCCAGGCGTTGGAGGCGGTGGCGGGAAGCGGCGCGTCTTCGCCGAACACCGGCACCTGCGCCAGGATGCCCTGGAGCGGCGCGGCGGCGAGGTCGAGCCGGCCCGGGCTGCGATCCTCCGGCCAGAGCAGCCGGAAGCGCTCCGGTGGCAGCAGCTGCGCCAGCCGCGCGCGTTCGAGGTCGCGCCGCCAGGAGCCGGAAAGCCAGAGGCCCATGGTCTTGGCCCAGAGCAGCGAGTGTTCCGGCCGCCAGGGCTCCGGTTCGCCAAGGACGAGGAACTCCGGTGCCGCGAGGCGGCCGCGCACCGCGAGCAGCGCGTTCACGCCATCCGCATAGCCCTGCAGCAGGTCGCGCGTCTCCGGCGACAGCGCCGCAAGGTCGGCCTCGGCCCGCTGCGCCAGGCCGAGCGTGCGGGAAAAGCGGTCGAGCCGGAGCGCGGAGGGGCCAGCGATCTCGGCCAGCCTGCCCTGTGCACTGCGACGCATCGCGTCCATCTGGAACATGCGGTCTCGGGCGTGCAGGTAGCCGATGGCCACCGCCGCATCGCGCTCGCTGCGCGCGGTGATCCGCGGGATGCCGTCATCGTCCAGGGTGATCGTGACGGGCGCGGAGAGGCCTTGGATCGTCAGCTCTTCGCGCGCATCAGGCAGCGCGATGTACACCAGCCAGACGGCAAAGGCGCCGCCGAGCGTGGCGAGGACGACCACCAGTCCGAGCAGCCGGCCGGCGAATTGGAGGAGGGCGCGCATCACCGCTCAGGTGGACCGGCGCGGCCGGCTTGGGAAGCCCGGCGCAGCACGAGCCCGGTGCGCAAGGCGCCGGACCCGGTCGCTTCGCCTGGCGGCGCAGCCTATTGCTGCTCGATCCGCGCCTCCCGCACCACGCGCGTCCACTTGGCGAGGTCGGCGGCGATCTCCTGGGCAAAGGCCTCGGCCGAGACGGGCGGCACCGCCTCGATGAAGGTCTGTGCGAGCTTCGCCACGACGGCGGCATCGCCCATCACGCTGCGCAGTGCCGCGGTCCACCAGCCCGCGACCTCCGGCGGCGTGCCGGCCGGGGCGAGCAACCCGGTCCAGGACAAGGCCTCGATCTCCGCCAATTCCGGCACGCCGGCCTCCGCCATGCTCGGCACATCGGGCACCAGCGGCGAGCGACGGCGCGCCACCACGGCCAGCGCCTTCGCCTTGCCGCCGCGAACCTGCGGGACGGCGGAGTTGAAGCCGTCGATCATCAGCGGCACACGGCCCGCCGTCACATCCACCAGCGCCGCCGCGCTGCCCCGATAGGGCACCGACACCACCTGGGTTCCCAACGCCAGGCCGATCAGCGCCATCGCCAGGTGACTCATCGTGCCGAGACCCGGATTGGCGGCGCTGTAGGTTCCGGCCGGGGCGGCGCGCAGCACGCGCGCGGCGTCCGCCATGGTGTTCGCCGGGAAGTCCGGCGCAGCGATCAGGATGAAGCCGGTGCGCGCGAACAGCGCGACAGGCGAGAGGTCCCGCACCGGATCGTAGGGCGGGTTCTTCAGCAGCGGCGGGTTGACCACGATTGGCGACTGCGTCGTGACCAGCAGCGTCAGCCCATCGGGCCGTGCGCCCGTCACCGCCTGCACGCCGAGCGCGCCGGATGCACCGGGGCGGTTCTCCACCACGATGGTCGCGCCGAGGCGCTTCTGCACCTCTTCCGCCACCATCCGCGCGAGGATGTCGGAAGTGTTACCCGGCGGGAAGGGCACCACCAGGCGCACCGGGCGGGCGGGATAGGCCTGGGCCAGAGCGCGCGGCGCCGGCAGGGTGGCGAGGGCTGCTGCGGCGGCCAGGGCATGGCGGCGTGTCAGAGGCGGTGGCTTCGTCATCGTTGGTCTTTCCCCCTTGCGGTCGGTTTCACGCTGGCGCCGTCGCATCGAGGCGACGGCGGAACATCGGCCCCCATCCACCGGCGCGCAGCATTGCCAGCAGATGCTCGCCGAGCGGCGCGAAGGTCGCTTCCGTGCCCTTCGTCAGGTTGCGGACACGTGCGGCGGCGAAATCCACCTCGATCTCCTCGCCATTGGCAAACATCGCGCGCACGCCAGGGCAGCGCGGCAGCACCGGCAGGCCGGCGGCCAGCGCGTTGCGGAAGGAGCCGATCGGAATGCTCTCCGCAACCAGGCCGACGCCGCAGCCCTTCAGCCCGATCATGCCCTGGATATGCGGGTTGCCCTGCGCGAAGCGCCGTCCGCCGACGACGATATCGCCGGGCTTCGCGCGGTTCGGGAAACCGGGATCGAGGCCAGCGAAGACATGCTCGCGCAGCACCTCCGGCCGGGTCTCGCGCTTCAGCGCCCACTCCAGCGCCATCAGGTCGCCATCGATGGCGACATTGTCCGGATAGACCCAGGCCCGGCCCCGCAGGGTGAGGTCGCTCATGCTGCCATCCCCCAGGCCGCCTCGCGCAGGAAGGGGCGCGGATCGGCGATGCTGCCGGCGACGGCGGAAGCCGCGACGGTCGCGGGCCCGGCGATGTGCAGCACCGCCTCATGTGCGCCAAGCCGCCCCGGCTCGTTGCGCGTGCCAGTACCGATCGAGTGCTCGCCCGCCGTGACGCCGCCGATCCGCCCGCCGGCGCAGACGCCGCAGCCGGGCGCGGTCACCATCGCGCCGGCGCGCATGAAGACTTCGATGAGGCCCTCGGCCGCCGCATCGGCCGCCACCTGCTGCGTCGCCGGCGTGACGATCATGCGCACGCCCGGCGCCACCTGCCGCCCGCGCAGCACCGCCGCGGCGACACGCAGGTCATCCAGCATGCCGGAGGCGCAGGAGCCGATGAAGGCGTGGCCGATCGGCTTGCCCGCGGCCTCGGTCACGTCCACCACATTGTCCGGCGTCGGCGGCAGCGCAACCTGCGGCGCGAGCGCGGAGAGATCGAGCGTGATGCGCGTGCGGTAGCTCGCGCCCGCATCGGGCAGCACGGCATGGATCGGCCGCTGGGCCCGCGCCTTCGCATACGCCATGCACAGCGCGTCCGACTCCACGATCGAGGAGACGGCACCGAGCTCGACCGGTGTGTTGCACAGCGTGTGCCGCGCATCCATGCCGAGCGAGGCGAGGCCCGGCCCGCCATATTCGACCACCGCATCCTCGAACAGCGCGGCGTCATGGCTGCCGATCAGCTTCTGTGCCGCATCGCGCGCGAAGACGCCGAAGGGGAGGGCGCCCGTGATCTCCACGCGCAGGGTCTCCGGCACCTGCAGCCAGACGGAGCCGCAGGCCAGCACTTCGGGGATCTCCGTCAGCACCGCAACGCCGAGCGCGCCGACGGCGCCGTAGTTGGTCACATGCGGGTCATAGGCGAAGATGAACATGCCGGGCGTCACCAGCCCTTCCTCGACCGGGAAGACATGGCCGAGTCCGCCGCGGCCGGCATCGCGATGCGCCACGCCGAAGCGCTGCGCGATGCCGCGCACGGCGTGCTGCCGCGCGAAGGCCTGCGGTGAGACGGCAAGCGGCTCGTGGTCCGTCACCAGCAGCACGCGCGCTGCATCATGCAGCTTTGTCACGCCGAAATCGTCGAGCGTGCGGAAGGCGTTGACCGTGTACCAGTCATGGACGGTGATGAGTTCCGCCTCCGGCATCACCACCTCGCCCGCCATCACGCGGCGGCCGCAGATGCGCGAGAGGATCTTCTCCGTGATGGTCTGTCCGCCCCTCATGCGGCTGCCCTCCTCAACTCGCCGCGCCAGCCCAGCATGGCGGAGATGTCGGCCGCCGCAGCGCGCAGCGCTTCGGCGAGCAGCTTCTCCTTCTCGCGGGTGAAGCGCACCTTCGGCACGCCGACCGAAAGTCCTGCGCAGGGTCGCCCGGTGGCGTCCAGCACGGCATGGCCCATGGCGACGATTCCCTCGATCATTTCCTCACGGCTGTAGGCGATGCCCTCGCGCGCGACTGCGGCGAGTTCGCGCTTCAGCGCGGCTGGATCCGTCACGGTGCGCGGCGTCAGCCGCGGCAGCGGCCCGGCGGCGAGGATGGTCTCGACCTCCGCGGCCGGCATCAGGCCCAGGATGGCCTTGCCACCCGCAGAGGCGTTCACCGGCCCGCGCTCGCCCAGCTGCAGCGAGTAGAGGATCGGGTGGTTGCAGTTCTCCTTGCAGACCACGACGACCTCGGTGCCCTGGCGCACCACGAGTGCGGCGGATTCGCCGGTGCGGGTCATCAGCGCCGCCACCACTGGCTGCGCCAGCCGCGTCACGTCGGTGCGGCGCAGCAGCACGCCGGCAAGGCCAAGCACGGCGGGGCCGAGGCGGATCCGTTCCGCGGTCCCGCTGCCCTCGCGCGCGACGTAGTGGCGCTGTTCCAGCGTGGCGAGCAGGTCGGTGAGGCTGCTCTTCGGGATGCGCAGCGCGCGCGCGATGTCGCCATGGGACATCGCCTCCGGCCGGGCAGCGAGCAGTTCCAGCACATCCAGCGCCCTGGTGGCGGACTTGACCAGCCTCGACCTCCCCTTCAGTCTCGTTTCCGGACAGTGTTCGAAATACCGAACACCGCCCCGGCGATCAAGCCGGGGGGGGGGCAGGCGGTGGGCGGTACAGGGCACCAGGAGAAGGGGCGGACGAGGCGATGGCCTTCGCGGCCGCGGACAGGTTGCGCAGCTTGATGGCGGCCAGCGCGGACGGCCTGCCGGTGCTGGCGCCTGGCGTGTGGGATGGGCTCTCGGCCCGGCTTGCGATCCGCGCAGGCGCAGCCGCGCTGCATGCGAGCGGTGGCGCGATCGCCCGCGCGGCGGGCCAGCCCGATCTCGGCATCATCGGCCTCGCGGAGATGGAAGCGCGCGTCTGCGAGATCGTGGAGGGTGCGGGCAACGCGCCGGTGATCGCCGATGCCGACACCGGCTATGGCGGGCTGCTCAACCTGGCACACGCGGTGCGGCGCTATGCGCGGCTCGGCGTCGCCGCGCTGCACATCGAGGACCAGCCCTTTCCGAAGCGCTGCGGCCTGCTTGAAGGCGTTGCGGTGGTGCCGCAGGCGGAGATGCTGGCACGGCTGCGCGCCGCCCGCGCGACGGTCGAGGAAGCGGGCGGTGGGCCGTTGATCATCGCGCGCACCGATGCGGTGAAGCCGGAAGGGCTCGATGCGGCGCTGGCGCGGATGCGCGCCTATCTCGCCGCGGGGGCCGACATCGCCTTCGTGGAAGGGCTGGAGGATGCGGCGGCGATCGAGGCGGCGGCGGCGGCGCTGCCCGGCGTGCCGCAGCTGCTGAACGCCAGCATGAGCGCGCACGGCCTGCCGCTGCCGCCTTCGCGGCTCGCCGCGCTTGGATTCGCGATCGTCATCTATCCCGGCGATGCGCAGCGCGCCGCGATCGCGGCGATGGACGCGGCCTTCGCCGCCGTGCTTCGCGACGGCGATGGACGAAGCATGGCGGCGCGAATGGCGCCCTCAGCCTTGCGCGACGGCGTGGTGGGGACGGTCGCGCTGATGGAAGCGGAAGCACGCTGGGCCAGGGGGGAGGCGTGATGCCCGCGGTGGCGCAGCGCGGCTCAGTCGCTCGCGGCGCGCCGCCAGGCGAGGTCATCCTCCATCGCGCGCTCCATGTCGAAGTTCGCGCGGAAGCCGGTGAGCGCGGCGAGCGCTTCGGTCTCCATCGGCGCCCGGCCATTCGATGCGGATTCGCCCTCGGGGTCGGCGCGATCGAGCTTCCAGGTGAAGCCCGGCACATGGCGCGCCAGGCCGGCGCACCAATCGGCCAGCGACCAGACGATCCCGGGGGCGAGGTGCAGCGGCTGCGCGGCCGGCTTGGCGTGATCCACCAGGCTCGCCAGCCCGGCGGCGACATCCACGGAGTAGATGAAGTCGCGCGGTCCCGCATCCGCGACCACCGCCCGCTGCCCGGCGAGCGCGCGTTCCGTCAGGCGCAGCAGCGGCGAGGCGACGGGGCGCGCGGGGGTGGCGCGCTCCCACCGCCCGAACACGGAGGAGAGCCGCACGACGGCGATCGGCACGCCGCCTTCCGCGGCGGCGAGCAGGCTCATCCGCTCGCCGGCCAACTTTGCGACGCCGTAAGGCGTGCGCGGATCGGGGCGGATGGTGGCGTCGAGCACCGGCGCATCGAAGCCGGCCGCGCCGAACACCGAGCCGGAGGAGGTGGCGACGAGGAAGCACCCCGGCAGCGCCTCGGCGGCAACGACCGCATTGAGCGGCCCGAGCACGTTGACCTCCGCGGTGCGCCGCGCGAGCGAGGGCGGCACGCGGCCGAGCGGCGTCATCGCGGCGAGATGCACGATGGCGCGCGGCCGGTGGCGGGCGACGAGCGCGGCGTAGGCCTCGGCGTCCGTCACGTCCAGCCGCTCGACAGCGAGCAGCCGGCCGGGCAGCGCCGGCAGTTCGCGCGCGGCGCGCGGCGGCGGGGCCTCGATATCCGCCGCGACCACGGCATCGCCACGCGCCAGAAGGTGCTCGACGAGGGCGAGCCCCACGAAGCCGCTGGCGCCGACCACGAGTACGCTCATCGGACCTTTCCCCTCGTGGCGATCTTCGGATCGGGCATGGCGTGTCTCCCTGCGGCATTGGCCGGCGGTGCCGATCCTGCACCGCTGCCCGCCCGCGTCCAGTCCCGAACCAGCACAGCGACGGCGCAGGCATGACGGCAGGCCACAGGCTCGGCATCGATATCGGCGGCACCTTCACCGACTTCGTCCTGGTGGACGCGGCGGGCGGCGACGTGCTGGCGGCCAAGGTGTTGACGACGCCTCACGCGCCGGAGGAGGCGGTGTTCCGCGGCATCGCCGCACTGGCGGCGCAGCGCCCGTCTTTCCTGGCCGCAGCGGCCGGCGTGATCCATGCGACGACGCTGGTAACCAACGCGATCCTGACGCGGCGCGGCGCACGCACGGCGCTGATCACCACCGCGGGATTCCGCGACGTGATCGAGATGCGGCGCGAGGTCCGTTACGACCTGTTCGACATGTTCATCCGCTACCCCGAGCCGCTCGTGCCGCGCCATCTCCGCATCGGCGTGCGCGAACGCGTGCTGGCCGATGGCCGTGTGCTGGAGGCGCTGGCGGAAGCGGATGTGCGCGATGCCGCGCGCCTCTTCCGTGCCGAGGGCGTGGAGGCGGTGGCCGTCTGCCTGCTGCATGCCTATGCGAATCCCGCCCATGAGCAGCGCATCGCGGAGATCCTGGCGGAGGAATTGCCGCGCGCAGAGTTGTCGCTCTCGCATGCGGTCCATCCCGAGCCGAAGGAATATGAGCGCAGTTCGACCACCGTGGTCGATGCCTACGTAAAGCGTCTGACCGCGAGCTATTTGGATCGTCTTTCCGATGGCCTTGCCCGGCAGGGCTATGCGCGACCGCTGTTCATGATGCTGTCGAATGGCGGCACGGCGACGGCGGAGACGGCAAAGCGCTTCCCGGTGCGAATCGTCGAAAGCGGACCGGCGGCCGGCGTGGAGGCGGCCATCTACTTCGGCGGGCGGCTCGGCCTGTCCTCGCTGCTCGCCTTCGATATGGGCGGCACCACCGCCAAGCTCTGCCTGGTCGAGGAAGGCCGTGCCGCCCGGACGCGGCACTTCGAGGTGGACCGCGTGCACCGCTTCAAGGCGGGCAGCGGCATGCCTGTCGCCGTGCCGGTCTACGACCTGCTGGAGATCGGCGCGGGCGGAGGCTCCATCGCACGAGTGGACGATCTGGGCCTTATCCGCGTGGGACCGGAAAGTGCGGGCTCCGACCCTGCGCCGGCCTGCTACGGCCTAGGCGGCGAGGCGCCGACCGTGACCGATGCCGACCTGGCCCTCGGCTACCTGAATCCGGCTTTCTTCCTTGGCGGCGACATGCAGTTGGACCGCGGGCGCGCGGAGGCTGCGATCACGGCGCGTGTCGCGGAACCCGCAGGGCTCGACATGCCGCGCGCGGCGGCCGGCATCCACGCCATCGTCAACGAGACCATGGCGGCGGCCGGGCGCGTCTACGTCGCGGACAAGGGCAAGTCGCCCGCCTCGCTCGCGCTGGTGGTCACAGGCGGGGCGGGCCCGGTGCATGCGGTGGGGTTGGCGCGAAGGTTGGGCTGCGCGCGCGTGGTGGTGCCGCCGCTGGCGGGCGTGATGTCCTCGCTCGGGCTGCTCGCCGCGCCAATCGCCTTCGAGCGCAGCCGCCCGGTGAACCGCCGGGTAATCGGGCTCGACGTCGCCGCGGTGGCGCACGAGCTGGACGAGTTGAGGAGGGAAGCGATGGCGCTGCTGCCGCCGAATTCCACGCCCGAGATCCGTCGCAGCGCCGATCTACGCTATCACGGCCAGGACCACGCGCTGGAGATTCCGATCACCGGCGAGGCGGATGCGGGCTTGGCGGAGCGCCTTGAGGCCAGCTTCACCGCCGCCTACGAGGCGCTCTACGGCAAGGTGGATGACGACAATCCGATCGAGATCGCTGCGTTGCGGGTGGAAGCCCGCCAATCGCAGCCCCCGCCGAACCTTCCGGCGCCGCGCGCCGGCGCGCCGGGCGTGTCCTCCGCCTCCCGCCCGGCTTGGCAGCACGATACGGAGCGCTTCGAGCCGACGCCGGTGTACCGGCGCGAGACCCTGGCGCTCGACCAGGTGATCACCGGTCCCGCCATCATCGAGGAGCGCGAATCCACCACCGTGATCGCCCGTGGCGACAGGCTTCGCGTGCACGCATCCGGCGCATTGATCATTGACCTGGCCGCCCGCGGCGCGGCAGAGGAGGGCTGAGCGATGCGCCTCGATGCCGTCTCCGTGCAGGTGCTGTGGAACCGCCTGGTTGCCATCGTGGACGAGGCCGCGCAGGGCCTGATCCGCACCGCCTACACGCCCTCTGTCAAGGAGTACCACGATTTCTGCTGCGCGGTGTTCGACGCGCGCGCGGACATGCTGGCGCATTCCACCGTCACCACCGCCGGCTTCCTCGGCATCGTGCCGGAGGTGATGCGAAACTTCCTGAGGGTCTTCCCGGCGGAAACGCTGCAACCGGGCGATGTCATCATCACCAACGATCCCTGGGCTGCCAGCGGACACCTGATCGACATCTCGGTTGCCTCGCCGATCTTCCACAAGGGGCAGATTGTCGGCTTCACCCTCTGCATCGTCCATCACCTCGACATGGGCGGGCGCATGTCCACGCTGGAATCGAAGGACATGTACGAGGAGGGGCTGAAGATCCCCATCATGAAGCTCTACGAGGGTGGGCGGCTCAACGACGCGATCTTCCAGTTCATCCGCGCCAATATCCGCGTGCCGGAAAAGGTTCTGGGCGACCTTCGTGCGCAACTCGTCGCCAACAATGTCTGCACGCGCGGCCTGGTGGCGATGCTGGAGGAGACCGGCCTCGAGGACCTGGGCGAGCTGGGCGCGGAGATCACCGCGCGCAGCGAGCGCAGCCTGCGCGCCAGGATCGCGCGGCTGCCGAAGGGCACCTGGCGCAGCGAAGCGCTTCTGCCGCCGCTGCCTGTCACCGGCGAGCAGATCCTGATCCGCGTCGCGCTGACCATCGCCGGCGACCATGTGACGATCGACTTCTCCGGCACCTCCGGCGAGGTGCGTGCTGCGGTGAACTGCACGCTCAACATGACGCGGTCCTACAGTGCCTACCCGATCAAGCTGGCGCTCGACCCGGAGGTGCCGAACAACGACGG
The DNA here is from genome assembly GCF_041690465.1 of Falsiroseomonas sp. GTDB lineage: Bacteria > Pseudomonadota > Alphaproteobacteria > Acetobacterales > Acetobacteraceae > Falsiroseomonas. Next base: position 337,877 of record NZ_JAWLHG010000004.1, on the reverse strand, counting down.
CTGCATGCGTGTCATTACCATCGTCGCGCCTGAGGGCACGGCGGTGAACAGCCGCCCGCCGGCCTCGACCTGGGGCCGCACCATGATCTCCCACCTGCTGCCGGAGGTGATCTACGGCGCGCTGGAACAGGTGCTGCCGGAGGCCGTGCTCGGCGGCAATGGCGGCTGCCCGGCGAACGAGATGTACCTGCACGGCCGGTGGCGGGACGGGCGCAGCTTCCTCGCGATCTCGCAGCATTCCGGCGGCTTCGGCGGCAGCGTGCGGCAGGATGGCTGGCCGACCCTCTGCTTCCCGAACAATACCGCGAACATCCCCGTGGAGGTGACAGAGCGCGAGGCGCCGATCGTCTATCGCCGCAAGGAGTTGGTGACCGACAGCGCCGGCCCGGGCCGCTTCCGCGGCGGCTTCGGCCAGGAGGTCGAGTTCGAGGTGCTCGATGCCGACCTGCTCGGCGGCTACATCGAAACCTCCGTGCGGCTGAACGGACGTACTGAGGACGGCAGCTTCCCGATCGCTGGCCGCGTCGGCGGCCAGGCCGGGCGTGGCGGCGGGCTGTGGGTGAATGGCGCGCCGGCCGAGCATGGCATCTATCGGCGGCTGCATGCCGGGGACCGGCTGAAGTTCACACTCGGCGGCGGCGGTGGTTATGGCGCGCCATTTCAGCGGGATCCTGCCGCGGTGCTGGCCGATGTGCGCGAAGGCAAGGTGAGCGTGGAAGCCGCCCGCCGCGACTATGGCGTTGCGCTGGATCCCGGCGCGACAGCGGTGGACGAGGCGGCGACGCGCGCGTTGCGCGGCGCGGCAGGAGCTGGTTGACCGATGCCCGCCGAACGGCGCCTCCGACCCTTCCCCGGCGTGCGGCCGATCGGCCAGCCGTTCTGGTTAATGCTGCCAGGCGTGGCGTGGCTGCTGGTATTCGGCCTCGCGCCGGTGATGTTCATGGTTGCGGTGTCGTTCTGGCGCTCCTCCATCTTCGGCACCACGCCCGATTTCGTCTTCGACAGCTATGTGCGCATCGTCGAGGAACCCCTCTATCTCGATCTGATCGTCAAGACGCTCAGGATGGCGGCGCTGACCACGCTGCTTTCACTCGTGTTTTCCTACCCGCTTGCATGGTTCCTGGCGACGCGTCGCGGGGCTTGGCGGGCGATCTGCCTGGTGGCTGTCTTTGTGCCGTTCTGGATCAGCTACGTGGTGCGCACCTTCGTGTGGCTGCCGATCCTTGGGCGCAACGGGCTCATAAACCAGTCGCTGATGTCGCTCGGCGTCGTCGAGACGCCGATCGAGTGGCTGCTGTACAACGAGGGCGCGGTCTACCTCGGTCTCGTCTACGTCTACACGCTGTTCATGACGCTACCGATCTACCTCTCGCTCGGGCGTATCGATCCGAAGCTGCTGGAGGCCTCGGCCGATCTCGGGGCGCGGCCGTGGCAGACGTTCCGCCACGTCGTGCTGCCGCTGTCATGGCCGGGCGTGCTTTCGGGCAGCATCATGGTGTTCCTGCTGGCGGTCTCGGCCTATGTCACGCCACGGCTGCTTGGCGGTACGTCCGGCATCATGCTCGGCAACATGATCGCGTCGCAGTTCCTGTCCAACAACAACTGGGCGCTCGGCGCCGCGCTTTCGGTCACGCTGGTGGCGATTGTCGGTGTGCTGCTTTTGGTCGCGGGCCGCTGGATCGGCATTGCCGAGGTCTTTACCGGAGGGAAGAAGTGAGCGCCGCCCCGCGCCCGCGCGACCCATATCGCTGGTGGCGTGCGGCGCTCGGCCTCTATACCGGCGCCTTCCTGCTGTTCCTCTATCTGCCGCTGCTGGTGATCCTGGTGCTGTCCTTCAACGACAGCACGGCGACAGGCTTCCCGCTGCGGGGCGCGACGGTGAAGTGGTACGAGCAGGTGATCGGCTCCTCGGACCTGCTGGCGGCCTTCGGCAATTCCATGGCGGTCGGTGCCGCGGCAGGTGTGCTCTCCACCTCGCTGGCGCTGTTGCTCGCGCTCGGATTCCGGCATGGCGTGCGAGGCCAGTCGCTGGTACTGAACCTGATCCTGCTGCCGGTGCTGCTGCCCGGCATCGTCGGCGGCGTGGTGCTGCTGATCTTCTTCGGCTACTTCGAAATCCGGTCCGACCTCTGGACAACGGTGCTGGTGGCGCATGTCAACTACGTGCTGCCCTTCGCCTTCCTGACGCTCTACCCGCGTGTGCACGGCTTCGATCGCACGCTTGAGGAGGCGGCGATGGATCTCGGCGCAACGCCGATGAAGGTGTTCCGCCACGTCGTCTGGCCAATCCTGAGGCCGGCCATCATCGCGACCGCGTTGTTCGCCTTTACGCTATCCTTCGACGAGTTCATCCGCACCGTCTTCGTCAGCGGCCATGACCGGACCATCCCGGTGTTATTCTGGCTGCTGGTGGTGGACGAAATCGCACCACACCTGCCGGCCATGGCGGTGGTGATCATCCTGGTCTCCACCGCCATCTCGCTGGCAGCCTTCGCGATCGGCCGCAGGGCCGATCGCTCCGCATGAGTTTGACAACAGGCAGAACAGAGGAGGTGACCATGATGGAACATGCAGTCGGGCGGCGGACCGCCCTCGGCCTCGCGGGCGGTGCCGCGCTAGCGGCCGCCGGCGCGCATCCGGCCGCCGCGCAGCAGCAGCGCCTGACGGCGGTGATGCCCGGCCCTTTCCTGCCCGATGGCGCGCGCGCCATCCTGGAACGACAGATCAACGCCCGCGTCGAGAACCTGCCCTATGTCTCGCCGACCGACACGGCAGCGAAACTGATGGCGCCGGGCGGCACCAGCCGATACGACATGATGTTTTCCACCACCGGCTTCATCCAGGCGCCGGTCCTGCGCGAACGCGCCGGGCAGGAGCTGGCGCGGCCGCTCGATCTCGCGAAGATCCCGAATGCGACGAAGATCTCGCCACTGTTCCAGTCCGAGATCACCAGGCGCGGCAACACCACCTTCATGCTCCCGGTGGTCTGGGGCTATGACAGTGTCGTCTACAACCGCGACAAGATCCCCGAGGCCGACCCGCTGACGCAGTCCTGGGGCGTGCTGTTCGACGACAAGTACGCCGGCCGGGTGGCGCTGCGTGACGACCCGTACCAGTCCATCTGCCTCACGGCGCTGCATCTCGGCATCCGTTCGCCAGAGACGATGTCGCAGGCGGACCTCAACCGCGTGACGCAGTTCCTGATTTCCAAGAAGCGCAACTTCCGCACCATCTGGGGCAGCTTTGCCGAGGCGGTGAACCTGATGTCCTCGCGCGAGGTGGATGCGGTCTTCGGCTGGATCCCGATGCGTGCCGCGCTGCAGCGGCAGGGCATGAACGTGACCAACAACTGGCCGCGCGAAGGGCTGCTGGTGTTCACTCACTCGGCCTTCATCCCACGCGACTCCCGCAACGTGGATCTGGCGCATGCCGCGATCAACGCTGCGCTGTCCGAGGAGTTCGGCAGGAAGCTTGGCGAGGAGACGCAGTACCCCGTCACCAACGGTGATGTTGCGGCCTCCTTCTCGGCGGCCGACCAGGCGCGGCTCGGCTACGACGTGGAGAAGCGCGGCATCCCGCTGCACCGCTACGCCTTCCCTGCGGCGATGGATCGCTGGATCGAGGCCTGGGGCAGGTTCAAGGCGGCCTGATCGAACGGGAGCAGAGCGTGCCACGCGAGGACCGGGAGGCGGCGGCTTCCGTCGCCGTCTCCATCCGGAAGATCGGGAAGCGCTTCGGCAGCGTCGCGGCGCTGGACGACGTCTCGCTCGACATCAGGCGAGGCGAGTTCTTCTCGCTGCTCGGCCCATCAGGCTGCGGGAAGACCACGCTGCTGCGCGCCATCGGCGGCTTCGAGGCGCCGACCGAGGGCGACATCTTGATCGAGGGACGTAGCGTGCTGCATCTCGCCCCGTACGAGCGCCCCACGAACATGATCTTCCAGCACCTCGCGCTCTTTCCGCATCTTGGCGTGCGCGAGAATGTCGGCTTCGGCCTGCGCATGAAGGGCGCGGGCCGCGGCGAGGCGATGCGACGGGTAGAGGAGGCGCTGCGTCTCGTCCGCCTCGAGGGCTATGGCGACCGCCGCGTTGACCAGCTTTCGGGCGGGCAGCGCCAGCGCGTCGCCATGGCGCGCGCGTTGGTGAATGACCCGGCCGTGCTGCTGCTCGATGAACCGCTTGGCGCTCTCGACCTGCAACTGCGTCTGCAGATGCAGGAGGAACTGCGACGGCTGCAGCGTCAGCTTGGCGCGACTTTCGTCTTCGTAACCCACGACCAGGGCGAGGCAATGGCGATGTCGGACCGCATTGCCGTAATGAGCGCAGGCCGGCTGCAGCAGGTCGGCACGCCGGCAGAGATCTACGAGCGCCCGGCCAACCGCTTCGTCGCGACCTTCGTCGGCCATGCCAACCTGATCGAGGCCAGGCTCACCGGGCGGATGCAGGACGGCTTGGCGGAGGCGGAGGCTGCGAGCAGTCTGGCCATCACCGGTCATGCGCCGCCGACGCCAAGCACCGACGGCAAGGTGCTGGCGGTGCTGCGCTACGAGAAGCTGCGCGTCAGGCCGCCGGGCGCGTCGGAAGGTGGCATCGCCGCGACAATCCAGGAGAAGACGTATATGGGCTCGAGCCTTCGCTTCACCTGCCGCGCGGCGGACGGTGTGACGCTGACGGCGGACACACCGAACGGTGAGCCGGAGCGCGAGTTGGCAGAAGGTGATACGGTGCGGCTCGAGTGGTCGCCTGCAGATGTTGTGCTGTTGTCGAGCTAGGATCAGATGGCGGGGCGATCGGGTATTTTCGGCGGGACAGCGGCGGAGCGTCTGCGCCGGCTTTCCTTCAACTTCTACATGGCGCCACCCGACTGCGGCATCGAGCGCTTTTGTGCCATGGCGGCGGCGCGTGGCGTCGGCGGTGTAGGGCTCACTGCGCGCGCGCTGCACGCCCTGCCACCTGATGCACTGGCGGATCTGCTGCGCATGCATGGGCTTGCCTGCACGTCGCTCAACAGCACGGGATATGTGCTGCACGCCGACCCGGCCGCGGCGGCGGCGCAGGCCGCGCTCGACGATCTGCTGTTCGATGCGGCACAGGCACTCGGTGCGCCGATCAATGCGATCCTTGGCGGGACGTTGCACGCCGCTACCGCAGGAGGCGCCGCGCCGCCGCTGCGCGATGCGCGTGCCAGCGCAGCGGAGGGTCTGGAACGGCTGGCGCGGCGGGCGCGCGCGGCCGCGGTGCGCCTGGCGCTGGAGCCGATGCACCCGATTGCACTCGGCACCAAGGGGTGCATCAATCAGGTGTCGCATGCGCGCGCGCTGGCCGTGCGGCATCCGGAGGTCGGGCTGACGCTTGATCTTTACCACTCCTGGTGGGACGAGGATCTGACGCCGACCATTGCCGCCGCGACGAACGACATCCTGGTCGTGCAGATCTGCGGACTTGCGGTGCCGGCCGATGGCACCGCTCCGCGGCGAGCGGAATTGGCCGCTGGCCCGGCCGATGTTGGCCTGTTCCTGCGCGACCTCGACGCAGCCGGCTACGGCGGCGCTATCGAATACGAGGTGTTCTGGGATCAGATGGGGCAGCCGGATCTCGATGGGTTGCTGGACCGCGCCGCGCGCGACTACCTCGATCTTACTGGCGACGCCTGAAGCGCAACAAGGAGTGGGCTCGGGTCATGGCGCCGGCTGGCGTGACGGCTGCCACCAGATGCCCGGCGGACCGCGGTTGCGGGCAAGCGGGCCCGGTCCGACCGTTCTGTCGCGCCCGGCTGGCGGATGTGCGTGCCCAAGAGCCGCCGGTGCCGCACAACAGTATCTTCGGCATCCGCGGCCGCATCCTTTCAAGCGGCAGCGAACTCAACCCGCTCTCCACGGAGGATGTCCGCCGCGGCGCTGGCGCGGGAGCGCGGCGCGGCCGGACAGTGATGGTGGTCTCGGCAAAGGTCGCGGATACTGGTGGTCAGGCTCGCGCCGTTGCAGAGGTGTACGGACTCAGGGCTTCCGCTCGGCGGCCAGCCCGTGCAGCAGCATGGCGATGAGCTGTTCCGCGACCTCCCCGAAGCCGAGCGGGCCGCGCGGGTCAAAGCTCTCCAGGATCCAGCCGACCGCACCGGCCCAGGCGCTGACCACCACCTTGGGGTCGCAGGGGCGGAGCGAGCCGTCGGCTATGCCTTCGGCGACCAGCGCGCGCAGCCGGTCGCGCCGGGCGCGCCGGCGGCGGTCCAGCCTCTGGCGGAGGTTGGGCGGCAGCGCCCGCTGTTCGCGCAGCGGCACGATGTGCGAATCCGGCGTGGCGCCGTTCAGCAGGTAGGCGCGGACGTAGAGCTCCAGCCTCTCCAGCCCGGTGCGGCCATCGAGCGTCGCACGGTCCAGCGCCTGGTCCGCCAGGTCGAAGGCGTGCACGTAGCACTCATAGAGAAGCTCCTGCTTGTTGCGGAAGTAGTAGTAGACGGCCGGCTTGGTGATGCGCAGGCGCTCGGCGATCGCGTCGATCGAGCAGAGCGCGAAGCCGCGCTGGTTGAACTGCCTCGCCGCCTCGGCGAGAATGGAGGCGCGGCGTGCGTCGTAATCCTGGCTGCGGTCGAAGATCGCGGCCCGACTGGGTTTCTTGCGGATGCTCATGGGCGCCTCCTAGGATTATAGGCGGAGATCGTCCAGTGCGAGTTCACGCAACCTGGACTTCTGATCCTTGGAGCTGCCGGTCACGCCGGTGCGTCTGAAGCCGTCCGCTCTGCGCACGTGGCGCGGCATGCGCGCGCCGGCGCAACTCTCCCGGCGGCCGGCAATGATCTGCTCGGGCCTCGCCCCTGGCGCCGGTGGTCAGCAACACCAGGCAGGGGGCACTTCGACCAGGCGCAGGTGCGGCGCGCCGATCGCCTGCGTGATGGCGGGGTGGCAGTGCAGCGCGTCCTCCAGCCACGCGGGCGCGATGTCTCTCCGTCGACGCCGAAGGTGTCCCTCAGCCGGTCGCGGCGACCTTCACGCCGACCTCGCCGGTGTGCAGCCCGCCTTTCGTGCGGTTGACGTGCTTCAGCGCGTGCCGGTGCTGCCGAAGCCGCCCTCGCCCCGGGTGCTGTCGGGCAGCGTCTCCACCTCGCGCCAGCTTGCGCGCGTGACCGGGGCGACCACGGCCTGGGCGATGCGCATGCCGCGCTCGATGGTGAAGGGCTCGGTGCCGGCGTTCAGCACGATCACCTGCAACTCGCCGCGGTAGTCCTCGTCCACCGTGCCCGGCGTGTTCGGCAGCGTGATGCCATGCTTGAGCGCGAGGCCGGAGCGCGGCCGCACCTGCAACTCGTAGCCGCGCGGCAGGGCGATGCGCAGGCCGGTCGGCACCAGCGTACGGCCGCCGGGCGGGACCACCTGCGGCCTGGCCACGGCGGCGAGCAGGTCCATGCCCGCCGCCCCCTCGGTGGCGTAGCCGGGCAGGGGTAGGCCTTCCGCATGCGGCAGGCGGGTGACGAGAACCTCGACCATGTCAGGACAACGCCTCCGCGATGCGCGCGGCGAGAAGGCGCGCGACGTCTTCCTTGGGCATGCGCGGCCAATCCTCCACGCCCGTCGCGGTGACCAGGTGCACCGCGTTCTCCGCGCCTCCCATCACGTCACCGGAGACATCGTTCGCGACGATCCAGTCGCAGCCCTTCCGCGCACGCTTCTGCCGCGCGTGCTCGACGACCTTCTCGGTCTCCGCGGCGAAGCCGACCACCAGGCGCGGGCGCTGCGTTGGGTGCGCGGCGATGCTGGCCAGGATATCGGGGTTGAGCGCAAGGCGGATCTCCGGCGGCGGGGCGCCGGGGACCTTCTTGATCTTCTGCGTGGGCGCCGCCTCCGGCCGGAAGTCCGCCACGGCGGCAGCGAAGATCGCGGCATCGGCGGGCAGCGCGGCCTCCACCGCGGCCAGCATCTGCCGTGCGCTCTCGATGCGCCGCACCGTCACGCTGGACGGGTCGGGCATGGCGACCGGCCCGCTCACCAGCGTGACTCGCGCACCGAGCGCGGCGAGCGCGGCCGCGATGGCGTGCCCCTGCCGGCCGCTGCTGCGGTTGGCGATGTAGCGCACCGGGTCGATCGGCTCATGTGTCGGCCCGCTGGTCACCACCACGTGGCGGCCGGCAAGCGGCCCGGCGGCGAAGTGCCGTTCGATCGCGGCGAGGATCGCGGCCGGCTCCGCGAGTCGCCCCAGCCCGCTCTCGGGCTCGGCCATCGAGCCTTCCTCAGGACCGACGAAGACGACGCCGCGCGAGGCCAGCGCGGCAATGTTCGCGCGCGTCGCCGGATGCGCCCACATCGCGGGGTTCATCGCCGGTGCCGCGAGCAGTACCGCGCGAGTGGCGAGCAGCACGGTGGTCGCGAGGTCGTCCGCGATGCCCTGGGCCATGCGCGCCAGCAGGTTGGCGCTGGCCGGCGCGGCCACGGCCAGGTCCGGCCAGCGCGCCAGGCGGATATGGCCGATCTCGGCCTCGGCCGCCCAGAGGTCGTCATGCACGCGGCTGCCGGAGATGCCGGCCAGCGCCTCCTTCGTGACGAAGCGCGCGCCGCCTGCGGTCAGCACCGGCGTCACCTCCGCGCCGTCCTTGCGCAGCAGGCGGATCAGCTCGAGCGCCTTGTAGGCGGCGACGCTGCCCGAGACGACGAGGAGGATCTTGCGGCCGGAAAGGCTCATGGCGGGTGCAACCTACAGCCTGCCGCGGGGTCCGGCGAGGGGCCAGCGCATGACGCGGATCAAGGCGACAGGCTGCGGCCCGGCCCAGCATGGCGCGGTTGGGGGAGAAAACGCCGCCATGCCGCGCCTTGCCTTTGCCTGCTGCCTGGCCCTCCTGCTGCTGCCCGGCTGCGTGCTTGCGATCGACCCGATCCGGCTCGCGGCCTACGGGCCGGAGCTGAAGGGCGGATTGACGCATGCCGCGCATCCGCTCGGCCGCCGCGCCCGCCTTGCCCTGCTGCTGCTCGAGCCCGGTCTGCATGCCCTGGCACTTCGGGACTGCATCGGCAGTGGGCTGCAAGCCAGCCTTCCCACGGGCCTTTCCCCATCGCCACTGCTCGATGACGACACGGCCGCGGCGCTTGCCGAGGTGGCGCAGGCGGCGCTGACCGATGGCCCGCTACCGGCCTTCGCCGGCTCACTCGGCTTCGAATGGCTGGTTGCGGTGCGCGACCGCAGCGAGACGACGGTGGAGGAGCCCGCAACCGAGACCTTCGGCGGCAGTGGCGGCATCGGCATCGCACGCCTGGGCGGTCATCGCTACGCGCTGGACCTGCAGGCGATGGTGGTGGATCTGCGCGGGCCGGCCCGGCTCGGCACCCTGACGGCCAGGTTCGAGACGCGCAGCCGCAGCGGCATCGCAGCCGGGATCGTCGGCGGGGGCGGGGCGGCCGCCCCCTTCGTCACGCCGGTCGTCATGCTGCCGGCGGGGACAACGGCGCTGGCGATCTGCGACGCCTTCGCCCGCGCCATCGCGGGGGCACTTGTCGAGGCCACGGCGCCGGCGCCCGCACCGGAAGCCGGGCAGCGCCCGCCGGCCTGAAGGGCCGGACTCAGCGCGGGTCCGGCTGCGCCGCCATCATCGTGGCGAGCATCGTCGCGGCTAGCACCTCCCGCCCATCCGCCTGGCGCATGTGCACGTCCGCTCGGCAGAAGCTGAGCGTCCGCCCGGGCTTGAGCACCTCGCCGCGCGCGATCGCCGCGATGCCGGCGCCCGGGCGGAGGAAACTGGTCTTGAACTCGACGCTCAGCACCTCCCCGCCCTCGGGCAGCAGGGACATCGCCGCGAAGCCGCAGGCATTGTCGGCCAGCGTGGTCAGCACGCCGGCATGGAACAGGCCGTGATGCTGGGTGAGGTCGTCGCGAAAGCCGCACTCGATCACGCAGCATCCGGCGGCGAGGTCCACCAGGCGGCCGCCCAGGTTGCGCATGAAGCCCTGCCGGGCGAAAGCCGCCCGCACATGGTCGAGCTGGCTCACAGCCTCCAGCCGGTGTGGATGGCGACGATGCCGCCCGAGAGGTTGCGGTGTGCCACACGCTCCAGCCCGGCGCGCTCCATCATGCCGGCCAGCGTCGTCTGGTCGGGGAATTTGCGGATGCTCTCGGCGAGGTATTGGTAGCTGTCGCGGTCGTTCGCCACGCGTGCGCCGATCTCCGGCAGGATCCGGAAGTTCCAGCTCTCGTAGAGCGAGGCGAGGGCCGCGACCTCCAGTTTCGAGAACTCCAGGCAATGGAAGCGCCCGCCCGGGCGCAGCACGCGCCGCGCCTCGCGCAGCACGGCGTCCTTGTCGGTACAGTTGCGCAGGCCGAAGGCGATCGAGACCTTCTCCACGCTGCGGTCGGGCAGCGGGATGCGCTCGGCATCCACCACCGCGAACTCGATCCCGCGCACGATGCCGCGGTCGAGCGCGCGCTTGCGCGCGACCTCGAGCATCTCCGCGTTCACGTCGGTCAGGATGACATGGCCGGCGCCGGCCGCCAGCGCGCCGAAGGCGATGTCACCGGTGCCGCCCGCGAGGTCGAGCAGCGTCTCCCGCGGAGAGGCGGCGATGGCGTTGACGAAGATGCGCTTCCAGATCCGATGGATGCCGAGCGACATCAGGTCGTTCATCAGGTCGTAGCGCGGCGCCACGCTGTCGAAGACCTGGCGGACGAGGGAGGCCTTCTCGGCCTTCGGGACCTCGCGGAAGCCGAAATCGGTTGTCTCGTTCATGGCCGGCAACTTGGCGGAAGGCGTGGGGCAGGGCAAGGAAGCGGGGAGGGGGATTCCATGCCCGAGCTTCCCGAGGTCGAGACGGTGATGCGCGGCCTCGCCGCCGTGCTGGAGGGGCGGCGCATCGCCCGCGCCGAGACCACCCGTCCCGACATGCGCTGGCCCTTCCCGGAAGGCCTCGCGCGCCGGCTGACGGGCGCGGTCGTCACCGGCTTCCGGCGGCGGGGCAAATACATCCTCGTCCGGCTCGATACCGGGGAGAGCCTGCTGATCCATCTCGGCATGTCCGGGCGGCTGGTGGCGCGGCCGGAGGAAGGGCCGCGCGTGCCCTGGATGGGGCCGACGGGGCGCTTCTCCGATGCGCGTGGCCACAATCAGCCGCCGGAGGCGCATGAGCACCTGGTGATGGAGACCGAGGACGGCACGCGCATCGGCTTCGTGGATCCGCGCCGCTTCGGCTGCGTGGACCTGATGCCGACCGCCGAGGAGGACCGCCACCGGCTGCTCGCCGGCCTCGGCCCCGAACCGCTGGAGGATGGCTTCACGCCGGCGGTCCTCGCTGCCGCGCTGGCCGGCAAGCGCACGCCGATCAAGGCGGCGCTGCTCGACCAGAGCGTGGTGGCGGGGCTCGGCAACATCTATGTGGCGGAGGCGCTGTTCCGCGCAGGCATCTCGCCCCGCCGCCTGGCCCATACCGTCACCGGGAAGCGCGCGGCGCGGCTGGTGCCGGCGATCAGGGCGGTGCTGAACGAGGCGATCGGCGCGGGCGGATCATCGCTTCGCGATTACGTGCGCGCCGATGGCGAACTCGGGCGCTTCCAGGATCGCTTCGCGGTCTATGATCGAGAGGGCCAGCCCTGCCCGCTCTGTCCGGGCCCTGACAGCGGCTGCAAGGGTGTTCAGCGGATGGTTCAGGCGGGGCGTTCCACCTTCTGGTGCCCGCGGACGCAGAGATAGGGGCGCCGCGATTCAGCCCTCGGGTGCTCGGCAGCCTGCAGCTGCCTGCGCTCTGCGCGCATCGCGGACGCAGCGTTGACTTCCGGCCTGATCCGGGCGACCGCTTGGCCCTGTTCATGCCTTGCGAGGACGCGCCATGGCCTACGATATGATCCTGGTCGAGACCCGGGGCCGCGTCGGCCTGATCACCCTGAACCGGCCGAAGGCGCTGAATGCGCTGTGCGACCAGTTGATGGAGGAGCTCGGCCAGGCGCTGCGCGCCTATGACGCCAATGAGGGCATCGGCTGCATCGTGCTGACCGGCAGCGAGAAGGCCTTCGCCGCCGGGGCGGACATCAAGGAGATGAAGGACCGCACCTACCCCGCGGTCTATTTCGACGACTTCATCGGCAAGCGCTGGGAAGCGGTGCTGACCATCCAGAAGCCGGTGGTCGCTGCGGTCGCCGGCTTCGCGCTCGGCGGCGGCTGCGAGCTCGCCATGATGTGCGACCTCATCCTCGCGGCGGACAACGCGAAGTTCGGACAGCCGGAGATCAACCTGGGCATTATCCCCGGCGCCGGCGGCTCGCAGCGCCTGACGCGCGCGGTCGGCAAGTCCAAGGCGATGGAGATGATCCTCACCGGCCGCATGATGGATGCGGCCGAGGCGGAAAGGTCCAATCTCGTCTGCCGCGTGGTGCCGGTGGCCGATCTGCTCGCCGAGGCGGTGAGGATGGGCGAGAAGATCGCAAGCCTCTCCGGCCCTTCTGTGGCGATGGCGAAGGAAGCGGTGAACGCCGCCTACGAGATGACGCTGAAGGAAGGCGTGCGCTTCGAGCGGCGCCTGTTCCTCAGCCTGTTCGCCACCGAGGACCAGAAGGAAGGCATGGCGGCCTTCGCGGAGAAGCGACCGGCGAAGTTCCGCCACCAGTGATGCGGGCCTTCCCGTCCGGACTTCCGGCATTGACTCGCGCGCGGCGTCAGGGCTAGAACCCGCGCCTTCGCTGGCGGGAGGGGTCCTGCCGGCTCACCACATATTTCTGGTCAGACACGCAGCCCATGGCGAATACGGACTCCGCGCGGAAGCGCATCCGGCAGATCGAGAAGCGGACCGCGCGCAACCGCGCGCGCAAGTCGCGTGTCCGCACCTTCCTCCGGAAGGTGGAACAGGCGATCGCCTCCGGCGACAAGGGCGCCGCTCAGGAGGCGTTCCGCGCCGCACAGCCCGAGCTGCAGCGCGCGGCGACCAAGGGCGTGATGCACGACAACACGGTGGCGCGGAAGCTCTCGCGGCTCTCCACGCGCATCAAGGCTCTGGCGGCGGCCGCCCAGGCCTGACACTGCGTCGGGACCGGGCGCAGGTTCGCGCTCCGGTCCCGTTGCCAGACCTCCCGCGCCCGCATTAGATGGCCGCCCATGGCTTGCCGGGGCGCCCGGCGCGACGCAAAGCGCATTCAATGTTGATTACTTGGTGTATGCATTCTGTGCATGCGCAGTAGTGCTCTTTTGCCGTCACAGTACTTTGCGGGGGCAAAGTAAGCATTTGCGCCGGGCGCCGTGGTCGCGGTAACGTCAGGGCGGTCGGCGCATCCCGTGGCTGCATGCGTCGTCTCTTCCAGGCGGAAGCTCCGCGGTTGGCAGGCGGGTCGAGGTCTGGTCCAAAGACGGGCTGGTGAGGGTGGCAGGTGCGTCCCATGGAGAATGCGGTCGGTCCGGCCTCTCCCCCCGCCCAGGGCCAGTTGGCCGAGGTGTGGGCCCGGATCCGTGGCCGGCTGCGCGAGGAGGTGGGAGAGGTCGAGTACCGCTCCTGGCTCCGTCAGATGACCCTTTCCACGCTGCAGGGCGAGGAGGTGGTGGTTGTGCTGCCCACCCGCTTCCTGCGCGACTGGGTGCGCGGCCATTACGGCGACCGGCTGCAGGCGCTGTGGCAGGCCGAGATGCCGGCCGTGCGCCGTGTCGAGTTCCGCGTGACACCGGAGCCGCGCGCCGCCGCGGCACGACCTGACGGACAGGCGGCACCGACGCCGGTTGGAGATGGCGTGGCGACCGCCCGCCCGCGGGCGGAGCCAGTGGAGGCCGGGCTTGCCGAGCCGCTCGGACGTCCTGCCGAGCCGCGTGCGCCGGATGGGCGTGGCGATTGGTCGGCGTCGCTCGATCCGCGCTTCACCTTCGACACCTTCGTGGTCGGCAAGCCCAATGAGTTCGCCCATGCCTGCGCGCGCCGCGTGGCCGAGCGGCCAGCGAGCCCGGGCTTCAACCCGCTGTTCCTGTATGGCGGCGTCGGGCTGGGCAAGACGCATCTGATGCACGCCATCGCCTGGGCGATCCGCGAGCATGGCTCCAACGGCCGCGGGCCGCTCTCGGTCGCCTATATGAGCGCCGAGAAGTTCATGTACCGCTTCATCGCCGCACTGCGCAGCCAGTCCACGATGGAGTTCAAGGAATCGCTGCGCAGCGTGGACGTGCTGCTGATCGACGACCTGCAGTTCCTGATCGGCAAGGACAACACGCAGGAGGAGTTCTTCCACACCTTCAACGCGCTGGTGGATGCCGGCAAGCAGATCGTCGTCTCCTCCGACAAGCCGCCCTCCGATCTGGCGGGCATCGAGGACCGGCTGCGCACCAGGCTCGGCCAGGGCATGGTGGCCGACCTGCATGCCACCACCTATGAGCTGCGCATCTCGATCCTGCAGGCGAAGGTGCAACAGGCGGGCGTGCCGGTGCCGCCCAAGGTGCTGGAGTTCCTGGCGCACAAGATCACCTCCAACGTGCGGGAGCTGGAGGGTGCGCTGAACCGGCTGATCGCCCACGCCAACCTGTTCGGCCGCCCGGTGACGCTCGAAGGCGCGCAGGAGGTGCTGCACGATGTGCTGCGCGCGCATGACCGGCGCGTGACGATCGAGGAGATCCAGAAGAAGGTCGCCGAGCACTACAACATCCGGCTCAGCGACATGTCCTCCCCGCGTCGCGCGCGCAACGTGGCGCGGCCGCGCCAGGTGGCGATGTACCTGGCGAAGCAGCTCACCACCCGCTCGCTGCCCGAGATCGGCCGGCGGTTCGGCGGGCGCGACCACACCACAGTGATGCACGCCGTCAGCCGCATCGCGGAGCTCATGCAGCAGGACAGCGCCTTCGCCGAGGATGTCGAGCTGCTGCGGCGCATGCTCGAAACCTGAGCTTGCTCAGCGCCCTGCGAGGCAGCAGGGCGCGGCCTTGCCGCGACCCCGCGATCCGCGCCGCCTTTGCGGCGAGCTGACGATCAGCCGGCCACCAGCACCGCCAGCCCATCCGCCGCGCGCACGCCCTGGCCTTCGGGCAGCACGAAGAGTGGGTTGATCTCCGCTTCCACCAGTCGCTCGCCCAGCGCCTCGCCCATTGCGGCGAAGTCCAGCACGGCCTGGATCAGCGCCGGCATGTCGGCCGGAGGGCGGCCGCGGAAGCCACGCAGCAGCGGGGCGCCGCGCAACTCCCCCACCATCGCCTCCGCCTCCCCGCGCGACAGCGGCAGCAGGCGGAGCGCGGTGTCGCCGAACAGCTCCGCCGCCACGCCGCCCATGCCGATCAGGATCGAGGTGCCGAGCAGCGGATCGCGCGTCAGCCCGAGGATAACCTCCACACCGACCGCCACCTGCTCCTGCACCAGCAGGCCCTCCGGCGCCTGGCCGGTCGCCGCGGCGACGCGCTGCAGGATCTCGGCGCCCGCATCCGCGACCTGATCCGGCGTGAGGCCGAGCCTCACACCGCCGACATCGCTCTTGTGCGCCAGTTGGCGCGACAGCGCCTTCACCACCACGCGCCCGCCGATCCGCTGCGCGGCTTCGGCTGCGTGCTGCGGCGTTGCGCAGGCTTCCTCGCGCACGGCGGGGATGCCGAAGCGTGCGAACAGCGCCTTGCTCTCCGCCTCGTCGAGCGTGCCGGGCGGCAGGCCGGCAGGTAGCGGCTGCGGAACCGCTTCGGGCGCGACATGCGGCGCCGGTGCAGCCAGCGCAGCCAGCACGGCGGCAGCCGCTTCGGGCGCCGTCAGCGCCGGGATGCCCTGGCGCTGCAGTGCGTTGCCGATGGCGGGGGCGTGCGGGCTAAGATAGGCGAGCAGCGGCTTGTCGCTGCCCGCCTGGCAGGCGGCGATGGCATCCGCTGCCAACCGCGGCTGCGCCAGCGCGGAGGAGCCGACCACCACCGCCAGGGCATCATAGGTCGGGCTCGCCAGCAGCGCCTCGATCGCGCCGCGCATCACCTCCGGCTTGAGGCCGGCCAGCGTCAGGTCCAGCGGGTTCGACGGCGCCGGCTCGCCGGTCAGCGCGGCGAGCTTTGCCGCGGCTCCGGCGTCCGGTGGCGGCAGGTCGAAGCCGGCCATGCCGAAGCTGTCCGCCAGCAGCGCGCCCGCGCCGCCGGTCGAGGTCAGCACCGCCACGCGCCGGCCCTTTGCGCGCCGCCCCATCGCCAGTGCGGCAGGAATATCGAGCAGGTCCGAGAAGCGCTCTGCGCGGATCACGCCGAGTTGGCGGAACAGCGCCCCATACAGCCGATCCGCACCGGAGAGCGCGCCGGTGTGCGAGATCGCCGCCTGCGCGCCGGCCTCCGACCGTCCGACCTTGAAGGCGACGATCGGCTTGCCGGCCGCCGCTGCCTTGCGCGCGGCCGCGCGGAACGCCTCCGGCCGCCGCAGGCCTTCGATGTAGAGCGCGATCACCGCGGTCGCGTCGTCCTCGGCCAGCAGGTCCACGAAATCCGCGACGTCGAGATCCGCCTCGTTGCCCGTGGAGACCAGCCGCGCGAAGCCGATGCCCTGCGCCGCGCCGCGCGACAGAACCGCGCCGAGGATTCCGCCGGATTGCGAAACCAGCGAGACGCGCCCCGGTGGCAGGTCCTCCACCTCCAGCGCGCCGGAGGCGGAGAGCACGATATGGTCCGCTAGGTTCACCAGCCCGATCGTGTTCGGGCCGAGCAGGCGCATCGCGCCCGCGGCTTCGCGCAGCGCCGCCTGCCGTGCCGGGCCGTCGCCGCCGCTCTCGGCATAGCCGCCGGCGAGCACGATCGCCGCCGCCGTGCCGCGCCCGGCAAGCTCGCGCACCGCGCCCTCGGCGCGTTCCGGCCCGACCAGCACGATCGCCACGTCGGGCGCGGCGGGCAGGCTGGCGACATCGGCAAAGCAGCGCAGGCCGGCAATCTCGGCGGCGCGGGGATTGACCGGCCAGATCGCGCCGTCGAAGCCGTGGCGCTGCAGATAGCCGACCGGCCGCCCCGTGGTCTTGGACGGATCGGCCGAGGCGCCGATCACCGCCACGCTGCGCGGCCGCAGCAGGCGCCAGAGATCGCTCATGGCTTCTTCGACTTCGCCAGGAAGGCGGCAACCGAGGCGCGGTGCTCGCCGGTGGTGTAGCAGAGAGCCTGCGCCTTCGCGCCTTCCGCCAGAACCTGCTCGAACGACATCTCCAGCGAGCGGTCCATCACCGACTTGGCCAGCGCCAGCGCAGCCGGTGAGCCGGCAGAAAGCTGCCGCGCCCAATCCTGTGCGGCCGGCAGCAGCTCGGCATCCGGCACCACGCGTTCGATCATGCCGATCGACAGTGCCTCCGCCGCGCCGACACGCCGACCGCTGAACACCAGCTCCTTTGCACGCGCCAGGCCGACGCGGCGGGGCAGGAAATACATGCCGCCGCCATCGGGGATCAGGCCGCGGGCGATGAAGCTCATGGTGAAATTCGCCGCCTCGGCGGCGATGACGAAGTCGCAGGAGAGCGCCACGTCGCAGCCGAGGCCCGCCGCCGCGCCGTTCACCGCGGCAATGGTGGGCTTCGGCAGGTTGTGCAGCAGCGCCACTGCGCGATGCGTGCGCTGCTGCCGGCTCCAGCCGTTGAAGGCGACATCCTCCTGCGGCGCCGACAGGCGCTGCTGCATGCCGCGCACATCGCCACCGGCGCAGAACGCCGTGCCGCTGCCGGTGATGACCAGCGCGCGCACCGCCGGATCGGAGGCCGCCGCCTCCAGCGCCGCGATCATCTCGCCGCGCATCGCGTCGTCGATGGCGTTGCGCCGCTCCGGCCGGTCGAGGCGGAGCGTGGCCACCCCATCCTCCACCGCGTAGGCGATGGCGGTTCCCTCGCTCATCCTTACGATCCTTTGCTAGTCGATGCGGAGGTTGGCGCGCTGCACCACCCGCCGCCAGCGCGTGCGCTCCTCCACCAGCAGCGTCGCGAGATCGGCGGGCGTCCGGCTCGGCGCGATCTCGTCCACGCCGTTCTCCACCAGGCGGCTGCGGATGGCCGGGTCGGCCAGCGTCTCGTTCAGTGCCTTGTGCAGTAACGCGATCCGGTCGGGCGGCGTGCCGCCGGTGGCGAGCAGCGCATACCAGGTGGCGCTGTCGAGCTCGGGGAAGCCCTGCTCCACGCTGGTCGGGATGTCGGGCAGCGCGGCGCTGCGCGTCTTGCCGGCAATCGCCAGCGCGCGCAGTCGGCCGGCGGCGATATGTGGCTGCAGCGGGGCGGAGGCGTTGGTGAGGATCTGCAGGCGGCCGGCGAGCACATCGGTCAGTGCGGGGCCGGTGCCGCGGTAGTGCACCGCCTCGAGGTCCACGCCGAGTACGACGCCGATCATCGCGCCGAGCGCATGGCCGGTGGTGCCGACGCCCGGTGAGCCGAAGCGCAGCGGCGCGGGCGCGGCCTTCGCCACCGCCTGCAATTCGCCGAGCGTGCGGGCGTTCACGCCGGGATGGACAGTGATCACGTTCGGCGCGGCGCCGATGTAGCCGATCGGCGCGAAATCGCGCTCCGGGTCGTAGGGCAGGCGCGGCTGCACCAGCGAGGAGATCAGGAAGCTGCCGCTGCCGGCGAGCAGCACCGTGTAGCCATCGGGCTGCGCCTTGGCGACGAGGTCGTTGCCGAGCAGCCCGCCGGCGCCGCCGCGATTCTCCACGATTACCGACTGGCCGAGGCGCGCCGCCATCGCCTCGGCGAGCATCCGCCCGACGATGTCGTTGCTGCCGCCGGCGGTGAAGGGGATCACCAGGCGGATGGGGCGGGAGGGGAAGGCTTCCGGCTGCGCGCGCGCCAGGCCCGGCAGGGCCAGCGTGGTGGCGAAGGCGAGGACATGGCGACGGCGCATGGATGCTTCCTCCCGGCCCGGCGCGATGGCGCGGGCGATGCTGTTCTGGCCACGTGTCTGCGCCCGGCGTGAAGGCCGCGCCAGCGCATAATCTTTGCCCCACCCCAACACGGCGTTATGCTGGGGGTATGCGAGACCCGCTGCCACCGCTCGCCGCATTGCGCGCCTTCGCGCTTGTCGCGGAAACCGGCAGCCTGACGGCAGCCGCGCAGCGGCTGAACGTCACGCAGCCCGCCATCAGCCGCCGCATCCGCGAGCTGGAAGCCGCCCTCGGCACCGCCCTGCTGCGGCGGGGGGCGAACGCGGTGGTGCTGACCGAGGCCGGCGAGCGCTATGCGGCGGCGCTCTCTTCCGCATTCGGGGCGATCCGCACCGCGACAGCCGAGCTGGCGGCCGGCCCGGCCGCGCCACTCCGCGTGCGCGCCTACACCACCTGGGCGCTGCGCTGGCTGATCCCGCGCCTGCCGCGCTTCCGCGCGCTGCATCCGGAGCTGGAGATCGAGCTGGTCACCTCAACTGCCCCGGTCGTGGATTTCGCGCGCGAGGGGCTGGATGCGGCGATCCGCAGCGCCGCCGGGCCGCCCGCCACGGGCGCGGCGCGGCTGCAGGCGGTGACGCTCGCCCCCTTCGCCATGCCGGCGGCGTTGCGGCGTGCCGGGGCAGGGGGGCTGACGCGGCTCGGCAGCCGGGTGCGGCCGCGCGACTGGGCAGTGTGGGACGCCGTGCAGCCGGTGCGGCCAGAGGCGCCGCCTCCCTTGTTGTTCGAGAGCACCTCCCTGGCAATCCAGGCGGCGCTCGAGGGGCTCGGCGCGGTGATCTGCCCGCCCGCCTTCGTTGCGGAGGAACTCCGGCGGCGTCGTCTGAAGCGCCTGCCTGGGCGAGATGCCGAGACGGGCGAGCATTACTGGCTGCTGCTGCCGCCCGGCCGCAGTCGTCCGCAGGCGGGCGCCTTCCGCGATTGGCTTGTCGGCGAGGCCGCGGAGTGATCCGCTTCGATCAGCCGTGCTGGACGCCGAGATGCGCCGCGAAGGCGCGCGCCGGCGCCGGCAGCCGGTCCGGCCGCCAGACGGCGAAGACCCGCGAGCGCTCCGCCACGCCGGCGAGCGGGCGATAGACCACGCCTGCGAAGTGCAGCTTCCGCACGGAGGCCGGCACGATGGCCGCGCCAACGCCGGCGCCGACCAGGCCGATCAGCGCGTGCATCGGCGAGACCTCCTGCACGATGCGCGGCGCGAACCCCGCATCGGCGCATACGGTGATGAGTTGCCGGTGGAACTCCGTGCTGTCTCGCGCGGGGAAGGCGACAAAATCCGCGGTGCGCAGCGCCCCCGGATCGAGCCGGCTGCGCCCGGCGAGCCGGTGGGTGCGCGGCAGCGCGGCGACCAGCTTCTCCTCGAAGACCAGCGCGCCGGCGAAGCCGTCCGGGATGCGCGCGGCGCGCAGCAGGCAGAGGTCGCAGCTGGCCTCCCGCAACGCCTCGACCTGCCGCGTGGCGGACATCTCGCGCAGCGCGAACTCGATGCCGGGATGGCTGCGGCGGAATCCCTCGATCGCGGCGGGCAGGAAGGCGTAGGCACAAGAGCCGGAGAAGCCGAGCGCCAGCCTCCCGCTCTCGCCGCGCGCCGCCTGGCGCGCGCGCTGCGGCGCGGCCTCGGCGATGGCGAGCAGCCGCTGGCTATCCTCCAGCAGCGCGGCGCCGGCCTCGGTCAGCGCGACCTCACGGCTGCTGCGGGCGAGCAGCCGCACGCCGATTTCGCGTTCCAGCGCCTGCAGGGCGCGGCTCAGCTGCGGCTGGCCCATGCCGAGCCGGGCGGCGGCGCGGCCGAAATGGCGTTCATCGGCCAATGTCGCGAAACGCCGCAGGGCGCGCAGGTCGAGCATCCATGCCTCCAAAGGCATCAATGAGAGCCAAACAATGCATTGGACAGCAAGCTGCCGCCACAGCAGCCTTGGCGCAATGCGGCTCCGCGCCCGACGGAGGCTCGCCTGGAGGAGGAACCCCATGCCGGTTGCACGACGCCAGGCCTTGCTTGGCGCCCTGGCCCTCGCCCCGCTCGCGCGGCCCGCCCACGCGCAGTCGGCCTATCCCAGCCGGCCGGTGCGCATCCTGGTCGGCTCCGCGCCGGGCGGCGCGACCGACATCACCGCGCGCATCCTCACCGAGGCCATGGGCGCCGCCTTCCCGCGCGGCTTCGCCGTCGAGAACCGCACCGGGGCCGGCGGCAACATCGCCGCCGAGACCTGCGCCCGCGCCCCGGCCGACGGCTACACCCTGCTGATAAACGATGCCGCGATGATGGCGATCAACCCCGTGCTGTTCCGCCAGATAGCCTTCGACCCCGCGAACGACTTCACTGCCATCGCGCTGCTCGCCGAGTTTCCCTTCGTCTTCGTCGTCCACCCCTCGGTTCCGGCGCGCACGCTGACGGAACTCGCGGCCTGGGCGAAGACGCAGCCCGATCCGGTGCTGTTCGCCAGTCCGAATGTCGGCAGCCAGCACCATCTCGGCATGGAGATCCTGGCGCAGCGCATGGGTTTCCGCGTGACACATGTGGGCTTCCGCGGCGGCGGGCCGGCCACGGCCGCGCTGCTCGGCGGGCAGATGTCGGTCGGCTCCATCGGCCTGCCGCCTCTGATTCCGCATCTGCGAGAGGGGCGGCTGCGTGCGCTGGCCGTCAGCACCGCCACGCGCTCGCCGACGGCGCCTGACGTGCCGACCATCGCGGAGGCGGGGCTGCCGGATCTGGCGCTGGCGGTGTGGTACGGCCTGGTCGGCCCGCGCGGCCTGCCGACGGAGGTGGTGCGCCATGTCGGCGAGGCCGTCGCCGAGGCGCTGAAGCGGCCCGACGTGGTGCAGAAGCTTGGTGCCCAGGGGCTCAGCGTGCGGCACATGGCAGCCGGCCCCTTCGACGCCTTCATGGCGCAGGAGCGTGCGCAGTGGGGCAACGCCGCGCGCGCCGCCAATGTGCGGATCGAGTGAGCCCCGCCGCCCGCCCACGCCACCCGCCAATCCTCCCGACCGCATAGACCGGAGCCGCCCGCTTGCTCGACAGCCGCCCGAACATCCTGTTCATCTCCACCGACCAGCAGCGCGGCGATTGCCTCGGTGCCATGGGGCGAAAGGTGCACACGCCGCATCTCGACCTGCTCGCAGCGGAGGGAGTGCTGCTCCGCTCCTGCATCACGCCGAACCTGGTCTGCCAGCCGACGCGCGCCTCCATCCTCACCGGCCTGCTGCCGCGCACGCATGGCGTCTGCGACAACGGCATAGACCTGCCGGAGGCGCCGGCGCGGCGAGGATTCGCGGCGGAGCTGGCGCGCGCCGGCTACGACACCGCGCTGATCGGCAAGGCGCATTTCGCCACCGCGCACACCTTCCAGCCGACCGGCACGCCGGAATGCCGCCAGAGCATGCACCTCTACGGGCCGAACTGGACCGGCCCCTATATGGGTTTCCAGCGCGTCGAGCTGGTGGTGGAGGGCCACAACACCTTCCCGCCGATGGTGCCGCCGAGCGGCCAATCCTATGAGGCCTGGTACCATGGCGATGGCCATGGCGAGCTGAAGAACCGCCTCTACGCCACCAATGCTGGCCCGGACGTGAAGGGCGCGCCGCAGACCTGGCATTCCGCGCTGCCGCCGGCCTGGCACAACTCCACCTGGGTCGCCGACCGCAGCGTGTCCTTCCTGCAGGAACGTCGCGACCGGCCCTTCTGCCTCTGGGCCTCGATCCCCGATCCGCACCACCCCTTCGACTGCCCGGTGCCCTGGAGCCTGCTGCACCGGCCGGAGGATGTGGACCTGCCGCCGCACCGCACGCTCGACCTCGACCGGCGGCCGTGGTGGCACCGCGCCAGCCTGGAGGGCGTGCCGAACCTCGCCGACAAGACGCTGCGCGACTTCCGTGCCAAGCACAGCCGCACGCCGGTGCTCACCGACGAGCAGCTGCGCGAGGTGATCGCCAACTACTACGGCATGATCTCGCTGGCCGACCACAACATCGGCCGTATCCTGACCGAGCTGCACCGGCTGGGCCTGGCGGAGAATACGCTGGTCGTCGTCGTGTCCGACCATGGCGATTGGCTGGGCGACCACGGGCTGCTGCTGAAGGGGCCCATGGCCTATGACGGGTTGCTGCGCGTGGTTGGCATCATGCGCGGGCCAGGCCTGCCGCGCGGCACGGTGTGCGACGAGCCGGTCTCGACGCTCGACATGGCGGCCACCTTCCTCGACATGGCCGGCGTGGCGCGGCCGGAGAGCTGGCATTCGCGCAGCCTGCTGGCGGTGGCACGCGGCGATGAGCGACGCGAGTTCGCCTTCTCCGAATGGGACCTGGCCGACAGCCGCTGCGGCGTGCCGCTGGAACTGCGCACGGTGCGCACGGCACGCGACAAGCTGACCATCGAGGCGATCACCGGCGCGGCGGAGATGTACGACCTGGTGCGCGACCCGCATGAGACGACGAACGTCGCCGACGACCCCGCCTATGCGCAGCGGCGCAAGGAACTGGAGGCAATGATCGCGTCGCGCCCCGACGATGCGCGGAAGGAGCGTCTGCCAGCCGTCGGCATGGCCTGAGGCATATCACGGCGCCGGCGCTCGCGGGCGCGGCCCGACTGCCCGCGGCGCGACAAGCCGACGCGGTATCGTCATGCGACTGTCAAGCCGCTGCAATCGAAGCCGGTTAGGTCAGCGCCCGTCGGAGTGCAGGACGGGGTGCGCACCTCCGGCGGCTGCAATCGCCTCGCGGCGCGCGGCCTCTCCCGCACTCGCCCGATGCCGTCTGCAGGAGACCGCACATGATCCGTCGCCGCGCCACGCTGCTGGCCGCAACAGCCCTGCTTTCCACGCCTGTGGCCGCTCGCGCGCAGGCGGGCTGGCGCGCGCAGTTCCGTGAACTTCGCTACGGCATCATCTCCTCGGAGAACGAACGCGACGCCATCGCCCGCTACCAGAACCTCGCCGCCTTTGCGGAGCGGAAGCTCGGGGTTCCGATGCGCATCTTCCGCGGCACCGACTACGCCGCCGTGGTGGAGGCGCTGCGCGCCTCGCAGCTCGAATTCGCTCATCTCGGCCCTGCGGCCTATGCGCTCGCGCGGCGGTCGATGGGCGAACGGGTGGTGCCGCTGCTGCGCCATCGCGGCCGCGATGGCGCCGAGGGCTACTACTCCGTCATCTTCGTCAAGGCGGACAGCCCGTTCCGGAATCTCGCCGACCTGCGCGGCCGCTCCTTCGCCTTCGCCGACCCGAACTCCGCCTCCGGCTTTGCCGCGCCGAACTACTTCCTCCGCAAGGAGGGCATTGAGCCGGGCCAGTTCTTCAGCCGTACCGGCTTCTCCGGCAGCCATGAGCAGTCGGTGATCGCGGTGCTGAACGGCACCTATGACGCCGGCGCAACCTTCTGGAACAACGATGCGAGCGGCAACATCCAACGCATGGCAGAGAAGGGCATGATCCAGCCGAACAGCACGCGCATCGTCTGGCGCAGCCCGCTTATTCCAAACTCGCCAACCGTCTCGCGCATCGAGGTGCCGGAGGATCTGCGCCGCGACTTCGTGGCCATGATGCAGGCGATGCCCACCGAGGCGCCGGAGGTGATGCGCGAGCTCAGCAGCAACACCGCCGGCTTCGCGCTGGCGAAGCACGAGGACTATGAAGACGTGATCAGCATGGTGCAGGAGAACCAGACGCGGCGGCGCGAGCGCCGCTCTTGAGCCCCACCGCCGAGACGGTCGCGCGGCTCTGGCAGGGCGAGATGGTCGCGCGCCGTCGGCGCGCACTGGCTTGGCTGGCTCTGTTCGTCGTTGCGGTCGGTGTGGCCGCGCAGATCGGCCAAGTGGACCTTCGCCGCCTGGCCGACGGCCTGCCGCGGGCAGGGGACTATATCGCACGCACCATCCCGACCCTGCGCATCGAGACCCTGGGTGGTGACTTCGCCGAGTGGATGTGGGGCCTCGATATCTGGGTCGGGCTGCTGCTGGATACGGTGCTGATCGCCTACACGGGCACTGTGCTCGGCGCCTTTGCGGGACTGATGCTGTCCTTCGCCGCGGCGGCCACGCTCGCGCCGCGCTGGGCCGTCACCGGCGCCCGGCGGCTGCTCGAATTCGCGCGCACCGTGCCGACCCTCGTCTTCGCGCTGATCTTCGTCTACGCCTTTGGTCTCGGCCCTTTCGCGGGGATGCTGGCGGTTGCGCTGCACACCATGGGCGCCCTCGGGAAGCTCTTTGCCGAGGTGCACGAGAACGCCGACCTGCGCACCGTGGAGGCGGTCCGCTCCGCCGGAGGCAGCTGGGCGCAGGCGATGCGCTTCGGCGTGCTGCCGCAATCGCTGCCGGGCGTGCTCTCCTTCGGGCTGCTCAGGTTCGAGATCAACGTGCGCGAGGCGAGCGTCCTCGGCATCGTCGGCGCCGGTGGCATCGGCGAGGAGCTCTACCTGGCCGTCCGCCAGTTCGAATACCCGGACATCTCCGCGATCGTGCTGCTGATCCTCGGGACAGTGGCGTTGATCGACCAGCTCTGCGCTCGGCTGCGGCACCGGATTCTGGGGGCGGAGGCGCTACGCGTCACATGATGCTCTCGCGCACCCCGCTGTTCTTCGCCGCCGGCTTTCTGCTGCTGGTGCTCGGCCTCTGGCGCGTGGACGCCACGCCGGAGCGGATCCTGGATGGGCTCGGCAAGCTCGGCTGGCTGGTTGGCCTGATGTGGCCTCCATCGCCGGGCGGCGCGCTCGGCGATCTGCTCGACGCGCTGGCCGAGACGGTCGCGATGGCGTTCCTCGGCACGCTGCTCGCCGCGACCGTTGCCTTGCCGCTCAGCTTCTTCGGGGCGGGCAACGTGGTGGCGAGCACGCTGCTGCGCTTCACCGTCCGCCGCAGCTACGACGCGCTGCGCGGCGTGGACAGCCTGGTCTGGGCACTGATCTTCGTCTCCGCCGTCGGCATGGGGCCCTTTGCCGGAATCCTCGCACTTGCAGTGCCGGATATCGGATTGCTTGCCAAGGTCTTCTCGGAGGCGCTGGAATCTGCCGATCGGCGGCAGGTGGAGGGTGTGCGCGCGGCCGGCGGTTCGCGCCTGCAGGCAATCCGCTTCGGGCTGATTCCGCAGGCGGCGCCGGTGATGCTCTCGCAGCTGCTCTACACCTTCGAGAGCAACACGCGATCGGCCACCATCCTTGGCGTGGTGGGCGCCGGTGGCATCGGGCTGGCGCTCGGCGACCGCATTCGCCTGAACAACTGGGACGAGGCGGCGTTCATCGTATTGCTGATCCTGGTCACCGTCGCCGCCATCGATTGGGCAAGCCGTCGCATCCGCCTGAAGCTGATCAGGGCATGACCGGCGTCACCAGCCAACAGGACCCCGGCACGGCGAAGAAGCGCCTGGGGCTTGAGCCCTTCATCGATCCGACCGCGCGCGTGCGCGATTCGCGCCTCGGCATCTATACCGAGGTTGGCGCGCGCACCACGCTCGCGGAGGTGGAGTTCGGCGACTACTCCTACGTCGTGCAGGACAGCCAGATCATCTACGCGACTATCGGCAAGTTCTGTTCGATCGCGAGCCACACGCGAATCAATCCGGGCAATCACCCTCTGGACCGCGTGGCGATGAGCCACTTCACCTACCGCGCCAGCGCCTATGGGCTTGGCATGGACGAGGCCGGCTTCTTCGACTGGCGCCGCGAACACCGCGTGACGCTTGGGCACGACGTTTGGCTCGGCCACGGCGCGATCGTGCTGCCCGGCGTGACAATCGGCACGGGTGCCGTGATCGGCGCCGGCGCGGTGGTGACGAAGGACGTTCCGCCCTTCGCTGTCACTGTCGGGAACCCCGCACGCGTGCTCCGCTTCCGTTTCGAGGAGGAGGTGCGCCAATCGCTTCTGCGTATTGCGTGGTGGGACTGGCCGCGCGACGCATTGGCAGAAGCACTCGACGACATCCGTCACTTGTCGGCACCTGCGTTCTGCGCGCGGCACGACCCCGGCATGCGTCACGAAGGATAAGCACAGCCGTCACGCGGTTGTCGCCGATACCCGTTAAGCCCGCGGCCACAGAGCTTCGGGCGGATCGTGATGCGGCAGCGAAAGAACGTTCTCCTCATCGTTGTTGACCAGTGGCGCGCGGACTTCGTCCCTGCGCTCGGCGCCGGTTTCCTTCGTACGCCGAACCTGGACAGGCTCTGCCGCGAGGGCGTGACCTTCCGCAACCACGTGACCGCAACCGTGCCCTGCGGCCCGGCGCGCGCCAGCCTGCTGACCGGCCTCTACCTGATGAACCATCGTGCGGTGCAGAACACGGTGCCGCTTGATGCACGCCACACCAACCTCGGCAAGCAACTGCGCCTCGCCGGCTACGATCCGGCGCTCATAGGCTACACGACGACGACGCCCGATCCCCGCACCAGCGGTCCGCGCGATCCTCGCTTCACCACCCTCGGCGACCTAATGGACGGCTTCCGCAGCGTTGGCGCCTTCGAGCCGCATATGGACGGCTATTTCGGCTGGCTTGCGCATCAGGGCTACAAGCTGCCGCCGCGGCGCGAGGACATCTGGCTGCCGGAAGGCGAGGATGCGGTGCCCGGCGTCACCGACCGCCCTTGCCGAATTCCCGCCGAGCTCTCCGACAGCACCTACTTCACCGAGCGTGCGCTGACCTACCTGAAGGGCCGCAACGGCAAGCCCTGGTTCCTGCATCTCGGCTACTACCGCCCGCACCCGCCCTTCATCGCGCCGGCGCCCTACCACGCGATGTACGCCGCCGCCGACATGCCCGCGCCGGTCCGTCGCGCGCGCTGGGAAGAGGAGGCGGCGCAGCATCCGCTGCTGCGCCACTACCTGCGCGGCATCAGCCAGGGCTCGTTCTTCCATGGCGCCGGCGGCGCGGCGACGGCGCTAGAGGAGGGCGCCATCCGGCAGATGCGCGCCACCTATGCCGGCCTCATCACGGAGATCGACGACTGCCTCGGCCGTGTCTTCGCGTGGCTCGACCAGAACGGCCAGTGGGACGACACGATGATCGTCTTCACCTCCGATCATGGCGAGCAACTCGGCGACCACTGGCTGCTCGGCAAAATCGGCTACCACGACGAGAGCTTCCGTATTCCGCTGGTGGTGAAGGATGCCGGCCGCAATGACCGGCCTGGTGCGATCGAGGATGCCTTCACCGAGAGCGTGGACGTGATGCCGACCATCCTCGAGGCGCTCGGCGGCACCATACCTCGCGCCTGCGACGGGCGTTCCATCCTGCCGCTGCTTGAAGGACCGGCGCCGTCCGATTGGCGCGATGTACTGTTCTACGAATACGACTTCCGCGACGTCCACTACTCGAAGCCGGAGAGCAGCCTCGGCCTGCACATGGACGAGAGCTCTCTCTGCGTGGTGCAGGACGAAAGGTACAAATACGTGCACTTCGCCGCGTTGCCCCCGTTGTTCTTCGACCTGGCGCGAGATCCGCACTGCTTCGAGAACCTGGCGGAAGATCGGGCGCATGCCGGCCTGGTGAAGGACTACGCGCAGAAGGCGCTGTCCAAGCGCATGCAGCACGCCGAGCGCACGCTGACCCATTACCGCGCGACGCCGCAAGGGCTGGAGGAGCGTGTCGCCGTTCCGCAGACCGGCCTTCCCCGCGCCGCCGAGTGACCCGCTTCCAACCTGCGAGGAGAGAACCCATGATCCGTCGTCGCCTCCTGCTGGCCACGCCCGCGCTGGCCGTGCTGCCGCGCTTCGCTATCGCCCAGGCCGACCAGCGCCCCAGCATCGTCATCGCCGTGCAGAAGGTGGTGAACAGCAACACGCTCGAAGTGCTGCGCGAACAGTCCAATGTCGGCGAGCGCGTGTTCTATTCCTCGTTGTGGGAAGGCCTGATCGGCCGGAACTGGCTCGGCAACCTCGAGAGCGTGCCCTCGCTCGCCACCGAATGGCGCCGGATCGACGACCGCACGGTGGAGCTCTCGCTGCGGCCCGGCGTGCGCTTCCACAATGGCGACGAGCTGACCGCGGAGGATGTGGTCTTCTCCTTCGGCCGCGAGCGCATGTTCGGCACGGGGGAGGGCGCGCCAACCTCCGGCACGCTGTTCGCGCGCATTCCCGGCCAGGGGCCGCAGGGCAAGGAGCTGCCGCCAGAGGTGATCGCCGTCGCACGCCGCAACTGGCCGGCGTTGGACAAGGTGGAGGCGGTGGACCGGCACACCGTCCGCTTCGTCAACCGCACGCCCGACGTGACGATGGAAGGCCGCCTTGCCCGCTACGGCAGCGACATCTGCTCGCGCCGCGGCTTCTCGGAGGCGGCGACATGGCTCGATTGGGCGCGCAAGCCCATCACCACCGGACCCTACATGGTGGCGGAGTTCCGCCCCGACGTGTCGCTGACTCTGGTGGCGCATGACCAGTATTGGGGTGGTCGCCCGCCGCTGCGTCAGATCCGCTTCGTCGAGGTGCCGGAAGTCGCCAGCCGCATCAACGGCCTGCTCTCCGGCGAATACACCTTTGCCTGCGACATTCCGCCGGACCAGATCTCCGGCATCGAGCGCAACCGTGCCTTCGAGGTGCAGGGCGGCACCATCCTGAACCACCGCCTCAGCTGCTTCGATCAGGCGCAGCCTGCAATGCGCGACCCGCGCGTCCGCCGCGCGCTGACCCACAGCATCGACCGCCAGGCGATCGTCGACAGCCTCTGGGCAGGCCGCACCGTGGTGCCGAAGGGCCTGCAGTGGGACTACTACGGCGAGATGTTCCACGCCGACTGGAGCGTGCCGCGCTTCGACCTGGCGGAGGCACGCAAGCTGGTGCGCGAGGCCGGCTACCGCGGCGAGCCGATCCCCTATCGCCTGCTGAACAACTACTACACCAACCAGGTCGGCACCGCGCAGATCCTGGTGGAGATGTGGCGCCAGGCGGGTCTCAACGTCGAGATCCAGATGGTCGAGAACTGGGCGCAGATCTTCAGCCGCGAGACGCAGCGCGGCATCCGCGACTGGTCCAACAGCGCGCCCTTCAACGACCCGGTCTCCTCGCTCGTCAACCAGCATGGCCCGAACGGTCAGCAGCAGCAGGTCGGCGAGTGGACGAATGCCGAGTTCAACCGCCTTTCGGGCGAGCTCGAGACCAGCACCGACCGGGCCCGCCGCCGCGCGGTGTTCCGCCGCATGCTGGAGATCGCGGAGCGCGAGGACCCCGCCTACACGGTGCTGCACCAGAACGCGACCTTCACCGCGAAGCGCCGCGACACCGCCTGGAAAGCGAGCCCCGCCTTCGCGATGGATTTCCGGCCCGGCAACTGGGGGGCCTGACGCCATGCGCCGCCGTGATCTGCTGGCCGCTGCCGCCGGCGTCGCCACGCTGCCACGCTTCGCGATTGCGCAGGCCGACGGCCGGCCGGCGATCACGGTGGCCGTGCAGAACATCTCGACGTCGAACACGCTGGAGATGCTGCGCGAACAGTCCAATGTCGGCACGCGGATCTTCCGCAACTATGTCGAGCCGCTGGTGGACACGGACTGGGTCGGCGACATGTCGCTGCGCCCGGGCCTGGCCACCGCCTGGCGGCGCGTGGACGACCAGGTGGTGGAGTTCGACCTGCGGGAGGGCGTGCGCTTTCACGACGGCGCCGCCTTCACCGCCGAGGACGTCGCCTTCTCCTTCGGGCCGGAGCGGATGTGGGGCGGCGGCGCGCGGGAGGTGCCGACGCCGGTGGTGCAGGCCGCGCGCCGTGCCTTCCCCGGTTTCGAGCGAATCGAGGCGCTAGGGCCGCACCGGGTGCGTGTGGTCAGCAAGGTGCCGGATGTGGTGCTGGAAGGCCGCATGGTGCGCACCATCGCGGTGATCGCGCCTCGCGGCGCCTTCGAGCAGGCACCATCCTGGATGGATTGGGCGCGCCGCCCGATCGGTACCGGCCCCTATCGCATCGCCGAGTACCGCCCGGACCAGGCGCTGGTGCTGGATGCCTTCGATGATCATTGGCAAGGCCGCCCGCCATTGCGCCGGCTGCGCTTCGCCGAGATCCCGGAGGTTGCCAGCCGGGTCAACATGCTGTTCTCGGGCGAGGCGGAGTTCGCCTCCGACATCCCGCCCGACCAGATCGCCGGGATCGAGCGCGACCGCCGCTTCGAGGTCGTCGGCGGCCCGATCAACAACACGCGCTACCTGGTCTTCAACAAGTCGCATCCAGTGCTCGCAGATCCGCTGGTGCGGCGTGCGATGAGCCACTCGGTGGATCGCGAAGCGATCGTCGCCGCGCTGTGGGGCGGACGCACCAGCGTCCCGCGCGGCCTGCAATGGGAATTCTACGGCGAAATGTATCTTCGCGACATCGAGGTGCCGCGCTTCGACCCCGCCGAGGCCCGCCGCCTGCTGCGCGAGGCCGGCTATCGCGGCCAGCCGATCCCCTATCGCTGCCTCGACAACTACTACACCAACCAGACCGCGACGGCGCAGATCATGGTCGAGGGCTGGCGGGCCGTGGGCCTCAACGTCCAGCTCCAGATGGTGGAGAACTGGGGCCAGATCCAGGGTGGCGAGCCCGAGACGCGTGGCGTGCATGACTGGTCGGCGGCCGCGGTGGTCAACGACCCTTCGATCCAGATGTCCGGCACCTGGGGCCGCGCCGGCGCACCCTGGGTGCGCAACCAATGGCGCAACGAGGAGTTCGGCGCGCTTGCCGCCGAGCTCGAGACCAGCGTGGACCGCCCGCGCCGCATCCTTGTCTGGCGCCGCATGCTGGAGATCATCGAGCGCGAGGATCCCGGCTACGTCGTCCTGCACCGCAACGCCAACTTCACCGCCAAGCGGCGCGACATCGCCTGGCGGCCCGCGCAGTCCTTCGTGATGGACTTCCGCGGCACGAACTGGGGAGCCTGAGCAATGGCCGCCATCACCCGCCGCGCGGCGCTGTTCGCCGCTGCCGTCACCACGCTGCCCCGCATCGGCCATGCGCAGGCGGATGACAGGCCTGTGCTCACCATCGCGGTGCAGCGCCTTTCCAACTCCAACACGCTGGAGCCCCCGCGCGAACAGTCCAATGTCGGATTCCGCATCCACCACATCTACGCCGAGCCGCTGATCGAGACGGACTGGATCGGCGACCTGTCGCTGCGTCCCGGTCTTGCCACCGCGTGGCGCCGGGTGGATGCGACGACCGTCGAGTTCACCCTGCGCCCGGGCGTGCGCTTCCATGATGGGCGGGAGATGACGGCCGAGGATGTCGCCTTCTCCTTCGGCCCGCGACTGTTCGGCACCGAAGGCCATAGCGGTCGCGGCCAGAGCACCGTGCTCGCCGGTACCACCGGCAAGGAGCCGCCGGCGGAGGTGATCGCGGTGGCGCGCCGCACCTATCCCGGCCTCGCGCGCATCGAGGTGGTGGACCGCCACACCGTCCGCTACGTCAACCGCACGCCCGATGTGACGCTGGAGGGGCGCCTTGCGCAGAGCGTCGGCGCCATCCTCTCGCGCGCCGCCTTCGACGCCGCGCCGAGCTGGCTTGCCTGGGGGCGCCAGCCGATCGGTACGGGGCCCTACGCGATCGCCGAATACCGCCCCGACGTCTCGCTCACCTTCGAGGCGCATGACGCATATTGGGGCGGCCGCCCGCCGGTCCGGCGCATCCGCTTGGTGGAGGTGCCGGAGGTCTCGGGCCGCGTGAACGGCCTGTTCTCCGGCGAGTTCGATTTCGCCTGCGACATTCCGCCCGACCAGGTGGAGGTGGTGGAACGCGATGCGCGCTTCGAGGTGCAGGGCAGCCCGATCAACAACATCCGCAAGATCGCCTTCGACAAGACGAATCCGGTGCTGGCCGATGCGCGCATCCGTCGCGCGATGTCGCACCTGGTGGACCGGGAGGCGATCGTGCAGGCGCTGTGGGCCGGCCGCACCGCGATCCCGCGCGGCATGCAGATGGAAAGCTACGGCGCGATGTATCTCCGCGACTGGGAGAATCCGCGCCACGATCCCGCCGAGGCGCGCCGCCTGCTGCGCGAGGCCAACTACCGCGGGGAGCCAATCACCTGGCGGCTGCTGAACAACTACTACACCAACCAGGTCTCGAACGCGCAGATCGTCATCGAAGGCTGGCGCGCCGCCGGGATCAACGTGCAGATCGAGATGAAGGAGAACTTCACCCAGGTGACGGAACGCTCGCCGGGACGCGGCGTGCGCGACTGGTCCAACACCTCGCTGTTCGGCGATCCGGTGGCGGGCATCCTGCGCAGCTTCGGCCCGCGTACCGAGGCGACCCGCACTGGCGAATGGGTGAACCCAGAGCTCGACCGCGCCAGCGCGGCGCTGGAGGTCGAGACCGACATGACCCGCCGCCGCGCGCTGTTCCGCCGCATCCTGGAACTGCTGGAGCGCGAGGATCCCGGCTATATCGTGCTGCACCACGCCGCCGCTTTCACCGCCAAGCGCAAGGACATCGCCTGGCGCGCCTCAAAGGGCTGGGCGATGGATTTCCGCGGCGGCAATCTCAGGTTCGGCACATGAGCGCGCCGGCGCCGCTGGTCGAGCTGCGCGGCCTGCGCGTCGCCTTCGACGGCCAGGCCGCGCTGCGCGGCATCGACCTCTCGGTCGCGCCGGGCGAGGCGGTGGGCATGGTGGGCGAGTCGGGCTGCGGCAAGTCCGTTACCTGGCTCGCCGCGCTCGGCCTGCTGCCCGGCCGCGCGGAGATCTCGGGCAGCGTTCGGCTCGGCGGCGCGGAGCTTCTCGGCGCGCCGGCGGCGGTGCTGGAGAAGGTGCGCGGCGGCCGGATCGCGATGATCTTCCAGGATCCGGCAAGCAGCCTCAACCCCGTGCATCGCCTCGGGCGTCAGGTGATGGAAGCGCTGCGGCTGCATCGCGGCATGTCCGGCGCGCCGGCGCGCGCGGAAGCGAAGCGCCTGCTCGACCAGGTCGGCATCCCCGATGCGGCGCGCCGCCTCGATGCCTATCCGCATGAACTTTCGGGTGGGCAGAACCAGCGCGTGATGATTGCCATCGCGCTCGCCGGCCGGCCGGAGCTGCTCGTGGCCGACGAGCCGACCACGGCGCTCGACGTCACCATCCAGGCGCAGATCCTCGACCTGCTGCAGTCGCTGCGTCGCGATACCGGCATGGCGCTGGTGCTGATCTCGCACGACCTCGGCGTGGTCGCCGATGCCTGCGAGAAGGTGGCGGTGATGTATGCCGGCCGCATCGTCGAGCAGGCACCGACCTCGCGGCTGTTCGCCCAGCCCACGCACCCCTACACGCGCGGCCTGCTCGGCGCGCTGCCGCCGATCGACGGGCCGCGCCGCCGGCTATTGGCGATCCCCGGCGGCGTGCCGGAACCCTGGGCGATGCCGCCGGGTTGCGCCTTCGCGCCCCGCTGCCCGCAGCGCCTCGCCGCCTGCGACGCGGGCACGCCGCCCGCAGTGCCGCTCGACCGTGCCCACCACGCCGCCTGCATCCGCGCGACGGTCGCACCCGCCATCGCCGAGAGGCTCTCCGCATGAGGGCCGGTACGTCGCTTCTGGAAGCTGACGGGTTGGTGCGGCGCTATGCCATGCGGCGTGGCGTGTTCGGTCGCGAGGTCGAGGTGCGCGCGGTGGATCGTGTGTCGCTGCGGCTGGAGCGCGGGCGCACGCTGGGCCTGGTGGGCGAGTCCGGCTGCGGCAAGTCCACCGCCGGTCGGCTCGTGCTCGGTATGGAGGCGCCGGACGAAGGCAGCGTCAGCTTCGACGGCAAGCTGCTGCCGCCACCGCGCTCGGCCGCCTGGCGGGCGCAGCGCGCGCGCATGCAGATGGTGTTCCAGGATCCGCTCGGCGCACTCGACCGCCGCCTGCCGATCGGCGCACAGGTCTCCGAGCCGCTCGAGATCCACGGCATCGGAACGCCGTCCGAGCGCGCCGGCCGGGTGGAGACGCTGCTGCGCGATGTCGGCCTGCGCCCCGATCAGGCGACGCGCTATCCGCATGAGCTGTCCGGCGGCCAGCGCCAGCGCGCGGTGCTGGCCCGCGCGCTCGCCACCTCACCCGACCTTCTCGTTTGCGACGAGCCGATCAGCGCGCTCGATGTCTCGATCCAGGCGCAGGTGCTCAACCTGCTGGTGGAGCTGCAGGAGCGCTTCGGCACCGCCATGCTGTTCGTCAGCCACGATTTGCGCGCCGTGCGGCAGGTGAGCCACCGCGTCGCCGTGATGTATCTCGGCCGCATCATCGAAGAGGGTGAGCCGGACGCGGTGCTGCACGATCCCGCCCACCCCTATGCGCGCGCACTGGTTTCCTCCATCCCGCATCCCGGCCGCGGCGGCCAGCGCATCGTGCTGCAGGGCGATCCGCCGAACCCCGCCGACCGTCCCTCCGGCTGTTCGTTCCACCCGCGCTGCCCGGTGGCGTCCGCCTTGTGCGCGCGGGAATCACCCGCGCTGAAGCCGCGCCCCGGCGATGGCCGGCTCGTCGCCTGCCACGTGGCGCAGGGCGAGGTTCCTGCTGGCAGCGGCCTTCCCGAACTGCGCAAGGCGGCCTGACATGCTCCGTTTCCTGGCCGTGCGTGTGCTGCGGGCGGCGCTGACCATCGCGCTGGTCGTCACCTTCGCCTTCGTTGTGCTGCGCCTCTCGGGCGATCCGGCGCAGATCATCATGGGTGCCGATGCACCGCCTGAGGCGGTGGACGCCTTCCGCACCGCCTGGGGCCTCGACCGGCCGGTGTGGGAGCAGTACTTCCACTACTTCGGCGCCATCCTGAGCGGCGATCTCGGCCGCTCGATGCGGGACGGGCGCGACGCGATCGTGCTGGTGCTGGAGCGCATCCCGGCGACGCTAGCGCTGACCTTGCCGGCGCTCGCCGTGAAGCTCGCGCTCGGCATTCCGGCCGGCGTCTATGCGGCGCTGCACCGCAACTCGCTGGCCGACCGCATGGTGATGGTGGTGGCCGTCGCCGGATTCACCGTGCCTTCCTTCGTGCTCGGCCTGCTGCTGGTGCTGGTCTTCGCGGTGCAGTTCGGCTGGCTGCCTTCGGGCGGGCAGGAGAGCTGGAAGCACGCCATCCTGCCGGTGGTGACACTCGGCTTCGGCGGGGCCGCGGTGCTCGCCCGCTTCACGCGCAGCGCGATGCTGGAGGTGCTGGGCCAACCCTATATCCGCACCGCCAGCGCCAAGGGCGTGCCCTGGCGCGCGGTGGTGACGGGGCATGCGCTGCCGAACGCCGCGATCCCGACCGTGACCATCATCGGCTTCATGGTCGGCTCCCTGATCGCCGGCGCGGTGGTGGTGGAGAGCGTCTTCTCCTGGCCGGGCGTCGGGCGGCTGCTGGTGGTCGCCGTCGCGAACCGGGACTTGGCGGTCGTGCAGTGTATCCTGCTGCTGGTGGCGGCGACGATGGTGATGGCGAACCTGGTGGTGGACCTGCTCTACGGCCTGCTTGACCCCAGGCTGCGCAACCAGCCGCGCGCGGCGGGAGGCCTCTGACATGCCGGAAGCCCCGCTCCCCGTCGCTGTTGCCGCGCCGCCACTGCGCCGTCAGGCGGGCCCGCCGCCGATGGTGCTGTTCGGCCTGGTCTGGCTGTCGCTGATGCTGGTCGTCGCGCTGCTCGCCGATCTGATCAGCCCCTACGCCTATACCGCGCTCGACCTGCGCAACCGTCTCTCGCCGCCGATCGGCTTCGGCGGCACCTGGCTGCATCCGCTCGGCACGGACGAGCTCGGCCGCGACGTGCTGGCGCGGCTGATCTACTCGATCCGCACGAGCCTGCTGATCGCCTTCGGCGCGACGATCATCGGCGCGCTGGTCGGCACTTCGCTCGGCTTCCTGGCCGCACATTTCCGCGGACTGGTGGAGCAGGCGGTGCTCGCGCTGGTCGATTTCTCCGCCAGCCTGCCCTTCCTGATCCTCGCGCTTTCGGTGCTCGCCTTCTTCGGCAACTCCATGGTGCTGCTGATCTGTCTGCTGGGCCTGCATGCGTGGGAGCGCTATGCCCGCATCGCCCGCGGCCTGGCGCTGAGTGCCGGCGCGCAGGGCTATGCGGCGGCGGTGCGGCAGCTCGGCGCCTCGCCCTGGCGGATCTACGGACGCCATGTGCTGCCGAACATCGCCTCAACGCTGATCGTCTCGATGACGCTCGCCTTCCCGGAGATCATCCTGCTGGAGAGCGGCCTCAGCTTCCTCGGCCTCGGTGTGCAGCCGCCGGAAACCTCGCTCGGCTCGATGGTGGGCTATGGGCGCGAATATCTCACCCGCGCGCCCTGGATTCTGCTGGCGCCGGCGATCACCATCGTGGTGACCACGCTGTCGGTTTCGCTGATCGGCGACTGGCTGCGCGACCGCCTCGACCCGACGCTTCGCTGAGAGTCAACATCCATGCACCGCTTCGTCATGCTCGCCCTGGATGGGCTGCGTCCCGACATGGTCTCTCCCGAGGCCACGCCGCAGCTCGCCGCGCTGGCGGCGGAAGGCACGCGCTTCGCCAATGCGCGCAGCATCTTCCCCTCCGAGACGCGGGTGGCGACGCCGTCGCTCATCACCGGCTGCCGTCCCGGCGGGCATGGCATGGTGGCGAACACGCTGTTCGACGCCAGCGTTGCGCCCGACCGCCTGCTGCGCACCAAGCTCGTCACGGACGTGATGGCGATGGCGCGTGGCGACGAATCGCCGCTGCAGCGGCCGAGCCTCGGCGAGCGGCTTGCCGCGGGGGGGCGCAGCCTCGCGCTCGTCAGCGCCGGCACGGCCGGCGCGGCGCGGCTGCTGCATCCGGCAGCCGATCGCCTCGGCATGTTCCGCTGGAACGTAGAGGATGTGGAGGGCGAGACGGCGGCGGCGATGCGCGCGCGCTTCGGCGAGACGCCGCCGCATGCCGTGCCGAACCTCCCGCGCCTCAGCCACGCCGCGCGCATCCTGCTCGAGCATGTGCTGCCGGAGCTGCGCCCCGACGTGACGCTGGTCTGGCTGTCGGAGCCCGACGTCTCCTTCCATTGGGGCGGCCTGCGCGCGCCGCATGCGCGCGAGGCGCTGCGCGCGGCGGATGCCATTGTCGGCCAGGTCGTCGCCTGGCGCGATGCGCAGCCGGACGCGGCGGAGATCGTGCTGGTC
Source organism: Falsiroseomonas sp. (assembly GCF_041690465.1). Taxonomy (GTDB): domain Bacteria; phylum Pseudomonadota; class Alphaproteobacteria; order Acetobacterales; family Acetobacteraceae; genus Falsiroseomonas. Next base: position 300,114 of record NZ_JAWLHG010000004.1, on the reverse strand, counting down.
GTGCTATCGGACCACGGGCATGTCACCGGCCGCGGCAAGCTCTCGCTGGAAGCCGAGCTGCGCCGCGCCGGCTTCCGCGCCGGCACCGGTCTTTCACCTGAGGTGGATGTGGTCGTCGCGCCCGCCGCGGCACCTGGCCTCTGGTTCCGCGACCCGGCGCCGGTGCGCGACGTCGCCGGATGGCTCGCCATGCAGCCATGGTGCGGGCCGCTGCTGGCGCGCGACCCCGCCATCCTGCCCGAAGGCGCCGCGCTGGCCCTCTCCACCCTCGGCAGTGGGCACGCGCGCAGCGCCGACCTGGTCGTCACCTTTGCCGGCAGCGAGGAACCCGACGAGTGGGGCCTGCCCGGCCATGCACCCTTCGACGCGCCCGACGTGCCGGAAGGCGGCGGCATGCATGGCGGGCTGCATCGCGCAGAGCTCGCGACGGTGCTGGTGATGCAGGGCGGCCCGATACGGCGTGCCGCGGTGATCGCCGCGCCCTGCGACCTCACCGACATCGCGCCGAGCGTGCTGCACCTGCTCGGCCTCGGCACCGATGGCATGGAGGGCCGCGCTCTACGTGAAGCCTGGGAGGCAGGCGCCGACGCACCGCCCGCGGAGGCGCTGCTCGCGCTACCGCGTGGCTTCGTGCTGGAGACGATGCGCACCGCCGAGGGCGGTCGACTCTACCCCACTGCGATGCGCCGCGCCGCCGGCTAGCCTGGCGTGCCCACCACCACGCTCGCATCCATGATCGGCGGCGGCGGGAAGTGGTGCCCGCGCTGGCCGGAGAGGCCACGATTCACCTGGCCGCGGAACTCCCGCGCCGGCATGCCGACCAGCCTGCCGTCGCGCACCCAGTCGAGGTCAGCGCCCCAGGCGCCCTCCACCAGCGCCGCCTCCAGCCTCGCCCGTACCGGTGCGAGCGAAGGGTCGGCGCTGCGGTCGTGCAACTCGCCCGGATCCTCCTGCAGGTCGAACAGCTGGACGACATTGCCGCAGGGATACCACAGCAGCTTGTAGCGCCCTTCCGTCGCCATCCGCGTGGCGGAGGCATCCTCGCGGCAGGCGCCGAGCAGCACCTCCCGCCGCGTGCCGCCGACCATGGAGAGCCCCTCGACATGCGCCGGCGTCTCCACGCCAGCGAAGTCGAGCAGCGTCGGCAGGATATCGGCCTGCCCCACCAGCCGGTCATCCACCGTGCCCGCCGGCGTGCGTGCATCGCCCGCCGGTCCGATCAGCAACGTCGGCACGCGCGCGCTGTCCTCGTAGTAGAGGCGCTTCGCCCAGAGCCCGTGCGCACCGAGCATGTCGCCATGGTCGCCGGTGAACAGGATGGCCGTCTCGTCCAGCAGCCCTTCCTCGCGCAGCGTGCCGATCACCAGGCGCAGTTGGTGGTCGATATGCGTGCAGAGCGCCATGAAAGCCCGCTGGATGCCGCGCAGATGATGCGGCTTCACATGCGCCCAGTAGTCGCGGATGGCGCGCAGCGCATAGGGCTGCGTCGCCTCGTCTTCCGCCCATTCGCCCCACGCTGGCGGCGGCGGCTCGGCATCGCGGTAGATGTCCAGGTACGCCTGCAGCGGGATCAGCGGCGGGTGCGGCGCAGTGTAGGAGAGATGCCAGAAGGCAGGTCGCGTCGGGTCGCGCCGCTTGATCTCGCGGCACAGCTTCCACGTGGCCCAGTTCGTCACGTGGCAGTGCTCCGGCAGGTGCCAGGGCCGCCAGAGATAGTCGTTGTTGTTCATGCCATGCGCGAAGCCCTGGCCCGGGAAGCCCTGGTCGCTGACATAGAGCTCGTGGTCGTCATAGCCGCCGAGATGCGGGCGGCCTTCCTCGGCCAGGTGGACTTCCTCGAACCCGATGCGGTCGCGCGGCGGATAGACATGCAACTTGCCGACCGCAAGCGTCTGGTAGCCCGCATCGCGCAGCAGTCCCGGCAACGTCGGCAGGTCCGGCATGCGCAGCGCCGGGTCGAAGCTGCGGTCGCCGTGCTGCTTCGCGGTCGTGCCTGTCATCATCGTGCGCCGCGCCGGGATGCAGATCGGGCATTCGGAATAGGCGCGCGAATAGCGCACGCCGTTGCGCGCCAACTGGTCGAGGGTGGGCGTGAGGATCGTCGGGTGGCCCTCGTAGCCGGTCAGCGAGGCCGGCCACTGGTCCACCGTGACGAACAGGATGTTTGGGCGCGTCACTCCACGCGCGCTCCGCTCGCCTGCACCAGCGGGCCGAACTTCTCGCGCTCCGCCTTGATCCAGGTGTCGAAATCGGCGGCGCTGCCGCCGACCAGCGGCAGCCCGAGCTGGCGCGCGCGGGCGAGCACGGCCGGGTCGCGGACCGCCGCGTTGAAGGCGGCGTTGAGCTTCGCGATGGCCTCCGGCGGTGTGCCGCGCGGCGCGACCACGCCGTGCCAGGAGGCGAAGGCGTAGCCCGGCACGCCGGCCTCGGCGATGGTCGGCAGGTCGGGCGTGAAGGGGCTGCGGCGGGCGCCGGTCACCGCCAGGGCGCGCACCGTGCCCTGCGAGACTGCCGGCAGCAGCGTGCCGTCGATCAGCAGGTCGATGCGGCCGGCCACCAGCTCCTGTGCCGCTGGCGCGCTGCCGCGGAAGGGAATGTGCGTCATGCGGATGCCGGCGAGACCCATCAGCATCTGCGTCGCGAGATGGCCGGCCGTGCCCGGTCCGGGCGTGCCGAAGTTCAGCGCTTCCGGCCGGGCGCGCGCGGCGGCGACGAGATCGGCCATGGTGCGGTGCGGACTGTCCTTCGGCACGCCAACCAGCAACGAGACCTCGGTGAGCCGGATCACCGGCGTGAAGGCATTCGGGTCGTAGGGCAGGCGCGCGAAGAGGTGCGGCGCGATTGCCAGGTTGCCGATATCCGCGAACAGCAGCGTGTAGCCATCGGCCGCCGCGCGGGATGCCGCCGCGGCGCCGATCGTGCCGCCGCCGCCGCCGCGATTTTCCACCACGAGCGGCTGGCCGATCTCTCGCTCCACCACCGGGCCGACCAGCCGGGCGAGGATGTCGTTGTTGCCGCCGGGTGGATAGGGGACGACCACCGTCACCGGCCTCTCCGGCCAGGCGGCACGCGCCGTGCGTGGCGCGGCGAGCGCGGCGGCGGCCAGCAGGCCGAGGGTTCTGCGTCGCATCCTGTCTCTCCTTGCCTGAAAATCAGTACAGCGCGCTGCGCGGTGGCCCGGCGCTGATGGTGGCGGCCAGCGCATCCAGGTGGTGCTGCAGCCGATCCGCCCGCAGCGCCGCATCACCCCAGAGGTTTTCGAACTCGCCGGGGTCGTTGGCGTGGTCGAAGATCTCGCCCTTCGGATGGCCGTGGTAGACGATGGACTTGTATCGCCCGTCGAACACCATCGAGCCATGCGTGTGGTCCGGGTGGCCGCCGATGCTGTCCTTGAACTCGCTGACCACGCACGCCTTGTGCGTGTGAGGATCGGTGCGGCCTTCCAGGATCGGCAGCAGGGAGCGCCCCTGCATCTGCCAGGGCACCTCGAGCCCCGCCGCTTCCAGCAGCGTCGGCGCGATGTCCACGAGTTCCACCAGCGCGTCGCTGGTCAGCCGCTCGCGGACCCGGCCGGGCCAGGACCACACCATCGGCACGCGCACCAGGCCGTCGAAGAAGCGGCAGCCCTTCAGCACCAGGCCGTGGTCGCCCAGCAACTCGCCATGGTCGGAGTGGAACAGCACGATCGTGTTCTCGCGCTGCCCGCTGGCCTCCAGCGCCTCCATGATGCGGGCGACCTGCGCATCCAGGTGCTCGATCATGGCGTAGTAGTTCGCCTTCACCTGCAGCGCGTCGTAATCCTCCGGCACATGGCTCGCCACCTTGTCGTGGTCGCGATGCGCCGGCGGCGGGGCAGGAACGGCGTTGCGGCGGATGGTGGGATCCACCGGCTTCTTCTGCTGCTGGTCAACGCGGGAGAAGTCGCGCCAGCGCTCCGCATCGCTGGCGCGCCACAGCGGCAGCGGAAGCGAGGCGGCGTCCACCTTCGCCAGCGCCTCCGGCGGTGCATCGAAGGGCGCGTGCGGGTCGAAGAAATTCAGCGAGAGGCACCACGGCCCGTCACGCCTGTCGGTGATGAAACGCGTGGCCATCTCGCCGCACCAGGTGGATTGGTGGTACTCGGCCGGCACGCCGGCGGCGCAGAAGGCGCCCTTGTCGCGATAGAGCGCCTGCGGATCCACCTTCTTCTCGTGCCGCAGCCAATGCTCGTAGGCGTCGCCGCGCGCGGCATCCGGTGTCGGGTGGTGGTTCCAGTGGAACACGCGGTAGCCGTCATCCGGCCGCTTCTCGTGGTATTTCGCAGCGGAGAGGTGCAGCTTGCCGATCAGCCCGCAATCATAACCGGCATCCGCCAGCAGCTTCGTGACCAACACCTCCCCCGGCGGGAAGAAGGCGTTGCCGTTGCGATAGACGTGGTGGCTCGCCGGGTATTTCCCGGTCAGCATGGAAGCCCGCGATGGCGTGCAGATCGGCGACTGCGTGTAGGCGCGGTTGAACGCCGTGCCGCCGGCGCAGAGCCGGTCCACCGCGGGCGTGCGGATGTGCGTGTTGCCCAGCGCGCCCACCGTGTCCCAACGCTGCTGGTCGGTGCAGATCCAGAGGATGTTCGGCCGCACCGTCATTCGATGCGGATTCCCGCCGCGCGCACCGCTTCGGCCCATTGCGTGCGCTGCGCCGCGATCAGCTGGCCGAATTCCTCCGGCGAGCCCGGTGCCGCGCGCGCGCCCATGTCGGCCAGGCGCTTCGTCACCTCCTCCATGCCGAGCACCGCGCGGATTTCCGCGTTGAGCCGCGCCACGATCGCGTCCGGCACGCCGGAAGGCGCAGTGAGGCCGAACCAGCCCGGCGTCGAGAAGCCCGCCAGCCCCGCTTCGTCCGCGGTTGGCACCTCGGGCCAGGCGGAGATGCGGGTGTTTCCCGCCACCATCAGCGCCCGCACGCGCCCGGCCTGCACCTGCCCGGCGGCCTCGAGCGGGCTTGCGATCATCGCATCCACGCGCCCGCCGGCGAGGTCTGCCACCGCCGGGCCGCCGCCGCGATAGGGCACATGCGTCAGGTCGATGCCGGCGCGCAGCTTGAGCAGTTCGAACGCCACATGCGGCAGCGATCCGTTCCCCGGCGAGGCGTAGTTCAGCGCGCCGGGCCGCGACTTCGCCAGTGCGATGAACTCCGCGACGTTGCGCGCCGGCAGCTCGCCACGCACCAGCAGCGCGTTCGGGCTCAGCACCAGCAGCGACACCGGGCGGAAGTCGCGCTCGGAATCGAAGGGCAGGCTGGCATAGGCGAAGGGGATGATGGCGAAGGGCGGCGGCGTCAGCAGCAGCGTGTAGCCATCCGGTGCGCTGCGTGCGACCTCCTGCGTGCCGACCACCGTCGCGGCACCGGGCTTGTTCTCCACCACCACCGGTCGGCCAAGCCGCGCCGAGAGGTGATTCGCCACCAGCCTTGCCGAGACATCGGAGGAGCCGCCCGGCGCGAAGGGCACGACGATGCGGATGTTGCGCGCCGGCCACTCGCCCTGGGCCCATGCGAGGCTGGGAAGCGCGAGCGCGCCCGCCATCCCCTGCAGCACGGCACGCCGGCCTGGCCGCGCGGCGATACCGGAACGGTGATCGGACATGGTTTCCTCCCGTGGTGATGTGGCAAAGTGGCCTGACCAGTTGATCCATGCTGGCGCCGATGCGAAACAGGTGTCAACACGCTGCGTCGCGCGCCGGAGACCATGCCCTTCGAACCCATCGAGCCCCGTCGCCTGTTCCGCCGCATCGCCGAGCAGATCGCGGCGATGATCGCGCGAGGCGACCTGCCGCCCGGCAGCCGCCTGCCCGGTGAGCGCGAACTCGCCCAGCGCCTCGCGGTCAGCCGCCCCTCGCTGCGCGAGGCGCTGATCGCCCTGGAACTCGAAGGCCTGGTCGAGGTGCGCGGCGGCTCGGGCGTCTATGTCCGCACGCCCGCGCCGCAGCCGCCGGCGCCGTCGGCCGACTCGCCTGGCCCCTTCGATGTGCTGGAGGCGCGGCTGCTGGTCGAGCCGGAATGCGCCGCCCGCGCCGCGCGCCGCGATCCGCCCGCCCGCGCCGCGGTGGCCGAGGCCTTCGCCCGCCTCGCCGCGGCCCGCGCCGCCGGCCGGCCGGATGAGGAGGCCGATCGCGGCTTCCACCTGGCGGTCGCCGAGACCTCGGGCAATACCGCGCTGGCGCGCCTGGTCGCCTCGCTGTGGCGCGACCAGACGGCACCGCTGGCCAGCCGGCTGACCGACCTCGCCGTCTCGCCGGCGCGCCGCGGCGACAACCTGGCAGAGCATGCGGCGATCGCCAGCGCCATCGCCGCCGGCGATGCAGCCGGGGCTCGCGCGGCGATGCGCCGTCACCTCTCGGCAGTGCGCCGCGCGCGGCTCGCCGCCCTGGAGGGCGCATGACCTGCTGCCCCGCGGGCGGGCGCGAAGCGCGGGCCGTCCCCGCGGCGCCGGCACTCCATGGAGGCGGTCGCGATCGCGCCGAGACGGTCGCGATCCCCGGCGGCAGCGCCACCATCGGCACCGATGCGCCGGAGCTGCGCGAGGATGGCGAGGGCCCGGCCCGGCGCGTGATGCTGCGCCCCTTCCGCATGGATGCGCATGCCGTCACCAACCGCCGCTTCGCCGCCTTCGTCGCCGCCACCGGCTACCGCACGGAGGCCGAGCGCTATGGCTGGTCCTACGTGTTCCACCTGTTCGTGCCGAAGGGTCTCGATGCGCCCACCCCACCCGGCACGCCCTGGTGGGGCAAGGTGGACGGCGCCTATTGGGCGGCGCCGGAAGGCCCAGGGTCGGATGTCGCGCAGCGCGCCGGCCACCCGGCGGTCCACATTGCCTGGAACGACGCCGCCGCCTTCGCCACCTGGGCCGGCGGCCGCCTGCCCACCGAGGCGGAGTGGGAGCACGCCGCCAAGGGCGGCAACGACCATGCACGCTTCCCCTGGGGCGATGCGGAGCCGGACGACACCGGCGCGCCCTGCAACATCTGGCAGGGCGACTTCCCCCGCCGCAACACCGCCGCCGATGGCTGGATCGGCACCGCACCGGTGGATGCTTTCGCACCCAATGGCTACGGCCTGTTCAACATCTGCGGCAATGTCTGGGAGTGGTGCGCCGACGCCTTCCGCGTGCGTTCGCTCTCCGCCGCCGCGAAGCAGCGCAACCGCGCAGCGACGGCGGAGCGCGAGCGGGTGATGAAGGGCGGTTCCTATCTCTGCCATCGCAGCTACTGCTATCGCTACCGCATCGCCGCGCGCAGCGGCCGCAGCCCCGACACCTCCGCGGGGCATCTCGGCTGCCGCCTGGCCTACGACGCCTGACCGCACGGCGCAGTGGTGCTAAGCTCTCCGTCGAAGGCGGGAGAAGCGGCAGATGCAGGATCGGGTGCTGGTGGCGGACGGCCTCGTCGTCACGATGGATGCGGATCGCCGGGTGATCGAACACGGCGCCGTGCTGGTCGAAGGTGGCCGCATCGCTGCGGTGGGCGAGACGCCCGCGCTGCGCGATGCGCATCCCGGCACGCCGGAGATCTCCGCGCGTGGCAAGGCCGTGCTGCCGGGCCTGATCGACGCGCACGCCCATGCCGGCCACACGCTCGTGAAGACGCTGGGCGGCGGCGATTCCGCGCGCTGGACCGAAGCGGTCGAGACCATCTACCCGCGCGGCGCCACGCCCGACTTCTGGGGCGCCGACGGCGCGTTGGCGGCGCTCGAGCGGCTGAAGGCCGGCGTCACCACCGGCCTGTCCATCTTCGGCGCCTATGGCTCGCGCACCGACGAGCCGGCGCATGCCGAAGCGCATTGCGAGGGCTACCGGCGCGTCGGCGTGCGCAGCGTGCTCTGCCCCGGCGTCTCGCCGCCGCCCTATCCGAACCGCTTCCACCGCTGGAATGGCGACGCTGCGGAACCGCTCGACATCACGCTCGAACGCCAGATGGAGGTCTGCGAGGCGCTGGTTGCGTCGCGCCACGGCGCGCATGACGGGATGAGCCGCATCATGCTCTGCGCGCCGGTCGCCTATCCGGGCCGGCATGGCGTCACGCCGGAGACCGAGGGCCTCTACGATGCCGCGGCGCGCGAGGTGCGCGCGCTGTCGCGGCGGCTCGGCGTCGGCTTCACCCAGGATGGCCACAAGGGTGGCACGGTGCGTGCGGCGCATGCGGCGGGGCTGCTCGGCCCCGATGCGTTGCTTTCCCACTGCATAGACCTGCATGAGGACGAGATCCGCATCGTTGCGGAAACCGGCACGAAGATCGCGCACAACCCCTCCGCCAACATGTCCATCACTGGCCGCTGCCCGGCGATCGAGCTGATGGATGCGGGCGCGACGGTGGCCATCTGCTCTGACGGCACGGCGCCGGATCGCAGCTTCGACATGTTCCGCCACATGTTCCAGGCGATGCACTACCACCGCCGCCATTTCCGCGACGCCAAGGTGCTGCCGCCCGGCAAGGCGCTTGAGATGATCACCTGCGATGCCGCCCGCGCGCTGGGTCTGGAGGCCGAGATCGGCAGCCTTGAGCCCGGCAAGCGCGCCGACATCGCCATCGTGGAGCTGCGCAGGCCGCATCTCTGGCCGGGCGACATGCCGCTCTATCGCCTGGTCTGCTTCGCCGTCGGCTCCGACGTGGATACCGTGCTGGTCGGCGGCCGCGTGGTGATGGCCGGCCGCTGCGTGCTCAGCGTGGACGAGGAGGAGGTGATGGAGGCGGCGACGCGCGAGATCGGCCTCGCGCTCGACCGCACCGGCCTGCGCCGCATGACGGAGACGCCGCCCGGCTTCTGGAAGGCAACGCGCTACGGCGGATAGGCCGGGCCGGCATGATCCGTTCGCTCGTGCAGCGTCATCGCTGCATCATCATTCCGTCATCGGCCTTTCGCCAAGCATGTCTATGGCTCCCGCGACGGCGCGCCGCTCCCGCGCGCCCCAGCAGGACAGAGGCCCCATGCCCGACATGCTTCCGCCGGACCACGAGCCGACCGAGATCGAGGATATCGGCAGCAATCCCGCGCCGAACGAGACCATCGGCGAGATCGCCGAGCGCCGGTTGACCCGCCGCGCCGCGCTGCTCGGCCTTGGCGGCGCTGCCGCCGCGGCGACGCTCACCGACCAGCTGGTCGCTGCCGCCGAGCCGGCACTGGCGCAGGCCAACGGCCCCTCCAGCCTGACCTTCACCGAGCTGCGTCACCAACTCGGCCAGCGCGACGCGGTGGCGGATGGCTACGAAAGCCAGACGATCATCCGCTGGGGCGATCCGCTCTCCTCCGACGCGCCGGCCTTCGATCCGCGCGCGCAGACCGGCGCCGCCCAGGCGCAGCAGTTCGGCTACAACTGCGACTATCTGGACTTCATGCCGCTGCCCGCCGGCTCGAACAGCTCCGAGCACGGGCTGCTCTGCGTCAATCACGAATACTGCTCGACGCAGCTGATGTTCCCCGGCATGCCCGCCGGCAGCGCCGCCCGCCAGCGCGTGACGCCGGAGCAGGCGCAGGTCGAGCTGATGGCGCATGGCATGGCGGTGGTCGAGATCCGCAAGCAGAACGGCGCCTGGAACTATGTCCGCGACAGCCGCTACAATCGCCGGATCACCGGCGAGACCGAGATGCGCATCAGCGGCCCCGCCGCGGGCCATGCGCTGATGCGGACTTCGGCCGATGCCACCGGCACCCGCGTTCGCGGCACGCTGAACAACTGTGCCGGCGGCAACACGCCCTGGGGCACGGTGCTGACCGCCGAGGAGAACTTCAACCAGTATTTCGGTGGTGCCGCCGCCGAGACCGGCCCGCAGGCCGAGGCCTACAAGCGCTACGGCATCGCGCGCCGCGCCTCCTATGCCTGGCCGAACACCATGGATCGCTTCAACCTCGACAAGGAGCCGAACGAGCCCAACCGCTTCGGCTGGATCGTCGAATTCGACCCCTATGACCCGCAGAGCGTGCCGGTGAAGCGCACCGCGCTCGGCCGCTTCAAGCATGAGGGCTGCCACCACGCCCTCAGCGCCGATGGCCGCGTGGTGATCTACATGGGCGACGACGAGCGCTTCGACTACGTCTACAAGTTCGTCACCGCGCGCCCGTGGAACCCGAACGACCGCGCGGCGAACCGGGACCTGCTGGATGACGGCACGCTCTACGCTGCCAAGTTCCTCGACGACGGTAAGGTGGAGTGGCTGGCGCTGACGCATGGCCAGGGCCCACTCACCGCGGCGAACGGCTTCGCCAGCCAGGCCGAGGTGGCCATCAACACCCGCCGCGCCGCCGACCTGCTCGGCGCCACGCCGATGGACCGGCCCGAAGACGTGGAGCCGAACCCGGTGAACGGGCGGATCTATGTCCTGCTGACCAACAACTCCCGTCGCACGGCGCAGCAGGTGAACGCGGCCAATCCCCGCGCCGCCAACACCCAGGGCCACATCATCGAGATCATCCCTCCGGGTGCCGGCACGGCGCGCGTGGACCATGCCGCCACGGAAGGCCGGTGGGAGATGTTCCTGATGGCCGGCAAGCCGGGCGTGGACGCCGGTGCGCGCTACCATCGCGCCACCTCCGACCAGGGCTGGCTCTCCTGCCCGGACAACTGCGCCTTCGACAAGAAGGGCCGCATCTGGATCGCCACCGACGGCGCGCCGAGCGCGGCCGGCGTGGCGGACGGCCTCTACGGCGCCGACACCTCCGGCTATGGCCGCGCGCTGACGCGCCTGTTCTACCAGGCGCCGATCGGAGCCGAGGTCTGCGGCCCCTGCTTCACGCCGGATGGCAACACGGTGTTCCTGGCGATCCAGCATCCGGCCGAGAGCGCCGGCAGCACCTTCGACCGTCCTTCCACCCGCTGGCCGGACTTCGCCGACGGCATGCCGCCGCGGCCGTCCGTGATCGCGGTTGTGAAGAAGGGCGGCGGCGAGATCGGCAGCTGAACTGCCGCATCGCAGGCGAAAGGGGGCGCCGCGGAGACGCGGCGCCCCTCGAACTTTTTAGTTCTGGATGGTGATGCCCTTGACGCGGATCACCTCGCTCCAACGCGCCAGGTCGCTCTGCATCACCGCGCGCAGCGCATCGCCGTCACCCGCCACCGGTGTTGCGCCCTGCTGCACGAAGCGCTCCCGCACCTCCGGCGTGGCGAGCACCTTGTCGAGCTCCGCCTTGATGCGCGTGACCAGCGCGGGGTTCATCCCCTTCGGGCCGAGCATGCCGTACCAGAAGGAATAGGTGAAATCGAAGCTCTGCTCCTTCGCCGTTGGCACGTCCGGCAGCAGCGGGATGCGCCCATGGGTGGTGCCGATGGCGATGGCCCGCGCGCGGCCATCGCGCACCGCGCCCATCACCGTGGCGGGGGCGGCGATCAGCAGGCCGACGCGCCCGGCCAGCAGGTCGGCGAAGGCCGGGCCCATGCCGCGATAGGGCACGTGCGTCATGCGGATGCCGGCGATGTCCTGCAGGTACTCCGTGTAGAGATGCGGCGAGGAGCCGGCGCCCATCGAGCCGTAGAAGTTCTGGTCCGCCGGCTTGCCGCGCACCATCTCCACGTAGTCGCGCAGGCTGCGGGCCGGTGAATTGCCGGGGACCACGAAGACCGTCGGGTAGTCCAGCAGCAGCGAGACCGGCGTGAAGTCGGTCATGACGTCGAAGCCGAGATTGGGATAGAGCGGCGGCGCCGTGGCGAGCGAGTTGTCTGTCAGCAGCAGCGTCGTGCCGTCATTGGCGGAGCGCACCACGTTGGTCCAGCCGACCACGCCGCCGCCGCCCGAACGGTTCTCCACGATGAAGTTGCCGCCGGTCTGCTTGCCGAGCTGCTGCGCGTAGAGTCGCGCCACGAAGTCGCTGGTGCCGCCGGGCGGGTAGGTGATCACGATGCGGACCTGCCGGTTGCCCGGCCAGTCCGCGCCCTGCGCGCGGGCCAGGCCGGGTGCGGCGAGCGCTGCGGCGGTGGAGGCGAGGATGGTGCGTCGCTTCATGGTCTCTCTCCCATTCGCCGGTTCCGCCGGCTTCGGTTTCGGCTTTTGGGGCGGGCGCCTGATGCCGCAGAGCCAGCACATCAAGTGCGCCCCTTGCCGAGCAGGCGGTCGGACGCCAGGCGCGCGCCTTCCGCCATGCTGCGCAGCTTCGCCCAGACCACATCCGCCGCCACGCGGCCGCGCCCGGCGGAGGTGTCGAAGCCGCAATCCGTGCCGGCCATCAGTCGCGTCGGGTCGCCGATGCTCTGCGCGATGCGCTCCAGCCGCTCGGCGACCACCTCGGGGTGCTCGACGAAGTTGGTCAGGGTGTCGATCACGCCGGCGACCAGGACCTGGTCCTCCGCCAGCGGCAGCTTTCGGAACACCCGGTGCTCATGCGCGTGGCGCGGATTGGCGAAGGGCAGCACGAAGGCGCCGACCTGCAGCTGGCGGATCACCGGCCAGATCTCCTCGAAGGGCACGTCGGCATCGTGCGGCGCCTCGTAGTTGCCCCAGCACACATGCAGCCGGATGCGCTCGCGCGGCAGACCCTCGATGGCGCCGTTGATCGCGGCAACGACGCGCGTGCAGAAATCCAGGAAGTCGGAGAGCGGCCGGTCCTGCCAGGCGCCGTGCCGCTCCAGCGCGAGATCCGGGCAGTCCAGCTGCAGGGTGAAGCCGGCCTCGATGATCGCCGCGTATTCCGCCCGCAGCGCCTTTGCCAGTGCGGCGAGGTAGGCGTCGTCGGTGTCGTAGTGCTTGTTCTGCACCACGGCGGCGACGATGCCGGGGGAGGGCGCGGCCATGAAGGCCTGACGCTGCCCCGCGCCGGCTGCGCTCAGCGCGTTGCGGAACTCCGCGCATTCCGCCCGCATCGCCTCGGCGCCGACATAGGCCACGGGACCGATCGCAGCCGGCAGGTGGGAGGTGAGGCTCGCCGTCTCCCTGCCCGCGAAGCTGGCTTTCAACTCTTCCTGGAAGTCGGGGTAGGCGGCGACGTCCTGGAAGGGCACGCGCCGGCTCTCGCCACCAAGGCCCGTGAGGCGATCGCGCAGGTAGAGCACGAAGGATTCACGCCCCTGCTCGCCGTCATTGGGGATGTCGATGCCGGCGGCGAGCTGCTTCGGGACGATGGCCTGCACCGCGGCACGGGCGGCGGCATGCAGCTCCGCCAGGTCCACCGCCTCGCCCCTGGCGCGCCTCGCATACAGGCGGGTGAGCGCGCGCGGACGGGGCAGGCTGCCGGTGTGGGTCGTCAGGATCCGCTCGGCATTGCTCTGCATGGCGTTCCCCTCTGCCCCGAACCTCTAACGCCGGATCCCGTCCGCCACCAGCGTGCAGCCTGCGACCGCCAGCAGGATCGCCAGCCCCGGCCAGACCGCTGCCCAGGGCGCGCTGAACACCAGGTCCTGCGCGTTGGCCAGCATGTTCCCCCAGCTCGCCGCCGGCGGCGCGATGCCCAGACCGAGGAAGGACAGCGTGCTCTCCGCCAGGATCGCGCCCGCGACCGCGAGCGCCGTTGCCACCGCCACCGGCCCGGCGACATTCGGCAGCACGTGCCGCAGCAGCACGCGTGCCTCGGAGGCGCCGAGCGCGCGCGCCGCGCGCACATAGTCGCGAGCGAGCACCGAGAGCGCGGCCGCCCGCGCCAGCCGCGCCACGCCCACCCAGCCGAAGACCGTCAGGATCGCGACGATGCGGATGATATCGGAGGCCGGCTCGCCGCGCGGCAGGCCGATGCGCCCGGTATCGGCCGCGGCCAGCACCACCAGCACCGGCAACGCCGGCAGTGCGAGCATGCCGTCCGCCAGCCGCATCAGCGCCGCATCCAATGCGCCGCCGCGCCACGCCGCGAGCAGCCCGATGAGGGTGCCGAGCGTGGTCGCCGCCAGCGCCGTCACCAGCCCGACCGCGAGCGAGATTCGCGCGCCATGGAGCAGCCGAAGCAGCAGGTCGCGCCCGAGATCGTCGGTGCCGAGCGGGTGTTCCGCCGAAGCCGGCTCATGCCGCTTGAACAGGTCCGGCGCGAAGGGATCATGGCCGAGCCAGGATTCCACCAGCGGCGCACCCAGCGCGGCGAGCGCCAGCAGAAGCAGCAGCGCGACGCCGAGCGCCAACCTCATGCGTCCCTCAGTCGCGGATCCAGCGCGCGCTGCGCCAGGTCCGCTGCCAGCGTCGCCAGCATCGTCACCAGCGCCACCAGCAGCAGCGCGATGAGCGCCAGGTTGGTGTCGTTCCCCATCACGGCATCGTAGATCAGCTTGCCCATGCCGGGGCGCGCGAACAGCGTCTCGGTGATCAGCGCCCCGCCGACCAGCGCACCGGCATCCAGCGCCGCGACCTGCAGGATCGGCACCGCGGCATTGGGAAGGGCGTGGCGCAGCAGCACCCGCGCCTCGGCATTGCCGCGGGCGCGCGCTGCCGTCACCCAGGGCTCGCGCAGCGCAAGGCCGACCGCGGAAGCCGAATGGCGCGCATAGGCGGCGAGGTTGGCGATGGCGAGCGTCACCACCGGCAGCAGCAGGAAGCGCAGCCGGTCGAGCCCGCCGGTCTCGCTCGTCCCGCCCGCCGGCAGCCAGCCGAGCGTCACCGCAAAGAGGATGATGAGCAGGATACCGAGCCAGAAGGACGGCGCCGACTGCCCGAGGATGGCGATGGCATCCACCAGCGGCGCGAGCCGCGGCCGTGCCGCCGCCAGCAGCCCGAGCCCGATGCCAAGCGTCGCCGCCACCGCCAGTGCCGCGCCGAGCAGCACCAGCGTGGAGCCAAGTGCAGGCAGGATGATGTCGGCCACCGGCTGCGCGAACAGCCGCGAATGCCCGAAGCGCCCTTCCAGCAGCGCGCCCGCCCAGGCGGCGTAGCGCGCGAGCAGCGGCTGGTCCAACCCGTGCAGCGCCCGCAGCCGCGCCGCATCCTCCGCGGTCAGGCGCGGATCGCCGGCGATGGCGAGGTCGATCGGATCGCCCGGCATCAGCCCGATCAGCAGGAACATGGCGAAGGAGAGCACCGCCATCGTCACCGCGATCTGCACCAGGCGCGCGCCGAGCAGGCGGATCACCGTACCCGCCACTCCTCGGCCCAGAGCGAGGACGGCGCGAGATGCCCGGTCGGCCGCACGCCATCGAGCCAGGTCGGCCAGACATGCGCATCGGCGCGGAACCACAGCGGGATCGCCGGCAGTTCCTCGGCGTAGATCGCCTGCAGCCGGTGCCAGAGCGCGCGGCGCTTCTCGCGGTCCAGCTCGATCGGGATTGCCTGCAGCAGCGCGTCCACCTCCGCGTTGCGGAAGCCGGTGTAGTTCTGGCCCGACCAGTTGCGCTCGGGGCGGGGAATCTCGTCGGAGTGCAGCGTGGTGCGCGGCACGCTTTCCGGCGCGCTGATCCAGGCGAACATCACCGCGCCGGTGAAGCGGCGCTTCGAGAGCGTCTCGCCGAACAGCACGCGCGGCGGCTCGTTCCTGATGCGCGCCTCGATGCCGGCCTGCCGCCACATGCCCTGGACCACCTGCTGCACCGCCTCCCGCGAGCGGTTGCCGGCGGTGGTCATCAGCTCGATGGTCAGCCGCTCCCCGGCCTCATTGCGGCGGATGCCGTCGGGGGCCATGCGCCAGCCCGCCTCGTCGAGCACGGCGCCGGCGCGCGCGAGGTCGAAGGGCCATTGCCGCACGTCGTTGTCGTGCACCCAGTCGAGCGGATTGACATTGGTGTGCGCCACCGGCTGACGGCCCCCGAAAAGCCGCTGCACGATCTGCGCGCGGTCGAGCGAGAGGATCAGCGCCTGTCGCAGGCGGCGGTCCGCCAGCATCGGCGTGTCATGGTTCACGTCGAGATGCTCGTAGATCAGGCCCGGCTTGTAGTGGACGCGGAAGCGATTGCGCGCGCGGCGTTCCAGCGCGGCGGCCTGGTCGAGTGGCAGGCCGAGCTCGCCGGCGATCATGTCGAGCTGCCCGGCCAGCAGCTGCGCTTCAAGCGCCGCGGTGTTCTCGACGGTGCGCACCGCGATGCGGCGGAAGGCGGGTGCGGGGCCGTTCCAGGCGTCGTTGCGCTCCAGCGTGATGCCGGCGCCGGGCTGCACGGACGCCACGCGATAGGGGCCGTTCCACAGGCCGGGATTGGTCGGCTCCGTCTCATAGGCGCTGCGCGTGCGATAGCTGCGCGGCTCCTGCTCCCAGCGGCTGCGCTCGATATGCGCGGGCAGCGGCTGCCAGTCGCCGGCGGAGGCGTATTCGAAGGTGACGCGGTCGAAGCGTAGCGTGATGGTGCGCGGGTCCACCACGATCGCCTCATAGGCGGTGCGGTAGAACTCGCTGCCGCCGAAGCCGGTCGAGAAGTCGCGCCCGGCCCGCCAGGCGAAGAGCAGGTCCTCCGCGCTCACCGGCGTGCCGTCGCCCCAGCGCCAGTCCTCGCGGAGGCGCCAGGTGACGCGGATGCCGTCCTTGCCATCCGGCGTGGTCTCGCGCTCCGCCAGCCCGTTTTCGAGGGAGGGCAGCGTCTCGCAGCCCAGGCATGTCAGGCGCCAGTCCTGGTCGTAGACGGTAAGCGGCCGGCGCGTGAAGCCGAGCACGTAGGACTTCGCCGCCATGCTCTCGATGTTCGGGTGCAGCGTGGCGGGATACTGCGTGATGCCGATGGTGAGCTGCTCGCGCTGCTGCGCGAGGGCAGGCGCGGCGGCGACCATCCCGACGATCACCAGCGATCGGCTGCACGCTGCGACGTTCACGACCTCAGCAAGTCCGCGGCGGATTTTCCAGCCCATACCCTGACCTCGCTTCCCCGGATCACTGCTATGCAGTCAAGTTCGATCCCTGTGCTCTGTGCGTCTGCCAGCACGCCGCGTGCGAGGTGCGCCTCATCGTCATCGACGAACATGAAGCTCTCCATCAGTTCATGAGCGAGCAGGCAGCGGGCGCTCCCCGGCACGGAATAGCGCCAGCGATTCGGTGAACTCTTGCGCTGTACTGCGGAGCGGAGGTCCCGCCTCCACGTGTCGGCGGAACCAGAGCCGTGAGGAGGTAGAAATTTCGCCTCCGGATCGGAAAGCGTCGCCTCTGCGTCGAGACGGTCCTGGAACTCGACCGCAGATGCATCTGTACGTTCGATCGCCAAAGCCCGCGTGTAAACCTCCGACACCAGCATGAAGTCCGGTGATTGCTGACGTATCAACTCGGCCGGGAACACATTCGGTGCTGTGGCACAGAGATGCCGCATAAACGCGGCGATACAGTAACGCTCGCGGTGCCAGTTGCGTCGCCCCTTCAGACGTCCCGGGACCGAAGTGTCGATCCCGGCAATCAGCGACTCACCGACATCGCCGCGCGGAATCCGGATGGCCGCGCGTGGAGCAACCATCCACTCCTCCGTGAAGGGCACCGGCGCCATGCGGATACAACGCCTACTCCGCTGCGTCCTTCGGCCGCGCCTCCGCCAGGCTGCCGATGCCGCCATGCGCCTTCGACCAGCCCACCGGGTCCTCCAGGAACTTGCGCACTTCCTTCAGCGCGCCTTCGGAGAAATAGGGACGCTCCCGGCACACCTCCAGCACGTCCCACCAGGTGCAGAGATGGTGCAGGTTCAGGCCCATCGCCTTCATCTGCTCGAAGCTGCCGGGGAAGACGCCGTAGTAGAACACCACGAAGGTATGGTCGCAGATCGCACCCGCCTCGCGCAGCGCCGTCGCGAAGCGGATCTTGCTGGCGCCGTCGGTGGTCAGGTCCTCCACCAGCAGCGTCTGCTTGCCCACCGGCACCTCGCCCTCGATCTGCGCATTGCGGCCGAAGCCCTTCGGCTTCTTCCGCACATAGGCCATGGGCGCCAGCATCCGGTCGGCGATCCAGGCGCCGAAGGGAATGCCGGCGGTCTCCCCGCCGACCACCGCCTCGATCGTCTCATAGCCGACGTGGCGGCCGATCTTCTCCACGCCCAGGTCGCAGATGCGGTTGCGCGCGCGGGGGAAGGAGATGATCTTGCGGCAGTCTATGTAGACCGGCGACTTCCAGCCGCTGGTGAAGGTGTAGGGTTCCTCCGGCCGGAAATTCACCGCCTTGATCTCCAGCAGGATGCGGGCGGTGGTCAGCGCGGCGTCGCGGTCCCAGTCGGAGGCGTGGGTGACGGCCATCGGGGCGGTGTCCTGTCGGCAGGGGATCGAAGTGACCAGCGTTCGTAACCCCACCGCCGCGGCGCGTCCATGAGCGCCCCCCGGTCGCCACAGGGCGCAGGGTCCGCAGGGACCGAGCACCAGAGGCGTGAGTCGGACGGCCGGACACCCCCCGTCTGGGTGCTGGCCGATCCCCGCGCCGGCACCGCCGCCCAGGCCCTCGGCATCGCGGAGCGGTTGGAACTGCCCTTCCGGACGCTGGCCCTGGATTGGAGCACGCTTGCCCGCCTGCCGCTGCCGCTGCCGAGCCTTGCCGGTCTCGCGCCCGGGGCGCGCGCCGGATTTGCCCCGCCCTGGCCGCAACTCGCCATCTCCGCCGGCCGCCGCTCCGCGCCGGTGGCGCGCTGGCTGGCCGGGCGCGGGGTTCGCACCGTCCACTGCATGCGCGCCTGGCCGGCTGGCGGCCTCGACCTGCTCGTGATCGGCCGCCACGATCGGCCCCCCGAGGCGCCGAACGTCCTGCCCATCCTCGGCGCCGCCCACCGCATCTCCCCGGCGCGCCTTGCCGACGCGCGCGCGGAATGGGCGGCGCTGGCCGCGCTGCCGCCGCCGCGCATCGCGCTGCTGGTCGGCGGGCCGGTGCGGGGCGAGGGGATGGCACCTGCCGCCGCCGCTGCGCTCGGCGCCCGCGTGGCGGGCTTCGCCGGCAGCGTGCTCGCCACCGCCAGCCGCCGCACGGGCAGCGCCGCCACCGAGGCGCTGGCCTGGGCGCTCGATGCCGTGCCGCACCGGCTGCATCGCTGGGGCGGGGAGGGGGCGAATCCGCTGCTCGGCTTCATGGCCTGGGCCGACGCGCTGGTCGTCACCGGCGATTCCGTCTCCATGCTGTCGGAGGTGCTGGTCACCGCCGCGCCGATCTTCATCGCGCCGACGGGCGACGAGGGCCGCCGGCACCGGGCGCTGCACGAGAGCCTCTACGCCGCAGGCCAGGCCCGCCCGCTCGACCGTGCGCCGGCGCCCTTCGCCCGTGCGCCGCTCGACGAGACGGCGCGCATCGCCGGCGAGATCCGTGCGCGGGGGCTCGTCGCTTGAGCGAAACCCCGGCGCTGCCGCGGCGAAGGGACGGCATGCGTGATCGCCGCCCCGCCGTGCCCTTCCGCCCGCCCGGCCCCTGGCCGTGGCTCGACCGCTTCGGCCGCTTCTCGCCACTGCGCCTTTCGCTCCTGGTCGCCCTCGCCGCGCCGGGCGCGGTGCTGCTGGCACTGCTCGCCACCGGCGGCATGGGCGCCGAGCCCTGGAAGGCGGCGACGCGGGAGGCCGGCAGCCACGCAGCGCATATCCTGCTGATCAGCCTCGCCGTCACGCCGCTGCGCTTCATCGCCGACTGGCCGAAGGCGGCGACGCTGCGGCGCATGGTCGGCCTCGCCGCGCTCGCCTATGCGCTGCTGCACCTCGTGCTCTATGCCGGGCATCTCGCCTGGGACCTGCTGGCGGTCGCGTTGGAGATCGCCACGCGCCTCTACCTGACGCTCGGCTTCGCCGTGCTGGCGGGGCTGGCCGTGCTGGGCTGGACATCGACGGATGGCTGGCAGGCGCGGCTCGGGCGGCGTTGGGGGCGGCTGCATCGCTGGGTCTATCTGCTGGCGGCGGGTGCGGTGCTGCACGCCTTCCTGCAATCCCGCGCGCGGGCCGATGCGGCGGTGCTGCTCGCCGGCTGCTATCTCTGGCTGATGCTCTGGCGCCTGCTCCCCGGGCGCCGGCGCGCGCATCCGCCGGCGCTGCTCGGCCTGGCCGCGGTGGCCGCGCTCGGCGCTGCGCTGGTCGAGTTCGCCTGGTATGCGGCCACGACCAGCCTGCCGGCCGGGCGCATCCTCGCCGCCAACCTCGGCACCGCGGCCGGGCTCCGGCCGGCGCAGGCAGTGCTGCTGGCGGCGCTGGCGGCGGCGCTGCTGCCGCTGCTGCGCCGGCGATGGGTGCGACGATGAGGCGGACGCTGCGGCGCTGGCGCGCCCTCGTCCTGCTGGCCCTGGCTGCGCTCGGCGCGGGCCTTGCCCTGATCCGCGGCGAGCCTGGGCAGCCGGACCTGTCCGGCCCCGCCCAAGTGGTGGATGGCGACACGCTCGTGCTGCGCGGCGAGCGGGTCCGGCTGCATGGCGTGGATGCCCCGGAATCCAATCAGCCCTGCGAGCGCGAAGGCCTCCGCTGGCCCTGCGGGCGCGACGTGACCGTATCGCTGCGGCTGTTCCTGGACGGCCGCATGGTGCGTTGCGTCTCGCAGGGCCGCGACCGCTTCGGCCGCGTGCTCGGCCGATGCCATGCGGGCGACCAGGACATCGGCGCCTGGCTGGTGCGCGAGGGGCTGGCCGTCGCCTATACGCGCTACTCCTGGCGCTACCTGCCGCAGGAACTCCGCGCCCGGTGGGAGGGCCGTGGCCTCTGGGGCGGCCGCTTCGAGGCCCCGGAGGAATGGCGGAGACGCAACCAGCGGTAAGTGTCACCATGCAACCCTTCGCGGCAGACGGCACAGTCGTTTCTGGCTAATTCCTATCCTACGAGCGAATCGAGTCTCAACAAACAGTTGCGCGTAACTTCACGTGTTCGCGACTTCTTCCGAATTGCGAATGGAGGGTTGCCCGACCCTGCTATGCGCGGTTGCGCATGTTCGTCGGGAGGCCGGGCTTGGCCTTCGGTTGGAAAGGACCTGATCAGTCTGCGGTACCCGGGGGTGTTTCCTTGTTTTCGGGTCTGAGTCCGCCCAGGCCGGGCGGCGCCAACGACGATCGCCATCGCGCGGGCCATGGCGCAAGCCGGACGGGCCGGCTGCAACGGCTGCGAGATGCCGCCCCGACCGGACGTCGCGCGAATCAGCTGCTGATCCTCTGCACCGTTCTGCCGGTCCTGCTGATGGCGTTCGGCGCCTGGCTCACCTGGCGGGAGACCTGGGACCAGGCCCAGGTGGAGGTCGAGCGCTCTGCCGTCGCCGTCGCGCAGTACGGGGAACGCGTGCTGGCCCTGCACGCGGTCGCCGCCGGGCGCATGAACGTGATTCTCCGGGGCCTCTCTGATGGCGAGATCCGCGGCAGGGAGGCCGAGCTGCACGCCGAGCTCGAACAGCTCGCGCGGGAGATCCCGCACACCGAGGCTGGCTTTGTCATCGACCGCCACGGGGCCGTGCTGGTCAGCGCCAATGTCTACCCCGTGCCGCGCGAAGGAACGCCCGGGGCGGATCGGGACTTCTTCCTGGCCCTTTCGGCGGCGGACCCGCCAGAGATCCATGTCAGCCGCCTGCATGTCGGCCGGCTCGATGGCGCGCTGTTCTTCGCCGTCAGCCGCCGCCGCGAGCGGACAGGCAACGGCGACCCGCCCGGCACCTTCGAGGGGCTGGTGAACCTGTCCATCTTCCCCGATCAGCTCGCCCACGGGCTGCGCGACCTGACACAGGACGACACCGACATCGCCGGGCTGGTGCGCACCGATGGCGAGGTGCTCGCGCGCAGCCCCGCCATGACGGTCCCGGTCCGGCTGGGCGATGGCCTGCTCCGCCCCCTCGGCAACCGGGCTGCCGCCGTGAGCATCCAGGCCCGGTCGGCGGTGGATGGCCAGGACTACCTCGTCGCGGCACGCCTCATCGAAGGCTGGCCTGTCTACGGCATGGCCGGACGCCCGCTCGCGGCCGTTGTCGCGGCGTGGCGCCGCGCCGTGGCCTACCAGCTTGCGATCGGCCTGCCGGCGACCTTCATGCTGATCGGGCTTGCCTTTGCCGTCCGCCAGGGCAGCCGCCGCCTCGCCGCGGCGAACGACCAGCTGGAGCAGCGCGTGGCGGCGCGCACCGCCGAGCTTGCCGACAGCGCACGCCGGCTGCAGGAGGCGCTCCGGGTCGGGCGCGTCCTTGCGTTCGAGTTCGACCCGGCTGCGGGGCGCGTGGTCCGCTCGCCCAATGCCGGCGAGATCCTGGGTCAGGCAGAAACCGAGGCTGTGACGGACACGCGCGAGGGCTTCTTCGCCGCCGTTCACCCGGACGATCGCGAACGCGTGCGGGTCGCGCTGGCCGGTAGCACGCCGGCCCAGCCCCGCTACCAGGTGCGCTTCCGTTATATCCGGCCTGATGGTGGCGTGGTCTGGCTGCAGGACCAGGGCGCCGGACAGTTCGGCCCGGATGGGCGCCTGCTGCGCCTGACCAGCCTGGCCCGCGACGTCACGGCGGAGATGGCGGCTGAAGAGGCCATGCGCGATGCCGAGCAGCGCCTGCGCGCCGCCACCGAAGGCGCCGGCCTCGGCACCTACGAGATCGATTTCCGGCGCGACCGGGCGTGGTTCGACGCCCGGGCCGTGGAGGTCACGGGCGGTGTGCTGCCCGCCGCCACCTGGTTCGCCCTCGACGGTCCGGAATGGGCGGCTCTGGCGGCCATCATCCATCCGGAGGACCGCGCCGCCTTCGAGCAGGCGTGGTCCGACGTCGTCAGGGGCGCCGCCGATGGCTGGGCGGTCGAGACCCGCCTCCGCCGCCCCGACGGAAGCTGGGGCTGGGACTGGTGCCACGGCACCGTGACGGAGCGGGATCCGGCGACCCTCCGTCCCCGGCGGTTGGTCGGCATCGTGCAGGACGTGACCGACCGTCGCCGGCTGGAGGCCGAGCTGCGCCAGGGCCAGAAACTCCAGGCGCTCGGCTCGCTCGCGGGCGGCATCGCGCATGACTTCAACAACGTGCTGCAGGCGGTCTCCGGTGCCGCGGCCATGCTCCGGCGAGAGGCGGGGGACCCTGCGCGGGTGCGCCATCGCACCCGCATGCTGGCCGAGGCGGTGGAGCGGGGTGCCGCCATCACCGGCCGGCTGCTCGGCTTCGCCCGGCGGACCGAGGCGCGCGCCACGCCGCTGGACGTGGCGGAGCTGCTGCAAGGGCTCAAGGAAATCCTGGGGCCGACGCTTGGGGCGGGGATCGAGATCCGCGTGGAGGCCCTGCCCGGGCTGCCGCCGCTGCTCGCCGAACGCGAACAGCTGCAGACGGCGCTGATCAATCTCGCCACCAATGCGCGCGACGCCATGCCCCGGGGCGGGGTCCTCATCCTCTCGGCCGCGGCCGAGCGGGTCACGCGGCGCGGCGCCGGCGTGCCGGCGGGGCTGGAGCCGGGCGAGTACCTTCGGCTCTCGGTGCGGGACGATGGTACGGGGATGGGTGCCGCGACGCTCGCCCGCGCTGCCGATCCCTTCTTCACCACCAAGCCCGAGGGGCAGGGCACCGGGCTCGGCCTGCCGATGGCCAAGGGCCTCGCCGCGCAGCTTGGGGGGGCCTTCCTCATCGAGAGCGCGCCGGGGAAGGGCACCACCGTCACGCTGTGGCTGCCCGGGGCGAGCAGGCGCGCGCCCGGCTCCGCCGCGCCTGCGCCTGCAGAGGGCGGGCTGACGGCCGCGCCGGGGCCGGAACGCCGGCTCCGCATCCTGGTCGTGGACGATGATCGCCTGGTGCGCGAGACCCTCGCGGACGAGTTGACGGCGGCCGGGCACGGCGTGTGCGTGGCGCCGGGAGGGGCCGAGGCCCTGGCGCTGCTGGATGCCGGCGAGCGGGTGGATGCGCTGGTGGCGGACCTCAGCATGCCCGGCCTGGACGGCCTGTCCCTGATCCAGGCAGTGCGCCGAAGATACGCCGCGTTGGCCTGCGTGCTGCTGACCGGGCACACGGAGGGAAGCGCGGCGGCCCTGGCGCCGGATGCAGGTGGCGGCGAATTCGCGCTGCTGCACAAGCCGGCGACCGGTGCCGAGGTCGCCGCCGCCCTCGGGACGCTGCAGCGGGCCGAGCCGGCCTAGCCTGCGTCACCCTGGGTGTGCACGCCGCCGTCGGGCTTCTGCGGCGCGGCCCTGGGGCCGGGGCCGCCGGACCCGCCCCCCGTGCGGGCCGCGCCGCCGCCCGGCAGCTTCCGCGCCTGTCCGAGAGCCGGCCGGTCGTCGCAAGGCGCCGCGCCGGCCGTCCCCGCCCCGCCGGGCGGCGGCAGGACACCGAGGCAAGGAGGACACCGGCATGGCCGGAGCGAGGACACACCGCATCGCCGTGATCCCCGGCGACGGGATCGGCAAGGAGACGGTGCCCGAGGGCCTGCGCGTGCTGGACGCCGCCGCGCGCCGCTTCGGCTTCGACCTGCAGCTCACCCATTACGACTGGTCCTGCGAGACCTACACGAAGACCGGTAAGATGATGCCCGATGACGGGCTGGATCGCCTGCGCGACTCGGATTCGATCTTCCTCGGCGCCGTGGGCTGGCCCGGCGTGGCGGACCATGTCTCGCTCTGGGGCCTCTTGATCCCGATCCGGCGGGTGTTCGACCAGTATGTGAACCTCCGCCCCTGCCGGCTGCTGCCGGGGGCGCGCACGCCGCTGGCGGACCGCACGCCGGAGGACATCGATTTCTACGTGGTGCGCGAGAATACCGAGGGCGAATACTCCTCCTCCGGCGGCCGGATGTTCGCCGGCACCGATCGCGAATTCGTCACCCAGGACGCCGTCTTCACCCGCACCGGCGTGGACCGTGTGCTGAAATACGCATTCGAGCTGGCCATGACCCGGCCGCGGCGGAAGCTGACCTCCGCCACCAAGTCCAACGGCATCACCTTCACCATGCCGTATTGGGACGAGCGCTTTGCCGAGATGTCGAAGGCCTATCCGGGCGTGACCACCGACCAGTTCCACATCGACATCCTCTGCGCGCATTTCGTGCAGCATCCGGACTGGTTCGACGTGGTGGTCGGCTCCAACCTGTTCGGCGACATCCTCTCCGATCTCGGGCCGGCGGTGGCGGGCAGCATCGGCATCGCACCCTCGGCCAACATCAACCCGGAGAAGAAGCACCCGAGCATGTTCGAGCCGGTGCACGGCTCGGCGCCCGATATCGCGGGCAAGTGGATCTGCAACCCGATCGGCCAGATCTGGTCGGGCGCCATGATGCTCGAGCATCTCGGCGAGAAGGCGGCCGCCGACGCCATCGTGCACGCGATCGAGGCGCTGCTCGCCGAGGGCGGCCCGCGTACCCGCGACATGGGCGGCAATGCGGGCACGATCGATGTCGGCAAGGCACTGGCCGAGGCCGTCGCGCGGGGCTGAGGCGAAGGGCGGGCATCGCTTCGGCTTCACTTGAAAGCCGGGTGGGATGCGTCGTATAAACGGCCATTCAGTTGAGAACGAATCTCAACTGGAGGGCCGGGCGGTGGCGTCCGAGCCGATCGAGGAAGGCAACCGGGAGGTCCGATGGGCCGCGACTTCAGCCACATCGCCCGCCGCTGCGAGCGCGCCGTGGTCACCGCCTATCGCGAGCTGCGCGAGGGCGGCAGCCACGACATGGCCGCCTTCACCGCCTGCACCACTCTGTACCGCATCCATCACCCGGAGGCCTCGATGACCGAGGCACGGCGGCTGGTCGCGGAGTGGATAGACCACCACGTCATCCGTGGCGCCGCCACGCCCACCGAGGGCTGCGCCTGCGACTGACCCCGCCAACTGACCCGCGGGGCGGCTGATCAGCCGCCGGCGGCCGCCAGGGTCCGTTCCGAGAGCGCCGGCAAGGCCGCCGCCGCACGCCGCGCCGCCTCCATCTCGCCCTGTTTCGCGGCGCTTTCGAGTTCGGCCACCAGCTCCGCCAGCCGCCGCGCACCGGCCATCCGCGCCGCGCCCTTCAGCCGGTGCGCCGCCGCCGCCGCCCCATCCAGGTCACCCTTCGCCAGCGCGCCGAGCACCGCCTCGCCATCGCGCTTAACGCCCTCCCGGAAGGTGGCGATCAGCTTTCCCAGCCGCGCCTCGTCGCTGCCGAACAGCTGGCGCAGCGCATCCGGGTCCCACAGCGTCGTCAGCCCGGGCTCGTCCGTGGCCGCCGGCGCGGCGGTTCCTTGCGGCAGGTGGCGGCCGAGCGCGCGGGCGAGCTGCTCCAGCGCCAGCGGCTTCGGCAGGAAGGCGTCCATGCCGGCGGCGAAGCAGCGCTCATCCTCCCCCTTCAGCGCATTGGCGGTGACCGCGATCAGCACGGTGCGCGGCCGGCCCGGCGCGGCGGCCTCCTCCCGGCGGATGGCGCGCGCCAGGTCGAGCCCATCCATCACCGGCATGTGCAGGTCCACCAGCGCCAGCGGATGCCGCCCGACGCGCCACAGCGCCAGCGCCTGCTCGCCATCCTCGGCCATGTCGGCCTCGCAGCCGAGCAGCTCCAGCTGGCGTGCCAGCACCTCGCGGTTCACCGGGTGGTCGTCCACCACCAGCAGCCGCGGCGCCGGGCCGCTACGCGGGGCGGGCACCGACGGTGCCTCCGCCACTGGCGCTGAGGCGGCGGCGCCGAGGCGCAGCGTCACGGTGAAGCGGCTGCCGCGGCCGGGCTCGCTTTCCACCACCACGTCGCCGCCCATCAGCCGCGCCAGCCGGCGCACGATCGAAAGCCCGAGCCCGGTGCCGCCATAGCGCCGCGTGGTGGAGCTGTCGGCCTGGGCGAAGGGCTGGAACAGCCGGGCGAGCTGCGCCGCGCTCATGCCGACGCCGCTATCCTCCACCGCCAGCCGCGCTTCCACCGCGCCATCGGGGCTGGCCTCGGTGGTGGCGCGGATGCGCACGAAGCCCGATTGCGTGAACTTGATGGCGTTGCCGACCAGGTTGAACAGGATCTGGCGCACCCGTACCGGATCGCCCGCGACCAGGTCCGGCCCGGCGCCCTGCGGATCGGCGAAGAGCTGCAGCCCCTTGGCCCGTGCCTGCACGGCGAGCGTATCCACCGCGCCCTCCACCAGGCCGCGCAGCGAGAAGGGCAGCGCCTCGAGCTCCAGCCGCCCGGCCTCGATCTTCGAGAAGTCGAGCAGGTCGTCGATGATGCGCAGCAGCTGTCCCGCGCTCTCGCGGATCACCGCCACGCAGCGTGCCTGCTCGGGGCCGGGGGGCGTGCGTTCCAGCACCTCGATCATGCCGAGCACGCCGTTCATGGGCGTGCGGATCTCGTGGCTCATGGTGGCGAGGAAGGCGGATTTGGCGCGGTTCGCCGCCTCGGCCGCGTCGCGCGCCTCCTTCAGCTCGTCCTCGCGCGCCTTGAGGCGCGTGACGTTGCGGTAGATCACCAGCACGCCGCCATCCTTGGTGGCGACGGCCGAGGCCTCCACCCAATCGCCATTCGCCGCCTGCCGGAGTTCGGGCGGGGCGCCCGGGTTGCGCGCGAGGGTGAGGCGGCTCTGCGCCAGCGCCTCGAACACGTCGGGGTCGTCGGGGGGCGGGCCGAAATCGCCGCGGCGGGCGCGGTAGCGCATGGCATCCAGTGCCGAGGCCCCAGGCGCGGCGAGCTCCGGCGGCACGTCGTTGTAGGCAGCCGCGGCGCGGTTCGCGAGCTTCAGGCGCAGCTCGTGGTCCAGCAGCACCACGCCATCCGTCATGTGGTCGAGGATGAGCTGCTGCGTCTCCCGTGCCGCCGCAAGCTCGTGCTCGCGCTGCTTCAGCTCGGTGATGTCGCGGTACATCAGCACCGCGCCGCCGGTCGCGACCGGGATGGACTTCACCTCGAGCCAGGTGCCCGACGGCGTCTGCCGGATGTAGGAGACGCCGCCCGGCCGGGCGAGAAGCGCGGCGCGCTGGCGCACGCGGGCCTCCAGCTCCACCGCGTCCTTCGGCGGCGGGCCGAACTCGCCGCGCTGGTCCTGCAGCCGCATGATGTCGAGCACATTCACGCCGGGATACGCCATCTCGGGCGGGAACTCGCCGACGCGCAGCGTCTCCTTGTTGAAGAACAGCACGGTGAAATCGGCGTCCCACATGACGACGCCATCGGTCATGTGGTCGAGCACGGTCTGCAGCTGCTCGCGTGCCGCCGTCAGCTCGGCCTCCTGCCGCTTGTAGGCGGTGACGTCGCGATAGGTGAGCACCGTGCCGCCCTGCGCCAGCGGGATGGTGGTGACCTCGACCCAGGTGCCGGCCTTGGTGGCACGGATGTAGGAGGCGCCGCCCGGCCGGTTGAGCAGCGCGGCGCGCGCCGCCACGCGCGCCTCCAGCTCCGCCTCGGTCTCCGGCGGCGGGCCGTAGTCGCCGCGGCGCTCGCGCATGCGGATCAGCTCGATCACGCTCGCGCCCGGATGCAGCGTGCCCTCGGGGAATTCGCCGACGCGGCTGGCGCCGTTGTTGGCGAAGACGATCCGCATCGCGTCGTCCCACATCAGGACGCCGTCGGTCATGTGGTCCAGCACCGTCTGCAGCTGCTGCCGGGAGGCCGCGAGGTCGGTCTCCTGCCGCTTGAAGTCGGTGATCTCGCTGGCGCTCAGCAGCCAGCCATGCGGCATGCGGCGAAGCTGGATGCGGAACCACAGCCCTTCGGCGGTGCGCCAGTCGCGCTGGCGTTCCAGGGTACCGGCGGCAGGCAGCCAGAAGGCCGGATCCTCGGGCGGATCGAGGTAGGAGAAGGGGTTGGCCGAGGCACTGCGGCGACCAATCGCTGCCAGCACCGCGTCCAGGCCGCCGTCGGGGCCGAGGGCCGGGTCGCCCTGCGGCAGCAGCTGGGCGAGGCGGGGGTTGGCGGAGACCAGGCGGCCATCGGCGTCGAACAGCGCGAAGGGGCCTGCCAGATGCGCCAGCGCCTCCTCCCGGAGGGTGGCGAGTGCCTCGGCGGTGTGGCCGGGGGCGGACGAGGGCAGCATGGCGGCACTGTGCACCGTCCAGCGTCTCGGCGGTGTGTCGCGTGGGGCGCAGTTCTGTTTCGTTTGTTTCGCGCCTCCCCTTTGACGTGCCGGTGCGGCTTTGCAACCTTGGCGCGATACAAGGGATCACGGGCATGGCCGAGGCGACGATCTCCCTCCTGGTGGTGGAGGACGACCCGTTCCAGCGGGAGACGGTCTGCGCCTACCTGTCCAACCAGGGCTTCACGGTCGAGGGGGTGGAGGACGGCGCCGCCTGCCGCGCCGCGATCGGCCGGGGCATGCCGGATGCGGTGCTGGTGGATATCGGCCTGCCCGGCGGCGAGGATGGCTTCTCGCTGGCGCGCTGGCTCCGCGGGCTCTCGCCCACGGTCGGCATCATCATGCTGACGGCGGCGAGCGACCTGGTGGACCGCGTGGTGGGCCTCGAATCCGGGGCGGACGACTACGTCACCAAGCCGTTCGAGCCGCGCGAATTGCTGGCGCGGCTGCGGGCGGTGATGCGCCGGGTCGGCGCCGAGGGGCGGCCTGCCGTGGCGGCGCCGGAGTCGCTGCCGCCGCATCGGGTGCGGATCGGCGCGGCGGTGCTGGACATGCAGACCGGCGTGCTGCGCAACGCGGAAGGCCGCGACGACCAGCTGACCGAGAGCGAATTCAGCCTGCTGAAGCTGTTCGTCGAGAACCCGAACCGTGCGCTGCACCGCGACTGGCTGCTGGAGCGGACCTCCGGCGAGGAGGAGCCCGAGGCCTTCGATCGGGCGATAGACCTGCGGATCATGCGGCTGCGGCGCAAGGTGGAGCGGCATCCGGCACGGCCGATGGCGCTGCGGACCGTGCGGGGGGTGGGCTACCTGTTCGACCCCGAGGCGGGGTAGGGCGCCAGCTTGCCCGCTCGGTTCGCCCCTCAGTTCGGCCGGATGTCCATCGCCCGCGTGTAGCCGTCCAGTCGCTGCGTGTGGCGGACAGCCGCGCGATGCGCCCAGAGATGCATCTGGTGGTGCACCGGGACCAGGGCCACGTCGCGGAAGGCCATGGTGGTCGCCTCGGCCAGCAGGGCTTCGCGCTTCGCGTCGTCGAGTTCCGCCAGCGCCCGGTCGAGCAGCGCGTCGAAGGCGGGGTTGGAGTAGCGGCCCCGGTTGAACTGGCCGCGGCCGCGCGCCTCATCCACCGTGCCGATCAGCGTCACCAGCGGCGAAGTCGGCTCGCCGGTCTCGACGTTCCACAGCCCGGTCCAGAAGCTGAACTCGCGGGCGCGGCTGCGTGCGACATGGGTGGTGTGCGGCATCGCATCGACGCTGGTGCGCACACCGATCCGGGTGAACATCTGCGCCACCGCCTGGCAGATCTGCGCGTCGTTGACGAAGCGGTTGTTCTGACAATGGATGGTGAGCTGGAAGCCCTGCGGGAAGCCGGCCTCGGCCAGCAGCGCGCGGGCGCGGTCGGGCTCGAAGGGCGTGGGCGTCAGGGCGGCGGCATGACCATAGGCCCCTGGCGGCATGAACTGGCTGGCCACCCGCGCCTGCCCGCCCATCACGCGCTCCACGATGGCCTCGCGGTTGATCGCCATGCTGAGCGCCTGGCGCACGCGGAGATCGGTCAGCGGGTTGCGCGGCAGCGGCTGGCCGTCGGCGGCGCGGATGCCGGGCGGGACACGCTCGGTCATGTCGAGGTGAAAGCCCGCCACGGCCGGCGCCACCACGGAGGAGACGCGCACTCGCGGATCGGCGGTGAGGCGCGGCAGGTCTTGCGGCGGCGCGGCATCGATCAGGTCGAGGTCGCCGGCCAGCAATCCGGCGACGCGCGAGGCGGGCTGCGTGATGCCGCGCAACGTGACACGCGCCCAGGGCTCGGCCGCGCCCCAATAGCCCTCGTTGCGTGCCAGATCGATACGCTCCCCGCGCTGCCAGCCGGCCAGGCGGTACGGCCCGGTGCCGATCGCGGCGCGGCCGGAATCGTAGTCCGCCGTGGTGACGTCCGGCCGCGTCGCCGAGATCACCGGCACCTGGCTCAGATAGACCGGCATCAGCGGGAAGGGTGTCGCAGTGCGCAGGATCACGGTGCGCGCATCCGGTGTCTCCACGGCGGTGATCTGGCGGAGATAGACCGCGAAGGAGGAGGGGCTGCCCGGCACCGCGGCGGCGCGGCGCAGCGTGAAGGCGACGTCCTGCGCGGTCAGCGCCGCGCCATCGTGGAAGCGCACGCCCTCGCGGAGGATGATGCGCCAGGAGGTCGGCGTCTCCGCGGCCCAGGAGGTCGCCAGCGCCGCGACCGGCCGCTGCCGCGTGTCGAGCGCCACGAGGGGCTCGTAGAGATGCGGCGCGAAGGCCTTGTTGCCGCCGAAATTGTGCCAGTGCGGATCCAGGCTGTTGGGGAACAGCTCGATCCCGATGCGAAGCTCCTGCGCCGCGACAGGGGCGGCAAGCAGCACGAGGCTGGCGGCGAGGGCGGCGAGGCGCATGGCGGCTTGCTCCTGGCGAAGCCGAAGGATGGCGCGCGCCGCACCGCGGGGGCAACCCGGTTCGTCTGCCGCGCCCCCCCTCCAACTGCCTTGCCGCGCCTATTCGGCAGGCAGCGGCAACGGCTCTGCATGCCGGCCGCGCAGGATGCGCCGGCCGATGATGAACGCGACCACCGCCGCCGCCGCACCGGCGAGGCACCAGAACAGCCGCTCCGGCCCGAGCAGCGCGCCAAGGAACCAGCCCGCCGCGACGAAGCTGCCGGCCCAGAGCCCCGCGGCGATGAAGTTCAACACGGCGAAGCGCCGGTGCTCCATCCCGGCGATGCCGCAGGCCGCGGAAGCGATGTTGCGGATGCCGTAGAGGAAGCGGAAGCTCAGCACGAAGAGCGCGCCATAGCGCTCCAGCAGGACCGAGGCGCGCGCCATCTTCGCTTCCGCACGGGGGAAGCGCTGCAGCGCGGCGGGGCCGAAGCGGCGGCCGAGGGTGAACCAGGTCTGGTCGCCTGCGAAGGAGCCGAGCCAGACCGACACCATCAGGATCCACGGATCCACCAGGCCCGTCGCGGCGCCGGCCGCGGCGGCGACCAGAACGAAGGTCTCGCCCTCGAAGAACGCCCATGCAGCGGCCGCCAGATAGGCGACCGCGCCCCACTCCGCCCAGAACTCCGCCACCCGTGATGCCTCCCGGACTTCCGGGCATCTATGACGCCGATGCTGCGCCAACAAAGCGATAATTTGACCGGAGATGTGTTATGCCGCGCGCCGCGCCGCGGTATCGGCGTCAGGCTCGCGCCCAGCCGATCGCCGCGCGGGCGAGCGCGTCGATGGTGTCGCAGACCGGGAAGGGCAGGGCCGGGCCGGCGGCGATGCCGAGCGGGATCTCGGTGCAGCCCAGCACCACCGCCCGCGCGCCGCGCGCCGTGAGGTGCCGCGCCGCCTCGGCGAGCGGGGCGTAGGAGTCCCGGATGCGGTTGCGCTTCACCTCGGCGATGGCGGGCGTGACGAGTTCCGCCATCTCCGCCTCGGTCGGCACCAGGCACTCATAGCCGCGCGAGGCCAGCCGCACCTGGTAGAGCCGCATCGCCAGCGTGCCGGCGGTGCCCATCACGCCGATGGTGCCGCGCGGCACCCCGAGGCGGGCCAGCTCGTCGGCGGCGGCATCGACGATGTGCAGGATGGGCAGTCTGGTGGCCGCCTGCATCCCCTCGAACCAGCCATGCGCGGTGTTGCAGGGAATGGCGATGGCGCCGGCGCCGGCTGCCTCCAGGCCGCGTATGCCGCGCAGCAGGGCGGGGAGCGGGTCCTCGCCGCCGGCGATGCGCGCCGCTGTGCGGTCGGGCACGCGCGGGTCGGACCACAGCACGGCGGGGATGTGGTCCTGGTCCCGCTCGGCCGGCGTCAGCAGCGTCAGGCGCCGCATGAACTCCGCCGAGGCCAGCGGGCCCATCCCGCCGAGAACGCCGAGCATGCGATGTTCGCGCATCCGATTCAGCTCTCCGGTACTCGGCGCCTCCGCCCTGCGACCATCGGATGCCTGCGTCATAGCCCCAACCCGTCCCACACCAGCTTGCTGCCGGTCACCGCGAGCATGGCGTAGATCAGGCGGTAGAACACGCGGTCGCTCATCCGCCCCGAGAGCCACACGCCCATCCGCACGCCGAGCGGCGCCAGCGGCAGCAGGATCAGACTGGTCAGCAGGTTGCCCGCTGACAACTGGCCGAGGAAGAAATAGGGGACGAGCTTCACGTAGTTCATCACCCCGAAGAATACCACGCTGGTCGCCACCAGCGCCGCGCGCTCCAGCCGCAGCGGATAGAGATAGATCGCCAGCGGCGGCCCGCCGGCATGGGCGATGGTGGAGGTGAAGCCGGACAGCGCGGACCAGAAGCCGCCGCGCAGCCAGCTCGGTGCGGCGGGGCGCGGCACCTCCCGGCCGGGGCGGGCCTGCCACAGGCTGCGGGCGAGGAAGGCGAGCGCGATCACCCCGACCATCAGCTTCACCTGGCGATCGCTCATCAGCCCGAAGGCCGCGGTGCCGAGCGCCAGCCCGACCAGGCCGCCGGGCAGGATCACCCGCAATTCCCGCCGGCTCCATTTCCCCCACCAGGCGCGCAGGCCGGAGATGTCCATTGCGCAGAGCAGCGGCAGGGCGATGCCCGCCGCCTGCGGCGCGGGGATGACGAGCGCCATCAGCGGAACGATGGAATTGCCGGCGCCCGAGGCGAAGCCGCCCTTGCTGATGCCGGTCAGCAACACCGCGGGGATGGCCAAAGCCCAGAAAAGCGGGTCAGTGATGATCGGCACGCGGGGTGACGTCCTGAGGGGCGGGCGTTATGGCACGCCCCCTGTCCTTTCGCGACATGCCAGGAAGCAACGCGACCAATGGAACACATGTACGACCCGCTGTGGCTGGCCGGGCTGGCGGCGGCGATGGCCGCGACCGGACTGGTCTCCGGCCTGCTGGCGGGGCTGCTGGGCGTGGGCGGGGGCATCGTCATCGTGCCGGTGCTGTTCAGCATCTTTCCGCTGTTCGGGATTCCGGAGTCGGTACAGATGAAGCTGGCGGTCGGCACCAGCCTCGCCACCATCATCCCCACCTCGATCCAGTCGGCGCGCAAGCACTTCGCCAGGGGCACCATGGATGTGGCGCTGTTGCGCAGCCTGGTGCCCTCGATCTGCGTCGGCGTGCTGCTGGGCACGCTGCTCGGCGTCGTGGTGCGGGGGGATGCGCATACGGCGGTGTTCGCGGTGATCGCCGCGGCGGTGGCGGCCAACATGGCCTTCACGGGAGTGGACTGGCGGCTGCGCGACAGCTTCCCGACCGGCAGGCGGCGGCATTCGATCGGCACCTTCATCGGCGGCGTCAGCGCGATGATGGGGATCGGCGGCGGCACGGTGGGCGTGCCGATCCTGTCCATGTTCGGCGCGCCGATCCGCAGCGCCGTGGCCACCGCGAGCGCCTTCGGGGTGATCATCTCGATCCCGGCGACGATCGGCTTCATCTATGGCGGCTGGGGCAACACGCTGCTGCCGCCGCTGAGCCTCGGCTATGTGAACCTAATCGGCTTCGCGCTGATCGTTCCGAGCAGCCTGCTCGCGGCGCCCCTCGGGGTGCGGCTGGCGCATACCATCCCGCCGCTGGTGCTGAAGCGCGCCTTCGCGGTGTTCCTCGGCCTCACCGTGGTCAGGATGTTCTGGAGCCTGCTGAGCTGAGTCCGAGAACCGCCACGCGGCAGGCCTCGGTCATCGCCTGACGCCCGGCGGCATCGGCCGCGAAGGCCGAGACGGCGAGCGGCGCGCCGATGCGCAGGCGCAGCTTTCCCGGCCGCGGCCAGCGCCGCTGCGGCGGCCAGGCGGCATGCGCGCCGTCCAGCCAGCAGGGCACCACGGGCACGCCGGTGCCGGCGACCAGCGTGGCGAGGCCCGGCTGAAAGGCACCCATGCCGCCGTTGCGGCTCCGCGTGCCCTCAGGGAACAGGATGTAGACGAGGCGGTCCTCCACCAGCCTTTCGCGCAGCGTGGTGAGGTCGCCGCGCCGGGTGCGGCCGCGCCAGATCGGCAGGGCGTTGATCGCATAGGCCGCGAAGGCGGCGCCGGCGCCGGTGCCGAAGAACACCTCGCCGGCGGCCAGCGCATGCGCCTGCCGCGCCGCCTCGCCGCGGAGCGCGGCGGCGAGGGTCAGCGCGTCCAGGTGGCTCGTGTGGTTGGCGATCAGCACGAAAGGGGGCGGAGGCAGGTTTTCGCGCCCTTCCACCTCAAGGCGGTGGAAGACAAGCAGGTAGGTGCACAGCAGGCGGCGCCAGGCGGCGTTCAGCGCCATGCCGACCAGCCCGCGCTCGCGCATCAGGCTGCGCAGGCGGTCCGCCGGCGCGAGGCCGAGATCGCGGGCCGGGCGAAGCTTCCATTCCATCAGCCGCCGCCCGTGATCACACGCACCGGCTGCCCCGCGCCGACGCCGACGAAGTAGTGCACGAGGTGGAATACCGCGGGCGCAACCAGCAGCAGGCTGTTGAAGCGGTCCAGGATGCCGCCATGCCCGGGCAGCACCACGCCCATGTCCTTGATGCCGATGTCGCGCTTGATCGAGGACAGCATCAGGTCGCCGGACTGCCCCGCAACGCTGACCAGCACGCCGAACAGCACCAGCCAATGCAGCGCGCCCATCGGCGTGTTGCCGAACATCGCCGCGCCGAGCAGCGCGACGACGCTCGCCGTCACCACCACCGCGCCGAGCGCGCCGGAGAGCGTCTTGTTCGGGCTGGTCGCCGGCAGCAGCTTGCGCCCGCCGATCAGCTTGCCGCAGGTGAAGGCGGCGACGTCGTTCAGCGCCACGGCGGTCAGCAGCAACAACACCAGCGGGCGGTAGTTCGCGTCGTTCGCCATGTAGCCGAGATGCGCGAGCCCGGCGCCGAACAGCACGTAGCCGAACACCGCCAGGCCGACGCGCTGGACGTAGCCCTGCGGCCGGTCGAGCGGGATGGAAGCGACCGCCAGCACGCAGACGGTCAGCGGGAACAGCGCGACGAAGAAGCCGTACCAGTGATCGAGCGCGGCGAAGTTCACCGCGACGATGCCGAGCACGACCACGGCCGAGAGCAGCCGCTCGCGGAACAGCCCGGTGGCGCGGGCGTATTCGCGGTAGCAGAGCAGGCCGAGGATGGTGACGGCGCCGATGGTCCATTCCCGCCCGGCCAGCACCGGGCCGAGCATCAGCGGCAGCAGCACGCACCAGGAGCCGAGCCGCAGCCACAATTCCTTCCGCAGGTCCGGCCGCACGCGCCCGGTGGCGGAGAGCCAGAAGATCGCGGCCGCGGCCGCCGCGACCACGGCGACGGTGGCCGAGACGATCCAGACGGTGACGGGATGGGCGAAGGCGACGCTCATCGCGCGGTGCTCCCGCGGAGGTGGCGATGCGCGCCGGCCAGCCGCCGGAGTGCGGTCACCAGCGACAGCGTCAGGATCGCATAGAGCGCCAGCACCACCAGGTCGGTCGCCCAGCCATCCGGCAGCAGGCCGCGCCACAGCGCGACAAAGGTGACGAGCGCCATGCGGTGCTGCTTGGCCATCGGCCCGCGGAAATCGCTCGGCGCGCCGGCCGCCTTGCCCACGGCGCGGACATAAGCGGTCGCCATCGCCGCCAGCGCCGCTGCCAGCCCCAGCGCCGGCTCGCCGGCAGCCAGCCCGAGGCCGAACAGGATGGCGGTGTCGGAGACGCGGTCCGGCACCTCGTTGAACAGTTCGCCGACCGGCGAGGCGATGCCACGCCCGATCGCCACCATGCCGTCCAGCAGGTTCGCCAGCAGCCGGAGCTGGATCAGCAGCGCCGCGAGCAGCCAGAGCGCGCGCCGCGCCTCCGTCCACTCCCAGGTCGCCGCCAGGCAGAGCCCGGCCACGATGCCAGCCGCCATGCCGGCCAAGGAGATGCCGTTGGCCGAGGCGCCGCGCTGCACCAGCCAGCCTGCCATCCGCTGGGTGATGCCCAGGTTGCGCGCCGCGATCGGGCGCCTGTCGCCGCTCTCCGCCATGCTCTCCTCGCTTGACGAAGCAAGGATGGCACGGATCTGCGTTTCAGTCGTTTCGCTCGGTTTCGCGCCGGGTGCGGGGTGCGACACTTCAAGACGGGAAGGTGGCGCCGCCCTGTGCTCCGCTGCCGGGCAGCACGGCATGGGGACGAGGATGCTGCCACTGCCGCCGCTCGGCCAGTTCAAGGCCGGCACGCCGGGTGACGACCTGCTCCGGGGCGATGGGAACGACGTCGGCCAGCCCGACCGCAGCCTGCCGCATGACCGCCTGCTCGGCGGCGATGGCGCGGACACGATATATGGCGGCCTGCGGATCCACGATTCGCGCGACGGCAACGACACCGTCGACGGCCAGCGCGGCAATGACGTGATCTTCTGCGGCGTTGGGCACGACATCGCCTCCGGCGGCAGCGGCGACGACCGGCTGTTCGGCGGGCCGGGCAACGACACGCTGTACGGCTCGGCCGGCGACGACCTGCTGGAGGGCGGGCTCGGCGCCGATATCCTGATCGGCGGCATGGGCCGCGATGCGCCGTCCGGCCGGGACTGGGCGGTCTACGAGACCTCGCATGCAAAGGTGATGGTGGACCTGGCGACCGGCATCGGGCGCTTCGGCCATGCGGAGGGCGACCGGCTGTTCGGCATCGCGAATCTCCTCGGGAGCCGGTTCGGCGACGCGCTGAGCGGCGGTGTGGGCGACAATTGGCTCGACGGCGCGGATGGGGACGACCTGCTGCGCGGCGGCGCCGGGGCCGACACGCTGCAGGGCGGCCGGTCGGAGGGCGCGGACCGGCTCGAGGGCGGGGCGGGCGCCGACCGCTTCGTGGTCGGGCAGACGCGGGCGACGCTGCCCGAGGCGTCGCTGGCGATCATCGCCGATTTCGATGCCGTCGCCGGCGACGTGCTGGAGATCCGCCGCGAGCTGCAGCCCGAGCGCATCCTGGCCATCCAGGAGGGCGCCGATACGCTGGTGCGGATCGAGACGCATTGGGTGCCGGTGATGAGCGGGCCCTCCTCCTGGACCTATGAGCGCAGCGAGGTGCCGGTGCAGCACACCGTGGCGGTGCTCGCGGGCGTGGAGGCCGCGACGCTGACCGGCGATTGGTGGCTGCTGCCGTAGCGTTCAGGCGGGATAGCGCCGGAACGGCCCGTGCAGGCGCGGCGGCAGAACCGGCAGGAGATGCGCCGCGGCAAGGAGCGCGGCGCGCTTCGGCCCCGGCGCCGCGGCCAGCGAGGCGCGCAGCCGCGCCAGCCCCTCGGCCTGGGCGCCGTGGCGGATGAGTTCCTTGCCGACCACCCAGGCATTCTCCGCCTCGGCGCGCGCCTTCATCGCGGCGAATCGCGGGCCGAGGCGGGCGGCGAGCGCAGGGTTGCCCCAGATCGCCGCCATCGCCGGTGCGAAGGAGGCGGGGTCGCGCGCCATCCGGCGGAAGGCGCTGCCGGCGCGCTCCCGCACGAAGAGCAGCGGGGCCTCGCCTTCCACGCGGGCGAAGGCGCCGCGGAGTGCCAGGCGGATCCAGCATTCCCAGTCCTCGCCATAGCGGATCTCCGGGTGGAAGCCGCCGGCTGCCTCGAAGGCGGCGCGGCGCACCAGCAGGTGGCCGCCATTGACCAGCAGGTTCCGCACCAGCAGGCAGTCGAGGATGTCGCCCTCGGGGAAGGGGCCGGACTTGATCCGCAGCGGCGCGTCGCCGGGGCGGGCCCGTTCCGCCATCGCCGCCCAGGGGCCATAGGCGGCCGCCGCGTCGGGTTGCGCCTTCAGCGCCGCGGCGAGGCGGGGCAGCGCATCGGGGGCGAGCCAGTCATCGGCATCGAGGAACAACAGCGCCGCGCCGCGTGCGGCCGCGATGCCGGCGTTTCGCGCGGCGGAGACGCCGGCGTTGGCCTGGCGGAGGATGCGGATGCGTGGATCGCCGGACGCGGCGGCCTCGGCGGCGGCGGCGGTGCCGTCGCGCGAGCCGTCGTCCACCACCACCATCTCCCACCCCGGGTGCTGCTGGGCGCGCGCGGAGGCCACGGCGTCACCGATGAAGGCGGCGACGTCGAAGGCGGGGGTGACGATGGAAACGGAAGGGGCTGGCACGGGCCGCAAGGTGCGGCGGCCCGGCCGGCCCTCCAAATCAAGCCCGCGACAGTCGCATGGGTGTCAGGCCAAGCGCTCGCCCTGGGCGAGACAGCTCAGGCGGTCGCCTTCGGCGAGACGCCCTTCTCCTCGAGGACCGACTGCAACTCGCCGGACTGGAACATCTCGGTGACGATGTCGCAGCCGCCGACGAACTCGCCCTTCACGTAGAGCTGCGGGATGGTCGGCCAGTTGGTGAAGCTCTTGATGCCTTCGCGCAGCTCCATGTCCTCCAGCACGTTCACGCCCTTGAAGGGCACGCCCATGTGGCTGAGGATCTGCACGACGCGCGCGGAGAAGCCGCATTGCGGAAACACCGGCGTGCCCTTCATGAAGAGCACCACGGGGTTCTCGGTGATCTCGGCCTGGATGCGGCCGTGTGCGGGGTCGCTCATCTGTCCTGGTATCCCTGGATGGGTTGCGTTCGGGTCAGTCGGGCGCGGAGGTCTGCAAGGCCAGCGCATGCAGCGCGCCGCCCATGCGGCCCTGCAATGCGGCATAGACCAGCTGGTGCTGCTTCACCCGCGAGAGCCCCTTGAAGGCGGAGGAGATCACGGTCGCGGCATAGTGGTCGCCGTCGCCGGCCAGGTCCTCGATGGTGACCTGGGCGTCGGGCAGGGCGGACTTGATCAGCGCCTCGATCTCGGCGGCGTTCATGGCCATCAGACCGGACTCCTCATCAACCCACACCCTCCATAAGCGCGGGAAGCGTCTGCTCATGGACGGCCCGCAATCCCGCCACCGATATGGAGGAACCGGGGCCCGGAACCAAGTCCCCGCCGCCGCTTCGGCCGATCCGCGCGGCCGGCACCCCGGCGGCCGCGGCCGCGGCCAGGACCGGCGCGGCGTCGGCCACCGCCAGCACGTAGCGTCCCTGGTCCTCGCCGAACCAGAAGGCATGGGCGGGGATGCCGGCGGGGGCGGGGTCGAGGCTGGCGCCGGTGTCGCCGGCCATCGCCATCTCGGCCAGCGCGACCAGCAGGCCGCCATCGGCGCAGTCATGGCAGGCGGCGACGCCGCCGCCGAGGATCAGCCCGCGCACGAAGTCGCCGTTGCGGCGCTCGGCGGGCAAATCCACCGGCGGTGGCGCGCCGTCCTCCCGCCCCGCGACCTCGCGCAGCCAGAGGGACTGGCCGAGCCATCCCCGGGTCTCTCCGATCAGCACCAGGTCGAGGCCGGGCCGCAGCGCGAGGCCCACGGCCTGCGCCGCATCCTCCAGCACGCCGACGCCGCCGATGGCCGGGGTGGGCAGGATCGCGGTGCCGTTGGTCTCGTTGTAGAGCGAGACGTTGCCGCTCACGACCGGGAAGTCGAGGGCGGCGCAGGCGGATGCCATGCCGCGGACGGCGGCGGCGAACTGGCCCATGATCTCCGGCTTCTCGGGGTTGCCGAAATTCATGTTGTCGGTGATGGCGAGCGGCCGCGCGCCCACGGCGGTCAGGTTCCGCCAGGCCTCGGCGACGGCCTGCCTGGCGCCTTCCTCGGGGTCGGCCAGGCAGTAGCGGGGCGTGCAGTCCGTGGTGATGGCGAGGCCGCGCTTCAGCCCCTCCAGCTTGACCACCGCGGCGTCGGCGCCGCCCGGGCGCTGCACGGTCTGGCCGCCCACGGTGCTGTCGTACTGGTCCCAGATCCAGCGACGCGAACAGAGGTCGAGGCTGCCGACCAGCTTCTCCAGCGCCGCAGTGATGCCGACCGGGTCCGCGATGTCCTGCGCCGCGAGCACCTTCTGCTTCGGCGTCTCCGCGGTCGGGCGGCTATAGAGCGGGGCTTCCGATTCGAGGGGGGCGAGCGGGATATCGGCCTCCAGCTGGCCCTTGTGGCGGATGACGATGCGGCCGGTGTCGGTCAGGTGGCCGATCACCGCAAAATCCAGCTCCCATTTGCGGAAGATCGCCTCTGCCTCGGCCTCGCGGCCGGGCTTGAGGATCATCAGCATCCGCTCCTGGCTTTCCGACAGCATCATCTCATAGGCGGTCATGCCGGTTTCGCGCTGGGGGACATTGTCCAGCACCAGCTCGATCCCGACGCCGCCCTTGCCCGCCATCTCGACGCTGCTGCTGGTCAGGCCGGCCGCGCCCATGTCCTGGATGGCGACGATCATGTCGGTGGCCATCAGCTCGAGGCAGGCCTCGATCAGCAGCTTCTCGACGAAGGGATCGCCGATCTGCACGGTCGGGCGCTTCTCCTCGGCGTCCGCGCTGAACTCCGCGGAGGCCATCGTGGCGCCGTGGATGCCGTCGCGCCCGGTCTTCGATCCGACATAGACCACGGGGTTGCCGATGCCGGCCGCGGCACTGAGGAAGATGCGGTCGGCCGGCGCGATGCCGACCGTCATCGCATTGACCAGCGGGTTGCCGTTGTAGGCCGGGTGGAAGTTCACCTCGCCGCCCACGGTGGGCACGCCGACGCAATTGCCGTAGCCGCCGATGCCGCGCACCACGCCGTCCACGATCCGCTTCATGCGCGGCGCGTCCGGGTTGCCGAAGCGCAACGCATTCAGGTTGGCGATCGGCCGAGCGCCCATGGTGAAGACGTCGCGCAGGATGCCGCCGACGCCGGTGGCCGCCCCCTGGTAGGGCTCGATGAAGGAGGGGTGGTTGTGGCTCTCCATCTTGAAAATGGCGGCAAGCCCGTCGCCGATGTCGATCACGCCGGCATTCTCGCCCGGCCCGTGGATCACCCAGGGGGCCTTGGTCGGCAGGGTGCGCAGCCAGACGCGGGAGGATTTGTAGGAGCAGTGCTCCGACCACATCACCGAGAAGATGCCGAGCTCGGTGAGGGCCGGCGTGCGGCCGAGGATGGACAGCACGCGCTCGTATTCATCGGGCTTCAGGCCGAACTCGGCCGAGAGCTGCTTCGCGCGGGCGGGGTCGAGGGGCGTGGGGGCGTTCATCAGGGCAGGCTCATGGCGGGGCGCGCTTCAGTTGGGAAGCCCGGACCGCGCAGGCCAGACCCCGGCATGGCGCCGCGCCATGCCGGGCCGGCAGTCAGCGCAGCCGTTCCGGATAGACCGTCTTCAGCCCGGCCGGGTTGACGGCGGTGATGGTCGTGCGCGTCTGGTTGGTCAGACCAGGGCCGTTGCCGCTGAGATACTGGATGTTGACATGGTCGGTGTTGACGGCGGTGGTCTTGTCGGCCTCGCTCCAGGGCTTCACCTGAATCACGCAGGTGGCGCCGGTGCGGGCGAATTCGGAATAGGCGGACAGCCCGGTATGGTCGCTCTGCCCGAAATCGAAGCCGTAGATCGGCCCGTTGGTGAAACCGACGGCGGCGGCGAAGGCGGCCGCCTCGGCGGTCCAGGCCTCCTTGCGCGGTTGCGGATAGGCACGGACGCTGAAATTGCCGGAACCCGAATTGCGCGGCGTCGCATAGCAGGCGCAGTAGATCGCCCGGCCCGGCGCGCCGCCGCTCGGGTGACCGGCGACGAAGGCGGCGAAGGCGGCGGCCCGCGGCCCGTATTTGTCCGGCATCTCGCCGCCGGCATTGTGGAAGCCGAACAGACCGCC
The DNA here is from genome assembly GCF_041690465.1 of Falsiroseomonas sp. GTDB lineage: Bacteria > Pseudomonadota > Alphaproteobacteria > Acetobacterales > Acetobacteraceae > Falsiroseomonas. The sequence continues at coordinate 257,842 of NZ_JAWLHG010000004.1, read as the reverse complement.
ATCGGTGACATAAACCACCGCATGGCAGCCCTGGATGCTCGGGAAGCCGAGCACGTTGGGCGAGAAGACGTATTCCCGTTCGGAGACGTATCGCGTGACGATCGGCACCTGCTTCCCCCTGTCGCGCACAGGCCGGCGAGGTGCAGCGCGCAACCTCAACCGCTGGGCGAGAGAGTGCCGGAGAGGCGGCGCGGCGGCAAGCGTGTCGCGCAGCCCGGGGTCAGGCGGCGAGGGTGTCCACGAGGGAGGTGAACATCGGCAGCCCGTCCGTGCCGCCCATCAACGGGTCCACCAGATCCTCCGGATGCGGCATGACGCCGAGCACCCGAAGGTTCGGCGCGAGGATTCCGGCGATGTTGTCGCGCGCGCCGTTGCGGTTGGCGGCTTCGGTCACCTGGCCGTCCGGCGTGCAGTAGCGGAAGGCGACCAGGTTCTCGCCGACCAGCCGCCGATGCGTCTCGTCGTCACAGAAGAAATTGCCGTCACCATGCGCCATCGGCGCGCGGAACACGGCGCCCTGCTGCCAATGCGCGGTATAGGGCGTGCCGGCGCGCTCCACGCGCATGTGGCAATCCATCGAGAGGAAGCGCAGCGATGCGTTGCGCAGCAGCGCGCCAGGCAGCAGCCCGGCCTCGCAGAGGATCTGGAAGCCGTTGCAGACGCCGAGCACATGGCCGCCCTTGCCCGCGAACTCCGCGACCTCGCGCATGATCGGCGACTGCGCGGCCATGGCGCCGCAGCGGAGATAGTCGCCATAGGAGAAGCCACCCGGCAGCACGACCAGGTCGGTGCCCGCGGGCAGCGCCGTCTCGCGGTGGAACAGCAGCGTGGGCCGCTGGCCGGTGGCGCGTTCCAGCGCGATCGCCATGTCGCGCTCGCGGTTGGTGCCGGGGAAGACGACAACAACAGCCTTCATGTCAGCTTTCCATCCAAACCCGCAGCCAATGCAGCCCGCCGAGCACCACCAGAGTCACCACAACTGCCAGCGCCGCCGCGGTCACCCAGCGGTCCAGCCCCTTCTTGCCGCGCCCGATCAGCCCGAGCCGCTTCTGCTGCGCCGCCACCTGCGGCAGGCGCTGCTCGCGCCAGCGCAGGCCCATGGCGATCAGCACCGTCAGCACCACGACGATGAGGACCGAGGCCTTGACCACGGGGCTAGAGCACCTCGACCCGGAAGCTCTCGATCACCGTGTTGGCGAGCAGGCGCCGCGCCATCTCCTCGGCGGCCGCCTTCGCCTTGGCGGGATCGGATTCCGCCAGCTCCAGCTCGATCACCTTGCCCGCGCGCACCTCGCCGATCCCGGCGAAGCCGAGGCCCTCGAGTGCGTGGCCGATCGCCTTGCCTTGCGGGTCGAGCACGCCCGCCTTGGGCATCACATAGACTCTCGCCTTCACTGGACGGTCTCCGGTCCCTTCATGTCGCGCACGCCCGCTTCCGGCAGGATGCCGAGGCGCCGCGCCACCTCCTGGTAGCCTTCCTCGACCTTGCCGAGGTCGCGGCGGAAGCGGTCCTTGTCCATCTTCTCGCCGGTCTTGGCGTCCCAAAGGCGGCAATTGTCGGGGCTGATCTCGTCGGCGAGGACGATGCGCATCTCCTCGTTCTCCCAGAGCCGGCCGAATTCCAGCTTGAAATCCACCAGCGTGATGCCGACGCCGAGGAACAGGCCGGAGAGGAAATCGTTCACCCTCAGCGTGAGCGAGACGATGTCGTCGATGTCCTGCGTGGTGGCCCAGCCGAAGCAGGTGATGTGCTCTTCCGACACCATCGGGTCGTTGAGTGCATCGTTCTTGTAGTAGAACTCGATGATCGAGCGCGGCAGCCGCGTGCCTTCCTGGATGCCCAGCCGGGTGGAGAGGCTGCCGGCGGCGACGTTGCGCACCACCACTTCCAGCGGGATGATCTCCACCTCGCGGATCAGCTGCTCGCGCATGTTGAGGCGGCGGATGAAGTGGTTCGGCACGCCGATCTCGGACAGCCGCGTCATCAGGTATTCGCTGATCCGGTTGTTGAGCACGCCCTTGCCGGTGATCGTGCCCTTCTTCTTCGCGTTGAAGGCAGTGGCGTCGTCCTTGAAATACTGCACCAGGGTGCCCGGTTCCGGACCCTCGAAGAGGATCTTTGCCTTGCCCTCATAGACCTGCCGGCGGCGCGCCATGGTGTGGAAACTCCTGTCTCTGCCGCGCGCCCGGGCCGAGGAGGACCCAGGAGGGCCATGCGGGCGCGCAAGGCCGCGGGGCGCGCGCCCCGGGAAGCCGCAGCGGCTATAGCAGGCCCGTCCCCCCTCCGCCACGCCGGGGGCGGGAGGGGCCCATGCGCGCCTAGCGGCGCAGCAGGGCGTCGGTCAGGATGCTTGCCACCGCCCCGGTTGCGACGCTGACCAGCACCAGGCTGGCGCCCACCATCACGTAGTCGTAGCCCGGCCGGTGCGGCAGCAGGCCGAGCAGGCCGGGCGGCACCGTGCGGCGGGCGATCCCCGGCGGCAATGGCTTGCCCTGGGCCAGCCGGTTGCGCATCCCGGGCGGCAGGGGCTGGACGCTGTAGCCCGGATTCGCCCCGAGCCAGGAGCGGACGATGCCGAGATCGGCGGAGTCGAGGCTCCCGCCCCGCCGGCCCTGATCGCTCCGGTTGCCCTGGTTCCCTCTATTGCCCTGATTCCCGCGATTGCCGTGGTTGTCCCGGTTGCCTTGACCGCCGCCGCCGCCGCGCCCCTGCCCGCCGCCGCGGCCCTCCGGCTGCGCGAAAGCCGGCAGCGGCAGCAGGGCGAGCGCGGTGAGCAGGGCGGTACGGCGGGCAGGGGTCATGCGGGCTCATCCAGGGCGATCTCGAAGAAGCCGCCCGGCGCAGGCGGGCCGGGGCTGAAGCGCCAGCGTTGCGCGCCGGCGGCGCCGAGTGCAACCAGGCTGGAGCAGACCGTGCCGAAACCCTGCACCGGCGGCACGTTCAGCGCGCCGGCGACGCCCTCGGCGCCGAAGCCGCGGTCGGCGAGCAGCGTCTCCCACGCGGTCCAGGCCTCCTGGTCGGGGTCGGGCGGGGTGGCGGCGCGGAAGCGGGGCAGATGCCGGGCGATTCGCGGGCTCGTCGGGTCGTTCGGCTCATGCGCCGTGACCATGGTGACCCCCTCGGGCAGCGCCACCCTCTGTGGCCGGCCCTCGCCGAGGCCGCGCAGGAAGAAGGCCGTGCGCGCATCGGCGATGAGCATGTTGAACGGCCGCCAGGCACCGGCATCGAGCGCGGCGATTCGCGCGGCGGCGGCCTTCCCGCCCTCGGCCGACAGCGCCAGCAGCGGCAATTCCCCGCGGGAGCGCTTGCCGGGCGCCGGGCCGAGGCTGCCCGGGCGGTTCAGCACCGCGGCCACCAGGCCGCCACGCATCGCCATCCAGGTGCCCCCGGCGGTGCCGTCGCGGCCGCCGACCACGCCGGGGCGGTCCGGCCAATGCGCTGCCGGCGCGTCCCAGGCGCGGTCGAGCCGCTCGTCACGGTTGGCGGCCAGCAGCAGCGGCCAGGAATGCCCCGGCCGCCGCAGGATCACGACGGTGCACACAAGCTGATACTGCCAGCCGGCGCAGTGGCCCGCAGCCCCCGTGCCAGCACCACCCATGCCGACCGCAACGGCGTGCCCTCCTCCGGGGTCTTTCCGGATTCGCGCTCGCGTGCCGCGCGACCGGTTATCCCGCAGGTCCGGTGACGGCCCGCGAACGCGCGTGTTCCCGCCTCATCGCGTCCCTTCCGTCCTCGCCAGCCCGAGCTCGCGCAGCACGGTCCGGTTCAGCTCGCTCTCCTCGGTGAAGCGGGCGCGGAACGCCTCGCCGGGCAGATGCAGCGGCACCGCATTCAGCCGCTGCGCCACCGTGCGGAAGCTCTCCGAGGTTGCCGCCGTGGTGCAGGCCCGCTCCAGCGCCGCGGCAACCGTGTCCGCGATCCCCGCGGGGGCCAGCAAGCCGCCATGGCTGCTGCCGACGAGCGGCTGGCCCAGTTCGGTCAAGGTCGGCACCTCCGCCAGGCCCGCCATCCGCTCCCGCGCCATCGCGCCGAGCACCGGCAGGCCGGTCGAGGCAGGGATGGAGGCGCTCTCGACGAACACCTGGATGTGCCCTGCGAGCGCCGCCTGGGCCATCGGACCGGCGCCGGTGAAGGGCACGTGCAGGCCCTCTATGCCGAGGCGCGAAAGCAGCGCGGCGGTCAGGATGTGCTGCGTGCTGCCCTGGCCGGGCGAGCCGAAGATCAGCGCCTCCTTCCCGCTGCGGCCGTGGCGGACCATGCCGGCGAAGTCCTGGAACGGCGCGTTGCGGCCAGCCACGATGACCTGGGGATTGTCGTAGACCAGGCAGATGAAGCGGAAGCTGTCCAGCGAGTAGGGGAGCGCCATCTGATGCGGCTGCGCGGTCAGCGGGTTGTTCGGCGAGAACAGCAGGGTGTACCCGTCAGGCCGTGCGCGGGCTGCCTCCGCCGCGCCAAGCGTCCCGGCCGCACCGCCGCGATTCTGCACCACGACCGTCTGGCCGAGCGCACGGGAGAGCTCGGGTTGCAGCGCGCGGGCCATGAGGTCCGTGTTGCCGCCGGGCGGGTAGCCGACGATCACCGTCACCGGCCGCGTTGGATAGTCCTGCGCGACCGCCGCACAGGGCAGCGCAAGCAGCGCCGCCAGGATGACACGCCTCATCGTTCGCATGACTTGGATCCCTCCGTTCAACAAAGCCTACCACCGTTCCGCTTCGGCCGAACCTGCGAAGCTGCCGAAGCAGTCGGGCGCGGATGCGTACGCCGCGTCATCGCCTCGTCGCCCCCGCCTCAAATCGACGATACCAGTCTCGCTTTCTGCATGCGGCAGGGCGCTCATCGGCGTAGCTTGGGATTCGTGCGCCCCCTTTGCAGCCACAGGCTGGAGCGGACCACCGCATTGCTTCTCCGTGCCCGCGACGGCCAGCTCGCAACCCGGACCAACGGAGGCAAACCACCATGCAGCAGAATCGCACCGATTGGCGTCTCCAGGGCGATTGGATCAAGAACTGCAACTGCGCGTTCGGCTGCCCATGCGACTTCAACGCCCGACCGACACAGGGCTGGTGCAAGGGCATGCTCGGCATGCGCATCGAGCACGGCCATTTCGGCGAGGTGCGCCTCGATGGGCTTAGCTTCTTCGTGACGGTGGACTTCCCCGGCGCACTGCATGAGGGCAACGGCACCATTCAGCCGATCATCGACGAGCGCGCCACGCCGGAGCAGCGCGATGCGCTGTTCCAGATCATGTCGGGCAAGCACTCCGACGAGGGCACCCTGTTCCACATCGTCAGCCTGATCGTGACGAAGGTGCTCGACCCCGTCTTCGCGCCGATCGAGGTGGAGTTCGACATGGACGAGCGCACCGCACGGGTCTCGATCCCCGGTGTGCTGGAAACCGAGACCCAGCCGATCCGCAACCCGGTGAGCGGCGCTCCGCATCGCATCCAGGTGGTGATGCCGGACGGTTTCGAGCACATCAAGGCCGAGATCGGGAGCGCCCGCATCGAGAGCACCGCCGGCATCAGGTTCTCCGTGCCGGAGGGCCACAGCTCGCTCGCGCGCGTCGAGCACACCCCGATGGGCGTCGCGGCCTGACGCAGCACCGGGGCGGCATCACGCCGCCCGGGCATCCGAAGCAATCCTCCTGGGGCATCGACATGGGCCAGGCCGGGACACTCGACGCGGTGCTGCGCCGCGATCGCCGCGCGACGGTGCTGACGCTCGTGACGGTGGTCGTTCTGGCGTGGGGCTATCTGCTGCTCGGCGCAGGGATGGACATGGGATCGGCGATGGCGGGCATGACCATGCCGGTGGCCTGGTCGCCCGGCCATGCCGCCCTGATGGTGGTGATGTGGGTCCTCATGATGCTCGCGATGATGCTTCCGAGCGCAGCGCCGATGATCCTCCTCCACGGCACGGTGTCACGCCGCAGGGATCCGGAGCGAGGTGGACGCCGCGCGCTGCTCTTCGCGGTCGCCTATGCCGCGGTCTGGGGCGGCTTCGCGATCGTCGCCACGGCTGCCCAATGGGCGCTTGAACAGGCAGGCGTGCTGACGCCCGCAATGTCCGTGAGGACGGCCACCGCCGCGAGCCTTCTGTTCATCGCGGCGGGGATCTACCAATTCACGCCGCTGAAGCGGGCCTGCCTGCGGCACTGCCGCTCGCCACTGGAGTTTCTCGCTGCTCACTGGCGCGGCGGCGCGAGCGGTGCCTTCGCCATGGGCGTCCGCCACGGCGCGTATTGCCTGGGTTGCTGCTGGGCGATGATGCTCCTGCTGTTCGTGGGCGGCGTGATGAACCTCGCCTGGATCGCCGGGTTGGCGCTGCTCGTGCTGGCCGAGAAGCTCATGCCTGCGGGGCAGGTGGTTAGCTGGGTGCTGGGTGCCGGGTTGATCGGCTGGGGGGTGGTCGGGCTCGTAGCGGTCGCAGTGTGAACACCCAATTCTGCGCCTGGCTGCGCTGCCGGCGCTTCCGTCAGCTCGGGTCTCCGCTGAACCGGTGCCGGGTACGGTCAACCACGCCCTTCACCCCCGGCACGTTCTCCGCCAGCACGCGCAGTGCGCGGCTGACCGTCTCCGAGGGGCTGTAGCCGTAGAACTCGACGACGCCGTCCTGCACGTGGACTGCCGCGTGCACCGTGTCGGCCCAGGAAGCCCGTCGCATCGCGGCAATCACGCCGCGATGGATCTCGTCGTCGGAAAGCTCGCCGGCCGGCGTTGGCTGCTGCGCCACCAGCGCCCGCACAAGGTCGGATCGGCTGATGAGGCCGAGCAGGCGCCCGTCCTCGGCCACGGGAATGCGGCGGATGTGGTGTTCCTCCATCAGTCGGGCGACGTGAGCGACGCCTTCTTCCGGACCGACGGTGACCACCGGCGTCGTCATCAGCTCGCTCGCGTAGACGCCGTGACTGCGAGCGTATCGCTCGGCCCTGGAGAACGGACCGTCGAACAGGCGCGCGAGCCAGCCGGATGGCTGGTCGTCCTCGTCCGCCAGCCGACGTATCAGGTCGGATTCAGTGACGATGCCGAGCAGAGTTCCGCTGGCGTCCGTCACCGTGGCGGCCGACAGGCCGCGGTCGGCGAACATCCGGGCCACCGCCGCCACGGGCGTCTCCGGAGCCACCGTGACTCCCCCCGTCGTCATCACGTCGCGCGCACGCAGAGCCGCCATCACCTGGTCCTCCCCGCGCTCAACGCAGCATTGCGGGAAGCAGTGCGATCAACAAGCCTGGATGGCAGAGCGAGCACCCTGCGAACCACAGAACTTCGGTCGTCCAGCCCAGCGGGCCATTCATCATCGATCGCATGAAAATCTGCACGGCGCAGGCGATGAGCATGCCACCAGCAAGCGGGGCCAGCACGCTCTCGGCGCGCCGGCGAGCCCAGACGAGAAGGCGTCGCGGGCGGGGCTCATCTTCTGGCCTCGCGTCACGGCATGACCCGGCGCGCCGCGTTAGCGCCGCGAGCCTGACCGCGCTCAGCGGATCGCGCTGATCAGCGGTGTTCGACCGCTATCTGCGAACCTGGCACTCGGTTTCCGCGGCGACATCGCAATGCGCGAGCACCCGGCGCTGCGCGAGAGCGCGTTGCCGCGCAGTGCCGCGACAGCGCGGGAGGTGCTTGCCGAGCACATCCGCGGCGGCGTCGGCCATGCCCTGGCGGGTGGCGCCATTGGATGAGGCCGGTCCGCCAGATGATTATTCCCGCGGTGTAGCGCTACGCTGTGCCCAAGTGCGGGCAGAGGCGCTCCCGCTCACAAGGGGGGCACGCCAGGACACCCCAGGACTGCATACCCTGGCCGAAGCTCAGCGGGTGCGGTCGTTGGCAAGCGCCGCGTCGAGCTCCGCCGGCAGCGAGGCCGGCCAGGTGGCGATTGCCGCGCCATCGGCCATCGCCAGCGGGCCATAGCCCCAGCCGACGAAGACGCAGGGAATGCCTGCGCCGCGCGCGGCCTCCACGTCGTTGCGGTGATCGCCGACCATCACCGAGGTCGCCGGCACCCCGCCCGCCGCGGCGATGGTCGCCAGCAGGTGGCCAGGGTGCGGCTTGCGCACCGGGAAGCTGTCGCCGCCGCCGAGGGCCGCCAGCCGCTCCAGCAGGCCGAGCGCGCCGAGCAACCCGCGCGCGGCCCCGGCCGGCTTGTTGGTGCAGACGGCGAGCCGCCAGCCGGCCTGCTGCAACTGGTCCAGTGCCTCCGCCACGCCGGGGAAGGGCCGCGTCTCGACGGCGGCATTCGCGGTGTAATCCGCCAGGAAGGCGTCTAGCGCGGCCTGGTCGAAGGGTTGGCCCCGGGCGGCCAGCGCGCGTTCCACCAGCACCCTCGCCCCATCGCCGATCATGCCGACCACCTCGGCGCGGCCGAAGCCGGGCAGCTGGCGGCCGGCCATCAGGCGGTCCAGCGCGGCGTGCAGGTCGGGGGCGCTGTCCACCAGCGTCCCGTCGAGGTCGAATACGGCCAGTCTTGTCATGTCGGCGCGGATAGGCCGGGCGGGCCGGGCGGGCAAGAGAGCGCGCTTGCCGGAGATCGCGCGTGGCGTTACGCGGAGGCCATGACCGCCGCCGCCATTCTCCTCGCCGCCGGGCTCGGCACGCGCATGCGCTCGGCGCTTCCCAAGGCGCTGCACCCGCTCGCCGGGCGGCCGATGCTGAACCAGCTGCTGGCCGCGGCCGGGGAGGTGTTCGACCGCGCCGTGGTGGTGGTAGGGCCGGACATGCCGGCGCTGGAACGCGCCGCCGCGCCGCACCCCACGGTGGTGCAGGCGGAGCGCCTCGGCACGGGGCACGCCGCGCTGCAGGCGGCGCCGCTGCTGGAAGGCTTCGCGGGCGATGCGGCCGTGCTCTATGCCGACAACGCGTTGATCACCGCCGAGACGATGCGGCGCCTGCGGGCGGCGCGGGATGGCGCGGGGCTGGCGCTGCTGGCGATGCGGCCCGCCGATCCGGCGAAATATGGCCGTGTGCTGACCGATGGCTCGGGCGGCGTGACCCGTGTCGTGGAATGGGCGGACGCGACGGAGGCCGAGCGCGCCGTCACGCTGTGCAATGCCGGCGTGGTCTGCGCGAGGGCGGCCGACCTGTTCCGTTGGCTGCGCCTGGTGAGGAACGACAATGCCAAGCGCGAATACTACCTGACCGACATCGTCGCATTCGCCGTCGCGGAGGGCGTGCGGGTGGCCGCGGTGGAGGCGCCGGAGGCGGAGCTGCGCGGCATCAACTCCCGCGTGGAGCTCGCCGAGGCCGAGGCCGAGATGCAGCGCCGCCTGCGCCGAGCGGCGATGGAAGGCGGGGCGACGCTGATCCAGCCGGAGAGCGTGGTGTTCAGCCACGATACCGCGCTCGGGCAGGACGTGACGGTCGGCCCCAACGTGGTGTTCGGGCCTGGCGTCGCGGTGGAGGACGGCGTCGAGATCCGCGCCTTCAGCCATCTCGAAGGCTGCGTGGTGAAGCGCGGCGCGATCATCGGCCCCTTCGCGCGGCTTCGCCCCGGCACGGTGGTCGAGCGCGGCGCGCATGTCGGCAATTTCGTGGAACTGAAGGCGGCGGTGCTGGGGGAGGGGGCGAAGGCCAACCACCTCAGCTATCTCGGCGATGCCGACATCGGCGCGGGCGCGAACATCGGCGCGGGCACCATCACCTGCAATTACGACGGCGTGAACAAGCACCGCACGGTGATCGGGGAGGGCGCCTTCATCGGCTCGGATACCGCGCTGGTTGCCCCCGTGTCGGTGGGCGCGCGGGCGCTGGTCGGTGCCGGCAGCGTGATCACGGAGGATGTGCCCGCCGATGCCCTGGCGGTGGCGCGGGGGCGGCAGGTCAACAAGGCGGGGCGGGGGTTCAAGGGGAAGAAGGGGCGCGGCTGACAGGGGCGGGCCGCCGTCCTATCTTCCGGCGACCGAAGGGAAGGAAAGCCGCCATGCTCGACGTGACCGCGAAGCTGCCCCTCAAGGATCCCGATCTGTTCCGGCAGGCCAACCTGATCGGCGGGAGCTGGGTGCAGGCCGAAAGCGGGAAGACCACCCCGGTGCGCAACCCCGCCACGGGCGAGGTGATCGGCAACGTCCCCGCCATGTCCGCCGCCGAGACGCGCCGCGCCATCGAGGCGGCGCAGGCCGCCTTCGCCGGCTGGCGCGCGATGCTCGCCAAGGAGCGCGCGGCGATCCTGCGCAGGCTCAACGACCTGATGCTGGCGAACACCGACGACCTCGCCGCCATCATGACCGCCGAGCAGGGCAAGCCGCTCGCCGAGAGCAAGGGCGAGATCGCCTATGCCGCCAGCTTCATCGAGTGGTTCGCCGAGGAAGGGAAGCGCGTCTATGGCGACACCATCCCGCAGAACGCCAAGGGCCGCCGCATCCTGGTGCTGAAGGAGCCGATCGGCGTCTTCGCCGCCATCACGCCCTGGAACTTCCCCGCCGCGATGATCACCCGCAAGGCCGGTCCCGGCTGGGCCGCGGGCTGCACCGGCGTGATCCGCCCGGCCTCCCAGACACCGTTCAGCGCGCTGGCGATCGGCGTGCTGGCGGAGCGTGCGGGCATGCCGGCGGGCGTGTGCAACATCATCACCGGGCCGAGCGGCGAGACGGGCGGCGAGCTCACCTCCAACCCGCACGTCCGGAAGTTCTCCTTCACCGGCTCCACCGAGGTCGGTCGCAAGCTGCTGGCGCAATGCGCGACGACGATCAAGAAGACCTCGATGGAACTCGGCGGCAATGCACCCTTCATCGTCTTCGACGACGCGGACCTGGATGCCGCCGTGCAGGGCGCGATGGCGAGCAAGTACCGCAATACCGGCCAGACCTGCGTCTGCGCCAACCGCATCTTCGTGCAGGACGGCGTGTACGACGCCTTCGCGGGTAAGCTGAAGTCCGCGGTCGAGGCACTGAAGGTCGGCAACGGCATGGAGCCCGGCGTCACGCAGGGCCCGCTGATCAACGCCGACGCGGTGGCGAAGGTGGAGGAGCACATCGCCGATGCCGTCTCGAAGGGCGGCGCGGTGCTGACCGGCGGCAAGCGCCACGCGCAGGGCGGCAATTTCTTCGAGCCGACGGTGCTGGTGAATGTCCCGAAGTCGGCGCTGGTCTTCCGCGAGGAGACCTTCGGCCCCGTTGCGCCCCTCATCCGCTTCAAGACCGAGGAGGAGGCGGTGGCGATGGCCAATGACAGCGAGTTCGGCCTTGCCGCCTATTTCTACGCCCGCGACATCGGCCGCATCTTCCGCGTGGCCGAGGCGCTGGAGAGCGGCATCATCGGCATCAACGAGGGCATCATCTCGACCGAGGTCGCACCCTTCGGCGGCGTCAAGGAAAGCGGCCTCGGGCGCGAGGGCAGCAAGTACGGGATCGAGGACTATCTCGAGATCAAGTATCTGGCCCTGGGCGGGATCGGGAACTGAGACGTCGCGCGGCGCAGCCACCCTGCCCCGCATTGCGGGTGAGGGTTTGACGGCGCATTCCCTCTCCCGCGTAGCGGGAGAGGGTTGGGGTAGGGGCCGCAGGCCCGCCGAACAGAGAGGCCAGGATGAGCTACGACTTCGACCTCTTCGTCATCGGCGGCGGCTCCGCCGGCGTGCGTTGCGCGCGCATCGCGGCCTCGCACGGCGCGCGCGTCGGCGTGGCCGAGGAACGCTTCTGGGGCGGCACCTGCGTCAATGTCGGCTGCGTGCCGAAGAAGATCATGGTCAACGCCGCCGAATACGGCATGTGGGCCGAGGACGCCGCCGCCTTCGGCTGGGACATCACGAACAACGGCCATGACTGGCGGAAGCTCGCCGCCGCCCGTGACACGGAAGTCGCACGCCTCTCCGCCATCTACGACAAGCTGCTGAAGGGCGCCGGCGCCACCACCTTCGACGCCCGCGCCACCCTCCTCGACGCGCACACCGTCGAGGTCGGCGGCAAGCGTGTCACGGCGGAAAAGATCGTCATCGCCACCGGCGGCCAGCCGCAGCGGCTCGACATCCCGGGCGCCGGGCTCGGCCTGATCTCCGACGACCTGTTCACCCTGGGCGCGCTGCCGAAGCGCGTTGCGGTGCTCGGCTCCGGCTACATCGCGGTGGAGTTCGCCTGCCTGCTGCGCGGCCTGGGCGCGGAGGTTGACCTGGTCTATCGCGCCTCCCTGCCGCTGCGGGGCTTCGACGACGATATCCGGGCCGCGCTGGCCGAGGCGCTGACCGCGCAGGGGATCCGGCTGAACTCCGACGTCTCGCCCACCCGCATCACCCGCGCCGACGACGAGTTGCTGCTCGGCCTCTCGACCAACTTCGTCCGGGAGGTGGATGCGGTGTTCTTCTGCACCGGCCGCCTGCCCTACACCAAGGGGCTTGGCCTGGAAGCCGCCGGCGTGAAGACTGCGGCCAACGGCGCCATCGTGGTGGATGACGAGCACGCCACCAGCCAGCCGCACATCTACGCCATCGGCGACGTGATCGATCGGGTGAACCTCACGCCCATGGCCACGGCCGTCGGGCATGCGCTGGCCGACACGCTGTTCGGCAACCGCCCGCGCAGGGCCAGCTACGAGAATGTGCCCTCGGCCGTCTTCACCTCGCCGCCGATCGGCACGGTCGGCCTCAGCGAGGCCGATGCCGCGGCGCGCGGGCCGGTGGACATCTACCTCACCCGCTTCACCCCGATGCGCCACACCATCAGCAAGCGCGAGGGGCGGAAGACCGTGATGAAGCTGGTGGTGGACCAGGCGAGCCAGAAGATCCTCGGCGCCCATATGCTGGGCGAGGATGCGGCGGAGATCATGCAGGGCATCGGCATCGCGGTAACGATGGGCGCCACCAAGCAGGATTTCGACCGTACCATCGGCATCCACCCCACCGCCGCCGAGGAGTTCGTCACCCTGCGGACCCGCGCGCGGGAGGCGGGGGTGCAGGCGGCGGCCGAATAGGCCTACGACTTCGGGGCGGTTTGCCGAAACCGCCGCGGCCGCTATGGTGCCCCACTTGGAGTGGAGCGACGAGGAAACGATGCCATCGCGCGCGTGGAGTCCGGCTTCCTGGCGGGCCATGCCGATCCGCCAGGTCCCCGATTATCCTGACCAGGCCCGCCTGCGGGCCATGGAAGAGAAGGTCGGCCGATTTCCACCGCTGGTTTTTGCAGGTGAGGCGGACCGGCTGAAGGCGAAGCTCGCTCAGGCCGGGGACGGCAGCACATTCGTGCTGCAGGGCGGCGATTGCGCGGAGAGCTTCGCCGAATTCCACGCCGACACCATCCGCGACACCTTCCGCGTCCTGCTGCAGATGGCGGTCGTCCTCACCTTCGGCGCCTCGCTGCCGGTGGTGAAGCTCGGCCGCATGGCGGGCCAGTTCGCCAAGCCGCGCAGCAGCGACACCGAGACGATGGAGGGCACCACGCTGCCCTCCTACCGCGGCGACATCATCAACGGCCCCGACTTCACCGCCGAGGCGCGGATCCCCGATCCCGGCCGGATGGAGTTCGCCTATCTGCAATCGGCCGCCACGCTGAACCTGCTGCGCGCCTTCTCGACGGGTGGCTACGCGGACCTGCACGAGGTGCATCGCTGGAACCTCGACTTCGCCAAGCGCAGCCCGCTGGCTGGCCGATACGAGGACCTGGCCCAGCGCATCGACGAGACGCTGCGCTTCATGGGCGCGTGTGGCATGTCCGACCTGCCGCAGGTGCGGGAGACGGAATTCTACACCTCCCACGAATCCCTGCTGCTTCCCTTCGAGGAAGCGATGACCCGCCAGCCCTCGACGCATCCGGGCAAGTGGTATGCGTGTTCGGCGCATTTCCTCTGGATCGGCGACCGCACCCGCCAGCCGGATGGCGCGCATGTCGAGTTCATGCGCGGCGTCGCCAACCCGATCGGCATGAAGGTCGGGCCGAGCATGGAGCCGGACGAGCTGGTGCGCCTGACGGAGATCCTCAATCCCGCCAACGAGAAGGGGCGGCTGACGCTGATCTCCCGCATGGGTGCGGACAAGGTCGAGGCGAAGCTTCCCGCCCTGTTGCGCGCGGTGAAGAAGGCGGGACGCAACGTGGTCTGGCTGTGCGATCCGATGCACGGCAACGGCGTGAAGGCCGGCGCCTACAAGACCCGCAGCTTCGACGCGATCCTGCAGGAGGTGCGCGGCTTCTTCGACTGCCATGCGGCAGAGGGCACCATCCCCGGCGGCGTGCATGTCGAGATGACGGGGCAGAACGTGACCGAATGCCTCGGTGGCGCGCATCGCCTGACGGAGGCCGACCTGGCCGGCAACTACGCGACCTTCTGCGACCCGCGGCTGAACGCCGAGCAGTCTCTGGAACTCGCCTTCCTGATCGCGGAGGAGCTGAAGGCGCGCCGGCCGGGCAGCGTCGTGCCGGCCCAGGCGGCACAGTGAGCGATCCCGCCACGGCGGGCCGCCGTGCGGAGGCGGTGGACGACGCATCCATCGCCGCCCGCACCGACAGCTACTTCAACCGCACCAAGGCGATCGTGGCGCGCTTCGGCGACTGCCGCGTGACCTACGCGGTGTTCCTCCGCCGGCCGGTCATCTCCGCGCCCCGCCTCGCCGTGGACTGGCTGCGGCGCGTGGCGGAGACACGCGGCACCGCCTTCGACATCGAGCTGATGCATGAGGAAGGCGCCTGGGTCGGCGCCGGCGACCCCATCCTCTATCTCTCCGGCCGCTTCGTGCAACTGGTGGATCTCGAGACCATCGTGCTGCAGAAGCTCGGTGCGGCCTGCGTTGCCGCGCACAACGCCTACCAGATGTGCTGCGAGCTGCCGGGCGTGCCCTTCCTCGCCATGGAGGCGCGGCACTGCGCCGGCGCCGAGATGCAGGAGATGATGGCCTACGCCGCCTCGGTCGGCAGCGCGGCGGCGCGGCGGGAAGGCGCCAAGGGCTTCATCGGCAACGCCAATGACGCCACCGCCCACTGGTTCGGCCCGGGGAAAGGTCGCGGCACCATGCCGCATGCGCTGATCGGCTATGCCGGCTCCACTGTCCGCGCCGCCGAGATGTTCCACGAGACCTTCCCGGACGCCGACCTGACCGTACTGACCGACTATTTCGGCCGCGAGGTGACGGATGGGCTGGAGGTCTGCCGCCGGTTCCCCGATCTCGCCGCGGCCGGGCGGCTGGCGCTGCGGCTCGACACCCATGGCGGGCGCTTCCTGGAAGGGCTCGACCCGGCGGAGTCCTACGCCGTGCTGGAACGCCACGCGCCGCAGGCGGTGCGCCGCTACCGCTCGGAATCGGAGTTGCGCCACCTGGTCGGCACCGGCGTGTCCGCCGCCGCCATCTGGCGCATGCGCGAGGTGCTGGACGAGGCGGGCTTCCCCAAGGTGCGCATCGTCGCCTCCTCCGGCTTCGGCGTGCGCAAATGCGGCGTGATGGCGGAGGCGAAGGCGCCGATCGACGTGGTCGGCACCGGCAGCTTCATCCCCGATGCGTGGTACGAGACCTACGCCACCGCCGACATCGTCGAGTATGATGGCCAGCAGCGCGTGAAGGTCGGCCGCGAGTTCCTGCTGCGCCGCAACGGCGGGCGCTGGCGCGGCGCGGGCAGCTGAGCCAGCCCGCCGCCCCGGACGCCGCGCGGGAGCGCAGGCTGGGCTACGCCTGCGCCGTCGCGGTGCTGTTCGTCTGGACCGGCTTCCTGGTGTTCTCCCGCCTCTCGGCGCAGCAGGCGCTGACGCCCTGGGACATGGGCGCGCTGCGCTTCACCTGCTCCTTCCTGGTCGCGCTGCCGCTGGTGGCGATCTTCGGCCTGCCGCGGCTGAAGCTGCGCCAGGTGGCGGCGATCGGCGCCTTCGCGAGCTTCGGCTTCCCGATGTTCGCCTTCAACGGCTTCGCCTTCGCCCCGGCGGCTCATGGCGGCGTGCTGATGCCGGGCATGCTGCCCTTCATGACCGCCGCGCTGGCCGTTCCGCTGCTGCACGAGGCCTGGACGCGGCGCCGACTGCTCTCGCTCGGGGTGGTCGCCTTCGGCATCGCCCTTCTGGCACTCGACACCTTCGGCAGCCATCCCGGTGCATGGCGGGGCGACCTGCTGTTCCTTTGCGCTGCCCTCTCCTGGTCGAGCTACGCCGTGCTGGCGCGGCGCTGGCGCATCCCGGCGATGGACGCGACCATCGCCATGGCGCTGATCCCCGCGCCACTCTACCTGCCGGTCTGGTGGGCCTTCCTGCCGAGCAACCTCGACGCCGTGCCGGCCGGCGTCATCGCCTTTCATTCCCTCTTCCAGGGGACCATGGCGACGGTGCTTTCGGCCTTCCTGTTCACCCGCGCTGTCGCCGCGATCGGACCGACGCGCACCACCACCGTCACCTCCCTGACGCCGGCGATGGGCGCGCTGCTCGCCTGGCCGCTGCTCGGCGAGGCGCTGGGGGCGGTGGGGATCGCGGGCGTGGCGCTGGTCTCCGTGGGGATGATCCTCGGCGTCCTCGGCCGGGCGGCGCGTTGACCGCGGGCGACCGCCGAAGCAGCTTGCGCGCGCCATGACGGAACGCCTGCACATCGCGCTTGCCCAGTTCAACGCGCGCCCCGGCGACCTCGTCGGCAATGCTGCGCGGCTGCGTGCGGCGTGGGCGGAGGCGGCTGCCCTCGGCGCGGACATCGTCGTGACGCCGGCGCTCTCGCTGGCCGGCCAGGCCGCGGGCGATGCGGGCTTCGACACGGCGGCGCAGGAAGCGGTGGCGGCCTTGGCCGCCACCACCGCCGAGGGCGGCCCGGCGTTGCTGGTTGGCGCCCCCCGCGTGGAGCAGGGAAAGCGTCACGACGCCGTCTTCCTGCTCGATGCCGGCCGCATCGCGGCCCACCGCGCCCGGCATGAGGTGGCGCGCGGCGAGCCGTTCGATCCTGGCCCCGCACCCGGGCCGGTCAATATCCGCGGGGTGCGGCTCGGCTTGATGATCGGCGCCGACTGGCATGGGCCGGCGGTGGCCGAGACGCTGTCGGAGACCGGGGCCGAACTGCTGGTCGCGGTGGACGCCGCACCCTTCGTGCCCGGCGCCGCGGCTAGGCGGGTGGACCTGGCGGTCGCGCGGGTGGTGGAGACGGGGCTCGGCTTCGCCTACTGCAACCGCGTGGGCGGGCAGGGGGAGGCGGTGTTCGATGGCGGCGGCTTCGTGCTGAACCCCGATCGCGGCCTGGCGGCGCAACTGCCGCAGTTCGAATCTGAGTTGCACGTCACCGAATGGGCACGCGACGCGGAGGGCCTGTCCTGCCTGGCCCAGCTACTTGCCCCGCCGCTCGATCCGCTGGAGGCGCGCTGGCGGGCGATGATGCTCGGCCTTGCCGATGCGGTGGCCGGGCGCGGACTTTCGGCCGCGCTGGTCCCGCTGTCGGGCGGGCTTGGCGAGGCGCTCGCCGCCGCGCTGGCGGTGGATGCGCTGGGCCCCCGGCATGTCCGCGCGGTGGTGCTGCCGGCGCCGGATTGGCCGGCGGCGCGGATCGCGGCGGCCGAGGCCTGCGCCAGCCTGCTCGGCATCGGCTGCGACATGACGCCGCTCGCGCCGGCGCTGGCGGGCTTTGCCGCGATGCTCGGCCCCGAGGCCGTGGCGCCCGTTGCCGAGGTCCGGCGATTGGCGCTGGCCAGCCTGTCCCGGCGCCTCGGTGCATTGCCGGTCGGCGACGCGCTGGCGGAGGGCCATGCCCCGCTCGCCGGCCTCGACGCTGCAACGGCTGTCGCGCTCGCCCGTTGGCGCAACGCTGGGCGCCCGGCCGGCGCGCGCGGCCCTGCGGGCATGGTGGTGCCGGGGCCGTTGATCGAGCATTTCCCTTCCACCCCAGGCATGACGGACCCCGAGCGATGAGCGGCAGCGACGACGGGCAGGACCCGATCTTCTCGGAGGCGCTTTCGGCGCCTTCCGGGCTGGCGGTGCGCATCCTGGACCTCTCGGGCGCCAATGGCTCGGAGCCGGTGGAGGTGGTGCGCGGCTTCCGCAGCATCGCCCACGCCAACGCCTTCGCCCGCCGCTATGTGCGCGACAGCCTGGACCGCTGCCGCGCCCGCGGCATGGGCGCCGAAGCGGTCCTGGAAGCCTGGTTCGCCTATGGCGAGGACGCCGAGGTCGTCGGCGCCGGCGACGACGCCTGGAAGAGCGCCACCGAACTGCATGCCTTCGCCGAGGCCCGCGCCCCCGATCCCGAGGAACGCAACTGGCGCGTCCTCGACCCGCGGCGCGAGGAGGACGACGAAGAGGAGGAGGAATAGCCTCCCCTCCTCCCGCGCCTCACCACACCGATTTTGCCGGCGCGTATCCCATGCCCGGCTGGTACATCACGGGCGGCGGCTGATAGACCACCGGCGGCGGCTGGTAATAGACCGGCGGCGGGGGCGCGTCGTAGACGGGCGGCGGTGGCGGCGCCGCGAGCGCCGAGCCGATGGCTACGCCCGCGCCAAGCCCGATGATCGCCCCCAGCAGCGGGGCGCCATTCCAGCCGCGGTGGTGATGGTGGTAGACGCGCGGGGGCGGCGGCGCCCAGTGGCGGTGATGTCCGTGGCCCCAGCCGTGGCCGCGGTCGCGCCCGCCGGCCTCGGCCGCCGGCGCCGCGAGCGCGCCGGCCAGCACCGTGCCGGCCACCAGCAGCGTGCGGAGTGCGGTGGTCCTCATCCTGGCCTGCTCCTTCGGGTTCCGACCCGATTCCATATACGCATCGAACGGCGGGATTGCGCCGAGATGATGGCCGCCCCCTGCCGCGCCCCCCACCGGGCGCCTTGCCTTCGCCGGGCTTCTGGCGTTCCTGTGGCGGCGATGAAGGTTCGTTTCGCGCCCTCGCCCACCGGGCTGCTGCATGTCGGCAATGCCCGCATCGCCCTCGCCAACTGGTGCCTGGCCCGGCACCGGGGCGGGCGCTTCCTGCTGCGCCTGGACGACACCGACACCGAGCGATCCAAGCCCGAATACGCCCAGGCCATCGAGGAGGACCTGCGCTGGCTCGGCCTCGACTGGGACGAGCGCATCGCGCAGTCCGACCGGCTGGACCGCTACGCCGCGGCTGCCGAGACGTTGAAGGCAGCCGGCCGCCTCTACCCCTGCCTGGAGACCGAGGAGGAACTCGCCTTCAAGCGCGAGCAGCGCACCCGCCAGGGCAAGCCGCCGCTCTACGACCGCGCGGCGCTGAGGATGACGAAGGAGCAGCTCGACCGCGCCCTGGCCAACGGCAAGCAGCCGCACTGGCGCTTCCTGCTCTCGGGCGTTGCGGCGGAGTGGCAGGATGGCGTGCTGGGGCGCCGTTCGGTGAAGCTCACCAGCTTGTCGGACCCGGTGCTGATCCGCGCCGATGGCAGCTTCCTCTACACCTTCACCTCGGTGGTGGACGACCTTGAGACCGGGATCACGGACATCGTCCGCGGCGAGGATCATGTCACCAACACCGGCATCCAGCTCGACATTCTCGGCGCGCTGGGCGGCGATCCACGGAAGATGCGCTTCGCGCACCTGCCGCTGCTGACCGATGCCGATGGCGGCCCGCTCTCGAAGCGCACCGGCAGCGTCGGCCTGCGCCAGCTGCGCCGCGACGGCGTGGAGCCGGCGGCGCTGGCCGGCTACCTCGCCGCGCTCGGATCGAGCGCCGATCCGGTCCCCGGGATGCCGGCGGAGCTCGCCGCCTCCTACGACCTGGGAAAGGTCTCGAAGAGCGCGGCGCGCTTCGACATGAGGCAGCTGCTCGCGCTGAACCGGAAATGGCTGCACGGCCTGGCCTTCGACGCCGTGCGGGACCGCCTGCCGGATGGCGCGACGGAGCCCTTCTGGAACGCGATCCGCGGCAACCTCGACCTGTTCCGCGAGGCGCGGGACTGGTGGGACGTGGTGGCGGGCGAGATCGTGCCGATCGGCGATCCCGCCGATGCCGAGCTGCTGCGCATCGCCGCGGAAGCCCTGCCCGAGGAGCCGTGGGACGAGGCCACCTGGCCGGCCTGGACGGCCAGCGTGGCGAGTGCCACCGGTCGAAAGGGCAAGGCGCTCTACATGCCGTTGCGCCGCGCCCTGACCGGCGAGGAGCACGGGCCGGACCTCAAGACATTCCTTCCCCTGATCGGCCGCGCGCGGGCCTTGCGGCGCCTGCGCCAGGCGGCAACCGGCTGAACGACATGGACCTGCATATCCACAACAGCGCGACGCGCCGCAAGGAGCGTTTCGTCCCGCTCGATCCCGACCATGTGCGGATCTATGTCTGCGGCCCGACGGTCTATGACCTGGCGCATCTCGGCAATGCGCGGCCGAACGTGGTGTTCGACGTGCTGGTGCGGCTGCTGCGCCGGCTGTATCCGCGCGTCACCTATGCGCGCAACATCACCGATGTCGAGGACAAGATCATCGACCGCGCACGCGAAAGCGGCGAGGGGATCGAGGCGCTGACCGCGCGGACCACCGCGGATTTCCATCGCGACATGGCGGCGCTCGGCGTGCTGCCGCCGGATGTCGAGCCGCGCGCGACCGCCACGATTCCTGAAATGGTCGCGCTGATCGAGCGGCTGATCGCCAACGGCCATGCCTATGAGGCGCAGGGGCATGTGCTGTTCGCCGTTTCGTCCTTCGCCGAGTACGGCAGGCTCTCCGGCCGCTCGCCGGACGAGTTGCTCGCCGGCGCGCGGGTGGAGGTTGCGCCGTACAAGCGCGATCCCGGCGACTTCGTGCTGTGGAAGCCGAGCACGGCCGAGCAGCCCGGCTGGGACAGCCCCTGGGGCCGCGGCCGGCCCGGCTGGCACATCGAATGCAGCGCGATGTCGTGGAAGCATCTCGGCGAGGAGTTCGACATCCATGGCGGCGGGCAGGACCTGCTGTTCCCGCACCACGAGAACGAGGTGGCGCAGAGCGTCTGCGCGTTTCCCGGTTCGCACTTCGCGCGCTACTGGATGCACAACGGCATGCTGCTCGTGGACGGCGAGAAGATGTCGAAGTCGCTCGGCAATTTCCGCACCGTGCAGGATATCCTGGCGCTCGGGCCCTGGGCGGGTGAGGCGTTTCGGCTGCTGCTGCTGAAGACGCATTACCGGCAGGCGCTGGACTACACCGAGGCGGGGTTGCAGGAAGCGCGAAAGGAGCTGGATCGCTTCTATCGTGCGCTGTCGAAGATGGCGGATGTGGCGGCGGAGCGCGGCGACGAGCCGCATGCGGTCGAGCAGCCGCCCTTCGAGCAGGCGCTGGCGGACGACCTCAACACGCCGCTGGCGCTGGCGTCGCTGCACTATCTGGTGTCGGGCGCGAACAAGGCGCTAGAGGTGCAGGATGTAGACGCACTGCCCCATTTGAAGGGCAGAATCCTGGCAGCCGCGGACATGCTGGGTGTGCTCAGGTATGACCCGAACAGCTGGCTGCAGGGGAAGCCTGGATATCGGCTTGAGGCAGGGACGGGATACGTTGCTGTTACTGGCCAGCCCGCGCGTATGTTCGTCGCGCGTTCGGATGGCGTGCACGAAGCCGATGCGGAAGCCGAGGCTGCAATACAGTCCGCCATCGCCGCCCGCCTCGCCGCCCGGAAGGCGAAGAACTGGGCCGAGGCCGACCGCATCCGCAAGGAGCTTGCGGACCAGGGCATCCTGCTGGAGGACGGACCACAGGGGACGACATGGCGGCGGGCGTGACCGAACTCCCTCCCCCCGCATTGCGGGGGAGGGAGCGGGACGGGCACCTGGCCGCTTGCCTTCCCTCCATGGGAAGCTTTCACACAAGCTCCGGCCCATCCTCCGGAGAATCCGTCATGACCCGCCTCGCCCTCGCCGCCCTGCTCGCCCTGACCGTCGCCGTGCCCGCTTCCGCCTAGCATGCCGGCCACCACGCCCCGGCCGCCGCGGCCGAACCCGCCAGCACGCGCGAATACCGCGCGATTAATGAGCGCATGCATCGCGAGATGGCCGTGCAGTTCACCGGCGATGCCGATCGCGACTTTGCCGCCGCGATGATCCCGCACCACCAGGGCGCCATCGACATGGTGCACGTTGCGCTGCGCCACGGCCGCGATGCGGAGATCAGGAAGCTCGCCGAGGACGTCATCCGCACGCAGGAGGCCGAGATCGCGCAGCTTCGCGCCTTCCTCGCCCGCACCGCGTCGCAATGACGCCAGTTCCATGACCGGCGGCCGTGGGGAAGGGGGCGCGCCGCTCACGCCACCGCCCGGCGAATCACCCATCGTCGTGCTGGTCCGCCCGCAGATGGCGGCGAACATCGGCACCGCGGCGCGCGCCATGGCCAATGGCGGCCTGTTCCATCTGCGCATCGTCGCACCGCGCGATGGCTGGCCGCAGCCCAACGCCTATGCTGCGGCCTCCGGCGCCGATGCGATCCTCGATCAGGCGCAGCTCTTTCCCGATATCCGCACCGCGGTCGCCGATTGCCACCGCGTCTTCGGCACCTGCCCGCGCCCGCGTCATGTAGTGATCCCGATGCGCGACGCGCGTGCCGCCGCGGAGGATTTCCGCGAGATCAACGGCCGCGGCCTGCGCCTGGCCGTGCTGTTCGGCCCGGAGCGCGCGGGGCTCGAAGCCGACGACCTGGCGCATTGCGACACGCTGGTGCGCTACCCGCTGAACCCGCAGCACAACTCGCTCAACCTCGCCCAGGCGGTGATGATCCTCGCCTATGAATGGTGGATGCAGGCGGAGCGCACGCCGCCGCGCCAGCTGCAGACGCACGAGACGCGCATTGCGACGAAGGCGGAGCTCGAGAACTTCCTCGATCGGCTCATCGCCGAGCTCGACGCGGCCGGCTTCCTGCACAACCCGCCGAAGCGCCCGGGCATGGTGCGCAACCTGCGCCACTGGTTCGAGCGCGGCGAAGTCACCGAACAGGAATTGCGCACGCTGCATGGCGTGGTGACGGAACTCGCGCGCGGCCGCATGGTGCGCGGCCGCTTCGCCGGCGACACGCCCGATCCGCCCTGGGAGGACAAGACATGATCCATCCGGATGGCACGCCGGTTCCGCCGCTGCCCGATCCCCGCTTCGTGGAGGTGGATGCCGCCGCGCTCGGCCTGGAAGGCCCGCGCATGTCCTACATGGAAGCGGGGGAGGGGACGCAGACGGTTTTCTGCCTGCACGGCATCGGCGCCAATTCCATGGGGTGGCGCTTCACGCTGGCGGCGCTGTCGCAGCAGGCGCGGGTGATCGCGTGGAATGCGCCGGGCTATTTCCTCTCCGACAATTTCCGCAGTGAGGCGCCGGCGCCCGAGGATTATGTCGCGGCCGCACTCGCATTGCTCGATGCGCTCGGCGTGGAGGGGAAGGTCTGCATCGCCGGCTCGTCCTTCGGCTCGATGCTCGGCGCCTGCATGGCGGCACGGCATCCGGCGCGCGTTGCCAGGCTGGCACTGATGGGCACCTCGCGCGGCCAGCGCTGGAAGGGCACGGAAGGGCGCGCGCAGATGCTGGCGATGCGCGAGGCTTCCGTCGCGCAGGGCGGCGTCGCGCTGGCGCGCACGCGCTCCGAAAAGCTGGTCTCGCCCGATGCATCGCCCGAAGTGCTGGCGATGGTGCGCCATGTCGTCGCGGCGACGCATCCGCGCGGGCTGATGCAGGCGGCGCGCTGCACCGACGGGGTGGATGTCGTGACGGATTTCGCGCCGCACATCTCCTGCCCGACGCTCGCCATCACCGGCGCCGACGACCAGGTGAACCCGCCGGAGACGGTCGGCCGCGTGATCGCCGAGGCCATTCCGGGCGCGCGCTTCGCCTCGCCGGCCGGCGTCGGCCACCTGCCGGAGCTTGAAGCGCCGGCGCAAACCGTGGAATTGCTGCGGTCGCATTTCTTCCGGAGCTGACCATGCGCCTCGCCCGCCGTTCGCTGCTTGCCGCCGCCCTCGTCATGCCCGCCATCGCGCGGGCGCAGGGCAGCGCCTTCCCGACGCGCCAGGTGCGCATCGTCGTGCCGTTCCCGCCGGGCGGCGGGCTCGATGCGCTGGCGCGCGCACTGGCCGACCGGCTGCAGGCCGCGTGGGGCCAGCCGGTGGTGGTGGACAACCGGCCTGGTGGCTCCACCGTGCCGGGCGTGGACATCGTGGCGAAGGCGGCACCGGATGGACACACGCTGCTGATCACCGCGGACAACTCCATCACCTCCAACCCGCACCTGATCCGCGGCATGCCCCACGACCCGATGCGTGACCTGGCACCGCTCAGCCACCTGGTGGATGTGCACCAGATGGTGCTGGTGCATCCCTCGGTCGGCGCCGGAACGCTGGCGGAGCTGGTGGCGGCGGCGCGCGCCGCGCCGGGGCGGTTCAACTTCGGCTCCTACGGCAATGCCAGCCAGCCGCACCTCGCCTTCGCCGCGCTGATGGCGCGCGAGAAGATCGAGATGGTGCATGTGCCCTATCGCGGCCTGACGCCGGCGGTGATGGCGACCTTGGCAGGCGAGGTGCAGATGACGCTGGCCGGCATCGCCTCCGGCGCCAGGCACATCGAAGCCGGGACGCTGAAGGCGCTCGCGGTCGGCAAGCCGACGCGCTTCGAGGCGCTGACGCAGGTGCCGACTCTGATCGAGGCCGGCTACCCCGAGATCGACCCGCGCACCTGGTTCGGCGCCTTCGCCCCCGCCGGGACGCCGCCCGAGCTGCTTTCGCAGCTGCACGCGGCGCTGGCCGCGGCGATGCAGCAGCCGAGCGTGCGCGACCGCCACCTGCTGACCTCGGGCTACACCGTGCATGTCCGCACGCCGGAGGCGACGGCCGCCTTCCTGCGCGAGGACTTCGAGTACAAGCGCCGCCTGATCGCGACCGCCGGGATCAGGGTGGAGTGAGGCGCTTCGCCAGCTTGCGCGCGAGCAGGTAGCCGAGCATCCCCGCAACCGGCGCGGCGGGCAGCACCAGCAGCCAGCCCAGATGCTGCCCGCCGATCACCAGGCCGAGCCCGATGCCGAGCATCAGTCCGCCGACCAGGCTTCCGACGACCCCGGCCGTCAGGCCGAGGACAAGGATCTCTTCGCGCGTGATCATGGCGCGGCAGTAGGCGAGCGGATCGCGGTTTGACAAGTCGCCGCCCGGCCGCCTATAGCCCCACCTCCTTCCGGGAACGCGGACAAGGGGTGATCCCTTGCGCCCGCCCTTCGGCCCCAGGGCCTTCGGGACTACCGGGACAACCAGGGTGCTTCAGCGCCCATCGAAGAAGGACCGAGGCCGAGAGGCCCGGCAGAGAGCCGCATGACCAAGCGCGCTGAATCCAAGTACAAGATCAATCGCCGCCTTGGCGTGAACCTTTGGGGCCGTGCCAAGTCCCCCGTCGCCAAGCGCGAATACGGCCCCGGCCAGCACGGCCAGCGCCGCAAGCAGAAGCCGACCGACTTCGGCGTGCAGCTGATGGCCAAGCAGAAGCTCAAGGGCTACTACGGCAACATCGGCGAGAAGCAGTTCCGCAAGTATTACGAGGAAGCCGTCCGCCGGAAGGGCGACACCTCCGAGAATCTGATCGAGCTGCTGGAGCGCCGGTTGGACACCGTCGTGTACCGCATGAAGCTGGCGGTCACACCCTTCGCGGCGCGGCAGTTCGTCAACCACGGCCATGTCACGGTGAACGGCAAGCGTCTGAACATCCCCTCCTACCTCGTCAAGGACACCGACGTTATCGAGGTGAAGGAGAAGTCGAAGCAGATGACGGCGCTGCTCGATGCCGCGCAGTCCGGCGAGCGCGACGTCCCCGAGTATATCGAGGTGGACCACCGCGCCATGCGCGGCCGCATGCTGCGTGCGCCCAAGCTTTCCGACGTGCCCTATCCCGTGCAGATGGAGCCGAACCTGGTGGTCGAGTTCTACTCGCGCTGAGGTTGACGGAGGAGAGGGGAACACTCTCTCCTCCCGAACACTCGGGCGGGCGAGCCACCCCCCTCACGGTATCCCTCTCGCATCCTCCCCCAACGCCTGTCGGGTGGTGAAAAGGGAGGCACGGCGCAGCGATGCCGATGACCTACGACGCGCTGAAGCTGCTCCATATCCTCGGCGTCGTTCTGCTCGTCGGCAACGTCACCGTGACCTCGATCTGGAAGCTCTATGCCGACGGAACGCGGGACCCGGTGGTCATCGCCTTCGCCCAGCGGCTGGTGACCATCACCGACTGGTTCTTCACCTTCTGGGGCATCGTCCTGCTCGTGGTCGGCGGCTATGGCGCCGCCTGGGTCGCCGGCATGGATGTGCTGCGCGATGACTGGATCGTCTGGTCCGAGATCATGTTCGTCATCGCCGGGCTGATCTGGCTGTTCCTCCTGGTGCCGATCCAGGTCCGGCAGGCGCGAATGGCGCGTGCCTTCGCCAGGGGCGCGCCGATCCCGGACGCCTACTGGCGCCTCGGCCGGCTATGGATCCTGTGGGGCCTGGTCGCCACCATCCCCCTGGTCGCGGCGAGTTGGATGATGGTCCGCAAGGGATGGTGAGTGGCCGGAGCGCCGAGGCCCTCGCGTCAGGCCTGTGGCGCTTGAAGCCGAATCCGGGTTGCGGAGATCGCGCCGGGAACAAACATCCCGCAGACCCATGATGCGCCCCAACCTGCCGCTGTTCCTGTTCACGCTGCTCTATCTGTTCCCACTCAGCCTCTCCGCCGTGCTGCACCAATACACCGGTATCGGCCGGGACTGGTGGAGTGCGGATCGCTCCAGCGTCGGCCACCTGCCGCCGGCCGCCGAGCACCGGGCCGCGGTGGTCAGGGTCTTTGCGGCGCCCACGGTTCGCTGGCGCGGCATCTTCGCCGTCCACAGCTGGATCGTCCTGAAGCCCGAGGGCGCGACCGCCTACACCCGCTACGACTACACCGCCTGGGGCGCGCCGATCCGCGTCAACGGCTTCGAGCCCGATGGCCGCTGGTTCGGGCGCCATCCGGAGGTGATCTTCGCCGCGGATGACGAAGCTGCCGCGGCCCTGATCCCGCGCATGCAGGCGGCCATCGAGGCCTATACCTGGCGCGAGCGTGGCCACTACCGCGCCTGGCCGGGGCCGAACTCGAACACCTTCGTCGCTGCCGTGCTGGACGCCGTGCCGGAGGTCGAGGTCACCTTGCCGCCCACCGCGATCGGCAAGGATTTCCCGTACGACGGCCGCTGGATCCGCCGCACGGCCTCCGGCTCCGGCCTGCGCCTCACGCTCGGTGGCTATGCCGGCCTGACGATCGGCTGGGTCGAGGGGATCGAGGTCAACATCCTCGGCGCCGTCGCCGGCTTCGACATTCGCCGGCCCGCGATCAAGCTGCCGGGGCTCGGCCGCCTGGGCC
The DNA here is from genome assembly GCF_041690465.1 of Falsiroseomonas sp. Classification (GTDB taxonomy): domain Bacteria; phylum Pseudomonadota; class Alphaproteobacteria; order Acetobacterales; family Acetobacteraceae; genus Falsiroseomonas. The sequence continues at coordinate 230,693 of NZ_JAWLHG010000004.1, read as the reverse complement.
TGCCAAGCGCGGATCCGGCCTGACGGCCAGCGCCGGACCTAGTCTTCTTTCACCCGCTTCGCCCGCTCTGCCTCGCGCAGCCAGTCCTCGGTGGTCTTCGCCACGGGCCGGGCCGGGCCGACATAGGGGTCGAGTGCGCTTTCCGTCGCTTCGAACACGCGGCACGCCTCGCAGAGGCGCAGCACGCGCAGGCGCGCGGGATCGGCGAACATCCAGTGCTTCACGCCGGTGAGCTTCCGCATCACCGCCTCGATCTGGCTCTTCACGCCGAAGGGCCTGGCGCAGCGCTCGCAGCAGAACGGCTCCTCCTCCTTCACCACCCGGATCTGCGCGGCATCCGGCGCGAGGTTCAGCCGCGGGACCAGGGTGATGACCTTCTCCGGGCAGGTCACGGCGCAGAGGCCGCATTGCACGCAGGCATCCTCCAGGAACCGCAGCTGCGGCGTCTCCGGGTTGGCGCTGAAGGCGCCGGTCGGGCAGACGCTGGTGCAGGCGACGCAGAGCGTGCAGCCGCCGACCTCCACCCGCGCCTCGCCGAACGGCGCCAGCGCCGGCATCGCGATCTCGCCGCCACGCTTGCCGGCGCCCTCGGCCAGCGCGCGCGCGGCCTGGCGCAGGATCTCCCGCGAGGCACCGAGTGCCAGATGCGTGGAGGGCGGGAAGGGCAGGCCGCGGCGCGGTACCGCACGCAGCGCCTCGCCGAGGGAGAAGGGATCGTCGGTCTCGATAGCGGCGGCGCGCGGCGCGCCGTGGTCGGGCACGCCGAGGCCGTCCAGCACATGCCGCACGTAGTCGAGGTTCCGGAACACGCCCTCCGTGCCATGCGCGCGCCGGCCCTTCAGCAGGAGCCGGACCTGCGCGGCGCCCCAGGCGAAGGCGCTCAGCAGCAGGCCGAGATCGAGCGACGACACCTCGTTGACGCGCAGCGGCAGCACGCGGGCGGGCAGGCCCTCGCCCTGGCGGGACAGCGCCTCGATCATGGCCTCGCCGTGCTCGTCATGAACCAGCAGCAGCGGCGCCTCCCCACCCGCCTCGCGATAGGTGAGCAGCAGCGTGCGCAGCCGCTTCAGCATCGCCTCCGCGGTCGGCAGCGCGTAGCTGGCCGCGCCTGTCGGGCAGACCGCCGCGCAGGCGCCGCAGCCGGCGCAGATCTCGGCGGAGATCTGGACGGCATCCTTCCCCGGCGTGATCGCACCGGTCGGGCAGAGATCGAGACAGCGCGTGCAGCCGGTCCTGCGGTTGCGCGAATGGGCGCAGAGCGCGGCGTCGAAGGTCACGAAGCGCGGCTTGTCGAATTCGCCGACCAGTTCGCGTGACGCCGCAATGGCGCGCTCCACCGCGGCAGCGTCCGCCGGGTCGGCGCGCAGGTAGCCCTGCCGCAGCTCACGCGTCGGGAACAGCGCCGCGCCGCCGGTGAGGTCCAGGATCACGTCGCAACGGCTCTTCGCGCCGTCCTTCGCCGGCCCCCATGCATAGGCGGCGCGCGAGGAGGGGCGGGGCATCGCATAGCCATCCACCACCACCTCGAAATTGCCGAGCCAGCCCGTGGCACCGCGGGCGCGACCGCGGGCGACGGGGAATTCGGTCGTGCGCAGCGGCGGCACCTCCTCCGCCCCGGTCAGCAGCACGGTGATGTCGAGCGTCGCGGCGAGCTTCCGCGCCGCCTCCAGCGCCACGGCGTCGCGGCCGAGCACCAGCGTCACGCCCTGGCTCGCCAGCGGCACCAGCGGGGTCGCCGGCATCGGCACCTCGGCCGCGGCGATCAGCGCCGCCATCTTCGGGCCGGCGGCTTTCGCCTCGTCGGACCAGCCGGCGGTCTCGCGGATGTTGACGAAGCTGAGGGGGGCGGCGAAGCCGGCGGCCTCCGCCTCCTGCCGGAACAGCGGGGCCTGGGCGGTGCAGGCCACGGTGACCGCCCCGCCCTCGGCCAGCGCGGCAAGGAAGCGGTCGAGCTGGGCCTGGCAGAGCTGCTCGGCGCTGCGCAGCTCCGACCCCGGCGCCGTGGCGCAGCCGCGCGCGATGGCGCGGCCGTCGAGCGGCATGGTGTCCTCGCAGCTGCAGACGAAGGTGGTGGTGCGCATCCCGGCCCCGGCGTCCCCGAAACTTCCCCGACCCCTAGGCTCAGGGATTGCGGGGGCATATATCCGCCGGCGCGCCCGCTTGCGAGGGATCGGGAGGATTTTGTCGGGTCGTGTCACCGAGCCTGTCCGCCACCGGCCTGCCGGAACTGCCATCGGTCTTCACCCCCGTCGTGCCGCTGCGCGAGGCGGGCGACGCGATGACGCGTGCCGTCGCTCTTGCGCCGCAGCACGGGGCGGGGACGCTGGCCTGGGTACGCTCCGCCGCGCGGATCGAGGCCGCAGTGGTGCTGGAGCCGGAGCAGCCGCTCGCCGTCGCCCGCCCGGCACTGTTCGCCGCCGCCTCGGCGCTGGCCGATGCTCTCGCCGCCTTCGGCCCGCCCGAGGTGCCGCTGACCTTCCGCTGGCCCGCGGCGGTGCTGGTCAATGGCGGGCAGGTCGGGGAGGCGCGGATCACCTGGCCCGAGGATTGCGCGGAAGATGCGGTGCCGGACTGGATCGTAGTCGGCGTCGAGGCCCGGGTCGGCTTTCCGCGGGGCTGGGATCCCGGCCACGGCGTGGACCAGACCGCGCTGACCGAGGAAGGCTGGGATGCGGAGGAGGTCTCGGCCGCCGAGCTCACCGCCGCCTGGGCGCGCCATCTGATGGCCGGGCTGGCGGAATGGCAGCACGGCGGGCCGACGGGCGGCTTCCGGCGGCTGGCCGAACGCTTCCTCGCCCGGCTGGAAAACGAGGCGGGCAGCGAAGGCTTCAGGCGCGGCCTGGATCCCGCGAGCGGCGACCTGGTGCTGGAACGCGCGGGCGTGCGCCAGCGCCTCGGGCTGGTCGAGGCGCTGCGCGGATGAGCACGCACACGCTCCCCGCTTCCGGCGTGAAGTTGCCGCGCACCCTCAGGCTCGATCTCTCCGATACGCTGATCTTCGACTGTGCCGCCGAACCCGGCGAGTGGGCGGTGCCCGGCGGCTTCGAGTTCTGGGAGGAGGACCCGGCCACCATGCCCGGCAAGCGCCGCCAGGCCTTCCGCGGCGGCTTCCTCGGCCTGTCCAGCTTCGGCTGGTCCACCCTGGTCGAGGTTGCGGAGGCGACGGCGGAACAGCGCGAGGCGGCGCTGGCCGCTTTGGCTGCGCATCTCCGCACCCGCCACGGCGCGCCGGACGAGGCGGCCGCGCGCGCTGCGGCGGAGGAGGAGATCGCCTTTGCCGAAAGCCTCTGCGATCACCCGACCGGCACGGTCCTGGCGCTGACCCGCAGCGGGGAGGCGGGCGAACTGCGCGAGCGCTTCCGCACCCTGCACCTGCGCGACACGCCGCACACCAGCTTCAATGCTCTCCCGGTCTTCGGGATCGCGGTGGTGGAGGGTGAGGAGGAAGTCGTCGAGACCCCCGACCTGACGCGTTTGGGGGGCAGGTAGGCGCGCATGCAGGTTCCGCATCACCACCCTCCCGCGCCGCCCCCGGGCCTGGTGCCCGGCGATTTCTGGGTGGCCAGCGGGCACCATCTCTGCGACCGCGACGAGGCGGGGCGCATCCATGGCACGCCCGACCTCTGGCGCGCCTTCTGCGCCCGGCCCGAGCTGGTGCCGCCCGAGGAAGCTTGCGACGCCGAGCGCGCGCTGCACGCCGCGCTGCTGGAAGAGACGATGCGCACCGTGCCGCCCGCCGAGCTGGCCGCCCTGGCCGATCCGGATGCGCGGGAGAACTGGCAGGTCTTCCTCACCTTCCGCGACCGCGTCGCGGCGCAACCGAGCCTGGAGGCCGCCTGGCTGGCGCTCTATCGCGAGGGCGTCGCCGGCATCCCGCCGATCTTCCTGCAGATGCTGACCCATCTCGTGGTGAGATCGGCGATGGAAACAGAGGAAAATCCCTTCGTGCTGCGCGCCGCCGAGTGCCTGTTCCGCCCGCAGCGCGCCGGCATCCACCAGGGCTCCACCCTGCTGGCGGATGAGGAGGTGCTGGAGATGAAGGCTGCCTCCGGCGATTTCGGCCCGCTCGGCCAGCTGCTGGTCGAAGCCGGCGCGCCGCCGCGCGAGATCGAGATCGACGTGCTGAACGAGGCCAATGCGCCCGCCTATTTCGCACGCTCCGATGCGCATGACTTCGCGCTCGACATCGCCGAAGGACGGGAGGGTCAGCACGGCATCGCCCGCGCGCTGGAGCGGCTCATCGCCCATCTGTTCGGCGAGACGGTGGCGATCCGGCCCGTGCCGGTGATCGAGGACCACAACTGGACCTGGCATGTCGGCCTGGATGCCGAGGCGACGGCGATCGCCAACGATCTGTGGCACGGCAGGAAGGTCAGGCAGGAGCGTCTGGCGCGCATCCTCTGGCTCGGCGTGCTGGAGTTCGCCGATGGCGCGCGCGTGTTGCCGAAGGTGGCGGGGAAGCCGGTGTACCTCGCCATCGCGATGGACGCGGCGCAGAAGCTGCGCATGAAGCCGCAGAACCTGGTTGCCGGGCTGCCGCTGCTGCCGCGGGAGGCCGCGGCGTGAATCCGGAGTCGGTCCTGATCCCCGTCGGCGTGCTCGCCGAGCGCCGGCCAGGTGTTACCCGATGGGCCGAGCATGTCTGGCGCGTGGTGGAGGTGCTGGAACAGGCGCCGCCCGCCCCGCCCTGGACCCTGCTGCGCGAGGAGGCGGGACGCGCCCTGTTCTTCGCCGGCACGGCGGAGGTCGCGCTGCACCCGACCGACACCTCCAACTACAAGCACAACCTCGAAGCCGGGCAGCCGCTGGTCTGGGTGGCGCTGCGCCGCGCCGAGACCGCCGCGGGCTTCGTGCTTCAGGCCGTCACGGTGGATCCGGGCGAGGCGCATCTCTATGCCGATGCCGGCGACGACCTGCTGGAAGCCCTGCCCATGCCGTCCGGCCTGCGTGCCGAGACCGCAGCCTTCGTCGCGCGCCACCACAAGGAGCGCGAGTTCCACAAGCGCCGCCGCGACCGCGCCGACCCCGAGGCGCTGGCGCGCCGCGGCCCGGGCCGGGGGGAGGGCGAATGACGGCCGAGGACGCGGAAGGCTTCCTCTCCCGCTGGTCCCGCCGCAAGCGCGGCGCGGCGGAGGAGCCGGTACTGCCACCCGAGCAGGCCGAGGGCGCGCAGCCGGACGGGCCGGACCCGCTCGCCGCTGCCCATCCTCCGGCGGAGCGGCAGGTCTCCCGCGCGGCCTGCCCGATCCCGAACCTGCCCGAAATCGACCTCGCCAGCCTGCCGGCCATCGATGACCTGACCGCGGAGAGCGATTTCTCGCTGTTCCTGCGCCCGGGCGTGCCGCCGCTGCTGCGCGATGCCGCGCTGCGGCGGATGTGGAGCCTGGATCCGGCGATCCGCGACTACATTGGGCCGGTCGAGTACCAGTGGGATTTCAACGCGCCGGGCGGCCTGCCCTTGGGCTTCGCCGATGCGCTCGCGGGGGACGTGAAGGAGCTGCTCGCCCAGGCGATCGGGCAGCGCGACGAGCCGGTGGAAGCCGCGCCCGATCCGGCGCCGGACACCACCGAGCCGGTGCCGCCGGACCTGCCGCTGCCGGAGCCGCCGCATGTGCTCGCAGCGGCCGACCCGCCGGCCGTGGAAGCCCACCCAGTTCCGGCCCCACGCCGACATGGCGGCGCTCTGCCCGTGTGACCCGGCTTGCTCGCCGCGTCCGTCAAGCCTCTTGCGAAAAGCCGATGGCTGGGGTTGGTTGTGCGGTGATGTAGTATACGGGCCGCCGCCATCGCGCGGGGAGTGCGACGGCTGGTTCGGATCGATGCCGGGATGACAGGTACGGAAACGCATTCCAACGACCCGATGGACGCTGAGCGCGCGCGGCTGTTCGCGCTTCTCGGGCGTCTCATGGGCGGGGCGCCGGACGCGCCGCTGCTGGCGCGGCTGAAGCTGCTGCGTGGTGGCGCGGGCGAGCTGGGCGAAGCCTATGCCGCGCTCGGCGCAGCGGCGGCGGCCACCACGCCGGAGGCGGCGGATCGCGAGTATTTCAACCTCTTCATCGGTGTTGGCCGCGGCGAGCTGCTGCCCTTCGCCTCCTACTACCTGACCGGCTTCCTGCACGAGCGGCCGCTGGCCGAGCTACGCGGCGACCTCGCCCGACTCGGGATCGAGCGCGCGGAGGGCGTGGCCGAGCCGGAGGACCACATCGCGTTCCTCTGCGAAACCTATGCCGGCCTGATCGCCGGTGCCTTCGCGGCCGATCCCGCGGAGGCCGCGCCGTTCTTCACACGCCACATCCGTCCCTGGGCGGCGCGCCTCTTCGCGGACCTCGAAGCGGCGGAGGCTGCCACCTTCTACCGCGCGGTGGGGCGGCTCGGCCGCACCGCCATGGAGATCGAGGCCGCGGCAGCGGATCTGCCGGGCTGAACACGATGCGAATCATGGGGAGTGCTGAGCGATGAGTGCGACCGGGGAGGAGAAGGCGGTGCGCCGCGGGTTCCTGAAGGCGCTCGGCCTGGGCACCGCGGCGGTGGCGGCAGCGCCCGCCCTTGCCCAGCGTGCCGACAGCGTGCCGGCCGCCGAGGCCCGCAAGGAGAACGAAGGCACCCGCATCGCCGCCCGCTACAAGGCCGACAGCGCGCATGTGCAGGCCTTCTACCGCACCAACGGCTACGAATAGGCACCGGGAGACAGCGCAGATGCTGATCAAGCGCTCCGAAGGCAGGGCTGCGAGGCAGCGGCTGGCGGCCTCGTATCAGGGGCTGTCCTCCGGCGGCCTGGACCGCCGCAGCTTCCTCCGCCAGGCGGGCTTCGCCGGGGCCGGGCTCGCGGCGCTCGGGGCCGTCGCGCCCTCCCGCGCGCGGGCCGCAGGCGCGGCGACGGGGGTGATCAACCACGCCCAGCCGGTGCAGCGGATCAAGAACATCTGCACCCATTGCTCGGTGGGCTGCACCGTCACCGCGGAGGTGCAGAACGGCGTCTGGGTCGGCCAGGAGCCGACCTGGGAATCGCCGATCAACCGCGGTACGCATTGCGCCAAGGGCGCGGCGGTGCGCGAGCTGGTGCATGGCGATCGTCGCCTGAAGTATCCGATGAAGATGGTCGGCGGGCAGTGGCAGCGCGTGTCCTGGGACGTGGCGCTGAACGAGATCGCCGACAAGCTGATGGCGGTGCGCGCCGAGAGCGGGCCGGACAGCGTGTTCTGGCTGGGCAGCGCGAAGTTCTCGAACGAAGGCTCGTATCTCTACCGGAAGTTCGCCGCCTTCTGGGGCACGAACAACGTGGACCACCAGGCGCGCATCTGTCACTCGACGACGGTTGCAGGTGTTGCGAACACCTGGGGCTACGGCGCGATGACGAACTCCTACAACGACATCCGCAACTCCAAGACCATGATCATCATGGGGGGCAACCCGGCGGAGGCGCATCCGGTCAGCCTGCAGCACCTGCTTTCGGGCAAGGAGCGCAACCGGGCGAAGATGATCGTCATCGACCCGCGCTACACCCGCACTGCGGCGCATGCGACCGAGTACGTGCGGATCCGGCCGGGCACCGACATCCCGGTCATCTGGGGGATGCTGCACCACATCTTCGCCAATGGCTGGGAGGACAAGGAGTTCATCCGCCAGCGGGTCTACGGCATGGACGAGATCCGCGCCGAGGTGGCGAAGTGGACGCCGGCGGAGGTGGAGCGCGTCACCGGCGTGCCGGGCGCGCAGCTGCGGGCCGTCGCCGAGGCCTTCGCGAAGGAGAAGCCGGCGACGCTGATCTGGTGCATGGGCGCGACGCAGAAGACGGTGGGCACGGCGAATGTCCGCGCCTTCTCGATCCTGCTGCTGGCCACCGGCAATGTCGGCGCCGACGGCACCGGCGCGAACATCTTCCGCGGCCATTGCAACGTGCAGGGCGCGACGGATTTCGGCCTCGATGTCGGCACCCTGCCTGCCTATTACGGCCTGGAGGAGGGCGCCTGGCGGCACTGGTCGCGGGTGTGGGGCGTCTCCTACGACAGCATGGTCGAACGCTTCGACAGCAAGCAGATGATGGGTGCGCCGGGCATTCCGACCACGCGCTACTTCGACGCCGTGACGCTGCCGAAGGACCAGATCCAGCAGCGCGACCGGCTGAAGGCGATGGTTGTGTTCGGCCATGGCGGCAACACCGTCACCCGCATGCCGGAAGCGGTGAAGGGCCTGGAGGCGCTGGACCTGCTGGTCGTCGCCGACCCGCACCCGACCACCTTCGCCGTGCTCGCCGACCGGCGGGAGAACACCTACCTTCTGCCGATCTGCACGCAGTTCGAATGCGACGGCAGCCGCACCGCCTCCAACCGTTCGCTGCAGTGGGGGCATCGGGTCGTCGCGCCGATCTTCGAATCCAAGACCGACTACGAGGCGATGTACCGGCTTGCCGGCGCGCTCGACGCCGCGGCGGAGAACCGGAACATGCCGGTCCGCTTCCGCGAGGAGATGTTCAAGCCGTACGAGATCAGGGACGACGCCCCGACCGCGGAGAGCATCCTGCGGGAGATCAACCGTGGGTCGCTCAGCACCGGCTACACCGGGCAGTCGCCGGAGCGGTTGAAGCTGCACATGGAGCACCAGGACAAGTTCGACCTGGTGACGCTGCGCGGCCGCGAGGGCACGCCGGTGGCGGGCGACTTCTACGGCCTGCCGTGGCCGTGCTGGGGCAAGCCGGAGTGGAAGCATCCTGGCAGCCACATCCTCTACAACACCAACCTGCATGTGAAGGACGGCGGCGGCACCTTCCGCCCGCGCTTCGGGGTGGAGCGCAACGGCGTGACCCTGCTCGCCGAGGGCAGCTGGTCGGAAGGCTCGGAGATCCGCGACGGCTATCCGGAGTTCACCACCGCGGTGCTCAAGCGTCTCGGCTGGTACGACGAGCTGACCGCCGAGGAGAAGGCCTGGATCGAGGGCAATGGCGGCACTTTCAGCTGGGCCACCGATCTCTCCTTCGGCATCCAGCGCGTGGCGATGGAGTATGGCTGCGTGCCCTACGGCAACGGCAAGGCGCGCGCCGTGGCATGGAACCTGCCCGATCCGGTGCCGGTGCACCGCGAGCCGATCTACACGCCGCGGGTGGACCTGCTGGCGCAGTACCCGACGCTGCCGGACCGCCGCGGCTTCCGCCTGCCGCATCTGGGCGTGACGGTGCAGAACCGCTCGCGCGAGGTGGCGCCGAACTTCCCGATCATCCTCACCTCCGGCCGCCTGGTGGAATACGAGGGCGGCGGCGAGGAGACGCGGTCCAACAAGTGGCTCGCCGAGTTGCAGCAGGACATGTTCGTTGAGATCAACCCGGCGGATGCCGCCGCGCGGAACATCCGCGACGGCCAGTGGGTGATGGTGAGTGGCCCGGAGAACAACAGCCGCGCCCGCGTGAAGGCGCTGGTGACGGAGCGCGTCGGGCCCGGCGTCGCCTTCATGCCCTTCCACTTCGCCGGCTGGTTCATGGGAACCGACCAGCGAGCCAGGTATCCGCAGGGAACCGATCCGATCGTGCTCGGCGAGAGCGTGAACGCGATCACCACCTACGGCTACGATCCGGTGACCTTCATGCAGGAAACGAAGGTCACCCTCTGCCAGATCAGCGCGGCGTAAGGGGGGGCGCAGACCATGGCCCGCATGAAGTTCCTGTGCGACAGCGACCGTTGCATCGAGTGCAACGCCTGCGTCACCGCCTGCAAGAACGAGCACGAGGTGCCCTGGGGCATCAACCGGCGCCGGGTGGTGACCATCAACGACGGCAAGCCGGGCGAGCGCAGCATCTCCATGGCGTGCATGCACTGCACCGACGCGCCCTGCGCGGCGGTGTGCCCGACCTCGTGCTTCTACACCACGGCGGACGCGGTGGTGCTGCACGACAAGGACACCTGCATCGGGTGCGGCTATTGCTTCTACGCCTGCCCCTTCGGCGCGCCGCAGTATCCGCGCGTCGGCAATTTCGGCAGCCGCGGCAAGATGGACAAGTGCACCTACTGCGCCGGCGGGCCGCAGGCCGACAATGTCTCGGCGGAATACGTGCAGTACGGCGCCAACCGGCTGGCGGAGGGCAAGCTGCCCATCTGCGCTGAGATGTGCTCCACCAAGGCGCTGCTGGCCGGCGATGGCGAGATGATCGCCACCATCTACCGGGAGCGGGTGCAGAAGCGCGGCTACGGCGCCGGCGCCTGGGGCTGGCGCACCGCCTACAGGGAGACGCTCAGCGTCTGAACGACTACGGGCGGCGGCGGGCGAAAGCCCGCGGCGAAGCCTCGGGGAACACGCAGATGATCGCACGCATCCTTCCCGCGCTGGCGCTGGCATTCGGGCTGCTTGGCGCGCCGCTCGCCGGCCCTGCCCTGGCGCAGCTCGGCGGACCGGTGGTGGGGACGCCCACCAACCCCGTCGCGCCCAATCTGAGCGCCGACGAGCTCGAGCTGCAGCGGGCGCTGACCGGCGGGCGCATCGCCGGCCGCGGCTCCATACCGGATGCGCAGGCCTCCAGCCTGATCCAGCCCGCCGGGCGCGACTGGCGCGACTTCCACAACATCACCCTTGCCTGGGTGGGCGGCATCGCGGTGCTCGGCATGCTCGGCATCGTGGTGCTTTACTACGCCACGCGCGGGCGCATCCGGATCGACTCCGGCAAGTCCGGCCGCACCATCCAGCGCTTCAACATGCTGGAGCGCACGGCGCATTGGATGACGGCTTCCTCCTTCATCGTGCTGGCGCTGTCGGGGCTCAATCTCACCTTCGGCCGCTACCTGCTGCTGCCGCTGCTGGGGCCGGAGGCCTTCGCCACCGTCACGCTGTGGGGGAAATACGCGCACAACTACCTGTCCTTCCCCTTCACGCTCGGCGTGGTGCTGCTGTTCCTGCTCTGGGTGAGGGACAATCTTCCGAACGGGAAGGATGTCGCCTGGTTCACGGCGGGCGGCGGGCTGCTGGGCCGCGGGCATCCGCCAGCCGGGCGTTTCAACGGCGGGCAGAAGCTGGTGTTCTGGATCACCGTGATCGGCGGCACGCTGGTGGCCGTCTCCGGCTATGTTCTGATCTTCCCCTTCTGGGCGACCGACATCGCCGGGCAGCAGCTGGCGCACATCGTGCACGGCGTCGTCTCGGTGCTGATGATTGCGGCGATGATCGGCCACATCTACATCGGGTCCCTCGGCATGGAGGGCGCCTTCGATGCCATGGGCTCCGGCCAGGTGGACGTGAACTGGGCCAAGGAGCATCACTCGCTCTGGGTCGAGGACGAGATGAAGAAGGCGCGCGAGACTGTTGCCGGTCCGGCGGCTGCGAAGGCGGCCGGCGCGGATTGAACGCTTCTCCCTCCTCCGCTTGCGGGGGAGGGGACACCATGAACCAGGAATGCACGTGCGCCTGATCGGATTGGCTGGCTGGAGCGGCGCCGGCAAGACCACGCTGATGACGCGGCTGATCCCGGAGCTTGCGGCGCGCGGCGCCAGCGTCTCCACGCTCAAGCACGCGCACCATGCCTTCGACATCGACCAGCCGGGCAAGGACAGCTACGCCCACCGCTCCGCCGGCGCGCGCCAGGTGCTGGTGGCCAGCGCGCATCGCTGGGCGCTGATGAGCGAGTTGCGCGGCGCGCCGGAGCCGAAACTCGCCGAGTTGCTTCGCCGGCTCGACCCTGTTGACCTGGTGATCGTCGAGGGCTTCAAGCGCGACGCGCATCCCAAGCTCGAAGTGCATCGCGGCGCCAACGGCAAGCCCTGGATCCATCCGGAGGATCCCCACATCGCCGCGATCGCCGCCGACATCGCGCCGCCCGGCGACCGGCTGCCGCATGCGCATCTGGACGACATCGCCGCGATCGCCGATCTGGTGCTTGCGCATGCCGCGCCGCTGGAGGACTTCCTGGCGCGCGGGTAAGGGGAGCGCATGGCCCAGCTCAGCGACGATTGCTTCGCCTTCGGCGGCAAGCTGCTCGCGGTGGAGCAGGCGGCCGCGCTGATTGCCGAACGCGTGCCGGTGCTGGAAGGCACGGAGCGCGTCACGCTGCGCGCCGCCCTCGGCCGCGTGCTGGCCGAGGATCTGTGCGCGCCGCTGCCGCTGCCGCCCTTCTTCAACGCGGCGGTGGACGGCTACGCCTTCCGTCACGTCGATCTGGCGCCTGAGGGCGAGACGCGCCTGCCCATCGCCGGCCGGCTGCAGGCCGGCGCGCAGCCAGAGGCGGTGGCGCCCGGCACGGCAATGCGCATCTTCACCGGCGCGGCGATGCCCGCGGGCGCCGATACCGTGATGATGCAGGAGGATACGCGGGAGGAAGCCGGCGCAGTCATCCTGCCGCCCGGCCTCAAGCACGGCGCGAATTGCCGCCCTGCGGGCGAGGACCTGGCCGAGCATGCCGTGGCGCTCGCCAGCGGGCGGCGGCTGATGCCACCCGATATCGGCCTTGCGGCCGCGCTCGGGATCACCGAGCTGCCAGTGCGGCGGCTGGTGCGCGTCGGCGTCTTTTCCACCGGCGACGAGTTGGCCGAGCCCGGCACAGCACTCGGGCCCGCGCAGACCTATGATTCCAACCGCTTCACCCTGATGGCGCTGCTGGCCGGCCTGCCGGCGGAGGCGGTGGATCTCGGCATCCTGCCGGATGACCGCGAGGCCACCGCGCAGGCGCTACGGGAAGCGGCGGGCGCGCATGACCTGCTGCTGACCTCGGGCGGCGTCTCGACCGGCGAGGCCGATCATGTGAAGGCGGCGATCGAGGAAGGCGGGCGGCTGGTTTTCTGGCGGCTGGCGATCAAGCCGGGGCGGCCGGCAGCGATGGGGGTGATCCGCGCCAAGGCCGACGCGGTCGGCGGCGGGACGCCGGCGGTGGGTCTGCCGGGCAATCCGGTGGCCGCGGTGGTCACCTTCCTGCACCTGGCGCGGCCGCTGGTCCTGCGGTTGGCCGGCGCCGACGCCGAGACGCTGCCGCGCTTCGCGGCAACGGCCGACTTCGCCTATCGCAAGAAGGCGGGGCGGCGGGAGTATGTGAGGGTGTCGCTGACCTTCAGGGGCGACCTGCCGCTGGCGCGGAAGTACCCGCGGGAAGGGGCAGGGCTACTGACCTCGCTGACCCGGTCGGATGCCTTCGCGGAACTCGGCGAGGAGATCACCCAGGTGGCGCCTGGCGACCGGGTGCCGGTGCTGCCCTTCCGGGCGGTGTTCTGACCTGCCGCGACGGACCGGCGCCCCATCACGCCGGCTTCGACGCTTTGGGGGGGCGACCGCTGTTGGAAGCGGCGCCCGCATCCACGACCGGGATGCGGCGCAGCGTCATCGCAGGATCAGAGGCGCACGCCCTCGGTGGTGTGGCGCTGCTCGGCCGTGCGCTGGATGCTGCCGTCGAGCACGACATAGGCGCCGAGCGCGATGATGATCGCGACGGCAGACCCGATCAGGACGGATTTCACGCTGGCTGCCTCCCCTGAACCAGTTGCGCTTCATTGGTAGGTTCGCCGCCAACCGCCTGCAAGATGCGCTCCGCCTCGGCGAGGTCCTCGGGCGCATTGGCGTTGAAGAAGGGATCGTACGGCGCCGCCGGCCAATCGGCGTGGGCACAGCCGAAGCGCGCCGTCCAGCGGTCTATCTTGCGCTCGCCGGCGAGCAGTGCAGCGCGCAGCTCCTCGCGCAGGGCCACCGGCCAGAGGCCGATCGGCGGATGCGCCTGTCCGTCGGAGCGGGCGCAGGCGAGTTGCGCATCGGCTGCCACGCGCGCCGCATGCAGCCGGGCGACCAGGTCGGGCGGGATGAAGGGCGCATCGCCGGTAACGGAGGCCACCCAGGGCAGGCCGGGATACGCCGCCGCCGCATGGTCCAGCGCGGCGAGGATGCCGGCGAGCGGGCCGGGATGGTCGGGCAGCGTGTCCGGGACCACGGGAAGCCCGTGGACGGCGAAGCGCGCCGGATCGCCATTGGCGTTCAGGATGATGGCCGGCACCTGCGGGCGTAGCCGGTCGAGCAGATGGTCCAGCAGCGGGCGGCCGCCGATGGTCCGCAGCGGCTTGTCGCCGCCACCCATGCGCCGCGCCAGGCCACCGGCCAGGACGACGGCCAGCGTGTCACTGCGCATCGGCGCCTGCGTCCTGGCTCTGGGCCTCGGCGCTGTTCTTGCGCCAGTGCTTCGCGCTCTCCTCGGGCACATAGGCCGGGTCGGCGTCGAAGACGATCCGCTGCTCGCCGGCCAGCGCCACGAATCGCTTGCCCTTGCAGCGGCCGACCAGGGTCAGGTTGGCTTCCCGTGCCAGTTCCACCCCCCAGGCGGTGAAGCCGGAGCGGCTGATCAGGATGGGGATGCCCATCCGCACCGTCTTGATCACCATCTCCGAGGTGAGCCGGCCGGTGGTGTAGAAGATCTTGTCTTCCGGCGCTTCCGCCTCGCGGAACATCCACCCGGCGATCTTGTCCACCGCATTGTGGCGGCCGACATCCTCCATGTAGACGACCGGCTGGTCCTCCCGGCACAGCGCGCAGCCATGGATCGCCCCGGCCTCGAGATAGAGGCTCGGCAGCGTGTTGATCCGGTGCAGCAGGCGGTAGAGCCAGCTGGTCCGCAACTGTGCATCCGGCGCCAGCCGGACGGAGGAAAAATCCTCCATCAGGTCGCCGAAGGCGGTGCCCTGGGCGCAGCCGGAGGTCAGCGTCTTCTTCTTCAGCTTCTGCTCGAAATCGGTCTGGCGTTCGGTGCGCACCACCACGACGCCGAGATCCTCGTCGTAGTCCACGGCGCCGACCGCATCGTCGCGCCGCAGCATCCCCTGGTTCAGCAGGTAGCCAAGGGCCAGGTCCTCCGGGCGATCGAGGATCGTCATCATCGTCACGATCTCCTGCCCGTTGAGGTAGAGGGTCAGCGGGCGCTCCACCGTCACCGACGTTTCCAGCGGCGCGCCGGTGTGGTCGAGTCCGGTGACACGGCGGGTCAGGCGGGGATCGGTCGGATCCGGCTGGACCCGGAGCAGGGGCATGTCCATGCGCAAAGGGTGGTGCGCCGCAGGCCAAGGGGCAAGCCGGGAGCGTCTCACCCATGCGGGTGAGAACGGGAGTTCTTTTTCAACTCACAGGCTTGTCAGCGTAGGCCTTGCACGGTGATATGCAACCGATAGCACATAGTTTTTGAAACGATCTCCTGTGCAGCCGGACATCTCGGAACTCGCGCTCGGTCTCTACGAGTCCATGCTGGACGGCGCCAGCCTGTTGCCGGCCCTGTCCGCGGTGGCGGGGCGGATCGGTGCCTCGGCCTTCGCGGTGCATAAAGTGCGATATCGAGACGGTCGTCCGGTGGGCAGCGTCTCGACCGGCGAGGGTGGCGTCGCCGGTGCCGGGCTGGAGGAATACGGGCGCTACTGGGTGCGCCACGACCCCTGGGCGCAGAAGGGCATGCGCCTGCCGGCGGGCGTGCATGACATCTCGACAGTCGTGCCGCCGGAGGCGCTGCGGCGCAGCCGGATCTGGAACGAGTGGGGCCGTCCGAACGACGCGGCCTTCCACGCGCTCGGCGTGCCGCTGGTGGAGGAAGGCAGCAGCATCGGTGGGGTGTTCTTCCACCGCCGCGAGCGGGAGCAGCCCTTCGGCCGGGCAGAGCGGGCCGTGCTCGACGCCTTGTTCCCGCATCTCCGCCGCGTCTTCGCCGCCGGGTCTCGTCTGGCCATGCCGGAGGAGGCGCCGCAATACGCGCTGCGCGCCGGCCTGGACGCGCTGCCGGACGGGATCGCCCTGGTGGACGAGGCGCGGCGCCTTGCCTTCGCGAACGCCGCGCTGCGCCGGATGGCAGCGCAGGAGGATGGGCTTCGCCTCGGCACCGAGGGGCTGGACGTGCCCGATCCCGGCACGCGGCTGGCGCTGGCAAGGGCGCTGACGGCGGCGCTGGCGGCGGCGGCGGGGCAACTCGGCCTGCTGCCGAGCGCGGGCAGCCTTGCGCTTCCTCGCCCCTCGGGCCGCACGCCCTGGATGGTGCGTGCCCTGCCCGTGCTGCGGATCGAGACGGCGGAGGTGCCGACCGGCTTCCGTGGCGCGATGCTGCTGGTCACCGATGGGGAGCGCCGCTCGGCGCCCGCTCCGGCGCTGCTGGCGCGACTGTTCGGCCTGACCCCGGCCGAGGCCTCGCTGGCCGGTGCGCTGGCGGCCGGCCATTCGGCGGAACAGCATGCGAAACGGCGCGGCGTCTCGCGCGAGACGGTGCGGACGCAGCTCGCTGCCATCCGCCGCAAGACCGGGTGCCGGCGCCAGGCCGAACTCGCGGCGCTGCTCGCCCGACTGCCGGGGTAGCGCCGACGACGGCTAGACCCGAGTTGCCCGGGCTGTGTCCGGGCAACTCGGGTCTAGCCCTTTCGAGCCGGCGATTCACGCCCTGGCGTGCCCGCCTGCGGCGTACACACTCAGGGCGATCGCGGGCTATCGCCGCCGCCGCACCACCAACCCGGCCGCGCGCATCAGTCCGGCCGAGCCCCATCCCCAGGCGCCGTTGATCAGTGCCACGCTGATCCAAGCCGGCATGTAGCCGCCGGTCCAGAACGGCATGCCGCGCGTGCCGACCTCGAGCGTGAAGCCCACATAGGTGCAGACCACGGCGCCCAGCAGGAAGCCCGTCAACAGGTCCGGCAGGTTGCCGAGCCGGAGCAGGCCGACGAGCACGAGGCCCCAGACGGCGCCCCAGAAGCACAGATGGATCAGCTGCGGCGTCCCGAACGGGCCCGTCAGGCTGAGAACATACCCCGTGGCGACCGGCCGCAACGCGGCGGGCAGCAGCCATTGCAGCAGGTCGAAGTGGTGGAACATCACCGTCGTCAGGCCCTGCCGGAACACCAGCACGCCGACGATCCCGCAGATGACGCCCCCCGCCAGGACCTTCCACATCCCCGCTTCCCACGCTCCGCGCCGGAAGCTTATCGCGCGAGCGTGAGGTGCGCCACTGCCGCGGTCACGGCGGCGTCAGGCCGTGTGCGCAGCGAGGCCCCGATCCCGCCTTACCGTGGGTCCGGCGTCGCACGCGCCGCTTGCGCCGCCGGGTGGGTGGGGCCGGTCATCTCCTGCGTGCTCTGCACCGGGTTGTTCAGGTAGAACTCGTCGCGCGGGAAGACGTCCGTGAGCGGCGGCTCGTCGCGCGGCGTCTCGGGCCACCAGGCCAGCGGCCTGCGCGCGAACATCTCGGCGTAGTCGCGATAGCCGGGATTGCCGCGCGCCAGGTGCGAAACCACCGCCGGATCCGCGAAGCGCCGCGCCAGTGCCGCCGGATCATACGGGATCGGCCGGTCGGAGCCGATCAACACCGAACCGGGCCGCAGCAGCAGCGCATGGGGGAAGACGGCGGCGAAGGTCTCCACCGAACGCTGCGTCGGCCCCCATTGCACGTAGATCCCGCCGGGCGCCAGCCGGCGCCGCACGGCCTGCAGGAACTCCTGCGAATAGAGCAGGCCGGAATGCGAGCCCTCGGGCAGGATCGCATCCGCCTGGATCACGTCGTAGCGCTCCTCGCCCGTCGAGAGCGCGCGCCGGCCATCGCCGTATTCCAGCTGCCAGCGCGGGTTGCGGAACATCTCGGCGATCGGGCCGTCGGGGTGCCGCTCCGCCAGCATCTCATGCGCGGTGATCACCGGCCCGACCAGCTCGATGGCGCGGATCTCCCGCGTGGCGGGGGAGACCCCGGCCGCCCAAGGGGTGCCGCCCGAGCCGATGCCGATCGCCAGGATACGCTCCGGCATCGGGTGGATCAGCGGGCCGACGGCGCCGAGGAACAGGTGGATCGGCAGGAAGGGGATGGTGCCCTGCGCGAAGCCCTGGATGAAGAATGGGCCGTGCGGCTGGTCCGGATCGGGCGAATCGTCACGGAAGAAGGCGACACCGGAACGGTCCTCGGCCCACGCCACGCGGTGCCCGGGCTGCTCGGCGTGCAGGCGCGACCACAGCGCCGCATTGCCCGGCACCACCACGAGCGCCAGCCCGCAGCCGACGGCGAGCGCCAGCTCCGGCTTGCGGCGCCAGCCGGCCTTCCACAGCCAGCCCAGGATCAGCAGCAGCGACAGCGCCGCCAGCAGCTGCAGCGTGCCCGCCGTGCCGAGCAGGTGAAAGGTGACCAGCCCGGTGCCGATCGACCCCGCGGCATTGCCCAGGATGTTCGCGAGCTGCACCCAGCCGACCCGCGCGCCGACGCTCGCCAGATCCTGCTGCACGGCCCGCTGCACGAAGGGGAAGGTCATGCCGATCAGGAAGGAGGGGGGGGCGACCACGAGCAGCGTCAGGATCACGGTCGTCAGCAGGCCGTCGCCGCGCAGGCGCTGGACGTCGGCCGAGACGAACTCGCTGATCGGCCAGTACGGCAGCGCCCACCAGAGGGCCAGGATCAGCACCACGCCGAGCAGGAAGCCGCCGGCCTGGGTCATGAAGAAGGCGGGGCGCGGGTCCTTCATCCGGCGCACCATCCGAGCAGCCACCGCCATGCCGAATCCGTCGGCCAGCAGGAAGATGCCGAGCACGGTGGGGAAGAGGTAGGCGTGGTACTGCCCGACCTGCCCCATCAGCCGCACCCAGACGATCTCCAGCGCGACGATCACATAGCCGGAGAGGAAAACCAGGAGGCACCAGAGCTTCAGGCTGCCGAAGGGCTCTCCGGAGGCGGCGGCGGGCGCGGCAGCGGCCGGCCTCGGCACGTCGGTGCCGCGCAGCGAGGGCAGCAAGGTCAGCGCGAGTGCCGCCGCCAGCAGGTCGAGGCCTGCGGCCAGCACCAGCGCGCCGACGAAGCCGAGATTGCCGACCAGCAGCCAGCCGCCGAGCAGCGCCCCGAGCCCGGCGCCCAGCGTGTTCAGGCCGTAGAGGCTGCCGATCCGCTCCGCCACGGTGTCCAGGCTGGTGGCGATGGCGCGCGCCAGCAGCGGCAGCGAGGCCCCCATCAGCGTCGTCGGCAGCACCAGCCCGGCGAAGCAGAGGGCAAAGATTGCCACCGGGTCATCCACCACCCCGGCCAGGTCGGTGGCGAGGAAGTCATAGAGGAAGAACTTGGAGACCAGCGCGAAACCCGCGACTCCCGCCTCGGCAAGCGCGAATCCCACCAGCGCCCGATACGGCGACAGCCGGTCCGCGACCTTGGCGCCGAGGATGGAGCCGAGCCCGAGCCCGGCCAGGAAGGCGCCCACCACCAGCGCGGCGGAGACGGTGTCGGAGCCGGCGAAGATGCCGAGCATGCGCTGCCAGACGATCTGGCACAGCAGGGCCGCGAAGCCCGAACAGAAGAACGCGACGGCAAGCCGCGGCATGGCCATCCCCCCGTTGTCAGGCCCGCATGCCCGCTCGCGCAGCAGCCCGCCCTGCCTCGGGCGCAGGATTACCGGCAGATGACCCAGCGTAAAGGGCGGGACCGGACGCTTGCGACTTCGTTCCGGCCAGGGGGGGCCTTGCGGTGGATCGCGTCGCCGCGCAGCTTCAGGGCCCCTTCGACCTCCGGGAGTGATCGCGTGAACGGCGCGGAAAGTCTGGTCCACACCCTGCTCGGCTCCGGCGTGGATGTGTGTTTCGCCAATCCTGGCACCAGCGAGATGCACTTCGTCGCAGCGCTGGACCGCATCCCCGGCATGCGCTGCGTGCTCGGGCTGCAGGAGAACGTCGTCACCGGCATGGCCGATGGCTACTGGCGCATGGCGCGCAAGCCGGCGGCGACGCTGCTGCATTGCGGGCCGGGCCTGGCGAACGGGCTCGCCAACCTGCACAACGCCCGCCGCGCGCGGGCCGGTATCGTCAACTGCGTCGGCGACCAGGCGACCTACCATCGGCCGCTGGATGCGCAGCTGACCGCCGACACCGAGGGCTGGGCCCGCGGCGTCTCGGCCTGGACGCGCACGGCGCAGCGCGCCGAGGATGTGGCGCGCGACGCCGCGGTGGCGGTGCAGGCGGCACGCACCTCGCCCGGGCAGATCGCCACCCTCATCCTGCCGTCCGACACCTGCTGGGACGAGGCGCCGGGTGGCCCCGCCGCGCCGCTGCCGGTGCCCGCCGCGCCGCAGGCCGATCCGCACGCGATCCACACCGCCGCCCGCGCGCTGCGCGAGCGGAAGGACGTGCTGATCCTGCTGGGCGGCCTGGCCCTGACCGCGGAGGCGCAGGCGCTGGCCTGGCGCATCGCGCAGGCGACGGGCGCCAAGGTGCTCGCCGAGATGTCGAACGGCCGCACCGAACGCGGCCGCGGCCGCCTGCCGCTGGAGCGCGTGCCGTATCCGGCGGATCTGGCGATCGAGGCGCTGAAGCCCTACCGCACCCTCATCCTGGTCAACAGCAAGGCGCCCGTCGGCTTCTTCGCCTATCCCGGCAAACCCTCCCGCCATCACCGGGAGGATGCCGACATCCTGCTGCTGACGCGCTACGAGGCCGACCCGATCCAGGCGCTGACCGCGCTGGCGGAGGAGCTCGGCGCGCCGCCGGTGGCGCTGCCGGATGCCGGCCCGCGGCCCGAGGTCGCGCGCGGCGCGCCGACGCCGGAAGGCTTGGCGCGCACCCTTGCCGCGCTGATGCCGGAGGACGCGGTGGTGGCCGACGAATCGGTCTCCTTCGGACGCGGCTTCTTCAAGGAGACGCATTGCGCTCCACCACACGATTGGTTGCAGATCACCGGCGGCGCGATCGGCTGCGGCATCCCGCTGGCCACCGGCGCGGCGATCGGCGCCGGCGGCAGGCGGGTGGTGAACCTGCAGGCGGACGGGTCGGGGATGTACACCCTGCAGGGGCTGTGGACGCAGGCGCGCGAGAAGCTGCCGGTGACGACGGTGGTGCTCTCCAACCGCAAATACGCGATCCTGCTGGGCGAGTACCAGGGCGTCGGCGCCAATCCGGGGCGCACGGCGATGGACATGCTGGACCTCGGCAACCCGGACCTCGACTGGGTGAAGCTGGCGAACGGCATGGGCGTGGAGGCGGCGAAGACCACGACGCTGGAGGGCTGCGGCGACCTGATGCAGCAGAGCTTCGACCGGGACGGCCCGTTCCTGATCGAGCTGGAGATCTGATCATGGCTTCGCCACCGGCGAACCCCGCATGGACGCGGGAGGAACTGCTACTCGCGCTGGAGCTCTATGTCCGGCACCGCGGGCATCTGCCACCGGCAGAGCATGTTGATGTCATCGAGTTGTCTGCACTATTGAATCGCCTGGGCCAGCTTACAGGCATTCGAACTGGAGACAGATTCAGAAATCCGAACGGCGTCGCGATGAAGCTCGCAAACTTCGCGGCCATCGATCCTGAGTACCCGGGGAAGGGTTTGTCTGCTGGAGGTCAGCTCGAGAAGCAAATCTGGCAGCAGTACATCGGCGATCCTGAAGCGGTAATGCGCGAAGCACGCCGGATTGCCGCCAGCGCGTTTGGCACGGCTGCGTCGCCTGGTATGCGGGAAGATCAGGCTGTGTCGCCGCTCAGATCGGCAGCTTTCGATTTCGCCCTGACCGGCAAGCGCGTCCTCATCACCGGCGGGTCGAAAGGCATCGGCCTTGCCTGCGCCGAATCCTTCGCCGAGGCCGGCTGCGACCTGATCCTGGTCTCGCGTGATGCGGAGAAGCTTGCCGCCGCCGCGGATGGGCTGCGCGCCAAGGCGCAGGTCAACGTGCAGACCTTCGCCGCCGACCTGGCCACCGATGAGGGCCGGGAGCGCCTGCACGCCGCGCATCCCGAGCCCGACATCCTGGTGAACAACGCCGGCGCCATCCCGGGCGGGAAGCTCATGGATATCCCGATGCCGCGCTGGCGGCAGGCCTGGGACCTGAAGCTGCTCGGCTACATCCACATGTGCCAGCTCTACATGCCGGGGATGGAGGCGCGGAAGGCCGGCGTGATCTGCAACATCATCGGCATGGCCGGGCGCACGCCGCGCATGGGCTACATCGCCGGCTGCACCGCGAATGCGGCGCTGATCGCCTTCACCTCCGCGCTTGGCGGCGCGGCGGTGGCAAGTGGCGTGCGCGTGTTCGGCATCAATCCCGCCGCGACGCGCACCGATCGCATGATGACGCTGGCGCGCACCAACGCGAAGACCCAGTTCGGCGACGAGGCACGCTGGGCCGAGACGTTGACCGGCCTGCCCTTCGGCCGTGCCATCGAGCCGCGCGAGATCGCCGACCTCGCCGCCTTCCTCTGCTCGCCGCGCGGCGGCTACGTGAACGGCACGGTGGTGGACGTGGATGGCGGGGCGATGTTCCGCGGCTAACCCGGGCGCGGGTCAACTCCGGCCGGGCTGCGGCGTCTGGCTTCCCTCGGCCGGCTCCGGCGATTGCGCAGCCTCGCCCTGCGCCACCGAGACTGCCAGCCGCGCGGCAGCGATGTCACCTGGCTCGATCTGCCGCGCGGCCTGCACGCTGGGGCCCTCCGGGGCGAAGCAGAACCCTGCGGCGATCGGATAGTGGTCCGAGCCGAAATTCGGCAGCGTTTCCAGCCCGTGCAGCGTGAAGTGCGGGCCAGCGAGAATGTGGTCCAGCGGCCAGGTCACGACCACAGAATCGGTACGGTAGGTCGGCACCCAGCCGCGGCCGATTCGCGGTGCCAGGAGCCCCGCCACGCGCTCCGTCTGCTGCATGACGTCTTCCCAAGGCACCGCGTTGAAGTCGCCCGCCATCACCGACGGCGCCGCGTCCTGCCGGATCGCAAGGGCGGCGGCGAGCAACTGGCCGTCACGCTCCGCCGAACTCTGTCCCGGCAGGGGCGGCCGCGGGTGCACGCCGTAGAAGCGGATGGCCTGGCCGGCGGGCAGTTCGACGCTGGTGAAGATGGACGGGTTGCGCGAGTTCGTCAGGAAATGCACCTCGGAGTCGATCAGCGGGTACTGCGACAGGATGTGCATCCCGAAGTAGTTCTGCGTGATGTGCTCGGCGCTGTACGGCCAGCGGTCCTCCAATGCCTGCAGGCGCTCGTCCCACCAGGCATCGGTCTCCTGCAGCAGGATCAGGTGCGGATCGGCCTCCCGCAGCATGGCGAAGAGCCGCTCGGCGTTCTCGTTTGTCATCTGCACGTTGACGGCCACGATCCGCAGACGGTTGGCCTCCGGGCAGCCCGGCGCGGCTGCCAGCATCTCCGGACGCTCCAGGGAGGAATAGGGGAACAGCACGACGGCCTGCCAGGTCATGCAGACCAGGGCCGCGAGCGAGGCGACGAGGCTTCCAACCCGGAAGCGCCCGGGCAGCGCGAGTAGCAGGACGAGCAGTACAGCCAGGCTGATCAGGAACTGCATGCGCGGGAAGTCGAGCAGCCTGACCCACCACGCGTTGGTGTCGAGCTCCGGCAGGACCGTGACCACGACGCCCGCAGCTGCAGCCGCGTACAGCACGATACGGCCCCAGTACAGCCAAGGGTTCATGGGGTTCGCTCCGGCCATTCGCGCCTCCGTCATCGCCGCGGACGACGACTGCCCACGGAACCATGCACGGACGGAACACGCGATGCCGGGCGCGGTTGCCCCCCGACCGGCCGGGCGCCTACCCGCCTACTCTCTCGATCTGCGCGCCCACAGCCGCCAGCTTCCGCTCCACCGCCTCATAGCCGCGGTCGAGGTGGTAGACACGGTTGACGATGGTCTCGCCCTGCGCCGCCAGCCCCGCCAGGATCAGCGAGACGGAAGCGCGCAGGTCGGTCGCCATCACCGGCGCGCCCGAGAGTTTCGGCACGCCGCGCACGATGGCGCTCTGGCCGTGATACTTGATGCGCGCGCCCATGCGCATCAGCTCCGGCACGTGCATGAAGCGGTTCTCGAAGATCGTCTCGGTGATCATCGCGGCACCATCGGCCACGCACATCAGCGCCATGAACTGCGCCTGCATGTCGGTGGCGAAGCCGGGGAAGGGCTCGGTCATCACATCGGTGCCGTGCAACCCGTTGAGCCGCGTCACCTGCAGCCCGTCATGCCGCTCCGCCACGTCCACGCCGGCATCGCGCAGCACGCGTGCCACCGCGCCGAGATCGACCAGCCGCGCGCCTTCCAGCTTCACGCTGCCGCCGGTGATCGCCGCGGCGCAGGCGAAGGTGCCGGCCTCGATGCGGTCCGGGATCACCGGATGCGTCGCGCCGCCAAGGCGCTTCACGCCCTCCACGGTGAGTTTCGCGGTGCCGATGCCCTCGATGCGCGCGCCCATGCGCATCAGGCACATGGCCAGGTCGCCGATCTCCGGCTCCTGCGCGGCATTCACCAGCTCGGTCACGCCATCGGCCAGCGTCGCGGCCATCAGCAGGTTCTCGGTGGCGCCGACGCTCACCTGCGGGAAGATGATGCGCGCGCCGCGCAGCCCGCCGGGCGGCGCCTTGGCATGCATGTAGCCGCCTTCGAGGTCGAAGACAGCGCCCATCTGCTCCAGCCCCTTGATGTGCAGGTCCACCGGCCGCGTGCCGATGGCGCAGCCGCCGGGCAGGCTGACCCGCGCCTCGCCGAAGCGGGCGACGAGCGGCCCCATCACCAGCACGCTCGCGCGCATCTTGCGGACGATGTCGTAGGGCGCCTCCAGGCTGGTCGCGGCACCCGAAAGCGTCAGGCGCCGCGTCGCCTTGTCGTGCTCCACCGAAAGCCCGTGCTGTTCCAGCAGCGCGCGCATGGTGGCGATGTCGGCGAGGTCCGGCGCGTTCTCCAGCACCAGCGGCCCGTCGGAGAGCAGCGCGGCGGTCATCAGCGGCAGCGCCGCGTTTTTCGCGCCGCTGATCGGGATGGTGCCGTTGAGCGGCCGGCCGCCGCGGATGACGATGCGGTCCATGGCGTCAGAGCTTCGGCAGCGCGACGCCGCGCTGGCGCATGTACTTGCCCTTGCGGTCGGCGTAGCTCACTTCCGGCTCGCCCGCACCCTGCAGGAACAGGAACTGGCAGATGCCCTCATTGGCGTAGATACGGGCCGGCAGCGGCGTGGTGTTGCTGATCTCGATGGTCACCTGGCCTTCCCATTCCGGCTCCAGCGGGGTGACGTTCACGATCAGGCCGCAGCGCGCATAGGTGGACTTGCCGAGGCAGATCACCAGCACGTCGCGCGGGATGCGGAAATACTCGACCGTGTGGCAGAGCAGGAAGGAATTGGGCGGGATGATGCAGGTCTCGCCCTTGCGGGTGACGAAGCTCTGGTCGCTGAACGCCTTCGGGTCCACCAGCGCGTTGTCCACGTTGGTGAAGATCTTGAATTCGTCGGCCAGCCTGGCGTCGTAGCCGTAGGAGGACAGGCCGTAGGAGATCACGCCCTCCCGCCGCTGGTTCTCGACGAAGGGCTCGATCATGCCGTGCTCCGTCGCCATGCGGCGGATCCAGTGGTCGGGCATGATGGGCATGGCTTGGAACCTCGGGCAGCGCGTGCGACCGCGGGTTACCGGAAGGGGGCCGGGCCGTCCATCAGGGCTTCGGCTCGTTCCGGGTTGGTGCCTGCCTGGCGCGCGCCTGCGCCTTCCGCTTGCGCAGGTTGGCGCGCAGCGCGGCCGCCAGCCGCGCCTCCCGCTCCGCGCGCGCGGCCTCGGCGGGCCGCGGCGGGGGTGGGGTATCGCGCTTGCGGTCGGGCTTCTCCTCCATGGCTACCCCAGCCGGATCCCGGCCGCCCGCACCACCTCCGCCCAGCGCTGCACCTCGCTGGCGATGAAGGCGGTGTATTCGGCCGCGCTCATCCGGCGCGGGGTGGAGCCGGTCTCCACTAGGCGCGGCGCGATCTCCGGATGGGCGAGGGTGGCCAGCACCTCGGCATTCAGCTTCGTCACGATCGGCTCCGGCAGGCCGGCGGGGCCCGACAGGCCGAACCAGGTGGAGGCGACGAGATCCGGATGGCCGAGCTCGGGGAAGGTCGGCACGTTCGGCCAACCCTGCACACGCTGCGCGGCGGTGACGGCGAGCAGGCGGAAACGCTCGTTGCGGCCGGCCTCGACCAGCGTGGTGATCATCGCATCCACTTGGCCGGCGCTGACGTCGTTCATCATCGGGCCGCTGCCGCGATAGGGCACGTGGATGGTGTCGATCCCCGCCGAGCGCTTCAGGATTTCCTGCTTGGCGTGGCTCGAGGTGCCGTTGCCCGGCGAGGCGACGGTGATCTGGCCGGGACGCGCCTTCGCCGCGGCGATGAAATCGGCCAGCGTGCGGATCGGGCTGTTGACGTTCACCGCCAGCACCGAGGGGATCTCCGCCATCAGCGCGACATGGGTGAAGTCCCGCACGCTGTCGTACGGCATGGTCGGATAGACGCTCGGCCCGACGCCATGGGCGGCGATGTTGGAGACGACGAAGGCGTAGCCATCCGGCGGGCTCTTCGCAACGTGGTCGGAGCCGACGGTGCCGCCGGCGCCGGCCCGGTTCTCGATCACGAAGGTCTGGCCGAGCACGGTGCCGAGCCGGGTGCCGACCAGGCGGGCGATGAAGTCGGTGGTGCCGCCGGGCGGGAAGGGCACCACCATCCGCACCGGGCGCGTCGGCCAGGCGCCCTGCGCGCGGGCGAGGCCGGGCGTGGCGAGCGCTGCGGCGGCGGGCAGGGTCAGCAGGGTGCGGCGGTGCAGCATCGGTCTTCTCGCTTCGTTGTTCCGGACGGAGGGCCGCCTATAGCACGGCAGGTGCCGTCACACACGAAACCCGCAGCGACATAGCGGCGCAATCTCCCGGGTCTATCCACTCGCCGCGCCGGCGACCGATGGCGGCCGCGGCGGAGGGAAGGAAAGCCATGCACACCGACGAGGCCGGCTGGCCGATCAAGACGCGCGAGATCCACAACCACCACATGGACAGCACCATCTGGAACCGCTTCGCGTTCCGCGACGACGACATCGTCATCGGCACCTACGCGAAGTCGGGCACCACCTGGACGCAGCAGATCATCGCGCAGCTGATCTTCGGCGGCGCCGAGGAGCTGGAGGTGGCGGAGATGTCGCCCTGGCTCGATCTCCGCGTCCCGTCCGCCGAGGTGAAGCTGCCGGCCGTGGAGGCGCAGACGCATCGCCGTTTCATCAAGACCCACCTGCCGGTGGACGCGCTGGTCTACTCGCCGAAGGCGAAGTACATCTACATCGCGCGTGACGGCCGTGACGTGGCGTGGAGCCTGCACAACCACTTCTTCCACGCCAACGACATGCTCTACGAGCTGCTGAACGACACGCCCGGCCGCGTCGGCCCGGCCTGCCCACGCCCGTCGGCGGATGTGCGGCAGTATTTCCTGGAATGGCTGGAAGGCGACGGCTACCCGCTCTGGCCGTTCTGGGAGAACATCCGCAGCTGGTGGGAGATCCGCGCCCTGCCGAACATGCTGCTGCTCCACTACGCGGAGCTGAAGGCCGACCTGCCCGGGCAGATCCGCCGCATCGCCGCCTTCCTCGACATCCCCATCGACGAGGCCCGCTTCCCGGCGATCCTGCGGCATTGCAGCTTCGAGTGGATGAAGGCGCATGGCACGAAGAGCGTGCCGCTCGGCGGCGCACTGTGGGATGGTGGCGCCGGCACCTTCGTGCACAAGGGCACCAATGGCCGCTGGCGCGACGTGCTGACCGCGCAGGACAACCATCGCTACGAGCAGATTGCCCATGCGAAGCTCGGCGAGGAGTGTGCCCGCTGGCTGGCGCAGGGCCATGCGGCGCCGGGCTTGGCGCTGGCGCGGGCGGCCTGAGCAGCCCTGCGTGTCGGCGGGCCGCTTCAGGCCTCCGGGCCTGACGGCCCTGCAGTCATCGGGCCGCCTCAGCCCGCCTCGCCGCGCGGATCGAACTCCGGCGCGGCGAGGCCGGGCAGGGCGAGCGCGTCTTCCGCCAGGCAGATATCCTGCGCGGCGTTGCCGAGCGACTTGAAGACGGTGATCTCGGCGGCATCCGCACGTCCGCGCAGGTCGCCCGCCAGCGCCGCGCCGATCTCGCCGAGGATGCGCGCGGGGTCGAGCACGCCACTCGCCAGCGGCATCACCAGGTCGCCGGCGCGGGCGAGGCAGGCGGCCCGGCTGTCGCACCAGAACAGGCCGCGCCGCGCCAGCTCGTCATCGGATTCGCGCGTGTCCGGCCGGAAGGCGCCGCCGAGGTTCACATGCGCCCCTGGCCGCAGCGCCGCGCCGGGGAAGACCGGTGTCGTCGCACTGGTGACGGTGGTGACGATGTCGGCCTCCGCCACCACGCCGGGGTCGGCGGCGGCTTCGGCGTCCAGCCCCCCGGCCCGCAACGCGGCCGCCAGCGCCCGGGCGCGCGTGGGGTCGCGCCCGACGATCAGCGTGCGTGCGATGGGCCGCACCGTGGCGACCAGCCGCGCGCAGGGACCGGCGAGGCGCCCGGCGCCGAACACCACGTGCAGGCGGGCCTCCGGCCGCGCCAGCAGCCGGGTCGCGGCCGCGATGCCGCCGGCGGTGCGCCAGTCCGTGAGGAAATCCGCCGAGAGCAGGCCGAGCGGCGCCAGGCTTTCCGCGTCGAACAGCAGCACCATCGCGGCGCTCGCCGCGCCGCGCGTCGCGATCACCTTCACGCCGAAGACCCGGCCCGGCAGGTAGCCCGGCATGGCGAAGACCACGCCCTCGCCATCCGGGCGCAGAATCTCGGAGCGCACCGGCACCGCGATCTCGCCGCGGGAGAGGGCGATGAAGGCGCGCTCGCTGCTCGCCACGGCCAGCGCCGGGCTCAGCACGCGGCGCAGCTCGGCTTCCGACAGAAGCTTCATGCCGGGGGTCGGATCACATCCATGGATCCATTACCCTGGGGCACCGCGGGGCCGTCAAGGCGGGCCTGGCCGCGGGAATATGGAGGGCGCATGTTCGACACGGTGGTGCTCGGCGGCCGCATCGCGACCGAGGCGGGCCTGCGCGAGATGGGGCTCGGCCTCGCCAATGGGCGCGTCGTCGCCTGGCTCGCACCCGGGCTGCGGCCGGCGGCGGCGGAGGTGGTGGATGCGACGGGGCTGGTGGTGCTGCCCGGGCTGGTGGATGCACATGTCCACTTCCGCGACCCCGGCCTGACCCACAAGGAGGATTTCGCTAGCGGCAGCGCGGCGGCGGCGGCCGGCGGCGTGACCACCGCGCTGGTCATGCCGACCGACCTGCCGCCGACACTGACGGCGGAGGATCTCCGCGCCAAGGCCGCGCTCGTCGCGGGACGCGCGCATGTGGATGTCGGCCTGCAGGCGCTGGCGGTCGCGCCCGAGCATGTCGCGGCGCTGGCCGCGGCGGGCGCCGTCTCGCTGGAGGTGTTCCTCGGCGACGCGCCGCCCGCCCTGCTGCTGGAGGACAGCGCGGTGCTGGCCGAGGTGCTGCTGGCCGCCCGCGCCGCCGGACTCGTGGTGGGCGTCACCCCGGCCGACGACGCGGTGATCGCCGCCGCCGAGGCGCGCCTCCGCAGGCCGGGCGGCGATCCGCTCGATTTCTACCGCTCCCGCCCGCCGCTCAGCGAGGCGACCGGCACGGCGCGCGCGCTGGCCGCGGCGGCGGTGACCGGAGCGGCGGTGCATCTGCGGCAGATCAGCTGCCGCGACTCGCTCGTGCTGGTGCAGGCGGCGCGGGCGAGGGGCCTCGACGTCACCGCCGAGACCACGCCGCATTACCTGCTGCTCGACGAGACGGAGATCCGCCGCCAGGGCCCCTTCGCCAAGATCCTGCCGCCGCTGCGCGGCGAGGCCGATCGCGCTGCCTTGTGGGAGGCGGCGCGGGGCGGCGTGCTCGACATGGTGGCCACCGACCACGCGCCGCACGCCATCGCGGAAAAGCAGGCCGGCATCGCTGACATCTGGGCCGCACCCGGCGGCTTCCCCGGCGTGCAGACGATGCTGCCGCTGATGCTGGGCGCGGTGGCGGAGGGGCGGCTCGGCTGGGGCGAGCTGGTGCGGCTGTGCAGCGCGGCGCCGGCGCGGCGCTTCGGCCTCTGGCCGCGCAAGGGCGGGCTGGAGCCGGGGGCGGATGCCGACCTGGTGCTGGTGGACCCGGCGCGGCGGGGGGAGATCCGCGACGCAGACCAGCTCAGCCGCGCCGGCCGTACGCCCTTCGCCGGGCGCGTCGTGGTGGGCTGGCCGGTGGCGACCTTCCTGCGCGGCGCCTGCGTGATGCGCGATGGCGCGGTGCCTGGCCGGCCGCGCGGGCAGGTGGTGTCGCGGGCGTAGCTTCAGCCGAACGGCGCCGGGGTTGCCAGCGCGTTGCCCTCGAGCATCGCCGTGGCGACGCTTGCGGCGGCCTCGCCGAGCAGCGGGCCGGCGAGGCGGTGGAACTTCGCGCGGACTTCCTCGCCGGCCATCGGCCGGCCCGGATCGCCGGCGACGCCCACGACCGCATGGGTCAGCGTCTCACCGCCCATGTCGAGCGTGATGCGCGCGGCGCGGCGGCCGGCGGTGGTCATCGCCGGGTCCTCGTGCAGCTCGACCATCGCCTCCAGCCGGCGCAGCAGCGGATCGGCAAGCGCGGCGGCGGCATAGGCGGCGGGGCCGAGATCACCTTGCACGAGCGCGGCGGCGACGCCCCAGGACAGGCTGAACTGCGCCTTGATGGCGGTCGCCGGCGCGCGGTTGCCGGCGTAGGTGATCGCCTCGCCATAGGTCTCCAGCCGGATGCCGCGCACCGCTTCGAGCCGGGCGGCGACCGCGGGTCGCAGCGCCAGCGCGGCGGCGGCGCCGTAATGGGCGTGGCGCACGCCGGCGAAGGGCTTCACATAGCCCTCCGCCAGCAGCCATTCGCCGGCGGGCGCTCGGCTGCCAGGTGCCGTCGCGCCGAGCGCAATCCGCCGGCCGAGCTCCAGCCCCTCCGCCGGAGCATCCATCCCGGCGGCGGCAGCGGCGGCGGCGGCGACGCCGAGCAGCACCGCCTGGGCGGGGTAGAGGTTCCGCCCATCCATCCCCGCCGCGATCGGCGCGTAGAGGCTGAACGGCACCTGGCAGGCCACCAGCCGCACCGCCCGCGCCGCCGCCGGCCGATCCATCCCCGCAAGCCTCGCCGCCGCCGCCGCCGCGCCGAGGCAATGCCAGCTGCCATCCACATGCATCCCGGGCTTGATGCGCCAGAGCTCGCCCGCCCGCGCCGCCACCTCATAGCCGAGCGCATAGGCCGCCACCGCCTCCCCGAGGCGCGCCGAGCGGGTGGCGAGCGAGACCAGCGCCAGCGGCGCCACGGGCAGCCCGGGCCGCCCATGCGCACGGGCCAGCCCGTCATTCGCCTCGTCCCAGCACATGGCGGTGGCGAGCAGCGACGCCGCGGCGCCGGGCGCGAGGGAGGCCGGGACGCCAGGCAGCCGCACCGTCCCCGGCATCCAGCCGGCCAGCGCGCCGCCGAATCCGGCGGGGCGGGACTGCGCCAGCCCGGCCAAGGCGCAGCCAAGGCTGTCGAGCAGCAGCAGCCGCGCCTGCGCGGCCGCCGCGCTGCCCTCGGGCGGGCCGTCCCAGGCCCAGGCGATCACATCGTCGAGGATGGCAGGTTGCGCGGTCATGCGCCGTCATGATCCATCGACGGGCGCGCGCCAAGCGCGGCGCACTGGCCAGCGGAGGCGGGCGGCGGCAAGCTTGCGGCAGGCCGCCTCGGGCAGGAACAGCGGCCGGCGGATCGGCGCCCAAGGGGATCTGATGTTCTGGAATGCCAGGCAGAAATGGGGCTACTGGCGGTTCAACAGCGCCATCCGGGGCATCCACGGGACGGCGCCGATGCCGGTGCGGCCCGGAAGCTGCACCATCGTCAGCATGGTCGGCGCGCGCGACACGCTGATGTACCTGGTGGCGATGAAGGCCTTCTACCGCCGTCTCGGCAGCGCCGGGCACATCGTCGCCATCGTCGCGCGCAACGCACCGCCCGAGCAGGCCGGATCGCTGACCCGCCACTTCCCAGGCATCGAGCTGCAGGTCATCGAGGAGATCGATGTCGGCGACTGCCAGCGCGGCGGCTGCTGGGAACGGCTGCTCCACATCCTCGACCGCACCGACCGCGGCGAATACGTGGTGCAGATCGACTGCGACGTGATGCCGACCGGCGAGGACATCGGCGAACTGGTCCGCTGCGTGGAGACCGGCACCGCCTTCACCATGGCCGACTACGTGAAGATCTGCAGCGCCGGCGAGGCCGCGGCGTTCGCCCGGAGCGTCGAGGACGACCATGTCGGCGCGCAGACCGAGCGCCTGCTGGACCGCCTGCCGGGGTGGGAGGGGCTGCGCTACGTGCGCGGCTCCGCCGGGCTTGCCGGCTTCGCGCCGCGTGGCTTCTCGCGCCGCGCCATCGAGGGCTTCCACCGCGACATGGAGGCGATGATGGGCCGCGAGCGCTGGCGTGTCTGGGGCACCGAGCAATGCGCCTCCAACTTCGCGGTCGCCAACACGGCCGGCGCGGTGACGCTGCCCTTCCCGGCCTATACCAGCTTCCACACCGGCGGCCCGCGCGAGGGCGTGAAGATGTTCCACTTCATCGGCAGCTTCCGCTTCGACGAGGGCACCTTCATCCGGCTGGCGAAGCGCGAGGTCGCAGCGCTGCGCTGCCTTGCCTGAGGCGGAGCGTGGCGCTGGCACATGCCCGGCGTGTTGACGTAGACTCCTCCGCGACGCTGACGAGGATGCGCCATGAAGCTGCGCCTGCCGCTCGCCGCCGTTCTGCTCGGGCTTGCCTCGCCGCAGGTTCTCGCGGCCGGTCCGGCGCCGCTCGCCGCACAGGGCTGCCTCGGCTGCCACGGGCCCGAGGGCGCCGGGGCAGGTGCGGTGCCCGCACTCGCCGGGCGCGATGCCGGCGAGTTGCGCGCGCTGCTGCACGCCTTCCGGGCGGGTGAGCGGCCGGCCACCATCATGGACCGCATCGCGCGCGGCTACAGCGAGGCGGAACTCGCCGCCATGGCCGCGCATTTCGCCGGTCAGCGCTGAGCCATGGTCGCGCATTCGCGCCGCAGCGCGCTCGTCGCGGCCGCCGCGCTGCTCGGGGCGCCGGCGGTGTCCCGCGCCCAGGGGCAGGCGAGGCTGGTGGTGGTTGGCGGCGGCTTCGGTGGCGCCTCCGCGGCGCGCTTCGCGCGGCTGAGCGCGCCGGATGTCGCCGTCACGCTGATCGAGCCGCAGCCGCGCTTCATCACCTGCCCCTACGGCAACCTGGTGCTCGGCGGGCTGCGCGACATGGCCGCGATCACCCATGGCTATGAGGGCCTGGCCGCGCGTGGCGTGCGGATTGTGCAGGATCGCGCGGTGGGCATCGACCCGGTGGCGCGCAGCGTGCGCCTCGGCGGCGGCACGACGCTCGGCTATGACCGGCTGATCCTCTCGCCCGGCGTGGCGCTGCGCTGGAACGCCATCGCCGGCTACGACGAAGCGGCGGCCGAGGCGATGCCGCATGCCTGGATCGCCGGCGACGGTGCGCAGATCACGCTGCTGCGCCGCCAGATCGCGGCGATGCCGGATGGCGGCGTGGTGGCGCTGGCGATCCCGCCCAACCCGTTCCGCTGCCCGCCCGGGCCCTACGAGCGCATCAGCATGATCGCGCAGTACCTCAAGCGCCATAAGCCGCGCGCCAAGATCCTGGCGCTGGACGCGAAAGAGCGGTTCAGCAAGCAGGCGCTGTTCCAGGACGCCTGGCGCGCGCTCTATGGCGGCATGATCGAATGGGTGCCCGGCAACGTGGATGGGCGGGTGGTGCGGGTGGACGCTCGCACCCGGATGCTGGAGACGGAACTCGGCACCCGGCACCGCGCGGACGTCGCCAACGTGATCCCGCCGCAATCCGCCGCCGCCATCGCGATCGAGGCGGGCCTCACCGACCGCACCGGCTGGGTGCCTGTGGACTACCGCACCTTCGAGGCACGGACGGCGCCCGGCATCCATGTGATCGGCGATGCGAACCAGCCCGGCCCGATGCCGAAATCGGGCTTCATCGCCAACAGCACCGCGAAGCAGGCGGTGGCGAGCGCGCTTGCCGCGTTGCGTGGCGCACCACCGCCGGAGGCGGTGTATTTCAACACCTGCTACTCGCATGTCGGCGCCGAGTACGGCATCTCCATCGTCGGCATCTTCCGCCCGAACGCCGACGGAACCGCGGTGGAGGAGGATCGCGACGCCGGCGGCACCTCGCCGCGCGGCGACCTGCCGGAGCAGCGGCGGCTGGAAGCGCGCTATGCGGACGCCTGGTACGAGAGCATCACGCGGGACATGTTCTCGTAGCGCTCAGCGACGCAGGCCGGGCGCTTCCACCGGCAGGCCGCGCGCACGGTCCGCCAGGAACAGTTCCAGCGCCAGGTATTCCGGGGCGCCAAGCTCGAACTGCGTCGCCCGGACGCCAAGCTGGCACGCGCGCAGGCGCCGATGCAGCGAGCCCACCGCGTTCCACTCCAGCCGGTACGCCGGATAGCCGGTGCCGAGCCCGTTGGAGATCACGTCGCCGCGCAGCCGCCGCCCGGCATTGTCATCGTGGCACTGCGTGCAGGCGATGTTGAGCTGGCCCTGCCGCGTCTCGTAAAGGCGCCGGCCTTCCTCCAGGAACGGCGCCGCCGGCCCTTCCACCGCGACAGACATCGGCATGCCGCGCGAACGCAGCGCGATGGCGGCAGTCAGTGAGAGCAACGCGTCGCTCTCGTAGCCGAAGGCGGGAAGCGACTGTTGCTGTGTGCGGCAGCGCTCGATGCGGCCTTCGAGATTCAGCAGCGCGCCATCCGCTGCCACCGCCGGATACCGCGTCGCGACGCCGGCCATGGAGGCGATGTCGCCATGGCAGGACTGGCAGCTCCGCTCGCCCCGCCGCCACAGCGCCTCGCCCTCATCCACCCACAGCCAGCCGGGATGGCGCGAGGGATCCGCCTGCTGCGCGCGCAACTCCGGCGAGAGATAGTCGTGCGACGGCCGGATTTCCCCCGCGCCGGCAAGTGCCGCGACGACGCAGCCGAGCAGGGCCGGCGCCGCCGCGCGCAGGCTCACGTCACCACCAGGCGCGCCTCACGCCGGTACACGGCGCCGCCATCCTCTTCCCATTCGAACACCAGGTCGCCGGTTTCGACGGCGATGGTGGTGAACTCGACATAGGGGTTGGCGGCGATGCCGGGCGACATTGCCATGCGGAACACCTCCGCGCCGGCATAGGTGACGCGCAGCGTGTGCAGGATCTTCCGCGGCACCGGCCGCAGGCCCGGCGCGTCCACCGCGCGCTCCATCGGATGGCGCACGATGACGCGGACCGGCACGATCTCGCCGCGCTTCGCGCTCTCCGGCAGGGTGATGCGGGCGAGGATCTCGGCCATCGCGTCAGCCTCCCTCGACGCAGGCGCCGAGGATGACGATCACCTCGCGCCCGGCGCGGTACACCTGGCCCTTGCTTGTCTCGGCCAGCACCAGGATGGTCTGCGTGGTGGCCAGCCGGATGCGGGTCGCCACCTCCGCCCGTCCGGCGCGCGGCGAGAGGGTGAAGCGCGCGACGCGCGGGAACGGGTTCCGTTCGGACAGGATGTGGATGTCGGCGATGTGGTCCTCCGTCGTCATCGGGCTCTCCACCCTGATGGAGAGGTCCACCGAGTTGCCATTCTCCGACAGCGGCGGCATGTCGATCTCGATGCCGCCGGCGATCGGGGTGCGGCCGGCGAGGATCGCGCGCTCCGCTGCCTCGAAGCTTTCCTCGGGTGCGGATTGTGCACCGGCGCGTGTCGCGGCGAGCGCGACGGGCATTGCGAGCATGGTTCGTCGGGGCAGCGGGCGCATGGTCTCAGTCCCTCAGCGTGGCGAGATACGCCACCACGTCCTCGATCTCCTGCGCGGTCAGCACCGGCTGGCCGCGATAGCGTTCATCCACCCGCACCAGCCCCGCCACACGGTGATAGGCGGGCATCACAGCGGCAGGGTTGACCAGCGTCGGGTCCACCAGCCGCAGCCGGATCTGCCCGCGGGTGAGCCGCGCGCCGACGCCGGCAAGCGGCGGGCCGATATCGCCCATGAAGCGCTCGCGCGGATCGGGGATGGAATGGCAGATCAGGCAATTCGCCGTCTCCCGGTTCCTCACCACCGCCGCGCCGCGCGCCGCATCGCCCGCCATGCCGTCGAGCGGCGCCGGGATGGCGTCGCCCGTCACCACGAAAGGGGCAACCCTCCCCATCGCCGGCGGCGCGGCGGCGAGCAGGATCAGCGCGACGAGACGCCCCGCTCTCAAGTGCCCAAGGCCCTGCGCGTCTAGGCGCGACGCAGATCCTGGTTCTTCAGCGGCACCGAGCGGATGCGCTTGCCCGTCGCCGCGAAGATCGCGTTCAGCACCGCAGGCGCCGCGACCATGATGGTCGGCTCGCCCACGCCGCCCCAGAAGTCACCGGAGGGCATGACAATGGTTTCCACCTTCGGCATCTCGTCCATGCGCAGCACGTTGTAGGTGTCGAAGTTGGTCTGCTCGATCGCGCCGTCCTTCACCGTGCACTCGCCATAGAGCAGGGCGGAGAGGCCATAGACGAAGGATCCCTCCACCTGCATCTCGATCTGCCGCGGGTTGACGGCGTGGCCGCAATCCGTCGCCGCCACGATGCGGTGCATCCGCAACTCGCCCCGGTCGTTCACCGAAACCTCGGCCGCGGCGGCGACATAGCTGCCGAAGCCCATCTGCTGCGCGATGCCGCGATGCACGCCGGCCGGCGGCGGGGTGCCCCAGCCGATGCGCTCGGCCACGGCGTTCAGCACCGCCAGGTGCTTCGGGTGGTTCGCCATCAGCTTGCGGCGCAGCGCCAGCGGATCCTGGTTCGTCGCATGCGCGATCTCGTCCAGGAAGCATTCGAGGTACACGGCGTTCTGGTTGTGGTTCACGCCGCGCCAGAAATGCGGCGGCACATGCGTGTTGCGCATCGCATGGTCGATCAGCAGGTTCGGGAAGGTGTAGCCGATGCGGCTGTCGTTGCCGGTCGGGTTGAGCCCCTGGAACACCACCGGATCGCGTCCGGCCTGCAGCGCATTCGGGAAGACATAGGCCAGGATGGACTGGCCGGAGATGCGCATGTGCAGGCCGGTGATCTCGCCGTTGGCGTCGATGCCGGCGGTGAGCTTGGCCTTGGTGACGGGGTGGTAGCGCCCCTGCACCATGTCCTCCTCGCGCGTCCACATCGTCTTGATGGGCACGCCCGGCACCTGCTTCGCGATCATGACGGCGTCGATCAGCCAGTCATGCGTGGTGCGCCGGCCGAAGCCGCCGCCGAGGTCCACGCGATGGATGTCGCACGCCGTCTGCGGCAGGCCGGCGGCCTGCGCGGCGGCGGCCAGAGCGGCCTCGCCATTCTGCGTCGGGCACCAGACGTCGCAGCGCGTCGGCGTCCAGACCACCGTCGCGTTCATCGGCTCCATCGGGGCGTGATTGAGGAAGGGGTAGGAATAGACCGCCTCGATCTTCCGCGCCGCGCCGGCGATCGCCGCGCGCGCATCGCCGTTCTGGTTGCCGACGAAGGCTTCTGCCGCATCCAGCCCCTCGGTCAGCCGCGCATCGATGGTGGCCGAGGAGACATTGCCGTTCTCGCCCACGTCCCACTCGACCTTCAGCGCGTCGAGCGCGGTCTTGGCCTGCCAGAAGGTGTCGGCCACCACCGCCACCGCGCCGTCGCCGACCTGCAGCACATGCCGCACGCCCGGCATCGCGGCGGCCGAGGCACGATCGATGGAGCGCACCTTGCCGCCGAACACCGGGCAGCGCCGCGGCACCGCCACCAGCATCCCCGGCATGCGCAGGTCGGAGCCGTAGACCAGCTTGCCGGTGGTCTTGTCCGCCGTATCGAGCCGCGGCCTGGAGGTGCCGATCACCGTCCACTCGCGCGGGTCCTTCAGCGGCACCTCCACCGGCGGCGTCAGGCGCGCGGCCTCGGCCGCGACCTCGCCGTAGCGCAGCGTGCGGCCGGATGGCCCGTGCGTGACGACGCTGTCCTTCGCGCTGCACTCCGCCGCCGGCACGCCCCAGCGGTTGGCGGCGGCCTGGATCAGCATGATGCGCGCGGCGGCGCCGCCCTTCCGGACATAATCCTGGCTCTGCCGGATGCCCTGGCTGCCGGCGGTCAGGAACGCGCCCCAAACCCGGTTGCGGCGCAGGCTCTCGCCGGGGGTGACGTATTCGGTGCCGACCTTCGACCAGTCGCAATGCAGCTCCTCGGCGATCATCTGCGCGAGGCCCGTGCGCGTGCCCTGTCCCATCTCCGAGCGGGCCATGCGCAGCACCACGCGGTCATCCGGGTGGATCACCACCCAGGCATTGACTTCCGGCACCTGTCCATTGGGCGCGGCCTGGCCGAGCGCCTCCTTCGGCGGCAGATGGAAGCCGAACAGCACGGCGCCGGCGGCGGCGCCCTTCAGCAGGCCGCGGCGGGACGACGCAACATTGTCGAGCGGAGCCATGATGCGCGCCTCCTTCAGCCGGTGATGCCGCCGCGGGCGGCCTGGTGGATGCCCGCGCGGACGCGATTGTAGGTGCCGCAGCGGCAGATGTTGGTCATCGCCGCGTTGATGTCCTCGTCGGTCGGGCGCGGCGTCTGCGCCAGCAGCGCGGCCGCGGCCATGATCATGCCGGACTGGCAGAAGCCGCATTGCGGCACGTCCATCTCGCGCCAGGCGACCTGGACCGGGTGGTTGCCGTCCGGCGACAGGCCCTCGATCGTCACGATCTTCTGCGAGTCGTCGAGCGCCGAGAGCGGCGTGATGCAGGAGCGGATGGCCTGCCCGTCGATATGGACCGTGCAGGCGCCGCAGGCGGCGATGCCGCAGCCGTATTTCGTGCCCGTCAGCCCGGCATGGTCGCGCAGCGCCCAGAGCAGCGGCGTGTCCGGGGTGGCATCAACCTCCACCACCTTCCCGTTGACGTTGAGCTTCACCATAGCCTTCGGTCTCCTGCCCGTCCCGCTCCGCGTCGTATCGGCGGGTGATCATGGGCGTTGGATTACATGCACGGCAAGGTGGTTGTCACCTGCGCTTTTTCGCCCTCACCGAACAGGGATCACCGCATGGCCGAAACCAGCCTCGCCGAGGCGCGCCGCCTGCTCGATGCCGGGCAACCCGAAGCGGCCGGCGCCGC
The DNA here is from genome assembly GCF_041690465.1 of Falsiroseomonas sp. Classification (GTDB taxonomy): domain Bacteria; phylum Pseudomonadota; class Alphaproteobacteria; order Acetobacterales; family Acetobacteraceae; genus Falsiroseomonas. The sequence continues at coordinate 191,829 of NZ_JAWLHG010000004.1, read as the reverse complement.
CTTCCGCGCCGCCCTGGCGCGCGACCCCGGGCGGTTCGAGGCCTGGGCCGGCCTGGGCCAGGCGGCGGCGGCGCTGTTCGATTACGGCGAGGCGATCGCGGCGGTCCGCCATGCGCTCTCGCTCGCGCCCGAACATGCCTGGCTGCGGGTGAACCTGGCGCGCGCCTTGTTCGCCCTCGGCGAGGTCTCCGAGGCCATGCGCGAGAACGACCGGGCGATCCGCGAAGGTGACGCCGAGGTCCGCACGGCGGCGCTGCGCAACCACGCCATCATGGCGCCGGGCGATCCCGAGCTCGACAACGCCTCGATCCTGGCGATCCGCCGCCGCTGGGCGGAGGCCGAGGCCGCCGCCATTCCCGCCCGGCCACCGGCGCCCCCGCCGCGGCAGGGCAAGGTCCGACTGGCCTATTACGGCGCCTTCTTCGGGCAGCGGAACTGGATGAAGATGTACATGGGCGTGCTGAACGCCCATGACCGGGACCGCTTCGAGCTCAACCTGATCGTGGACGGCGCCCTGCCGAGCGGCGAGGCCGGCTACCGCGACCACGCCGAGGATCGCATCTGGGAGGTCACCGGCGTCTCCAACGCCGCACTCGCCGGCCACATCCGGGAGGCCGGGATCGACATCCTGGTCGACCTGAACGGCTACAGCCACCCGTCGCGGCTGCCGCTGCTGCTGCATCGTGCGGCGCCGGTGCAGATTGCCTGGAACGGCATGTATGGCACCACCGGCTTCCCGCATCTCGATGCGCTCATCGGCGACCGCTGGGCCATCCCGCCCGGCGAGGAGCGCTTCTGCACCGAACCGGTCCGCCGCGTGAGCCACAGCTATCTCGCCTTCGACATGTTCTACCCGACCCCGCCGGTCGCGCCGCCGCCCTGCCTGCGGAACCGGCATGTCACGTTCGGCAGCCTCAACTCGCCCTACAAGCTGACGCCCGGCACGCTTGCCACCTGGTCGGCGGTGCTGCGCGCCTGCCCGGGTTCGCGCCTGCTGCTGCGCAACCGCGCGCTCGACCACGCATCGAACCGCGATGCGCTTCGCGCGCGCTTCGCCCCGCTCGGGATCGGCGCCGACCGGCTCACGCTGCTCGGCAGCGCGGCGCATGACGAGTTCCTGCGCACCTACGACGAGATCGACATCGCGCTCGACACCTTCCCGTACAACGGCGGCACCACGACGGTGGAGGCGCTATGGCAGGGCGTGCCGGTGCTGACCACCATCGGCGACCGCTGGGCCGGCCGGACCAGCCGCTCCATCCTCATGGCGGCCGGTTTCGGCGAGTTCGTGGCCAGTGACGAGGCGGCGCTCGTGGCGCTCGCCGTTCGTCTCGCCGCCGCGCCGGAGGCTCTGGCCGAGCGCCGCGCCCGCCAGCGGCAGCTGCTTGCCGCCAGCCCCGCCGCCGACCCTGCGCGACTCTGCCGCGAGCTGGAGGCGATCTATCTCGAGGCCGCCCCCACTCGGTCGCCGGCGCGTCGCGTGCCATAAGCGCGGCCGCAACAGTCCCAAGCTCCCCAGACGCATGATCCGCCTACACAACATCGGCAAGCAGAACGGCCGACAGATCCTGTTCATCGAGGCCTCCGCCGCGCTCCAGAGGGGCGAGAAGATCGGCCTGGTCGGTCCGAACGGGGCCGGCAAGACGACGCTGTTCCGCATGATCACCGGGCAGGAACCGCCCGACGAGGGCCAGGTGCTGGTGGATCGCGGCGTCAGCATCGGCTTCTTCAGCCAGGATGTCGGCGAGATGTCCGGCCGCAGCGCGGTGGCCGAGGTGATGGACGGCGCCGGCGATGTCAGCGCCGTGGCGGCCGAGCTGCGGGCGCTGGAGGCCGCCATGGCGGACCCCGACCAGGCGGACGAGCTCGACGCCATCATCGAGCGCTTCGGTGAGGTGCAGGCGCGCTTCGAGGCCCTCGGCGGCTATGCGCTGGAGAGCAGCGCCCGCGAGGTGCTGGCCGGCCTCGGCTTCGAGCAGGAGATGATGGACGGCGATGTCGGCGCACTGTCGGGCGGCTGGAAGATGCGCGTGGCGCTGGCCCGCATCCTGCTGATGCGCCCGGACGTGATGCTGCTGGACGAGCCGAGCAACCACCTCGACCTGGAAAGCCTGATCTGGCTGGAGAGCTTCCTGACCGGCTACGACGGCGCGCTGCTGATGACCTCGCACGACCGCGCCTTCATGAACCGCATCGTGCGCAAGGTGATCGAGATCGATGGCGGCGCGCTGACTACCTATTCGGGCGACTACGAATTCTACGAACAGCAGCGCGCGCTGGCCGAGAAGCAGCAGCAGGCGCAGTTCGAGCGCCAGCAGGCGATGCTCGCCAAGGAGATCAACTTCATCGAGCGCTTCAAGGCGCGCGCCTCCCACGCGGCGCAGGTGCAGAGCCGGGTGAAGAAGCTCGAGAAGATCGACCGCGTGGAGCCGCCGCGGCGGCGGCAGTCCGTCAGCTTCGAGTTCCTGCCCGCGCCGCGCTCGGGCGAGGACGTGGCGAAGCTGCGCGGCGTGCACAAGCGCTACGGCAGCAAGGTGATCTATGACGGGCTCGACCTGCTGGTGCGCCGGCGGGAGCGCTGCTGCGTGATGGGGATCAACGGCGCGGGCAAGTCCACCCTGCTGAAGCTGGTCACCGGCTCCACGCAGCCGGATGCGGGCACGGTGACGCTCGGCGGCGGGGTGAAGCTCGGCTACTTCGCGCAGCACGCGATGGAGCTGCTCGACGGCGAGCGCAGCGTGTTCCAGGCGCTGGAGGATGCGTTCCCCCGCGCGGGGCAGGGCTCGCTGCGCGCGCTGGCGGGCTGCTTCGGCTTCCCCGGCGACGATGTGGAGAAGAGCTGCCGCGTGCTGTCGGGCGGCGAGAAGGCGCGGCTGGTGATGGCAAAGATGCTCTACGACCCGCCGAACTTCCTGGTGCTGGACGAGCCCACGAACCACCTGGACATGGCGACGAAGGAGATGCTGATCGCGGCCCTGTCGCAATACGAGGGAACGATGCTGTTCGTCTCGCATGACCGCCATTTCCTCGCGGCGCTGTCCAACCGCGTGCTGGAGCTGACGCCCGAGGGACTTCACCAGTACGACGGCGGCTACACGGACTACGTTGCGCGCACCGGGCAGGAGGCGCCCGGGCTGCGGAGCTGAGGCCGCATAGGCCCGGACAGCGGGTTCAGACGGACGGGGCCGGCGGCTTGCCGCGGCGCAGCAGCGTCACGCCCACCGCCACCGCCGGCAGGCCGCACAGCACGAAGCCCATGCCATAGCTGCCGGTCAGCCCGAGCACCGCGCCATAGACCAGCGGAAGGGCCAGCGCGCCCACCTGGCCGAAGGAGAGCACGCCGCCGGTCGCGCTGCCGCGCATGCCTTCGGGCGCCAGCCGCGCCGCCTCGGCCAGCAGCACGCCGTGCCAGGACAGCGCCGTCAGGCTCAGCCCGACCGCGGCGATGGCGGTGATCGCGATCGGCCAGTCCCCGCCGGAGAGGCCAAGCAGGGTGGAACTCGCGGCCATCCCCAGCGCGAGCCATCCGAGCAGTTGCCGCGGCGTCGAACGGACGCTGCCGAGCCAGCCCCACAGGATGCGCCCCGGCACGGCGATTAGCGTGGCCGCCGAGAACAGCAGCCCGGCCGCCGCCAGGCCGTAGCCCAGCGTCGTCAGGTAGGTGACGAAGTAGGCGATGAAGACGGTCTGCAAGCCGTTGAAGGCGGCGCAGGCGAAAGACAGGTGCCGCAGCTCGCGCGTGGCCGTCACGGCGGCGAGGGTGCGGTGGAAATCGGAGAAGCGGAAGCTCCGGCTCGGCACCCGGTCGGAGTCGAATTCCCGGCGCATCGGCTGCAGCGCGACCGCGAAACCGAGGCAGGCGGCCGCCGTCGCCAGCACCGCCCCGCGCCAGCCGAGCCATTCGGTCAGCTGCGGCGCCAGCACGCCGGCGAGCAGCAGGCCGGCCGGCACCGCTGTCTGCTTGATCGAGAAGATCAGCGGCAGGTAGCGCGGCGGCGAATAGCGGCCGAGCAGGTGCGAGCTTGCCGGCGTGGACACCGCCGCGCCGCCGCCGCCGATCAGCGCCGAGAGGGCGAAGAGCACCAGCGGGCCGCCGGCCGCCGCGGCCAGGCCAATCGCCACCATCGCCAGCGCGGCCTGGCTGGTGCGCAGTGCGCCGTAGCGCACGATGAAGCTGCCGCAGCCCAGCTGGAACAGCAACGAACCGAAGGCCGCGATCGCAACATAGACCCCGACCCAGGCGGCATCGAGCCGCAGGTCGTCCAGGATCGCCGGCGCGATGACATAGGGGAAGTTCCGCCCGAGCGCGGCGAAGGTCTGCTGCAGCGACATCGCGCCGAGCGCGAGCAGCAGCGTGTTCCATCGCGGGTCGGATGCCGGGCCGATGCGCATGCTTTCCTTTCGGCGGCCGCGGCCGGGGCGTGCCCCCATGACGCCCGCCGCCCGCGGCAGCATTACAGGATAGCGGCTTCGGCCGGATGCGCGATGGCGGCGCGGCGGCCGGGTGCCGCGGATGGCGCATGGCTGGTCCCGGTTCGCGGAGTCGCGGACCGGACACCGGCCGCGAGGCGCCGAGTCGCAGCCCTCCGATGCGGCTGAAGCGCGCTGAAACGCGGCTTGAAGCCGGGGCGGGGTGGCGAGGCGGGGTCGCTTCCGCTAGGAGATGAACGCTCATCACGCCCCAGGGAAGTCCGCCTTGGCTGCCACCCGGCTCCTGCTGCTCGCCGCGAGCGCGCTCGTCCCGATCGTCCTGACCCTCCCGGCGGAGGCGCAGCAGCGTCCACGCGCGCCCGCCGCCGCGCCGGCTCAGTCCGGGGTGGTGCGGGCGATCGAGGTCACCGGGAACCAGCGGATCGAGGCGGATACGATCCGCTCCTACATGCTCCTCCAGCCCGGGGACCCGTTCAACGCGGACCGGCTGGACCGCAGCCTGCGGACCCTGTTCGCCACCGGACTGTTCCGCGACGTGCGGATCGCCCGCCAGGGCGACGTGCTTCGGGTGGCGGTCCAGGAGAACCCGATCGTCAACCGCGTGGCTTTCGAGGGCAACAGCAAGGCCAGCGACGAGGTGCTCGCCGCCGAGGTCACGCTGCGCCCCCGTGCGGTGTTCACGCCGCAGCAGGCGCAGGCGGACCGCCAGCGGATCCTTGATCTCTATGCCCGCCGCGGCCGCTTTGCCGCCACGGTGGAGCCGAAGGTCATCGAGCTCGACCAGAACCGCGTGGACGTGGTGTTCGAGATCGCCGAAGGTCCGGCCGCATTGGTCAGCCGGGTCAACTTCGTCGGCAACACCGCCTTCTCCGATTCGCGCCTGCGCGACGTGATCGCCACGCGCGAACAGGCTTGGTACAATCTCCTCTCCAGCGCCGACGTCTACGACCCGGAGCGGCTGGCCTTCGACCGCGAGTTGCTGCGCCGCTTCTACCTGCGCCAGGGTTTTGCCGATGTGCAGGTGACCGGCGCCACCGCCGAGCTCGCCCCCGACCAGAGCAGCTTCTTCGTCACCTTCACCGTCAACGAGGGCCCGCGCTACAGCATCGGCAATGTGGAGATCACCTCCACCCTGCGCGGCGTGGACACCGAGGCGCTGCGGCGGGAGGTCCCCTTCTCGGAAGGCGACCGCTACGACGGCGATGCGGTGGAGCGCGCCGTGGAGGCGCTCTCCGACAGCGTCGGGCTGGCCGGTGTGCCCTTCGTGGAGGTTCGCCCGCGCGTCACCCGCAACCGCGAGGCGGAGACCGTGGACGTCACCTTCGAGGTGACGGAAGGCAACCGCCTCTATGTCGAGCGCATCGACATCACCGGCAACACCCGCACGGCCGATCGCGTGATCCGGCGCGAGTTCCGCCTGGCGGAAGGCGATCCGCTGAACCCGGCGCAGGTCCGCCGCTCGCGCCAGCGCATCCGCGACCTCGGCTATTTCGGCAATGTGGACGTGCAGGTGGTGCCCGGCTCGCGTCCCGACCGGGTGATCCTCAACACCAGCATCACCGAGCGTCCGACCGGCGAGGTCTCGCTCGGCGGCGGCTTCTCGACCGATGCGGGCCTGCTGGCCGATTTCGGGATCCGCGAGCGCAACTTCCTCGGCAGCGGCATCGACGCCAGGCTGCAGACGCTGCTGGCGCAGCGGCGCAGCCAGATCGACTTCTCGGTAACCGATCCGGCCTTCCTCGACCGCAACCTCTCGGCCGGCTTCGACCTGTTCTACCTGCAGCGCGACCTGATCAACGTCGCCTCCTATCGCGAGCGCCGCTACGGCACGGTGCTGCGCGCCGGCTACGAATTCAACGAGCGGGTGCGGCAGTCCTGGTCCTACAGCCTGGTCCAGCGAAACGTCTTCGACGTGGAGCCGACGGCCAGCCGCTTCATCCGCGAGCAGTCCGGCGAGACGCTGCTCTCGCAGCTCGGCCAGACCATCGCCTATGACGTCCGGGACAGCCGGATCGAGCCGCGCCAGGGCTACATCCTGCGGCTCGGCTCGGATGTGGCGGGCCTCGGCGGCGACGTGGCCTATCTGCGCCTGCGTGCCGACGTCGCCGGCTACATCCCGCTGGAGCGCATCTTCGGCGACCGCGACTACGTGCTGGTGCTGCAGGCCGGGGTGGGCTGGCTCAACCCCTGGGGCGGGCGCGACGAACGGATCATCGACCGCTTCTTCCTCGGTGGCGACAACCTGCGCGGCTTCGCCCTGGCCGGCGCCGGCCCGCGCGACACCGCCAGCGCCACCAACGACCCGCTGGGTGGGCGCACCATCTGGACACAGACCACCGAGTTCCGCTTCCCGCTACCGCTGCCGCAGGAGATCGGCCTGCTCGGCCGCGCCTTCGTGGATATCGGCTCGCTATCCGGCACGCCGCTGACCGGGCCGGGCGTGCAGGACGATGCCTCGCCCCGCGTTGGCGCAGGCGTCGGCATCTCCTGGCGGACGCCGGTCGGGCTGATCAACATCGATCTCGCGCAGGCCTTGGTGAAGGAACCCTACGACGAGACCCAGGTCCTCCGCTTCGGCTTCGGGACACGCTTCTGACCTTGTTCGGGAACACCACCGCGATGCGTCTGCGCCACTCCCTGCCGGGCCTTCTCCTCCTTGCCGCGCCGCTGGCTCCGCTGCCGGCCATCGCGCAGCAGCAGGGCCAGGAATGGTTCGTCCCGGGCCAGCAGCGGCCACAGGGCCAGCCGGCACGGCCGGCGCAACGTCCGCAGCAGGCGCAGCAGCAGGCGGGCCAGCGCCCGCCGGCACCGGTGATCGGCATCGTGGACATCCCGGAGGTGCAGCGCCTCTCCGCCGCCTTCAGCCAGGTGCGCCAGGAGATCGAGCGTCGCCGCGCCAAGCTGAACGAGGATCTCCAGGCCGAGCAGGCCCGCTGGCGCGAGGAACAGCAGTCGCTGGCAGGCGCGCGCGCGACCCTGCCGCCCGAGCAGTTGCGCGCCCGTGAGCGCGACCTGCAGGAGCGCATCACCGACGCCCAGCGCATCTTCCGCGACCGCAACCGCGCGATCGACGCCGCCGCCCAGCAGGGCCTGCAGCAGATCGAGCAGGCGCTCGGCGCCGTCATCCGCCAGGTGGCCGCCAGCCGCGGCGTCAACCTGGTGCTGCCGCGGCCGCTGATCATCTACAACGAGGCCGGGTTCGACATTACCGCGGAGGTCTCGGCGCAGATGAACCGCGTGCTGCGCAGCGTCACCCTGCCGGCGGAGGGCGAGGCGCCACCGGCAGCCGCCACGCAGCAGGCGCCCGCGGGCCAGGGTGCGTCGCCCGCCCGTCAGGCACCTGCCCAGCCCGCACCGCGCCGGAACTGAGGCGGCCGCGCCCGGTGGCTGCGGATCCGCGCTTCCATCCCGCCGGCTCGCCGCTGACGCTGGCCGAGGCCGCCGCCATTGCAGGCGGGGAGTTGCGCGGCGGCGACCCCGCCACGCGCATCGCCGGTGTCGGCCCGCTCGACGCGGCCGGGGGGGCGGAGATCTCCTTCCTCGACAACCGGCGCTATGCCGGGCAGCTTGCCGCCACGCGGGCCGCCGCCGTGGTGCTGGCCGCCGATTTCGCCGAGCGCCTGCCGGCAGGCGTGGCGGCGATCGTTACCGGGCAGCCCTATCTCGGTTTCGCCCGCATCGCCGCCCGGCTGCACCCCGCACCACCGCCGCGCCCGGGCATCCACCCCAGTGCCGTGGTGGATCCCGGCGCCCGCCTCGGCGAGGGCTGCGAGGTCGGGCCGCTGGCGGTGATCGGTGCCGGTGCCGAGATCGGCCCTGGCTGTGTCATCGGCCCGCATGCGGTGGTGGGAGAGGGCGTGGTGCTCGGCGAGGGCTGCCGGATCGGCGCGCATGCCTCGCTCAGCCACTGCATCGCCGCGCGCTTCGTGGTGGTGCATCCCGGCGCCCGCATCGGCCAGGAAGGCTTCGGCTTCGCCGTGACGCCCGAGGGCCGGTTCGAGACGGTGCCGCAGCTCGGCCGGGTCATCCTCGAGGATTTCGTGGAGGTCGGCGCCAATTCCTGCGTCGATCGCGGCAGCCAGGGCGATACCGTGCTCGGCGCCGGCACGCGCCTCGACAACCTGGTGCAGATCGGCCACAACGTGCGTACCGGCCGCGGTTGCGTGATCGTGGCGCAAGTGGGCATCGCGGGCTCCGCGACGCTGGGCAATGGGGTGCAGATGGGCGGCCAGTCGGGCCTGACCGGGCATGCCAGCATCGGCGACCGCGTCCGCGTCGGGGCGCAGGCGGGCGTCATGAACGACGTGCCGGCCGGCACCGACGTGGTCGGCAGCCCGGCCTGGCCCGCCAAGGACACCCTGCGCGCCATGGCGGCGCTGCGCCGGCTCGGCCAGAAGCCGGGCCGTGGCTGATACGCGACCGGGGACGGAAGGGAGGATCATGGACGCCAACCCTGGCAGCGCCGAGGCGACGCAGACGGGCAGCGCCAATGCCTATGACATCGCCCGCATCATGCAGGCGATCCCGCACCGCTTCCCCTTCCTGCTGGTGGACCGCGTCGTGGACCTCGTCCCCGATGTCTCCGCCGTCGGCATCAAGAACGTCTCGATCAACGAGAACTTCTTCCAGGGCCATTTCCCGGCGCACCCCGTCTTCCCCGGCGTGCTGATCATCGAGAGCATGGCGCAGACCGCGGCGGTGCTGGTGGTCGAGACGCTCGGCCCCTCGGCGCAGGGCAAGCTGGTCTATTTCATGACGGTCGACGGCGCCAAGTTCCGCAAGCCGGTGGTGCCTGGCGACCAGATGCGCGTGCATGTCCGCAAGGAGAAGCAGCGCGGCAACATCTGGAAGTTCGCCGCGGAGGCGAAGGTGGACGGCAAGGTGGTGGCCGAAGCGACCTACGCCGCGATGATCCTGGACAAGTAGAGCAGCCCTTGGACCAAGCCGCATTGCGCGCCGGAATCTCCCCCGACGCGATCGTCTCCCCGGCCGCCTTCGTGGCACCCGGGGCCAGCATCGCCGCCGGCTGCCGCATCGGGCCAGGCTGCGTGGTCGGCCCCGATTGCGTGCTGGAGGAGGGCGTGGAACTCCTCGCCCACGTCGTGCTGGATGGCCGCGTACGGCTCGGCGCGGGCGTGAAGGTCTTCCCCTTTGCCACTATCGGGCTGCCGCCGCAGGACCTGAAATACAAGGGCCAGCCGACCGGCGTGGCGATCGGCGCCCGCACCCAGGTGCGCGAGCACGCGACCATCCACCGCGGCAGCGTCGGCGGCGACGGCTGGACGCGGGTGGGCAGCGACTGCCTGATCATGTGCGTCGTCCATATCGGCCATGACTGCCGCATCGGCGACGGCGTGATCCTGGTGAACAACATCATGCTCGCCGGCCATGTCGAGATCGGCGACTTCGCCTTCATCCAGGGTGGCGCGGCGGTGCAGCAATTCGTGCGCATCGGCCGCATGGCGCTGGTGGCCGGCATGTCGGGCGTGGAGCGCAACGTGCTGCCCTTCGGCCGCGTCAAGGGCTACCGCGCCAAGCTGCACGGGCTGAACACCATCGCCATGCGGCGCCGGCTCGGCCTGAGCAAGGAGCAGGTGATGACGGTGGCGCGTGCGGTGCACGACCTCTACCGCGGCGGCCGGCCGGAGGAGCATGTGGCGGCCGTGGCCGCCGCGCATCCCGGCAACCCGCATGTCGCCGAGGTCCTGGACTTCGCCCGCGACCGCGGCCGGCACGGCCTCTGCCCCTTCGGCCGCCTCGGCGAGGATGACGAGCTGGACGGCTGAGATGGCGCAGGCGGCCGAGCCGCTTGGTCTTGTCGCCGGCAGCGGGCTGATGCCGCTGCGGATCGCCGATGCGGCGGCCAAGGCGGGGCGGCCCCTCTTCTGCATCCTGGTCGAGGGATTCGCGCGGCCACAGGACTTCGCAGCCTATCGCCATGAGGTGGTGCCGCTCGGCCAGGTCGGGCGGATGATCGCGCTGCTGCGCGGCCAGCGGGTGCGCCACCTGGTGCTGGCCGGGCGGGTCACCCGCCCCTCGCTGCTCGCCTTCCGCTTCGACGCGGAGGGAATGCGGCTGGTGGCGAAGCTCGGCCGCCGCGCCATCTTCGGTGGCGATGACGGGTTGCTTTCCGCCGTGCTGCGCCTGGTCCGCGAGGAGGGCTTCCGCCCGCTCGGCGCGCAGGAAGTGCTGGAGGCGCTGCTGGTGCCGGAGGGCGTGCTGACGCGCCGCGGGCCGACCGAGGACGACCGCGCCGACATCGCCCGCGGGGTGCTGGTGGCCCGCGCGCTGGGTGCGGCCGATGTGGGCCAGTGCTGTGTCGTGCAGCAGGGGCTGGTGCTTGGGCTGGAGGCGATCGAGGGAACCGATGCGCTGCTGGCGCGCTGCGCCGGCTTGCGGCGTGAGGGCGGTGGCGGCGTGCTGGTGAAGCTGGTCAAGCCGCGGCAGGATGTCCGCGCCGACCTGCCGGTGATCGGGCCGGAGACGGCGCGCGGCGCGGCCGCGGCGGGGCTGGCCGGCATTGCCATCCAGGCGCGCGGCGGGCCATCCGGGCTGGCCGGCACGCTGGTGGTGGACCGCGACGAGACGGTGGCGGCGGCCGATGCGGCGGGGCTCTTCCTCGTCGCGATCCGCCCCGCGGATTTCCTACCCCCGAAGGAGAGCGAGCGATGAGCGGCAAGTTCCTGCACACGATGATCCGGGTCGGCGACCTCGACCGCAGCGTGGCCTTCTACACGAAGCTGCTCGGCATGAAGGAACTGCGCCGGCGCGACGTGCCCGATGGGAAATACACGCTGGCCTTCCTCGGCTATGGCGAGGGCAACAAGGACAATGGCGGCGAGATCGAGCTGACCTACAATTACGGCGTGGAGAAATACGAGCACGGCAATGCGTTCGGCCACCTCGCGGTCGGCGTGCCGGACGTGAAGGCGGCCTGCGAGGCGGTGCGCGCCGGCGGCGGCAAGGTGACGCGCGAAGCAGGGCCGGTGAAGTTCGGCACCACCGTCATCGCCTTCGTCGAGGATCCCGACGGCTACAAGATCGAGCTGATCGAGCGGGCCTAGGCGCAGCTCCGAGGCAAGGGGTCTCCCCCCACCCTCCCGCCTTGCCCAGCTTCAACCTCCTCTCCCCGATCGAGGATGCGCTCGCCGGCGCCGGCGACCTCGGACGGGCGCTGATCGGGCGCGAGCGGGTGCGGCTGGCCGTCACCGGCCTCTCGCGCGCCGGCAAGACGGTGTTCCTGACCTCTCTGGTCGCCAACCTGCTCGCCGCCGGGCGCGGCGCGCGCACGCTTCCGGCGCTGGAAGCGGCGGCCGGCGGGCGGCTGCGGGCGGCGCGGATCGTGCCCGCCGAGGTGCAGGCCACGCCACGCTTCGATGCCTCGGCGCATCTGCGCGCGCTGGCCGCCGATCCGCCGCGCTGGCCGGAACGCACCGAGGATCTCTCGACGCTGGAGATCGCGCTGGAGCTCGACCCGCGCTCCATGCTCGGCCAGGCGCGGGCGCTGTTCGCCGGCCCGCGGCAGGTCACGCTGGAACTGCTGGACTATCCCGGCGAGTGGCTGCTGGACCTGCCGATGCTCGACCAATCCTATGGCGACTGGTCGCGCGCCACCCTGGCGCGGCTGCGGCGCGGCCGGCGGGCGGAGGCGGCGGGCGCCTTCCTCGCCTTCGTGGATGCGCTGCCCGCCACCGCGCCGGCCGAGGAGGCCCTGGCGCGGCAGGGCTTTGCCCTCTACCGCGATGCGCTGCGCAGTTGCCGCGACAAGCTCGGCTTTCGCTTCCTCCAGCCCGGCCGCGCGCTGAACCCCGGCCCCCGCGGCGAGGCCCCGCTGCTGTGGTTCTTCCCGCTGCCGCATGCCGAGACCGGCGACCTCGCCGCGCTGCTGGCGCGCCGGCACGAGGCCTATCTGGACGACCAGCGCGCCACCTTCTTCGACCCGTTCTTCCGCCGCTTCCACCGCCAGGCGGTGCTGGTGGATGCGCTCGGCGCGCTGCATGCGGGGGAGGAGGCCTTCGACGACACCGCCGAGGCGCTGGCCGCGGTCGCCGCCAGCCTGCGCGGGGGGCTCGGCCTGTTCGACCTGCTGACGGGACAAGGGGTGCGCCGCGTCGGCTTCGCCGCCACCAAGGCGGACCACGTGCCTTCGCGCACGCGGGATGCGCTGCTCGGCCTGCTCGGCGACCTGGTGGGGCGCGATCCGGCCGGGCCGCTGGATGCCGCCACCTCCGTCCACGCCATCGCCGCCATCCGCTGCACGGAAGACGACGTGGCGGTGCTGGAAGGGCGGCCGGTCGCCGCGGTGCGCGGCCTGCGGCTGGATACCGGGCGCGTCGCGCGGGTCTATCCCGGCGAGGTGCCGATGCGCCGGCCGGAGCCCGGCTACTGGGACCACCCCTTCTTCGAGATGCCGGTCTTCCAGCCACCGCGCTTGGATGGTGACGGCGCCTCCGGCATTCCCCATCTGGGGCTGGATGCCCTCTTGGCAGCGTTGATCGGGGATCTGCTGTGAGTGGCGAGGCATCCGATGGCCGCAGGGCGCGGCAGCCGGAGGCCGCAAGCACCGGAGGTCTGAATCGGATGCCCCAGGATCCACCCCGTGGGCCACGCATCCTGGCGGAGGAAGACAGCCTGCCGGCAGCGCGGCTCGACTTCGGCTGGGAGCAGGAGGTCGCGCCCGTCGTGCCGCCGCGCCCGGCGCGGCGCTGGTCGGCGCTGTCGCTGGGCGCCGCCGGGGTGGCGGTGCTGCTGCTCGGGCTCTCCGTGCTGGACGTCGCCAATTTCGTCACGGACCAGTTCGAGCGTGCGGCCTGGCTCGGCTGGTTGACGCTGGCCGTCGCGGTCGCCGGCTACGGACTGATCGCCTGGGCCTTCCTGCGCGAATTGCGCGGCCTCTGGACGCTCACCGTGGTGGACCGCGCGCGCGCGGCCTTCGCGCGCGGCGACTATGTCGAGGCGCGCACCGCGACGCTGGCCTGGGCGGCGCGCACACCCGCCGCGGCGCCGACCATCCCGGCGCTGCGCGGCGCCAACGATCTCGATTCGCTCACCGGGCTGCTGGAAGCCGGGCCGCTGGCCGAGCTCGACCGCGCCGCCAACTCGGCTGGGCGCAGCGCCGCGGCGCAGGCCTTCGCGGCGACGGCGGTGGTGCCATCGCCGGCGCTGGATGCGGTGTTCTTCGCCTGGCGCGGCTTCCGCCTCGTGCGCGAGGTCGCCGCCATTCATGGCCTGCGCCCGGGGCTCGCGGGCACGCTCTCGCTGCTCCGCCGCGCGGTGTTCGAAGCGGGCGCGGTGGCCGCGGCGGATGTGGCGATCGACGCCGCCACGCGCGCGCTCGTCACCAACCCGCTGTTCGAGAAGATCGCCGGGGAAACCGGCAAGGGCGCGGTGGCGGCGCGGCGGATGCTGATGCTCTCCCGCGCCGCCTCACGCGCCTGCCGCATCCTGCCGCCGCGCTGACCCGATCCGATGACCGCAGGGCCGCCGGGCCCCGAGGTCTGAACCGGATCGGCGGAAGTCCTACAACACCACGTCGTCGCGCGCCGGATCGAGCGGCCCGGCGAGCTGCACGGTGAAGTCCACCAGCCCGTCGCTGTCCGCGTCCAGCGTCCAGACCGTCCGGTCGTCGGAGAGCCGCGCCTCGCCCGGGACCTGCAGCGCCTGCGGCGGGGCCTCCGGCGTGCCGGCCTCGTCCCAGCCCGCGATCAGCGCCTCCGAGGCCAGCTCCGAGGCGCGGGCGAAGCCGGAGATCTCCTCCGGCGCCCCGCGCGTGCCGGCCGCGAAGGGCGCGTCGTCGCCCAGCGCCTGCAGCAGCGAGACCACGTTCGCATGTGCCTCGCCGGCTGCGAGCTCCACGCGGTTGCCGTCCTCGTCGAACGCGGGCAGGGTCAGCGTCGCGCCGATATGGCTGCCGATGCGCGAGACGATGTCGCCCTCCGTCCGCAGGTTCAGCGCCGTGATCAGCTCCAGCGCCGCGGGATCGAGCGTGCCGCCGTTCAGCCATTCCGTCGCGTCGCGGCCGCCGAGCGGGTCCACGGTGACCAGCTGCACCGCGCCGGTGTCGAAGCCCTGCGGCGCGGCCAGCAGCGCCTCCGCCGTCTCATAGGCGGCCGCCTGGGCGATGGCGCCGCCGAGGCTCGGCCCGACGATGAGCGCCGGCCCGTCGCCGTTCAGTCCGACCGCGGCGGCGTCGGCCACCATCTCGGCGAAGGCCTCGGAGCGCAGCTGCAGGCGCCCCAGCGTCGCCGCCGTCACCTCGTCGGCGCGCGAGCCAACCTGCAGGCCGTCCACCGCGAAGACCTCGGCGCCACCGTCGCGATGCAGCCGCAGCGCGGAAAAGCCGGAGGCGGGATCGCGGTAGGTCTCCACCACGGTGTAGGTCTCGCCGCGCGTGGTCAGGGTCTGCGCGGTGGGGCCCAGCGCCTCGATGATGCGCGGTGCGGCGGCGAGGCTGGCGCCGAGCGCGGCCAGCCCCCGCGGGACCTCGGCGCTGCCGGTCGGCACCTCGCCGGTGGCGTCCGGCCCGGCCAGTTCGGGCGGCAGGCGATCGGCGAGCCGCGCAAGATCATCGAGGTTGCGGATGTCGAGCTCGCCGCCAAGCCCGGCGAGACCGCTGCGCTCCAGCAAGGCCTCAATGGCGTCCGTGCGGAACACGGTGCTGTCCGCGGCGGCTTCCCCTTCGCCAAGCCGGTCATCGAACCAGCTGCGCGCTTCCTCCAGGCTCGGCCGCAACCGGTCCTCCAGCGAGGCGAGGCTGCCGCCGGCCTCGCCGAAGTCGGTGCGGCCGTCACGGTCCAGCTCGTTCAGCCAGTCGCGCGCATCGTCTTCCAGGCGGGGCAGGTCGTTCGGAAAGCGGATATTCAGGCCGGAAGCCATGGCGTGGGACGACTCCGAATTGTTGCGGATCGTCCTCGCAACGCACAGGCCCGCCCTTCTCTCCGCCACGAAGGCGTCATTCCACCCTGCGAGCCTTCCGCGCCCGCATCGTGGGTGCGCTTCCCCGGCTTGACCGCAGCGGTGGTTCGGGCGGCATCATTGGATCCAGCCATCGAGACGCAGGAGTAGCCGCGATGCCATTCGTCCAGACAGGTCGGCGTCAGCTTCTTGCCGCCGCGGCGGCGCTGCTGGTTCTGCCCCGCGCCGCGCGGGCGCAGACCGACTACCCGAACCGGCCGGTGCGGATGATCGTGCCGGTGGCGGCCGGCGCCGGGCTCGACGTGGTCAGCCGGGTGGTGGCGCAGGGCCTCTCCGACCTCTGGGGCCACACGGTGGTGGTGGAGAACCGCTTCGGCGCCGGCGGGACGATCGGCACCGACCTGATCGCCAAGGCCACACCCGACGGCTACACGATCGGGTCGGTCAACTCCTCCTCGCTCGCCATCGCGCCGGCGCTGCTGCCCAACGTGCCCTATGATCCGCTGACCTCCTTCACGCCGCTCGGCCTCGCCGCTTCGAACGACTGCGCGCTCGCCGTACGGGTCGATTCCCCCTTCCGCAGCGTGGCCGACGTGGTGGCGGCGGCGAAGGCGCGGCCGGGGCAGCTCACCTGGGCCTCGGCGGGCAGCGGCACCTCCACCCACATGGCGGGCGAGCTGTTCCGGCAGGTCAGCGGCGTGGAGATCGTCCACGTGCCCTATCGCGGCAGCCCGCCGGCGGTCACCGACACGCTCGCCGGCCAGGTGGACATGACCTTCAACACGATCAACGCGCTGATGGCCTCCATCCGCAACGGCAGGCTGCGCGCGCTGGCCACCACCGGGCAGACCCGCGACCCGCTGCTGCCGGACGCGCCGACCTTCGCCGAGGTCGGCTATCCCACCTACGAGGCAGCCGGCTGGCTGGGCTTCGCCGGGCCGGTCGGCATTCCGCCCGAGATCGTCCAGCGCATCAGCGAGAGCATCCGCCAGGTGACGCAGAGCGACGCCTTCAAGCAGACCATGTCGAATGTGGGGATGCGGCCGCGCAGCTCCACCGCGGCCGAGTTCCGCGACTACATGGCCTCCGAGATCGGCCGCTGGCGCGAGGTCGTCCGCCGTTCCGGCGCGCGGATGGAATAGGGACGCCGTCGCGATGCCCACCACCCGCCCGACCATCAGCGGCACGCGCCACGCCGTCTCCGCCGGCCACTACCTGGCCGCGGCCGCCGGCTTCTCGGTGCTGGAGGGCGGCGGCAATGCGGTGGATGCCGCCGCCGCCGCGGGCATCGCGCTCGGCGTATTGCATCCGGACATCGTCAGCGTGGCCGGCGTGGCGCCGATCATCATCCGGCTTGCCGACGGCACGGTGGAGACCATCGCCGGGCTCGGCCCCTGGCCGCGCTCGATCCCCCGCGACCTGTTCCGCGAGAGGCATGGTGGGAGGATGCCGCCGGGCGTGCTGCGCAGCGTGGTCCCCGCGGCGCCCGACGCCTGGATCACCGCGCTCCGCCGCCACGGCACGATGGGCTTCGGGGATGTGGCGCAGTTCGCCATGCGCTTCGCGGAGGAGGGCTTCGCCGTCTACGACGTGCTGGCACGCAACATCGCCAAGAACGAAGCCGGCTACCGCCGCTGGGACTACAACGCGGCGATCTTCCTGCCGGGTGGCAAGCCGCCGGCGGTCGGGCAGCGCTTCGTGCAGTCCGACCTGGCGAGGTCGCTCCGCCATATGATCGAGCAGGAACGCGCCGCCGCTTCCAGGGGGCGCGAGGCCGGGCTGCAGGCAGCGCACGATGCCTTCTACCGCGGCGACATCGCTCGCGAGATCGCCGCCTTCCAGGCGCGCGAGGGCGGCTACCTGACCATGGATGACCTGGCCGCCTACCGCTCGCCGGTGCTGCCGGCGCTGAGCGTGGAGTGGCGCGGCCATCGCCTGGTTACCTGCGGTCCCTGGTGCCAGGGACCGACGCTCGCCGAGGCGCTGCTGCTGTTGGAGAAGGCCGGCCTCGACGGGTTGGCGCACAACTCGCCGGACTACCTCCATCTGATCGTGGAATGCCTGAAGGGCGCCTTCGCGGATCGCGAATACCATGTCGGCGACCCCGATTTCGTCGAGGTGCCGATGGCGGAGATGCTCTCTCCCGCGCATCTCGCCCGCCGGGTCGCGGCGATCGATCCGGCACGTGCGCATCCCGGCATGCCGGCGCGGCTGATCGGCGCAGGCGCGGGCTTTCCCGATGCGCCCTCGCGCGAGAAGGAGCCGCCGGTCGAGGCCGGCACCTCCTATGTCTGCGTGGTGGACCGCTGGGGCAATGCGGTTTCGGCTACGCCCTCCGACGGCTCCTGGACCGGGCCGCTGGTGCCGGGAACGGGGCTGATGGTCTCCGGCCGCGGCTCCCAGAACCGGGTGGATCCGGCGCATCCGGCCGGCTACGCGCCGGGCAAGCGGCCGCGCCTGACGCCGATGCCGGCGCTGATGGAGCTGGCCGATGGCGGCGTCATGCCCTTCGGCACGCCCGGCAACGACGTGCAGCCGCAGGCGATGCTCCAGGTGCTGTTGAACCTGCTGCATTTCGGCATGTCGCCGCAGGAGGCGGTGGAGGCGCCGCGGGTCGCGACCTATGCCTTCCCCGCCTCCTCCGCGCCGCACGATTATTTCCCGGGCCGGCTTTCGCTGGAAGGACGCATCCCGGAAGCGGTCCGGCAGGACCTCGCCGCGCGCGGCCACCTGATCGCCGATTGGCCCGACTGGACCGAGGTTGCCGGCTGCGTGGAACTGGTGCGGACCGACCCGGCGAGCGGCCTGATCAGCGCCGCCGCCGACCCCCGCAGGCCGGCCTACGCCATCGCCATCTAGGCTGGCGGGGCCTCCCCCGCCCACCCGTCATGGCAGTGTCGCGCCGTCGCGCTGGACGGCGCAGGCGCATCGGGTGTAGGGCGGGCCGCCAAGGTCGCGCCCCGTACGAGGTTCCCGCCATGGCTCCCCCCGACAGCCCCGCCGACGTCGCCCCCGTGCGGGGACGTTTCGAAGAAGCCTTTGCCTTCGACGACGTGCTGCTGGTGCCCGCCTACTCCACCGTGCTGCCGGCCGACACCGACACCCGCACCCGGCTGACGCGCGACATCGCGCTGCACATCCCCCTCGTCGCCGCCGCAATGGACACGGTGACCGAAGCGCCGATGGCCATCGCCATGGCACAGGCCGGCGGCATCGGCGTGGTGCACAAGAACCTCTCGCCCGAGGACCAGGCGGCGCAGGTGCGGCGGGTCAAGAAGTTCGAGAGCGGCATGGTGGTGAACCCGCTCACCATCCATCCCGACCAGACGCTGGCCGATGTGCGGGCGCTGCAGGAAAGCCATCGCATCAGCGGCATCCCGGTGGTGGAGCGCGACAGCGGGCGGCTGGTCGGCATCGTCACCAACCGCGACGTGCGCTTCGCCACCGACCCGAACCTGCGCGTCTACGAGCTGATGACGCGGGAAAACCTGGTCACGGCGAAGGGCGACGTCACGCCGGCCCAGGCGCGCGCGCTGCTGCACAAGCACCGCATCGAGAAGCTGCTGGTGGTGGACGATGCCTATCGCTGCATCGGGCTGATCACCGTGAAGGACATGGACAAGGCGCAGGCCAACCCCAACGCGGTGAAGGATGCGATGGGACGGCTGCGCGTGGCGGCGGCCACCGGGGTCGGCGAGGACGGGCTGCGTCGCGCCACGCTGCTCGTGGAGGCGGAGGTGGACGTCGTGGTGGTGGACACCGCGCACGGCCATTCGGGCGGCGTGCTGCGCGCGATCGAGCTGATCAAGAAGCTGTCCAATTCCGTGCAGGTGGTCGCCGGCAACGTCGCCACGCCGGAAGGCGCGCTGGCGCTGATCGAGGCGGGCGCCGATTCGGTGAAGGTCGGCATCGGGCCGGGTTCCATCTGCACCACGCGCATCGTCGCCGGCGTCGGCGTGCCGCAGCTCACCGCCGTGATGGAAAGTGCTGCCGCCTGCCGCGAGCGCGGCGTGCCCTGCATCGCCGATGGCGGCGTGCGGTCCTCGGGCGACGTCGCCAAGGCGATCGCCGCCGGCGCCGATTGCGTCATGATGGGCAGCGTCTTCGCCGGCACGGACGAGGCACCTGGCGAGGTGTTCCTCTACCAGGGGCGGTCGTACAAATCCTATCGCGGCATGGGCTCGCTCGGCGCCATGGCGCGCGGCTCGGCCGACCGCTACTTCCAGGCCGAGGTCGCCGACAAGCTCAAGCTGGTGCCCGAGGGCGTCGAGGGCAGGGTCGGCTACAAGGGGCCGGTCAGCGGCGTCATCCACCAGATGGTCGGCGGCCTGCGCGCCGCCATGGGCTACACCGGCAGCGCCACCATCGCCGACATGCAGCGCGGCGCCCGCTTCCGTCGCATCACCAATGCCGGCCTGCGCGAGAGCCATGTGCACGACGTGGCAGTCACGCGCGAAGCACCGAACTACCGCATGGAGGGGTAGGCCGCGATCGCCCGGGGTGCGCACGCCGAAGGCGGGTGCGCCGGGGCGTGAATCGCCGGCTCATGAACAGCCGACCGGAGTGGCCCTGAGCACACT
>NZ_JAWLHG010000004.1:0-171894 GCF_041690465.1 Falsiroseomonas sp. | reverse complement strand
GCCGCCGGGGGGGCCCCGGCCCCCCCGGGGGCCCACTCCGGTCTAGGCCCCGCCGGCGCAGCCGGACTCGGGGCGGATCAGGCCCCAGCCGAACACCGCATCGCGCCCCGGCGGGCCGAGATCCTGGGCGCTGCCGGCAAGGCGCAGCAGCGCCGCCTCGCGGTCCTCGGTCGTCATCGCGCGCGCGAAGGCGGCGGTGACGAAGGGGACGGCGTAAGACGTGCCGCTGAGGCTGGCGCCGCCGCGCCCCGGCGCTTCCAGCCCGACGCCCCGCGCCGCGAAGGCCAGGTGGCTGCCGCGCACCGCGCGGATGAACGGGCGCGCCTGCGCATCCACCGCCGTCACCGCGACCACCCAGGGATAGGCGGCCGGATAGCGCGGCGGGCTGCGCGGCCCGTCATTGCCGGCGGCCGCCGCCAGCAGCATGCCATGTGCGGCGGCGCGTTCGGTCGCCAAGGCGAGCACCTCGTTGGCCGGCCCGGCGAAGGAGAGGTTCACCACCTTGATGCCGCGTGTGGCGAGTAGCGCCAGGGCCGCCGCGATGTCGAAGGCATCCGCCGCATCGCCGTCCGGGCGGCGGTGGAAGGCATCCACCACCAGGATCGGCGCGGCACCGATGGCCGAGGCGAGCAGCGCCGCGACGGCGGTGCCATGCGCCGTCCCCGCCGCCGCCCGGCCCGCGCTGCGGCGCGTGACCTGCTCGACCTGCCGGCCGGCCAGAGCGGGATGTGCCGGATCCACGCCGGTATCCACCACGCCGACCGGGCGCGCCGCGCATGCCGCGTTGCCCAGGGCGACCACCGGCTGCACCGCGGCGTCTCCGCCGGGGCGATAGAGATGCGTCAGGTCGAACCGCGCGGCGGGCGCGAGGCTGCGTGCCAAATCCCGCGCCGCCGCCGCCGTGAGGCCGCGCGGCAGGCCGAGGCGGGCGATGCTGCCCGGGACGATTTCGGCCGGCACTTCCTCGATGATGGTGAAGCCGGCTGCGAGCAGTCGCGAACGCGGAAGCTGGTCGAGGCCGATGGCGGTGATCTCGTTCGGCACGGTCGCGGCGCGCTGCGGTGGCCGTGGCGCCGGGGCGGCAGGTCGTGACGCCGGCGCCTCCGCGGGCGCGGGAGCCGGCACGGCAATGCCCGGCGCGATGCTGCCGAGCAGCCCTCGCAGATCGCCGATAAAGCTGCCGGTGCTCGGTGCGCCGGCCGGCAACTGACCGCGCAGGTCAGAGCCCTCGCCGCCGGCCGCGCTGCCACCTGGCCCGTCGTCGTCATCATCGGCCATCGCCGGCACGGCGGCCAGCAGCAGGCCGGCGCACATCGCCGGCAAGGCATGACGCAGCAATCGGCGCATACGACCCTGTGGCCGCGTCACGACAGGCTCCTTGGGCAGGTGATCAGAGCAGGCACGCCGGGGCAGTAGGCGCGACGGCGAACTTCGCTCATATGGTTCAATACCGATCCGGCGGAATAAGCACGAGGCTGTGACGATATGTCTACAGGCTGCTGATGGGGGAACGAGACAGAGATTCGCCGAGCGACTTCGCCCGGCAACTCGTCGCCCTGCTGCCGCGGCTGCGTCGGTTCGGCGCCGGTCTGACGGGCTCGCTCGACGCGGCGGACGAACTTGTGCAGGGCGCCTGCGAGCGGGCGCTGCGCGCGCCGGAGCGCTTCACGCCCGGCACGCGCCTCGATTCCTGGATGTTCCGCATCATGCAGAACATCTGGATCGACCAGCGCCGCGCGCGTGGCCGCGCCGGCCCGACGACCAGCGAGCCGGACGCGCTCGCTGCCTTGATCGGGGAGGATGGCCGCCGCGTGACGGAGGCCAGCCTCACGCTGGAGCGGGTATGGGCGGCGATGGACGCCCTGTCGGAGGACCAGCGCGCGGTGCTGGTCGCGGTGTGCGTGGAGGGCCTCTCCTACGCGGAGGCCGCGGAGATGCTGGCTGTGCCGCCCGGCACGGTGATGAGCCGGCTGTTCCGCGCGCGGCAGAGCCTCGGCGCTGCGCTGGGGTTGGCCGGCGCGAAGCTGGGCGGCGAAGGGGGTGACTAGGCGATGACGGCGGAGGAGCCGAGCGACGAGATGCTGATGCGACTGGCAGATGGCGAAATCGAGGCGGAGCAGGCCGCGTCGCTCCATGCGCGCATTGCCGCCGAGCCGGCGCTCGCGGCGCGCTATGCGGTGTTCGAGCGCACGCGGCGTGCGGCTGCCGATGCCTTTGCCCCGGTCGCCGACCTGCCGGTGCCGGACAAGCTGCTGGCCGCGGTGCTGGCCGCCGACAGAGCCGCGCGGGGCGAGGTGCCGGCGACCGCGCAGGTGGTGCCGCTGCCGCAGCGCCGGCCACGCGCGGGTCTGGTCCCGCTGGCGCTCGCCGCTTCGGTCGCCGCGCTGCTGGCGGCGCCGCTGGGCTATCTGCTCGGGCGCGGGGGCGCGGGTGAGGAGGCGGCGCTGCGCGATCCGCTGGCCGGCGCCCGCGCGCAGGTGGCGGCCGCGCTGGAGAGCGTGCCGTCCGGCACGCGGCGCATCGCCGGCGGGATCGCGGTGCAGCCGCTGGCCTCGCATGCGGTGGATGGTGGCGTCTGCCGTGACTTCCGGCTCGCCTCGCCGCAGGGCGCATTGATCGGCCTGGCCTGCCGTGAGGCCGGCGGCTGGGCGCTCAGGGCGAGTGTCGCCTTGCAGGAGGGCGATGCGCTGCGCGGCGCCTCGGCGGATCATCCGGTGATCGCGGCGGCGCTGGAGCGGCTCGGTGCGGCGGCGCCGATGGATGCCGAGACCGAGGCAGCGCTGATCGGCCGCGGCTGGCACTGATGGGGTGCGGCCGGCCGCAGGCGGCCGGCCGCGGTGCCGCATCAGCGGCTGCTGTTCGAGCTACTGTTGGACGAGGAGTTGGAGCTCGAGTTCGAGGAGCTGTTGGACGAGCTGTTCGAGCTCGAGTTCGAAGAGCTGTTCGAGGAGCTGGTCGAGCTGCTGTTCGAGGACGAGTTCGACGAGCTGTTGGAGCTGGAGTTGCTGGCGAAGTGCAGCAGCCCCTTTGCCGCCGGCGCCTCCGCCACCGGCGCCGCGGGGCCGGCGATGCGGGCGTCGGCAGGGGTGGCGAGCAGCGCGATGCCGGTGGCGATGGCGGCGAACGGCGCGGTCTTGCGGATCATGGTGTTTTCCCTTCCGGGGTCTCTGTCGCCGGGAATGGCCCCGGCAACAGGACAACGGCGGGACGCGGCGGCTATTCCGTTGCCGCCCCGCGCTATCGGGCGGCGCGCGCCTCGCGCCTGTACCACCCGTCGGAGGCCAGCGTCTGACGGAGGATCCGCTCGCGCGTCGCCGCTTCGGCGCCCGTCTCGGCGCGCACCACGCCCGGCAGCGCCGCATCCTCGCGGCGGAACGGAATGACCTGCACCAGCGGCGTGCCGCGCTCGATCACATGCACGCCGTCTGCGCCGGTCGCGAAGAAGGGCAGGTGCACCGGCGAGGCGTAGCTGTCGGTGTCCACGATGCCGGCGACGCATTCGAACACCGGGTTCGGCCGGTTCAGCGGCGGCAGGAACAGGCAGGACCAGCCGGGCGCGGTGCGGGTGGTCCAGTGGTTGTGGAACTTCACCGGCGGCCGCGGCTGTGCCGGATGGCCGGCGACCTGCGGCGGCGAATGGTTGCTCACCATCACCCGGTCGAACTCCCAGCCTGCCTGCACGCTCTGCCCGCCCTCGCTGATCTGCAGCCGCACGGTGGCTGCCAGCGGCAGGATCCAGCCGGTGGCGAGCGCATCGAAGAACGGCATGCAGCGCTTCGCGGTCAGCCCGTTGTTGGTCGCCGAGAGATGCGCGGGATCCACCGCGGGCAGGCGGCGGAACCAGTCGGGCAGCATGGCCTTCGCCAGGACCGGCGGGGCGATCACGCCCTCATCCTCGGCGCGGCACAGGAATTCGATGACCGGCGGCCCTTCGGACGCTTCGACGGCGGTGGTCTCGTTCGGTCGGATCAGCATGAGTGTCTCCTGTCCCCGTACGCGCCAGGGGCGCGGACGCCGAAGCGCCCGCGCCCTGCGCTTGCCTCAGAAGATCTCGAAGTCGCCGGTGGTGATGCTGCCGACGCCCTGGAGCGTCGCGATCGTCACCGCCCCTGCGCCGCCGCGCCCATCCGCGTCCCAGCGCAGCACGCCGGTGTCGGTGTCGAACAGGAAGGTGCCGAGGCCGGCGACCAGCGCACCCGGGTTCGCGTTCACCACCAGCTGCACGTCGAGCAGCGCGTTGCCGGCGAACAGCCCGCCGCCGAACAGCTGCGCCTCGATCGCGATCTTGTCGTTGCCCGCCTCGAAATCGGTGGCGATGTCGCGATGCGCCGCGACGTTGCCGAACACGAAATGGTCCTTGTCGCCGCCACCGGTCAGCCGGTCGATGCCGTCGCCACCGCGCAGCCAGTCGGTGCCGGCCCCGCCCTGCAGACGGTCGGCGCCATCGCCGCCGCGCAGGTCGTCATCGCCCTCGCCGCCGGTCAGCAGGTCGTTGCCGGCATCGCCGAAGAGCAGGTCCGTGCCGTTGCCGCCATTGACGGTGTCGTCACCGAAGCCGCCACCGACGAAGTCGTCGCCCTCGCCGGCCAGCACGCTGTCATTGCCGTCGCCGCCGAACATCGTGTCGCCGTCGGCGCCGCCGTTCATGGTGTCGTTGCCGAGGCCGCCATACATCTCGTCGGCGCCGTTGTCGCCGAACAGCCGGTCGTCGCCGTCGCCGCCCTCCACCAGGTCGGCGTCGTCGCCGCCGCGCAGCGTGTCCGCGTCGAGGCCGCCGAACATCAGGTCTTCGCCGCTGCCGCCCTGCATGCTGTCGGCGCCGTCGCCGCCGAACAGCTCGTCACGCTCCTCGCCGCCATCCATGGTGTCGTTGCCGAGGCCGCCGAACAGCGTGTCGAAGCCTGCGCCGCCGAGCACCCGGTCGTTGCCGTCCTCGCCCTCGACCAGGTCGTTGCCGTCGCCGCCGAACAGGCGATCACTGTCCGCGCCGCCGAAGACGCGGTCATCGTCCTCTCCGCCGTCCAGCGTATCGGCGCCGTCATCGCCGTAGAGCGTGTCGAAGCCCTTGCTGCCGAACAGGCGGTCATTGCCGCCGAAGCCTTCGAGCTGGTCGTTGCCGTCAAGGCCGTCGATCAGGTCGGCGAAGTTGGTGCCGAGGATGGTGTCGTCGGCATCGGTCGGGAAGGGTGGCATGGGTTGTCTCCGCGGGGTTGCGCCGGTTCGCCCGGTCAGCCCCACAACGAGGCGTCCAGGTACTTATTCCCCGCCCGCTTCTTGGGCCTTGCCCTCGGCCGCCGCCGGGGCAAGCATGGGTCGATCAGGAAGGACGCCAGCCCCCGATGAGCGGTCCGGCCCGCCGCGCCGCGGTGGTGGTTTTCGATGCCCATGCCAGCTTTGCCGATCCGCGGGGCGCGCTTTCCGCATGACCCCCGCCGGCCGCATCCAGGCGGCGATCGAGCTTCTCGCGGCGCTGGATGCCGAGCCTCGCAGGCCGGCTGACGCCATCGCCAACGACTATTTCCGCGCGCGGCGCTTCATCGGCAGCGGCGATCGCCGCGCGGTCTCGGAACTGGCCTGGGGCGCCGTCCGCCAGCGGATCCGGCTGGACTGGCATCTGGCGCGGATCGGTGCACAGCCCACCCCGCGCCTCGTGCTGGCCGCGCAACTGCTGCTGGTCGAGGGCTGGCCACCCCAGAAGATCGCGGGCCATTTCACCGGCGACCGCTTCGCCCCGGCGCCGCTGGAGCCCGGCGAGGTGGAACTGGTCCGGCGCCTGGCCGGCACACCGCTGCTGCACGCGGAGATGCCGGAGGGCGTGCGCCTCAACCTGCCCGACTGGGCGCTTCCCGGCCTGCGCGCCCGGTTCGGCGAGCAACTCGCCGCCGAGGCTGCGGCGATGGAAGCCGCCGCACCGCTCGACCTGCGCGCCAACCTGCTGCGCACGACGCGGGAATCGGCACGGCTGGCGCTGGCCGGCGAGGGGATCCCGGCCGAGCCGATGCCCTTCTCCCCTTGGGGGCTGCGGGTCACGGACCGCCGCCCGATCTCCGCGACCGCCGCCTTCAAGGAAGGTCTGGTCGAGGTGCAGGACGAGGGGAGCCAGCTCATCGCCCTGGTCACCGATGCGCAACCGGGCATGCGCGTGGCCGATTATTGCGCGGGTGCTGCGGGCAAGACGCTGGCGCTTGCGGCCACGATGGGAAACCGTGGCCATATCGTCGCCTGCGATGTCTCCGCCACGCGGCTGGAAGGGGCGGGGCGGCGGCTGCGGCGTGCCGGCGTGGACAATGTTGAGCGGCATCGTCTCGTCCCCGGCGACAAATGGCGCAAGCGCCGCGGCCGGAGCTTCGATCGCGTTCTTGTGGATGCGCCCTGCACCGGCAGCGGCACCTGGCGGCGCAACCCGGATGCGCGGCTGCGCACCACCGCGCGGGACCTGGCCGAGCTTTCGGCGAAACAATCCGTCATACTGGATGACGCATCAGACCTCGTGCGTTCGGGCGGCAGGCTGATCTACGCTACCTGCTCGCTCCTTCCGGAGGAGGACGAGATGCAGATCGAGCGCTTCCTCGGGCGCCACCCTGATTTCGTCGTGCGCCCCGTCCTGGCGCTGTGGGCGGAGCTTTGCCCGGGGGTTCCGGCGCCGGGGGAGGGGCCGTACCTCGCCCTCTCGCCGGCCGGCCACGGCACCGATGGCTTCTTCGCGGCGGTGCTGGAGCGCCGGCCATGATCGCCGTCCGCCGCGCCCGGCCGGACGACGCGCCGGGGATCGCCGCGGTGCATGTGGCAGCCTGGCGCAGCGCCTATGCTGGCATCCTCGACGACGCCTATCTGGCGAATCTCTCGGAGGCGCGGCTCGCGGCGTTCTACCACCGCGCGATCCTCGACCGGCGCGACGGCCATGCTGTGTTTGTCGCGACCGCGGGCGGGGCCGACCTGCCGGCCGACAAGGCCGGGCCGGAAGCGGCGGTGATCGGCTTCGCCTCCGGCGGCCGCGCCCGCCGCCGCGGCCTGGCGGATGGCGAGGTCGAAACGCTCTACGTGCTGGACGATTTCCGCGAGCGCGCCGTCGGGCGGCGGCTGATGCGCGCGATGGCGGCGCATCTGCGCGTGATCGGCTGCAGATCCGCCCTGGTCTGGGTGCTGGCCGACAACCCCGCGCGCTATTTCTACCGACACCTGGGCGGCCGGCCGGCGATGACCGACAGCGTGCTGGTCGCCGGCCATCCGGTGCTGCAGACGGCCCTGGTCTGGGACCCGATCGACATCCTGCTCTCGGCGACCGCCCCGGTGAAGGAAGGGTAGGGCACGCCCGGTCTCCGGGCGCGGCGCTTCCCGCTTGCCGCCGGGCCGGGGTTGTGGTCATAGCCCGCCATGACGCTCCCCCCCGACTCCACCGCGCCCGCCGACCCAGATCCTGCGCTGGGCGCAACCCGGCACGAGCGCGTGCTGATCCTCGATTTCGGCAGCCAGGTGACGCAGCTCATCGCGCGGCGACTGCGCGAGAGCGGCGTCTATTGCGAGATCTGGCCCTACAACGCCGCGCCGGAGGCCCGCATCCGCGCCTTCGACCCGAAGGGCATCATCCTCTCCGGCGGCCCGGCCAGCGTGACGGAGGGCGAGAGCCCGCGCGCACCGGACTACGTCTTCGCCTCCGGCCTGCCGATCCTCGGCATCTGCTATGGCCAGCAGACGCTGGCGCACCAGCTCGGCGGCGCAGTGGAGGGCGGGCATGCGCGCGAGTTCGGCCGCGCCTTCGTGGACGTGACGGGCGACTGCGCCATCACCCAGGGCGTCTGGGCCAAGGGCGCGCGCGAGCAGGTGTGGATGAGCCATGGCGACCGCATCACCGAGCTGCCGCCCGGCTTCCGCGTGGTTGCGAGCAGCGAGGGCGCACCCTTCGCGCTGATCGCCGACGATGCCCGCCACTACTACGGCACCATGTTCCATCCGGAGGTGGTGCACACGCCGCATGGCGCGCAGCTGCTGCGGAACTTCACGCATCTCGTCTGCGGGCTGCAGGGCGACTGGACCATGGGTGCCTTCCGCGCAGAGATGGTCGAGAAGATCCGCGCCCAGGTCGGCACGGGGCGTGTGGTCTGCGGCCTTTCCGGAGGCGTCGATTCCTCGGTCGCGGCGGTGCTGCTGCATGAGGCGATCGGCGACCAGCTCACCTGCATCTATGTGGACCACGGCCTGATGCGCGCCGGCGAGAGCGAGCAGGTCGTCGCCACTTTCCGCGACCGCTTCAACATCAAGCTGGTCCATCGCGATGCGTCGGATCTTTTCCTCGGCCAGCTCAGCGGCGTCACCGACCCGGAGGTGAAGCGCAAGACCATCGGGCGCCTGTTCATCGAGGTGTTCGAGGAGGAGCAGAACAAGCTCGGCGGTGCCGATTTCCTGGCGCAGGGCACGCTGTACCCGGATGTGATCGAGAGCGTGAGCGCCACCGGCGGTCCGAGCGTCACCATCAAGTCGCACCACAACGTCGGCGGCCTGCCCGAGACCATGCGCATGAAGCTGGTCGAGCCGCTGCGCGAATTGTTCAAGGACGAGGTGCGAGAGCTCGGCCGCGAGCTCGGCATCCCCGAGGCGATCGTCGGCCGTCATCCCTTCCCGGGGCCCGGCCTGGCGATCCGCATCCCCGGCGAGGTGACGCGCGAGAAGGCCGACCTGCTGCGCAGGGTGGACACCATCTTCCTCGAGGAGATCCGCAACGCCGGGCTGTACGACGCGATCTGGCAGGCCTTCGCGGTGCTGCTGCCGGTGCGCACGGTGGGCGTGATGGGCGATGGCCGCACCTACGACCAGGCCTGCGCGCTGCGCGCGGTGACCAGCACGGATGGCATGACGGCGGATGTCTATCCCTTCAGCATGGAGTTCCTGGCACGCGTCGCGAACCGCATCGTCAACGAGGTGCGCGGGATCAACCGCGTGACCTACGACATCACCTCGAAGCCGCCAGGGACGATCGAGTGGGAGTAGGCTCTGGCCTGACAACTCTGGTTGGGGGACATGCCTGGGTCACGCGCCTGGACGAGGAGCCGGAATCTCTCCGCCATCGAGAAGGCGGCCATCGCCGCGCGCTGCGAGAGGTTCATCGCGGAGGAGCTGACGCCGCGCTTCCTGCCTGTCGTGCAGCCGACCGCGTTCAATTACCCGATCGCGCTCACGGGCCGCTGGCGGGGCCACCGCTACAGCTTCATCACGCGCTACCGCTCGGGCTTCGACGACAATCGCGGCGAAGAGTTCGACCACGCCTTCGCGCGTCTCGATCACCTGCCCCAGGAGCTGTCCAGGCAGAGGTTCGACGTGATGTGGCATCGCCATAGCGGGCAATGGTGGCGCCTTCATGCGGCGGTCACGCTCGACGAGGCGCTGCATATCATCGAGACCGACGGATTGCTGCACCCGACATGAAGATCGTCGGGTCCGGGAGGGAAGATCACATGGCCAGCACCGAGGAGCGACAGCGCTGCGCCTGGGCCAATTCCGACCCGTTGATGGCGCACTACCACGACACCGAATGGGGCGTGCCGGTGCGCGACGGGCGCATGCTCTGGGAGACGCTGATGCTGGAAGGCTTCCAGGCCGGCCTCTCCTGGCAGGTCATCCTGCGCAAGCGGGAGGCCTTCCGCGCCGCCTTCGCGGGCTTCGATCCGATGAAGGTCGCCGCCTTCACCGATGCCGACATCGTGCGCCTGCTCGCCGACCCCGGCATCGTGCGCTCGCGCGCCAAGATCGAGGCGACCATCGCCGGCGCACGCATCTTCAACGCCATGCAGGCGCGCGGCGAGGATTTTTCCGCCTTCTGCTGGTCCTTCACCGACGGCGAGCCAATCCGCGGCGATGGCAAGGCGAGCGAGACGCCGCTGTCGCAGGCGATCTCCAAGGAGCTGAAGCGGCGCGGCTTCAAGTTCGTCGGGCCGACGATCACCTACGCCTGGATGCAGGCGGTCGGGATCGTCAACGACCATGGTGACGGCTGTTTCCGGCGCGCCGCCGTCTGAGCGGCCGGCCGCTGCAAAGGGGGAGACGGCGCATGGCGCGCTCGGTGACGATCCACGGCATACGCAACTGCGACACCATGAAGAAGGCCCTTGCCTGGCTGGACGCGCGTGGCGCCGCCTATCGCTTCCACGACTACAAGCGCGAAGGGATCGACTGCGCCACACTGGAGGGCTGGGCCGCGCGACTGGGCTGGGAGGCCCTGCTCAACCGTGCCGGCACCACCTTCCGCAAGCTGCCGGACGCCGAGAAAGCGGATCTGGACGGGTCGCGGGCCGTCGCGCTGATGCTGGCGCAGCCCTCGATGATCCGCCGCCCGGTGCTGGAGGCCGATGGCCAACTGCTGGTCGGCTTCGCACCGGAGGTCTGGGCGAAGGCGCTGTAGCGCTCAGGCCGGCCAGAGCCACCATAGATACGTCGCATACCCCGCCAGCAACACGGCGCCCTCGCGCCGGCCGATCCGCAGGCCGGTCCAGGCGAAGACGAAAAGCAGGACCGAAACCGCCAGCATCACCGGCCCGTCGAAGCGCTGGATCTCCACCGGCACGGTGACCGGCACGACCAGGGCGGTCAGCCCGAGGATGCCCAGCAGGTTGTAGATGTTCGATCCCAGCACGTTGCCCAGCGCGACATCCGACTGCCGCTTCGTCGCCGCCACCACCGAGGTGACCAGTTCCGGCGCCGAGGTGCCGACCGCGACGATGGTCAACCCGATCACCGTCTCCGAAACGCCGAGCGTGCGCGCCAGGCCGACCGAGCCATCCACCAGGAAGCGTGCGCCGAGCACCACCAGCACCAGCCCGGCAAGTGCCAGGCCGAGCGGCAGCGCCAGGCCGCCCGTGGCGCTGTGCAGTCCCTTGCGCACGCCCTCGACGGCCTCCGCCTTCTCGAAGGCGGCGGTATGGCCTTCGGTGCCGAGGCTCTCCTGCCGCCAGGCATAAATCAGGTAGGCGACAATGCCGGCGAGGAAGGCGGCGCCCACCAGGCGGTTCAGCCCGAGCGTCCAGGCCGCCAGCAGGAACAGCACCGCCGCGCCGACCATCACCACGCCATCCCGCCGCAGCGCAGCCGAGCCGACCGCGACGGGAGCCATCAGCGCCGAGACGCCGACGATCAGCAGGATATTGGCGATGTTCGAGCCGACCGCATTGCCCACCGCGATTCCCGGCGAACCCGCCAGCGCCGCCTGCAGGCTGGTCATCAATTCCGGCAACGACGTACCGAAGCCGACCAGGGTGAGCCCGATCAGCAGCGGCGACACCCCCATGCGCTCGGCGAAGCGCACCGCGCCGCGCACCAGCAGGTCCCCGCCCAGCACCAGCAGCACCAAGCCACCCAGAATCGGCAGCGCATCTTCCATCGCGGGCGCTGCTCAGTGCTGCCGCAGGGGCGGTTGCCGACGGTCCGGGGCTCGGGGCATGGGTGCGGCGGTCTCCTGCTGCTCGGGCGCCCGGCCGCGCGGCCGGTGCTGCGGCAGATTGGCGCAGGGCGGCCGGGCTGCAAGGTGACGGCCATGTCATTGCAAATCCAGGCCGCCTCCCACCAATCGCGGCCAGGTCTGGCGCGCAGGGTGAAAAAATTACGCCCCTGTCACTTGTCGGGGGCGCGAGCAGCACGGAATAAGTCGTTGCGTGGCGTGCCGTTGTGCCGCCCGTCCAGGACCACCAGGGAGAGGCCTTCATGAGACTTGTTCGTACCGCGCTCGCGCTTGGCGCGGCGCTCCTGGCCGCGCTGCCCGCATGGGCGCAGCCGGCGGCCGACACCGTCGCCGCCATCCGTGCTCGTGGCCAGCTGCTGTGCACGGTCTCGCCCTCGACGGTCGGCTTCTCGCTGCCGGACAGCCAGGGCGTCTGGCGCGGCATCGACGTCGACTACTGCCGTGCAGTGGCGGCGGCGATCCTCGGCGATCCGAACAAGATCCGGATCGTGCCCTCCTCCACCCAGCAGCGCTTCACCATGCTGCAGTCGGGCGAGGTGGACCTGATCGTCCGGACCACCACCTGGACGCTGGGTCGCGAGGCCTCGCTCGGCATGGCCTTCGCCGGCGTGAACGTCTATGACGGCCAGGGCTTCATGGTGCATCGCGACAGCGGCGTCACCGGGGCCCGCCAGCTCGATGGCGCCACCGTCTGCGTGCAGCCCGGCACCACGACCGAACTGAACCTGGCCGACTATTTCCGCGCCAACAACCTCCGCTACACGCCGGTGGTGATCGAGAATGTCGAGGAGGTGCGCAGCGCCTTCATCAATCGCCGCTGCGACGTCTACACCAACGACAGCTCCTCGCTCGCCTCCTTCGCCGCCAGCCAGGGGCCGAACGCCAACCGCTACCTGCTGCTGCCGGAGATCATCTCCAAGGAGCCCCTCGGCCCGGCGGTGCGGAAGGGCGACTGGCGCTTCTTCGAGATCGTGCGCTGGACGCATTTCGCGCTGGTGACGGCCGAGGAACTCGGCATGACGCAGGCGAACATCGACAGCTTCGCCAGCAGCACCAACCCGGACGTCGCCCGCTTCATGGGGCGCAGCGGTGATCTCGGCCGCATGATGGGGCTGGAGAATGACTGGGCGGTGCGCGTGGTCCGCGCCGTGGGCAATTACGGCGAGGTGTGGGAGCGCAACCTGACGCCGATCGGCTTCCCGCGCGGCGTCAACAACCTCTGGACTCGCGGCGGGCTGCAATACGCCCCGCCGATGCGCTGACAGGGCGCTGACCCGGGAGGGGCGGCGCCCCTCCCGGAGCTGCGTAGCGGCGCTTCCCGCCGCTGCGCATGCGCGCTATCCCCGACACCATGGACCGTCACCTGCTGGTCGCCTCCGGCGCTCTCTGGCGCGAAGGTGGATTGCGCTTCGATCCGGCCGCCCTCGCCTGGTCGCCGGCGACGCCGCCTGGCGGCCAGGCGGAGCGTGTCTCCCTCCTCGAGGCGGCGCGCTGGCTGCTGCGCGAAGGCGGTGGGCGCCGGCTGCCGGCCGCCATCATCGGGCCGCGCGATCCCACGCCGGCCGCTCTCGCCGCGGCCGAACAGGTGGCCTACGCGCTGGCCGAACTGGGCTTCCCGCTGATCTGCGGTGGGCGCGGCGGCGCGATGGAGGCGGCCTCGCGGGGCTGCGCCGCGGCTGGCGGGCTGATGATCGGCATTCTGCCCTCCGACGATTGGCGCGAGGCCAACGCGCATGTCTCGGTGCCGATCGCCACCGGCATCGGCGAGGCGCGCAATGCCGTGATCGCGACGGCGGGCTTCGCGCTCGTCGCCTGCGGCGGCCGCGCCGAGCCGGTGAGCTACGGCACGATCAGCGAGATGGCCTTCGGCCTGCGTCACGGCCGCCTGGTGCTCGGCATGCCCGAGGCGCCGGACCTGCCGGGCGTTGTGCGCTGCGCGACGGCCGGGGAGGCCGCCGCGCGCGTCGCCGCGCGTTACCTCGCGCTCGACTGATCAGCCGCGCATCATCTGCGCGGTCTGCGACACCATCCGCTCGAGGCCCGGCTCGGGCGCGATGTCGCCGCGCATCACGGCGGTCAGCACCTCCTGCTGCATGCGGTGGATCCGCGGGCCGTTGGCGCCGTAGTCCTCCCATGGCAGCGAGCGGTCGGCCTGGCGGGCGGCGGCCTGCGCGTTCGGATTTTCGCGGTACCAGTTGCCGAGGAACTGCTCCGCCGTCGCGCGCTTGTTGGTCGGCAGGTAGCCGGTCATCTGCACCGCGATCGTCTGCGCTTCCGGCCCCGCCGAGAACTTCACATAGCGCCAGGCCGCCGCGCGCCTGGCGGCATCGCGGGTGAGGATCACCGCCGCATTGCCGCCGGTGGGCACGCCGCCGCGCGCCTGGTCGGTGATGGGGTAGGGCGCCGTGCGCAGCGGGAAGCGCCCGCCGACCAGCCCGGTGATCACGTTCAGCCGCGCCGGGCTGTCGAAGATGATGCCGGTGCCGCCGGTGGCGAATTGCTGGCGGTTCTGGTCGGCGCCGATCAGCCCCATGCCGCTCTCCGTGACGAAGCGGCGGGCCAGCGTGATGGCGGCACGGCCGGCGGCATCGCCGAAGGCCGGTGCATTGCCCGCCTCGTTCAGCATCCGCCCGCCGCCCTGCTGGATCAGCGCCTGCCACAGCCAGTCGCTGTCGAAGGAGTTGATGTAGTAGGAAACGCCCATCGCCTGCGGTGCGGCCGCCTTGATGCGGCCGCCGAGCGCCACCACCGCATCCCAGCTGGTCGGGAAGGCATCCGGGTTGCCGCCCGCCCGTGCGACGAGTTCGGGGTTGTAGTAGGCGATGGGGGAGGAGGCGTTGAACGGCATGCCGTACTGCTTCCCATCCACCTGGCCGAGCGCCAGCATCCGGTCGGCGAAGTTCTCGCCCTTCCAGGCCGCGCCTTCCTCGGCGATCAACGGTGCGAGGTCCAGGATCTGGTTGCGCGGCGCCAGCGTGCGCGCGAGCTCCGGCAGGCGGTTGAAGCCGGGGAAGGTGACGTCCGGCAGCTGGTTGGTCAGTGCGCCGCGCAGCAGCGCCTGGTGCTGGTCGTCGTAGCTCGGCGCCGGCTGGCGGAAGGCGATGCGCACATCCGGGTTGGCGCGGGTGAAGGCTTCCGCAATCGGGTTGAAGAAGCGCGCGAAGGAGGGGTTGGCGAACAGCACGTCGAGCGTGACGGGCGCCTGCGCGCGCGGGATGGCGGGCGCGGCCAGCACGGCGGCGCCGGCCAGCAGGGTGGTGCGACGGGTGAACATGGCGTGTTTCTCCTCTCTTCTGGTTGGACGTCAGCGCAGGCCGGTCATGGTGATCCCGCGCAGGAAGGCGCGTCGGGCGACGAGGAAGGCGAGGATCAGCGGCGCGGTCACCAGCGCCGCACCCGCCATCAGCGCGCCGTAGTTGCCTCCCGATTCGGTGTCGCGGAAGGCGAGGATGCCGAGCGGTGGCGTGGCCAGCTCGCTCGAGGTGACGACGATCAGCGGCCAATACAGGTCGTTCCAATGCGCGACGACCGAGAACACCGAGAAGGCCGCGATCGCCGGCACCGCCGCCGGCGCCGCCAGCCGCCACACGATCTCGAACTCGCCCATGCCGTCGAGCCGCGCGGCATCCAGCACCTCGTCCGGATAGGCGCGAAAGAACTGCCGGAACAGGAACATGCCGAACACCGTCAGGAAGAACGGCGCCATCAGCGCGAAGTAGCTGTCGAGCAGGTCGGTCTGGGCCAGCGCCAGGTAGAGCGGGAGCGCCGGCACCTGGATCGGCACGCAGAGGCCGAACAGCACCAGCCCGAACAGCACGCCGCGGCCGCGGAAGCGCAGCTTCGCCAGCGCATAGGCCGCCGGGATGGCGACCAGCAGCTGCACCGCCAGGATGCCAAGGCAGACGATCGCGCCGTTCAGCATCGCGCGCGGCAGGTTCCCCTCCGTCAGCGCGCGGGCGTAGTTCTCGGGCGCGGCGAAGCGGCCCGGTATCGGGTTGAAGACGGCGCCGAACACCTCCTCCGCCGGGCGGATGGAGGTCAGCAGCATCCACAGGAAGGGCGCCAGCATCACCGCCGCGCCGGCGGCCAACACGGCGTGGGAGAGCAGCGCCGGCAGGATGCGGCGGCGCCTCATGCGTAATGCACCTTCCGCTCGATGACACGCGCCTGCAGGATCGAGAGCAGCACCAGGAAGACCAGTAGCACCACCGTCATCGCTGCCGCATAGCCGGTCCGGAAATACTGGAAGCCCTCGAGGTAGAGCACGTAGAGCAGTGTCTCCGTGCTCCCGAGCGGCCCGCCGCGGGTCAGCACCACCACCGTGTCGAACACCTTGAAGGCGGTGATGGTGCTGGTGATGGTGACGAACATCGTCGTCGGGCCGAGCATCGGCCAGGTGACGCGCAGGAACCGGTCGGGCCCGAAGCGCGCGCCATCCAGCGCCGCGGCCTCGTAGAGCTCGCGCGGGATGGCCGAAAGGCCGGCCAGGAACAGCACCATGTTGAAGCCGATCACCTGCCACAGCCCGATCAGCGCCAGCGTGCCGAGTGCGAGGGAAGGATCGTTCAGCAGATCCACCTGGCCGAAGCCGAGCCACGCCAGCAGGGCGCTGACCGGGCCGAGCGAGGGGTGCAGCATGAACTGCCAGACCGTGGCCATCGCCACCAGCGTCGCCGTCACTGGCAGGAAATAGGCGACTTCGTAGAAGCCGCGCGTGCGGGTGCGCGCATGCACCAGCAGCGCGACGCCGAGCCCGCCGAACACCGCGCCCGGCAGCACAAGGGCGACGTAGAGAAAGGTGTTGCGCAGCGATCGCTGGAACACCTCGTCGCCGAACAGCGCCGCGTAATGGTCGAGTCCGACGAGTCGCACCGTGAGCGCGCCCAGCCGGTAGTCGGTGACCGAGAGCGCGAGCAGCGCCGCCAGCGGCGCCAGCAGCAGCACCAGGATGAGCAGGAAGGCCGGCAGGGCGAAGCCGGCGCCTGCGCGCGCCTCCGAGGTCTGGCGCGTCCGCCTCATGCCGCCAGCTCCGCGGTGGCGCGCAGCGCGAGGCGGCGGCCATCGGCGCCGAACACGTGCACCCCGGCCGGCTCCGCGCGCAGGGCCAGGCGCTCGCCGATCGGGGCGACCGCGGCGTGCTCCGCGGCGGTGAGGCGGATGGCGAGCGGCGTGCCCTCGGCGGTCTCGGCGTGCAGCAGCCATTCGGCGCCGAGATTTTCCGCCCGGCGGAGCCGCGCCGCGAGCAGCCCTGGCGCCTCGGCGCGCGCGATGCGCAGCGCCTCCGGCCTGATGCCGACGGTCACCGCGCCACCCGCGGGCGCCTGCAGCGCCAGCCCGGCGATCCGCACGCAGCCATCCGGCGCTGCGGTGGCGGTGAGCAGGTTGATCGGCGGGCTGCCGATGAAGCGTGCGACGGTGAGATCGGCCGGCGTGTCGTAGAGCTCCGCCGGCGAGCCGAGCTGCAGGATCTTTCCTGCCTCCATCAGTGCCACGCGGTCGGACATGGTCATCGCCTCGACCTGGTCGTGCGTGACATAGACGAAGGTGGCGCCGAGCCGCGCATGCAGCTCTGCGAGCTCGGTGCGCATGTGCACGCGCAGCTTGGCATCGAGGTTGGAGAGCGGTTCGTCCATCAGGAAGGCCGCCGGGCGGCGGACCATCGCGCGGCCGAGCGCGACGCGCTGGCGCTGCCCGCCCGAGAGCTGCGACGGGCGGCGATCCAGCAGGCCGGTCAGCTCCAGCTGAGCGGCCATCGCGCGCACCTCCGCCATGATCTCCCGCATCACGCGCCGGCGGCGCGGCGACAGCAGGCGGAGCAGCGGCAGCCGCTCTGCGAGGCTGAGCCGGCGGAGCTCCAGCGGGCTGGCGATGTTGGCCGCGACGGTCATGTGCGGATACAGCGCGTAGGATTGGAACACCATCGCGACGTCGCGCTCGGGCGGCGGCAGTTCGTCCACTGCGCGGCCGCCGATCACCACGCTGCCGGCGTCCTGCGGCTCCAGCCCGGCGATCACCCGCAGCAGCGTGGACTTGCCGCAGCCGGAGGGGCCGACCAGCGTGAGGAATTCGCCTGGCCGGATCTCGAGGTCCACGCCGTCGAGCACGCGGGTCCTGCCGAAGCTCTTGGCGATCCCGCGCAGCGACAGGCCGGCGGCGCTGCCGCGGGGCGGTTCGGTTGATCGGGCGGCGAGCGGCTCCACGGCGTGACCCTAATCGGTTTCCGCCAGCCTAGCAGCAAATGATCGTTTGATGACACGGGGCGGGCGCATGATGGCTGCGCCACGAAATGTGCAAGAACTTCGACCAGCTAAAGGGCTTCGCCCAAGGCCAGCAAGCCGGCCCCGCGAGAGTCATGCCCGGACTCGCCTGTTGTATGTAGGATTCCTTCCATGCCGCCCGAAGCCGTTCCCGGTCCCGATCCCGCCCTGGCGCCACGCCAGGCCGCCCTGTTGCGCCTGGTCGGCGAGCAGGGCTTCGGCACCGTGGAGGGCCTCGCCCGCCGCTTCGGCGTCTCCACCCAGACCGTGCGGCGGGACATCATCGCGCTGACCGCGCGTGGACTGCTGCAGCGCTTCCACGGCGGCGCCGGCCCGGCCGGCGCGGTCCGCCTGGGCCACGCCGAGAAGGCGGAGCGCCAGCGGGAGGCAAAGGCACGCATCGGCGCGGCGGCGGCGGCGCGGATTCCGCCCGGGGCATCGCTGTTCCTGGATGTCGGCACCACGGCCGAGGCCCTGGCCGTGGCATTGGCGGCGCGCAGCGATCTTCGTGTGTTCACCAACAACATGCAGGCGGCGTTGCGGCTGGCGGGGCCCGACGGGCCGGCCGTGCGCGTGCTCGGCGGCACGCTGCGGGGTGCCGACGGATCGCTGGTCGGCGGTGAAGCGGTGCGCACCCTGGGCGGGCTCGCGCTCGACATCGCGGTGATCGCCTGCTCCGGCTTCGACGGGACCGGGGCGCCGTGCGACTTCGATGCGGAGAAGATCGCGCTCAAGCGTGCCGCCATCGCCGCGGCACGGCAGGCGATGCTCCTCGCCGATTCCAGCAAGTTCGGGCGAGCGGCGCTGGAGCGGATCGCCTCCCTTCACGCCTTTGCTGTACTGGTGACCGACGATGCGCCGCGCGGCGCGCTCGCCGAGGCGCTGCCTCCGACCAGCCTGGCCATTGCGCGCAGCACCGATGCCGGCTCCCCGTGACGCTGGGAGTCCGTTCCGGGTGATCGGCCTCGCGCCGCTCCGCCTTCCCGAACCCGTCCGACCACCTGATCCTGCCCGAAGCCGGCATCGTCACCGAGCAGCACGGCGCGACCGGCCAGCGCCTGCTCGGCCGGCTGGAGCAGCGCAATGGCGCGCGCATCATCGGCCGCCGCACCATGGATGGCGGGCGCGTGCCGACGATCTCCTTCACCGTCGAGGGCAGCCGGCCGCAGCACATCTTCGGCGCCGTGTATCCGGACGGCGTTGGCATCCGCCATGGCGATTTCCACTCACGCCGCCTGATCGAAACGCCGGGTGCTCGCGCAGGGCGGCGGCGTCCTGCGCGTCTCGGTGGTTCACTACAACACGCGTTCAGGAACCGCCCGGTTCAGGCCAGACGGGAAGCTGGCAGGGGCCAGCTCCTATCCTCGGCGGGCCTGTACCGCTTCCGCCGCCCTCGTGCCGCTGCGGGGCGGCGGTGGCGGCGGATCCGGGTAGCCCAGCAGCATCACCGCAACGCCGGTCTGCACGCCGCCAAGCGTGAGCGAGAGGAAGAACCACAGCAGCAGAAGCGGGCCGGGATGTCCCGGTGCCCGACGCAGGATGGTGCCGACGCCGCCCGGGTCCGCCCAGAGCAGCGCCGCCGCGAACAGCGTTCCCAGCGCGAAGCCGACCAGCGCATGGCTGAGGAAGAAGCGCACCGCGACGGGAAGGCGTCGCCAGTTGCGGCGGATCGAGACGGTCATTGCATGCGGCCCTGCTCACATGCCGCCCAGGTAGCCGGCCCCGGCGCGATTGGCGTTGACCCGGATCAAGGCCGCGCGGAGAGCCGCCCGCCTTTCGGTATTTTAATATGCTAATATTAGCCGAGGTGCATATGATCGCATTGCCGGGCCGGCGGACGTGGTCGGCCGGGCGACATCCGGTTGAGGACACCCATCATGCCAAGGCTCGGCGACAAGGCCTGGTCCCCCTATCTGGCCGGCGCAGGCATCGGCCTGCTGCAGATTCCCGCCTTCCTCGCGCTCGGCACCGCGCTCGGCGCCTCATCCTCCTACGTCACCGGCGCCGTGGCGATCGCGGAGGTCTTTGATCCCGCCATCACCGAGATCCGCTACGCGGCGAGCCACCTCGCCGGTGCGAAGAGCTGGTGGCAGGTGGCGCTGGTCATCGGCATCGCGCTCGGCGCCCTGCTCTCCGCCACGCTGTCCGGCAGCCGGCGGCGGGGCGTCGCCGCGGTCTGGAAGCGGGTCACGCCCTATGGGGCGGGCGGGCGCTTCGCGATGGCCTTTGCCGGCGGCTTTATCATGCTGCTCGGCGCGCGCATCGCCGATGGCTGCACCTCCGGCCACGGCATCTCCGGCATGGCGCAGCTTGCGCTCGGCTCCTTCATCGCGGTCGGCGCCATGTTCGCCGGCGGCATCGCCACCGCGCTGCTGATGCGCCCCGTCCGCTGAGGAGGCACCTGCCATGTCCATCCTGAACGCCGTGATCCTGGGCCTGGTGATGGGGGCCGCCTTCGGCTTCCTGCTGGAGAAGGCCCGCGTCTTCGAACCGGCCGTCATCCTCGGCCAGTTCCAACTCCGCAGCTTCCTGATGCTGCGCGTCTTCCTCGCCGCGGTCGCCGCGGGGCTGGTGGTGCTCGCGGTGCTCGTCGGCTTCGGCTGGGCGAGCCTTTCGCCCAAGGCCACGCTGCCGGTTGCCGACCTGCTCGGCGGCTTGGTGCTGGGCGTCGGCATCGCGCTGGCCGGCGCCTGCCCTGGCACGGTGATGGCGCAGATCGGCGCCGGCTACCGCGACGCCTGGATGACGCTGGCCGGCGGCCTCGCCGGCGCGCTGGCCTTCACCTATGCGGAGCCCTCGCTGCGCCCGTACATCGACGCGGCCGGGCAGGGCAAGCTGACGCTCGACAAGGTGCTGGGCCTGTCCTTCCCGCTGCTGGCGCTGGGCTTCGCCGTGCTGCTGGCGGCGACGCTGTGGGGCATGGAGCGCTGGCGCCCCTGGCGGACGGAACTTGGCACGGAGGCCGATGGCCTGCTGCCGCCGACGGCCTCCCAGCCGCCGGCGCGGGCGGTGCCCGCCGAGTAGCGCCGGCCAGAACCAGAAATTGTATCGCGGGCGGGAATAAGGCGACCCGCCCGCGCGTCCCACCATGGTGATCTGCATCGCGACGAAGCGGATGCGGCCGGAGGAAGCGAGACGGTGAGCGAGTGGGACGCGCGCATGGAAGCGCTGGTGCCTTCGCTGCGCCGTTTTGCCTGGTCGCTCACCCGCAACGCCGACGAGGCCGACGACCTGGTGCAGGACTGCCTGGAACACGCCCTGGGCGCCTGGCATCGGCGGAATGCCGAGGGGAAGCTGCGCGCTTGGCTCTTTACCATCCTCTACAACCTCCACGTCTCGGACCGGCGGCGCCGGGCGCGGCGCGGGCGCCTGCTGGGCGAGATGGCGCAGTTCGAGGCCGGACCGGCGCCGATGAGCGGCCAGGATGCCGCGGTGCAATGCGGCCAGGTGCTCGCGCAGCTCGACACCCTGCCGACGGAACAGCGCGACGTGCTGCTGCTGGTCGGTGTCGAGGGACTTGGCTACGAGGAAGCGGCGCGGGTGCTCGGCGTCCCCCCGGGGACCGTGATGTCCCGCCTGTCCCGCGGGCGGGAGCGGCTACGGCAGATGGCCGAGGGCCGCCCCGCGCCGGTCGCCGCGCTGCGCCGCGTGGTCTGACCTGTGGCTGAGCCCGAGGCCCCGATCGGGGAGGACGATCTGCACGCCCTCATGGACGGGCGGCTGTCGCCCGCCCGCGCGCCAGCGGTGCAGCGCTACCTGGAGGCGCGGCCGGAGGCGGCGGCGCGGCTGCGGGCGATGATCACCCAGCGTGACGCGCTGCGGTGCGCGCTCGCCTTCAAGGCAGCCGAACCGATCCCGCCTCGTTTGCGCCTGGCCAATCTGCGGGCGGCGCGGCGCCGGGCGGTGGCCGGGCAGGCACGGGTCGCGGCGGCGGCGGCGGTGCTGCTGCTCACCGGGGGCGGGCTCGGCTGGTTGGTCCGCGGCATGCCGGAGGCGGCCTCGCCGCCGGTGGCTTCGGCGCCCGCCGCGCTGCACCTGCTGCTCGCGGAGGCATCGCCGCGCGTGCAGGCCGCTTCGGCGGCCGAGGCCGATCTCGGCTCGTGGCTCGCCGACCGGCTCGGCACGCCGATGCCCCTGCCCGACCTGGCCGCCTTCGGCTTCGGCGCCGCAGCGGCGTGGGTGATGCCCGGCGCCGAGGGCCGCACGGCGGTGCTGCACTACATCGATGGGGACGGCGCAGCGCTCTCGATCTGGCGCCGGCCGGCGCCCGATCCGGCACCGCACGACCTGCGCTGCAACGATGAGCCCGGCGGCCTGGTCACCTATCGCTGGTCGGATGGCCGCCATCTCTTCGCAGTCACCGCGGCACTGCCGCGCGAGCGGCTGCGGCCGATCGCCCTGGCGGTGGAGCGGGCGCTGAAGGCGCCGCCGCCGGGCGGGATGATGATCGCCGGCCTTTCCCGCCGCCCCTGCCAGGACGCGGCGGGCTGAACCAACCCAAAGGGAGGAAACCACGATGACCCTGCGCCACGGCAAGGCCGAGCGTTCGATCCAGGAACTCTATCGCGACGACCCGGAGCGCGCCGACGCGCTCGCCTTCAACCGCCGCGGCGCGCTGAAGGGGGCCGCGCTCGCGGCGATGGGCGCCACCGTCGGCGCGGCCATCCCCTTCGCGCGGACCATGCCTGAGGGCACGCTGCCCGCGCTCTTCGCGCGCCCCGCGGCGGCCCAGGGGACAGGAGCCGGTGCCGGCCCACAGGTCCTGCGAATGGATGGCAAGGGCCCGCTGATCCTCCAGGGCGAGCGCCCGCTCAACGCCGAGACGCCGGAGCACCTGCTCGACGAGCCGGTCACCAGCTACGCCAACTTCTTCATCCGCAACAATGGCGGCATCCCGGAGCCTGCCGGCGACCCGCGCGCGTGGAAGATCCGCATCGACGGGGAGGTAAACGCACCGCTCGAACTCACCGTGGGCGAGCTGGAAGGCCGATTCCCGGTGGTGACCCGGCAGTTGCAGATGGAATGCGGCGGCAATGGCCGCTCCTTCTTCCAGCCGCAGGGGCGCGGGAACCAATGGGGCAACGGCGCCATCAGCAACGGCGAGTGGACCGGCGTGCGCCTGCGCGACGTGCTGCAGGCGGCTGGCGTGAAGGACACCGCGCGCCACACCGGCCATTTCGGCGCCGACCCGCACCTTTCGGGCGATCCGAACCGCGCGGCGATCAGCCGCGGCATGCGCATCCAGAAGGCGATGGACGAGGACACGCTGATCGTCTTCCGCCTCAACGGCCAGCCGATCCCGCAGGTCCATGGCGCGCCGGTGCGGCTGCTGGTGCCGGGCTGGCCGGGCAGCCTGAGCCAGAAATGGCTCACCCGTGTCACGCTGCTGGCCCAGCCGCATCGCGGCCAGGGCATGGGGGGCACCTCCTACCGCGTGCCGGTGCGCCCCATCGTGCCCGGCAGCAACAACAACGGCGCCGACTTCGCCGACATGGAGAGCATGCCGGTGCGCGCGATCCTGTCCTCCCACGCGCATGGCACGCGGCTGCCGGCCGGCACCCGCAGCCTCGACCTGCGCGGCGCCGCCTGGGCGGGCGACCTGACGGTGCGCGCGGTGCATGCCAGCGTGGATTTCGGCGCGACCTGGACCGAGATGCAGGTGGCGGCGCCGGCGAACCGCCACGCCTGGCAGCGCTGGACCGGCCGCGTCGCGCTGCCCTCCGACGGCTACTACGAGATCTGGTACCGCGGCACCGACAGCGAGGGCCGGATGCAGCCGCATGTCGCGGCGAACTGGAACCCGCAGGGCTATGGCGGCAATCCGATCAGCCGCGCGGCGATCCTGGTGGGCTGACCGTGCTGCATCGGGTGAACCTGAACAACGTCGTCGTGGCCATCCTGGTGGTGGCCGCGCTCGGCGCGCTGATCAGCGGTCCCGGGCCGAAGATCGGCGAGCGGCAGAGCTTTCCGCCGACGCCGGCGGCCATCGCCTTCCAGCAGGCGGAGGAAGCGGCGGCCGCGCGTCAGACGGAAGCCCAGCGCCAGGCCGAGA
Organism: Falsiroseomonas sp.; assembly: GCF_041690465.1. GTDB lineage: Bacteria > Pseudomonadota > Alphaproteobacteria > Acetobacterales > Acetobacteraceae > Falsiroseomonas. The sequence continues at coordinate 148,139 of NZ_JAWLHG010000004.1, read as the reverse complement.
TCGCTCGCCAGGTCAGCGCCCAGGCGGAGGAGGAGACGATCCTGCCCGAGGGCGAGGGCAGGGCGGAGACCTTCGGCTACTGCACCGCCTGCCACAACACCGCACTGATCCGCCGCAGCCGCTTCTCCCGTGACCAGTGGGACGGGCTGATGGACTGGATGACGGAACGGCACGGCATGAACCCGCTGGAAGGCGAGATGCGGTCGCTGATCGTGGACTACCTCGCTTCCCATTTCGGGGCGGCGCAGGCACCTGCCCGGGGCCGCAATCCGTTCCTGAACTGATCCCGTGCGGCGGCTACCGGCCGGTCTTCCAGGCCGCGTAGCGCGCCTTGGTGGCGGCGTCGGGCGGGTAGGTGCCTTCCAGCGGCGCGCCGGCGGCGATCTGCTGCTGGATCCAGTCCTCCAGCGCCAGCTTCTCCGCCGCTTCCGCCGCCACTGCCTCGGCGATGGCGGCGGGGATGCACACCACGCCGGAGGCATCGCCGACCATGATGTCGCCGGGGAAGATCGCGACGGCGCCGATGCCCACCGGCAGGTCGCGATCCGCCACCATCACCGCCGCGCCCGAAGGCACCGGCGCCGAGCCGCCGGCATGGAAGACCGGCAGCGTCAGCGCCGCGACGGCGGGCAGGTCGGCCACGCCGGTGTCCACCACCGCGCCCGCAACGCCGCGCCGCGCGAGTGCGGTGGCAATGATGTCGCCCAGCACCGAGACATGCGACGCGCCGCCGGTCGCGAACACCAGCACGGCGCCTGCCGGTATCTCCGAGAGGAAGGCGCGGTGCAGGTTCGGCGCCTCGCCGCGCGCCACCGCATCGCGCAGATCCTCGCGCACGGGGATGGCGCGGATGGTGCGGGCCGGGCCGACCATGCGCGGCGCGGCGGGATCGGCGGGCGCGAGTCCGTGCAGGAAGCGGCTGCGGAGGCCGCGCGCATAGAGGACGGCCGAGAGCGTCGGCACCGGCATCGCGGCCAGCCTTGCACGCAGCGTCTCGTCGAGGGGTGTCATTGCCGGATGGCCTCCATCGCGCCAAGCTGGCGCTGCCGAAGGGGGAAGGGTGGCACATGGCGGACGCGCCGAAGAAGCCGTTCATCGAGCAGAACGTGGTCTGGCTCTACACCGACGACCTCGACCGGCTCGCCGGCTTCTATCGCGACGTGATGGAGCTGCCGCAGGTGCTGGACCAGGGCGTCTGCCGTGTGTTCCAGGTGAGCCCGACGGGCTTCCTCGGGGTCTGCAACAAGGAGGGGCGGCCGCGCGGGACGAAGGGGATGATGTTCACCTTCCTCGTCGAGGACGTCGAGGCGGCGTACGAGTACTACAATGCGCGCGGCGTGGCGTTCGACGGCCCGCCCAACATGCTGGGCGGCCGCACCGTCTATTCCTGCTTCTTCAAGGACCCCGAGGGCTACTGGCTGGAGATCCAGGAGTTCAACGACCCGCGCTGGCCCTATCCGGCGGGGCGCGGCCCGCAGCGAGGCTGAGGATGGAGGGGTCCGGGGGGCGACGTATACGTCGCCCATCGTCCCCGGCGGGGTGCGGGGCGGAGCCCTGCTTCTGTCACGGGTACTGCAGCACGATCTCGCGCCCGACCTCATCCGCCTGCCGTTCGGCGCGGGCGCGCCATTCGCGCATCAGCGGGCTTTCCATCTGCGCCGCGATGAAGGCCATGCTGTCGGGTGCGAGTTCGACCCCGTAGGTGACGTAGCGGCTGCACATCGGCGCGGCGACCGCATCGGCGAAGCAGAAGGTCTCGCCGAGCAGATACGGCCCGCCGTAGCGGCGCCGCGCCTCGCGCCACATCGCCTCCATCCGCTCGGTGCCGGCGCGCACGCCGGGGCGGTTCATCAGCTTGACGTTCGAAGGCAGCCCGTCGCGCAGCGGCCAGCGCTTGACCAGGTTCATCGGCAGCCCGTTGCGCACATCGTCGAAATGGCTGTGCACCTCCGCGGCGAGGCAGCGGGCATAGGCGCGGCGCTCGGCGTGCTGCGGCCAGATCGCGCAGCTCGGGTCACGCTCCCACAGCCATTCGGCGATCGCCAGGCTGTCCCACAGCACCATTCCCTCCACATGCAGCGCGGGCACGCGGCCGGACGGGCTGATCGCCTTCAGCTTCGCCGGGCTGTCGGGGCGGGAGAGAAAGATGGTGCGCTCCTCCACCTCCAGCCCGCCGAGCCGGCAGGCCATCCAGCCCACCACCGACCAGGAGGAGGACCAGGCGCTGCCGAGGTGGAGCACGGGCTTGGGCATGCGCTGATCTCCTGAGTGGTCTCGTGATTGTTGCACCACGTCGCTTCGCACGTGCAACATGCCCTCATCGCCCGAGGAGAAGACCGGCATGACCACGCGCCGCTCACTGATCGCCGCCACCGCCCTGACGCTCGCCGCGCCCGGCTTCGCACGCGCGCAGGGCGGCTATCCGACGCGGCCGGTGCGCTTCGTCGTGCCCTGGCCGCCGGGCGGAGCCACCAGCAACATCGCGCGCGTGGTGGGCGATGCGATGACGCCGCATCTCGGCCAGCCGCTGGTGCTGGACCATCGCGCCGGCGCGGGCGGGGCGATCGGGTCGGAGAACGCCGCGAAGTCGCCGGCGGATGGCTATACGATCCTGATCGCCGGCGCCGGCACCTTCTACCGCCCGCTGATCGAGCGGAACGTGCCCTGGGATCCGGCGAAGGATTTCGGCTTCGTCGGCCCGATCGGCGACGGCCCGTTCGCGCTGGTGGTGCGCAACGGCCTGCCGGCGACGCTGCCGGCCTTCATCGCGCATGTGAAGGCGCGGCCGGGCCAGCTCAACTTCGCCTCCTCCGGCCAGGGCGCGACCAGCCACCTGACGGCGGAGGCGTTCAACGTCGCGGCCGGCATCCAGGCGACGCATGTGCCCTATCGCGGCTCGGCCCCGGCGATGACCGACCTGGTGGCGGGCCGCGTGGACTACTACTTCGACGCCTTCAGCACCGTGCTGGAGAATGTGCGCGCCGGCCGCATCCAGATCATGGGCGTGACCACCTCGGCGCGCGCCGCGCAGGCGCCCGAGATCCCGACGCTGATGGAGGCCGGCATGCCCGGCTTCTCGATCGCGCCCTGGTGGGGGATCGTCGGTCCCGCCGGCATGCCGGAGTCCGTGGTCGCGCGCCTCTCCGCCGCGCTGGAGAAGGCGGTGGCGGAGCCGGCGGTGGTGCAGGCGCTCTCAGCGCAGGGCTGCCGCGCCTTCTTCATGCCGCCGGCGCGCTTCGAGCAGTTCGTGCGCGCAGAGGACGCGAAGTGGAGCCGCGTGATCGAGGGCGCGGGCCTGCGCATCCAGTAGCTGTATCGAATCAGTAGCCCCGGGCCGGATCCACCCGGTTCGGCGCGGGCCTGCCCGCGCGCAGCTCGGCGAGGTTCGCCAGCAGGATGTCCAGCGTGCGGTCGTTGTAGGTCGCCGGATCGTCCGATGACACGTGCGGCACCACGGTCATGCCCGGCGTGCGCCACAGCCGGTGCTCCGGCGGCAGCGGCTCGGGCACCGCGACATCGGTGATGCAGCCGTCGAGATGGCCGCTCTCCAGCAGGTCGCAGGCGGCGTCCTGGTCCCACACCGCCCCGCGCGCCATGTTCACCACCTTGGCTCCTCTCGGCAGCAGCGCGAGGCGGCGCGCATCCATCAGGCTGCGCGTCGCGGGCGTCAGCGGGCAGGCGAGCAGCAGGAACTCGCTTCGCGGCAGCACGGCATCAAGCGCATCGGTCGCATGGACCTCGGCGCAATCCGGGTGCGGCGCGGGGCGGGCGCGGATGCCGATCACCTGCATGCCGAAGGCGCGCGCCTGGCGTGCCGCCGCGCCGCCCATGGTGCCGAGCCCGACGATGCAGACGGTGCGCCCCGCCAGCACCGAGCCGAAGCGCGACTCCCACCTGCCTTCGCGCTGCGCCGTCGCCAGGCGCGGCATGTGCGCGGCCAGCATCAGCAGCGACATGATGGCGAACTCGCCGGCCTTCGCCGCATGGGTGCCGCGGTTGTTCAGCAGCAGCACATCCTCGGGCAGCCAGTCAAAGGGCGCGAGGCGGTCGAGCCCGGCGGAGGTGCAGGCGATCACCTTCAGCCGCGGCGCGATCTCCGGCAGCGCGCCGACGGGAAAGCGCGCACGCACCACCTTGGTCCAGGTGAGCAGCACCTCCGCCTCGCGCATCGCGGCGGAGAAGCCGGCATCGTCATCGGCGATGCTGACCTCGACTGGGCCGAGCGACGGCCCGCGGGCCAGCGCCGCCTGCCACTGGGCGAGCGTGATGGCGAAATCCTGCTCGCCGGGCGGATTCTGGATGTGGATGCGCATGGGCGCGAGCCTTGCAGCCTGCGCTGCCGTCGGCAACCACCCGGATGCGTGGCGGCGCTACCGCGGGACGATTGCCGCGTGGTAGCGCGCCACGCCTTGCGTCGTCAGAAGCGGAAGTAGAAGCCCGCGCCCGGCTGCGGCGCGTAGTAGCGCGGCGGCGGATAATAGGCGCGCGGCGGCGGGTAGTACACGCGCGGCGGCGGCGCATAGTAACCGTAGCCGCGCGGCGGCCCGTGCCAGTGGCGCGGCCGCGCCGGCACGAAGCGCGGCGGCGGATCAACCCAATAGCCGCCACGGCCATGACGCCTGCCATCGGCCTCGGCCGGCGCCACGCCGATCAGCGCGACGCCGAGGGCCGCCAGGGACAGAAGCTTGAGCGGGAAACGCATGGACGCAACCTCCTCTCGACAGCGCACGGTATACGTGCCGCGTGTGGCGAGAGATGGGCGGCAACGCCTTGTTCACGCCTCCGCCAGGACGCGGGCGAAGATCGTGTCCACCTGGCCGAAATCCCGCGCCGGATCCATCGCCGCGGCGAGCGCCGCCGCATCGAGCCGCGACGCGACCTCCGCATCGGCCAGCAGGTTGGCCGCGAAGTTCCGCGCCCCCGGCCTGCCGAGCGCCGTCCACGTCGCCATCGCGGCGCGCTGCACGGCGGCATAGGCGGCCTCCCGGCTCATCCCCGCCTGGGTCAGCGCCAGCAGCACCTTCTGGCTGTGCACCACGCCGCCGAGCGATTCGAGATTGGCCTGCATCCGCTCCGGATAGACCGTCAGCTTCGCCATCATCCCAGCCGCGCGCACCAGCGCGAAGTCGAGCGTGACGGTGGCGTCCGGCCCGATCATCCGCTCCACGGAGGAATGGCTGATGTCGCGCTCATGCCAGAGAGCGACGTTCTCCAGCGCGGGCACCACATAGCCGCGCACGATGCGCGCGAGGCCCGTCAGGTTCTCGCTCAGGACCGGGTTGCGCTTGTGCGGCATGGCCGACGAGCCCTTCTGGCCCGGGTGGAAATACTCCTCCGCCTCGCGCACCTCGCTGCGCTGCAGGTGCCGCACCTCGGTCGCCAGCCGCTCGATGCCGGAGGCTACCACCGCCAGTGCGGCGAAGAAGGCGGCGTGGCGGTCGCGCGGGATCACCTGCGTCGAGACCGGCTCCACCGCCAAGCCGAGATGCTTCGCGACATGCGCCTCCACCCGCGGGTCCACGCTGGCGAAGGTGCCGACCGGTCCGCTGATGGCGCAGGTCGCGACCTCGGCGCGGGCGGCAACCAGGCGGTCGCGGTGGCGGCGGAACTCCGCCCAGTGGTTGAGCAGCTTCAGGCCGAAGGTGGTCGGCTCGGCATGGATGCCGTGGCTGCGGCCGATGGTCGGCGTGTGCTTGAACTCCAGCGCCCGGGTGCGCAGCGCGTCGAGCAGTTGATCGACATCGGCGATCAGCAGGTCCGCCGCCCGCGTCAGCTGCACCGCCAGGCAGGTGTCCAGCACGTCGGAGCTGGTCATGCCCTGGTGCATGAAGCGCGCCGACTCGCCGATCCCCTCGCCGAGCCAGGTGAGGAAGGCGATCACGTCATGGCGCGTTTCCCGTTCGATCGCGTCGATGCGGTCGAGGTCGGCCTGCGAGATCGCGGCCAGAAGCGGCGCGCCGCGTTCGCGGATGGCGCGGGCGGCCTCTCGCGGGATGGTGCCGAGCTCGGCCATCGCCTCGGCGGCCAGGGCTTCGATCTCGAACCAGATGCGGAAACGGTTCTCGGGAGACCAGATGGCCGTCATCTCGGGGCGGCTGTAACGCGGGATCATGCGGGGCTCCCCCATGGGCCGTGGGCAGTCTCGGCAATGCGCGTCATGGGGCGCCGTGCAGGCAGTTGACAAGCCCGCGGCGCCGCGACTGATGTGCGCGCGTCGATCGAGGAACAGGCTCGCTAAACATGGATTTTTCTTCATTTTTCGGGACCGAGGAGCTCGTTGCACTCGGCCAGGTTCTTTTCATCGACATCGTCCTTGCCGGCGACAACGCCATCGTCGTGGGCATGGCCGCGGCGGGTTTGCCGCCGGACCAGCGCCGCAAGGCGATCTTCTGGGGCATCATCGCGGCGACGGTGATGCGCATCGCCTTCGCCTCGATCACTGTGCAGCTGCTGTCCATCGTCGGCATCGTCTTCGCCGGCGGCGTCCTGCTGCTCTGGGTGTGCTGGAAGATGTACCGCGAGCTGCGCAGCGGTGCGAGCCACGACCCCGAGCATGAGGGCGTCGAGGCGCTGGAGGGCGAAGCGAGCGGTCCGCCGCGGAAGACCCTCCGCCAGGCAATCACGCAGATCCTGGTCGCCGACGTCTCGATGAGCCTCGACAACGTGCTGGCCGTCGCCGGCGCGGCGAAGGACCATCCCTACATCCTGATCTTCGGCCTCGCCGTCTCGGTTGTGCTGATGGGCGTCGCCGCGACCTTCATTGCCAAGCTGCTCGACAAGCATCGCTGGATCGCCTGGGTCGGCCTGCTGGTGATCCTCTACGTCGCGGGCAGCATGATCTACGAGGGCACCTTCCAGATCGCCGAGAACGTGCCGCAGGCCTATGGCTACCTGCTGCTGCCGCTTGGCTGGATGGCGGTGCCGGCAGCCACCTTCCCGATCGGCCTCTGGTTCTTCGTGACGGTGTTCCAGGTGATGTTCTTCGCGGCCGTCGCGACGGTGGTGGTGGACCTCACACTGCAACTGCTGCGGCGGAACCGCTGAGCAATGCGCGCCCTGGCTCTCGCCGGCCTTGCCCTCGCCGCTGCCTGCGCACCGCAGCAAGCGGGGCGCCCTTCCGCCGCCGGCGGGCCGGCTCCGGGGGGGCTTGAAGCGCAGGCGGCGCGGCTGCCGGCGGAGGTCGCCGGCTTCACCCGCGGCAATACGGTCTGGCACGAGCCGGAGCGGCCGGGATTCGGCGTGACGGTGGACTATGCCGCGCCGGCACGCGCGGCAGTGGCAACGGTCAACCTCTACGACCGTGGTCAAGGGGCCGTGGCTGGCGCTCCCGGGGATCCTCGGCTCTCGAGTGAGTTCGAGATTGTGATCGCCGATGTGCTGGCGCTGGCGGGCACGCGTACCCAGCAGCGGCTTGCCGAGCAGGAGCGTAGCGAGGCGCCGGTGCCCGGTGGCGCGCCGCTGACCTGCTCGCGGCTGGAGGGCACCTACGGCCGCCAGCAAATGACGGAACTTGTATGCCTTGGCGCCGCGGCAGGGCGGTTCCTGCGAGTGCAGGTGACCGCGCCGCTGCGGCCAGTGCGGCCGGTGGATCCGCTCCTGTTTGCGGTGGAGATCGCACAGGCCGCGAGGGGTGCGTAGGGCGCCATCCACCCCCACGCGACCCTCTCTCGCCCTGCGGCAGAGGGAGAAAAAGGCGCGGGAGGCGTGGAAAGTCAGGCGTCCACCGCCGCCTCGTCGACCTTCGCGGCATTGTCCTGGATGAAGCGGAAGCGCAATTCCGGCTTGCGGCCCATCAGCGCCTCGATCAGGTCGGAGGTCCGCGCGCGCTCCTCCGGCGGCAGCACCACCTTCAGCAGCGTGCGCCGCTTCGGGTCCATCGTGGTTTCCTTCAGCGAGGCCGGCGGCATCTCGCCGAGGCCCTTGAACCGGCTGACATCCACCTTCTGGTTCGCCTTGAACTCCCGCTTGACCAGGCGGTCCTTGTCGGCATCGTCCTTCGCATAGACCGTCTTGCCGCCGGCCTGCAGCCGGTAGAGCGGCGGCTGCGCCAGATAGACGCGGCCGCCGCGCACCAGCTCCGGCAACTCCTTGTAGAAGAAGGTCATCAGCAGGGCGGCGATGTGCGCGCCGTCCACATCGGCGTCGGTCATGATCACCACCCGGCCGTAGCGCAGCCGGGCCAGGTCGAACTTCTCGCCGGCGCCGCAGCCCAGCGCCTCGATCAGGTCCTTCAGCTCCTGGTTGCCGCGCAGCTTGTCGGCGCTGGCGCTGGCGACGTTCAGGATCTTGCCGCGCAAGGGCAGCACCGCCTGGGTCTCGCGGTCGCGCGCCTGCTTGGCGGAGCCGCCGGCGCTGTCGCCCTCCACCAGGAACAGCTCCGTCCCCTCCGCGCTCTCGCGCGCGCAGTCGGCGAGCTTGCCGGGCAGGCGCAGCTTGCGGGTCGCGCTCTTGCGCGGCGTGTCCTTCTGTTCGCGGCGGCGGATGCGCTCCTCGGCGCGCTCCACCGCCCAGGCCAGCAGGTTGTCGGCGGAGGCGGGGTCGCCGGTGAGCCAATGGTCGAAATGGTCGCGCAGCGCCGCCTCCACCAGCCGCGCGGCCTCTGGCGAGGTCAGCTTGTCCTTGGTCTGGCCCTGGAACTGCGGCTCGCGGATGAACAGGCTGAGCATGCCGGCGAGACCGCCGAGCAGGTCCTCGGCGGTGACGTTGGCAGCGCGGCGGTCCTTCTTCAGCTCGCCATAGGCGCGCAGGCCCTTGACCAGCGCGGCGCGCAGCCCGGCCTCATGGGTGCCACCCTGGGGGGTGGGGATGGTGTTGGCGTAGGTGCTCAGGAAACCCTCGCCCTGCTCCAGCCAGGTCAGCGCCCATTCGCAGCGCCCGGCGCCGTCCGGAAAACCCGCCTCGCCGCACCAGGGGGCGGGCACCACCGCGGCGCGGCCTTCGATCGAGGCGGCGAGGAAGTCGGAGAGGCCGCCGGGGAAGTGCAGCACCGCCTCGGCCGGTGTCTCGGTGCCGGCGACCAGCGAAGGGTCGCAGCGCCAGCGGATCTCGACGCCGCGGAACAGATAGGCCTTGGAGCGGCAGAGCCGGTGCAGCCTGGTGGGATTGAAGGTGAGCTTGCCGAAGATCTCCGGATCCGGACGGAAGCGGACGGTGGTGCCGCGGCGGTTGTGGATGGCGCCAAGGTTCTTCAGCTTCTGCACCGGCTTGCCGCGCTCGAAGGCGTGGCCGAACAGCGTGCGGTCGCGCGCGACCTCCACCTCCATCCGTTCCGACAGCGCGTTGACGACGCTGCTGCCGACGCCATGCAGGCCGCCTGAGGTCTCATAGGACTTGCCGGAGAACTTGCCGCCGCTGTGCAGCGTGGTGAGGATGACCTCGAGCGCGGAGAGCTTCGGGAATTTCGGGTGCGGGTCCACCGGGATACCCCGGCCGTTGTCGCGGACCGTCAGCCAGTTGCCGGCTTCCAGCGTCACCTCGATGAAGTCGGCGTGTCCGGCCACCGCCTCGTCCATGGCGTTGTCGAGGATCTCGGCGGCCAGGTGGTGCAGGGCGTTCTCGTCGGTGCCGCCGATATACATGCCGGGGCGCCGGCGGACGGGCTCCAGCCCCTCCAGCACCTCGATGTCCTTGGCGGAGTAGTCCCCGCCGCCGGGGAGGATGGCGGCGGACTTCGGCGTGGTCTTGCGGGTCGCGGTCATCGCCGCGCCGCCCTTGCGGGCGCCGCCGGGACCGAACAGGTCGTTCATGCTGTGTTCTCGCTCTCCGGCCCAAGATAGCCATGCCGTCCGCGGCACACAACCAAGCAGGGGCGAGTCGGACGAAGCGGGTTTTGCTGGTCGGAATGCGCGAGCGGTTGGTGCCATCACCTTTGCACGCCGCGCCCTACTGCATTGGACAAGACATGAAATTGTACGCGGCACGAGGCCTGCTATCGAACGACCGAAGGTTTCCATGCGCCTGCCCGGCGCCATGGGGCCACAGACGATCGGAACGACATGATGCGCCTCGCGCCCGTCCTCGCCGGCGGCTTCCTCCTGATCACCCTCGGCTCGGCCTCGGCCGCGACGGTGGTGGAGCAGGCCTCGCTCGCATCCACCGCGCTGCCCACGGGTGGCCTCAACGCGACGCTGACGATCGACCGCTTCGACGTGGCGAACGCCACGCTGACGGCCATCGAGTTGCAGTTCACCGGCGGCGTCAGCGGTACGGTGAGCCTGACGCGGTTGAACAACGGCCCGCGCGTGCAGGCCTACCCGGTGGAACTCGGCGCGGATTTCGCGCTGACGGTCGGCCCGAGCGCCGTGGCCGAGTTGCAGGATGTGGTGGCGTCCGGCTCGATTTCGATCGACAAGAATGCCGCTCTGACAGGCTCGGCGAGCCTCTCGACCTCGGGCTCGGTGACCGCCGCGCTGGCGCCGGCCCTCTTCGCGCAGTTCATCGGCCCCGGATCTGTCAATGTCGCGCTGGCGATCCTGCGCGACAACCTGGTGACCGCGCCCACGAACGCGCCCCTGGCGAGCCAGACGTTCGACAACTTCGCCTCGGCCGAGCTGATGGTCACCTACACCTACACCGCCAACGACGCCGTGGTGCCGGAGCCGTTGAGCCTGTCGATGTTCGGCCTCGGCCTCCTCGGTCTCGCCGTCGTGCGGCGGCGTGCCGCCGACAGCTGAACGGTCGCAAGACGGTCTGGGAGACGGCCGGGCAGTGCGCCCGGCCGCCTCACGCCGCCTCGGCGATCAACCCTGGGTGTGCGCCTCCAGCATCCACAAGGCCTTGTCGGCGTTCTTGCTGACGCCGGTCAGGATGTCGGCAGTGTCGGCGTCGCCGGCCTCGTCGGTGGCGTCGATCCCCTCGCGCAGCGCTTTCGCCACCATCGCGTAGCGGTCGAGCAGCGCCTTCACATGGTCCATGCCGGCCTTGATGTCGGTGGGGTAGGCCGGCAGGCGCGTGCTGCCCTGGACCGATTGGCTGGTGCCCATCGCCGTGCCGCCAAGCTGCACCAGGCGCTCCGCCAGCTCGTCGATGTCGGTCGCCAGGGTGGTGTAGAATTCCTCGAACATCGTGTGCAGTGCCGAGAAGTGCGGACCCTTCACGTTCCAGTGCGCATGGCGCGTGGCGTTGTACAGGTCGATCGAATCGGTCAGGCAGCCCTGCAGCACCCCGATCGAGGTCTTCTTGGCGTTGTCGTGCAGGTCGTTGCGGCTCTGTGGCATCGTGCGCTCCTCGCGGCTTCGGGTCCGCAGGCAAACGTGGTGTGGCGCGGCGCTGTTGCACACGTCATCGGAACATGTCCGGCATGACGTTGAGGTAGCGCACCGCCTCCGGCGGGCCCTCGCCGTGGTGCAGCGCGGCGGCGCGGGCCAGCGCGGCGCGGTCGGTCTCGGTCAGCCGGCCTTCCTCCCGCAGATGGGCCATCCAGCTCTCCATGATCCACAGCTCCACCCAGCGGTCGGGATGCGCCACATCCTCGTAGAGCCGCCAGGCCAGCGCGCCGCTGCGCAGCCGGACGCCGCGGCATTCCACCATGGCGCGGAGGAAGGCGGCGCGGTTCGCCGGGTCCACGTGGTAGCGCACCACTTCCAGCAGCTGGTTGCGCTCGGTGGCGAGCAGCGGGGCCAGGGCGGGGTCGGCCGGCTCCGGCCGCGGCTGCGGCGCCTCCGCGGCAGGCACCGGGCCGGCGGGCGGCGGTTCCAGCGGGAAGCGGCGCACCGCGAAGCCGCCCAGCGCGCAGGCAAGCCCGGCACCGCCGAGCGCCAGAGGCAGCCCCACCGCCTCGCCCGCCCAGCCGCCGAGCGCCGCGCCGAGCGCCAGGGCGCCGAAGGTGGCGAGCTGGTAGATGCCGATCGCCCGCGCCCGCACCCAGGCCGGCACGGCGATCTGGGCCGCGGCCTGCAGCGTCGAGGCGCCGGTGATCCAGGCGACGCCGAAGCCCAGCATGGCGACCAGCGCCACCGACCAATGCCCGGCCTGGCCGAGCACCAGCAGCGCGGCCCCGCCGATCACCGCGGCACCCGTCACCGTGCCGCTGCGGTCCAGCCGGCCGCGCAGCGAGGGCAGCACGAAGCCCGCCACGACGGCGCCAATCCCCATCGCGCTGAGCAGGATGCCGAACCATTCGGGCCCGAGGCCGAGCTGCTTGCGCACCAGCAGCGGCAGCAGGCCCCAGACCGCCGCGGCGGGCCCGAAGAACATGCAGCCCCGGATGACGGTGGCGCGCAGCACGGGGCTGGCGCGCGCGAAGCCGAGCCCGGCGCGCATCGCCGAGAGGAAATGCTCCTGCGGCAGCGTCGCCCGTGCCTCCGGCCGCTTCCAGCGCAGCAGGGCGAGGATCACCACGCAGAAGGCCAGCGCGTTGATCGCGAAGTTCACCTCCGGCCCGAAGGCGGCGACGACGAAGCCGCCGATCGCCGGACCCACCGCGCGCGTCAGGTTGAAGCCGATGCCGTTCAGCACGATGGCCTGGGTGAGGTCGGCGCGCGGCACCGTCTCCGGCGTGGTGGCGGCCCAGGCTGGCGAGTTCATCGCCGTGCCGGCGCCGATCGCGAAGGTGAAGGCGATCAGCCCCCAGGGCCCCAGCACATGCGCGAAGGCCAGTACCGCGAGCAGCACGCCGCAGAGCGCGATCCAGGCCTGCGCGGCGATCAGGTAGAGCCGCCGGTCCATGATGTCGGCCAGCGCGCCGGCGGGCAGCGCCAGCAGGAACACCGGCAGCAGGGACGCCACCTGCACCAGGCTGACCATGATGGGCGAGGGGGCGAGCGAGGTCATCAACCACCCCGCCCCGGTGTTCTGCATCCACATGCCGGTATTGGCGACGAGGTTCGCCAGCCAGAGCAGCCGGAAGGACGGATGGCGCAACGGCGCGAGGGCGGAGGGAAGATGCATGGGCGCAACCACCATTGCAGGCCGGAAGCACCGGGAGGAAGCGCAAAGCCGTGCTGGCAGACCTGCCCGCGATCGGCTTAGCTTTCCGCCATGCCCGGTCCGATCGCCACCTATGAGGAATTCTGGCTGCACTACCTGCGCGAGCATGCCAGCCCGCTGACGCGGCTGGTGCATGCGGCGGGGACGGTGCTGGGCGTGCTGGTGCTGCTCTGGGGTCTGCTGTTCGGCCCGCTCTGGCTGGTTCTGGTGGCGCTGGTGGTGGGCTATGGCTTCGCCTGGGGCTCGCACCTGCTGGTGGAGCGCAACCGGCCGGCGACCTTCCGCCATCCGCTGTGGTCGCTGGCGAGCGACCTGCGTATGGCCTGGCTGCTGCTGACCGGCCGGCTCGGGCCGGAACTGCGGCGCGCCGGGCTTGGCTGACGCGCGGGGATCGTAAGGGGGGCGCGTTTGGCCTGGCTGCTGCTGTTTCTCGCCGGCCTGCTGGAAGTGGGCTGGGCGATCGGCCTGAAGATGAGCGGCGGCTTCACCCGCTTCTGGCCGACCGTGCTGACGCTCGGCACCATGGCAGCCAGCATCTTCCTGCTCGGCCTGGCGTTGAAGTCGCTGCCGGTCGGCACCGCCTATGCGGTCTGGACCGGCATCGGCGCGGTCGGCACCGCCGCCTTCGGGATGCTGGTGCTGGGCGAGCCGGCGACGGCGGCGCGGATCGGCGGCGTGGCGCTGATCGCCGCCGGGATCGCGGTGCTGCGGGTCGGGGGATGAGCACGATGCGGCAGGCATGTCTGGCGATCGCGACCGCCGCGGTGCTGCTGGCGCCGGCCACCGCGCCTGCGGCGTATGACCCGCTGGAGGCGGTGAACCGCCGCGTGCATGCCTTCAACGCGCTCGCGCAGGAGCATGTCCTGGCGCCGATGGCGGCGCTCTGGCGGACCCATGTGCCGGAGGGCTGGCGGCGCGGCATCGGCCAGGCGGTGGCCAATCTCGGCGAGCCGGTGACCGCGGCGAGCGGCCTCGCGGCCGGCGAGCCCGCCGTGGCGGGCCAGGCGCTGCTCCGCTTTGGCATCAACACCACGCTTGGCCTCGGCGGGGTGCGCGATGCGGCGGCGGAGTGGGGCTGGCCGCGGCGCCCCTTCGCGCCGGGCGATGCCGTCTGCGCCTGGGGCGTGCCGAGCGGCCCGTACCTGGTGCTGCCGCTGCTCGGCCCGTCCTCGCTGCGCGACGCGACGGCGGGCTTCGCGGCAAATGCGGCGCTGGCGCAGGGCCTCGGTATCGCGCCGGTGGCGGCGTGGCAGGGCAGCGACGGCTTCCTGGCCTATGCCGCCGCCGAGGAGGCGCTGCGCCGGATCGAGGCGCAATCGCTCGATCCCTATGCGGTGCTGCGCAGCGCCTGGCGCCAGCGGCGCGCGGTGTCCTGCGCGGTGGATGCGGCGGCCGCCGCGCAGGAATAGCGCCGCGGCGCGCTCGGACCGGCGATGCTCGCGCCTTGGTGACCGGCGTGGCGCATGCCGTTTGCCGCTTCACAGATTGGATCCATGGATACTAGGCTCCCGGCAATTGGTTGGGAGACGGGGCATGTACCGCAGACACCTGATCGCCGCTTCCGGCGCGCTGCTCGCCGCACCGCGCCATCTGGCCGCGCAGGGCGCGCCGCGCCGCGCGACCATCGCCATGGACTGGGCGTTGCAGGGCGTCACCGCGCCCTGGACCATGGCGGAGGATCGCGGCTGGTTCCGCGAAGCGGGCGCCGAGATCGCCGTGACGCGCGGCTTCGGCTCGGGCGACACGGTGGTGAAGGTGGCGAGCGGCGCGGTCGAGCTCGGCTATGCCGACGTCTACACGCTGATGCGCTTCCTGGCGCAGAACCCGGCGCAGCGGATGGTCGCCTTCTTCATGGTGCATGACCGCTCCGCCCTGTCGCTGGCGGTGATGGCCGACAGCCCGATCCGGCAGCCCGCCGATTTCGCCGGCAAGACTCTGGCCGCGCCGCCCGGCGATGCCAGCCGCTCGGTCTTCCCGCTCTTCGCGCAGAAGGCGGGCTTCGACCCGGGCGCGGTGCGCTGGCTCGACGTGTCGGCGGATCTGCGGGAGGCGATGCTGCTGCGCCGCCAGGCCGACGGCATCTCCGGCCACGTCACCACGGTGGCGATGAACATCCGCGGCGCCGGGCTGCCGCGGGAGGCGGTGCGCTTCTTCCCCTATTCGGATTTCGGCGTGCCGCTCTACGGCCATGTGCTGTTCAGCACCACGGCCTTCGCGGAAGCCAATGCGCCGGTGCTGACCGCCTGCGCGAAGGGCACGGTGCGCGGCCTGCGCGCGATGATCGCCGACCCGCGCGCCGCGGCCGAGGCCGCCAAGCGGCGCGAGCCGCTGCTCGACGTGGACATCGAGGCGGAGCGGATCAGGATCGCCAACGACATGATGTTCGTCACGCCACATGTGCGCGCCAACGGCTTCAGTGCGGTGGACATGGACCGCCTCGACAGCACGATGAAGGAGGTCGGCCAGGCCTTTGGAATCGCCAATCCGCCGCCGGCATCGCAGCTCTACACCACGCGCTACCTGCCGCCACCGGCGGATTTGGCCTTCGCCGCCTCCTGAGGCCGAGCGCGATGCTGGCCGCGGTGATCGAACGCCAGGGCGACATCGCCAACCTGGCGGTGCGCGACTGGCCGGATCCGGTGCCGGGGCCGGGCGAGGTGCTGGTGGAGGTCCGCGCCGTCGGGCTGAACCACCTCGACATCTTCGTCCGCCGCGGGATGCCGGGCTTCCCGGTGACGACGCCCTTCATCTCCGGCGGCGACATCGCCGGGCGCGTCGCCGCGCTCGGCGAGAGCGTCACGCGCTGGCGCGTGGGGGACCGCGTTGCGGTCAACCCGATGACGCCCGCCGGCATGATGGGCGAGGAGGTGCAGGGCGGCATGGCGCAGCTCTGCACCGTGCCGGAGACGCATCTGGTGCGCATCCCCGATGGCATGGACGAGGTCACCGCCGCCGCCATCCCGATCAATTTCGGCACCGCGCTGCGGATGCTGGAGACCATCGGCCACCTCCAGCCGGGCGAACTGGTGCTGGTGATCGGTGCGAGCGGCGGCGTCGGCACCGCGGCGCTGCAGCTCATCCGCCAGCGCGGCGCGCGCAGCATCGCGGTGACGCGGGGGGCCGACAAGGCGTCGCTGCTGGCGCCGCACGCCGACCATGTGGTGGACATGGCGGCCGAGGATTTCAGCCGCGCCGCTTGGCGCCTGTCCGGCAAGCAGGGCGTGGACATGGTGCTGAACTACACCGGCGGCGACACCTGGGTGCCCTCGCTGCGCGCGATGCGCCAGCGCGGCCGGCTGGTGACCTGCGGCGCCACCGCCGGCTACGACCCGCCCGAGGACATCCGCTACATCTGGGTGCGCGAGCTGCAGGTTCTCGGCTCCAACGGCTACACCAAGCAGGACATCGAGCGCGCCTTCGAGATCTGCGCCGCCGGCGAGGCGAAGCCGCTGATCTCCCGAGTTCTCGACATCCACCAGGTGCAGGAGGCGCATCGGCTGCTGGAATCGCGCGAGGTGGTGGGGAAGGTGGTGCTCACCATCCCGCCGCGGAGCTGAGTCTTGCGGCTAGTCCTTCGCCGTGCGGTAGACGACGCGCCCGAGGGCAGCGAGCTTGCCGTCGGAGCCGAACACCTCGATGTCCACCACGCCGAGCGAACGTCCGACGCGGCGCGGCGTGGCCACGGCTTCCAGTGGCGCGACGGCCGGACGGAGGAAATCGGTGCGCAGGTCGATCGTCGGCATGCCGATGCCGGTCACCGCGTTCAGCGCGGCATGTGCGGCCAGGTCCACCAGCGCCGTGATCACGCCGCCATGCACCGTCTCGCGGTCCGGCGAATGGCGCAGCTCCGGACGGGCGGGCAGGGTGATGCGCAGGGTACCCGTCGTGGCGTCGTGCGCCGTGACGTGGCAGCCGAGCCACTGATGGAACGGCGCGCGGGCCATGAAGGCATTGAGTTTCTCGACGTCGTCCAAGGGGGATCTCCGTGACGGGTCGCGAAGGGAGCGTGCTGCAAGCGATACCGGGGCTGCACCCCAGCGGCAATCTCGGCGCCTTCTTCCATGCGGCGGTCGTGGCGTTTCCGGAGCGTGTCGCGCTGGTGGACCTCTCGGGCGCGGCGCCGCGCCAGATCACCTATGCCGCGCTGGAGGAGGAGATCCGCCGCGCGGTGACGCTGCTGCGCTCGGCGGGGGTCGCGCGCGGCGGGCGGATCGCGCTGGCGCTTGGCAATTCCGCGACCTACCTGGTCGGCTTCCTCGCGGCGATGCGGCTGGGCGCAATCCCGGTGCCCGTGAACCACAAGCTCGGCCGCGAGGCCATCGGCTTCATGCTGCGCGACAGTGGCGCCACCGGCATCCTTGCCGATCCGACGGAGGCCGCAAGCTCCTGCGAGGCGGCGGAGCAGGCGGGGCTGGCGCTGCGCCTGGCCACCCGCGCCACGCGCGAGGGCTGGCGTGATTTCGATGCGCTGCTCGCGGCCGCGGCGCCGGACCCCCATGTCGAGCCGATGGACTTCGACGGGCAGGCCTTCCAGCCCTACACCGCGGGCTCGACGGGCATGCCGAAGGGCATCTGCCTGACGCATGGCGGCATGCTCTGGGGCATCGAGCAGTCGGAGCGCTATTGGCCGGTGTCGCCGCAGGAGCGCGGCATCGTCGCTGCGCCGATGTTCCACAAGAACGCGATGCGCGGCGTGATCAAGCCGTTGCTGCGCGGCGGCGGATCGGTGGTGATCCTGCCGCGCTTCGAGGCGACGAGTTTCCTGCGTGCGCTCTCCGAGTGGCGCGTCACCGGCGCGGGCGGCGTGCCGGCGATGTATGCCGAGATCGCGCGGCACGAGGCGCTGATCCGCGACCTGGATTTCTCCGCGCTGAAGCTGCTCTCGATGGGTTCCGCCGCCGTGCCGGTGGAGCTGCTGGAGCGTCTGGCGGCACTGTTCCCCGGCGTCGCGGTGAAGGAGAGCTACGGCCTGACCGAAGGCGGCGGCGTGCTGCGGCCGCCGCTCGATGGGCGCGAGGTGCCGCGCGGCAGCGTCGGCGTGGTGCCGCCGGAGACCGAGGTGAAGCTGCTCGCCCCGGACGGCAGCGAACATCCGAACGAGGGCGAGCTCTGGGTGCGCTGCCCGTACGTGCTGAAGGAATACGTCAACCGGCCGGAGCTGACGGCGGCGCGCATCCGCGACGGCTGGCTCTGCACCGGCGACCTGTTCCGCGTGGATGCCGAGGGCTTCTTCCACTTCCTCGGCCGCAGCGACGACATGTTCGTCTGCGGCGGCGAGAACGTCTATCCGAAGGAGGTGGAGAACCTGCTGCTCGGCCACCCCGAGGTGGACGACGCCGTGGTGGTGCCGCTGCCGCACGCGACCAAGGGCATGGCGCCGGCCGCCGCCATCCGCCCGCGCGCCGGCACCACGCCGGACCCGCAGGCGATCAAGGATTTCTGCGCCGCCAACGGCCCGACGCACACCATCCCGCGCGCCGTGCTGCTGGTGGAGGAGCTGCCGCTGACCTCGGCCGGCAAGCCGGACCGCAAGGCGGTGCAGGCGATGCTCGAAGTACGCTTCGGCGCGCTGGCGCCGCGGCGGGAGGAGGGCGCATGACGGTTCCCGGATTCCACGCGCTCGGCGCCGGCACGCTGGTGCATTGGACGCGCCAGCTCGCCCGCATCCCGAGCGAGCAGACCGCGCTGATGGAGGGCGACCCGGCGATCGCCGCCTTCATCGAGAAGGGCGTGGCGCCGCTGCTCGCCGATGCGCCCGTCACGCTGCGCCGCGACGGGATGGGCAACCTGATTGCCGAGGCCGGGCCGGAAGGCGCGCCGGCGCTCGCCTTCTTCGCCTATGCGATGACGCATCCGCGCTCCACCATGCGCGATGCCTTCGCCGGCGAGCTGCTGGGCGAGGGTGAGGCCGCTGAGATCCGCGGCCGCGGCGTGGCGGAGCAGAAGGCGGCGCTGGTCGCCTCGCTCGCCGCCTTCCTCGACCTGGCGAGATCCGGCACGCTGCGGCGACGCCTCGCATGGTGCCTGCTGACGGCAGGCGAGACCGGGCGGCACGACGCGATCGCGGCGACGATGGCGGCGCTCGGCGCGCCGCCGGAACAGGGCATCGTGGCACTCGGCACCGGCGGGCGGATCTCGCTCGGCAATCGCGGGCGGCTGGATCTGCTGATGACGATCAAGGGCGTCGCCTGCCACAGCTCCACGCCCTGGCTTGGCGTGGACGCGACGCGCGGCGTACGGCTCGCGCTCGAGAAGGCGGAGGCGATCGGCGCGACGCTGGGGCGCGATCCGCTGCTTGGCCCGGCGACGCTGACATGCACCGCGATCCGCACCGCGCCGGACGCCACGCACACGCTGCAAGCGGAGGCGCGCCTGACCTTCGATCGCCGCCTGCTGCCGGGCGAAGACCCCGAGGCGGTGCTGGCCGGGCTGCGCGAGGCCCTCGCGCTGCCGCCGCCGCTCGGCATGGTGCTGGAGCGTGGGCCCTACATGCATGGCTGCCGCATCGCCGGCGATGCGCCCCTGGTGCGGCTGATCGAGCATGCGATGGAAGCCGAGGGCCTGCCGCCGCCCGGCACCTATCATTCCAACGGCGCGCTGGATGCGGGGTATCTCGCGCATCTGGGGATCGCCGGCGTGATGTGGGGGCCGGGCGACCCCGACATGTTCCACACCGACGAGGAGCGCGTGCGCGTGCCGGATCTGATCAACGCCGCGCGCGCTTATCGCGCCGTCGGCGCGCGGCTTGCGGCATGAGCGCGCGGACGATCGCCGTCTTCGGCAGCCATGTGCTGGCCGAGCAGGACGGCGTGCAGACTGTTCTGCCCGATCGCTGGGTGTTGCTGGAGGCGGGTCGCATCGCCGCCGTCAGCCCCGCGCGCCCCGCCGCCGACCTGGTGCTGGACGCGCCCGGGCGCCTGGTGCTGCCGGGGCTGATCAACATTCACCACCACAGCGTCAGCGAGATGATCGCGCGCGCCCGCGGCGAGGCTCCGGGTGGTGCCGGATCGGTGGCGAAGATCGTCTACCAGGTGCTGATGCCGCTGACGCTGCGCGCGGGCACGCTGCTCTCGAAGCAGGAGCGGCTGGCGATCGCGCGGCTCGGCATGCTGCAACTGCTGCTGGGTGGCTGTACGTCCGTGATGGAGCCGTTCCGCCCGGTGCTCGCCGAGATGTTCGAGGCGGCGGAGGAATTCGGCCTGCGCTACTGGGGCGCGCCCTACCTGTTCTCCACCGCTGATCCGCAGTTCCGCGCCGATGGCAGCGTGGACTACGCCGCGACGACCGCCGATGATTCCAGCCGCGACCTGGCCGAGTGGAACGCACTGCATGCGCGCTGGCAAGGTGCCGGCGACGGACGCATCGCCGTGGCGATGAGCCCGCATGCCACCGATACCTGCGATCCCGCCCTGCTGCGCGCCTGCCTCGACCGCGCGCGCGAGCTTGGCGTGCCCTTCACCATCCACCTGGCGCAGAGCCCGGACGAGGTGGTGACGATCCGGGCGCGGCACGGCTGTTCTCCGGCGGAATACCTGGATCGTGCCGGCGTGCTGGTGCCGGGAACTCTCGCCGCGCATTGCGTGGCGTGCAGTGACGACGACCTGCGGCTGATGGCGGCGCGCGGCGTGGTGGTGCTGAACTGCCCGCGCATCTTCGCGCGCGAAGGGATCCTGGCGCCATTCGCCCGGTTCGAGCGGCACGGGCTGAAGGTCTGCGTCGCGACGGATGGCTATGGCGGCGACCTGCTGGGCGACCTGTCGATGGCTGCGATGGTCTCGCGCCTTTGGGCGGGCGATGCGGGCGCGGTGACGGCGGAGGCGTTGCTGGAAAGCGTCACCGCCGGCGCCGCGACGGCGCTGGGGCGTGCGGACCTTGGCGCGATCCGTGAAGGTGCGGCGGGCGACGTCACCGTGTTCGACCTGACGCATCCCCAGATCGCCCCGCTACGCGATCCACGACGCGCGCTGCTGGCCTATTCGGGAAGTGCGCGGATGGAGACGCTGATCGTCGCCGGTCGGCCGCTGGTCAGCGGCGGGCGCTGGCTCGGCGGCGACGAAGCCGCGGTTGCTGCAGCGGGCGAGGCCGCGGTGCGCCGGCTGTGGAACCTGCCCGAGGTCGCCGCCGCGCTCGGCGGCTGACCCTACAGGAGAGACGGGATGTTCGGGGTCATGCCGCTCGCGCGGATGCCCGACACCGTCAGGTTCGCCGCGCGTCCGACGGCATGTGCTCCAGCGGCGACCGCGTGGCCGGCGCGTCTTCTGGGCGACAGGCTGAAGGCGCTCGGACCGCCTCTGCTGAGGCCGGCGAGGCGACCTTCAGGGGCGCGGTGCGCGCAGCGCGGGGGCGGGCGGGGTCGGCCGCGGCGTGGGCTTGTCGCTGAGCTCGGCCAGAAGCGACCAGACCCGGTGAGGGTCCATGCGCGTTTCCGGATCGTTCAGGAGCCGATCGAGTTCGGCCAGCTTCGCCTCGGTCTCGCGCTGTGTCATTTTCTCGCCTTGCGGTGCCGTGCGCCGGGCAGCCCTCCTTGCGGGGCGGCTGCTCCGGATCATGCGTGCATCAACGTGGCTGCGCGAAGGTGGTTGCGCGTCAGGGCTTCGCCGAAAATGTGCGGAACAGGGCACGTTCCGGGCTGTGCTGCCCCGTGATCAGCTGGAGGAAAGAATGGCCGGGGCCAGCGCGGGCGATTTCGCCGCCGGATGGCCGGGGTTGCGGAAGCGCAACTCGCCCTCCGGCGCCGCATCCGGCGGCGCCAGGCCGAACATCTCCATCCGACTGCTGCACGCCACCGCCACCACGCGCCGCGCAGAGGGCTCGGTCATCCAGCGGCGGGTGGCGCCTTCCAGTTCCATGCGTTCGCGCAGGGAGCGCCATTCGCCGCGGTCGATATCGTCGAGGAAGACCGAGAGGATGCCCGGCCGCTCGCCGGAGAGGCGGTTTTCCGCGGCTTCGGCCATGCGGCGGGTGGCGGCGGTGGCGATTCTGTTCTCCCGCCCGGCGCGGGCGGCCATGACGAAGACCGAACCGCCATCCGGCCCGGCGGTCACGGCGAGATGCGCCTCCTCGCCGAATTGGGCGCGCAGCTGGCCCGGCAGGCCGCGCATGGCGGCCTGGGCGCCGGCCAGCACCAGCGGATCGAGCTTCAGCACCGCGTCGGCCCCGGAATCCTGACGCTTCTGCTCGGCCAGCAGGCTGGAAATGCGGCGATGCAGCTCCGCCACCTGGATGTCGGTCGCCATGCCCTCGGGCAGCGTCATCTTCAGCAGGTAGCGGCCTGGATGGGCGGCGAGCCAGGTCTGGAGCTCGGGGTTCATCCGGTCCACCAGCGCATACCAGTCGCCGCGATGGACCTCGCGGCCTTCCTCGGCCGAGACGCTCTCGCAGGACACCTCGGCGGTGGCGCCTTCGCGGGTGATGGTGAGGTCCCAGGGGGTTTCCTCGGCCAGGCCGGTGAACGCCACCTCGAAGCCGCGGGTGCGGTGCAGTGCGGCGGTGCGCAGCAGGTGGAAGAGGGGTACGAGCGTGGCTTCGCCGGTCAGCCCGGCCTCGATGCGGGCGCGCAGGCGCTTGCGGGGCTCGGCGGGAAGGGTGGCGGCGAGGCGGACTGCTTCGGCGGCAAAGGCCGCGGTGCGCCGCTCGGCGGCGGAAGCCTTGGCCAGCGCGGCAGGCTCCGACAGGCGGGCGAGGATGAGTTCCAGCGCATGACGTTGCTGCGCGGCACGGCCGCTCAGCGAGGGCGCGCCGGCGCGGCGGCTGATCTCGGAGAGGCGCGCCGTCCATCGACGGTCGCCACACAGGGCGCGGAAGCGCGCGAGCGCGGCCGGATCCGGCCGATGGTCGGCAAATGGCATGCGACGGCCCGGTTTGTTGTAGGTTGAATGTGTCCTAACCCCAATCGGGCCTGCGCCGTCAAGTAGCCCGTCAGGTCATGTCATGCTTTCTTGACGGTCCCGGGCTCACGCTTCTCCGGTGTAGAACAGCGTTACCGTATGGGTCGCCTCGGCGAACATGAGCCAGCGCTCCACCAGCATGGCCGCCAGCGCGGCCGCCGCCGCCGGCACCAGCAGCAGCGCGGGCCAGGCGCCGGGCAGTGGCAGGGCGAGCAGCGCCAGCACCGTGGCCATGGCGAAACCGGCCAGGGTGACGGCGCGCAGCTTCATGCGGTGTGCGCGGGCGACGCGGAAGCCCATCTCGCGCAGCAGCCAGTTCTGCTCGGTATGCGGCGGATCGAGCGGGCGGGTGGCGCCGATGCGGCCAAGCCCGGTGGCGGATTCGATGCTCGGCGCCTCCTTCGGCTTCGGCGCGTCGATGCTGTCCCAGTAGGCGCGCTTCAGCGCGATGGCGGCGCCGCCGAGCAGGGCGGCGAGCACCGCCGGCGGCTGCCCACCCCCCCAGAACGCCGCCAGCGCCGCCAGCAGCGCCGCGCCACAGAAGGCGCCGAACAGCAGGTAGCCCCAGGGCACCATCGGATGATGCCACTGCCGCACCGGCCTGAGCGACGCGTAGATCATGCCCGTCGCCCAGGTCGTCACCACCGCGCCGGCGGCCGCGAGCAGGCCGGTGAGCGTCGCCAGCGCGGGGCTTTCCGCCACCAGCGCCAGCAGGAAAAGGCCCGCCGGGACATAGGTGGCGATCGCCGCCACGCCCTCGCGCGACAGCCAGGAGGAACGCCATTGCGAGAGCGCCCGCCAGGCACGTTCCGGCCGGCCGAGATGCTTGAGCGAGGAGAGCAGCCCGGCGGTGATCAAGGCGAGCGCGATCAGGAGCGCCAGGATGCCCAAGGCCGGCGCGGGCGGCACGAGGCCGAAGGCGCGCAACACCCCCAGCCAGAACAACAGCCCATAGCCGGCGCCGGAGGCCGTGGTGAAGAAGACGATGCTGGGTGCGGGATTCATGCGCGTGTCCGGGGCGAGCGTGCGGTGCGGGCGGCGCCTGGAGGGACACCGTCCGTCCCGGGGCCTCCCTGCCAGGGGGCAGTGGCCCCTTGGAACCCATGAGCCTTCGGGTGGCGCAGCAGGAGGCACGGAGCGCCCGTGATGAAGGTGGCGCCGGTGACGCCCCCTCCTGCCTTACCCGATAACCGATCGAGGTCCAGGAGGCTAAGCCTCCTGGCGTGCGGGGTCTGGGAAGGGCAGCGCCCTTCCCGGGGACGCCAGTGCCGCGCGCTCACCGCGACAGCGCCCGATCCAGCCACTGCAGCAGCGGGTTCTTGATGTCCATCGGCGTCGGCGTGGCCTCGGCTGGCGGGTTGGGGTTCGGCGCCGGGCGCTCCCGCGGTGGCAGGTATTTGTTCACCGGCTCGTAGCCGAGCTCCGGCATCAGGTCGAAGCCGCCGCGCGCCGCCACCAGGCGGGAGACCTTGCTGGTGGGATCGCCGAGGTCGCCGAAGTGCCGCGCGCCGACCGGGCAGGTGATGACGCAGGCGGGCTGGCGCTGCGGCTCGGGGATGGTCTCGTTGTAGATGCGGTCCACGCAGAGGGTGCACTTCTTCATCACCCCCTCATCCTCGTCCAGCTCGCGCGCGCCATAGGGGCAGGCCCAGGCGCAGAGGCCGCAGCCGATGCAGGTGTCGGTGTTGACCAGCACGATGCCGTCCTCGGCGCGCTTGTAGGACGCACCGGTCGGGCAGACGGTGACGCAGGCGGGCGTCTCGCAATGCAGGCAGGAGCGGGGGAAGTGAACCGTGCGGCCTTCCTCGCCCTCGCCCGCCTCGTAGGAGTGGACGCGGTTGAACCACACGCCCTCGGCGCCGGCGGAATAGGCGTTGAAGTCCGGCAGCGGTGCCAGGTGGCCGCCGGCGTTCCATTCCTTGCAGTTGGTCGCGCAGGCATGGCAGCCGACGCAGGTGTCGAGGTCGATGACCAGGCCCAGCTTCTTCGCGGTGGGCGGAGGAAGTTCGGTCACTTGCCGGGCTCCCTGACCATGCCGGGTGCGGGCGACATGCCCGGCGGGCGCTTCAGGGTTTCCGGATGTGGGTCGGTCACGGGGATCTCGTCGGCAGCGCATCTGGTGACGCGAACGCGCAGGTCGTACCAGGCGGCCTGGCCGGTGACGGGGTCGGCGTTGGCGAAGCGGTGGGCGGCCTGTTCCGAAGCCACCTGGGCGGGCAGCCATTCGCTGATGACGTGGTTCAGCAGGAAGCCGCGCGTGGCCTCCGGGCTGTCGGGCGACAGGTTCCAGGCGCCGGCACGCTTGCCGATGGCGTTCCAGGTCCAGACGGTGTCGGGGTTCACGCCATCCATCAGTGCGAGCTGCCCCTTCACGCGGCCATTTCGACTCTCGACCCACACCCAGTCATCCTGCGAGAGGCCAAGGCGGCTCGCCGTCACACGGTTCATGTAGAGCTTGTTGGCGCCCTTGATCTGCCGCAGCCAGGCGTTCTGGCTGCCCCAGGAATGGTAGTGCTCCATCGGCCGCTGCGTGACGGCGGAGAGCGGGAAGGGCGTCGTGTCGTGCTGCTGCTGTTCGAGCGGCGCGTACCAGATCGGCAGCGGGTCGCAATAGGTGGCGATGCGGTCGCGCAGATGCGCCGGCGGCTGCTTCGCGCCGTGGCCCTGTGCTGCGAGGCGGAATTTCTGCAAGGGTTCGGAATAGATCTGCAGCACGATCTGGTCGGATTTCCCGATCAGGCCCATCGCCTTGCTGTCCTCCAGATACGCCTTGTTGGCGTGCTTGAAGTACAGCTGCTCGGGCGGAAGCTCGTGCTTCCAGAAGCAGCCATTCTCGATGTACTTCTGCAACTGGTTCTGGTTCGGCTCGCCGACGCCCTTCTTCGTGCCGTCCTCGCCACGGAAGCCGGCCAGCGGGCCGACGCCGGGCATGCGCTGGTGGTTCATGATGTAGTCAGGGTAGTCCTTGAACCGCGGCGAGCCGTCCTCCTTCACGAAGGCGGGCAGGCCGAGGCGCGCGCCCAGTTCGATCAGCACCTCCTGGAAGCCGCGCACGTCGCGGTCGGGCTTGATGACGGGCTGGCGGATGGCGTCGCCGGGGCCGTGCGCGCTGCCAATCGGGCGATCGAGCAGCGAGATGCAGTCCCAGCGTTCCAGATAGGTCGTGTCGGGCAGGATCAGGTCGGCATAGGGCACCGTCTCGGAGAAATAGGCGTCCGAGTAGATCACGTGCGGGATGCGGTATTCGCCGTCCTCCTTCCGGGCTGTGAGGCAGCTTATGACCTCGCCGGGATTCATCGCGCTGTTCCAGGCCATGTTGGCCATGAACATGAAGAGCGTGTCGATCTCGTACGGGTCGCCGGCGCCGGCATTGCCGATCACCGTGTGCATCATGCCGTGCAGCGAGAGCGGCGCGTCCCAGCTGAACGCCTTGTCGATGCGGATCGGCGAGCCGTCGTCGTTGACCAGCAGGTCGTCCGGGCCATGCGGGAAGGAGAGGATGTTGCCCGCCAGCGGCGTATTGGGCTTCGCACCCTTGCCGGCCGGCCCTGGCCCCGGCGGGATCGGCCGCGGGAAGGGCGATTTGTAGCGCCAGCTCCCCGGCACATCGATCGCGCCGAGCAGCATCTGCAGCAGGTGCAGCGCGCGGCAGGTATGAAAGCCGTTGGAATGGGCGCTGATGCCGCGCATGGCGTGGAAGGAGACCGGCCGCCCGACCATCTTCTCGTGCCGCCGCCCGAGGCTGTCGGTCCAGGGCTGGTCGATGGTGATGGTATGGTTGAAGGCGATGTCGGCGATCTCGGATGCCAGGCGCCGGATGCGCTCGGCGGTCACGCCGCAGCGCTCCGCGACCTTCTCGGGCGCATGGTCGGGCGAGAGGTAGCGTTCCGCCATCAGCTGGAAGACCGGTACGGCGATCCGGCCATCTGGCAGGGTGTGCTCGCCCACGATGGCGGGTTGCATCTCCGCCGTGGCCGCATCCATCGCGCCGCGGACGCGGTCCCAGGCGAGCGGCTTGCCATCGGCGTCGCGCGCGAAGAGGCCGTCATCCGCGCCGCCCGGGTTCTTCACCACCAGCCAATGCGCATTGGTGTAGCGGACGAGGAAGTCGAGATCGATGCGATCCGTCCGCAGCAGCTCGTGGATCAGGGCCATGACAAACAGCCCGTCGGTGCCCGGGCGGATGCCGACCCATTCGTCGGCAATCGCCGAATAGCCGGTGCGCACCGGGTTCACGGACACGAATTTCGCCCCGCGCTCCTTCAGCTTGCCAAGGCCGATCTTGATCGGGTTCGAGTCGTGGTCCTCGGCGACGCCGAACATCATGAAGTACTTGGCGTGGTCCCAATCCGGCTCGCCGAATTCCCAGAAGCTGCCGCCGATGGTGTAGAGGCCGGCGGCCGCCATGTTGACCGAGCAGAAGCCGCCATGGGCGGCGAAGTTAGGCGTGCCGAACTGCGCGGCCCAGAAGCCCGTCAGGCTCTGCGACTGGTCGCGGCCGGTGAAGAAGGCGAGCTTTGCCGGGTTGGTCTCCCGGACATGCTTCAGCCAGCCGGTCGCGGTCTCGATCGCCTCTTCCCAGGAGATCTCCGCGAATTCGCCGCTGCCGCGCGGCCCCACGCGCTTCAGCGGCGCGCGCAGGCGGGATGGCGCATACTGCGTCATGATGCCCGCCGAGCCCTTGCCGCAGAGCACGCCGCGGTTCACCGGGTGGTCGGGGTTGCCCTCGATGTAGCGGACCCGGCCATCCTTCAGATGGACCTTGATGCCGCAGCGGCAGGCGCACATGTAACAGGTTGTGGTCTTCACCTCGTCGCCGATGGGCGCCGAGGTTTCGATGACCTCGCCATTCCCGGTCATGCGTCGCGGCAAGGCCGCGCGGCGATCGGCTGGCAGATTGGTGTCGGGCATTCCTGGCCTTGGTCGGTTCCGGTCGGATCCGATTAGCGCATGGCGGGCGGTTCGAGCAAAGCCCTGGCCGGCGCGGGAACGGACTTGCTCACCGGGATTACCGCAGGCTGTCGTGCCGCGCAGCGTCGCGCAACGGCGATCATTCCAACCACCGCGGTGCCGCTGCTGGAAGCTGCGCGTTTCGTGCAGGGGATGATGTTGCCGGTGCTGCACCATGCGCCGGCGCGCGGCGAACTCAGGCCCGGCGGACCGTGCTGCTGGACGACGGAACCTGCAAGACCGGCCAGACGTGCGAAATCGCCGGCGGCAGCAATGCCCATCTTCGCTGGGGGAAGCCCGCGAGACTGGCCGGCGTGGTCCACGCGGCTTGATCAGCCGGCGAGAGCATGACGGAGGGCAGCCGAGTCGGGATCGCGCAGCATGGCGAGAGAAGCGCAATTGCGGCTTCGCCGGCGGCGGCGTCAGATTGTTGAGCCGGGTCGCGCGGGATGTCGCCGATGGGTGCCGGCGGCCTGCGGGTCAGCGCGCGGCGAAGACGTCGCTGCCGGAGCGGAGCTGGTTCTCGCGGAAGACGCGCTCCAGGCCATCCTTGGAACTGCGGGCGCGATAGGTGCGGTCCGTTGAGTCGCCGGGCAGGGCGCGGGTGATGGTGTAGGTGCCGCGGGGGATGTTGGTGTCCCAGGGACCGGGCAGGAATTCGACATCCTGGCCGACGGTGAACTTGTGCGGGGCCATGGGGAGGCCTCCTTGAGTGTGGGGGGTGGGCGAGGCCGCAAGCGGCCTCGCCCGGCGCCGATCAGGCGCGCTGCAGCCGGGCGGCCGAAAGCTTGCCCTGGTTGCCCTGCTCGAGCTCGTAGCCGAGCTTCTGGCCTTCCTGGAGGCTGTCCATGCCGGCGCGCTGGACTTCGGAGATGTGGACGAAGACGTCCTTGGAGCCGTCGTCGGGCTGGATGAAGCCATAGCCCTTGGTGGCGTTGAACCACTTCACGGTGCCAACATTCATGAGATCTTGTATTCCGATAGGCACGAGGACCGCCGCGCGGACATCGCGTGGCGGATCAGCCGGACGAGACGGAGGGGGGCCAAGCTCGGTGCTCCATGCAGGAGCGATGAGGACAGGCCGGACCGGACGCAGGGGTGACAGGCCCTACATGCGCCCTCGGGCGCCCGAATGCCAGCCTTTTCGGGTGACGCTTGCGTGTGGGGGTTCCGGCGTGGCGTTCGGGCCGCCGTCGGCGGTCAGTTCCGCGGCAGCCTGGCCTGGCTCGGCGCGTCCGGGTTCTGTGCGCGGTGTCGCAGCAGGTGGTCGGCGAGCACCAGCGCCAGCATCGCCTCGCCCACCGGCACGGCGCGGATGCCGACGCAGGGGTCGTGGCGGCCCTTGGTGCGCAGCTCCACCTCTCGCCCGAAGCGGTCCACCGAGTTCCGCGGCGTCAGGATCGAGCTGGTCGGCTTCACCGCGAAGCGTGCGACGACCGGCTGGCCCGTGCTGATCCCGCCGAGGATACCGCCGGCGTGGTTGCTCTCGAACCGCACCAGGCCGTGCTCGCCCATGCGCATCTCGTCGGCGTTCTCCTCGCCGGAGAAGCCGGCGGCGGCGAAGCCCGCACCGATCTCAACCCCCTTCACGGCATTGATGGACATCAGCGCCGCCGCGAGGTCGGAATCGAGCTTGCCGTAGATCGGGGCGCCGAGGCCGGGCGGCACGCCCTCGGCCACCAGCTCGATGATGGCGCCGAGGCTGCTGCCGGATTTGCGGGCGGCGCCGAGCTTCTCCTCCCACCGTGCGGCGGCGGTGGCGTCGGGGCAGAAGAAGGGGTTGTTGTCCACTTCCGCCCAGTCCCACTTCGCATTGTCCACCCAGTCGCCGCCGATGCAGACCAGCGCGCCGCGGATGGTGACGCCTTCCAGCACCTTGCGCGCGATGGCGCCGGCGGCGACGCGCATCGCCGTCTCGCGCGCGGAGGAACGGCCGCCGCCGCGGTAGTCGCGGATGCCGTATTTCAGCTCATAGGTCAGGTCGGCATGGCCGGGGCGGAACTGGTCCTTGATCTCGCCATAGTCCTTGCTGCGCTGGTCTTGGTTCTCGATCAGCAGCGAGATCGGCGTCCCAGTGGTCACGCCCTCGAAGGTGCCGGACAGGATCTTCACCTGGTCCGGCTCCTGTCGCTGAGTCACGAACTTGCTCTGACCGGGGCGGCGGCGGTCGAGGAAGGGTTGGATGTCGGCTTCAGTCAGCGGAATGCGGGGCGGGCAGCCATCCACGACGCAGCCGATGGCGGCGCCGTGGGATTCGCCCCAGGTGGTGACGCGGAACAGGTGGCCGAAGCTGTTGTGGGACATGGCGCGGCGTTCCTATCGCACCGGCGCCGGCACGTCACGCGCCGGCCGGGCCGTCCTCGTCCAGCACCTCGGCCAGCACGCGCCGGGCGGTCTCCACCTCGGCCGGGTTGGTGCCGGGCAGGCCGGCGAGCACGATCAGCGCCTTCCAAAGAACCCAGCCGCGCGCCCGCGCCAGGGTGCCGGCGTCCGGAGCGAGCGCATCGAGGAAGGCGCGGCGGCCCTGCCGATCCAGGAAGGTCCAGGCGAGGGCGAGATCGCAGGCCGGATCGCCAACGGCCATGTTGCCGAAGTCGATCACGGCCGCGAGGCGCCCCTCCCGCACCAGCAGATTGCCCGCGCTGAGGTCGCCATGCACCCAGACCGGTCGGCCGTCCTGCCTGCTCGCCAGCGCGGCATCCCAGGCCACCGCCGCCGCCGGCCTGTCGATGCGATTGCCGAGGGCCTCCAATGCCTGGTGCGTCTCCGCGTCGTAGACGGCAAGGGATCCACCGCGATGGAAGTTGTGGGCGCCGGGCGCGGGTCCGCCAATGGTATCGGCCTGCCAGAGGGCACGGAGGAAGCCCGCCACATCAGCCGCGAAGGCCGGCAGATCCGCGATGCGGGCCTGGATCGCCGGCTCGCCCTCGATCCAACGATAGACGGACCAGGACCATGGGTAGCCGCGCCCGGCATGGCCCTGGGCCAGCGGTTGCGGGATGGGGAGCGGCAGGGCCGAGGCGAGCACGGGCAGCCAGCGCTGCTCCTTGGCGACCTGGGCGACGTACCGCTCGGCGCGCGGCAGCCTTGCGACCATGTCGGCCCCGAGTCGGAAGGTGCAGTTGCACCAGCCGCCAGGCTCGACCGGGGTCACGGTCAGGTCGGACCACTGGGGGAACTGGTCGGAGACCAGCCGTGCAACCAGCGCCGTGTCGATCTCCCGCGGCGGCGACACGGAGGCGGGTCGGTCAGACCGTCGCGATGTCGGGAGCGTCCGGGTTCTTCATGCCGACGATGTGGTAGCCGCAATCCACGTGGTGGACTTCGCCCGTGACACCGGAGGACAGGCCGGAGAGCAGGTAGACCCCCGCACCGCCCACATCCTCGATCGTCACGTTGCGCTCCATCGGTGCGTTGTACTGGTTCCACTTCAGGATGTAGCGGAAATCGCCGATCCCGCTGGCGGCCAGCGTCTTGATCGGGCCGGCGCTGATCGCGTTCACCCGGATCCCCGCACTGCCGAGGTCGGCCGCCATGTAGCGCACGGATGCCTCCAGCGCCGCCTTCGCCACGCCCATGACGTTGTAGTGCGGCGTCACCCGCTCGGCGCCGAGATAGCTCATCGTCAGCAGCGCGCCGCCCGGCTTCATCAGCGGCACCGCCCGTTGCGCGACGGATGCGAAGGAATACACCGAGATGTCCATCGCCTGCAGGAAGGCCGCCCGCGGCGTGTCCAGGTAGCGGCCGCGCAGGAACTGCTTGTCGGCATAGCCGATGGCATGGACCAGGAAATCCAGCCCGCCCCACTCCGCCTTCACCCGCTCGAACACCGCATCCACGCTGGCGTCGTCGGTCACGTCGCAGGGCAGCACCAAGCTCGCGCCGGCCTGCTCGGCCAGCGGGCGCACCCGCTTCTCCAGCGCCTCGCCCTGGAAGGTGAAGCAGAGTTCCGCCCCCTGCGCAGCCACCGCGCGGGCGATACCCCAGGCGATGGAGCGGTCATTGGCCACCCCCATCACCACCCCCCGCCTGCCGGCCATCAGCGTGCCGCTGGGTACGGCAGCGACGGAATCGGGCGACTCGGGCTGGGGCATATGGGGACCGGAGCTTGTTGCGGAGGCTGGCGCGGGATGGCACATGCCCCACATCGGGGCAAGCCACCCGCCCGCAGGAGACTTCCCTTGGACCACCTCGCGCGTACGCCGGCGACGGATGATCCCATCACCCTTTTCGAGGCCTGGCTGGCCGAAGCGGCGAAGTCCGAGCCGAACGATCCCAATGCCGTGTGCCTGGCCACCGCCACGCCGGAGGGCCGCCCCTCCGCGCGCATGGTGCTGCTGAAGGGCGTGGATCCACGCGGCTTCGTCTTTTACACCAACCTCGAAAGCCGCAAGGGCGCCGAGCTCACCGCCAACCCCTTCGCGGCGCTGTGCTTCCACTGGAAGAGCCTGCAGCGCTCGGTGCGCGTCGAGGGCAGGGTGGAACGGGTGAGCGATGCGGAGGCCGATGTCTACTATGCCTCCCGCGCGCGCGGGTCGCGCATCGGCGCCTGGGCCAGCCGCCAGTCGCGCCCGCTGGAAGGCCGCTTCGCGCTGGAGAAGGCGGTGGCGGAATACACGCTGAAGTTCGGCCTGGGCGAGATCCCGCGCCCGCATTTCTGGTCCGGCTTCCGCCTGCTGCCTGACCGGATCGAGCTCTGGCGCGACATGCCCTTCCGCCTGCACGAACGCCGCGTCTTCCACCGCGCCAATGACGGGTGGGAGATGGAGATGCTGTTCCCGTGATCCTGCCATTCGATGACCGCAGGGCGCAGCGGCGCCCGCCGCGCGCACCGGCGGTCTGAATCGGATGGGCGGCATCCCGTCCGAGCAGCGCGAGGTCGCGGCGCTGCTCGGACGGCTGACCGGCGCGGCGCCGATCGAGACGCATATCTCCGCCGTCTTCGTCGGACCGCAGGACGCGTTCAAGCTCAAGAAGGCGGTGACGCTGCCCTTCCTCGACTTCGCCCCGCTGGCGGCGCGCGAACGCTTCGTGCGCCGCGAGCTGGAGCTCAACCGGCCCAACGCGCCGGGCATCTATCGCGAGGTGCTGCCCGTCACCCGCGGCGCCGACGGCGGGCTGGAACTCGGCGGCCCAAGGGGTCCAGGTCGCGAGGCGGTGGAGTGGGTGCTGCGCATGGCGCCCGTCCCGGCGGACCACTTCCTCGACGCCATCGCCGCGCGCGGCGGGCTGGAGCCGGTGCTGCTCGACGCGCTGGCGGATGCGGTGGCGGCGCTGCTCGCCGCCGCGCCGGTGGCTGCGGGCGTGGACGCGCCCGCGCGCATGGCGCGGGTGCTGGAAGGCAACATCGAGGGCTGCCTTGCCGCCGGGCTCGATGGCAGCCAGGTGGCGGCGGTGGCCGAGGCGATGCGCGCACGTCTCGCCAAGCTGGCGCCACTGATGGCGGCGCGCGCGGCGGCGGGCTTCGTGCGGCGCTGCCACGGCGACCTGCACCTCGGAAACCTCTGCCTGTGGGAAGGTCGGCCGGTCGCCTTCGATGCGCTGGAGTTCGACGAGGCGCTGGCGCGCATCGACACCGGCTATGAGCTGGCCTTCCTGCTGATGGATCTGGAGGTCAGGCTCTCGCGGCCGGCCGCCAACCGCGTGATGAACCGGGTGCTGGCGCGCAGCTTCGACATCGGGATGCTCGCCGCCTTGCCGTTCTGGATGGCGCAGCGCGCGCTGGTGCGTGCCAAGCTGGAACCGGCGCGCGGGCAGGACGGCATGCCCTACCTCGCCGCTGCGGCGCGGTTCCTGCGGGCCGTGCCGCCGCGGCTGGTGGCGATCGGCGGCCTGCAGGGCACTGGCAAGACCTGGCTGGCGCGCGACGTCGCACCGCTGCTCGGGGTGGCACCCGGTGCGCTGCATCTGCGCAGCGACGAGATCCGCAAGCGCCGCGCCGGCGTGCCGCCTGAACAGCGCCTGCCGCCCGAAGCCTACGCCGAGGCGGAGAGCCTCGCCGTGCATGCCGAGATGTTTGCCGCCGCGCGCCAGGCATTGGCGGGCGGGCATTCGGTGGTGCTGGACGCGGTCTTCCTCGACCCCGCCCACCGTGCGGCGGCCGAGGCGGCGGCCGGTGATGCCGCCTTCACCGGCATCTGGCTGGAGGCGCCGCTCGATGTGCTGCGGTCGCGGGTGGCCGGGCGCACCGGCGACGCCTCGGACGCCACGGTGGCGGTTCTGGAGCATGCGGCGAGGGCCGATCCGGGCCCAATCACCTGGCACCGGCTGGACGTCAGCGGCGACGCGCGCGCGATGTTGCGCAAGCATCTGGCCTTGAACGGCAATTCAGAGGCATAACGTTCAACAGGGAAGGCTTTGGGGAAGGGAGGTCGTGCGATGGCCTATCGCCGCCTGTTGCTGCCGCTCACCGGGACCGCTGCCGGGGAAGCCGCGCTCGCCACCGCGCTGATGGTGGCGCGCGTGTGGAACGCGCATCTGCACTGCCTGCATGTCCGCGTGGATGCGCGCGATGTCGCGCCGCTGGCCGGCGAGGGCCTTTCGGGCGCGATGATCGAGGAGATGATGGCCGCCACCGAACGCGAGAGCGGCGAGCGCGCCAACCGCGTGCGCCAGCTCTTCGAGCGCTTCACCACCGTCCATGGCGACGTGACGCTGGTGGCCGATGCCACGACCGCCGTGAAGACGCCGGGCGTCAGCCTCAGCTTCGAGACCATCTCGGGGCGCGAGGAGGATGTGGTGGCGCAGCAGTCCCGCCTGTTCGACATGGCCGTGGTGCCGCACCCCGAGGCGGAGGAGGATGTCAGCTCCTCCGACGCGCTGCATGCGGTGCTGTTCGATTCCGGCCGCCCGGTGCTGATCGCGCCGCGCGTGGCGCCGGCGACGATCGGCACGCGCGTGGTGATCGCCTGGAACGGCAGCGCGGAGAGTGCCGCGGCGGTGGCTGCGGCGCTGCCCTGGCTGCACCGGGCGCAGGCGGTGCGCATCCTCTATTCCGAGGACTACCAGCGCCGCGGTCCGGGTGCGGAGGGCATCCAGGCCTATCTGCGCTGGCACGACATCGAGGCCGAGGCGGTGCCGTTCAAGCCGGCGACGCGGGAGGTGGGTGCCGGGCTTCTGGGCGCGGCGCGGGATTTCGGCGCCGACCTGATGTGCCAGGGCGCCTACAGCCATTCGCGGCTGCGGCAGCTCATCCTGGGCGGGGTGACACGGCACGTGCTGGAGAATGCGGACCTGCCCGTTCTGATGTGCAGGTAGGCGGCACGCGGCTCGTCCGGCCGGCCGCGGAGCACCTTCCGGGCTACGCGGATGCGCTGCGGCGCGGCTTCGAGCCCTCCACCTATGCCGGCCCGGCCCTCGCTGCGGCGCATCTGGCGGCCATCGAGCATGACCCGGCGGCGTTCCTCGCCGGGCTCGAGGATGTCGAAGGCCGCGGCGCGGTGACGCTGCCGGACGGAAGCGAGGTGCCGCGGCTGCCGGGCTTCACCCGCTGGATTCTCGATCGCGGCTTCTGCGGCGTGATCCATGCCCGCTGGCAGACGGGAAGCACGGGACTGCCCGCCCATCTGCTCGGCCATGTCGGCTACCTGGTGGTGGCCTGGCGACGCGGGGAGGGGCAGGCGACCCGCGCGCTCGGCCTGCTGCTGCCGGAGCTTGCGCAGCTCGGCCTGCCCTGGGTGGAGCTGGTGACCGACCCGGCAAATGCTGCTTCGATCCGGGTGATCGAAGCGAATGGCGGCACCTTCCTGGAGCGCTTCACCAAGCTGCCCGCACATGGCGGGACGGAGGCGCTGCGCTTTCGCATCGCCCTGGGGCAGCCGGGGCGGGGCTGATCGGCGTCTCCGCGCAACATTGACGGGGTGAATGGGCCTCATCCGCACGCCCCTGCTGCGCAGGCGGCTGCCAGCGCCTATCTCGTGCGCCGAACAGACGGGCCCGGCCATGGCGCCGGGCGAGACGCGGGAGACCTTCCAGATGATCGAGATCCGCCCCTTCGCCAGCCTCGGCGGCGCCAACCATGGCTGGCTGAACGCGAAGCACCACTTCTCCTTCGCCAACTACCACGACCCCGACCGCATGAACTGGGGCCGGCTGCGGGTGTGGAATGACGACGAGATTGCCGCCGGTACCGGCTTCGACCCGCATCCGCACCGCGACATGGAGATCATCACCTATGTCCGGGAGGGTGCGATCACCCACAAGGACAACATGGGCAACGAGGGCCGCACCGAGGCCGGCGACGTGCAGATCATGAGCGCGGGCACCGGCGTGGTGCACGCCGAGTACAACCTGGAACCGCAGACCACGAAGATCTTCCAGATCTGGATCATGCCCGATCGCCTCGGCGCCAAGCCGAACTGGGGCGCGAAGCAGTTCCCGAAGGCGACGCGCGAGGCAGGGTTCGAGGTGCTCGCCTCCGGCCGTCCCGCCGATGCCGGCAACGGCGCGCTGCCGCTCAACGTGGATGGCGCGGTGATGGCGGCAACGCTGAAGAAGGGACAGACGCTGGTGCAGCCGCTCGGCGAAGGGCGCGCGGCCTATCTGGTGCCGGCGAAGGGCGCGGTCACGGTCAACGGCCAGGCCGCCGGCGCCCGCGACGGCATCGCGGTGGCGCGCGAGAGCGCCATCGAGATCACCGCCACCGAGGACGCCGAGCTGGTGATGGTGGAGGTCGCGGAGGGCTGAAGCCGGCAGGGCGCGCGCGAAGGCTGCGCGCGTCCGCCCTCCGCCAGCTGCCTGAAAGCCTTGTCGCGGGACGCTTTCCGGTCGCGCAGGTGCTCCCGGCGGCCTTACAGGATTACTCGACAGGCTCCGATACGTGACTTGCCGGGCGCATCAGCAGACGCAGTTCGCGACGCAGCAGCCCCACGGGATCGCGCCCCGGCGCGGCGGCGATCAGCGCACGATGCCCGCCGGGGAATACCGCATGCCGCGCGCCTGGCAGCAGGGTGGATGCCACCGGAACCAGCCCGTCATTCGGCCCGGCACCGCGGGCTTCCATCCAGCGCACCAGCGGCAGATAGGCCCGTTCGCGCCAGCTCGGCGCCTCGCCGAGCGCGGTGGCGAGGCTGGCGATCGGGACCTTCGCGGCCAGTGCTGCGATCTCCGCCTCATGCGCAGCCATCCACGGCTCGCGCAGCGCGCAGGTGAGGTCGGCGAGTCCCTGGCCGTCGCCAAGCCGCGCAGCGCGCAGGGCATGGTGCGCCAACTCCTTCAGCGGCCCGATGCCGAGCGCGGCATCCGCCACCGGCGAGCCGTGGAAAGGCGATTGCAGCGCCAGGAAGCCATGGCAGCGCGCCGCCACGCCGGGCAGCAGCAGCGCCGAAAGCGCCTCCAGCCCGCCCTTGCTGTGGGCGACCAGCACCACCGGCGAGGGCTCCGCCAGGATCGCCTCGGCGAGACGTGCGGCATTCTCGGCGACCGGCGCGGCGGTGGGCAGCGGCACGGGCGCGGCGGTCACACCGATGCGCCGCAGCCAGGCGAGCTGCCCCGCCATGTAGTCCATCCCGATCGGCCCGAGCCCGGCCAGCACCTCGCCGAGCAGCCCGTAGCAGAGCAGCACGCGGTGCCCGGCAAGCCGTGCAGCAAGCGCTGCCTCGGCTGCCGCGTCGGCGGCACCGTCAGTCAAGTGCGATCACCAGCTTGCCGAAGTTGCGCCCCTCCAGCAGGCCGATGAAGGCGGCCGGCGCCTGGGCGAGCCCGTGCACCACATCCTCCCTCCAGCGCAGCTTTCCCGCGGTGATGTGGCCGAGCATCTCGGCGCGGAAGGCGGCGTAGCGCGACCATCCGGTATCGCCGACGATGAAGCCCTGGATGCGCAGCCGCTTGCGCACCACGGGGCCGAGATTGGGCCCGGGCGGCGCGCCGGCGGCATCGGCGCCGGTGCTGGTGTTGTACTGCGCGATCATGCCGCACATCACCATGCGCCCGAAATTGTTGAACCGCGGGAAGACCGCCGCCTGCACCGCACCGCCGACATTCTCCCAGTAGACATCCACGCCGTCCGGGCAGGCGGCGTCGAGTTGCGGGTCGAGCGCGGCACGATGATCCACCGCGGCGTCGAAGCCGAGCTGGTCCTTCACGAAGGCGCATTTCGCCGCGCCACCGGCAATGCCGACCACGCGCGCGCCCGCGATCTTCCCGAGCTGGCCTGCCACCTGCCCGACCGCGCCCGACGCCGCCGAGACCACCAGCATCTCGCCCGCCTTCGGCTGGCCGATATCCGCAAGCCCCACCCAGGCCGTCAGCCCCGGCATGCCGAGCACGCCGAGCGCGGTGGAAGGCGGCGCCTCGGCCGGATCGATCGCGATCAGCGCCTTGGCGGGCCGCACGGAGAAGGTCTGCCAGCCGAAGCCGCCGAGCACCCAGTCGCCTTCCTTGAAGCGCGCATCGCGACTCGCGGCGACCTGCCCGACCGCCTGGCACTCCATCACGCCGCCGAGTTCCACCGGCTTGGCATAGGACCGCGCATCGTCCATCCGGCCGCGCTGATAGGGATCGAGGGAAAGGAAGCGGTGGCGCACCAGCACCTGACCGTCGGCGGGGACGGGCATCGGCGCCTCCTCCAGGCGGAAATCCTCGGGCACCGGGGCGCCTTGCGGGCGGCGGGCGAGCAGGATGCGGGGGTTGGTTTCGGGCATGTGTCGCTCCTTGCGGCGGGTATTATGGACGGGGTGGCACCGCCTGCGTAAACCGGGGGATAGGCGCGATGCGTGCTGCGGCGCCGCGGGCGCAACGCCAGAGGGAAGGGGCCGATCCATGACCACTCGACGCATCCTGCTCGGTGCGGCGCTCGCCGCGCCCGCGCTGCACGGCGCGCAGGCGCAGGGCGCCTGGCCGCAGCGCCAGGTGCGCTTCGTCGTCGCCTTCGCCCCCGGCGGCTTCACCGACGTGATCGGGCGCATGCTCGCCGAGCAGCTCGGCCCGATCTGGGGGCACACGGTGGTGGTGGAGAATCGCGGCGGCGCCGGCGGCGGTGTCGCGGCGCGGCAGCTCGCCCGGGCCACGCCCGATGGTTACGCCGCGCTGGTCACCACCGGCGCCTTCGCGATCAACCTGAGCCTGTCGCGCAACCCTGGCTACCGGCCGGAGGAATTCGACGTCGCTGCGGTGATCGCCGGCACGCCGAACCTCTTCGTGGTGCGCGCCGAGAGCGAGGCGCGGACGCTGCCCGACCTGGTGGAGCTCGGGAAGCGCCGGCCGCTGAACTACGGCACCGCCGGCGTCGGCGTGGCCGCGCATCTCTCGGCGGAGCTGCTGTTCAAGCGTGTCGGCGGCGTGGATGCGCAGCACATCCCCTACACCGGCGCGGGGCCGGCGATGCTGGCGCTGCTGGCCGGCAACATCGACATGGTCGCGACCTCGCTGCCCTCTGCCGTCAGCCAGATCAAGGATGGCCGGGCGCGCGGCCTGGCGGTGACAAGTGCCACGCGCAACTTCGCCCTGCCCGGGGTGCCGACCGTCGCCGAGGCCGGGTTCGAGCCGATCGTGGATGTCGCCTGGGTGGCGGTGATGTTCCCCGCCGGCACGCCGCGGCCGGTGCTGGAGAAGGCGAACGCCGACATCAACCGCGTGATGGCGACCCCGCTGTTCCAGCAGCGCCTGCGCGATGGCGGGTTCGAGCCGATCGGCGGCTCGCTCGACCAAGCCACGCGCTATGTCGCCGACGAGGTGCGCAACTGGCGAGAGGTGGTGCGCGTGGTGAACGTTCAGATCGACTGAGCCGCGCATGCTGCTGCTCCGCGACGGCCTGAAGATCCACGCCGACCTGCTCGGCGCGCGCGACCGGCAGGTGGTGTGCCTGGTGCATTCGCTCGGCGCGGATGGCGGCATGTGGGCGGAGCAGGTGCCGGTGCTGCTGGAAGCCGGATACGCGGTGCTGCGCATCGACCTGCGGGGCCATGGCGGCAGCGGTGCGCCGCCCGGCCCCTACGCGATGCAGGCGCTTGGCGAGGATCTCGCCTTCGTGCTGCGCCAGCTGGGTCTCGGGCCGGTGCATTATGTCGGGCTGTCGCTCGGCGGCATGAGCGGGCAGGCGCTGGCGCTGGACCACCCATCGCTGCTGCGCTCCGTCGTCATCTGCGATGCGCTGCCGGAATCGCTGCCGAACGCGGCCGAGATCTGGAGCCCGCGCATCCGCGCGGTGCGCGCGGCGGGTAGTTGCGCCCCGATCGCCCAGGCGACGATCGAGCGCTGGCTGACGCCGCAATTCCAGGCCGCGAATCCCGCGCGCTGGGCGGAGATCCTGGCGACGATCGCCGCGACCGACGCCGAGGGCTATGCCGGTTGCGCCGAGGCGATCAGCGCCTTCACCCACGTCGCGCGGCTGCCTTCGCTCGCCATGCCGGCGCTGATCCTCTGCGGCGCGGACGACCACGCCGTGCCACCGGCCGAGGGCGAGCGCATCGCCCGCCTGGTGCCGGATGGCCGCTTCCACGCCATACCCGGCGCGCGCCACCTGCCGAATGTCGAGCAGCCGGCGGCGTTCAACCGGATCCTGATGGACTGGCTGGCACGCAGCGGCTGAGCGACGGCCCGCTACCCGCCCCGGCGCGGCGTGCCGATCGCCTCGAGGCGCGCGAGGAAGGCGGCACGCGCGGCATCGAAATCCTGGTCGGGCAGCATCGGCGGCAGGCTGTCCGCGCCGGTATAGGCGATGTACCAGCCGCCGCCCGTCTCCGGGTCCTCGTCATGCCGGCGAAGCCAGCCGAGGCTCGCGACCTCGTCGCCGCGGCGGTGGGAGATGTAGCGGTCCACCGTCACCACCCTGTTGCGCTGGCGGCCGCCGACCTTCGGCTCGCCATTCGCCGCGGTGAATTTGTGCGGCTGCGGCGTGCCTTCCGGCGGCGCCAGGTCGAACTCCTCCGCGGCCTCCCGCGCCAGCTGCGCCAGCAGCTCGACGGCCTTGGGCCGCGTGCGCAGCCTTCCGGCGGCCGGCTGCTGCTTCGGCATCGCGGCGAGGTTCCGCAGGATCTCGCGCGCCGCGGCGTGGCGCTTCGCCTGCCGGGCATCGGCGAGCACGCGCTCCGCGTTGCTGCGCAGCGCTTCGAGCTCCGACCTGCTCTTGCTTTCGAGGGATATGGTCACCGCGTCATGCCATGTTCACCATGATGGTCTTCTTGTGCGTGAAGTGCTCCAGCATCGCCTCCAGCGAGGCTTCCTTGCCGAGGCCGCTGCTCTTCACGCCGCCATAGCTGAGATTCGCCTGCACCACGAGGTTCTGGTTGATCTGCACCAGCCCTGCCTCCAGCCGGTGCGCGAGGTCGAGGCCCACCTTGAGGTTGTTGGTCCAGAGCGAGGCGGCCAGGCCGTATTCGCTGTCATTCGCCTCGGCCAGCACGATTTCCGGGTCGTCGAAGGGCTGGATCACGGTGACGGGGCCGAAGATCTCCTCGCGCACCAGGCGGCTTTCGCCGGTCAGGCCGGTGAAGATGACGGGCTGGATGAACAGCCCCTTGCGCAGCGCCGGATCGGTCGGCATGGCGGAGCAGACATGCGCCGTCGCCCCCGGCGTCGCGGCGCCTTCGGCGATGTAGGCCTTCACCTTCTCCATCTGGCCTTCGCTGACGATGGTGCCGATGTCGGTCTTCTCGTCGAGCGGATCGCCCATGACCATGTTGTTGACCGCCTCCTTCATCGCCGCGACGAAGCGGTCGAAGATCGGGCGCTCGACATAGATGCGGCTGGCGGCCGTGCAGCTCTGCCCCTGGCGCGTGAAGCGCATGGAGGTCAGCGCGCCGGAGACGGTCTTGTCGAAGTCGCAGTCGGCGAAGACGATCATCGGCGACTTGCCGCCGAGCTCCAGCGTGACGGGGATCAGCTTCTCCGCCGCGGCCTTGGCGACGATCTTCCCGGTCTCGACGGAGCCGGTGAAGGTCACCTTGCGCACCTGCGGATGCGTCACCAGCGGCGCGCCGCATTCCGGCCCGAAGCCGCTGACCATGTTGAACACGCCCGGCGGCAGCACGCGGTTCATGATCTCGCAGATCCGCAGCACGGCGAGCGGCGCCTCCTCCGCGCTCTTCACCACCACGGCGTTGCCGGCCACCAGCGCGGGCGCGACCTTCAGCGCCATCAGCAGCATCGGCACGTTCCACGGGATGATGGCGCCGACCACGCCGAGCGGCTCGCGCACCGTCACGGAAAGCACGTTCGGCGCGAAGGGCACG
Organism: Falsiroseomonas sp.; assembly: GCF_041690465.1. GTDB lineage: Bacteria > Pseudomonadota > Alphaproteobacteria > Acetobacterales > Acetobacteraceae > Falsiroseomonas. Next base: position 106,207 of record NZ_JAWLHG010000004.1, on the reverse strand, counting down.
CTCTCGCCCTTCAGCTCGGAACCGAGGCCGCCGAAGAACTCGAAGATGTCGGCCACGACGTTGGCCTCCACCCGCGACTCGGTGCGCAGCGCCTTGCCGGTCTCGAGCGCGATCAGCCGGCCGAGCTCCTCGACATGCGCCTTCAGCGCCGCCGAGCAGGCGTGCACCATCGCGCCGCGCTTGCGGGCGGGCACCTTGGCCCATTCCTTCTGCGCCGCGGCGGCGGAGGCGACAGCGGCATCCACATCGGCCGCGTCGCCCTCCGCGGCGCGGCCGATCTCCGCGCCGGTGGCAGGGTTCACCACGGCGAAGGTCTTGCCGGAGCGCGCCGGAACGTAGCGCCCCCCGATGAAGTGATGGCCGGAAAGTGCGCGCGCCAGCGCAAAACAATCCGCGGTCGGCGCCTCTGGGGTGGGGTGGGGACGGTCGAGCATGGGTTTCCTCCCGCTTCGTCGGGACCTAATAAGCGGCGGCGACAATGCGGCGGCGCGCCGCCCACGGCAATGGCACAAGCCGGGAATGCGCGCACCGGCGGGAGAGGACTGAACGGAATGGTGGAGAAGGCGCCGAGCGGCCCCCTCAGGGGCCTCAGGGTCCTGGACCTTACGCGGGTCCTGGCCGGGCCGACCTGCACGCAGATGTTGGGCGACCTGGGCGCCGAGGTGATCAAGATCGAGCGTCCGGGCGCAGGCGACGATACCCGCGGTTTCGCGCCCCCGATGTGGCCGAACACGAAGGAAAGCGCCTATTTCCTGGGCGTCAACCGCAACAAGAAGTCGCTGACGCTCGACATCGCGGCCGAGGAAGGCCAAGCGATCGTGCACCGGCTGCTCGAGACCTGCGACATCCTGGTGGAGAACTTCAAGGTCGGCGCTCTGGCCAAGTACGGGCTGGCCTATGACCAGCTGAAGCCGAAATACCAGGGCCTGATCTACTGCTCGATCACCGGCTTCGGCCAGACCGGCCCCTATGCGCCGCGCCCCGGCTATGATGCGCTGATCCAGGGCATGGGCGGCGTGATGAGCCTGACCGGCGAGCCCGACGGCCTGCCGCAGAAGGTGGGCGTGCCGGTGGCCGACCTGTTCGCCGGCCTCTACGGCTGCATCGGCATCCTCGCGGCGCTCCGCCACCGGGAGCGCACCGGGATCGGCCAGCAGATCGACATCGGCATGCTGGACACCTCCGTCGCCTGGCTGGCGAACCAGGGCATGAACTACCTCGCCACCGGGGAGAACCCGCCCCGGCTCGGCAACCAGCACCCGAACATCGCGCCCTACCAGGTCTTTCCGACGAGCGATGGCCATATCGTGCTCTCGGTCGGCAACGACCCGACCTTCGAGCGGTTCTGCAAGTCCTTCGGCTGCGAGCATCTGCTGGCCGACGAGCGCTTCCAGACCAACGCGGCCCGCGTGGCGAACCGCCAGGCGGTGACCGATGCGCTGACGCCGGTGATGCAGTCGAGGAGTACCGCCGAATGGGTGGCGGCGCTGGAGGCGCAGAAGATCGGCTGCGGGCCGATCAACAAGCTCTCCGACGTCTTCGCCGACCCCCATGTGCAGGCCCGTGGCTGCGTGGTGGAGCTTGAGCACGCCTCGGGCGAGGCGGTGAAGGTGATCGCCAACCCGGTGCGCCTCTCCGCCACGCCGCCCGACTACCGTGTGCCGCCGCCGCTGCTCGGCGAGCATTCGGAGGAGGTGCTCTCCGGCCTGCTCGGCATGACCGCGGAGGAGGTGGCGGCGCTGAAGGAGAAGGGCGTCGTCTGATCCGGTCCAGGGAGGCGTGCCGATGACCCCGCGCCAGCACCGCCTCCGCTACCTGCTCGCCGGCGGTTTCCATGAACTCGCCTGGACCGAATGGGGCCCGGCCGAAGGTGCGCCGGTGGTCTGCGTGCATGGGCTGACGCGTACGGGGCGCGATTTCGACGAGCTGGCGCAGGCACTCGCCGCGCGCGGCCGGCGCGTGCTCTGCCCGGATCTGCCCGGGCGCGGCGCATCCGCCTGGCTGCCGGAGCCGATGCTCTACACGCCGCCCTGCTACGTCGTCGCGCTGGCGCATCTGCTGGCGCGGCTGGAAGGGCCGGTGGACTGGGTCGGCACCTCGCTGGGCGGCATCTGCGGCATGATGGTCGCCGCCGGCGCCAACACCCCGCTGCGCCGGCTGGTGCTGAACGATATCGGCAGCCGGATCCCGGCCGAAGCGGTGTCGCGCATCGCCGGCTATGTGAAGCTGCCGCTCGCCTTCGACGCGATCGAGGCGCTGGAGGCGCATCTGCGCCAGGTCCACGCGCCCTTCGGCCAGCTGACCGACGCGCAGTGGCGCCACCTAGCGGAGACCAGCGCGCGCCGTCTGCCCGATGGCAGGCTTGGCCTGCATTACGACCCCGCCATCGGCATCCCCTTCGAGGCCGGCGAGACCGGCGCGGTGGAACTCGGCGCCGTCTGGCAGCGTGTGGCGGTGCCGGTGCTGCTGCTGCGCGGCGCCGAGAGCGACATCCTCGATGCTGCGACCGCGCGGGAGATGGCCGCGAAGCCGGGGGTGGAACTGGTGGAATGGCCCGGTGTCGGCCACGCCCCGGCGCTGATGGACCAGGCGCAAATCGCCCGCGTCAGCGCCTTCCTGGAGGGGCGCGGCTGAACGGTTCCGGCGCGGTCGCGACCAGCGCCGCGCGGGCGCTCATCGGCGCCTGCGTCGCGGTGGCGCCGCCCGCGGGCCCGCCCCGCGTGCCGCGCGATGGTGGAAGGCGAGCAGCGCCATCCAGCCCGACAGGGCCACCGCCAGCACAATGAGGCTCGGCAGCACGGCGTCGAGCCGGGCCCAGCCCGGGCTCGGCACCCAGAGCCCGATGACGAGGTCCGGCGCGGCGACCAGGCTGCGCCGCGCCAACGCCTGACGTGCCGCGCGGACCTCGCGATCCTCGGACAGTGTGCGGAGCAGGCCACCGGGCGCGGCCCAGTGTGCGGTGCCGGCCGGACGCACGCTGACGATGGAGGGCTCGCCCTCCACCGCGACGACGCGCACGGGTTGCTCCGGCGTCCAGCCGGGCGGCACGATGGGAACGACGGCATAGGTGAAGAAGCTGTTGCTCAACTGCGGCAAGTTGCCCGCAGTGGAGACACCGCCGCGGCGAGCGCGGCCGCTCGGGACGTATTCCCCGATCGTCACCGTCTGCTGCAGGTCAATGCGCGGCATGGCGCCGTCGGTGAAGACGAAGCCGGCGGCCAGCGAACGCGCCGGCGCGTGCGCAGCCGCGACGCGCTGGATCGGGCCGAGCGCCTGCCCCTCCGCGACGACCACCGCGGCAAGCGGTGCGATGGCGAGCAGGATCAGCCCGGCCACCATGGTCGGCATGGCATTGCGGCGGATGGACAGGATCGCGACGACGATGCCGCCGATGCCGCCGCAGATGACGATGGCGCCCACCACCGCCTCCTCGGTGCCGGCGAAGCGCAGCCCGATCCCGAGCAGCACCGGCAGCACGAGGGCGGCGGCGCCATAGGCGACGGCGCGGGGGAACGGAAGAGGCGCGTCCATGCCGGCCGCTTGGTCCTGGTCGGGGAAGCCGGCGATGCAACGTTGCGCACCCGCTTGTGTCAACCGCGCCGGGCCGGCGGGCTTGCGCCACATCAGGGCGCCACCGCACCACGGGTCATAGCGTTGCGGCCTGGGTCAACCCGGGAAGGAGGATCTCATGGCAAGCTTGGACGGCAAGGTGGCGCTGATCACGGGCGGGGCGCGCGGGATGGGCGCGGCGGAGGCGCGGCTCTTCGTGGCAGAGGGCGCGAAGGTGGTGCTCACCGACATCCTTGAGGCGGAGGGCCGTGCGCTCGCCGGGGAACTCGGCGCAGCCGCGCGTTTCCTGCGCCACGACGTGGGCAGCGCCGGCGACTGGGCGGCGGCGGTGCGCGCGGCGGTTGAGGGCTTCGGCGGGCTCGACGTGCTGGTGAACAATGCCGGCATCTACCAGCCGGCGAGCCTGGCCGATACGAGCCTCGAGCTGTTCGAGAAGATCTGGCGGGTGAACCAGCTCGGCGTGTTCCTCGGCATGCAGGCCGCGGCGCCGGCGATGCGGACGCGCGGCGGGGGCTCCATCGTCAACATCTCCTCGATCGCGGGGCTGCGCGGCTTCCCCGGCGCGCTCGCCTATGTCGGCACGAAATGGGCGGTGCGGGGGATGACCAAGACGGCGGCGACCGAGCTTGCGGCGGACCGGATCCGGGTGAACTCCGTGCATCCCGGGCTGATCGAGACGCCGATGATCGCGGCCAACACCGCCGAGACCAACGCCGCGGTGGTCGCCGGCACGCCGCTGAAGCGCGCCGGAACGCCGGAGGAGGTGGCGAGGCTCGTCGCCTTCCTCGCCTCCGAGGAGGCCAGCTACATCACCGGCGCGGAGGTTGCGATCGACGGCGGATGGACGGCCTGAGCACGGCTTCCGACGGCTTCACGCCTTCAGGCGGCGTGCGATGAAGCCGGGCGGCGCCTCCTCCTCCGGCTTCAGCCGGCCGAGGCGCTGCTTCACGCCCTGCCACCAGGAGAGCGCATGCGCGGGCGGGGCGGGGAGGGCGGGCAGCGCGGCGCGCTCCCCCGCCGGGAGCAGCTTCAGGCGCGCGGCGCGCACGCGCTGAAGCCGCCACCAGGCGAGGTTCTCCTCCTCGCCGGGTTCGGCGTGGCGGAAGGCGAGCAGCGCCTCCACCTCTGCGCGTTGCAGGCGCAGCGCCGCCACCGCCGGGGCCTCCGGGTTGTCTGGGGCGCCGTGCCAGGGGCGGCGCAGCGCGCCGGGCTCAACCACGCCGCAGGATCTGTGCGGCCTCCACGGCGAAGTAGGTCAGCACGCCGTCGCAGCCGGCGCGCTTGAAGCCGAGCAGGCTCTCCATCATCGCCTTTTCGTGATCGAGCCAGCCATTCTGCACGGCGGCCATGATCATCGCGTATTCGCCGCTCACCTGATACGCGAAGGTCGGCACACGGAAGGACTCCTTCACGCGGCGGCAGATGTCGAGATAGGGCATGCCGGGCTTGACCATCACCATGTCCGCGCCCTCCGCGAGGTCGAGCGCCACCTCGCGCAACGCCTCGTCGGAATTGGCAGGGTCCATCTGGTAGGTCTTCTTGTCGCCCTTCAGCGCGCCGCCCGATCCCACCGCATCGCGGAACGGGCCGTAGAAGGCGGAGGCGTATTTCGCGGCATAGCTCATGATCCGCGTGTGGATCAGGCCATGGGAATCGAGGGCCGCGCGAATGCGGCGGATGCGGCCATCCATCATGTCGGAGGGCGCGATGACGTCGATGCCGGCCTCGGCCTGGATCACCGACTGCACCGCCAGGATCTCCACCGTCTCGTCATTCGCCACGTAGTGGCCGCCGGGACCCTCGCGCAGAACGCCGTCATGGCCGTGATCGGTGTAGGGGTCGAGCGCCACGTCGCCGACCAGGCCGAGTTCGGGAAATTCGCGCTTCAGCAGCCGCGCGGCGCGGCACATCAGGTTCTCGGGATTCTTCGCCTCGGTGCCCTCGGCGTCCTTCTTCTCGGCCGGCGTCGCGGGGAACAGCGCGATGGCGGGCACGCCGAGTCTTGCCGCCGGCGCGACATGCGCCGCGAGACGATCGAACGTGACGCGTTTCACGCCGGGCATGGAGGCGACATCCGTCTCGGTGTCCGTGCCCTCGATGACGAAGATCGGCCAGATCAGGTCGTCCACGGAAAGCCGGTTCTCCGCCACCAGACGGCGCGTGAAGCCGTCCACCCGGTTGCGGCGCATGCGGATGGCCGGGAAGGCGCCGGGCTGCGCCGGGCCTTCCCCTGAAACGGGACTGCGCTTCTCGAATGCGTTCATGCGGCTGCCGCCTTCAGCGCCTGGTCGAGATCGGCGAGGATGTCGTCGATGTGCTCGATGCCGATGGACAGGCGCACATAGCCCGGCGTCACGCCGCTCGCCGCCTGCTCCTCCACCGAAAGCTGGCTGTGGGTGGTGGTGGCGGGATGGATCGCCAGGCTGCGCGCATCGCCGATATTGGCGACGTGGTAGAACATCTTCAGCGCCTCGATGAATTTCCGCCCGGCCTCGGCTCCCGCCTTCAGCTCGAAGCCCATCAGGCTGCCATAGCCGCCCTTGAGCGCCGCGTCGGCCCGCCGCTTCGCCTCGCCCTCCATCAGCGAGGGATGGATCACCTTCGCCACCGCCGGGTGCTCGGCGAGATAGGCCGCGACCTTCAGCGCATTGGCGCAATGGCGCTCCATCCGCAGCGGCAGCGTCTCCAGCCCCTGCAGCGTCAGGAAGGCGTTCATCGGCGCCATCGGCGCACCGAGGTCGCGCAGCAGGATCACCCGCATGCGGATGATGTAGGCGATCGGGCCGAGCGGCTTCACCGCCTGCGTCCACACCGCGCCATGGTAGCTGGGATCGGGCTTGTTCAGCGTCGGGAAGCGCTCGGCATGGGCTTCCCAGTCGAAATTACCGCCATCCACCACCACGCCGCCGATGCTGGTGCCGTGCCCGCCGATCCACTTCGTCGTCGAGTGCATCACCACCGCGGCGCCCAGCGCCAGCGGCTTGCACAGCACCGGCGCGGCGGTGTTGTCCATGATCAGCGGCACGCCGAGCCTGCGGCCGATGGCCGCCACTTCCGCGATCGGGAAGACCTGCAGCTTCGGGTTGGGCAGCGTCTCGGCGTAATAGGCACGGGTGCGGGAATCCGTGGCGCGGGCGAAGGCCTCGGGGTCGGCAGGGTCCGCGAAGCGCACCTCCACGCCCATCTGCTTCAGCGTGTTGGCGAACAGGTTCCAGGTGCCGCCATAGAGGTCGGTGGAGGAGACGATGTTGTCCCCCGCCTCGCAGAGATTGAGGATGCAGAAGGTGGTTGCCGCCTGGCCCGAGCCGAGCGCCAGCCCCGCCACGCCGCCTTCCAGCGCTGCGACGCGCTTCTCCAGCACGTCCACGGTGGGGTTCATGATGCGGGTGTAGATGTTCCCCAGCTCCTGCAACGCGAACAGCCGCTGGGCGTGGCCCGTGTCCTGGAACTGGAAGGAGGTGGTCTGATGGATCGGCACCGCGACCGAGCCGGTGGAAGGATCGGCGCGCCAGCCGGCATGGAGCGCGATGGTCTCGGGGTTGCTGCTCTCGGTCATGCTGGCCAATTCCTCCGGGGGTGTCGTCGACCATTGGTTGCACGGCGGGGCGGCGGGCGCCAAGCGGTGCCGCCGCACTTGGTCAGCCATGCTCCAGCGGCCGCCCGGCGCCGCATCGCCATGCTCCGGCGGGCGCGCCCCGGGGAAAGCCAGCGCCGCGAGGCGGCTCCGCCCGCCGGGCGAGGCGCAGGCCTGCGCGGCCAACCGGGTTGCCGCCATGCGCCCTGACCCGGCCCTCACGCGGCGGAGGGCGTTGACCCAGTCCTTATGGTAGCGGTTCCGGCCGCCCACGGACCATGGTATCCCCCGCGCCATGACCCCGCAGGACATCCCGGTCGCGCTCGGTTCCGACCACGCAGGCATCGCACTCAAGGCGACGCTGCGCGAGATGCTGGAAGCCGCCGGCCACAAGACTCTCGACATGGGCACCAACAGCCCGGAGAGCGTGGACTACCCCGATTTCGCCAACGCCGTCGCCGCCGCCGTGCTGGAAGGCCGTGCCCGCTTCGGCGTGCTGGTCTGCGGCACCGGCATCGGCATCTCGATCGCCGCCAACCGCCACCCCGGCATCCGCTGCGCCCTGGTGCATGACACCACCGGCGCCCGCCTTTCGCGCGAGCACAACGATGCCAATGTCATGGCCGTCGGCGCGCGCGTCACTGGCCCAGAGGTGGCGCTCGATGCGCTGCGCGCCTTTCTCGCCACCCCCTTCGGCGGCGGCCGGCACGAGCGCCGGGTCCGCAAGCTCACCCCAGACTGGAGCCCGCGCCCATGAACGATGCCTCCCCCGCGGTGATCCCGGCGCGCTTCTTCTCCGCCTCCGTCGCCGAGACCGACCCGGAGCTCGCCGCCGCCATCGGCCTGGAACTCGGCCGCCAGCAGGACGGCATCGAGTTGATCGCCTCCGAGAACATCGTCTCCCGCGCCGTGCTGGAAACCCAGGGCAGCGTGCTGACGAACAAATACGCCGAGGGCTATTCCGGCCGGCGCTACTATGGCGGCTGCGAATTCGTGGACATCGCCGAGACGCTGGCGATCGAGCGGGTGACGAAGCTGTTCGGCTGCGGCTTCGCGAATGTGCAGCCGCATAGCGGCGCGCAGGCCAACCAGGCGGTGTTCCTCGCCCTGCTGCAGCCGGGCGACACCTTCATGGGCCTCGATCTCGCCGCCGGCGGGCATCTGACCCATGGCGCGCCGGCCAACCTCTCCGGCAAGTGGTTCAAGCCGGTGCCCTATACGGTGCGTCGCGAGGACCAGCGCATCGACATGGCGGAAGTCCGCCGTATCGCGCTGGAGGCGAAGCCGAAGCTGATCATCGCCGGCGGCTCGGCCTATGCGCGCACCTGGGACTTCGCCGCCTTCCGCGCCATCGCCGACGAGGTCGGCGCCTATTTCATGGTGGACATGGCGCATTTCGCCGGCCTGGTTGCGGGCGGGGCGCATCCCTCGCCCATCCCGCATGCGCATGTGGTGACCACCACCACCCACAAGACGCTCCGCGGGCCGCGCGGCGGGCTGATCCTGACGAACGACGAGGCACTGGCGAAGAAGTTCAACAGCGCGGTGTTCCCTGGCCTGCAGGGCGGGCCGCTGATGCATGTGATCGCCGCCAAGGCGGTCGCCTTCGGCGAGGCGCTGCGCCCCGAATTCCGCGCCTATGCCCGCCAGGTGGTCGCCAACGCCCAGGCGCTGGGCGCGGAGTTGCAGGCACAGGGCCTCGATCTCGTCACCGGCGGCACCGACAACCACCTGGTGCTGGTGGATCTCCGCCCGAAGAAGCTGACGGGGAAGGTCGCGGAGGGCGGGCTGAACCGCGCGCACCTCACCTGCAACAAGAACGCCATCCCCTTCGACCCGGAGAAGCCGATGGTGACCTCCGGCATCCGTCTCGGCAGCCCGGCGGCGACCACACGCGGCTTCGGCGAGACGGAGTTCCGCCAGGTGGCGAAGCTGATCGGCGAGGTGCTGGACGGCCTCGCCGCCGCCAACGCGCCGGACGGCAACAGCGCCGTCGAGGCCAGCGTGAAGGCGCGGGTGCTGGAGATGTGCAGGCGTTTCCCGATCTACGCCTGAGCATCTACGCCTGAGCCGGGCCGAAAACCCAAGATAGGGCGTTCCAATCCTCCCCCGCCCGCAATATATGGATGGGCAGGAGGGGCCCGATGCGCTGTCCTTTTTGCGGAAACGAGGACACGCAGGTGAAGGACAGCCGTCCGGCGGATGACGGCGCCTCGATCCGCCGGCGTCGTTCCTGTTCGGCCTGCGGCAATCGCTTCACCACCTTCGAGCGGGTGCAGCTGCGCGAGCTGACGGTCATCAAGACCGATGGCCGCCGCGTGCCCTTCGACCGCGACAAGCTCGCGCGCTCCGTCCGCATCGCGCTGCGCAAGCGCCCCTTCGACGAGGAACGCATCGAGCGCATCGTCAACGGCATCCAGCGCCGGCTTGAAGTCGAGGCGGATTCCGAAGTCACCAGCCGCCGCATCGGCGACGTGGTGCTGGACACGCTGCGCGACGTGGACCAGGTGGCCTATGTGCGCTTCGCCTCGGTCTATCAGAACTTCCGCGAGGCGAAGGATTTCCAGGCGCTGCTGGGGAAGATCGACGCATCCTGACCGCCGGGGCCTTCCGCCCGGCGGCGCGCTGCGCCAAGTAACGCAGATGTGCCGCGCCACCGCCGGTTGAGACCGTGCCCGACCCCGCCGAGGACCTCGCCCACATGCAGGCCGCGCTGGCGCTCGCGCGCCGTGGCCTCGGCAATGTCTGGCCGAATCCCTCGGTCGGCTGCGTCATCGTGCGGGACGGCGCCGTGGTCGGCCGTGGCTGGACGCAACCCGGCGGACGCCCGCATGCCGAAACGGAGGCATTGCGCCGCGCCGGAGATCTCGCCCGCGGCGCCACCGCCTATGTCACGCTCGAGCCCTGCTCGCATTTCGGGCGCACGCCGCCCTGCTCCAACGCCCTGATCGCCGCGGGCGTCGCGCGCGTGGTCTGTGCGATGCGCGATCCCGACGCCCGCGTGGATGGCCGCGGGTTCGCCATGCTGCGCGCGGACGGGATCGAGGTGGTCGAAGGCGTGCTGGAAGCCGAGGCGCAGGCCATCAATGCCGGCTTCGCCCGCCGCATCCGCGAGGGTCTGCCGCTGGTCACCCTGAAGCTCGCCACCACCCTCGACGGCCGCATCGCGACTGCGACGGGGGAGAGCAAGTGGATCACCGGCCCCGCCGCCCGGCGGGAGGCGCATGCGATGCGCGCCCGGCACGATGCCGTCCTGGTCGGCTCCGGCACTGCGCTGGCTGATGACCCGGACCTGACCTGCCGGCTGCCGGGCGCCACCCCTCGCCAGCCGCTGCGCGTGGTGGCGGACGCCAGGCTCCGCACCCCACCCAGCGCGCGCCTGGTCGCCACCGCCCGGCAGCACCCGACCCTGCTCGTCACCATCCCCGGCCATCCGCCGACCGCCCGCGCGCCCTACCAGGAGGCCGGCGCGGAGGTGGTGACCGTGGCGCGCGGGGAGGGGGGGCTGAGCCTGCGCGCCCTGCTCCAGGCGCTCGCCCAGCGCGGCGTCACCCGCGTACTGGCCGAGGGCGGCGCCGGAATCGCGGCTGCCCTGCTGCGGGAGGGGCTGGTGGACCGCCTTGCCTGGTTTCATGCACCATCGGTGATGGGCGGCGACGGAATGCCCGCCGCCTACCCCCTGCCGGTGGACGTGCTGGCCGCCATGCCCAGATTCCGCCGCGTCGCCGCGCGCCCGCTCGGGGATGACTGGCTTACCGAATTCGAGAGAGGGCCCTGACCCATGTTCACCGGCATCGTCACGGACCTCGGCACGGTGCGCGAGGTGCAGCCGATCGGCGGCGGTCATGACCACCGCCTGATCATCGGCACCTCGCCCGGCTTCCTGGCCGATCCGCCGGTGGCGCTCGGCGCCTCCATCTGCTGCTCCGGCGTGTGTCTGACGGTGGTGGACCTCGGCGGCGACTGGTTCGCGGTGGAGGCCTCGGCCGAGACGCTGTCCAGGACCACGCTCGGCGGCTGGGCGCCGGGGGCGCGGGTGAACCTGGAACGCTCGCTGCGGATGGGCGACGAACTCGGCGGGCACCTCGTCGCCGGCCATGTGGACGGCACCGCCGAGGTGGTCTCCGCCACGCCGGAGAATGGCTCTGTCCGCTGGCGCTTCCGTGCGCCCCGGGCGCTGGCGCCCTATATCGCGCCGAAGGGCTCGATCGCGATCGATGGCTGTTCGCTGACGGTGAACGATGTGGCGGGCGACGAATTCGGGGTGAACATCATCCCGCACACCACCAGCATCACCACCTTCGGCCTGCTGCAGCCAGGCGGGCGCGTGAACCTCGAGATCGACATGATGGCGCGCTACGTGGCGCGCCTCCGGGAGTACCAGCGGTGAACGTCGAGACCATCCGCACCAGCTTCGCCGAATTCCTCAGCCCCGCCGAGGAGCTGCTGGAAGAGGCGCGCCGCGGCCGCATGTTCATCCTGGTGGATGACGAGGACCGCGAGAACGAGGGCGACCTGGTCATCCCCGCGCAGTTCGCCACGCCGGATGCGATCAACTTCATGGCCCGCCACGCCCGCGGGCTGATCTGCCTGGCGATGACCCGCGGGCGGGTGGAGCAGCTCGGCCTGCCGCTGATGGCGCAGTCCAACGGCACGCGACACCAGACCGCCTTCACCGTCTCCATTGAGGCGCGCGACGGCGTCACCACCGGCATCTCGGCCGCCGACCGCGCGCGCACCATCGCGGTGGCCATCAACCCGGAGCTGGGGCGCGAGCACATCTGCACGCCCGGTCATGTCTTCCCCCTCGTCGCGCGCGATGGCGGCGTGCTGGTGCGCGCGGGGCATACCGAGGCGGCGGTGGATTTCGCCCGCCTCGCCGGCCTCAACCCGGCCGGCGTGATCTGCGAGATCATGAACGACGACGGCACCATGGCGCGCATGCCGGACCTCGTCGCCTTCGCCCAGCGCCACGGCCTCAAGCTCGGCACCATCGCCGACCTGATCGCGCATCGGCGCCGGACGGAACGGCTGGTGCGTCGTGTCGAGGAAGGCAGCGTCGAGGGGATCGGCGGCACTTGGCGCGTCATCGTCTATGCCTCCACGCTGGATCATGGCGAGCACCTGGCGCTGGTGAAGGGTGACCTCACGGGCGCCGCGCCGCCGCTGGTGCGGATGCACGCCGCCTCCATGCTGCGCGACCTGGTCGCAGGCCGCGCGGAGCATGAGCTGCACAACGCCATGCAGGCGATCGCCGATGAGGGTCGCGGCGTCGTGGTGCTGCTGCGGGACTGGCGGGCGGATGGCCTTTCCCAGACAATCCGCGCGCGGCGCGAGCGGCGGGCGGCGGCGCCCGAGCTGCGCGACTATGGCATCGGCGCGCAGATCCTCGCCGATCTGGGCTTGCGCGAGATCATCCGCCTGTCCGACAACCCGCGCCCCGTGGTGGGTCTCGAGGGCTACGGCCTGACGGTGGTCGAGACCCGGCCGATCCCGAAGGATGCGACGTGAGCACCAAGGACTCCCCCGAGCGCGACATGGAGAGGCTGGCAGGGCCGCCGCCACATGTGCTCATCATTCAGGCGCCCTACTACGCCGATGTGGTCGGTGGCATGCGGCAGGGCGCGCTGCGCGTGCTCGACGCTGCCGGCGCGACCGGGGAGGTGGTGGACGTCGCCGGCGCCTATGAGCTGCCGGCGGCGCTGCGCATGGCGCTGCGCGCCGGCAAACATGAGGGCTTCCTGCTGCTCGGCTGCGTCGTGCGCGGCGAGACCGACCACTACACCTTCATCTGCCAGGCGGTCTGCCAGGGCGTCATGGACATTTCGGCCGAAACCGGCGTGCCGCTCGGCTTCGGGCTGCTGACGGTGGACACGCTCGACCAGGCGGTGGCGCGCTCGCGCGACGACCGGATGAACAAGGGGGCGGAGGCGGCGCATGCGCTGCTCGGCCAGCTGCGCCTCGCACGGCGGATTGCGGCATGAGCGGGCGCAAGGTGGGGGCAGGCCGGCCGCGGACCGGCGCGCGCGTCGCCGCCGTGCAGGCGCTGTTCCAGTCCGAGCAGGCGGGCGAGAGCCCGGAGACGGTGATCGACCAGTTCATCCGTCATCGCCTCGGCCCCAACGACCGCGAGGAGAGCTTCGGCGAGGGACGCGTGCCAGATGCCGATGTCCGCCTGTTCGCCCGCCTGGTGCGCGGCGCCGCCGGCAATATCGAGGCGATCGACGCGGCACTGGCCGGGGTGCTGGCGAAGGACTGGCCGCTCGAGAAGCTCGATCCCGTGCTGCGCGCCCTCCTGCGGGCTGCCTGCGCCGAGCTGATGGCGCCGCACGACCCGCCGATGCGCGTGGTGATCAACGAATACCTCGACATCGCGCACGGCTTCTTCGTCGGCGATGAGCCGAAATTCGCCAATGGCGTGCTGGAGGCGCTGGCCCGGCGCTTCCGGGCGGATGAATTCGCCCGGCCGGGCTGAAATGGCCCTCCCGGCGGAGTTCGCCCTGATCGCCCGCCACTTCCGGCCACTCGCCGGGGAGGGGGCGCTGGACCTCTCGGACGACGCCGCCCTGCTCGACCCGCCACCCGGCCGTCAGCTGGTTCTGGCCGCCGATGCGATGGTCGCCGGCGTGCACTTCCTGCCCGACGATCCGCCCGAGACCATCGGGCGCAAGCTGCTGCGGGTGAACCTGTCGGACCTCGCCGCCATGGGGGCGGCGCCGCTCGGCTACCTCATGACCTGCGCCTTCGCGAAAGCCACGCCGGATGCGTGGATCGCCGGCTTCGTCGCCGGCCTGGCGGAGGACCAGCGGGAATTCGCGATCGGCGTGCTCGGCGGCGACACCGTGGCGACGCCGGGGCCGGCGACCTTCTCGCTCACCATCCTCGGCACCGTGGCGCCGGGGCAGGCGCTGCGGCGCAGGGGCGCGCGGCCGGGGGACGAGATCTGGGTTTCGGGGACCATCGGCGACGGAGCGCTCGGCCTGCTGGCGCTGACCGGGCGGCTGCCGCCCGACGCCTTCCTGGCGGAGCGCTACCGGCTGCCGCGGCCGCGACTGGCACTCGGGCAGGCGCTGGCCGGGGTCGCGCGGGCGGCGATGGATGTCTCTGACGGGCTGGTGCAGGACCTCGGCCATCTCGCGCGCGCGGCGGGTTGCGCGGCGGAGCTGTGCGCCGATGCGGTGCCGCTCTCGCCGTCCGCCCGGGCGGCACTGGCCACCGACCCGGCGCTTCGCGAGCGGATCCTCGGCGGCGGTGACGACTACGAGCTGCTGTTTGCCGCGGCGCCGGAGGACGCGCCGCGCGTCCTGGCCGCGTCGGCGGCAGCCCAGACCCCCGTCACCCGCATCGGCCGCTTCCTGGACGGCGAGGGTGTCACCGTGCTGGATGGGACGGGGCAGCCGCTCGCGCTGGGCAGCGCCGGATGGAGTCACTTCGGATGAGCGCCAGCCAGCTCCGCGGGGCGGAAGTCGAGGGCCGGCCAGATGATGCGGCCGATCTGGCGCGCCACGCCCGCGGCAACGTCGCGCGGCTGGCGATCGCCCAGGCCCTGGCCGGCGCCAATGCCAGCATCGTCTTCGCGACGGGCGCGGTGGTGGGCAACTCGCTCGCGGTGGACAAGGCGCTGGCGACGTTGCCGGTCAGCATGTTCGTCGTCGGCACCGCCCTCGCCACCCTGCCGGCGGGCATGCTCGCGCATCGCTACGGGCGGCGCGCGGTCTTCATGCTCGGCTCCGGCTGCGGGGTGCTGGTCGGGCTGCTGGGCTGCCTTGCGGTGCTGATCCAGTCCTTGTGGCTGTTCTGCCTCGCGACGCTGTTCGGCGGCGCCTACATGGCGGTGATCGCGACCTTCCGCTTCGCCGCGGCCGATGGCGTTCCGACGGAAGGGAAGGCGCGGGCGCTGTCCCTGGTGATGGCGGGCGGGCTGTTCGCCGGGATCATCGGGCCGCAGCTGGTGACGCTGACCATGGATGCCTGGCTGCCCTACCTCTTTGCCGCCACCTACCTGGCGCAGGCGGGCGTGGCGGTGGTGGCGGGCGTCGTGCTGTGGGGCGTGCGGCTGCCGCGGCCGAAGCCGGGCGATGCGGCAAAGGGCCGGCCATGGGCCGAGATCCTGCGCCAGCCCCGCCTGCTCGGCGCGGTGGCGGCGGGCGTGGTCTCCTATTTCATCATGAACCTGCTGATGACCTCGGCGCCGCTCGCCATGCGGCTCTGCGGACTAAGCCAGTCGGACGCGAATCTCGGCATCCAATGGCACGTGCTGGCCATGTATGGCCCGTCCTTCTTCACCGGGAAGATCATCGCGCGCATCGGCGCGCCGAAGGTGGTGATGGCCGGCCTGGCGCTCTCCGCCGCCGCGGCGGCGGTGGGGCTGATGGGCCTCGACGTCTGGCACTTCTGGATTTCGCTGGTGCTGCTCGGCATCGGCTGGAACTTCGGCTTCGTCGGCGCCTCGGCCATGGTGCTGGAGTGCCACCGGCCGGAGGAGCGGACCCGGGTGCAGAGCCTGAACGACTTCGCCATCTTCGGCTTCATGGTGGTGGGCTCGTTCATGTCGGGCGGGCTGCTGAACGGCTATGGCTGGGCGATGGTCTGCCTGATCGCCTTCCCGCCGCTGGCGCTGGTCGCGGCCGGGCTGTGGGCGACGGGTGCCCTGCGGCCGGCAGGCACCCGGGGCTGAGCGGTCAGGGCGACGGGCCGTTCCGCTCCGGATCGCCGGCCGGCGAGGCGGATGTTTGCGTCGCCCCCGGCGCGCCGGCGGTGGCGCTTCGTCGTGCGGCCGGACGCGCTGGCCCTCGGCGCGTTCGGCGGCTTGATGTCGCGCGGAGCTGGCAGCGGCGCGTCGTGGAATGACGCGGGAAGCCTCGCGCCGCCTCAGCGGCCCTGGGGCGCCGGGGAGCCGGGGCCGGTCGGGGCGGCGCCGGCGATGCCGGGGCCGACGCGGCCAATGTTTCCGAACAGCTGCTGCAGCAAGGTCCGTTCGTTGCCGGGAGAGGGGGTGGTGCGGCTGACCACCTGCACGTCGCGCCCATCCTCCGGACCGAGGCTGGTCACGTCCCGCACGGTGCCCTGGTTGTCGAAGCGGATGCGCACCACCCGCTGGTCGTCCACCGCCAGCAGGCGGCCGGGGCGCTGGCGGGTGACGCCGCCGATATAGAACCAGTCGCGGTCGTCGAAGGTGCCGGTCGCGGAGGGGGAGCCGAGCAGCGTCTCCACATCCCGCTGAGACGAAACGCCGACCACCACCTGGCGCAGATCCTCCTCATCGACCAGGTGGCCGCGGAGCTGGCGGGGCGAGTCGAAGATGTCGGCGCCCGGCAGCGCCGGCATGGAGGGCAGCGAAGGCATTTCCGGCAGGTAGGAGCATGCACCGAGCAGCACGAGCGCCGCGCCGGCCAGCGCAAGACGCGCCGGGCGGGGCCGGGCGCAGCCGGTGGCGGGCCTGCCCTTCGTGCCAATGGCGTGAGGCGACGCGTTGACCATCCTGCTGGGGCGCTCCATGTGGGCCGCATGCCATTGCGTCGGCCCGCGGTCAATCCGCGCGCTGCCCTGGCCACCCTGGTTCCGGAGCTTCGCATGGGCCTGCTCGGCCTCTTCGCCCGCAAGCCGCATGAGCGGGCGGGCTTCGCCCTCTACGGTGCCGCCGTCTCCGCGGCGCGCCAGCCGCTGTTCTTCGACACGCTCGGCGTGCCGGACACGCTGGACGGGCGGTTCGATCTCGTTTCGCTGCACACCGGGCTGCTGGTCTGCCGGATCTCGCGCGATGCCGATCCGCGCGCCAAGGCGCTCTCCCAGGCGGTGTTCGACGCGATGTTCGCCGACATGGATGTCAACCTGCGGGAGATGGGGGTGGGCGACCTGGTGGTGGGCAAGCGGGTCAAGCGCATGTGGGAGGCCTTCCACGGCCGCGCCCAGGCCTATGACGCGGCGCTGCGCGCCGGCGATCGGCCGGCGTTGACCGAGGCGCTGGCGCGCAATGTCTGGCGCGGCGCCGCGCCGGCGGGCGCGCCGGCGCGGCTGGCCGCGATCGCCGCCGCGGCCGATGCCGCCCTGGCGGCGATTCCCTTCACCGATCTCGTCGCTGGCCGCGCCAGCTTTCCGCCGCCCCATGGCCCGGAGCCCGTCGCATGACCCAGCCCGAATTCTCCCGCCCCGTCCGGCTCGGCCCCGACCGGCGCGACATCACCCTGGAGGCGAACGAGGCCGAGCGGGGGGCGCTGGCGCGGCGCTTCGGCATCCTCGGCATCGGCGCGCTGACCGCCACGCTGCGGCTGGAGCCGGAGGCAGGCGGCTCGGTGCGGGCCCGCGGACGCCTCTCGGCCCGGGTCGAACAGCTCTGCGTGGTGACGCTGGAGCCGGTGGCACAGCGCGTCGAGGTGGCAATGGACCTGCGCATCCTGGGCGAGGGGGAGGAGCCCGCCGACGAGGACCCGGACAGCCCCGACGAGATCGAGAGCCTGGGCGGCGTGGTCGATCTGGGCGAGGCGGTGGCCGAGCAGCTCGCCCTGGCGCTCGATCCCTATCCCCGCGCCGAGGGCGCCACCCTGCCGCCGCTGGACGACGAGGCGCCGGAGGGCGGGTCGCAGGCCGCGCCGGCACGGCCCAACCCCTTCGCCGGTCTTGCCAAGCTTCGCGAAGGGTGATCAATCCGCGCCGGGCTGCGCGCTCGATGCTTGCGGCGCCCGGGGGGCGGTGGTAATCCGCGCGGCTCACCCGATCTTGCAGCTCGTTGACGAAAGAGGCTCGGCACCATGGCCGTTCCCAAGAAGAAGGTTTCGCCCTCCCGTCGAGGGATGCGTCGAAGCCACCACGCCCTGACCGCTTCCGCGCACCATGAATGCGCGAATTGCGGCGAGCTGAAGCGGCCGCACCATGTCTGCTCGCATTGCGGGCATTATGACGGGCGTGAGGTCGTCGCCGCCGAGAAGGCCCGCAGCGTCGTCCGTGTATGAGACGTGCCATTCCCGCGGGCGCGTCTGACGCGCGTGGGGCGCGCGAGATCGTCGAGACCACCGCCCGGGCCACAAGCGCCTGGGTGGTGTCGCGGCGAATGAGGCATGGCATGACGCATCAGGGCCGGCATCGTGGCTGAGGCAGCGCAATCGGCCGCGCCGGCGCCGTTCTCGCTGGCAGTGGACGCCATGGGCGGCGACCATGCGCCGGAATCGGTGCTGGACGGCCTCGAACTGGCCGCCGAGCGGCATCCGCATGCCCGCTTCCTGCTGGTGGGCGACGAGGCGCGGCTCGGTGCCCTGCTCGCCACCCGGAAGCGCGCCGCCAAGGCCTGCAGCCTGCGCCACGCGCCGGAAGCCATCCCGGGCGACCTGAAGCCCACGGCGGCGCTGCGGATCCGCGGCTCCTCGATGCGGGTGGCGATCGACGCGGTGGCCTCGGGCGAGGCGGCGGGCATCGTCTCGGCCGGCAATACCGGCGCGCTGATGGCGCTGGCCAAGATCGTGGTGAAGACGCTGCCCGAGATCGACCGGCCGGCGCTCGCCGCCATCGGACCCTCGGCGCGCGGCGACGTGGTGATGCTCGACCTCGGCGCCAATGTGCAGTGCGACGCCCGCAACCTGGTTGAATTCGCGGTGATGGGCGACGCCTTCGCCCGCTCCGTGCTCGGCCTGACCCGGCCGACCATCGGGCTGCTCAATGTCGGCTCCGAGGAGCTGAAGGGCGACGAGCGCGTGCGCCAGGCCGCCGAGACGCTACGCGATTCGGTGTTCGGCGAGAATTTTCGCGGCTTCGTGGAGGGCCATGACATCGCCGCCGGCACGGTGGACGTGATCGTCACCGACGGCTTCACCGGCAATGTCGCGCTGAAGACCGGGGAGGGCGCGCTGAAGCTGATGCGCGACCTGCTGCGCCAGGTCTTCACCAGCTCCATCCCAGCGCGCATCGGCTACCTGCTGGCCCGCCCGGCGCTGGATCGCCTCCGCGAATGGATGGACCCGCGCCGCTACAACGGCGCGGTGCTGATCGGGCTCAACGGCGTCGTGGTGAAGAGCCATGGCGGCACCGATGCGCTCGGCTTCGCCCATGCGGTGGACGTCGCCATGGACATGGTGACCCACCGCTTCAACGACCGCATCCGCGAGGGGCTCGGCCGCCTCGCGCAGGCCGCGCCGCGGGTTCCCGCCGCGCCGCGCTGAGGGGCACCCCGACCATGTCCTCGCTGCGCGCCGTGATCGCCGGCACCGGTGGCTACCTGCCGGAGCGGTCGCTGTCGAACGACGAACTCGCGGCCTGGAAGGGCCTCGAGACCTCGGATTCCTGGATCGTCGAGCGCACCGGGATCCGCCGCCGCCATATCGCCGCCCCCGGCGAGAGCGCGTCGGACATGGGCGCCGCGGCGGCGCGTGCGGCGCTGGCGCAGGCCGGCGCCGGGCCGGCGGACGTGGATGCGATCATCGTCGCCACCTCCACGCCCGATTCCGCCTTCCCGGCCACCGCCACGCGCATCCAGGCGAAGCTCGGCGTGGCGCGGGGCTTCGCCTTCGACCTGGCCGCCGCCTGCACCGGCTTCATCTACGCGCTCGGCGTGGCGGATGCGCTGATCCGCACCGGCCAGGCGCGCGGCGTGCTGGTGATCGGCACCGAGGTCTATTCGCGCATCCTGGACTGGGCGGACCGCGGCACCTGCGTGCTGTTCGGCGATGGCGCCGGCGCGGTGTTCCTGCGCGGCCTGCCGCTTGCCGAGGCTGGCGGGCGGGGTCTGCTCTCCACCCACATGCATGCCGATGGCCGGCACGGCGACATCCTGGTGGTGGATGGGGGGGCGGGCACGACCGGCGGCACCGGCGTGGTGCGGATGGCCGGGCGGGAGGTGTTCAAGCACGCCGTCACCAAGCTGGCTGCCGCGGTGGACGAGGCGCTGGCGGCCAACGGGCTCGGCCATGGCGACGTGAACTGGCTGGTGCCGCACCAAGCCAATCTCCGCATCATCGAGGCGATGGGCAGGAAGCTGCACCTGCCGCTGGAGCGCGTGGTCGTCACGGTGGACCGCCACGCCAACACCTCCGCTGCCTCGATCCCGCTGGCGCTGGCCGAGGCGGCGCGCGACGGACGGATCAAAACTGGCGACCTGGTGCTGATGGAGGCGATCGGCGGCGGGCTGACCTGGGGCGCGGCGCTCGCGCGCTTCTAGCGACCGCTTCTTTTTGCTGTCCGCGCAGGATGCTGCGATTGCAGCGCCTTACCGGCCGTTCCTGCCATGGCGTTGCAGCCGGGCGGGGGTGCTCCGAAACAAGCGGTTGACGGCCGTGCCACATGCGGCTTTTCTTGGACTTTGAGGGGCTTGCGATGCCCTGCTGCGGCCTCAAGCCGGCAGCGGAGGACCTCGCGGAACGCCCCGCATGAAGGCCCGGCGATGAAAACGATCACGCGCGCAAACCTAGCGGAGGCGATCTACACGCAGGTCGGGCTCTCGCGGAATGAGAGCGCTGCCCTGCTCGAGACCGTGCTCGAGCACATGTCGGCGACGCTGGAAGCGGGGGAGTCGGTGAAGATCTCCGCTTTCGGCTCCTTCGTCGTGCGCCAGAAGGGCAAGCGGGTGGGCCGCAACCCAAAGACCGGGGTCGAGGTGCCGATCCTGCCGCGCAAGGTGCTCTCCTTCCGCCCCTCGCAGGTGCTGAAGGCGCGGCTCAACCCGGGGCAGAGCGTGGGTCCTGACGACGAATGAGCGACGAGGAGTTCGGTGGCGGGGACGACGATGCCGCCCGGCCCCGGCCGCGCAAGGCACCCACCGCCTTTCGCACTATCAGTGAGGTAGCGGACGATCTTCAGATTCCGCAGCATGTGCTGCGCTTCTGGGAGACGAAGTTCCCGCAGCTCAAGCCGCTCAAGCGCGGCGGCGGTCGCCGCTACTACCGGCCGGAGGACATCGCGCTGCTGCGGCGGATCTCCGACCTGCTCTACACCCAGGGCTACACGATCAAGGGCGTGCAGCGCCTGCTGCGCGACGGCGGGCTGGAGGAGGCCGGCGGCATGCCGGACCTCTCCGCCGAGGAGACGGACCGCGAGGACGGCGACGAGGCCGCGGTCGTCGCGCTGCGCGAGGCGCTGGATGCGCTGGAGCGTCTGGCCCACGAGCTGCGCGCGCTCGCCTCGCGCAACTGATCCCGGGCGCGGGGCCAACCCCCTTGCGGGCCGGCGATGCCCCGCCGATCCTCGGGCCGGCGCCGCGCCATCCCGGCCGGCTCCCGCAAAGATGAGGCACCGGACCATGGCCGAGCGCATCCTGGTGGTGAACCCGAATTCCAGCGTGAGCTGCACGCAGGGGATCGAGAGGGCGTTGTCCGGCTTCGGGGCGCCGGGCCTGCCGCGGATCGAGGTGACGCGGCTGGCTGACGGCCCGCCGGCGATCGTCACCTGGCGCGACTGGTTCTCGGTGGCCGAGCCGCTCTGCCGGCTGGTCGAGCGCGAGCCGGCCGCGGCCTATGTCATCGCCTGTGTCTCCGACCCTGGCGTGGATGCGGTGCGCGTCGCCACGCGGGCGCCGGTGTTCGGGCCGCTGCGCAGCGCGGTGGCGGCGGCACTGGCGCGGGCCGACCGCTTCGGCATCATCGCCTTCGGCGATCCCTCGCTGCCACGGCAGCGCCGCGCGCTCGCGGCGATGGGGGTGGAGTCGCGGCTGGTCGCGCATATCCCGCTCAACCTGGACATGGAGGTGCTGACCGATCCGATTGCGCCGCGCGCCGCGCTGATCGAGGCGGGGCGGCGGATTGCGGCGGCCGGGGCGGAGGCAGTGATCCTCGGCTGCGCCGGCATGGCCAGCCACCGTGCGGCGGTGGAGGCGGCCTGCGGCCTGCCGGTGATCGAGCCCTGCCAGGCGGCGGCGGCGCTGGCGATCCAGGCGGTGGTGGCCGGCAGGCCGGCGCTGGCCGCGGCGGCGGAATGAGGCGCCTGCTGGCGCTTGCCTTGGTCGCGGCCACGCCCGCCGCGGCGGTGCTGCCGGAGCCGCCGGGCGATCCGCTGGCCGGCGAAGGTGTCCGTCTGCTGGAAGGCGGCCGCTATGAGTTCGGCCTGCCCTTGCTGGAAGCTGCGCTGGCGCGGCTGCCGGGCGACCCGGACATCCTGGTCTACATCGCCTTTGCCCATCGCCGCAGCGACCGGACAGAGGCGGCGCTGGCCGCCTATGCGCAGGCACTGGCCACCGATCCCGGGCATCCGGGCGCGCTGGCTTATCAAGGGTCGCTGTTCCTGGAACTCGGCCGGCGGGCGGATGCGGAGGCGAACCTGGCGCGTCTCACCACCGCCTGCCCGATCTGCGCGGAGCGCGAGACGCTCGCGCGCGCGATCGCTGCGGCGGTTGAGAGCCGATCGCCCTGAGGGTGCTCACCGCAGGTGGGCACGCCGGCGCGATCGGCGCGAACACCCGGGAGCGCGAGTTACTTCACGGGCAGTCGGCTGCAGGGGCCCTACTTCAGCTTCGGCGCGGCCGGCTTGCCGTCCCAGCTCTCGGTGATCCACTTGAAGGCGGTGGTCCAGGCGGGGTCGGTGTTGGGCGGCAGCCGGCCCTCGCGCAGATTGGCGAGGTCCACATCGGCCAGCTGCAGATGCGGCCGCTCGCCGGGGCGGGAGACCAGGCCCTCGTCGGCGCCGATCGCCTCGAGCCGGTCCCACATATGGGCGTGTGCCTCGTCGTCGTCCCAGGACCAGCGGCCTTCCAGCACCAGCACGAAATCCGCGGCCAGGCCGAACTGGTGCAGGCTCTCCCACGCCTGCACCGGCGTCAGGATCCGCCCCGGCCGATTGCGGCCTGACCCGTAGAGGTGGTTCTGCCGCCAGGGCCCTCGCATGCCTTCGTAGATGCCGAAGGGAACACCCTCGGCGTTCAGCCGCGCGACCGTGCGCAGCGCACGATTGCGGAAGGCGGGGTGCAGCATCTTGGGGTCGCGGTTGGCACGCTCCACGTTCCGCCAGGGGAACATCTCGGCCACGTATTGCGGCGGCTTGGCGCCGGCGACCTGCCGGCGCAGCAGCCCGGAGGGCGCAAAGCCGCGCGTGCCATTCGGCGCTTCCACCTCCAGCCAGCCCGGCCCGGGCTCGCCGACCAGGGTGACCACCTGGTCCAGCGGCAGCGCGCGGAGCGCCTTGTGCTCCGGCCCCGGCCCCTCGCGCAGCTGGGTGGCGGCGGCGATGCGGAACAGCATGGGGTAGGGAGAGGGTGCGGACATGAGGGGTCCTTGCGATCTGCGCAGCCAGGGGGCGTAAGGGCGGGCGTCGTGTAGCCCGACGGCCCGGGTCGCGCCAACCGCAACCGCCGCGCCGGCCGTTGCGGGGTGCGGTCGCCTCGCGTAGAGGCGGACGGGGTGCCGGCCCGCGGGCACTGGCGATGGGGGCAAGGGTATGCACGGGGGCGATGGGGAGCGGGCTGCGCCGTCGCCGTCACTGCTGGATCACATTCTCCAGCGCGGGCTGTTGCTGCCGCGTCATCGCGACCGGCGCTTCGACATCCTGGAACTCGTCGGCGGGCGCCGCGTGCCGCCTGCCATGGGCTGGGACCGGCACTTCCCGCTCGCGCGGGTGATGACGGCCGACCTCTCCGCACGCTCCTTCCGGCTGGACGGCGTGCCCGCAAGTCTGGACGCGCCCGATGCTGGCGACCACGGCCCCAGGCCCTTTCTCCTCGCCCTCGCCGCTCAGGTCGAGCCGCTGGTGATTGTCGATGCCGCGATGCCGGATGCACGCCTGCGCGGCCTCGCGCTGGCCATGCTCTACCCGGTGCTGCAGCCCGGCGGCGTCTATGTCCTCGAGGGCGCCGCCCCGCCCGGTCAGACCGTGGTGGCCGGCGAAGCCCTCGCGGCACTCGGGCGGCTTGCCGCGCCGCCGCGGGCCGGGGCCACGGACGCCGAGGCGCCCTCCGACCCTCCGGGCCGATTCGAGACCTTCCTCAGGGCGACCGCCCACTCGGCAGTGTTTCGCCGCCGTGCGATCATGATCCGCAAGCGGCAGGCTGCCGGCGCGCAACGCCTGCCGGCGAAGTTGCCGATCCGGTCGCTGGACGAGGCGGAGCCCGGCACGCGCGCCTTCGACAATGGCGGCAGCTATGCGCGCATCCGGCCGAACATCTTCGACATGGCCGAGCCACTTGCCGCGAAGATGCAGGCCATGCTCGAGCGTCGGCTCGTCGAGCCCCCGCCGGCGCGGGCCGCCCGGCTCAGGAACTGCCTGGTCCTGGAGGATGGCGTCGTGGTGCCCGAGGCCGGGTCGGTCATCCGGGAGAGCCTGATCAACCAGCACAGCGCGCACCGCTTCGCCGGGCTCTACCGCCCTGAGCTGGAGGCGCCCTTCGCGGTCCTGGAGGCGCCGCCCAACCCGACCACCCTGCCGGACGGGGAGACCCATGTGCTGCTGAAGCAGCGCTGGGACTCCAACTACGGTCATTGGCTCATCGAGAGCCTGCCGCGCATGGCCATGGTGCGTGAACTGGCCGATCCTGCCGGATGCCGCTTCCTGGTGCGGCAGCCCGTGTCGGCGCAGATGCGGGCGGTCTGCCTCGACAGCCTGGCGCTGTTCGGCGTTACCGCCGGGCAGGTGGACTTCGTCGGGAACGAGGCGCTCGCCATCCCGAACCTGATCTACCCCGCACCGCTGACGGTCCAGCCCTGGATCAAGGCGCCGCTTGCGATCCGCACGCTGGAGGCGCTGGCCGGTCTGGTGCAAGGCGCCGTGCCACCGGAGCCGCAGCGGATCTATGTTTCGCGGAACCGCTACCAGAACAGCCGCCGTCGCCTGCTCAACGAAGCGGACCTGCTCCGGCTGCTGCTTGCTCGCGGCTACCGCGTCATCGAGCCGGAGACCCTTTCGCTGCGCGAGCAGATCGCGACCTTCGCGGCCGCGGGGACGGTCATCGGCAATCTCGGCGCGGCGCTGAGCAACCTCGTGTTCTCGCCGCCCGGCGTGCGGGTCTTCGGGCTGACCAACGGGCGCATGATGGACAACTTCTTCTACGACATCGTCTGCCACAAGCGGGGCGAGTACTGGTCCCTGCATGGCCGCGCCGCGACGCCCGCGCGCGGCATGCAGTCGGACTTCACGATCGATCTTGCCCGCTTCGCCGCGCTGCTCGACGCCTTCGAGGCGGGCGGCTGACCGCCCGCCGCGCGCCGCGTCAGCCCTTCGGCGTCCAGTCCGGCGGCGGCTCGCTGCCCACCTGCGCGGTGATGCGCGTGTAGTGCTCCGGCCGGCGGTGCTTCGCGAAGTTGAAGATGGTCGTCCGCCCCAGCTCGCACATGCCGAGGTCGCAGTCGGCGGTGATCACCTCGTCCTCCCAGCTGGTCGCCTGGGCCATGATCTCGCCCTGCGGGTTGACGATGATCGAGTGGCCGAACAGCTCGTGCCCGTCCTCGGTGCCCGCCTTCGCCACGCCGACGCCGAAGCAGGCATTCTGGTAGCAGCCGGCCTGGATCGAGAGGTGGCTGTGCAGCACCCGCAGATGGTGCGCCTCGAAGCCGCGATTCTCCATGTTGAGGGACGGCGTGTTGTAGCCGAGCATCACCAGCTCGACCTGCTGCAGCCCCAGCACGCGCCAGGCTTCCGGCCAGCGCCGGTCGTTGCAGATCATCATGCCGATGTTCACCGGCCCCGCGCTGCCGACGGGTGCGCGCACCACCGGGAAGCCGAGGTCGCCCGGCTCGAAATAGCGCTTCTCCAGGTGCTGCACCTTGCGGATCGGGTCGAACTCCGCATGGCCGGGCAGGTGCACCTTGCGGTATTTCAGCGCGACCTGGCCCGAGGGATGCACGTAGATCGCGGTGTTGAAGCGATGCCCGTCCGCCGTCTTCTCGGCATAGCCGAGGTGGAAGCCGATGTTCAGCCGGCGCGCCGCGTCGAACAGCGGCGCGGTGGCGTTCGAGGGCATGGCGTGCTCGTACCAGTGATCGGCCTCGTTCAGATCCTCATGGTACCAGCGCGGAAAGAAGGTGGTCAGCGCCAGCTCGGGATAGACCACGACTTCCGCGCCGCGGCGCGCCGCCTTCTCCATCAGCGCGACCATGCGGGCGACGGCGACGTCGCGGCCCTCGGCCTTCTGGATCGGGCCCATCTGGGCGGCGGCGACGACGAGGCGGCGGGACGACATGGGCGGCGGGGTTCCCTGATCCGGCGGTGCGCGCGCAGTTAGCCCGTGATGGCCGTGCCGGGCCAGCCCCAGCGATGCGTCAATTCCCGCGTGCGCCCGCTGCCGCCGGCAGCAGCGCCGCCAGGCAGGCTTCCGTGACATCGGCCTCGCCGAGCGCGCCGGCGAGCAGCCGGCAGAGGATCGGCGCACGCAGCGGCCAGGCCTCTTCCGGCCTGGGCGCTGCGCCGGGCGCGAAGGTCGGCGGTCCGCCGGCCAGCGCCACCGCCGCGGCGAGCGGCAACGCCCCGCCCTCGAAGCCGGTCCGCGCGGCCGCGCCGCCCGCAGCCTGCAACGCCGCCGGGCCGGCGGAGCCGAAGCCGATCGCAACCACCAGCCCGGCGCCGACGTCCTGGCGCAGCGCCGCCGCGCCGGCGGAAAGCACGGGTGGCGGGTCCGGCGGGCACGGCGCCTCGCCCGGCTCCAGCTCCATCACGGCGGTGCCCTCGGCGATCAGGCCTGCGCGCAGCATGGCGAGCAATGCCGGCGCCGCCTGGCGATCGGCCAGCAGGATCGCCGCCGCGTCGCCGACCGCCCAGCCCGGCGGCAGGGCAAGCAGGGCGGGTTGCGGCGCGCCCGGGTGCGGCTCGATCCAGAGCAGCTGATCCTGCGGCAGCTCCAGCTCCAGCGCCGGCGCCATGCGCGCAGCGGCGAGCGGCAACAGGAAGGCAAGCCAGGCAGGCGGAACGCGGCGCATCGGCCCCACTCCTTCGCGACGAGGCTGCGATTTCCCGGCGCGCGCAGCCTCCGCCTGCCGCGGCTGTCCGCGCAATATCTCGAAAGTCGTAGTGGCCGCGCCGCCGTGGTGGTCGTGCAACTCGCTGCGCGGCGCGTGCTGGCGCTGGAGCCCGCCGCACCGGCGCCTAGGCTGACCAGACGGGAGCGTGAATGCCTGCTCGGCCTGACCGCCGGCCTGCGCGACCGCGTCGCGGAGAAGCTCGGCCCCTCGCGCGTCACGGTGGACCTGCATCTGAGCCGCGCGCGTAAGCGCTTCGGCGCGCGCACGCGGGAGCAGGCGGTGGCTCATACCAGATCCCGCGGGTCTCAACCTGCGCCCACCGGAAGGCGGGCGAGCGGCCGAACGGCCGCCGCGGGAAATACCGCGAACCCAAGCGCGCGAACGCGCGCGCCGACGGTCGAGGGCGGATCGGTCACGATCCGCGGGATCTGGCATCAGCGCTTGCGCGGCCCACCCTCGGTCGGCACCTGGGTCGGCTCCAGCGTCACCGCGAAGCTCGTCAGCAACTCGTCCGCGCCGCTCTGGATCGGCTTGAAGCCGACATGCCCTGTGTAGGAGCGCCAGGGCACCAGGCTGGCCTTGATGATCTGGTCGTAGAGGTTGGTCGGGGTGTCCACGCCCGACACCTCAGGCGAGCGCGTCACGCCGGCGGCGTAGCAGGCGCGCGAGGCATGGGTGGAGCAGTTGTTGCCCAGGATGGTGAAGCCGTCCGTCTTGGCGCGCATGGAGAGCCAGGATTTGCGGAACGCCTCGGCCCGCGCCTTGCCCACATCCATGACCAGCACCGTCGAGACGCAGGGCGCGCCGCGAGCATCGGAGAGATTGACGTAGTGCGGGCGGCTGGCGAGGAAGTTGCTGTAGCTGAAGACGGCGCCAGCCGCGTTCACCAGCCCACCGCCGAAATAGCCCACCGGCGCGCCACCCGGCAGGATGCAGTCGCTGTGGCCGCCGCCTTCCTCGGCGTCGGCGGCATGGCTCTTCTTGTAGCGCACGACATAGGCGATCTTCCCGCCGTCGATGAACGACAGGTTCACGGCACTGTACATCTCAACCCCTCGCTGAAAAGCGCGCGGGCTTATGCAGCGCCTGCCGTGCGCCCGGAAGGCGGAAAAGGGTTTCGTCCGTGTCGGCGCGGGTTTCGCGCGTTACGGATCACTCCGGCGGCGTCGCGCCCACCTGTTCGACGATGCGGCGATAGTGCTGCGGCCGGCGATGCTGGGCGAAGTTGAACATCTTCTCCTTGCCCTGGCGGCAGGCATCGAAATCCACCTCCGCCACGATCACCTCGTCGCCGAGCGTCTGCGCCTCCGCCACGACCAGGCCGTTCGGGTCCACGATGACCGAGCCGCCGATCAGCCCGGCGCCGTCCTCGTTGCCGGCCTTCGCCACCGCACAGGCCCAGGTCGCGTTCATGTAGGCGTTGGACTGCGCGGCCAGCTTCGAATGGAAGGTGCGCAGCTCCGCGCTCTCGCTCTCGCCGCCATTGGGGTCGTAGGCGGCGGAGTTGTAGCCGACCATCACCAGCTCCACCCCCTGCAAGCCGAGGCAGCGCCAGCCTTCCGGCCAGCGGCGGTCGTTGCAGACCAGCATGCCGAGCACCGGCCGGCCCCATGCCTCCGGCCCGCGCGCGACGGGGAAGCCGAGGTCGCCGTACTCGAAGTACATCTTCTCGAGCTGCTGGTACTTCTGGCCAATCTTCACATGGTCGCTGCCCGGCAGGTGGACCTTGCGATACTTGAACAGGATGTCGCCATCCGGCCCGACAGTGATCGCGCTGTTGAAGCGGTGGCCATCCGGCGTGAGCTCGGCATACCCGACATAGAAGCCCAGGCCGAGCGCGCGAGCCCGGTCGAACAGGGGCTGGACATGCGGGTTCGGCATCGCCGCCTCGAAGCTCTCCAGCAGTTCCGGCGCGTCGCTGCCCATCGGCCAGCGCGGGAAGAAGGTGGTGAAGGCGAGTTCCGGGAACACCACGAGCTTCGCGCCCTTCGCGGCCGCCTGCTCCAGTAGCGCGATCATGCGCTGGAGTGTCGCGGCGCGGCTGTCGGCGCGCTGGATCGGCCCCATCTGGGCGCCGGCGAGGATCAGCTTGCGGCTCATCGGAAGAGGTCCCTGATATCCTGGCGGGTGCCGCCGAAGGCACGCCATATAACCATGAAGCCCAGCGCGAGGCCGAGGCCGGCGAGCAGCCCGCCCATGCCCTCCTGGCCCGGCGCGAGCATCGGCCCGAGCATGGCACCGAGCAGCCCGACCCCGACGCCGCCGCCGATCGCGAGCAGGAACTGCGTCATCCCCGGCTTGCGCCGTGGCGGTGCGGCCGGCTGCCCGGTGCGGGAGGGGCGCGGCGGGCGCTTGATCCAGCGCTGGTGCTTCGGGCGGGCGGCGGCCATGCGCGCGGTGTAGCGCCTGCGGCCGGCCGCGTCAGCCCGCCGCCATCGGCCGCGGCCCGATCGGGCAGGTCGCCTCCCGGCTCACCAGGTCGAAGACGAACAGCATCTTCGCCATGCCGGTGAGCACCGCGGCGACCATCGCCAGCTCCACCATCTCGGCATCGGAGAAGAAGTGGCGCAGCTCGGCGGCCAGCGCCGGCGTCATCTCGCCCGCCATGTTGGGCAGCGCCATCTCCTCGGCGAGGCGCAGCACCGCCCGCTCGCGGTCGTCGAAGACCTGGGCGGCGGTGTCGCCGATCGCCGCGATCTGCTCGGGGGTGACGCCCGCATCCTCGGCCGAGCGGGTGTTGCCGCGGTTGCAGAAGGCGCAGCCATGCAGGGTGGAGAGCTTCAGGCGCAGCAGCTCCTTCACCCGCCGCTCGACACGGCCCTTGAAGAAGACCTCGGCGTAGAAGCCGTCATAGTACCAGCCGAGCAGTTCCGGCGCCTGCGCCAGGACCTCGATCAGCGTGGACTCGCCGCGCACCGCCTCCGCCGTCTCGGCGACCTGCCGCCAGCGTTCCGGCATCAGGTCGCGGGGCAGCGGAGGGATGCGCGGATCGGGCATGGCGCTAGCCCGCCAGCTCCGGCCGGATCGCCTCGACGATCGGGCGGTAGCGTGCCGTCTCCGCGGCGATGAAGGCGGCCGCGCTCTCCGGCGTGCCGGGCTGCGACGCCGCGATGCCGGCATCGGCGAGCTGGGCGCGGAAGGCGTTGTCGGACAGCGCGGCGTTGGTCGCTGCCGAGAGCCGTGCGAGCACCGGCGCCGGCACGCCGGGCGGCGCGAAGACGGCGTGCCAGAGCACCGCGGTGAAGCCGGGCCGGTTCAGCGCCTCGGCCGCGGTCGGCACCTCCGGCGCCTGCGGCGCGCGGGCGGCGGTGGCGACCGCCAGCATCCGCGCGCGGCCGCCGCGGTGCAGCGGCAGCCCGGCGCCGAGCGTGTTCACCGCCATCGCGAGGGTGCCCGCGACGAGATCGTTCATCGCCGGCGCGGCGCCGCGATAGGGGATGTGGTTGATCTGCACGCCGCCCGCCTCGCGCTTGAGGATCTCGGTGGCGAGATGCATCAGCGTGCCGGTGCCCGGCGAGCCATAGGCCATGGGCGGCTGGGCCGCGCGCGCGGCGGCGAGGAACTCGGACAGCGTGCCCGGCTGCTGCGGATGCACCAGCCAGCAGAGTGGCCCGCCGCCGAGTTCGGCCACCGCCACGAAATCCTTCGCCGCGTCGTATTGCGGCTGCCTCGTCACGAGGTTGTAGAGCGCATGGGTGGAGGCGGTGCCGAACAGCAGCGTGTAGCCGTCGGGCGCGGCGCGCTTCACCTCCTGCGCGCCGATCGCGCCGGCGGCGCCGCCGCGATTCTCCACCACCACCGACTGCCCGAGCTCGCGCGCGATGCGTTCCGCATAGAGCCGTCCATAGACATCGGTCGGACCGCCGGCCGGGAAGGGGATCACCAGCCGGATCGGGCGCGCGGGGAAGGCTTGCCCGAAGGCAGGCGTGGCGAGCGCTGCCGCGCCGGCACCGAGGATCGTGCGTCGGCTAAAGTCCCGCATCGCGCCAGGTCTCCGCGGGCTGCTCCGGATGAGGAACCATGCCGGCGGCCCGAACGCCGGCGATGGCTGCATATTCGTCCTTGTCGGAGGCATCGCCACTGACGCCGACCGCGCCGATCACGGCACCGTCAGCTCGACATACCAGTACGCCACCCGGAACCGGAATGAATTTCCCATCCGACGCGGCGGCGATGGCGGATTGGAATGCCGGCCGTTCCTTCAGCCGGTCGCGGATGATGCGGCTGCCGATCCCCATTCCGAGCGCGCCATGCGCCTTGCCCCGCGCGATCTCGAAGCGGAGGATGCCGGAGCCGTCCTCGCGCTTCGAGCACACGATGTGCCCGCCGGCATCCAGCACCACCACGGTCAGCGGCAGCAGGCCGGCGTCACGCCCGGCCTTCAGCGTCGCGTCGCAGATCGCCTCGGCGGCCGCGAGCGGCAGGTCCACCGCCAGCCGCTTCACGTAGTAGTCGCCGCTGCTCATGCGCACTCTCCCGTCGAATCGCGGTGTCCCCGAACCTGTGCGGCCGCATTGCTTGCCGTGCCTTGTCCCAGGAAGGCGACGCTGCGGAAAGGGCTTGGGCGGGCGTGTTTCGAGCGCTGGCGGGCCATGGGTGCGCGGTGCGGACGTGATCGGTCTTCGCGTGTAGCCCGCTCGAGGCGTCGCGACCATGGGGCTGCAAGGCGGCGAAGCCGCCGCCGCCTGGGCGCGCCGCTATCACACCGTTGTGCATCTGGTGCGGCCGCGCGGGCGTTCGTTGCAGCCCATCTCCCGTCCCGCCGGGCACGATCCGAACAGGAAGCGATCCATGCGCATTCCCGCTCCTTTCCTCCGGCCGGTTGCCACGAAGTGGGTCCCGCATCACGGCCCGCCGGCCATGGAACATGGACTGCCGCCCAGCCTCGCCTTCGTGCTCGCCTCCTCCTGGATCATCGGCACGCCCGGCCCGGACGAGTTGCCCGGCACGGCCCAGAAGGATCGCATACTGAGCCTTGGCGGAGCGGACACCATCGAGGGCCTTGGCGACGCCGACCTGATCTTCGGCGGCTCCGGGAACGACCTCATCCGTGGCGAGGGCAGGAGCTTCGAGGGTGCGCAGATCGGCGGCGATGATACCATTCTCGGCGGTCCGGGCGACGACACGATCCTCGGCGGATACGGCTTTGGCCCGTTGGATGACGGCGACAACCTGATCTTCGGCCAGGCCGGGGATGACAGGATCACCGCCGGCTGGGGCGCCGACACGGTCCTTGGCGGCTCCGGGGACGACGTGATCACGGGCTACGGCACCTTCGTCGGGGTACCGTTCCGCGCTGCCGACCAGGTGCTGCAGGCGGAGCCTGCCGACCTGCTGCTCGGCGGCGCCGGCGACGACCTCATCGAAGGTGGAGGCGGCGCCGACAAGCTTCATGGCGGCACCGGCGACGACACCCTGATCGGCGGCTATGGCGCGGACCTGCTGTTCGGCGGGCCGGGCGCGGACGTGTTCGTCATGCGCCTCCCGCCCGTGCCCTTCGCGACGACACCGGATACCGGGGTGGGCGAGGGGCAGCGCGACATACTGGGCGATTTCCGGCAGGGCCGCGACCTGATCGATCTCAGCGACTACGACGATCCGGCCCGCTTCTTCACCTTCCCGGGCAGCCCGTCCGCCATCGACCTGCCGGCGCCGATCTTCCTCGGCACGGAGCCCTTCGAGGCGAGCTTCGCGCTGCAGGTCCGCTACGACATCCTCCCGGAAGGCCGAACCGTCGTCCAGTTCGCGACGCCGCTCGGCGCGTTGCCTCCCGCCGAGGACGCCATCCCGGCCATTCCCGAACCGACCGGCGAGATCGAGTTGCCCGGTTTCGTCGTGCTCACCAGCGCCGACTTCGTGCTGGACTATGTGATCTAGCCGTCCAGTGCGCTGCGGCGGTGCTGGCGGGGCACGAACTTCCCGGTGCCCGGCTTCGCCTTCACCGCCGTGCCGTCCCAGATCTCCGCCCCGCGCAGGAAGGCCGAGGCCACGCGCGCCTTCATCGCCCGGCCGTGATAGGGCGACCAGCGCGCATCCTCCTGGTCCACGATGGTGCGCTCGTCGAACACGAATTCGCCGCGCTCCAGGATGCAGAAATCCGCGTCGGCGCCGAGCCGGATGCCACCCTTCCGCGGGTCGAGACCATGGAAGCGCGCCGGCTCCTCCGAGCACATCCGCGCCATGACGGAGGGCGCCAGGCCGCGCTCGACCAGCAGGGTGTACATCAGCGGCGCGAAGCTCTGCATGCCGGTGAGCCCGGCGCCGACGGTGAAGATGTCGCCGTTGTACTCCTTCTTCGGCTTCGGCCAGGGCGCGTGATCCGTGGAGACATAGCTGACGATGCCCTCGCGCATCGCGCCCCACATCCGCTCCACCTCGGTGGCGCTGCGGAAGGGCGGGTTGCACTTGCCGAAGCCCTGCAGGCGGACGATGTCGTCCTCGGTCATGCAGAGGTACTGGATGCAGGCCTCGCCCGAGCACTTGGCGCCCTGTCCGCGGTAGATCTGCGCCAGCTCGAAGCCGCGGGCCAGCGAGGAATGCGCGATGTGGACGTGCGCGCCGGTCTCGAGCGCCATCTCGAAGATCTCGAGGTCGGCCATGGTCTCGGTGATCGGCGGGCGGGTGCGGCAGTGCCAGATGGGGGAGGTGTTGCCCGCGGCCTTTGCGGCCTCGGTCAGCTTCACCACCAGCTCCTGGTCCTCGTTGTGGACCGCCACCATCAGCCCGGTCTTGGCGATCTCCGCGAAGGCGGCGAGCATGGTGGGGTGGTCGATGCGCGGGAAGCGGTGCGCGTCGTACTCATAGGTGGAGACCTTGAAGGAGCTCGCCCCGGCCTCCGCCAGGCCGGCAATCTCCTCCAACCCGCCCGACTTCCTGATGGTGCCGTAGAGCGCCATGTCCACATGGGCGGTCCGCTCCACCCAGCCGACCTTCTCCTTGAAGAGGTCCACCGTGGTCACGGGCTCCGGCACGTCATAGGGCATGTCGCAGACGGTGGTGACGCCGCCGGCGGCCGCCGACATGGTGGCGCCGTGGATCCCCGGCCAGCCGCGGGAGGAGGCAGTGTGCATGTGCCCGTCCACCAGGCCCGGCATGACCAACTTTCCCGCGTGGTGCGCCACCGCCCTGGCCGGCGGCGGCGCGCCTTCGCCGATGGCGGCGATCGTCTCCCCGCGCACCGCGACATAGCCGCCCGTCACCACGCGGTCGGACAGGACGATGTCGCCCGTGATGACGAGGTCGAAGGGCGTGGCGTCGGTCATGCGGGTATCTCTTGCGGTGGATCCGCCGCGGAGGCTAGGCGGTTGTGCGCCCCGCGCCAACACCGTGGCGCGGATGATCCTCCGCCCGGTTCCGCCACGCAGCCGGGCAGGGACAGACAGCGCCGCTCCCTACCGCTCCTGGATGGACACTCCGCTCGGGCCGACGTTGATCTCGACGCCCGACTTCTGCTGTTCGGCATAGAGCCAATAGCCGACGCCGCCGGCGAGAACGCCGAGGACACCGATAACGATGAGGAGCAGATTGCGGTTCATCATTCCCTGCTTTCAGTCGGACGTCTCCGAGCCTGATGAGGACGGCCGGGCGCGATGGGCGATCCCCGGTTTGGGCGCCGCGACGTTCAGATTCGTCCCATCAGCACAAGGATGAGCACCACGATGAGGATCACGCCGACGATACCGACGCCGCCATGGCCGTAGCCGTAGCCGTAGCCGCCGATCACCCCGCTGAACCCGCCGAGCAGGGCGATGACGAGGATGATGAGCAGGATCAAACCGAGTGACATGAGGGTTCAGTCCTTCCTCTGGCGCCTGATGTCCCGCAGGTGCCTGTCCGGGTTCGCCGCGCGCGCTGCCCCGTGGCACCGCGCGCCCCAGCCCTACCGGTTGCGGAGCGACTGGTCGTAGAGGTAGCCGCCCACGCCACCGACGCCGGCACCGAGCAGGGCGCCGAGGCCCGCATTCCCGCCGAACGATCCGACAATGCCGCCGAGCGCGCCGCCGCCGAGGGCACCGACGCCGACATTCTGCTGCTGCTCGGTCATCCCCGCGCAGCCGGCCAAGCCGATGCCGACCACGAGCATCAGGATCAGACGCTTTGCGTGCATGGTGATCTCCTGTCTCTCAGCGAGCGGGGCGCGAGGTGCGCGACCGTGGCGGGCTCGGCGGGCAAGGGAAGTTCGACTGCGCCCAGCGCACCAGCCCATCGAGCGCTGCCTCGCTGCCGTGCTGCGGGTTAGCGCGAGCCCAGGCGGCGAAGGCGATGCCGGATTCCGCCACGGTCGGACCGGGCACCGGCACGCAGAACAATGGCCGCATGGCGCCGCCAGCAGGATGCAGCAGCTGGTGATACTGGCCGAAGCTGGTGAGGAAACCCTGGCAATAGGCGATGGCTTCGAGGCGCGGCACGCCCTGCCAGGCGGGGTCGCAGACGGCGGCGAGGTCGGTGACTGTCTGTACATGGGTCACCGCGGGCCGCTCGGCGCCCTGCGCCATGGCAGGTGGCGGGAGCGCCAGGCACCCTGCCAGGACGGCGCCGAGCGCCGTGGTCTTCGTCATGCTCATGCCGTCATCCTCCTTCGCTGCCCGCTTCTTCGTCCGGCGATCGGCATTCCCCTGGAGGGTCCAGGTGGGCGACGGCCCGTTGGCGCGTGACTGCAACGCCCGTGGCAGTGCCGGTCGTATTGCCGAACGCTGGTGGAGTCGTCCCATCCATGAGCGACTTCTACATTACGACCTGGGTATAAGCTCAGCGCGTCGGACGCCGTATGACTCTTTTCTTCATTGGGCATTCCGAAGCATCAATGTTCTGCGATTGATGCGCGCGGTGACAACGATGCCTTGCGGCGGCGGCGTCACGTATTCGCCGGGAACAGCATCTCCGCGAAGTCGAGCGCGAGCCGCGTAACCTCGCTCTCCCGTTCGGCGTTCCAGGCGAGCGCCACGCCGACGGCATGGATCGGGCCCTCCAGGTCCCGGAATGCCACGCCCGGCGGGCGCAGCCGCGCCATTCCCGCGCTGACCAGCGCGACGCCGAGACCCGCCGCGACGAAGCCGAGCTGCGCCATCGCGCTGCCGACTTCCCGCACCACGCGCGGCGTGAAGCCGGCGTCCCGGCAGGCGGCGACCATCGCATCCGAATAGGCCGGGCTGATGCCGCGCGGCAGGATCAGCAGCGGCTCGTCGGCCAGCAGCGAGAGCGGCAGCGGCGCGTTGCTGCCCGCCAGCGGATGCCCGCTCGGCAGCGCCGCGGCCAGCACGTCGCGGCCGAGCGGACGCAGCCTCACCGGATGTCGGTCGCGCTCCAATCGCAGCAGCGCGAGGTCCACGTCGCCGCGGCGCAGCGCCTCCACGGCGTCGGTGGTGTCGAGCTCGCGCACCGAGACGGCGGCATCGGGCCGTGCGGCCTGCAGCGCACGCACCAGCGGCGGCAGGTAGTCGAACAGCGCGGAGGTGACGCAGGCGATCGCCACCGGCGCACTGCGCCCGGCGCGCAGCTCGCGCGCCAGCGCCTCCAGCTCGCCGGCATCCTGCGCCAGGCGGCGCGCCAACGGGATCAGCGCCTCGCCCTCCCGCGTCGGGCGCGCGCCCTTGCCGGTGCGCTCCAGCAGCTGCACGCCGAGTTCCTTCTCCAGCGCCTGGATCTGCGCGGTCAGCGGCGGCTGGGAGATGCCGAGCCGCGCGGCGGCGCGGCCGAAATGCCCTTCCTCGGCGACGGCGAGGAAATGCCCGAGGCGGCGGACGAGGCGGAAGTCCATAGGCGCTCCGATCGGCGTCGCCGGGAATGCGGCGCGCCCGATACGAATTCCATATCGCACCGCTTGCCCAATCGGAATGGACGATCATGCGCCACGGGCGCAAAAAGCTCCCGCATTCCACACGGCAAGGACGAGGAAGAGACGTGAAGAAGCATCCGGTGAAGGTCCATCCCTCCAAGGCGCTGCTGAAGCGCGAGGACCAGCTCGCCTGGAAGATGGCGGCGGTCGCCACCGACAAGGTCGCCGTCCCGAAGGACGTGCAGGCGATGATCATCAACCGCATCATCGACAACGCCTCGGTCGCCATCGCCGCCATCAACCGCCGCCCGGTGGTCTCCGCGCGCGGCATGGCGCTCGGCCACCTGAAGCGGGACGGCGGCGCGAGCGTGTTCGGGGTGAAGGCGGCCACCACCGTCTCGCCGGAATGGGCGGCCTGGGCGAACGGCACGGCGGTGCGCGAGCTCGACATGCACGACACCTTCCTCGCCGCCGACTACTCCCACCCCGGCGACAACATCCCGCCGATCCTGGCGGTGGCGCAGGCGATGGGGCGCAGCGGGCGCGACCTGATTCGGGGGCTCGCCACCGGCTATGAGCTGCACATCGATCTCGTCCGCGCGATCTGCCTGCACGAGCATCGCGTGGACCACATCGCCCATCTCTGCCCGGCCGCGGCCGCCGGGATCGGGACGCTGCTCGGCCTGAAGCAGGAGGTGGTGTTCCAGTCCATCCAGCAGGCGCTGCACACCTCCATCTCCTTCCGGCAGAGCCGGAAGGGTGAGATCAGCAGCTGGAAGGCGTACGCACCTGCCCATGCCGGCAAGCTTGCGGTGGAGGCGGTGGACCGCTGCATGCGCGGGGAGGGCGCGCCGAGCCCGATCTACGAGGGCGAGGACAGCGTGATCGCCTGGGTGCTCTCCGGCCGGACCCAGGCCGACAGCAAGGGGCGCGGCACGGTGTACGACCCCGTCTACTACGAGGTGCCGCTGCCCGAGCCCGGCGAGCCGAAGCGCGCCATCCTGGACAGCTACACCAAGGAGCACTCGGCCGAGTACCAGTCGCAGGCGCTGATCGACCTGGCCTTCCGCATGCGGGAGAAGATCACGGACTTCGAGGCGATCGAGAAGATCACCATCCACACCAGCCACCACACCCACTACGTGATCGGCACCGGCGCCAACGACCCGCAGAAGATGGACCCCAAGGCCAGCCGCGAGACGCTGGACCACTCCATCATGTACATCTTCGCCGTCGCCCTGCAGGACGGCCGATGGCACCACGTGGACAGCTACGCCCCCCGCCGTGCCGGCCGCGCCGACACCGTCCGCCTCTGGCAGAAGATCGAGACGCGGGAGGATCCGGAGTGGACGCGGAAGTATCACTCACGGGATCCGGAGGAACTTGCCTTCGGCGGGCGGGTGGAGATCCGCTTCACCGATGGCTCCACGCTGGTGGATGAGCTCGGCGTGGCGAACGCCCATCCGAACGGCGCCCGCCCCTTCGCCCGCGAGCAGTACGTCAACAAGTTCCGGACGCTCACCGAGGGCCTGATCACCACGCGGGAGGCCAACCGCTTCCTCGCCGATGTGCAGGACCTGGCCGGCATCCCGGCCGGTGAGCTGCACGTGCTGAACGTGGCGCTGCCCGCCGGCACGCTGCTGGAGTCGAAGCCGGGCATCTTCTGATGGCCGGCGCCGGCAGCATCGTGATCCGGCCGGCGGAGCCCGAGGATGCGGCGGCGATCGCCCGCATCCTCCGCGCCTCGATCCGCGCTGCGATGCCCTGGCTGCCGGAGTTGCACACGCCGGAGGAGGACCTGGCCTTCATCGCGGGCCAGGTCCTGCCCCAGGCCGAGGTCTGGGTCGCCGGCAACCCAGCGCCCGTCGGCTTCGTCGCGCGTCGCGGGGAGTGGCTCGACCACCTCTACCTCGCGCCGTCGCGAAGGGGCGAGGGCATCGGCCGGGCGTTGCTGCTGCAGGCAATGGAGGGGCGGGAGCGCCTGACGCTCTGGGCCTTCCAGCGCAACCATGCCGCGCGGCGCTTCTATGAGAGACATGGGTTCCGCGCCGTCGCCTCCACCGACGGCGCGGGCAACGAGGAGAAGGAGCCGGACGTCCGCTACGAATGGCGGCGGCCGGCGTGAGGAAGGGGAACCGCCTGATGACCGAGACCGATACGCCCACCATCTACAAGGGCCTCGTCGGCGTCTATGCCGACGTCTCCGCCGTCTCCAAGGTGATGCCGGAGACCAACAGCCTCACCTATCGCGGCTACGCCGTGCAGGACCTCTGCGAAGAGGCCTCCTTCGAGGAGGTCGCCTACCTGCTCTGGAACGGCGAGCTGCCGACCGCGGCGCAGCTCAAGGCGTTCCAGGCCGAGGAGCGCGCCAACCGCGCCCTCTCCCCGGCGCTGCTGCGCGTGCTGCGGGAGTTCCCCCGGGACGCCCACCCGATGGACGCGATCCGCACCGCCGTCTCCTTCATGGGAATGGAGGATCCGGAGACGGCCGATGTCTCGGACGCGGCGCAGCGGCGCAAGGCGATGCGGCTGCTGGCCAAGCTGCCGACCGCGGTGGCGGCGACCAACCGCCTCTCCAAGGGGCTGGAGCCGATCGAGCCGGATCCCGCGCTGCCCTTCTGCGAGAACTTCTTCCACCTGGTGTTCGGAAAGGTGCCGCAGCCGGAGGTCATCAAGTCCTTCGACGTCTCGATGATCCTCTACGCCGAGCACACCTTCAACGCCTCCACCTTCACCGCCCGGACCGTCACCTCGACCGGGGCGGAGATGCACGGCGCCATCACCGCGGCGATCGCCGCGTTGAAGGGCCCGCTGCATGGCGGCGCCAACGAGGCGGTGATGCACATGCTGAAGGAGATCGGCTCGCCGGAGGCGGCGGAGAGCTGGCTCGAGGGCAAGTTCGACCACAAGGCGCTGGTCATGGGCTTCGGCCACCGGGTGTACAAGAGCGGTGATTCCCGCGTGCCGACGATGACCAAATACGCCGAGAAGATGGCGGAGGTGGTGGGCGACCGCCGCTGGATGGAGACCTCCCGCGTGCTGGCGGCGAAGATGCTCAGGGTGAAGAACATCCACCCCAACCTCGATTTCCCGGCAGGCCCTGCCTACTACCTGATGGGCTTCGACATCCCGATGTTCACCCCGATCTTCGTCTGCTCCCGCATCACCGGCTGGGCCGCGCATGTGCTGGAGCAGGCGGCGGACAACCGGCTGATCCGCCCGCTCTCGGTCTATACCGGGGCCGCGCAGCGACCGGTCGTGCCGATCTCCCGGCGCGGCTGAACGGCCGCCTGCGCCGCGCCGGGATGCACCGGCGCGGCGCTCTCCGGCGTCCCGCCAGGGCCGCGCGGAATGCTCCTGCCGCCAACCCGGCGACGAGGCGGAGAGCACGCTCCGACACGACGACACGCACCACGACGGACGACGACGAAGCGCGTCGTCGAACTTCGTGCGCGTCGTCGTGCACCGCCGATGCGATTCCGTTTGACAGTGTGCTTGCAGATGCACCACGAGAGAGTCGCACGCACTCGCTTGACGCGATTCGCGCGCTGAAGATCGAAGCCTCGATGTCCTGACCGGACGAGCAGGCGATCGAAGGAAGGCGAGCGACACGGCGAGGAGGCGCGCAGCAGGAAGGATCGGTCCATGGACCGCAGGCTCGGGGAGGAGGGAAGCATTCAACGCGCATCCTTCTCCGTACCGCCGCCTCAAGGCGGGAGAGAAGCCGGAGCAAGCGCCTCGCGTCGCACTGCGCGGCGCGCGTCGTCCCCGGCGCCTGTGTGGGAATGGACGGTGGCTTCCGCGGTCCGGCGCGATACGGGATCCGCGCCGACCGCCACGCCGCCACCCGACTGCGATCGTGGACGCCTCGCCCTGCCTACCGCGTCGGCGCGCCACCTACGGAACACCATCATCGGACAGACCAAGGACCTGACCTCATGACCGATATCGTCGAGACCACCGAGACCGAGGGCGCCGAGCCGCGCGCCCAGGCGATGGCGATGGCCGCCACCCGCAAGACGGCGAAGAAGCCGGCGGCGAAGAAGGCTGCGCCGAAGCGCGCCGCGGCGAAGAAGCCCGCGGCGAAGAAGGCCGCCCCGAAGCGGGCCGCCGCCAAGAAGGCCGCGCCGAAGAAGGCCGCCGCCAAGAAGGCCGCGCCGAAGAAGGCCGCTGCCAAGA
Organism: Falsiroseomonas sp.; assembly: GCF_041690465.1. Classification (GTDB taxonomy): domain Bacteria; phylum Pseudomonadota; class Alphaproteobacteria; order Acetobacterales; family Acetobacteraceae; genus Falsiroseomonas. The sequence goes on along the minus strand of NZ_JAWLHG010000004.1, from coordinate 65,253 downwards.
AGGCCGCGCCGAAGAAGGTCGCTGCCAAGAAGGCCGCGCCGAAGAAGGCCGCCGCCAAGAAGGCCGCGCCGAAGCGGGCCGCTGCCAAGAAGGCCGCGCCGAAGAAGGCCGTTGCCAAGAAGGCCGCGCCGAAGCGGGCCGCTGCCAAGAAGGCCGCGCCGAAGAAGGCCGCCGCGGCGAAGGCCCCCTCTGCGCGCTCTGAGGCCGCGAAGAGGGCCGCCGCCACCCGCGCCGCGAACAAGGCCGCCGCCGCCGCTGCCGCCGCTTCGGCCGCACCGACGACCGACAGCGCCTCCTGACCTGACCGCCGATCCCGGCGTGGAGGGCGTCGTCCGCAAGGACGGCGCCCTTTGCGCGTCGAGTGTGTGCCATCACGCGCGCCGTGCCGAAGGCGCGCCTCCGCTGTGACGCGACCGCTCCGTGCGCGGGGCGCTTTGCGGCGCGAAGAGGTGCCCGGAGCGGTGCCTCAGCCGAAGGTGGCGAGCAGGTCGTCCACCTGCGCCGGCGTCAGGCGCCGCACGCCGGGCACGTCGCGCAGCAGCAGCGCCAGCCTTGCGGCCTCCTCCAGCTCCTCGCTGGCGTGCACGGCGTCCGCCAGCGTCTTCCCACTCACCACCGGCCCATGGTTGGCCAGCAGCAGCGCCTTGGCGCCAAGCGCCGCCTGGTGCACCGCAGGCTCCATCGCCGCGTCGCCGGGCCGGTAGTAGGGCACGCAGGGCAGGCGGCGACCGATGCGCATGACGAAGTAGGGCGTCAGCGGCGGGATATCGGCGTCTCCGCCCTCAGTCGTCAGGCAGGAGATCGCGGTGGCGTGGGTGGAGTGCAGATGCACCACCGCACCCGCCTCCGGCCGCGCCGTCAGCACGGCGCGATGCAGGAACACCTCCTTCGACGGCCTGTCACCCGACAGATGTGACCAGTCCGGCGCAAGCTTGCTGATGCGCGCGGGGTCCAGCCGGCCGAGGCAGGAATTGGTCGGCGTCATCAGCCAGCCGTCAGGCAACCGCACGCTGATATTGCCCGCCGTGCCGACCGAGTAGCCGCGGTCGAACAGCGACTTCGCCAGCGTGGCCAGCTCCTCCCGGATCGCGGCCTCAGACATGCTGGAACGCCTTCAGGAAGAAGTCGCGCGCCCCGAAATTCCCGCTCTTGAGCGCCAGGTGGATCGAGGCAGGCTCGGCGCCCCCCGCGAAGCGGGTCTCGGCAAACGTCCAGGGCACGCCCGGGTCGATCTCCGCGCCGATGCGCAAGGAGCGCACGCCGAGCCGCTGCACGACCGCGCCCGAGGTCTCGCCGCCCGCCACCACCAGTCGCTTGACGCCGCGCGCAACGAGGCCCTCCGCCACCGCGGCAAGTGCGTGCTCCACCAGCGCGCCGGCGGCATCGCGGCCGAGCTTCGCCTGCAGAGCCGCGACCTTCTCGGGCGGCGCGCTGGCCGCGACGACCAGCGGGCGCGCCGCATCCAGCTTGCCCTCCGCCCAGCGCAGCGCCTCGGCCGCCAGCGCCGCCGCGTCCGGTGTGGCGAGCGGATCGAGCTCCAGCACCGGCACATGGTCGCGGGCGAAGCCGATCTGGCCGAGTGTCGCGCGCGAGCACGAGCCGGCCACGACCGCGCAGAGGCCGGAGGCAGCCGGCAGCGCCGCCGCATCGCTGCGCGCCGGCAGCAGACCGGCACGGCGGAAATTCTCCGGCAGGCCCATCGCAACGCCGGAGCCGCCCGTGACCAGCGCATGGCTGGCGACTGCCTCCCCGATGGCGTGCAGATGCGCGTCGCTCACCGCATCCACGATCGCATAGCGGCGCCCGCTTTCGGCGAGGCGCGTCATCTCCCGCCGGATCGCCGCGGCGCCGTGCTCGACCACGGCGAAGGGGACCAGCCCGACGCCGCCCTCGGTCTGCCGGCCGAGCACGCGCACCAGGTCGGGGTCGCGCATCGGCGTGAGCGGGTGGTTCTCCATCCCGCTCTCGCTCAGCAGGCGGGAGCCCACGAAGAGGTGCCCCTGGTAGATGCTGCGCCCATTGGCCGGGAAGGCCGGGCAGGCGATCGCGAAGCCGCTTCCCAGCCGCTTCAGCAGAGCATCCGCGACCGGGCCGATATTGCCTTCGTCGGTGCTGTCGAAGGTCGAGCAGTATTTGAAGAAGAGCTGCTTCGCCCCGGCGGCGAGCAGCGCCTCGGCCGCCGCCAGGCTCTCCGCGACGGCCTGGCCCACCGGGGCGGTGCGCGATTTCAGCGCCACCACCACGGCGTCAGCCTCCGGCAGGGCGCCGTGGGGGACGCCGATCACCTGCACCGTCGCCATGCCGTTCTTCACCAGCATGGAGGCGAGGTCGGTGGCGCCGGTGAAGTCGTCCGCGATGCAGCCGAGCAGCAGGGGCATGATGGCTTCCGTGTGGCTAGAGGGGCGTGCCGTCCTTCCGGCTGTAGCGCCACCTTCCGTCGCTGCCCATCTCGGCGTGGAGGTCGTCATCCGGATAGACCACCCGATCGCCGGGCGAGCGATCACCGATCTCGAGGTACAGCACATCCCGGTCGGTGAGGTTCACCAGGCAGTGCGCGTCGCCGGTGCCGGCGCGGAAGCCGGCGCACATGCCGGGGCTGAGCGGCGTGTCGCCGGCATCGGTGCGCAGCGTCGGCGCGCCTTCGAGGATATAGACGAACTCGTCCTGCGTCGCATGCGCGTGGCGCAGCGCGGAGGCCGCGCCCGGCGCCAGGCGCGTGAGGTTCACGCCGAAATTGACCAGGCCGAAGACGTCGCCCAGCACCTGCTTCTCGCGGCCCGCGACCTTGCGGCGCAGATCCTCCGGATAGCCGGAGGGGCCCCTCGAGGGTGCATCGCTGGCCAGGATGGCGATGGGCTTGTCCGGCATGGCTTCCTCCCGGTGGGCTCAGCGCGGCGGCAGGCAGAGCATGTCGGCGTGCCCCACCCGCACCGAGAGCCGAAGGTCGCGCGCCTGGCCGGCGCGGTCCAGCATCCAGCGCGTGATCCGCCGCGCCTCCCGCCGCTCCTGCCGCATCGCTGCCTCGGCATGGCCGTCGGAGAGGGCAACCGCCATGGCCGGCGCGGTGCGCGGCACCACCCAGTCGGAAGGCGCACGAAGCACCTCGTAGCCGCGCGTCCCAAAGGCGGCCTCGATGGCGGCAGGCGCCTTTGCGCCGAGCGCGATGCCGGAAAAGCCCTTGTCGCGCGCCTGGTCGCGGGCGAAGCCGCGCGCCACCAGCGCATCGCCGCGTTGCGGCGGCGTGAAGCGCTCGCGCCCCGTCACGTTCAACGCCGCGTAGAAGGGCAGGCGGTGTTCGGCGCAGGCATCGGCGATCTCCCCGATCCAATCCTCGCTGACCAGGTCGCAGAGCGCGGTGTTCACCACGGCGTCAACGTTGTGCAGCGGCAGGTTGTCCGGCGCCTCCCGCAGGTCGGCGACCAGCCCCTCGACGCGCCAGGCGCCGCGCGGGCTGTGCACCAGCAGCGTCCGCTTGCCTGGCCAGGTGACGCCCCAGCCCGCCGCGCTCGCGCGATCGGCGATGGTGTCGAAGGCGCGCTCGATCAACCCGGCATCGGCATCCACCAGCGTCCAGGCCTGCGCCCGCCCGATGAAGTGGCCGAGCCAGCGCAGCAGGGAGCCGGTGCCCGCGCCGAGGTCGAGGATGCGCGGCCGCGCCGGCAGACTCTCTGCGAGCCGCATCGCCAGCGCCGGGTTGCGCGCCCTGGCATCGAAGGGCTCGCGCAGGTCGAGCCAGTCGCCATCGAAGCTCTCGGCCATCAGCCGCGCTCCAGCTCGGCGACGAAGGCCGCGGCGCGGTCCTCCCAGCGCGGCAGCTTCTGGCCGGCCGACCACGCGGCCTCCGCCATTCCGGCGCGCAATTCGGTGTCGAAGACGACCCGGCGCATCGCCTTGCCGAGCGAAACCACATCGCCCGGCGGCGAGACCACGCCCGCCTCCACCGGCACCAGCTCCGCCAGCGCGCCGCCGGACGCCACCGCCACCGGCAGCCCGCGCGCCAGCGCTTCGGCCACCGCCATGCCGTAGCCTTCCCAGTGACTGGCCAGCGCGAACACATCGGTGCGCTGCCACAGCGCCTCCAGCGCGGCGCCGTCCACCTCGCCGGCGAAGGTCACGCGCTGGGCGATGCCAAGCTCCTCGGCGAGGGCCGAGAGGCCGTGCGCATAGACGGGATCGCGCGCGCCGCCGGCGATGGTGAGCGTCCAGTCCAGGTCGAACAGCGTTGCCAGGGCGCGTAGCAGCACGTCATGGCCCTTGCGCGGAATCAGCGAGCCGAGCGCCAGGATGGCGCAGCCCACGCCGCCCGAGCCGGGGCTGCGCGGCGCCGGATCGGTGCCGGGTTCCACCACGCCGATCCGTGCGGGATCCACCTCGAACTCCGGCGCCAGCCGCCGTGCGGTGAGCGGGCTGGTCGCCACCAGCCGCGCAAGGCGGGGGAACAGCGCGCGCTCCGCCTCGCGCAGCGCATCGCGCACCGGGCCGGGATTGCCGTGCTCAAGGGCGGTGGGGTGATGGATCAGGCCGATGGCGCCGCGGGCGGCGAGGTCCTCCGCGAGCGGCGCGAAGGCGGGCAGGCCGAGCCCGTCCACGACGATACGTGTCCCCTCCGGCACGGCGGCAAGCGCGGCGCGCGCGCCCTCGGTGGCGGCATCGTCGGGCAGTGGATGGCGGCCGGGGAGTTCCACCACCTCCACCCCGTGCCCGAGCGCGCGCAGCCCCCCGACCAGCCGGCGGTCGTAGATGTAGCCGCCGGAGATGGTGTCGAACGGGCCAGGGACGAGCAGCGCGACCCGCATGCTCAGACGAGGCCCTCGAAGGCCGCCCAGGCGACGTGGCTCTCGCGCAGCAGCACCTTGATGACCGTCACGCCCTTGCCCCCGTCGCCGAGCCGCCCGTCGCGGCAGGCCTTGGCGAGCTCCTGCTGGATGTGCAGGCAGAGATACTCCGTCGTGGTGTTCTTGCCGGCGAAGAGCGGTTCGGCATCGAGGTTGCGGTAGTCGATCGGGGCCAGCACGGCGCGCAGCACGTCCTTGGCCAGGCCGATGTCGATCAGCAGGTGCAGGTCGTCGAGCTTCGGCGCGCGGAACTCCGCCTCGACGATGAAGGTGGCGCCGTGCAGCCGCTGCGCCGGGCCGAAGGCCTCGCCGCGGAAGCTGTGGGCGATCATGATGTGGTCCACGACGGTCAGGCTGAACATCGGCGGCGCGCTCTCACTCTATATATGTGTGTGTCATGGCGGCCCGCCCGGAGCGGGCCGAGGCCGCGAACGCGGCCCGCGCGTTGTCGCGCGAAGCCAAGGCGGCCGGATGGCCGCCGCCCGGCGTCTGAGGGGCATGAAGGCGAAGCGTTCATGCCGAGGCGAAATTGACGACGGGGCAGAGAGGTTGGGGCTCGCCCGGTTTCGGCAACAGCACCGATCCGATCCGCGCCGGCAATTCCGCGAAGGGCAGGTCGGGGCCGAGCAGCATGTCGAGCCGCGCATCGTCCAGCAGCGCCAACGCCAGCGCCAGCCGCTCGCCATGCGTGCGCCGCCCGCGCATCGCCGGCGCGACCGCGCCCACCTGCGTCGAAACCAGCGAGAGCCGCTTCGCATGGAAGGCCTCGCCGAGCGGCAGTTCGCAGGCGCGGTCGCCGAACCAGGAGGCCTCGATGATGCGTCCTTCGAAGCCGCACTGCGCAAGGGCGAGGCGCAGCCCCTCCGCGCTCGCCGAGGCGTGCACCACCAGGTCGCGATCCGCCGGCGCCTCGCCCGGCGCGCAGAAGCGGGCGCCGAAGGCTTCGACGATGGCGCGGCGGGACTCGTCGAGGTCGCAGACCGCGAGGTCCACGCCCGGGATGCGCGCCAGCAGGAAGGCGACCAGCAGCCCGACCACCCCGGCGCCCACCACCAGCGTGCGCTCGCCCACCAGTGGCCGCGCATCCCACAGCACGTTGACGGCGGTTTCCATGTTCGCCGCCAGCACCGCGCGACGATCCGGCACGGCGTCGGGGATGGGGATGCACATCGCGGCGGGCGCGACGAAGGCATCGTGGTGCGGATGCAGGCAGAAGACGCGGCGATGCAGCAGATGCGCCGGCCCCGCCTTCACCTCGCCGACCGCGGCATAGCCATAGGAGAGCGGGAAAGGGAAGTCGCCATGTTGCAGCGGCGCACGCATGGCGGGCCATTGGCTCCTCGGCACGCGCCCGGTGAAGACCAGCCGCTCCGTCCCGCGCGAGATGCCGCTCGCCCGCGTCACCACCAGCGCCTGCTCGGGGCCGGGCACGGGCAGGTCGTGCTCGCGGATCTCCGCGACCCCGGGTGCGACCGTCCAAAGCGCCTTCGCCCGCATCACGCACACACCTTCGGCTTCGCGCGGTCGAGCGCAATGTCGCACAGGATGTCCTCGCCGAGCGGCCAGACCTTCCAGGCGACGCGCAACCCATCGGCGATGCGCGCGGCCTCCGGCAGGGTGAAGGCGGGGATGCCGGAGCCGAGGATCACCGGCGCCACCGTCAGATGCAGCCGGTCCAGGCAGCCCGCCGCAAGGAAGGCCGAGACCGTCTGCCCGCCGCCCTCCACGAAGATGCGCGAGAGCCCGCGCGCGCCGAGCGCGGCGAGCAGGGCCGGCAGGTCGAGGCCGCGCGTGCCGCGCGGGATGCGCAGCACCTCGGCCCGGCCGTGCGAGGGGGGGCCGTCCACCGCGCTGACCAGCAGCGTCGGCGCTTCGCCATCCTGGAAGACGCGGTGCGTGGCGGGCAGGCGCCGCGCCGCATCCAGCACCACGCGCACCGGGTTCGGCCCGGCGACCTCCCGCGTGGTCAGCCGCGGATCGTCGTGCCGGATCGTCCCGGCGCCGACCAGCACGGCGTCGCAGAGCGCGCGCAGGCGATGGGTGTGCAGCAGGTCGCCCGCGCCGCCGATCCATTGCGAGGATCCGCTGTTCGTCGCGATCCGGCCATCCAGCGTCTGCGCCAGCCGCCCGACCACGCGGCAGCCATCGGCGGCCGCGGGCGGCGCCAGGACGGGTGCGAAGAGTTCGCCGAGCGGCGAGGACGGCAGCGGCCCGCCATGGCGCGCCGCGAGCAGCGCGGTCCAATCCTCGTCCTGCGGTGTCGGGTTCTGCATGCGGCGGCAGCTATGCCGAAGCGCCGCGCCCTCCGCAACTTCGGCGGGGTCCGTTCAGGCGCGCGACAGCACGGAGACCGGCGCGCCGACGCCATCGCGGAGCCGCCCGCGCGCGCCATAGGTGCCGGGCCCGGTCGGCCTGGCGGCGCCGGCGATGGTCTCGATCACGCGGGACTGCAACTCGATGGCGCGTTCCAGCAGGCGGCGGTTCTCCGCCGTCAGGTCGCGCAGGCGCAGCGCGATCTCCTCCGCCCGCATGCGATCCGGGCCTTCGGCGCGGCTGCCGGTGCGGTTCGCAGCGTCGAAGGCGGCGGCGAAGGCATCCGCCGCCTGCCGCTTGGTGACGGCGAGGTCGCCGGCGGTGGCGAGGTCGAGCCTGGCCAGCGCCTCGTTCTCCGCCCGCAGCGCCTCCATCAGGCGTTGCGCGGCGAGCATCAGCGGTTCGATCATGCGGGTTCTCCTGCCCTTTCCTGGGCGCGCAGCAATTCGCGGTACACCGCCTCGCCGATGCCGAGCCCGCCGGCGCGGGCCAGGTCGCGGGCGATGGCGTCCACCAGCATCGGGCGCCACTGCGCTTCCGCCGCGCCGCCGCCGAAGGGGCCATCGGTCGGCACGCTGGCGAAGACCGGCTGGAACATCGCCGCGACGGCCTGCGCCTCGAAATCCCGCGACAGGCGGCGCAGCGTGGCGGGGGTGGCGGCGGCCGCACCGGCGGTGGCCGCGGCGAGGGACATGGTCATCGCACCTCCAGCTCCGCCTGCAATGCGCCGGCGGCCTTGATGGTCTGCAGGATGGTGATCAGGTCGCGCGGGCCGACGCCGAGGCTGTTCAGCCCGCGCACCAGTTCGTCGAGCGTCACCGCGCCGCGCAGCACGCCCATGCGGCGCTCGGCCTGGTCGTCGACCTCGATGTTGGTGCGCGGCGTCACCACGGTCTCGCCATTGGCGAGCGCGTTGGGCTGGCTGACCTGCGGCGTCTCGGTGATGCGGATGGTCAGGTTGCCCTGTGCGATCGCCACCGTGCTGATGCGGACATTCGCCCCCATGACGATGGTGCCGGAAGCTTCCTCGATCACCACGCGCGCCACCTGGTCGGGCTCCACGCGGAGCTGCTCGACCTCCGCGAGGAAGCCCATCGCGTCGCGGCCGACCAGGCTGAGCTCCACCGTGCGCGGATCGGTGGCCTGGGCCGCGGGGCTGCGCGCCATGCGGTTGATCGCGGCGGCCATGCGGCGCGCGGTGGTGAGGTCCGGGTTGCGCAGCGACAGGCGGATGCGGTCGCCCTGCGCGAAGCGGAAGGCGACCTCGCGCTCCACCACCGCGCCGCTCGAGATGCGGCCGGCGGTCGGCACGCCGCGGGTGACGCTGCCGCCGGCGCCGCGCGCGGCGATCGCGCCGGTCGCGACCGCGCCCTGCGCCACGGCATAGACCTCGCCATCGGCGCCGAGCAGCGGCGTGACCAGCAGCGTGCCGCCGGTGATGTTGCTGGCATCGCCCAGCGTCGAGACCGCGACATCGATCCGGCTGCCCGGCCGGGCGAAGGGCGGCAGGTTGGCGGTGACCATCACCGCCGCGACATTGCGCGTATCCAGCCGCGATTCCTGGTCGCGCGTGTTCACCCCCAGCCGCTCCAGCACGCCGATCAGCGACTGGCGGGTGAAGGGGGCGGAGCGCAGCCGGTCACCGGTGCCGTTCAGCCCGACGATCAGGCCGTAGCCGACCAGCTGGTTGTCGCGCACGCCCTCGACATCCGCGATGTCCTTGATGCGCACCTGGGCCGCGGCGGGATGGGAGGAGAGGAGGATGAAAGCGCCGAACAGCAGCCGCGCGATCTTCGCTGCGACCTGCCGCACCGGTTTCGTCATCCTCGGGCAAGGATTTTCCGCCACGCTCTCCTCCGTGCCGTGCGGCCCTTCGGCCGTGTGGTGGAGTGGATGGCAAGTGGCGTGCCAGCCCCCGGCAGGGTTTCGACCGGCAGGGCTTGCCGGGCCGGGGCAGGGACTGCCGTCGAACGGCAGGGATCGCAGGAGGCGATGGGATGAGCAGGGTCGGCGGGATCACGGGTGGCACGCCGCCGCTCCGGCGGGCGGTTCGGACGGGCGCCGGCTTCGCGCTGCCGGACAGCGCCGCCGCACGAGAGGGCGCGGCCACCGCGGCTGCCGGCAGCGTCTCCGCGCTGCTGGCGCTGCAGGAGCAGGGCGCGCCCGTCGAGCCGCCCGGGGAGCGTGCCGCGCGGCGCGGCAATGCCGCGCTCGACGAGCTGAACGGATTGCAGCTCGACCTGCTGCGCGGGCGCGATGATCCGGAACGGCTCGAACGGCTGGCCGCGCTGGCGGGCGGCGCGGAAGCGGTGGCGGATCCGATGCTGCGCCGCACACTGCAAGAGATCTCACTGCGTGCGCGGGTGGAGCTTGCACGGCGTCGCGTTGCCTTCGCGTCAGGAAGATGAAAACAGGCGAAGATCAGGAACTTGCTGTTAACGAGGGGCTTGTCTCCGCCCCAATGCCGCCACTATGGTCCGGCCGCTTTCGCTGGCCGGGCGCCGGGCCATGGCCGGAGGGGGTTGGGGAAAATGGTGCCATGCTCGTGACCTTGCCGCCGGACTACAAACCAGCGTCAGCCGAAGAGTTCATGAACCCCCTCCAACTCGAGTATTTCCGCCAGAAGCTCCTGCGATGGCGCAGCGATCTTCTGCGCGAGGCGGGCGAGACGCTGCACAGCCTGGGCGAGGGCGGCATCGCCGAGGCGGACCTCACCGACCGTGCCAGCGTCGAGACCGACCGTGCGTTGGAACTCCGCACCCGCGACCGTGCGCGCAAGTTGATCTCCAAGATCGACCAGGCGCTCGAGCGGATCGAGAACGGCACCTACGGCTATTGCGAGGAGACCGGCGAGCCGATCGGCCTGCGCCGGCTGGAAGCGCGCCCGATCGCCACCCTTTCGATCGAGGCGCAGGAGCGGCACGAGCGCATGGAGCGCGTGCACCGCGACGACTGAGTCACTGCGCCGCCGCGGGCGCGGCCAGCGGTTTGCGCCGGCCGGGCGGCTTCCGCGGCGTCGCGCGCTTCGCGGGCGGCTGGCCTGGGCCGGCATCCTTCGGCGCGGCAATCGCCGAAGCGTGATCGGGGGCAGGTGTCGGCACGCGGGGCGTGTGGCCGTCGAACACGAACCGCGTCACCCGGGACGCCCAGAACTGCAGATGCGCCGCCATCGCCGCGCCATCCTTTGCGGCCAGCGCACGCTCGCGCGCCGCCGCAAAGGCGGCCTGTTCGGGCGGCGGCACGGCGGGCAATGCATGCGCGAATCGATCCTCCAGCCAGGTCTCGCCTTCGGGGGCGGGCGCGTCGCCCAACGCCTCGATGAGGGCGCGCGCGGCATGCGGCGCACCGGTGGTGGCGGCGAGCAGCAGCAGCGCGGCCTCGTAGCTGCCGGCCTTGCCGCCGGAGAGCACGAAGCCGCGGCGCTCGGCTGGCGAGAGGCTGGCCTTCAGCAGGCGGTAGAGGTTCGCGAATCGCTTCGCCCGCCGCGGCGAGGCACCGACCGCCGCGGCCAGGCCGAGCAGGCATTCGCGCTCCGCCTCGCCCAGCGCGAGGGCCTCCGCGGCGGCCTGGGTGTCGGCGACGGTGACCTTCGGCGCCACCCCGCCGGGCGTGGCTTCGGGCTGCATGGCTGCGGCCTCGGCCTGCTCGGCGGCGGCATCCTTCCCCTCGGGCTCGTCAGGGGTGCCGCCGCCGCCTCCGGTCTGCTGCACGCCGGCCGGCGCTGTGGCCGTGGCCGAGGACACCGGGCCAACCGCCGATTCCAGCAGCCGCCGCCCCGCCCCGGCATCCATCGCCGGCAACCAGAAGGGGATCTGAAAGACCTTCTCCAGGTAGTCCATCGGCGAGGCGATGCCCGGCGCGTAGCCGAGTTGCAGCGGATAGCGGTCACGCAGCGCCTGCGCGACCCAGCGCACATCCACGCCCACCACCACCACGAACAGCTTGAAGGCGAGCAGCAGGTGCACCGCCTCCAGCACTTCCACCACGCGCGCCGGCGGGCAGCGGTCCAGGTCATCTATATAGAGCACGATGCGCTGCACCGGCGCCTCGCCACGCAACTCCGCCTCCCGCGGGTGCACGCCGCGCAGGATGTCCTCGAGCCGTTCGAGGTCGCTGCGGATGGTGTGGATCAGGCCGAGGTGCCGCTGGTAGTCGCCCTCCGCCAGGCGCTGCGCGACGAAGCGCTTCAGCCGCTCCGGGGAGGTCGCGGCGGTCAGCTCCTCCTGCGCCTTGGCCACCGCGACGCGTGCCGCTTCCAGCTCAGCGCGGCGGCGCGCGGCTTCCGCCTCCGCCTCCGCGGTGGCGCGGCGGGCGGCGAGCAGCTCGGCATCGCGCGCCGCGAGCAGGCCGGCCTGCCGCGCCTCCACCCGCTCGCGGATGCTGCCGAGCACGGCGAAGGCGCGCGTGGCGTCCGCCAGGTGCCGGCGCGCCCAGCCGAGGGCAGCGGTGGCCGCGCCAAGCAGCGGCGCGAGCAATGCCGCCGCACCGGTGATCCAGGCGGCGATCGCCGCACCGTGCCGTTCCAGCAGGAGTGCGACGACCAGCAGCGCGAGCAGCACGGCCACGCCGCTCAGCGCCGTCTTCAGCAGGCCGCCTTCCGGCAGCCGCGCATTGGCCAGCCAGCTCAGCAGCGACAGGCCACGATCGGTGCTGGCCTTCGCCTCGTCCAGCAACTCGCGGATCTCGGCGACCTTCACCCGCATCGCCGCTTCCGTCGCGGCGCCGGCTTCGGCCGCCGCCTGCAGCGCCGGCACCTGCGCGGCGAGTTCCCGCCGGCCGAGATACTCGGCAGCCTGCTGCACGCTGGAGCCGACGGTGCGGATCCACGCCTTGGGATCGGTGCCGTCGCCGGCCGGGCGCAGCGCCGCCAGCGTCTCCTCCTGCACGCCGCGCAGGATGTCGGCGGCGGTGGGGATGGTGTCCTCGCGCGTCCTGCGCGTCTCGGCCTCCTCCTCGGCCTTTGCGAGGGCGGCGCGCGTCTCCTCCAGCCGCTGCTCGGCCTCGCGCAGCTTCGCCTCCGCCTCGATGCGCGCGGCCTCGTGCAAATGGAGCTTGTCGAGCACGTCCTGGAAGGGCGAGCGGTCGGCCTCCGGCGTCATCGCGCGTTGCAGGCCGACCAGGATGGCGTGCACCAGGCTCGCCCAGAGGTTGCCTTCGGCGTAGTGCCAGGCGTTAAACTCGATCTGCACCACGCGGCGGAGGAAGGGGGAGGGCGCCTGGGTCGCATGGGCGGCGATGCCGGAGGCTTCGAAGTCGCGCACAGCGGCGCGGATCATCGCCATGAAGTAGGACTTGCCCGATCCCCAGGAGCCGAACACCGCGATGGAGAGCGGCGGCCGCTGGTCGCCTGCCGAGATCAGCGCGCCGATGGCGTCCGCGTAGCGCCGCAGGTCGAGGCTGTCCTCGGCGCGCGGATCGTCGGGGATGGTGTCGGGCCGCGCGACGGCGATCAGCCGCGTGCCGCCGCCGATCAGTAGCCGGTGCCAGGCTGCCTGGTCGTCGCTGCCGTGCCAGCCGGCGATGACGCGCGCGAGCGCCTCGCGCAGCCTCTCGCTGTCCACGCCGAATTCGCCGAGCCAGCTGCCGGACCCGCTCAGCCGGTCGGTTCCGTCGGGTTCGCTGACCACGGCCGCGACGAGGTGGCGGGCGCCGACGACGGTGCTGCCCGACATGCGCTGCGCGACCTCGCGTGCGGTTTCCAGGATGCGCTGCGCATTCTGGCTGAGCGGCGGCCAATCGGTGGTGGCGGCACGCGCCGCCTCCGCGAGGTCCGGCAGGTCGAAGGCCTGCCCGCGTTGGCGACGATAGGCCGAGCCCTCGTCCTCCGCCCCGATCATGCCGCGCAGAACCTCGGCTTCCACGGTGTCGGGCGGGTCGAGCTGCGGCACGGACTCGACCACCGCGACGAGCAGGGCGCGGCTGTCGATCAGCGGGCGGCGCTGACCGCGACGGCGGGCGGCGAGGGCGAAGGCGATGCGCAGCATGCGTCCGGCGCCGCGGTCGTAGGCGGGCAGGTCGCCGGGCTCCGGCTCGACCCAGGCGGGCCGCGTTAGTAAGGCGGCGATGCGCTGGCCAGGCGGGGCACTGAGCCGCCAGCTCTCGGCCTGCATCCGGTGCGCCTCCGGGATGGTGAGGAGATAGCTCGCCATGATGTCCGCTGGCGTCACCATTGCCGGCGCGGTGCCGGAGGCGCCGGCGCGGTAGCCGGCATCGTGCAGCACATTCGTCGCGGAGACGGAGAGAAGCGGGCGACCACTCGGCCATCCCTGCAACTCGCCGGACGCCACCTGCGCCGTGATCTGTTCCGCGACGTCGCGCGGCAGGCTCTTCTCACGCAGGATCCTGTCCACGCGCAACGCACGGTTCGCCTCCACATGCCATGCCGGCGCTGTGCTGACGGTGACGCCCGAAGCGAGCGTCTGCGCCGGCAAATCCAGTCGCGCGAAGAGCAGCCCAAGCAGCAGCGTCGTGTAGCTGACGAAAACGTCGTCCGGCCCTTGCGCGCCGAGATGCGCGGCCAGCCGCACGACCTCCGTTGCCGCCGCATCGAGCGGAACGGGGATTTCGGTCGGCGCGCCCGGCGGAGCATCCATGCCCCTGGCCTCCGTGCTGGGGAGGTCAGGCTAGCAACGGCAGGTTGCGGATACCAAGCGCCTTCGCGCGCGTCTCAGCTGGAGAGGTCGGGCGGCGTGTCGTCCAGCGCCGCCGGCGGCTGCGCCAGCTTATCGCGCTTCAGCAGCCCGGCGTCGTTCTCCGCCACGCGGCCCACGCGATTGTCCACCGGCCAGATCGCAAGTTCCTCCTCCGGGCAGGGGACCAGCAGTTCCAGCAGGTCGGCCGGTTCCGCGGGCTCGGCGCCGAGCCAGGCGTCCCACGTCTCTGGTGCGAGGATGACCGGCATGCGATGATGCACCAGCGCCTGCTTCGGGTTCGCGTCGGTGGTGATGACGGTGAAGGTGCGCAGCCACTCGCCCTCCGGCGACTTCCAGCCTTCCCACAGCCCGGCGACGGCCATAGGCTCGCCGGTGGCGAGCGCCACGGCGAAGGCCTGCCGGCTGCCATCCTCTGCCTTCCGCCATTCGTAGAAGCCGTCCATCGGCACCAGGCAGCGGCGCTTGGCGAAGGCATCGCGGAAGGACGGCTTCTCGGCGATGCCGTCGGCGCGCGCATTCATCAGCTTCGCCGCGTCCTTGGTGTCCTTCGCCCAGCGCGGCACTAGCCCCCAGCGCAGCGCATCGAGGTGCCGCTCGCCGCGTTCGGGATGGCGGCGGACCACCAGAGAGGTCTGCGTCGGCGCGACGTTCCACGATGCCGCATGGTTCGGCGTCGGGTTCACCGTCTCGAAGTAGCGCGCGAGTCCCGCCGGGTCGCGCTGCAGGAAGAAGCGGCCGCACATGCGGGCAGCATATGGCCCATCAGGCCGCCGAAGGAACCTCGGGGCCGGCCGTTCAGGCCATCTTCGCCTTGGCCGCCTCGGCAACCCTGCCTGCATCGGGCGCGCCGATGCGCCGGTAGCGTGCCTCGGCGAACTCGAAGGCGCCGAATGCCGCGAGACCGGCGGCGACGAGGCCGAACAGCGCCTGCCCGAAAGGCTGCGCCTGCAGCGAGGCCAGTGCGCCGCCGAGGCCACGCGCCTCGCTGGCGTCCGACTGCCAGGCGGCAAGCAGGAGGAAGCCGCCGATCACCAGGAACACGATGCCGCGCGCGACATAGCCAACGCGCCCCAGCGTCGTCACCCAGCGCGGGGCGTCCGCGGCAAGATGCTGCGTGAAGGAGGCGGTCCAAGCCTTGTAGCCCATCCCCAGGGCGGCGCCTGCGACCGCCAGCCCGACGCCGCCGACCAGCCAGCGACCGAAGGGCTGCGCCAGCAGCCAGGCGGTCCAGTCCCGCGCCGACTCCTCGCCGCCCTCCGTACTCCCCTGGCCCCAGCCGAAGAGGAGGCTCAGCGCGAAGACGCCGAGGCCGACATAGATGACGGCCGAGACGGCCTGGCCGATGCGCAGCACGATCGCCTTCGCGTTGGTGCCACGCTCATCCGCATCGAGCAGGGATTGGAAGGCACGCCACATGGCAAAGCCGAACAGGCCGAGCGCCACCACGCCGAGCAGGACGGCGCCGGCCGGCTGGGAAAACAGGGTCTGCAACGCGCCTTTCGACCCGGTGGCACCGCCGCCCCGCCCCAGCGCGGCGAGCAGGGCGAGCACGCCGATGATGAGGCTGACGGCGCCGCGCGCCGCATAGCCGAGGCGCGCGAGCAGTTCGAGTCGGTTCCGCCGGGCCGCCATGAACGCTCCTGATGAGGTAAACGTCGCCTCCACGGAACGGGTTTGGGGCCGCGGAGGTTCCGCGCGCCTGCCCCGGCCCCTCAGAACGGCAGGACGATATCCAGCAACTCCTGCCCGACGCGCGGTCGCTGCACGTCGCTGACGGTGCCGCGGCCGCCATAGGCGATGCGCGCCTCGGCCAGCCGGTCATGCCGCACGGTGTTGTCGCTGCCGATGTCCTGCGGACGGATGATGCCGCTCACCGTCAGGTCGCGCAGCTCGCTGTTCACCCGCACCTGCTGGCGGCCGGTCACCACAAGATTGCCGTTCGGCAGCACCTGCACCACCGTCGCGGCAACGCGCATGGCGACCGTCTCGGTGCGCCGGATGCTACCGGAGCCGGAGGTGGTCTGCGTGCCGTTGGTCTCGACCAACCGGGTCGGGTCCACGGTGTTGGGCAGCAGGCGCGTGATGGAGCTCTCCAGCCCGAACAGGCGCGGAAACCCCATGGTGTCGTTGCCCTGGCGCTCGCGCTCGGTGCTGTTCTGCAGCTGCGCCTGGTCCTGGATCGAGACCAGCACCGTCACCAGGTCGCCCGGCTGCGCCGCGCGCTGGTCGCGCAGGAAGGTGCGGCTGCCGGGCCGCCAGAGCGAGTTGCCTGTCCCGCCGGGCGCATGCGCCGCCGGCATCGGCATGCTGACGCGGCGCCAGTTCGGGTCCGCGGTCGGGTTCTCGATGGCGGCCAGCGCCGGTGGCCGGCCGAGCTCGCTCATCCGCTCGCAGCCGCCGAGCGCGACGGCGGCGAGCACCAGCAGCAACATCCTCATCGCGCACCTCCCACGCGCACCCGTCCGGGCGCGACCACTTCCGCCTGCACGACGACGCGGCTCGACAGGTTCATCACCGGCACGCCGGTGCCGCGCGCGGCGGAGTCCATCGCGCGGCCCTGGGCGGTGAGCATGATGCCCGGCCCCTCGTAGAGCATCGTCACGGTCTGACCGCGCTCCACCATCGCCGGCCGCGACAGGTCCGCCAGCATCAGCGGCTGCTCCGCCGCCGCCGGGCGGCGCAGTGCCTGGCCGACCACGCCATCCATCGCCTGCGCGGCACCCGGCCGCAGGCGCGAGGCCGGCACGCGGATCAGCCGTACGTCGTTCGCGCGCACCACCTCGCCGGGTGACATGCGGCGCGCGGCGACCAGCATCGGCACCGTCTCCACCACGCGGCCGGCGAGGCGCAGGCGCTGCGTCGGCATGCCCTCCGCAAGCAGCGCCAGCGTCGCCGCGAAGCGGCCGCCATCGGCATCGAGGATCGCGCCCTCCACCACCACGCGGACGAAGGCGCCCTCCGGCACCATCGGCGGCGTGAAGCCCGGGATGTCGAGGTCCATGCCCTCTTCCAGGCCCTGGTCGCGCAGCGCGCCGCGCAGCGCCAGCAGCACCTCCTCGCGTGCCAGGGCGCGGCCGGGGCGCTCGATGACCACGCGCTCCGCGCCGCCGGCGGGACGCCAGGCGATGCGGTTGGCGCGCGCGATGGCCAGCAGCTGCGGCGCCTCCACCACCAGTCGCGTGCCGGGCGGCGGGGCGGGGCCGAGCACCTTCTCGCCACGCTGGCCGAGATTGTCGAACAGGTCGGAGAGCCGGACCATCGGCTCCTCCACGACGGCGAGGGTCCGCAGGCTGGCCGGCTCCGCACGCGCCGGCGCCGCGAAGGCAAGCAGCAGAAGGAGAAGGATCCGCATGACGCTCACCGCAGCCGCGACAGGGTGGAGAGCATCTCGTCGCTCGCCGAGATGACGCGGCTGTTCATCTCGTAGGCGCGCTGCGCCGTGATCAGGTTGGTGATCTCCTGCACCACGTTGACGTTGGAGGTCTCGACGAAGCCCTGCAGCATCTGGCCGTAGCCCGGGGTGCCCGGCGCGCCCTGCTGCGCATCGCCGGAGCCCGGCGTCGCCAGCAGCAGGTTGTCGCCGATCGCCTCGAGCCCGCCTTCGTTGGCGAAGATCGCCAGCTGCAGCTGCCCGACATTCTGCGGCGCGATCTGACCGTCGATCTTGGCCAGCACCTCGCCGCTGGCGTTGATCGTCACGTCGGTGGCGTTGGCGGGGATGGTGATGCCGGGGTTCACCACGAAGCCGTCGGCGGTGACGATCACGCCTTCCGGCGAGAGGGCGAAGGTGCCGTCGCGGGTATAAGCGGTCTCGCCGGTCGGCAGCGTCACCTGGAAATAGCCGTTGCCACGGACCGCGAGGTCGAAGCGGTTGCCGGTCTGGCTGAGGCTGCCCTGTTCGGTGATGCGGTAGACCGCGCCGGTCTTCACGCCGAGGCCGATCTGCGCGCCCGACGGCAGCACCGATCCGGTGTCGGCCGACTGCGAACCGACGCGGCGCAGGTTCTGGTAGATCAGGTCCTGGAACTCGGCCCGCCGGCGCTTGTAGCCGGTGGTGCTCATGTTCGCGATGTTGTTGGAGATGACCTCGACGTTGGTCTGCTGGGCCATCATGCCGGTGCCGGCGATATGAAGGGATCGCATGTTATTGTGCCCTCAGGCGGCGGGCGCGGCCTCCGGCCGCTTGCCTTCGCGCAGGCCACCGGCGGTTCCATCGGCGCAGGCGGTTTGTGCGCGGCGCGCATTCGCGCGCTCGGCCGGCTATGCCGGCCGCCAGCTCGGGTTGCGAGGCGGTCTGCATCTCTCGTCTCCTTACCGCCGCCGCAGGATGCGATCGACGGCGGTGCCGAGCCGCTCGCCTTCGCGTTCCGCCATCTGGGTGACCATCTGGAAATGGCGCATGTCGTCGGTCAGCCGCGTCAGCTCGACCACCGCGCGCACATTGCTGCCCTCCATCGCGCCCTGCACCAGGCCGGGGCGTTCCACCGGCGCCGGCGGCATGTCGTCGGGGGCGAGGAAGTTGCGGTCGCCCTCGGCCTGCAGGCGCTGCGCATCCTCGAAGCGCACCACGCGCAATTGGCCGGCGATGCCCTGCTCGGTGGTCACGGCGCCATCGCCGCGGATCTCGATGCGCGCGGCGCCGGGCGGGATGCGCAGCGGCGCGCCTTCCGCGGTGAGCACGGCGCGGCCTTCGGGGTCCACCACGCCGCCTTCCGCATCCAGCGTGAAGCGGCCGGCGCGGGTGAAGCGCTCGCCATTCGGCGTCTGCACCGCAAAGAAGCCCTCCGGATCGGAGATCGCGATGTCGAGCGGATTGCCGGTGCGGATCAGCGGCGCGGGGCCGGCATCGCGCCAGGTCGCGCGGTCCTGCGCGAAGGCCAGGTCGCGCCCGCCGCGCGGCGCCTCGGCCCCGATCTGCCGCTCCAGCACGGTCGCGAAGATCGGGCGGCTGCTGCGGAAGCCGGGTGTGTCGGCGTTGGCGATGTTGTGCGCCGTCACCGCCGTGGCGCGCTGCGCGGCGATGAGGCGGGAGAGGACGATGTAGCCGGGGCTGTCCATGCGGGGCACTCGGATCTGGTCGGTGCGCGACAACGCAACCGGCGTGCCAGCCCGCGGTGCCGCGCCGCCGGGCCGCACTTGCCCGTTGCGCGGCAGGATCTGCCGGCTGCCGGCAAGGGCCGCCGCGGCGCAAGGCTTCGTTAAGCCACGCCGGCGCAGGATGCCTCCGCCAGGCAGGAGGCGATGGGCAGGCCAATGGCGGCCAAGGGGGAAAAAGCGAAGGCGCCTGCGGGCGAAGGCGGCGAGGAGGCCGCGGCCAAGAAGGGGGGCAAGAAGAAGCTCATCCTGATCGCCGTGCCGGTGCTGCTGCTCGGCCTCGGTGCCGGATTGTGGTTCGGCGGCATCCTGCCGCCGCTGCTCGGCATGGGCGGCGGCAGCCAGGAGGAAGCCGCGCAGACGGCCGAGGCGGCACCGCCGCCAGCGCCGGTGCCGGCCTTCGTGGACCTGCCGGAGATCGTCTCCAACCTCAACGTGCCGGGGCGGCGCGCCAGCTTCGTGCGGCTGCGCGCCAAGATCGAGGTGTCGCGCTCTGAGGACGTGCCGGCGGTGCAGGCCGCGATGCCGCGGCTGGTGGACCTGTTCGCGACCTACCTTCGGGAGGTGCGCCCGGAGGAACTGCGCGGCTCCGCCGGCTCGCACCGGCTGCGGGAGGAGCTGATCGCGCGGGCCACCATCGCCGCCACGCCGGCGCAGATCACCGACCTGCTCTTCGTCGAGATCCTCGTGCAATGAGCGGCTCGGAGGAGGAAGACCTCGCCGCCGCCTGGGGCGCGGCGCTAGACCAGGAAGGCGGCGGCGAGGCCGCCGAGGGGCCGCCGCCGGAAGCCACGCGCGTGCTCAACCAGGCGGAGATCGACAGCCTGCTCGGCTTCGAATCCGGCCCCTCGTCGGACCAGGGCCTCTCGGGCATCGAGCGCATCATCTCCTCCGGCCTGGTGCAGTACGAGCGCCTGCCGATGCTGGAGATCGTCTTCGACCGCCTGGTGCGGCTGATGACGACGACGCTGCGCAACTTCACCTCCGACAATGTCGAGATCTCGATCGACGCGATGGGGTCGCAGCGTTTCGGCGACTACCTGAACTCGATCCCGCTGCCGGCGATGCTGGCGGTGTTCCGCGCCGACCAGTGGGACAATTTCGGGCTGATCGTGGTGGATTCCGCGCTAATCTACTCGGTGGTGGACGTGCTGCTCGGCGGGCGGCGCGGCACCGCGGCGATGCGCATCGAGGGCCGTCCCTACACGACCATCGAGCGCACGCTGGTGGAGCGTCTGATCGGCGTCGTGCTCGGCGATCTCAAGGCGGCGTTCGAGCCGCTCTGCGAGGTCGATTTCCGCTTCGACCGGCTGGAGGTGAACCCGCGCTTCGCCGCGATCTCCCGCCTGTCCAACGCCGCGGTCGTCAGCCGCATGCGGATCGAGATGGAGGATCGCGGCGGCAGGCTGGAAGTGCTGCTGCCCTACGCCACGCTCGAGCCGGTGCGCGAGCTGCTGCTGCAGCAATTCATGGGCGAGCGCTTCGGCCGCGACAGCATCTGGGAGACCCACTTGGCCGAGGAACTGCGCCAGACCGAGGTGGCGATCGACGTGGTGCTGGACCAGCAGCTGATGCCGCTGCGCCAGGTGCTCGACCTGAAGGTGGGCGACCGCATCTCGCTGGCGGCCGGCCCCGGCGCGCCGGTCAGCCTGCGCTGCGGCGATGTCGAGCTGTTCGAGGCGCAGCTCGGCCGTCGGGAGAACCGGCTGGCGGTGCGGATCGAGAAGGTGAGGCCGCTGCCGGTCCTGCCGACGGAGGAAGAAGCGGCATGAGCATGCTGGAATGGATCGCGCAAGCCGCGCTGCTGCTGCTGCTGCTGGCGCTGATCCCCTTCGCCTGGCGCCTGGAACGCCGCATCGCCACACTGCGCGAGGCCGGCGGGGGCTTGCGCGACGGCGCCGAGGGAATCGCGCAGGCGACCGAGGCGGCGGAGGCCGCGCTCGCCCGGCTGCGCGCGACGGCCGAGGGAACCGGGCGCATGGTCGCCGAGCGCGTCGCCACTGCTGAGAAACTGCGCGACGACCTGGCCTTCCTGGTCGAGCGTTCGGAGGTGCTCGCCGATCGCCTCGATGCATTGGTGCGCGAGGCGCGGCCGCTTGCAGAGCCGGCGACCGCGGCGGCGCAGGCCGCTGGGCGCAGCGCGCGCAGCGAGGCGGAGCGCGAGCTGTTGCGGGCGCTGAAGGGGCTGCGCTGATGCCGCGCCTGCGGCTGCTGCCGCTGGCCATCGGCGCGGCGGCGCTGCTGGTGCTGGCCAAGGCTGAGCGGCTGGTCTCGCCGCTCTGGGCGGGCGGTGCGGAGGCGCAGCAGGCGGCGCTTCCACCGGCGCGGCCGCTCGCCGCCGCAGCGCAGACGCCGCAGCCGGCATCACCGGCGGCGGCCCCGGCACAGGCACCGCAACAGCCGCCGGCACCGGCGGCGCAGCAGCCAGCGCCGCCGCCATCGGAGCCGCCAGCCGCGGAGGCCGCCGCCGAGCGCGCCGTGCTGGAAGCATTGCGCGCGCGGCGCGTCGAGATCGAGGCGCGCGAGCAGGCGGCGGCGCAGCGCGAGGTGATGCTCGCCGCCACCGAGCGGCGCCTTGCCGCACGCGTCGAGGAACTCACCGCGCTGCAGCGGCGGCTCGAAGCGCTGGAGCGCGAACGTGCGACGCGGGAGGAGACCGGGCTGCGCGGACTGGTCAAGCTCTATGAGGGCATGCGCCCGCGCGACGCCGCCGTGATCTTCGACGAGCTGGAGATGTCGGTGCTGGTCTCGATTGTGGACCGCATGCGCGAGGCGAAGGCCGCGCCGGTGATGGGCGCGATGCGGCCGGAGCGCGCGCGGCTGCTGACCACGGAGCTGGCGCGGCTTCGCGCGGAGCGCGTGGAACAGCAGCGCGCGGCACAGTCGGGTGCGGCACAGCCGGGCGCGGCGACCAGCGGCCGGCAGGCGGCACGGCGATGAGCGCGCCGGCGTTGGCGATGCGTTCATGCAAGCCCGCTAAGCCGGATTCATTCTTCACGCCAGGATGGCGCGATCGATTTGCACATGGGTGAAACAGGCATGGACAAGAGCACGCCGGTCCTGATCGTGGACGACTACAAGACGATGCTGCGCATCATCCGGAACCTCCTCAAGCAGCTCGAAATCGAGAACGTGGAGGAGGCGACGGACGGGCAGGAGGCGCTGCAGAAGCTGCGCACCGGCAATTTCGGCCTGGTGATCAGCGACTGGAACATGGCCCCGATGACGGGCCTCGACCTGCTGAAGGAGGTGCGCGCCGATGCCAGGCTGAAGCACACCCCCTTCATCATGATCACCGCCGAGAGCAAGACGGAAAACGTGGTCGCCGCCAAGCAGGCCGGCGTCTCCAACTACATCGTCAAGCCATTCAACGCGGAAACCCTGCGCGAGAAGATCGAGAAGGTCATGGTCCATGCCTGACGGCGCCCAGCCTCCTCCCGACCAGGCGCGGATTGAGCAGGCGGTGCGTGCCGTGCTGGGCAGCATGGCCGGCGACCTCTCGGCCACCGAGGCCGCGCTGCTGGCGGAGCTGGAAGGGCTCGGTCGCACCGTCGCCCGCGCCAAGCAGGAGATCGCGCGGCTCAAGGTGGAAGACATCACCGAGAGCCACATCCCCACCGCGACCGACGAGCTCGACGCCATCGTGGACCACACCGCGCAGGCCACCAACGAGATCCTCGATTGCTGCGAGGTGCTGGAGGGCGTCGCCGGCCGCATCGCCGCCGAGGATGCCGAGGCGCTGCAGGGCGTGATCACCCGCATCTACGAAGCCTGCAGCTTCCAGGACATCACCGGCCAGCGCATCGGCAAGGTGGTCACGGCGCTGAAGGCAATCGAAGGGCGCGTCGCCTCCGTCACCGGCCGCTTCCTCGAAGGCCGCGGCGCACCGGAACCCGTGGCCGAGGAGACCGAGGGCCGCCGCCTCGCCGAGGGGCCGCAATTGCCCGGCGCCGGCGTCAGCCAGGCCGAGATCGACCGTCTGCTGGCCGAGTTTTGAGCCGATGCGCCGCGCCGCCGCCCTGCTGTTCGGATTGCTTCTGCCGGTCGGCGCGGTCGCCGAGACCCCGGTGCGCGTGCGGGTCGGCGACCATGCGGCGCATGGCCGCGTGGTGTTCGACTGGCCCGCCCGCACCGGCTACGAGGTGGAGGAAGCGGAAGGCCGCATCGTGCTGCGCTTCGCGGCACCCGCCGCCTTCGACCTGGCGGCGGTCCGCCGCCCGCCGCGCAACGTCAGCGCGATCGAGCACGAGGCCGGCCGCGTCGTGACCATCGGCATCGCGCCCGGCACCCGGCCGCGCGTGTTCCGGCTGGGCACGCGCATCGTGGTGGATGTGCTGGATGCAGCGCAGGCGCCCGCGACCGCTGCTGCCAGGCCGGCACGCGCGACACCTGCCCGGCCGTCGCCGCCGGCGCGCTCGCCCTCTGCCTCGCGCGCGCCTGCACCGGCACCCGTAGCCGTTCCGCCGCCGGCATCGGCGCCCGGAGCGGCCGCGCCAATGCCAGCGGCCGCGCCTGTCGCGCCAACCCCGCAACCCGCGCCGCAAGCCGCGCCACCCGCCACCGTCCCCGCCGCGCCGGCCACGCCGCCGCCGCCAGCCGCCGTTGCGACGCGGCCAGCCAGCGGTGGCTTCACCATCCCCGCCGCCGCGGGCGTCGGCGCCGCGCTGCTGCAACGTGGCGGCGCCTGGCTGCTGGTGCTCGATGCGCCCTTGTCGCTCGATCTCGCGCCGCTCGCCGGCGGGCGCCTTGCGGGCGCCGAGGTGACGCGCGAGCGGCACGCCACGCTGCTGGTCCTGCCGCTGTCGACCTTCGAGGAGCCGGTGCTGACGCGCCGCCCGGAAGGTTGGCACATCGGCGGCGGGGAGGCGTCGCCCTCGCTGCGATCCATTCGGCCGGAACTCGATCCCGGCCCGCCGGTGCGGCTGCTGCTGCGCGCCACGCGGCCCGCCGCGAGCGTCGCGGTGCTCGATCCCGAGACCGGCGGCACGCTGCTGGTCGGAACGGTGCGCGAGGGCGGGGAGGCGACGCCGCTTGGCCGCCGCGCCGCCACCTTCGATATCCTGCCGACGCGCCTCGGCGCGGCGATCCTGCCGCGCGCGGATACGGTGACGCTGCGCGCGCTGGAGGCCGGCTTCGCCGCCAGCCCCGGCCCTGGCGCGGAGCTCGCGCTGGGCGCCGAGCCGCCCGAGGAGAGCGGCGCCGCCACGCTCTCGCGCGTCTTCGACCTTCCGGACGAGCCGGTCGCGGCGCTGGTCCGGCGTGAGCGTAACGCCGCGCTCGCCGTTGCCGGCGCGCAGCCGCTCGCCCGCGGCCTGCCGCGCCTGCGCCATGCCGAGGCGCTGCTCGCCCTCGGCCTCGGCCCGGAGGCGCAGACGATGATGGCGCTGGCGATGCGCGAGGATCCGCGGCTGGCGCAGGATCCGCGGGCGCATGCGCTGCACGGCGCCGCCGCGCTGCTCGCCGGCCGCCCGGACGAGGCCGAGGGCCTGCTGCATCGCCGCCTGCCGGAGAATGACGAGATCACCCTCTGGCGCGGGCTGCTGGCCGCCGCGCGCGGCGAGGATGGTGCGGCGCGGATCGCCGCGGCGCTGCCGCTGCTGCGCGTCTGGCCGTCGCCCCTGCGCAACCGCCTCGGCCCGCTCGCCGCCGAAGCGCTGGCCGAGGGCGGCGAAGCGGCGGCGGCGGAGCGCCTGTTGGCGGGGCGTGAGGAAGAGCCGGGCTTTGCGCTCGCCCGCGCCATGCTGCTGGAAGCGCGCGAAGAGACCGCGGCGGCGATCGAGGCCTATCAGGCTGTCGCGCGTGGCCGCGACCGGCGGGCGCGCGCGGTGGCGATGCGGCGCGGCGTGGAGCTGCGGCTGGCCTCCGGCGCGCTGGATGCGCCGGGTGCGGCGGCGGCGATGGAATCGGTGCTCGCCGCCTGGCGCGGCGACGCGCAGGAGCGCGCGACCCGGCTTCGGCTGGCGGAACTGCGCATGCAGGCCAAGGACCCGCGCGGCGCCTTCGAGGCGCTGCGCGAGGCGGAACAGCACTTCCCCGACGTCGCGCCCGGCATCCGCCCGCGTCAGGTCGAAGCGCTGCTCGCCGCCATCGCGGAGGAGCCGCCGGTCGCGGCGGTGGCGCTGTTCGACACCCATGTGGCGCTGCTGCCGGCAGGCGAGCAGACCGAACGCGCGCTCGCTGCCTTGGCGGAGCGGTTGGCCGCGCTCGACCTCGTTGACCGAGCGCGTACGGTGCTGGGGCGCGCGCTCGCGCGTGCCGGCAGCGCGGAGTCGCGGGCGCGGCTCGGGCTGCGCCTGGCGGGGCTCGCGCTCGGCTCCGGCGACGCTGCGGGCGCGCGCAAGGCGCTGGCCGACACCGCCGCCTCCGATCTGCCGGAAGCCTTGCAGCAGGAGCGTCTGCTGACCGAGGCGCGCGCGCTGTCGCGGCTCGGCCAAGCGGAGCAAGCGGCGGCGCGCTATCGCGCGGCGGGGCCGCAGGCGGCCGGCGAGCTTGCGGAACTGCTTGCTGCGCAGCAGGACTGGGCCGGCGCGGCGGCGGCCATGCGCACGCATCTCGCCGCAACCCTGCCGCCCGCGCCGGAGCCGCTGCCGGAGCCGGCGCGCCGGCTGGTCGCGCGCGCCGCCGCGCTGCTGGCGCTGGCCGGCGACGAGGCGGGGCTCGCAGCGCTGCGCGAGGCGGAAGCCGGCCGCATGGCCGGTGGCGCCTTCGGCGATACCTTCGGAATGATGACCGCGGAACGTATCGGCAGCATCGAGGACCTGCCGCGGCTGGGGCAGGAATTGGAGGCGGCGCGGCGGCTGCCGGCCCGGCTCGCGGCGCGGCCGTAGGCATTGCGGGCAGCGGCGGCATAGGCAAGGTAAGTCTCCGGCCGGGCCGGGGGGCGGCCGGTGAAGCCCCGCGTGCCCTGCGGGGGCACCCGCGTTTTTTTCGGCCCGAGTGTCCCATTTTCGCTTGCGCCCCCGACCCCCTTGCCCCATATGCCGCCTCCGTTGACCCCACGAGGTGCCGCCGATTGCGGCCACCAAGGTCATCTGCTGGTCGGAAGGGGCCCTGCTTCATGGAAGCTCTCGTCCAACCGGGGATGGTCTCGGACATGCCGAGCGACACCCGGATCGAGGACCGCCAAGTGGCGGACAAGGACTATTTCGTTCATCGGAACGGCGTCCGTTTCGCTGGCGTGCATCTGATCGTGGATTTGTGGGGCGCAACGAAGCTCGACGATCCCGACCACATCGATGCCGTCCTGCGGGAAGGCGCGCTGACCTCCGGTGCGACGATCCTGCACGGGCATTTCCACCACTTCTCGCCGAATGGCGGGGTGTCGGGTGTGCTGGTGCTGGCGGAGAGCCACGTCTCCATCCACACTTGGCCGGAGCGTGACTACGCCGCGATCGACATCTTCATGTGCGGCGAGTGCGACCCCTACAAGGCCATCGCCGCGCTGAAGAAGGGCTTCCAGCCCGAGCGCGTGCAGCTTGCCGAGCACAAGCGCGGCCTGATCGGCTGACGCGCAGCGCCGAACTGTGTAGAGGGGCCGGACCGAAGGGTCCGGCCCTTTTTCTGTGACGACGGGGTGACACCATGCCGACCGATTCCTGGGTGAACGAGACGCTCTACCCCGAATGGGGCCAGCGCTTCCTGGTCAAGCGCGAGCTGGCGCGGGTGCAGTCCGGGTTCCAGGACATCATGGTCTTCGAGAGCCACCTGCACGGCCGCGTGATGCTGCTCGACGGCGTGGTGCAGATCACCGAGATGGATGAGTTCGTCTACCAGGAGATGATCACCCATGTGCCGCTGCTCGCGCATGGCGCGGCGAAGCGCGTGCTGATCATCGGCGCCGGCGATGGCGGCGTGCTGAAGCGGGTTCTCCAGCACCGCACCGTGGAGAAGGCGGTGATGGTGGAGATCGACGGCGAGGTGATGCGCCTGGCGAAGGAGTTCATGCCCGGCATCGCCGGCGATGCCTGGACCGATCCGCGGGCCGAGGTGATCACCGGCGACGGCATCGACTATGTCCGCCAGGCGGAGGCCGCTTCCTTCGACGCCATCATCGTGGACAGCACGGACCCGATCGGCGTCGGCGAGGTGCTGTTCACCGACGAGTTCTACGCCAACTCCGCACGCATCCTCTCGGACCGCGGGCTGATCGTGAACCAGTGCGGCGTACCGGCGATGCAGGCCGAGGAGCTGCGGGAGACCTCGTTGCGACGGGCGAAGTCCTTCCCGGATGTCTGGGCCTATGTCGCTGCGGTGCCGACCTATGTCGGCGGGTTCATGACGCTGGGCTGGGCCGCGAAGGATGCGACGCTGCGCCATGTCGGCGCAGCGGAGATCCGCAGCCGCGCCGATGTCGCCGGGGTGCTGGACACCACCGGCTACTGGACGCCGGAAATCCATGTCGGCGCCTTCAACCTGCCGCCCTACATCGCCCGGCACCTGCCACGGGCATGAGGCCTACAGCTCGGGCTGCGGCGGCGGTTCGCGCCGTCCGGGCGTGAGGCGGCGCAGCGCCGAATCGTCGAAGCGTTCGCCGAACACGTCGAACAGCACCGAGCCGACGCCGTTGCGCGCGGTTTCGAAGGCCTTCAGCGCTGCGGCATCGCCGGGGTCGGCAAGCGCCGCGCGCTCGGCCTCGCGCAGCGCGCGGATCTCCTCGTTCAGGCGCTTCGCGGCATCGCGCGGCAGCGCCTTGCCCGCGACGTAGACCGCCTGGCTGATACCCATGAGATAGTTGATCTGGTCCGGGATCTCGAAGCGTTCGAGGTCGCCGGTGCCGTTCACCACCAGCGCGGCGGCGGCGAAGATGCTGAAGGCCAGCGCCTGCACGCGGGTGACGTCGATCTCGCCCTCGCCGGTGATCAGATCGTGCCAGCGCGGCAGGCGTGGGGAGGGGTCCAGCACGCCGGTGCCGAGCAGCCAGAGCCGGTTGGGCGTATCCACCACCGGCCCCTCCGCCACCCTCGCCAGCGCCGAGCCGGCGAGCGTGATGCCGAGCAGACCGAGCACCGTTGGCGAAAGGTTCGGCAGGCTGCCGGTGCGGACCATGACATAGGCATAGACGCCAGTGATCACCAAGGTGAACAGCAGCACCTGGAAGCGTGCCAGGCTGCAATGGCCGAAGGCGTCCTGCATGATCACCGGCGGCTGCAGGAAGAAGGCGAGGCGCGAGATGCCGCGCCCCTCCCGTGCCGCGGAAGCGCGCGCGAAGGCATATTGGCGCGACTGCGTCTGCGCCGCCGCGACTGCCAGGCCGAGATAAAGCGCCAGTGCGCAGCCCAGGCCGACTGCGGCGGAGAGGTTGAGGCTCGAGACGTACATCGGCTGGCGCGCGAAGGCGCGCACCGCGCGGCCATTGCCGATGCTGACGGCGGGATCGTAGCCCGGATCGATGCAGGCGAAGACGTAGACATCCCAGCGCGAAGGCCACCAGCCGCCCGGCAGCGAGGGAAACTCGGCCACCAGTGGCGTGAGCTGGTCTTCCGCCACCGGCGGGTGGACGCGACCGCGGATCAGCCGGTTGGCGTCGAGCCGGGCGCCGCTCGGGTGGACCACCGCTTCGAACCAGGCGGCACGCCATTCGGCAGGGCTGCGGAAGGTGTCTGGCCGCAGCACGGCGAGTTCGACGGTCGGCACCGCCAGCGCCGTCTGCCGCACACGCTCGATCTTCAGGCCGGGTGCCGCCGCGCTCAGATGTCCGACGATGTCGGAGAGCGTCATGAAGCCCTGGCCGGGCCGCACCTCCTCCGTCGGGCCGATCGCGGGGCCGCACTGGATCACCGACTCCTGCGCGGCGGCGCCGGTCGTGATCAGCAGCGCGAAGAGGAACAGCACGACACGTCGCATGACGCCTCCGCATCGGGAGGTTGCCATGCGAGCTTAGGGAGCACGGCTTGCGTGTTGCAACCGGAATCAACTCCCGGGCGGCGCCCAGCGGCGCGTGGGTCACTGGCCCTTGTGCTGCGTGGCCTGCTGCCCGCTCCGTTCGCTGCGGAGCGCAGCGAACGGAGCGGGCCCCGCACAAGGTTGAGAAGCCCTGCACCAGGCTGCCGGCAACCAGCCGCCACCCATCCACCAGCACGAAGAAGGCGAGCTTGAACGGCAGCGCCACCACGGTCGGCGGCAGCATCATCATGCCGAGCGACATCAGCACGCTGGCCGCCACAAGGTCGATCACCAGGAAGGGCAGGAAGAGCAGGAAGCCGATCTCGAAGCCGCGGCGCAGCTCACCGATCAGGAAGGCCGGCATCAGTGCGCGCCAGGGCGCCTGCTCGGCCGGCGCCGGCGGCAGGTTGGCGAGATCGAGGAACAGCGCCAGGTCGGCATCGCGCACCTGCGCGGCCATGAAGCGGCGGAACGGCTCGGCGGCGGCGGTCAGGCCCTCCAGCTCGGCGAGGCCGCCTTCCGTCATCGGGCGGATGCCGGTCTCCCACGCCGCCATCAGCGCCGGCTCCATCACGAACAGCGTCAGGAACAGCGCCAGCGCGATCAGCACCGGGTTGGGCGGGATGGAGGGCGCGCCGATGGCGGTGCGCAGCAGTGCCAGCACGATGACGATGCGCGCGAAGGCGGTGACCATCACAAGCAGGGCAGGGGCGAGCGAGAGCAGGCCGATCAGCGCGGTGAGCTGCACCAGCCGCGCCGTGGCGCCCGCCCCTTCGCCGCCGAGATCAAGGTTGAGGCTCTGCCCGAGCGCCGCACCCGGCAGCAGCAGCAGGAGGGCGAGCAGGCGCGTCATGCCGGCGGCTCCGCGGCCTGCGCCGGCGACAGCCAGCCGACCACCGCATCCTGTGTGCCGCCCGTCAGCAGAAGCAGGTGGCGGTCGTCGCAGCGCACCAGCACCAGCCGGCGCCGCGTGTCGAGGGCGATCGCCTCCTCCACCGCCAGCCGTCTGCCGCCCGCGCGCGCCAGCCCCGCCGCGCGCAGCCCGCGCAGCGCCAGCACCAGCGCGCCGAGCACGCCGACCAGGGCGGCGGCGGCGGTGATCAGGCCGGTCCAGCCGATCTCGTGCATGCGGTCTCCATTCTGGGACGCGCGGAAGGGAAGGGGTCAGTCCGTCGCGAGGCGGGAGGCGAGGCCATCCACCTGCCGGCGCAGGGCTTCGAGCGCGGGGCGGAGGCGTCGTGCCTCGGCGCCGTCCAGCGCCATCACCGCCGCGCAGAGCCGGCCGGTCTCGCCCTCGAGACCGGCGAGATCGATCCGGCGCCCGCCCTCGACCAGGGCGCGGGCCATGACGATGGTGCCGTCCATCGCCTCGATGGCGGCACGGACGGCTTGGGTGTGGTGCGCCGGGGAGCGCTGACGAGCCTGCGGCATCGCGCATCCTTAGCCGGGGAAGGGTGAAGGGAGGGTTACGACGCCGGCGATTTCCGCGTGGGCGCTGGCGCTTACGCTTTCTTCACCAAGCCCGGCGCAGTCTGCCTCTCATGGACGGTATCCCTGGCGGCGTTGGGCGGACAGGAACGGCGGCGGCGCGCCCGGCGGGCGATCCGCTCGCGCTGGCCGAGCGGCGGCTGCACTGGCTCGACCGGCGTCAATCGGTGCTGGCGCAGAACGTCGCCAATGCCGACACGCCGGGCTTTCGCCCGCGCGACCTCACGCCGTTCCAGCGTGAGCTGGCGGGTGCCACGCGGCTGGCGATGGCGCGCACGGCGCAATCGCATAGCGCCGGCAGCCCGGCGACGGCGCTGGGCGCGCGCACCGAGCGCGACGCCGCGGAGGTCGTGCCGGACGGCAATGCCGTCTCGCTGGATCGCGAGGCGATGCGGATCGCGGAGACGGATACGGCGCACCAATTGGCGATGGCGGTGCACCGCAGCTTCATGGGCATGTTCCGCGCCACGCTCGGCCGCTGAGGCGGGGCGGGGCGCAGACGGGAGGATCGGCGATGGACCTCGACAGGGCACTGCGAATCTCGGCTGCCGGCATGGCGGCGCAATCCACGCGGCTTCGCGTGGTGGCGGAGAACCTCGCCAACCGGGACAGCACCGGCGAGGCGCCGGGCGCGGATCCCTACCGCCGGCGTACGGTCAGCTTCGCCAACCGGCTCGACCGCGAGATGGGGCTGGAGACGGTGAACGTCTCGCGCATCGGCACCGCGCCCGGCGATTTCCCGCAGCGCTACGAACCCGGGCACCCGGCCGCCGATGAGCGCGGCTACGTCAAGACGCCGAACGTGGACAGCCTGGTCGAGGCGATGGACATGCGCGAGGCGCAACGCAGCTACAGCGCCAACCTCTCGGTGCTGGAGACCACGCGCGCCATGCTGACGCGGGCGATCGAGGCGTTGCGCTGATGCGCATGGGAGTATTGCGCTGATGCGCATGGGAGCATTGCGCTGATTCGCATGGGAGAATTGCGCTGATGCGCATGGGAGATGATCGGTGACTGTCGCCAACGGCATCGGCGCGACCGCGGCGGCGGCCTATCGCGCGGCTTCGGGCGGCGCCACCGCGCCGGCCCAAGGCGGCGGCTTCGGAGGGTTGGTGCAGCGGGCGATGCAGCAGGGCGTCGAGATCGGCCGTAGCGCGGAGGCGGCCTCCACCGCCGCGATGCTCGGCCAGGGCGGCGTGACGGAGGCGGTGCTGGCGATCTCGCGCGCCGAGCTCGCGCTGCAGACCACGGTCGCGGTGCGGGACCGCGTCGTCGCCGCGTACCAGGATGTGATGCGCATGCCGATATGATCGCCCTCAGGCACCGGCCAGCCGCATCCGCGGCCGTGGCTTGTGACGCGCTGCTGCGCCTGAGTCGGGGGTTGCTCCGCGCGCGGCGCGCTTCGCGCGCCGTAAAATCGCAGTCGTCCCGAGGAGACCACAATGGTCGAGGAGGCGCTGGCCCAGGCGCTGCGTGAAGCGCTCTGGGTGACGTTGCAGGTGATGGGCCCGCCGCTGATCGCTGTGCTGGTCGTCGGGCTCGCCGTGTCGTTGGTGCAGGCGCTGACCCAGGTGCAGGAAGCGACGCTCGCCTTCCTGCCGAAGCTGATGGTCTGCGGCCTGCTGATGCTGCTGCTCGGCCCCTTCACGGTCAGCGCTATGCGCGGCTGGACGGAGACGCTGTTCGACCGCGCGGTCGAGATCGGCGGCGTGCGGTGACACCGGATGACGCAGCGCTGATCGCCTCGCTGCCAGCGCTGGCCTTCCAGGCGGTGCTGGTGTTTGCCCGGCTCGGCGCGGCGGTGATGCTGCTGCCCGGCCTCGGTGAGCAGGAAGTGCCGGCGACCATCCGGCTGGCGCTCGGCCTGGCGCTGCTGGCCCTGCTGCTTCCCGTGCTCGCACCCGGCCTGCCGCCTGCCCCCGAACAGGGGGCGGAGGCGGTGCGGCTGATCGTGCAGGAGGCGGTGGTCGGCCTCTGGCTCGGCGGGCTTGCGCGGATCCTGACGCTGGCGCTCGCCATGGCGGGCCAGGCGATCGCCACGCTGATCGGGCTGCAGGGGCTGCTGGTCTTCGATCCCGAACTCGGCGCGCAGGGCACTGCGCTCGGCCGCGCCTTCGGACTGATGTCGGCGGTGCTGGTGCTCGGCACCGGCCTCTACGCCATCCCACTGGAAGCGATGGCGGAGAGCTACGCACTGATCCCCGCCGGCGCGGCGCTGCCGCTCGGTGCCGCGGCGGAGGCGATGGCGGCGGCCGGCGCTGCCTCGCTCGATCTCGCGCTGCGCCTGGCGGCGCCCTTCGTGATCGGGGCGGTGGTGCTGAACCTTGCGCTCGGCCTGCTGGCGCGGCTGGCGCCGCAGGTGCAGACCTTCTTCGTCGCCATCCCCGGCCAGCTGCTGGCGGGTGTCGCGCTGCTGATGGTGCTCGCCCCGCCCATGCTGGTGGCCTATGCGCAGGCGGTGCGTGCCGGCTTCGAATCCCTGCCGGGCGCGCGCTGAACCATGGCGGAGCAGGACGACGCCCCCGACCAGGCCGACCGCTCGGAAGCCGCCACGCCGCGGCGGATCGAGCGCGCGCGAGAGCAGGGCCAGGTGGCGCTGTCGCGGGAGGCGGTGGGTCTCGGCGCGCTGCTGCTGGGCAGCCTCGCCGGGCTGCTGGCGCTGCCGCCGCTCGGGCTCGAGCTGCTGAAGGCGATGCGCGCGCTGCTCGAGCGCAGCCACGTGCTGGCGATGGGCGATGGCGCGGCGGCGCTCGGCTGGCTGGCAGTGAAGCTCATCGGCGCGGTGGCGGCGGCGGCGGCGCTCGGCGCGACGGCGGCCACGCTGGTGCAGACGCGCGGCATGGTCTCGGCCAGCCCGCTCGCGCCGCGACTCGACAAGGTCAACCCCTGGGCGGGGCTCAAGCGCCTGGCGAGTGCCGAATCCGCGGCCGAGTTCCTCCGCAGCCTGCTCAAGCTGGCGCTGGTCTGCGTCGCGCTGTGGTTCGCGATGGGCGACCTGGATGCCTTGCAGGCGGCATTGCACATGCCGGCCGGGGCGATGCTGGAAGCTGCCTCGGCGGCGGCGCTGCGGCTGATGGGCGCGGCGCTGGCCGCCTTCGCGATGATCGCGCTGGCCGACCTGGTGTGGGTGCGGTTCCGCCACCTCCGGATGCTGCGGATGAGCCGGCAGGAGCTCCGCGACGAGGTGAAGGAAAGCGAGGGCGACCCGCATCTGCGTGCCCGTCGCCGGCAGATCGGCGAGACTCGGGCGCGCAGCCGGATGATGGCGGAAGTGCCACGGGCGGCCGTGGTCATCACGAATCCGACCCATTACGCCGTGGCTCTGGCCTATGCTGGCGGCGATGCAGCGCCGAAGGTGGTGGCCAAGGGAATGGACGAGATGGCGGCGCGGATTCGCGGCGCGGCGGAGGAGGCGAAAGTGCCCCTGGTCAGCAACCCCCCGTTGGCCCGCGCCCTGCATCGGCTCGCGCTCGGGGCGGAAATCCCCGCCGAGCACTACCAGGCGGTCGCAGAGATCATCGCATTTGTATGGAGACGTCGAGCCGATGCGCCACGTGCTTGACGCGGGACCCCGCGCCATGGGTTGTAGCAGCCGCGCGCGGATGAGGACGTCACCGCGCGCGCGGAATGGGGGCACCAATGGCTGAGCCTCGTTGGGGGGGGCTGGAGGCGCTGCTGCGCAGCCGGGCGCCGCGGGGCGAACTCGACCCTGCGCTGTGCGCCGTGCTGGATGCCGCCTCGCCGGGCCTGGCGCTGCTCGACGCCACCCATCGCGTCGTCGCCTGGAACCCGGAGCTGGCCCGGCTCTGCGGCCCGACCCTGCCGCTGCGGCCCGGCATGCCGATGGCCACCCTCGTCGCGCCCGACCTGCGCGAAAGCGTCGATGCCGCGCTCGATGCCGGGCGCAAGGTCGAGGCCGCGCTGGCCGCCGCCGGCTCGCCCCAGGTGCAGATCGAGCGCCGGCGGCTGCGGGAGAACGGCTCGCTGCTGCGCGTGGCGCCGGTGGCGGTGGTGCAGCAGAATGCGCAGAGCGCCGCGGCCGCCCGGCTGCAGGCCGTCGGCGCGCTGGCCGGCGGCATCGCGCACGACTTCAACAACCTGCTGACCGCTATCTCCGGCAGTGCGGAAGCCGCGCTGTCGCGCGAGCCGGATGGCCCGGTGGCCTCCGAGCTGCGCCAGGTGATGGACAGTGCCGCCCGCGGCGCGGCGCTGGTGAAGCAGCTGCTGGCCTTCGCCCGCCAGCAGGCGATGCATCCGCGCGTGGTGGACCTGAACGGCGCCGTTTCCGCCATGGGCGGCCTGCTGCGCCGGCTGCTCGGCAGCCGGGTGCGGCTGACCGTGGACCTGGAGGAGCCGGGCCGGCGGGTGAAGATCGACCCGACGCAGCTCGACCAGGTGATCATGAACCTGGCGCTGAACGCCCGCGACGCGATGCCCGATGGCGGCGCACTGCGCATCGCCACCAGCCACACCGTGGTGCTGCAGACCGAGCAGCTCGGCCATGAGGAACTGCCGCCCGGCCGCTACGCCATGCTGGAGGTCAGCGACACCGGCGCCGGCATCCCGCCGGAGCTGCTGCCGCGCATCTTCGACCCGTTCTTCACCACCAAGCGCGAGCAGGGCGGCAGCGGGCTCGGCCTCTCGACGGTGCATGGCATCGTGCGCCAGTCCGGCGGCTTCATCGCGGCCGAGAGCCGGGTCGGCATCGGCACCACCTTCCGCATCTGGATGCCGCGCCACGACGGCCCGGCCGAGCCGATGACGGCGACATCGGCTCCCGTGAAGGCGGTCCGCGCGTCGCCGCCGCCGCCCGCGCCCGTCGCCGCCGCGCCGAGCGGGCGCACCGTGCTGCTCGTGGAGGACGAGCCGGCGCTGCTGCGCCTGGCTGAACGCGCGCTGCGCCGGGCCGGCTTCGAGGTGTTGACCGCGGGCTCCGCGGAGGAGGCGCTCGACATGATGGAGAGCGGCGCGCCGAAGCCGATCGCGCTCGTCTCGGACGTGGTGATGCCGGGGATGGATGGCCTGGCGCTTGCCGCACGGCTCCGCGAGCGCGATCCCGACCTGCCGGTGCTGCTGGTCTCCGGCTATGCCGAGGTGGCGCTGGGGCGGGACCTGACGGCGGAGCGGCTGAAGCTGCTGCCGAAGCCCTACAGCCTGGCGGACCTGGTGGCGGAGCTGAAAGCCATACTGCCGCCGGAACGGCTAAGAGTTTCCTAAATGTTCTTGTCGGGTCCGCCGTTCTGGGCCATATTCCGATCAGCCGCCATTCGGTTGTGCAGCGCCGTAGAGGTTCGGCGCGGAATCGGGCAGGTTGGTACGGGATGTGGCCTCAGGGTGGTGATTCGCTCTGTCGTTGCGCCCGTTGGTTGAGATCGGGAACTCGGGAGAGCGAGCCCACATGGACAAGTCCAAGGCTCTGGATGCCGCGCTGAGCCAGATCGAGCGTGCCTTCGGCAAGGGCTCGATCATGCGGATGGGCAACAAGGCGGCCGATGCCGAGATCGAGGTGATCTCCACCGGCTCGCTGGGCCTGGACCTGGCGCTCGGCATCGGCGGGTTGCCGAAGGGCCGGGTGGTGGAGATCTACGGCCCGGAAAGCTCGGGCAAGACCACGCTGGCGCTGCACGCCATCGCCGAGGCGCAGAAGCGGGGCGGCACCTGCGCCTTCATCGATGCCGAGCATGCGCTGGACCCCGGCTATGCCCGCAAGCTGGGCGTGGATGTGGACAACCTGCTGATCAGCCAGCCGGATGCGGGCGAGCAGGCGCTCGAGATCTGCGACACGCTGGTGCGCTCCGGCGCCGTTGACGTGCTGGTGGTGGACAGCGTCGCCGCGCTGGTGCCGCGCGCCGAGCTCGAGGGCGAGATGGGCGACAGCCATGTCGGCCTGCACGCCCGGCTGATGTCGCAGGCGTTGCGGAAGCTGACGGGCAGCGTCAGCCGCTCCAACACGCTGCTGATCTTCCTCAACCAGATCCGCCTCAAGATCGGGGTGATGTTCGGCAATCCGGAGACGACGACGGGCGGCAACGCGCTGAAGTTCTACGCCAGCGTGCGCATGGAGATCCGCCGCATCGGCTCGATCAAGGACCGCGACACCACCACCGGCAACCAGACCCGGGTGAAGGTGGTGAAGAACAAGATGGCGCCGCCGTTCCGCCAGGTGGATTTCGACATCATGTATGGCGAAGGCATCAGCAAGGTCGGCGAGTTGATCGACCTCGGCGTGAAGGCCGGCATTGTCGAGAAGTCCGGCGCCTGGTTCTCCTGCGACAGCCAGCGCATCGGGCAGGGGCGCGAGAACGCCAAGCAGTTCATGCGCGACAACCCTGCCATGGCCGAGAGCGTCGAGAAGCGCATCCGCGACCAGGCGAACGGCCTGGCCAACGCCATGCTGGCCGGCGAGGAAGAGGCCGCAGCGGCAGAGTAACCGGCGGCCGCGGGGGGCGCTCGCCCCCCGCAACGCTCGGGCGGTGCCGCGGCCGGACGTTCAATCCGCGGCGCGGAACCGCGCCGCCGTCACCGCATCGTCGCGAAGCGCCGCAGCCAACTGACTGCGCGCCGCCTCGCTTCCGGCCAGCGCCACCACGCGCTCGAACCACCCGCAACTGCCGCGCACCCGCGCCTGGAACAGGCGGTCGAGCGCCGTCGCGGCCGGGCTGCGGCCGCCGCAGCAGGCGCAGGCGGCGGCATGTGCCGCGCCGGCTGCGGGAAAATCCTCCATCGCCACGACGTCCGCCGGCATGGCCGGCGCCGGCCACTCCGCCAGCACCGCGGCCGGCCTGCCTTCAGCCAGCACCGCCACCAGTGCCGTTGCATCGGCGACGGTCACGAGTGGGATACGTGCGTCCAGCTTCCAGGTCATGTGCTGGACATAAGGATATCTTTATGCCATTTGCAAGCGGATGGACCACCTCTTGACGCAGCTGCGCGCGGCTGCCGAGCCGACACGGCTGCGATTGCTGGCGCTCTGCGCCCGTCATCCGCTCTGTGTGACCGACCTCTGCGCCGTGCTCGGCCAGTCGCAGCCGCGGCTGTCGCGGCACCTGAAGCTGCTCACCGATGCCGGCCTGCTGGAGCGGGTGCCGGAAGGGTCGAACGCCTATTTCCAGATGCCGGCCGGGGCCGACCTCGCCCGCCTGGTCCTCGCCCGCCTGCCTGAGGAGGATCAGCGCCTCGCCGCCGACCGCCGCGCCGCGGCGCGCCTGGCCGCCGAACGTGCGCGCGAGGCCTCCGAGGCCTTCCGCCGGCACGGCATGGACTGGGACGAGATGCGCGCCCTCGGGCTGCCCGCCGCGGGGATCGAGCAGGCGCTGCTGGCGGCGCTGCCGGCCTGGCTGGGCGCGCTGCTCGACATCGGCACCGGCACCGGCCGCCTGCTGGAGCTGGTGGCGCCGCGTGCCGAGCGCGTCCTCGGCGTGGACATGAGCCGCGACATGCTGGCGCTGGCCCGCGCGCGGCTCGCCGAGCGGGGCCTCGCCGACCGTGCCGCGGTGCGCCAGGCCGACATGTACCGCCTGCCTTTCGCCGATGCCTCCTTCGACGCCGTCGCGCTGCAGATGGTGCTGCACTACGCCGAGGATCCGCCCGCCGCGCTGGCCGAGGCGGCGCGCGTGCTGAAGCCCGGCGGCGTGCTGCTGGTTGCCGACCTCGCCCCGCACGGGGAGGCGACGCTGCTGCAGAAGCACGCGCATCGCTGGCCCGGCTTCGACGACGCGCAACTCGCCGGCTGGCTCGGCGCCGCCGGCTGCGCGCTCGCCGCCGCCACCGCCGTCGAGGGACCGCTCGCGGTCCGCATCTGGCCCGCCCGGCGTCAGCCGGCGCAGGTCGCCACTCCTGCTGCCTGAGGTATCCATGGCCCGCCCGCATCTTCTCGACGCGCTTCGCGACCAGGTGCTGCTCTGCGACGGCGGCTTCGGCGCCCGCATCCAGGGCATGACGCTCGACGTCGATCGCGACTTCTGGGGCAAGGAGAACTGCACCGAGGTGCTGAACCTCTCCCGCCCCGACATCGTGCGCGACATCCATCGCAGCTACTACGCTGCCGGCGCCGACATGGTGCTGACCAACACCTTCGGCGGCTCTCCCGTCACGCTGGGCGAGTTCGAGCTGGAGAAGAAGGCGTTCGAGATCAACAAGCTCGCGGTGGAACTGGCGCGCGAGGCGGGCGAGGGTTTCGCCGACGGCCGCCACCGCTGGGTGGTCGGCGACATCGGCCCGGGCACCAAGCTGCCGAGCCTCGGCAACATCGCCTACGACGCGCTGGAAGCCGCGTTGGTGGTGCAGTGCCAGGGGCTGATCGCCGGCGGCGCGGATGCGCTGCTGACCGAGACCAACCAGGACACGCTCTACATCAAGGCCGCGGTCAACGCGGCCAAGATCGCGCGGGCGGAGGCGAAGTCCGACATCCCGATCTTCGTGCAGGTGACGGTGGAGACCACCGGCACGCTGCTGGTCGGCCCCGACATCTCGGCCGCCGCGGCGGTGGTGCATGCGCTGGACGTGCCGCTGCTCGGGCTGAACTGCGCCACCGGGCCGCAGGAGATGGCCGAGCATGTGCGCTGGCTGTCGAAGAACTGGCCGGGCCTGATCAGCGTGCAGCCGAATGCCGGCCTGCCGGAGCTGGTGGACGGCAGGACGCACTACCCGCTTGGCCCGGCGGAGCTCGCCACCTGGATGGAGCGCTTCGTCACCGAGGATGGGCTGAACCTGATCGGCGGCTGCTGCGGCACCAACGACACGCATATCGCGGCGCTGGATGCGCTGCTGCGCAAGCTCGGCGGCGCCCGTGCACGGCCGGCACCGGTGGCGCGCAAGCCGATGTGGATTCCCTCCGTCGCCAGCCTCTACACCGCGACGGCGCTACGGCAGGAGAACAGCTACTTCTCGATCGGCGAGCGCTGTAACGCCAATGGATCGAAGGCGTGGCGCGAACGGCAGGCGCAGCATGACTGGGACGGCTGCCTGGCGATCGGGCGCGAGCAGGTGGCCGAGGGATCGAACAGCCTCGACATCTGCACCGCCTTCGTCGGCCGCGACGAGATGGGCGAGATGAACGAGGTGATCCGCCGCTTCACCAGCAGCGTGAACGCGCCCCTGGTGATCGACAGCACCGAGACGCCGGTGATCGAGGCGGCGTTGAAGCTGCATGGCGGCAAGCCGATCATCAACTCCATCAACTTCGAGGATGGCGAGGGCCATGCGACGGACCGCCTGATCCTGGCGAAGAAGTTCGGCGCCGCGGTGATCGCGCTGACCATCGACGAGGTCGGCATGGCCAAGACCGCCGAGGAAAAGCTGCGCATCGCGACGCGGCTGGTGGAATTCGCCTGCGACCGCCACGGCCTGCCGCAATCCGACCTGCTCATCGACCCGCTGACTTTCACGATCGCGACCGGCAACGAGGATGACCGCAAGCTCGGCCAGTGGACGCTGGACGGCATCCGGATGATCCGGGAGAGATTCCCCGACATCCAGATCATCCTCGGCCTGTCCAACATCTCCTTCGGGCTCAACCCGGCGGCGCGGCACGTGCTGAACAGCGTCTTCCTCGACCATGCGGTGAAGGCGGGCATGTCCGGCGCCATTGTCCACGTCTCCAAGATCAAGCCGCTGCACCAGATCCCGCCCGAGGAGGTGCAGGTGATGGAGGACCTGATCTGGGATCGCCGCCGGGAAGGCTACGATCCGTTGCAGAAGGTGCTGGAGATGTTCAGCGGCCGGAAGGCGGCGGACAACGTCAAGAAGACGCGTGCCGAGACGGTGGAGGGGCGGCTAAAGGACCGCATCGTGGATGGCGACCGCAAGGGGCTGGACGAGGAGCTGGCCGATGCAATGGCCAAGGGGCTGACGCCGCTCTCGATCATCAACGACGTGCTGCTGGACGGCATGAAGGTGGTGGGCGACCTGTTCGGCGCCGGCAAGATGCAGCTGCCCTTCGTGCTGCAATCGGCCGAGACGATGAAGGCCGCCGTCGCCTGGCTCGAGCCGCACATGGAACGCGTGGAAGGCCAGGAGAAGGGCACCATCGTGCTTGGCACGGTGAAGGGCGATGTGCACGACATCGGCAAGAACCTGGTGGACATCATCCTGACCAACAACGGCTACAAGGTGGTGAACCTTGGCATCAAGGTACCGCTGCTCGACATCGTCACCGCCGCGAAGGAGCACAGGGCGCATGCCATCGGCATGTCCGGCCTGCTGGTGAAGTCCACCGTCGTGATGCGCGAGAACCTGGAGGAGATGAGCCGCCAGGGGATCGAGCTGCCGGTGCTGCTCGGGGGTGCCGCGCTGACTCGCAACTATGTCGAGGATGACTGCGTGAAGTCCTATGCCTGCGGGCGCGTGGCCTATGCGCGGGATGCCTTCGACGGCCTGCACCTGATGGACAAGGTGATGGGCAATGGCTTCGACGACTACCTCGCGGCGTTGCAGGCCAAGCGGAAGGGCAAGTCGAAGAACGAGAAGCGCGTGCTCGGCCAGGCCGATCCGCGCGGCTTCGCGCCGGTGGATGTGAACTACGCGCAGGGCCGGCGCCGGCGCGTCGCGGCCGAGAGCACGCCGCCCGAGCCGCCCTTCTGGGGGGCGAAGGTGATGCAGGCCGCGCCCAAGGCGCTGGTGCCCTTCATCAACGAGCGCAGCCTCTATCAATTCCAGTGGGGCTTCCGGAAGGCGGGCCGCAGCCTCGAGGACTTCCTCGGCTGGGCTAAGCAGGAGCTGCGCCCGGTGCTCAAGCGCATGCTGGCGCTGGCAGAGGAGCAGAACGTCCTCAGGCCGCAGGCGATCTATGGCTACTGGAAATGCGCTGGCCAGGGCAACGACCTGGTGCTGTTCGAGCAGGATGGCGTGACGGAGGCCTGCCGCTTCACCCTGCCGCGCCAGCCCAAGGAGGATGGCGAGTGCATCGCCGACTTCGTGCGCGACATCGAGGACGGCCCCGAGAGGCGTGACGTGATCGGCCTGCAGGTCGTCACCGTCGGGCAGAAGGCATCGGACGTGGCGCGCGTGTGGTTCGAGGAGAACCGCTATCAGGACTACCTCTACCTGCACGGCCTCTCGGTGGAGATGGCGGAGGCGATGGCGGAATACGTCCACAAGCGCATCCGCGCCGAGCTGGGCTTCGCCGCCGAGGATGACCGCGACATCGAGAAGATGCTGAGCCAGGGCTATCGCGGCGGCCGCTATTCCTTCGGCTACCCGGCCTGCCCGCGGCTGGAGGACCAGGTCCCCTTGCTGAAACTGCTGGATGCGGAGCGGATCGGGGTGACGATCAGCGACGAGTGGCAGCTGCATCCGGAGCAGTCCACCAGCGCCATCGTGCTACACCATCCGCGGGCGAAATACTTCTCCGTCTGAGGGTTGCTCGTGGCGGGCGGGACGGGGCAAGAGTCCGGCCCGCCCATCACGAGGAAGGCGCCACTTGGCCGAGACACGGGCCTCGCGCATCGAGCATATCGCCGGCCTCTCGGTCGGCGTGGCGCTGCTCGTCCTCGGCCTGAAAGCCGGCGCCTGGTGGCTGACCGGCTCGGTGGCGCTGTTCGCCGATGCGCTGGAGAGCGTGGTGAACGTCGCGGCGGCGGTGGCCGCGCTGCTGGCGATCCGGCTTTCCGCGTTGCCGCCGGATGCCAACCACCCCTATGGCCACGCCAAGGCGGAATACTTCTCGGCCGTGCTGGAAGGCGCGCTGATCATCGTCGCCGCGCTGCTGATCCTCAACGAGGCCTGGGCCGCCTGGCAGAACCCGCGCGCGCCGGACCAGGCACCGCTCGGCCTGGCGGTCTCCGCCCTGGCCACCGGGATCAACGCCGCCTGGGCGAGCCTGCTGTTCCGCCGCGGCCGGGCCGCGCGCTCGCCGGCGCTGCTGGCCGATGCACGACACCTGATGGCCGATGTCGTCACCTCCGCGGGCGTGGTCGTCGGCGTCACGTTGGTGGTCCTCACCGGCGTCCTTTGGCTCGATCCGCTGCTGGCGGCACTGACGGCCGTGAACATCCTCGTCTCCGGCTGGCAGCTGATGCGCGATTCGGTGGGCGGGCTGATGGACGAGGCAGTGCCGCCCGATCGCCTGGCGCGCATCCGCGAATTGGTGAACAGGCACGGCGTCGGTGCGATCGAGGCGCATGACATCCGTACCCGCGCTTCCGGCCGCTACACCTTCGTGGAGTTCCACCTGGTGGTGCCCGGCGACATGACGGTGACCGACGCGCACGCCATCTGCGACAGTATCGAGGCGGCG
Organism: Falsiroseomonas sp.; assembly: GCF_041690465.1. Lineage (GTDB taxonomy): Bacteria > Pseudomonadota > Alphaproteobacteria > Acetobacterales > Acetobacteraceae > Falsiroseomonas. The sequence goes on along the minus strand of NZ_JAWLHG010000004.1, from coordinate 22,753 downwards.
CTGAAGGATGAGCTCGGCAACGCCACCATCACCATCCATGTCGAGCCGGAAGGCAAGGCGAAGCACCGGGGCGTGCTGGTGCTGTGACCGGCAAGGGCCCGCGCCCGCCGCCGCGCATGGCGCCCCGGCGTGGGGCGGCGCTGCTCGGCCTGTCCATGCTGCTGCATGGGGCGGTGCTGGCGGCGCTGCTGGCACCGCCGGTGCCTGGTCTGCCGGAGGCCGGGCTGCGCCCCGTCGCGCTGGTGTGGGACAGCCGGGAGGAGGGCGCGCGCAGCGATGCGGCGACGGATGGTGGCCCCGCGCCGCCCGATGCCCCGCCAGCTGCCGCCCCGCCGCCGGATGCTGCGCCGCAGCCGCCCTCGGTCCCCGCCGCCCCGGCCACGCCCCCCCGGGCGCCGGCCGAAGCCGCGCCGGCACCAGCGGCCCTGCCGGCGCCGTTGCCATCGGCCGCGGCGCCAATGGCTGCCCAGGAAAGCCTGCCGCCGCCCCCGCCGCCGGCGCCCCCGTTGCCGAGGCGGGAGCCTCCGCCGCCCCGCGCGGCCAGCGCCGCGCAGGCAATGGGCGCGTTGTCGCTGCCCCCGGCCGGCGGACCGGCCGGTGGCCCGGTCGCCGAGGGCGGCCTTGCGATCGGCGCGGTGGTGCCACCTCGGCCGGCCACGGGCGCGGCCAACCCGTCGCCGGAATACCCCCATCGCAGCCGCCTGCGGGGTGAGCAGGGCAGGGTGACGCTGCTGGTGCAGGTGGAGCCGACGGGGCGCGTGCGCGACCTCGAGGTGATCGCCTCGTCCGGCCATGCCGCGCTTGACGAGGAGGCGATGCGCACCGTCCGGCGCTGGCGTTTCGATCCGGCGACCCGGAGTGGCCAGCCGGTCTTTGCGGAAGTGCGGGTCGGCATCACCTTCCGTCTCGAAGGGGAGCGGCGATGGTGAAGCTTGACGTGATCACGACGCGTGGCGGCGATGCGGGGGAGACCTCGCTGGGCGACGGCTCCCGGGTGCGCAAGGATGTGCTGCGGGTGGAGGCCTTTGGCACGGTGGACGAGGCGAATGCCGCGCTCGGCCTGCTGCGCCTGCACCTGGCGGACGATCCGCACGCCGATGCGATGATCGCGCGCGTGCAGAACGACCTGTTCGACCTCGGCGCCGATCTCTGCGTGCCCGGCACCGGGGATGACCGGCTGCGCGTGACCGATGCCCAATGCGCGCGGCTGGAGGCGGAGGTTGCGGCGATGAACGCGCTGATCCCGCCCTTGCGCAGCTTCGTGCTGCCCGGCGGCTCGCCCGGCGCCGCGCACGCCCATCTGGCGCGCACCGTGGTGCGGCGGGCGGAGCGGCTGGTGGTGGCGCTGGCCGGGGCGGAGCCGGTGAACCCGGCGGTGGTCCGCTACCTCAACCGCCTGTCGGACCACCTCTTCGTGCTGTCGCGCCGGCTGAACGGCAACGGTGCGCGGGACGTGACCTGGACGCCCGGCGCGACGCGCTGACTCAGGTCATCGGCCCGGCGCAGTGCATGGCGTAGCCGGGGCGCTGCTTCAGCCGCTCGTACCACGCCTCCAGCGCCGGCATCGGCTTGCGCTCGATCGGCAGGCTGAACCAGCGATGCACGTAGGGGCCAAGCGCGATGTCGGCGAGCGTGAAGTCCGGCCCGCAGACGAAGGGATTGGACCCGAGCTTCGCCTCCACCATGGCCCATAGCCGCTCTGCCGCGTCGCGCGCCTTGCCGGCGGCGGCGTAGTCGCGGTCCGGCTCGGGGATGCGGACATAGGTGAAGAAGATCGTGGTCATCGGCGCATTGAGCGCCGAGAGCTGCCAGTCCATCCAGCGGTCGCAATCGGCCGCTGCGCGGAGGTCGGCCGGATACATCGCGCCGGCCGGCGCCCGGCTTCGCGCAAGGTAGCGGATGATCGCGTTGCTCTCCCACAGGACGAAGCCGTCATCCTCCTCAATCGTCGGCACCAGGGCGTTGGGGTTCTTCGCGAGGTAGTCGGGCTCCCTCGTCCGCCCGAAGGCGCCGCCGGCGTCGATCCGCTCGAAAGGGATGGACAGTTCCTCGCACAGCCACAGCACCTTCATCACGTTGGACGAGCTGGCGCGGCCCCAGATTCGCAGCATGATCCCGGTTTCCCTCTTTGGCTTGGGGGCCGAGGGTAGGCGTGGCGTCGCAGGGGGTCCAGTTGCCGCGCGGCGGAGGCTGGAAGATGGTGCGGCCCATGCCCTTCGCGCTTGCCGCCGCCCTGCTCTCCGCCGCCGCGCCGCTGCTGGCGATGGCCAGCGAGCGCTGGCCGGGCCTTGCCCCCTGCGCGCTCTGCCTGTGGCAGCGCTGGCCCTATTGGGTGGCGGCGGCGATCGCGCTGGCCGCGCTGGCGCTGCCGGAGACGGCGCGGCGCTGGGCGCTGCGGGCCGCGGCGGTGGCGGTGCTGGCCTCGGGCGCGGTCGCGGTGGTGCATGTCGGGGTGGAGTTCGGCTGGTGGCCCTCGCCGCTGCCCGGCTGCCTGGCGCCGCCGGTGGCAAGCGGCACCTCGGTGGACGACCTCATGCGCAGCTTGGCCCCGGCGCCGACCAAGCCCTGCGACGAGCCGGCCTACCTGATCCCCGGCCTGCCCCTTTCCGTGGCGCAGATGAACCTGATCTATGCGCTGGCGCTCGCCACCTTCATCTGGCGCGGCGCGGCACGGAGACAGCGATGAGCTCACGCATGACGGGCGACGGACGACTGCCCGGCGACCCCACGCCGCGCGAGATGCTGGCGCGCACCATCCGGGTGGACCATGCCGGCGAATACGGCGCGCGCCGCATCTACGAAGGCCAGCTCGCCGTGCTCGGGCGGACGAAATACGGCCCGGTCCTGCGGCACATGAAGGCGCAGGAGCAGGTGCACCTCGACACCTTCTCGCGCCTGATCGCGGAGCGCCGCGTGCGCCCGACGGCGCTGCTGCCCTTCTGGCATGTGGCGGGCTTCGTGCTCGGCGCCGGCACTGCGCTGCTCGGCCACCGCGCCGCGATGGCCTGCACGGTGGCGGTGGAGGAGGCGATCGACGAGCACTACCGCGCCCAGGCCGAGGCGCTCGGCGAGGACGAGGCGCCGCTGCGCGAGACGATCGAGCGGTTCCGCGCCGAGGAATTGGAACACCGCGACATCGGCCTGGAGCACGAGGCCGAGCAGGCGCCCGCCTACCGACTGCTGAGCGCCGCGATCAAGGCCGGTTGCAAGGTGGCGATCAAGGTCAGCGAGCGGGTGTAGCCTTCGGCTTGCGCAGCAGCACGATGCGGTTGGTGTTGGTGCCGCGCCTGTTGTTCGCCACGCCCCAGCAATTCGCCGTCTTGGTGAAGTGCTGGCTGTTGACCAGCACCGCCAATCGCTCGAGCGGCAGGCCCTCGGCGGCCTGCCAGACCAGCCGTTCCAGCAGCACCTTGCCGCCGCGCACCTCGCCGACCTCGAAGGCGATGTGCCCGCCGGGGCGCAGCAGCCGCGCCTGCTCGGCCAGCACGTCGCGGACCATCGCCGCCCAGGCCGCCTCGCCCCGGTGCATGGCGATCGCGACGCCCGACGGGTCGATTCCGGAGAACCAGCAGCGCAGCCAGTTGTCCTCGGCGTACTGCACGACATCGAGGAAAGGCGGCGAGGTCACCACCAGCGCGATGCTGCCGGCGGCGATCGCCGGCGTGCTGTCGGCCGGGCCGGTCAGCAGCAGCGGCGCGGGATGCGGTGGCGGCACGCCCTCGCTCAGCAGGCTGCGGCTCTTGCGCAGGATCAGCGCGGCGACGTCGCGCGGCGGCGGCATCACGCCGAGGCGGGCGTTGATGCGCCGCTGCGCCGCCACCGAGACAGCCTGGTTCGGCGGCATGGTGCGGCCGGAGAAGAAGCCCGGCGAGTGCCCGCTCAGGCGGTTCAGCGCCACCATGCGGATCCAGTCCAGCACCGGATCGGGGCGCGAATCCGCGAGCGGCGCCTGCTCGGCGAGCCAGGCCTTCAGCGCCGAAAGACGGCGGAGCGTCTCCGGATGGTAGAAGGCGAGCAGATCGTCGCGCTCGATCCGGCCGGCCTCCCACGGCACGCGTGCGAGCGCCGCCGCGATGGCGTCGAGTCCGGGGGGCGCCAGCCGCGGCCGCGTCAGCAGCACGGAGAGCGGGTTGATGTCGTTGCCGGTCGGTCGCCGGCCCATCAGCGCGGCCTGTAGCGGCGTGGTGCCGCGCCCCATGAAGGGGTCGTGCACCGCCTCGCCGGGCGCGGTCAGCCGGGCGATGAAGAATTCCGGCAGTTGCGGCTTGAAGCAGGCGCGGTAGCTGACCTCGTGCAAAGCAGGGGCCTGGCGCTGCCCGGCGGTCCAGAATTCGTTGACCAGGTAGGGGATGCCGTCCTCGGTGGTCTCCAGCGTCGGCGCGCCGAAGCCATCGAAGGCGCGGATCGCGCCGAGCAGGTCGGGCAGCTGCGGGCGGGCCATGCTGCGAGGCTTAGCGCACGGATGCGCGCGGTACAATCCGCCGGAACAGCAGGAACAGCGGCAGCATCGCCGCGACCAGCGCGGCCGCCAGCAGCAACGGTGCCGCGAGGCTGCCGGTCAGGTCGCCGAGCCAGCCGGCCAGCGGCGGCACCCCGCCATGGCCGACATAGAGCCAGACATAGAACAGCCCCATCCCGATCGCCCGGTTCTCCGGACGCAGGACGCGGGCGGGCAGCGACATCACCACGCCGATCGGCAGCCCCATCAGCAGTCCGGCGGCGAGCAGAGCGACCGCCTCCAGGCCGGGTGCGGCGGCGAGCAGCACCAGGCAGCAGGCCCAGCCGATCGTGCCGGCCAGCATCAGCCTCCCGTCCCGCCCGCCGCGCTGCGCCAGCACGCCGCCACCATGCGCGGAGACCACCACCAGCCAGGTTGCGGCCGCCACCAGCAGCCCGGCCAGTGCCGGCGCGACCTCCGCACGCGAGAGCAGCGTCGGCGCGAAGCCGAACATCACGCCGAAGGCGCCGTTGAAGATCCCCCACATGATCCCGGCCAGCGACACCAGCAGCGCCTCGCGCGCCGACAGCCGCCACAACCCGCCCGGCCCGGGCGCCGCGCCGGCGCCGTCATTCGGATGTCGATGGTAGAGGACGCGCAGCAGCACCAGCGCCGCCAGCGCGAAGCCGGCGGAGGCGGCCAGGCCCGCCGCCCATCCGGCCAGCGCCGCAAGGGGCGCGAGCGTCAGCATCGCCAGCCCGACGCCGACCGGGAAGGAGTTCACGAAGACCGCCATGGCCAGCGTCAGGTCGCGCTGGCCGGCGAACCAGTCGGTGACCATCTTGGCCATCAGGACGTTGAGCAGCACCGCGCCGATGCCCGAGACCAGCCGCCCCGCCGCCAGCACCGCCGCATCCGGCGCCATCGCCGTCAGCCCGCCGCCGAGCGCCATCAGCCCGAGCCCTGCCGCCACCACCCGCGCATCGCCGAATCGCCGCCCGAGTGCCCCGCCGGGCAGCGCGATCAGAACGCCGGGCAGGAAATACAGCCCGATGAGCGTGCCGAGCTCGCCATAGCCGAGCCCGAGATCGGCCATCAGCCCCGGCGAGACGGAGGCCGGCGCCTGGAACTGGAAGCCCATGCTGGTCCGCGCGCCGGCGAGGATCAGCAGCGCGCGCCAACGTTCTTCCATGGCCTTCCCCCCGCCCTGGAAGGAATGCTCAGTCCGGCAAAACGGAAATGTCCAGCGGCAACACCGCGCCCATCCACATGGCGTGGTCGGTGTGGTCCGCCTTCTGGCGCCCGGTTTCGGGATGCAGCAGCACCGTCAGCCCGTTTCGGTGCAGCGCCAGGAAGGGCGCGAGGGCGGGGAAGAGGTCGGGCGCGAAGGCCACCTGGTACATCGCGCCGGGATGCGGCCCGACCGGGACATCGTGCCAGCGGCCGAGCACGGCGGCGGGAAAGTCGGCCGCGATCGCCTCGCGCAGCCGGGCGGCGGCTTCGCGGGTGGTGGCCGGGTCGTAGTAGATGTGGGCGTGCCAGCCCCGCACGGATTCGCTCGTCTCAGCTCTCCAGCTCGGAATCCCAGTAGAGGTAGTCGCGCCAGCTCTCATGCAGGTAGTTGGGCGGGAAGGCGCGGCCATTCTCCTGCAATTCCCAGCTGGTCGGCTGCCGCGCCGGCTGGCGCGGATGCATGTGGCACTCGCGCGGCAGGCGGTTGCCCTTGCGCAGGTTGCAGGGGCCGCAGGCGGTGACGACGTTGTCCCAGGTGGTGCGGCCGCCGCGCGAGCGCGGGATCACATGGTCGAAGGTCAGGTCCTGCGTCGGCCTGCCGAGGCCGCAATACTGGCAGGAGAAGCTGTCGCGCAGGAACACGTTGAATCGTGTGAAGGCCGGGCGCCGCGCCGCCGGGATGTATTCCTTCAGCGCGATCACGCTCGGCAGCTTCATCTGCAGCGACGGCGAATGGACGATCGCCTCGTATTCCGAGAGCACCGACACGCGATCGAGGAACACCGCCTTCACCGCGTCCTGCCAGGACCAGACGGAGAGGGGGAAGTAGGATAGCGGCCGGAAATCCGCGTTCAGCACGAGCGCGGGGAAGGACCGGTCTCCGACGAAGGCTCCGCCATCGGGCAAGCGCCACTCCTCGTTGCGAGCGGCAATCCCAAGCCCCGGGGCCCCAGGGATAGATACCTGACGTCAGCCTGGCCCCAGATACTGTGGCATCGCCGCGTTTACGCCGCTTTCATGCCAGTCGCGGCGTCGCGGTGCAACAAGGGCCGGTTCCGCTCGATCCACGCCGACGCCGGTTTTCACGCCGCTGTCACGCCTCCGCCGCGAGATGGCGCTGCAGCATCAGCGCACCGAGCGCGATCCCGGCTTCGTCGAGCCCATGTGCCAGGCCGGGCCGCCAGGCCGATTCGACCGGGACGCCGAGGCCGCGCAGCACCTGCTCGGCCTCCCTGCTGCCCTCCACCGGCACGACGTCATCCGCCTCGCCATGCACCAGCAGCACCGGCGGGCGGGCGTGCAACTCGCCGGGCAGCAACTCCGGGCCGATCAGCCGGCCGGAATAGGCGAGGATCGCCGCCGGCGGCGCGCCGCGACGCAGGCCGGTGAACAAGGCCGTCATCGCCCCCTGGCTGAACCCCATCAGCGCCACGTCCCGCATCGCCAGGCCGAGCCGCGCCGTCTCGGCATCGAGGAAGGCGCCGAGGTGGTCGGCCGCGACACGCACGCCGGCCAGCATCCGCATCGGTGTGCGGTCCTGCACGCTGAACCATTGCCGCCCATACGGCGCCAGGTCGCAGGGCTCCGGCGCATGCGGGGCGACGAAGGCGGCCTCCGGCACCGCCTTCCCCCAGTTCGGGGCGAGGTCGATCAGGTCGAAGCCGTCAGCGCCGAAGCCGTGCAGCAGCACCACCAGCTTGCGCGGCGCGGCGCCGGAGGCCGGGCCCCATCTCGGCCCGTCGAGAAGGTCCGTCATGCTCTTGTTCCTCGCCTGGCTTCCCGGTTAGGCCCGACACATGGAAGCGAGTCCGCCCTTCGTCACCCGTTTCGCGCCCAGCCCGACCGGGCTGCTGCATCTCGGCCACGCCCATTCGGCGCTGGCCGGCTGGCGGCGGGCCAGGGCGGCGGGCGGGCGCTTCCTGCTGCGGATCGAGGATATCGACCCCACCCGCTGCCGGCCGGAATTCACCGACGCCATCCTGGAGGACCTCAGCTGGCTCGGCCTGGACTGGGACGGCGCGGTGCGGGTGCAGTCGGCGCACCTGGCCGAGTATCGCGCGGCGCTGGATGCGCTAACCGCGCGCGGCCTGCTCTATCCCTGCTTCTGCACCCGCGCCGACATTGCGCGCGAACTCGCGGCGAGCCTCTCGGCGCCGCATGGTCCGGACGGCCCGCTCTATCCCGGCACCTGCCGCCGCCTGCCGGAGACCGAGCGCGCGGCGCGCATCACGGCGGGGGAGGCGCATGCGCTGCGGCTCGACATGGCGCGCGCGCTGGCGCTGGCGCCGCCCGGCCTGTCCTTCGCCGAGGAAGGCGAGGGGCGGATCGCCTGCGATCCCGCGCGCTTCGGCGATGTGGTGCTGGCGCGCAAGGACGTGCCGGCGAGCTATCACCTTTGCGTCACGCATGACGATGCGCTGCAGGGGGTGACGCTGGTGACGCGCGGCGAGGATCTGAAGCCGGCGACCGACCTGCACCGGTTGCTGCAGGCGCTGATGGGCTGGCCGGAGCCGGCCTATGCGCATCATCCCCTGCTGACCGACGCCACCGGCCGCCGCCTGGCCAAGCGCGACCGTGCCGCCACGCTGCGCGAGCTGCGTCAGGCCGGGACCAGCCCCGCCGAGGCGCGGGCGCTGGCCGGCTGGCCGGATTGAGATCTTCTGCGCCCTCAGGCGCCGGGCGGCCGCATCCGCGCCCCTGGCTCGCCGCAGTTGCGGCGGGCCGGCCCCGGCATCGGTCAGGGACCGACGCCGCCAGTGTCAGTGCACCGGGCGTGGCGCGAGCAGCAGCACGCCGGGATTGGGGCCGCCGCCCGGCATCAGCAGCTCGAGTCGCACCCGCCCCGCCGCGGCGGTCGCGGCGAGCAGCGGTAGCGCGATGCTGCGGGGCGTGAGCGCCGGCTGCTCGCCGGCCAGCAGCGCGGGCAGCCCCGGCGGCCAGGCGGCGCCGGGCCCGTCCGGCCAGACGCCGAAGCCCTCCTCGAGGCTGCCGGCGACGCGCAACGTGCCGCCGCGCGGCAGCGCCTCCACGCCGATCAGCATCGCCAACAGCAGCGGCTGCAGCAGGTCGGGCGGCACCAGCACGCCGGGCGCCATCCCTTCGAGGTCCACCATCGCCTTGCGGCCGAGCGTCAGCCCCTCCGCCAGCTGGGCGAGCGCCGCGGCATCGAGCTCGCCGCCAGCACCGCCGACCGCCGCGCGCCAGAAGCGCAGCCGCCGGTCGATGATCCGGCTGGCGTCGCGCGCGACATCCGCCGCTTCCTCCGCGCCATCGTCCAGCAGCTCCAGCGCGCCGCCGAGCGCCCCGGTGGGCCCGCCCAGATCATGGCAGAGCCGCGTGCACACCGCCTGTGCCAAGGCCAGCCCGTCCGCCATCCTGGTCTCCACCGCTGTCGCGCACATTGCCTCACCGCAACCCGTTGCCTGTGCGCAGCAGTAAGCCACAGGCTGGCCGCCAAGGTGTTAATGATGTTTATCGCCTTTCCGTGAGCAGCGATTTCTTCCCCGGCCAGCGCGTGCGCCTGCCCGCGCATCCCGAGTGGGGCGTCGGCCAGGTGCAATCGGTCGCGGGCGACCGGGTCACGGTCAATTTCGAGCATGCGGGCAAGGTGACGCTCCGCCTCTCCGGGGCCGGACTGGAACCGGTGGAGGAGGAGCGGTGATGGGCGGCTTCGGCGCCGAGGTCGCGGCGCTGCTCGGCGACTGGCGCATCCTGGTGGCGATCGCCGTCACCGCGCTCGCGGGCATCATGCGCGGCTATTCGGGCTTCGGCACGGCGGTGCTGCTGGCGCCGGCCTATTCGGTGCTGTGGGGGCCGCGCATCGGGGTGCCGGTGATGCTGGTGATGGAGCTGTTCGTCTCCATGCAGCTGCTGCCCAAGGCTTTCGGCCAGGCGGACCGCCGGGTGATCCTGCCGATCGGCGCAGCGGCGGTGCTGTGCACGCCGATGGGCGCCTTCATCCTGATCACCGCGGACCAGGACCTGCTGCGCCGCTTCATCGGCGGCTTCGTGCTGGTGTTCGGGCTGCTGCTGAGCTCCGGCTGGCGCTACCACGGCTCCCGCCCGCTGCCGCTGAACGTGGCGGTGGGCGGTGTCGCGGGGCTGCTGAAGGGGGCGACGGGCATCAGCGGGCCGCCCGTCATCCTCTACCTGCTGGCGGGGCCGGAGGAGGCGCGGCGCCACCGCGCCAACCTGATCCTGTTCTTCGCCACCATCGCCGTGATCTCCGTCATCCCGCCGGCGCTGGCCGGGCTCATCGGCTGGGCGGTGGCGGCGAAGCTGCTGCTGCTGCTGCCCGTCCTGCTGCTCTGCGTGCCGATCGGCGCCCGGCTGTTCCACGTGATCCCGGACCGCTGGTACCGCCGCCTGGCGCTGGTGTTCCTGGTCGCGACGGGCGCGATCACGCTGCTGGCCTGAGGCGCGCATCCGGCGGGGGCTTGCGCGGGCAGGGGCCTGCGGACCAGATAACATGGCGGGAAACGGCCGGCCGCGAGCGCCGGCCGCCGCTGCCGGGGGAGTTGGCTGGACGCCATGATCGATCCGTTCGGACGCAAGGTCAGCTATCTGCGCGTGTCGGTGACCGACCGCTGCGACCTGCGCTGCGTCTATTGCATGGCCGAGGACATGACCTTCCTGCCGAAGGCGGAGGTCCTGACGCTGGAGGAGCTCGACCGGCTGTGCGGCGCCTTCATCGGCATGGGCGTGGAGAAGATCCGGCTCACCGGTGGCGAGCCGCTGGTGCGCAAGAACGTCATCAGCCTGTTCCGCAGCCTGGGCAGCCGCATCGGCGCCGAGGGGGCGAATGGCGGCCTGAAGGAGCTGACGGTCACCACCAACGGCACCCAGCTGGTCAAGATGGCGGACGACCTGTTCGCTGCCGGCGTGCGGCGGATCAATGTCTCGCTCGACACGCTGGACCCCGCGAAGTTCGCCGCGATCACCCGGTGGGGCAAGATCGAGCCGACGCTCGACGGCATCTTCGCCGCCAAGGCGGCCGGGCTGCAGATCAAGATCAACTCCGTCGCGCTCAAGGATGTCAACGAGCACGAATACGACCACATGCTCGCCTGGTGCGGCGAGCATGGCCTCGACCTCTGCCTGATCGAGACCATGCCGCTCGGCGACATCTCCGGCGACCGTACGGACCAGTACCTGCCGCTCTCGGTGGTGCGTTCGCGCCTGCGGCAGAACTGGACGCTGGAGGAGACCGACTACAGCACCGGCGGCCCGGCGCGGTACTACACCGTGAAGGAGACCGGGCGGCGGATCGGCTTCATCACGCCGATGACCCATAATTTCTGTGAATCCTGCAATCGTGTGCGGCTGACCTGCACCGGAACGTTGTACATGTGCCTCGGCCAGGACGACGCTGCCGACCTCCGCCGCCCGCTGCGCGACCCAGGCGTGGACGATGCAGCCCTGAGGGAGGCGATCCTGGAGGCCATCTCGCGCAAGCCGAAGGGGCATGACTTCGTGATCGACCGCCGCCGCAAGGCCCCCGCCGTCGCCCGCCACATGAGCGTGACGGGAGGCTGAGCTCACCCGTGCTCCAGGATCTTGCCAACCGACTGACGCTGCCTGGCCTGCCGGATTGGGCGGGGCTGGTGGTGCTGCTCGTGCTGCTGCTGGTGGCGCTTGCCTATCTGCTGATGCCGTTCAGCGTGTTCGGCGTGAAGGGCAGGCTGGACGCGATCGAGGCGCAACTCGACGAGATCCAGGCCGAGCTGCGGACCCTGGCGCTGCGCCTGCCCGAGCCCGGCCGCGGCCGTCGCCCGCCGGTGGAGGAGGACTGGGCGCAGCCGGTGCAGCCGCCCCGCCGTGCCGAGGCGGAGCCGCCCTCGCGCGCCGCGCCGCCGGTGCCCCCGCCCGCCGCCTGGCCGGAGACCCGCGGTGGCCGTGCGGAGCCGCGCGTGGAGTGGCCGCGCCCGCCGCGCTAGACCCGAGTTGCCCGGACTGTGTCCGGGCAGCTCTGGTCCAGCCCCTTCGAGCCGGCGATTCACGCCCTGGCGTGCCCGCCTGCGGCGTGCACACCCAGGGCGATCGCGGGCTAGGAGCCTGTCCGAGAAAGCAGATTCGCGACAAAGGGCGACACAACCTTGCTTCTATAGCGCCTGTGAAAGTGAAAGCGGATACCGATGATAGCCTTCGTGTATCAAAATTGCTGACTGCGGTGTGGGCGAGGAATACTCGGACAGGCTCCTAGGGGCGAGACGCAACGGGTTGCCCGCCAGGCCGTACGGGATTTAGCCTGCCGGCGGAACAACCGGTCAGGGAAATCAACTACCGTGCGTCGTCGTATCCTCTCCGCCTCCATTGCCGGCCTTGCCGCGCTGACACTCACCGCCTGCCAGGAGGAGCCACGCCGCAGCGCCGTGGTGGTGCCGACCCAGGCCTGCAACACCGCCTTCCGGGTGGTGAACAACTCCTCGGGCACGGTCGGCCAGCTCTTCTTCAGCCATTCCAGCCGCTCGGGTTGGGGCGCCGACCAGCTCGGCCGCTCGGTCCTGCCGCCGGGCCGCTACGTGAACTACCGGGCGGCGAACACCGGCGCCTACGATTTCCGGGTGGTCTGGACCAATGGCCGGCGGGCCGACCTGATGGGCGTCAATGTCTGCCGCGCCAGCCAGATCACCGTGACGGATCGCGGCCTCTACGCCAGCTGACTGCCGGGGCGGCGGGGCTTGCCGCCGCCCGGCCCGCGGGGCTTGATGCCAAGGCTCCGCGGGAAAGGTCCTGGCCATGCGCGTCGCCGTCATCCAGATGAACCAGGGCTCCGACAAGGCCGCGAATATCAGCCAGGCGCGGCGGCTGGTCGAAGGCGCGCTGGCGGCGGACCGGCCGGACATGGTCTCGCTGCCGGAAACCTGGACCAATCTCGGCGGCGGCCGCGATGCCCGCTTCGCCGCGGCCGAGGCGCTGCCCGAGCCGGGCGGGGAGGGGGGCGAGGCCTATGAGTTCCTCCGCAGCATCGCCCGCGCCAACCGCATCCATGTGCATGGCGGTTCGATCATCGAGCGCGGCCCGGGCGAAGGCGCGAAGCTGTTCAACACCTCACTGCTGTTCGACCCCGATGGGCGGGAGATCGCGCGCTACCGCAAGATCCACCTGTTCGACATCACCGCGCCCGATGGCACCGGCTATCGCGAGAGCGCGCTCTACGGGGCGGGGACCGAGCTGGTCTGCGTCGAGGCCGGTGGCGTCAGGCTGGGACTGACCGTCTGCTACGACATGCGCTTCCCCGAACAATACGTGGCGCTGCGCCGGATGGGGGCGGAGGCGATCTTCGTGCCCTCCAACTTTACCCTGCAGACCGGAAAGGATCACTGGGAGGTGCTTTTGCGCGCGCGGGCGATCGAGACGCAGTGCTGGATCGTCGCGGCGGCCTCCTGGGGCGGCTACGAGGAACGCGGGGCGACGCGGCAGGTCTATGGCCATTCGCTGGTCTGCGACCCCTGGGGGCATGTCGTCGCCAAGTGCAGCGACGGCACCGGCTGGGCAACGGCGCGGCTCGATCCGGCGGTGACGGCGCGGGTGCGGCGGGACATGCCGGTGCTGGAACATCGCGATGCGAGGCGCGTGGACGGGCTGGGCGACGCCAGGCGCGTCGACGCGCCGTGAGCGGGTCCGCCCGCATCGCCTTTCTCGCCGCGCCGACCGAGGTGGCGCGCGCCGCGCAGGAATCGCTCGCCGCCCGCTACGGCGCCGCGTCGCTCGACAAGGCGGATGTCGTCGTCGCGCTCGGCGGGGACGGGATGATGCTGGAGACGCAGCACCGCCTGCTCGGCCGCAACCTGCCGGTCTATGGAATGAATTGCGGGAGCGTCGGCTTCCTGATGAACGACTACCGCGAGGACGCACTGCCCGAGCGCCTGGCGGTGGCCCAGGGGGCGGTCCTGCATCCCCTGCGCATGCGCGCCTTCACCGCTGCGGCCGAGCCACTGGAGGCGCTGGCGATCAACGAGGTCTCGCTGCTGCGGGAGACCCGCCAGGCCGCCAAGATCCGCATCCTGGTGGACGGCAAGGTGCGCCTGCCGGAGCTGATCTGCGACGGCATCCTCATCAGCACGCCGGCCGGCAGCACGGCCTACAACCTCTCTGCGCATGGCCCGATCGTGCCGCTGGGCGCGGATCTGATGCCGCTGACGCCGATCAGCGCCTTCCGCCCGCGGCGCTGGCGCGGCGCGCTGCTGCCGGGCACCGCGCAGGTGGTGTTCGAGGTGCTGGAGGCGGAGAAGCGCCCGGTTTCCGCCACCGCCGACTACACCGAGGTGCGCGATGTCCGCCGCGTGGAGGTGCGCGAGGACCGCGAGGTGAGTCTCACCATGCTGTTCGACCCCGACCACGGGCTCTCCGAGCGGATCATCGCCGAGCAGTTCACGGTGTGACGCCGTTGGGCAGGTCGGCGCATCCCTGGATACGCAGGTCGCAGAGAGTCATCCGCATGGTCGGGGAGCTGCATCGGCTCGGCCACCAGAGGCTGCGCATCATGCCGCACGAATACCCGCTCGCCTGGCGCTGCGTCGTCGCCCCCGCGGACCGGTTTTCCGACCGCAACGGCGCCTTCGTGCCGGGCGGCGCCTACACGGCGCAGGGCGGCGAGCGGCCATGGTATTCCTCCGCCTCCGGCAATGCCTATTTCGGCTGGGAGGACGCCCGGAACGACGATGCACGCGGCCTCGCCGAGCGGTTCGTCGCGCGCTTCCCGCTCACCGCCGCGGCCGGTGTGGGGCGTGACTGGGCCTATGCCGGGTGGCTTGCCGAACTTGTCGGCTTTCTCTCGGCAGGCGACCGCCTGCCCTTCGTCTTCTCCGAGGATCTCGAGACGGATCCGCTGATGCTGCGCGCCCTGCCGATCCGTGAGCTCGGCTCCGGCGGGGTGGTCCTCGATTTCCCGCTGCCGCCACCCGTGCCGCCGGCGGAGGATGCCGCAGCCCCGTTCCAGGAACGTCCATCTCGGTGAATGAGGGGCGCCTCGTCCTTCGCGCCGATGGAGGCGGAGCTCGGCTGGTCGCGGGCGGAGTTCTCGGGGGCCGTCACCGCCGGGCTGCTCGCCGCCGGCCTTGCCGCCATCCCGGTCGGCCGCTTCGTGGACCGGCATGGCAGTCGCGGCGTGATGACGCTTGGCGCCGCGCTCGGCGGGCTGGCGCTGCTCGCCTGGTCGGCCATCCCGGGCTCGCTGGCGCTGTTCTACCTGCTCTGGATCGCCATCGGCGCGGTGCAGGCGATGGCCTTCTCCGACCCCGCCTATGCGGCACTGACCGCCAACAGCCGTGATCCAAGGCGGGCGGTGATGTACTCCACCTTCATCACCGGCGTGACGACCTCCATCTTCCTGCCGCTCGCCGCCGTGCTGATCGAGGCGCTGGGCTGGCGCGCGACGCTGATGGCCTTCGCCGCACTGCAGCTGGTGCCCGCCTTCACCGCCGCGGTCCTGCTGCGCGGCGTGCGCGGCAGCCTCTCCGGCGCGGGGGCCGAGGCCAGTGGCCGGCCGCTGCGTCGGGCGCTGCGGCGGCGCGCATTCTGGGCGCTGGCGGTGACCTTCTGCGCCCAGGCCTTCACCATGGTCGGCATCGGCTTCCACATCCTGCCGCTGCTGGAGGAGCGCGGGCTGCCGCTGGCCGCGGCGTTGCTGGTGGTGGCGACGCATGGCCCCTGCCAGGTGCCTGGCGCGGGGCGTCCTGTTCCTGCTCGGGCGGCGCATCGCCGACATCCGCCTGGCAGGCTACGTCGCGGTGGTGTTGCAGCCGCTCGCGATGCTGGTGCTGGCGCTGGCGCCGCCGAGCCTGCCGGTGCTGCTGGCCTTCGCCGTGCTGTTCGGCGCGGCGAGCGGGCTGCTGACGATCCTGCGCGTCTCCGGCGTGGCCGAGATCCTCGGGCATGAGGGCTATGGCCAGGTGAGCGGCGCACTGACGACCGCCACCGTGCTGCCGCGCACCGCCGCGCCGCTCGCCCTCGCGCTGGTGTGGGAGGCCGCGGGCGGCTACGGGCCGGTGCCCTGGGTGCTGTTCGCCGTCACCGCGCTTGGCGCGCTGGCCTTCGTGGTCGCCGCCCTCGATCGCCCGGCGGAGGGCAGCCCCGCGCGCCGCAGCGGTTGACCGCCCCGGCGCCCTCTGTCATCCGCCACCGCCCGAAGCGTGACCTGAAGCGTCACCGGGGTGCCATGCGGGCGTGATCGCCCGCCGGTGCGCAACGGTGCTAGGCTTGAACATGGATACGAGACTGGAAGAAGCCTTCCCGGCCGACCCCTCAAGCCCCGCCGAAGCCGGCGGCACGCTGATCCTGGCGTTGCCAAAGGGGCGGATCCTGGCGGAACTCGCGCCGGTGCTCTCGCGGGCCGGGATCAAGCCGGCCGCCGATTTCGCGGACGAGGACAGCCGGCGCCTGCGCTTCGAGACCAACCATCCCGGCCTCGACGTGGTGCGGGTGCGGCCCTTCGACGTCGCCACCTTCGTCGCCCATGGCGCGGCGCATATCGGCGTCTGCGGCGCCGATGTGCTGATGGAGTTCGACTACGACCAGATCTATGCGCCGCTCGACCTCGGCATCGGCCGCTGCCGCGTTTCGGTGGCGGAGCCGGCGGAGACCGCCGGGCACGAATACGCCGGTGCCTCGCGCGTGACCGTGGCGACCAAATACCCGGCCATCGCGCATCGCCATTTCGCCCAGGAGGGTATCCAGGCGGAGGTGGTGCACCTTAACGGCGCGATGGAGTTGGCACCTTCGCTCGGCCTCTCGCGCGTGATCGTGGACCTGGTGCAGACCGGCTCCACGCTGAAGGCCAACGGGCTGGTGGAGACCGAGGTGATCGCCCACGTGACCTCGCGCCTGATCGTCAACCGCACCGCGCTGAAGACCCGGCCGGAGGCGATCGCCGGCTGGATCTCCCGCTTCCGCGCGGCGCTGGCGGAGCGTGACGCGAGATGACGGCGCCGCAACACGGCGTCGGCATGCGGCCCGGTGTCGCCGGGCCGAGCGGCCGCCCGGCGTCTGAGGGCAAGAAGAGATGAAGCGGTTGGATACGCGGGATACGGGCTTCGAGGGCGCCTTCCGCGCCCTGCTCGACGATGCGCGGGAGACGACGGCGAAGGTGGATGCCACCGTTGCCGGGATCCTCGCCGAGGTTCGCATGAAGGGCGACGACGCGCTGGTGGAGCTCACCGGGCGCTTCGACCGCTGGTCCCCCAGCTCCGCCGTCGCGCTGCGGGTGACCGAGGCCGAGATGCAGTCCGCCGCCGCCGCCATCCCGGCGGAGCAGCGCAGCGCGCTGACCCTCGCCGCCCGCCGGATCGAGGCCTTCCACCAGGCGCAGATGCCGCGCGACGTGGAACTGGCGGAGCCCGGCCTGCGGACCGGGATGCGCTGGGGCGCGCTGGATGCCGTCGGGCTCTACGTGCCGG
Organism: Falsiroseomonas sp.; assembly: GCF_041690465.1. Classification (GTDB taxonomy): domain Bacteria; phylum Pseudomonadota; class Alphaproteobacteria; order Acetobacterales; family Acetobacteraceae; genus Falsiroseomonas. Next base: position 5,686 of record NZ_JAWLHG010000004.1, on the reverse strand, counting down.
GGGGCAAGGCCGCCTATCCGTCATCCGTGCTGATGAACGCGCTGCCGGCGCGCGTTGCGGGCGTCGGGCGGATCGCGATGTGCGTGCCGACGCCGGACGGCCTGCTGAACCCGCTGGTGCTCGCCGCCGCCGAGCTTGCCGGGGTGACCGAGGTGTTCCGGGTCGGCGGCGCCCAGGCGGTGGCCGCGCTCGCCTTCGGCACCGAAAGCATCGCCCCGGTGGACCGCATCGTCGGCCCGGGCAACGCCTATGTCGCCGAGGCGAAGCGCCAGGTCTTCGGCCGGGTGGGCATCGATTCCATCGCCGGCCCCTCGGAGGTGGTGGTGATCGCCGATGGGTCGAACGACCCGAAGCATGTGGCGCTCGACCTGCTGGCCCAGGCCGAGCATGACGAGGCAGCGCAATCCATCCTCATCACCGATGATGCCGGCTTCGCCGAGCGGGTGGTCGCCGCCGTGCAGGCGGCGCTGGAAAGCCTGCCCCGGGCGGCGATCGCCGGCGCATCCTGGGCGGCGCATGGCGCGGTGATCCTGGTGCGCGACATGGACGAGGCGGTGGCGCTCACCAACCGCCTGGCGCCGGAGCACCTGCAGATCATGGTGGCCGAGCCGCAGGCGCTGTTCGCCCGCATCCGCCATGCCGGCGCCGCCTTCCTCGGCCGCTGGTGCCCGGAGGCGCTTGGCGACTACGCCGCCGGCCCCAACCACGTGCTGCCCACCGGCCGCACGGCGCGCTTCGCCTCCGGCCTCTCGGTGTTCGATTTCCTCAAGCGCACCACCTGGGTGGAGGCCGATCCGGCCGGGCTCGAGGCGGTCGGCCCGGCCGCCGTCACGCTGGCCCGCGCCGAGGGGCTGGACGCGCATGCGTTGAGCGTGGCTGCACGACTGCGCCACAATCCTTGACCCCGCCGGCCGTGAGGATCATGTTCCGGCGCGAATCCGAATATTGCGCCGGGTCCGGACGCCCCAGCCCCCAAGGGCGTGCCGATCAGCCGCGTCACCCATAAGGAGCCTCATGTCGAAAGAGGACATGATCGAATTCAGCGGCCAAGTGGTCGAGCTGCTGCCCAATGCGATGTTCCGCGTGAAGCTGGACAACGACCACATGGTTCTTGCGCATACCAGCGGGAAGATGCGGAAGAACCGCATCCGCGTCCTGGCCGGCGACCGCGTGAATGTCGAGATGACGCCCTACGACTTGACCAAGGGCCGCATCACCTTCCGCTACAAGTAGAGGCCCCCGCCCGGTGCCGGGCGATATCCGCCCGCCGCTGGTCCTGGCCTCCGCAAGCCCGCGCCGGCTCGAACTGCTCGCCCGCATCGGCGTGCAGCCCGACCGCGTGCTGCCCGTGGACCTCGACGAAACCCCCCGCAAGGCCGAGCTGCCGCGGCTGCTCGCCACCCGTTTGGCGCGGGCCAAGGCGGAGGCCGCGCATGCCCAGGTGCCGGATGGCCTGGTGCTGGCCGCCGATACCGTGGTCGGCGTCGGCCGGCGCATCCTCGGCAAGCCGGCGGACGAGGTCGAGGCCAGGCGCTTCCTCGCCCTGCTTTCCGGCCGCCGGCACAAGGTGATGACCGGCATCTGCCTGATCCGCCCGGACGGCAAGGCTTCGGAGCGGCTGGTCACCACCATCCTTGCCTTCCAGCGGCTGACCGCGGCGCAGATCGATGCGCATCTCGAAAGCGGCGAATGGCGCGGGGTGGCCGGCGGCTACCAGATCCAGAAGCGGGCCGAGGCCTGGGTGCGCTTCCTGTCCGGCAGCCACTCCAACGTGGTCGGCCTGCCGCTGTTCGAGACGGCGCAGCTGCTGCGGGGGGCGGGTTGGCTGCGGCCGTGATCCGCGTCGCCGTCTCGCCCGGCGAGCGCCGGGTGGCGCTGCTGCGCGACGGCATACTTCACCTGGCCGCGGTCGAGCGGCCGTCGCGCCCCGACGCCGTCGGCGCGTTGCACCGCGCGCGCGTCACGGCCGTTTCCCGGCCTATGAGCGGCGCCTTCCTGCTGCTCGGCGACGGCGCCACCGCCTTCCTGCCAGAGAGCGAGGCGCCCGATCGCAGGGCTTTGCAGGAGGGCGCGATGCTGGCCGTCCGCCTCACCCGCGCCGCGCAGGGCGGCAAGGGCCCGCGCGCCTCCGCCCGCCTGTCCGCGGAGGAGGCCGCCTTCGCCGCCGCGGCTGCTGGCGCGGGGCCGGCGCTGCTGCGCCGCGGGCCCGGTGCCGCGCTGCGCTTCGCGGCACTCGCCCCCGATGCGGCGGTGGTGACCGACAGCGCCGCGGAGGCCGCGCGGCTGAAGCCGCTGCTCGGCGACCGGGTGCGGCTCGACCGCGCCGGCGCCTTCGACGACGCGCTGGAAGCGGAGTTCGACCTGCTCGCCGGCCCCGAGGTGCCGCTGCCCGGCGGCGGCCGGCTGACCATCCATCCGACGCCGGCGCTCACGGCGCTGGACGTGGATGCCGGCGCCCATGCCGGCGGCGCCGATGCCGAGGCGCAACTGCGCCTGAACCGTCTGGCCGTGGCCGAGGCGGCGCGGCAGATCCGGCTGCGCGAATTGGCCGGCGCCATCCTGCTGGACCTGGCGGGGCTGGCCGTGAAGCGGCGCGAGGTGCTGTCGGCCCCGCTCGCCGCCGCGTTGGAAGCGGACCCGCTGCGCCCGCGGCTGCTCGGCCTGACGCGGCTTGGCCTCTTCGAGATCCAGCGCCAGCGCGTGCATCCGCCGTTGCATGAGGTGCTCGGCCAGCCGCTCTCGCCGCTAACGCATGGCCTGGCCGCGCTGCGCCACGCGTCGCGGGAGGCGGCTTCGATGCCGGGCCGCGCGCTGGCCCTGCGCGCTGCGCCCCCGGTGGTCGCCGCGTTGCAATCGGTGCCGGAGGCGCTGGCCGAATACACCGAGGGTGCCGGCCGCGCGTTGCGCCTGCTCCCCGACCCGGCGGTGCCGCCGGGGCGGGAGGTGGTGGAGCCCGCGCCATGACCGCCCAGGAACGCAAGCGCATCCGGCGCTGCCCGATCTGCGGCAAGGGGCCGCTGCCGCCGGGCCGGCGATTCTGTTCGGATCGCTGCCAGCAGATCGACCTCGGCCGCTGGCTTTCCGGCGACTACGCGATCCCCGCGGAGGAGGAGCCGGAGGACGATGAGGGGACGGGTGGACAGGCCTGAGGCCATCCGCTATCACCCGCGGCCTCTACCGGCCGGCCTCGACGAGGGGTTCGGAGCGATGGGCCCAGGTAGCTCAGTTGGTAGAGCATGCGACTGAAAATCGCAGTGTCGGTGGTTCGATTCCGCCCCTGGGCACCATTTCCTCAGCGCAATTTGCCGAAATCATGTATTGGTGGCGCCGCGCAGTCAGCACGCGACCGCTTCATCCCTAAATCACCCCTCACGTGGCTTCGGCATGGCTAATCCTGAAACCCTAGATTGCGGCAACGAAGCAGAGGCTGCCAGCCGCAGAGACGCGGTGGCCGCGGAGCGCTTCGGCCGCCTTGGGCAGTATGTCGAAGCTTTCGAATACCTCGTCGCCGTCCTGCGTGGAGATTGCTCGCAAATGTTGATTGGCTTTCAGCGGGGAGTCACGGTCGAGCAGGGCACTGCGTTTGGCGTGCACGTTCGGCTGCCGCATGTGCTTCTTCATCATAGCTCCATCACTGCTCTCCCGATCATGCAAATTTGGAGAGCACTTGTAATAGAAAGCTTGCCGATGGTGCCAGGTATGTCTCCGCAAACTAGTGATATTGTGCAAAGTCTTTTGAAGCAGATTGCAAATGACTGGAGTCATGTTGTGGAAAAGCGCAACCAACTCCTACATGCGACATGGCATATCGGTCTGTCGCTGCCTGACGGCACGACCCTGGCTACAAAGGCCAGGATTACCAAGAACGGTTATGAGGAAATCGAAGGCTTGCCCTCGAGCGCCGACGAAATCCTCGCATGCACGCGCGAGTGCAAGCGCGTCACAAGCATGGTCGGCCGCCTCTTGCAATATCTGCGGTACAGCGCTGCCGAAATTCCGCAGCGTTTCGTTCGGGAGGACAGCCGCTGGGTGTTCCGCCACCCGCAGCCAACAATCTGACGCGCGGTGCAGACCCGGCGCGGACACCGGCTGGGGCTGAAAGCGGCACCTTCGGTTTCCGGGACGCGTAGGTCAGCCTTCCAGGGGAAAGCGGCGTGAGCGAAACGACTTCCTTCCTGTGCCGCGTCCGCCCTGAATGGGTGGACCATCTCCGGGCAGCGTCCTGACTGCCCGGAATCGCTGGACTACCGCGCCTTTCCAGCTCATCCGTGTGGGGGCACTTGTGTGGGGGCGCGTGTGGGGGCGAAGGGCGCGGGTGAGGATGGGGCAGACATGCCCGACACCCGTTGGTTGGTGCAGCGTCGGCAGGGCTGGTATTGCGTGAAGGACGTGCCGAGGCCGCTGCAAGCGGTGCTTGGCAAGAAGCGGCTGGTGAAGTCGCTGAACACGCGTTCGCTCGCGCTCGCCCAGTTGCGACGGTGGGATGTCATGTGGTGCAAGCACCGCACGCGCTCCTAGCCGGGGATGTCACGGCGCTCCTGAGTGGCAACACGGACGACGTGGTGGCGCTGCGGGACGCCGTTCGGGGCACCGATCTGGAAGCCTACTACCTGAACCTCGGTGAACCTGAGGGCGCCAGTGACCGCACCCGCCCCGTCACCGTCCTGCCCTTCGCGGTAGAGGACACGGTCGCTGTCGTCGCCGACATCGAAGGCACCGGGATCAAGGCCGGGCACGTTGGGCTAGTGACCTTCGTGCAGCGGAGGGGCCGGGAAATCGGGCACTCCACAGACCTCGCCCATACCGCATACCTTGTGCGCTTCGGCGGGGGCGCCGAAATCTGGATGACCGCCGAGGAACTCGCTCCGGCTCCCGGCCAGCGCCTCACCAAGGGCGGTCCGATGCAGAGCCCGAGGGAGCGGCGTGTCCTCTCGCGGATACGCTTCCGAGACGGGATGGCAGAGGGCTGGGCTTTCGGCATCACTGAGGGGTTCAAGGCTGCACTGGACATTGCCCCCACTCCGCGCGCGCTCTCCGGCCGGTCATCGCAAGGCGGGGAGCCGCTGGTCGCGGAATTAAAGGCGCGCGGCATCGAGGTGTCGGAGGAAGCCATTGCGGGGCAGGGGCACGCGCTGGCTCACCTCGCGACTTCGCTGCAAGAGGCCGGGATCGCTGCGACCGACTTCACCATGAAGCGCCTTGCGCGAGGCGACATGCGTGTGTTCGTGACGTTGGAGACGCAGGGCAGCCCACCGGCCTATTGTTTCGCTGCCGGGGACACCATGCATGAGCCACCCAGCGTTCATCGGCTGCCGTGGAGGCAGGGCCAGCTGATCCTGCGCCGCTCCGTTCAGGTGGACGATGCCGCCCCTGACCGCGCACCCGAGGGCCTGGAAGACGCGGGCCGGCCAGGGACAGTCCGGGCCAGCATTCGGCGCTACTCCGAAGGGGAGCTGGTCGCCACTCGACAGGTATCCTGCTCTCAGGCCGAGTTGGTGCGGCTGCTGCGGGATGGCGTGGAGCCGCACGCTCCCGTTGAGGCAGACAGCGATCAGCCTTTAGCAGTCGAACAGATGTCGCTCGCGATCTAGAGCGGTTTCCGATCAGTCTGCATCGTAGCCGGCAGCGGCGAAGTAGTTGGCGCACTCCCCAGGCGTGAAGGCGTCGACGATGCGGCCGATGGTGT